>NZ_JAIQCI010000044.1 GCF_022378335.1 Croceicoccus hydrothermalis
AGGCGTGCGCCTTGATCAATCAGGCACCGCCACATCGCCGTCCGAACAACACGAAGCGGTAGCCTCATGAATAGGACGGGCTAAACATTCCGTGGTTGGGTTTCCGAGGCGACCGCGTGCACAGATCGTGACACGAAACGCAAAGGAGTATCAGCCCATGGCCCGCAATACGGACATCCTGTTCGCGCCATTCACAGTCAAGTCGATGACCCTGCCCAATCGTATCGTCATGGCACCGATGACGCGTGGATTTGCCAAGGACGGTATCGCCGGCCAGCCGCAGGTCGATTATTACGGTCGCCGCGCTGCGGGGGGCGTGGGTTTGATCCTGACCGAAGGAACGGTCGTGGACCGGCCGGCATCCCGGAACGAACCCCAAATTCCGTTCTTCTACGGCCCATCGCTCGACGGGTGGCGAAAGGTAACCGCCAAGGTGCACGAAGCAGGCGGCGCGATCGGCCCGCAAATCTGGCATGTCGGATCGTGCAAGAGCAGTTCGATGGAGTGGGAACCCGATGCCCCCTTCGAAAGCCCGTCGGGCCTTTTCAAGGAAGGCGTGCCGCGCGGTCGCACCATGTCCGAAGAGGATATTGCCGACACCATCGCCGCCTTCGCCAGGGCCGCCGAGGATGCAAAGAACACCGGCTTCGATTGCGTCGAGGTGCACGGCGCGCACGGATATCTCGTCGATCAATTCTTCTGGGCCGATACCAATCACCGCGAAGACCGCTGGGGCGGCGCCACGTTGAAGGAGCGTTCGCGCTTCGCGGCCGAAGTCATCGCTGAAATCCGCAAGGCGGTCGGGGAGGATTTTCCCATCATCCTGCGGATCAGCCAATGGAAGCAACAGGATCTCAAGGCCCGGCTGGCCACCACGCCCGATGCATTGGCCGATTGGCTTTGCCCCCTGGCCGAAGCCGGCGTCGATCTTTTCCATTGTTCGCAACGCCGCTTCTGGACCCCGGAATTTCCCGAAATCGATGGCGAGGAAGGCCTGAACCTCGCAGGCTGGGCCAAGAAGCTGACCGGTGCGGCCACGATCAGCGTCGGCTCGGTCGGGCTTTCGGGTGATTTCGTACATGCGTTCACCGATGACGCATCGGCCCCCACCAGCATTGACGGATTGCTCGACCGGATGGAGCGTGGGGAATTCGACCTGATCGCGGTCGGCCGCGCTTTGATCACCAATCCCGATTGGGCGCAGAAGATCAGGACCGGCGATCTGGAAAGCATGCGCGCATTCTCCACCGCCGATCTGGCGCAGTTCAACTGACCCCCACTTTCCGGGCGGAACGGACCCGCACACCGCACTGCCCCCTTTTCGTCGCCATGGGAGTATGACGTCATGGATTTCGCTTTTACCGAAGATCAGCTGGCAATTCGAAAGGCCATTCTCGACCTGTGCTCGCAGTTTTCGGAGGATTACTGGCTGCAAAAGGATCGCGACGCGAGTTTCCCGGACGAATTTTATCGCACGCTCGCCGATGCAGGCTGGCTCGGTATCGCCACGCCGGAAGAGTTCGGCGGTTCGGGCCTGGGCATTACCGAGGCGGCGATCATGATGCAGGCCATCGCCGAATCGGGCGCAGGCATGACAGGCGCGAGCAGCGTTCACATGCAGGTCTTCAGCCTTCAGCCCGTAAACCTGTTCGGCACGCAGGAACAGAAACAAGCGATCCTGCCGCCCGTGGCCGAGGGCAAGGACCGGGTCTGCTTTGCGGTGACCGAACCGAACACCGGTCTCAACACCACCGAATTGAAGACCCGCGCCGAAAAGCGTGAAGGCGGCTACCTCGTCAATGGGGAGAAGCTGTGGATCTCGACCGCGCAGGTCGCGAACAAGATGCTGCTGCTCGCGCGTACGACCCCACTTGCGGATGTGAAGCGCAAGACCGACGGCTTGTCGCTGTTCTATACCGACCTCGACCGCGAAAAGATCGAGGTGCGTCTGATCCACAAGATGGGGCGGCATGCGGTCGATTCGAATATGCTGTTTATCGAGGATCTGTGGATTCCGGATGAGCATCGCATCGGCGAGGAAGGGAACGGCTTCAAACAGATCCTGCACGGGCTGAATCCCGAGCGCGTGCTGATCGCGGCGGAAGCCATCGGTATCGGACGTGCCGCTTTGGATCGGGCGGCGAAATATGCGCGAGAACGCATCGTGTTCAACCGCCCGATCGGTCAGAACCAAGGCATTCAGCATCCGCTGGCCAAATGCTAGGCACAGCTGGAGGCAGCGAACCTGATGGTGATGAAGGCCGCGACCCTGTTCGACAAGGGCGAAGAATGCGGTATCGAAGCGAATGCAGGCAAATATCTCGCCGCCGAAGCCGCATTCGAGGCATGTCACACCGCCATGCTGACTTTGGGCGGCATGGGTTATGCGCAGGAATATCATGTCGAGCGGTTGATGCGCGAGGTCATGATCCCGCGCACCGCACCGGTCAGCCCGCACATGATCCTCAACTACCTCGCGGAAAAGGTCATGGATCTTCCGAAATCCTACTGAACGCCGCGGCTTAGTCCCATTCCAGCGGCATGGCGGTCATAAGGAGCGCGCAAAGCAATTACCGGATCAGGCTCGCGGCCATATCGATGATCGAATTGCCTCGGGGGGAACACGCGAGGGCAAGGGGCACGCCGCAATCAAGGCGGGCCAGCGACGTTGAGGCGAAGATCGCAAGCGCAATTTTGATGGGGTGACGGTTGAGCTCAGACGACAAGACAAGGATAGCGATCATGCCGACGCAAAAGATATTGTTGATGATGAAGCGGCGCCCGGGAATGAGCGTTGCCGATTTCCGCGACTATTACGAAAATCGTCACGCGCCGCTGGCCACGAAACGTGCTGCCGGGATGACCAGATACGTGCGCCGCTATCTTGACCCCCATCCCCATCCTGAAACAGGGGCGATGGCAGAGCCGCCATTCGACGTGATCACCGAATTATGGTTCGAGGACGACGCGACCTATCGCCGTACGCTGGCCTACGTGACTACCCACAACATGCCGCCCGAAATTGTCGAGGACGAAAGGAAGCTGTTCGACCGCACTTCCTTCCGAATTTGCACTACCGTCGAACACGACACCGATTTCGGATCGTAGCGAATGACAAGGGGGGCTCCTTGCGCCAAATATCGTCACAGACGCAGCGATGGTATGGTTTCCGCGAAGGGCGCGCGGTATCGATAATTGCCGGACCGGTTGAGTTAGCAGAGATTTATTGACCGTCATCCCGTATGGTCGGCGACATGACAATACGGGGCAATAACGGCTAGGCCGTAGACTCATTATCATTGATCCACAGCCGCGCTGAGAAGAGCTTGATGGCGGCAAGGAAGTTGTCGGCGCGCTTGCCGTATCGGGTTGCCAAGCCTCTGGCGTGTTTGAGTTTTCCGAAGAAGCGTTCGATCAGGTTGCGATAGCGATAAAGGAAGGCGCTGAAGGCGAAGCCTTGTCTGCGGTTTCGTTTGGCGGCGATATTGGCGAAACCGCCTTGCTCTGCGATGCGCTGGCGGATGGCGTCGCTGTCGTAGGCCTTGTCGGCAAGGAAAGTGCTGCCCGGCGGCATTGCCCCTAGTAGCGGCTTAGCTTGCTTACAGTCGCTCGCCTGCCCTTCGGACAAGTGCAACTGGATCGGCAGTCCTCGACCATCGACCAGCGCATGGATCTTGGTCGTCAAACCACCTCGGGAACGTCCCATGCAGCGATTTGGGTCCCCCTTTTTAGGGTCGCACCGTGCTGGTGGACCCGGATGGAGGAACTGTCGATCATCACCAGTTCGCCGTCGAAAGCCTGTGAAACAGCCGTCAGCAGCCGATCCCATACGCCCGCTTTGCGCCAGCGCACGAAGCGATTGTAGCAGGTGGTGTGCGGACCATAGCGCTCGGGAATATCCGCTCAGGGGCTGCCGGTGCGAAACCGCCACAATATCCCGTTGATCACCCGGCGATCATCCACGCGGGGGCACACCGCGTGGCTTGTTGGGAAGCAACGGCTCAATCACCGACCACTCGAAATCTGTCAGTTCAAAACGGCGGCGCATCGGCAAGGCTCCTTTCCAGAAGCCTTGAATCAATCTCTGCCGCAGTGCGCAACTCAGTTTATGAGTTTACCGCCTAGGGGCATAGGGTCGAACCTTCTCCGGTCGATAGCGGCGCCTGTTAAGCGACACCACGCTGGTCGGTCACATTAAGCGATCACCTGACTGCGGCCAGGACTAGGGTGCATAGGAGCTGTCAGTGGGATGCAAAGTACTCTCCGTTTTGCAGAGTGCGCCCTTCTCTCGACATTCTAAATCCATGAGGTTCTGCCACTCAGCCAGTGCGACTGAACGGTGGACCTTGTAAGTTTCCCGGTCGACGAGGTGACGTTGGGAATTGCAGTGATTGTGGAAGGAGGCATGAACCGAGAACTTCTGTAGCAACTTCATTTGCCTGAAGCGCAGCATCGCTCGTTCGCGTCGTTGGAATGGCAGATGTAAATTCTCAGCCCTATTGTTCGCCCGGCGGCCTGTCTCCTGCTTCGCCGAATTTCCGAGGTCGCACATCGCAACTTTGTAGGAACGCAGACCGTCGGTCGTTATGACCTCCGGCGATCCGTGGCGCTTCAGCGCCCTCTTTGAAGCGTAGCGCAGCTGCCTTGTCCCTCGTTTTGGTAACGTAGCTTTCTAGGACTTCGCCTTCGTGATCGACGGCACGCCAGAGTTACATCATCTCACCGTTTATGCGGACGTACATTTCGTCCTAGTGCCATTGCCAATGGCGAAAACCGCGCATCCGATTTACCCGCTGGCGGCGAATGTCGGCCGCGAACATCGGACCGAACCTGTTCCACCACAACCGGACCGTCTCATGGCAAATGTCGATGCCGCGTTCCGACAGGAGGTTTTCCACGTTCCGCAGCGAAAGCGGAAATCCGACATATATCATCACGACCAGTCGGATGACTTCCGGCGAAGAATGGAAATACCGGAACGAGTTGGCTGGTTTCTTGGCTCGGGGCATCAGCCTCCCCTACCCGGCACCGCGGCTTTTGCCAGATGCACTATCCTTCTGGCAGTACACCTTCAAGGACTTCAACCCCGTGATCGAGGGCTCGCCAAAGCTACAGCAACTTACCGTTTCATTGTCGATGTCGATGCCGTGTTCCGACAGAGGATTCTCGACTTTGCACAAAGGCAAAGGAAAACGCACATGGGTCACTACCATCAGGCGGACGACTCCCGGCGAAGTAGGTACAATTCTCTCGACAGCACCCTCGACCCGAATTGCCGCGCACCCAAAATCGCCCCCACGATGGAACCGCACAAAGCGGCGGGTTCGCAAGTTTTTGTATTCCGATTGCGTCGCGCGAATTGCCGTGCCGGCATAATTACATTGATGCTTGGCATCCCCCTGCGCCGATCAACGCCGCCATCATGGCTGATCGCCCCCTGCAATCGTCATTCGCTCATGCAACGCAGTTGCCAAGCCACCGTGCCCGGCATAATCACGCCGCGATGAAACGGTTACGATCGCCTACTGCTTCCCTGCGCGTGGGAGCGACGATTGCGGTATCGGCACTGCTTGGCGCCTGCGCGCCGGGTGCGACGCCGCCGCCCACCCTTTCGCAGGTCGTCGCGCAGCCGCCCGACAGCTTTCTTGCCGCCGCCCCCGATCAGAGCGCGCAGATCGACGAACGCTGGTGGCTGCGATTTGGCGATCCGTTGCTCGCCCGCTATGTCGAACGTGCAGTGGAAAGCAGCCCCGCCGTGCTGCAGGCCATTGCCCGAATGGAACAAGCGGGGGCGGCCGCACGTATTGCGCGGGCTGACCTGTTCCCCCAAATTTCGGCGGGACTGGACGCGAGCCGCAGCCGGCAGAACCTGGCCGGTAGCGGGTTCGGCGCCATTCTAGGCGGCGCGGATGGCGGCAACGACGGCGATGGCGACGATAGTCCGACCAGTTTCGTCAACGATAGTTTCCAGCTCACCGGTCGGGTTTCATGGGACATTGACCTTTGGGGTCGGATTTCCGCGCAAAGCGCGGCCGCACGCGCCGAATATTTCGCCAGCCGCGAAAACCTGCGCGCCGCGCGGCAATCCATCGCTGCCGAAGTCGTGCGCAACTATTTCAATGTCGTCACCGCAAATCAGCAGGTTGCCGTCTCCAGCGAACTGGTCGATGCGATCGCCGAGGTCGCGCGCCAGGTGAACAACCGCGCGAAGGTCGGCATCGCCCCACCCAACGACCGGACGCTTGCCATTGCCAATCTGGGGCAGGCGCGCGCGGGGCTGGCGCAGCAGCGCGAGGGGCTGGTGCGTGTCACGCGCGGTTTCGACCAGCTTATCCGCGCCTACCCCGATGGCGAGGTGGCGACCGCATCGGCCCTGCCTGCCGTGCCTCCGGCGCCGCCCGCCGGGCTGCCTGCCGATCTGTTGCTGCGCCGTCCCGACATTCGCGCGGCGGAGTGGCAATTGCGAGCCGCCGGATTTCGCCTGGATGCGGCGCGGCGGTCGTTTCTTCCGGGCATATCGCTGACCGGGAATGCCGGCACGTCGAGCAGCGCGCTCGAAAACCTGCTCGACGGGGAATTTTTCGTGTGGACCATCGCGGGTTCCGTCCTGCAACCGATCTTCCAAGGCGGACGCCTGCGCGCGCAGCTTGCCCAGGCCGACGGGGTGCAGGCAGAGGCCGTCGCCGCCTATACCGAAACGGTGCTGCAAGCGTTGACCGAGGTGGAAACGGCGCTGGCCGCAGATCAGCAATTGCTCGCCCGGCAAGAGGCATTGGAAGTCGCGGCCGAGGCGGCACGCGCTTCGGTCGAGATTTCGTTCAATCGCTACCGCGCCGGGCTGGATCCGTTCGTGACCGTGCTGGAAAGCCAGCAGAGCGCGCTCGACGCCAATGCCGCCTATCTCGATGCGGTGTCGGCACGGCTCGACAATCGCGTCACACTTCACCAGGCGCTGGGCGGCGGGTTCGGCGATATGCCGCCCGCCGTACAGGCCCCCGCCATTTCGCAGGATTGATCACGCCTCATGCCAATTCCAAGTCGCCGGAACCTATCCCGCGCCCTCGCCCCGATCCTGCTGGGCTTCGCATTCGTGTTGAGCGGGTGCGGCGACGGACAGAGCGAGGCGGAAAGCAGCACCCAGGCTCCCGCGGCCAGCGTGCGGATCGCGCGCGCCTCCGACGAAACGATCCAATCATACATCTATGCACAAGGGACGGCGCGGGCGACCCGGCGTGAGTTCCTTTCGTTTCAACAGGCCGGCCGCGTCACCTATATCGCGCCGGGGCTCGACGCGGGATCGCCGGTTCGCCGCGGACAGCTGATCGCGCGGATCGAACCGGCGCGCGCGCAATCCGAAGCCGCACAAGCCGAAGCCACGCTGGCCGGGGCGCGGACCGAGCTGACCGCCTCGCAGGCCTCGCTCAACGAAGCGCAGGCACAGCTTGAACTGGCGCGCGCCACGTTCGAACGATACCGGGTCCTTCTTGCCCAGGACAGCGCATCGCAACAGGAATATGACGAGGCGGAGGCGCAGCTTGCACAGGCACGCGCCGCGGTGCAGCAGGCGCGCGCGCAGGTCGCGGCCAATCGGGCGCAGATCGGCTCGGCCCGTGCGCAGCGCAATGCGGCCGATGTGACCGTGTCGGAAACGCGCATCGTATCGCCGATTTCGGGCACGCTGGCCCGGCTCAATATCGAACGCGGCCGCTATTTTTCGCCCGAATATGTTCAGGCGGGCGATGAAAGCTCGGCGCTTTCGACCGTGCCGGCGCTGGTCATCGATGCCTCGCAATACGAAATTACCGTCGATATCCCGTCGTTCTCGGCGAGCGGCGTGACGGTCGGCGATGACGTGCTGATCCGTAGCAACGAAGGCATGACCAACGCGCAGCCGGGCAGTAAATCGCCGCGCGCGCCCGCCAACACCCCGCCCCTCCCCGATCAGGAATTCGTGGTGCGCGGGCGCGTCACCGCCATCAGCCCCTCGCTCGATCCCTTGACACGTACATTTCAGGCGAAGATCCGCACCGTGTCGGGCGCAGGCGAATTGCGCGATGGAGAATTCGTATCGCTGTGGATCAGCGGTGCCGAAGCGCAGGAGGCATTGGCGATCCCGCTCGGGGCCATTCGGTTTCAGAACAATCGCCCCTTCGCCTTCGTTTACGACCCCAAGAAAGGCACGGTGGTACGCCGCGATATCGAAGTCGGGCGCAGCGGTACGGATGTGCGCGCCGTCCTGTCCGGCATTCGCAAGGGGGAATGGGTCGTCTATTCCGGCAATGGTCGGTTGAGCGGCGGCGACAGGGTCCGTATCTTGAGCCGCAGCGCGCGATCGGCGGGCGCGACGGGTGACTTGAAATGAGCGATCCGGCACCGGGCGACGCGCAGCACGAGGATAGGGACGCCGGTTCGCAGGGTTCCGCCGAGAAGGGCACGACGAACACGGCGGCCAATTTCTTTTTCCTGAAGACGACCTTCGGTATCCTGCTGCTCTTGATCCTGAGCGTGGGCGGGCTGCTGGCCTATACCCAGCTGGTAAAGGAATCGCTTCCCGATCTGGAAATTCCGCAGGCGACCATTTCCACGCAGTGGCCCGGCTCCGACCCGCAGACCATCGAACAGCAAATCACCCAGCCGATCGAGGACGAGCTGACCTCGCTTGCCGGGGTGGACACGATCAATAGCGCGTCCTTCGACAGTTTTTCGCTCATCTCGGTCGAGTTTCAGGCCGATGCCGATGCGCAATCGTCGATACAGCGTCTGCGCGCCGCGGTGGATCAGGCCGGCTCCGAATTGCCCGCCGAGGCCGAACAACCGAGCGTGGAACAGGTCTCGGTCGACGATCGCCCGATCATGACCGTTGCCCTTTATGGCGAGGCGGGCGATGTCGCGCTCAGCAATCTGGCCGAACGGGCGCAGGATCGGCTCGAGCGATTGTCGGGCGTGAACGAGGTCGAGCTTGGCGGCGCGCGCGAGGAAATCGTGCGCATCCTGCTCGATCCGCAACGGCTGCTGGCGCTCGGCCTGTCGCCGACGGCGGTGCGCGACGCGGTGCAATCGGCCAATCTTGATCAGCCGTTCGGCGAGATCGAGACAGAGCAATTATCGGCCGTGGTCCGGATGGAGGGACGTTTCCGCACGCCGGAGGATCTGGCCCGGCTGCCCGTCACCCGTATAGACTCGCTCGGCGGGAGCGGTGCGCCGATCCTTCTGGGCGATGTGGCCACGGTCGAACGCGCGTTGGAAACCGAGGAAAGCAAGGCGTTTTATCAGGAAGGCAGCGGCGCCTTTATCCCCAGCGTGTCGCTTTCGATCAAGAAAACGCCGGGGGCCGACACGATCGAGATTGTCGATCTCGTTCGGGACGAGCTGGAAATCATGAACGACGGCAATGACTGGCCGGCGGGCGTGGAATATGCCGTGACGCAGAACGAGGCGGAAACCATCTGGGACGCGTTGATCGGCGTGTTCAACAATGGCTGGCAGGCGATGCTGGCGGTATTCGTGATCCTGCTGCTGGTGCTGACATGGCGCGAGGGATTGATTGCCGGGCTGGCCGTGCCGGTGACCTTTGCGGGCGTGCTGCTGGTCATCATGCTGCTGGGCTACACGCTGAACGAGCTGGTCATCATCGGCATGGTGCTGGCGCTCGGGCTGCTGGTCGATGTTTTCATCCTGATGATGGAGGGGCTGCACGATGAAATCTACGTCAAGCGCCACGGGTTCGACGAAGCGGCGCTTTCCACCATCCGGCAATTCGCCGTGCCCGCATTCGCCGGCCAGCTGACCACGATACTCGCGCTGGCACCGTTGATGGCAATCGGCGGTGTGTCGGGCAAGTTCATCCGCGTCCTGCCGATTACCGCCATCGCCTGTCTCGCGCTTGCTTACGTGGTGGCACTGCTGATCTGTGTGCCGCTGTCGCGATACCTGCTGGAGTCCGAGGCGAAGAGCGACGAGGAGCGCGAAAAATCGAAGGCCGACCGGTTGAGCGAACAGGCCTCTGCCTGGCTTTACGATTTCACGAAGAACAATGTGCTGTCGAGCAAGAAGCGGGCGCGCACTATCGTCATCGCCGCATTCGGTGCTTTTGTCCTGTCCATCGTATTGTTCATGCAAACGCCGATGGAGCTGTATCCCGATACCGATGGCAAGACACTGGGCATCGATGTCGAGCTGCCCGCCGGAACCACGCTGGACCAAAGCGAGCGCGTGGCTGTCGCGGTGGGCGCCATATTGCGGGACAAACCCTATTTCGAAAGCGTGATCAAGCTGGTTGGGCGCAAAAGCCCGTTCACCTCGGTATCGGCCGCATCGTCGCTGCAACCGTCCGAGGCGCAAAATTTCGTCGGGTTTTCCGCGATATTCCGCGACGAGAGCGAGCGCGATGAGGCAAGCTATGTCCTTGCCGAACAATTGCGGGTCGAACTTTCCGAATGGCTCGATGCGAACGTGGCGGGTGCGACCTTGCTTGTGGTGCCGGAAACGGGCGGGCCGCCCGCGGGCGATCCGGTGGAAATCCTGCTGACGGGAGGTGATTACGGCACGTTGCAACGGCTTTCGCAGGATGTGCAGGACCTGCTCGACCGGACGGAAGGGGTCATCGACGTGCGCGATAATCTGGGCAACGTAAATGCCGAGGTCCGGCTCATACCGCAGCGCGAGGCGCTCGATTTCTTCGGGCTGGATCTTGCCGATGTGGTGGCGCAGGTGCGCTTCGCCCTGGCCAACGACACCATCGGCACCTTCCCGACAGAGGGCACCGACGACGATCTCGACATCCGCATGGGCACGGCATGGCCGGGCCGTGATCCAGGGGCCGACGGAGGGCCGGCACGGCTTGACGATATTGCTCTCGCCCGTGCCTTCACGCGCGACGGGCAATCGGTCTCAATGGCGCAGGTCGTCGAGCCGGTACAGGACGAGGCGCCGATATCGATCACTCATGTCGGCGGCCAGCGCAGCCTGACCGTTCTGGCCAAGAACCAGGACCGGGCGGTGAACGACATAATCGAGGGGATCCGGCCCGAGCTTGACGCCATGGCGTCCGAATGGCCGGACGGTTACGAATATGCAATCGCGGGTGAGGCCGAGGAATCCGCCGAAACGTTCGGGTCTGCCGCGATTGCGCTGGTCGTGGCGCTGATCCTGGTGTTCGGGGTGCTGGTCATCATGTTCGACAGCTTTCCGCAGGCGTTCATCCTTATCACCACCATGCCTCTGGCGTTGATCGGATCGTTCACGTTCTTCTGGCTGTTCGGGCTGTCGTTCTCGTTCTTCGCGATGGTCGGGGTTATCGCCTTGATCGGGGTGGTGGCCAACAACGGCATCGTCATGGTCGATACGATGAACCGGCATTTAAAGACCGGGGCCGACAAAATCGAGGCCGCCGCATGCGGCGCCGCAGATCGTCTGCGCCCGATTTTGACGACCTCGGTTACCACCATTGTCGGTCTTGTCCCGCTGGCGATCGGCAATGCGATGTATCGCCCGCTTTGCCTCACGATCATATTCGGGCTCGTGTCGTCTACGGTCATGTCGCTGTTCGTGGTTCCGGCGCTTTACATGCTGCTCACGCGAAAGAAGGCGGGCGCCTAAAGGGCTGCACGAAAATTCGCACTGGCGGAACCCGCTTCGGCGCTTGCGCATTTTGCGGACGGCGGCGGGATGAGCGGAGATGACCATTAGCAGGATCAAGCTTCGTCCGGTTGCGGACCAGACCGTCGTCATTACCGGCGCCACCTCGGGCATCGGATTGGCAAGCGCGCGCATGCTGGCATCGGCGGGCACGCGGGTCATGCTGATTGCGCGGAACGAACAAGCGTTGCAAACCATCGTGTCGCGGATCGCGGAACAAGGCGGCATCGCCGATTATGCCGTCGCCGAAATGGGCGATCGCAAAGCGGTCGAGGCAGCGGCCGCGCGCACCATCGAATGCTTCGGCGGGTTCGACGCCTGGGTCAACAATGCGGGCGTCGCCATTTACGCGCGCCTTTCCGAAACGCCGGAGGATGAGCACGAACGCCTGTTCCGCACCAATTATTTCGGCGTCGTGCATGGCTCGCTCATTGCCTTGTCGCATTTGCGGGACAAGGGCGGGACGATCATCAACATGGGCACCATCGGCTCCGAAGTGCCGAGTGCCATTCTGGGCGCCTATACCGCGTCCAAACATGCGATGCGCGCTTTTACACAGGCATTGCGCCAGGAATTGATCGCGCAGGACGTGCCTGTCGCGATAACGTTACTGTTGCCTGCGGGCGTGGCGACGCCGCTGGCCGAACATGCCGCAGTGCATGCAGACGGCGATCCGCAAATCCCCGTCCCCGCCTACGACCCTGAGGTTGTCGCGCGCGCGGTGGTCGATGCGGTCGCCCATCCGCGCGGCGACATGCATGTGGGCGGGCGCGGTCTGGCAACCGTCCTGGCAGGTCAACATGCACCGGGCCTGCGCGACCGATTGGGCGATACGACGCAGCATACGTTGATCGACCCGGCAGCGCGGCAGGATCACGCTGGCAATCTGTTCATGCCGATGGATGCAGGGCGCGAACGCTCGCACACGCAGACGGGTCGGCGCCGGTCGACCCTGACCACCGCGCGGCGTTCGCCCACCGCGATCGCGGCAGGCGGCGCGTTCATGACCGCCGCCGGGCTGTGGGCCGCATATCGGATGATGAAACGCTGATCGCGCTATATCAGCGGTAAACGCAACCCTATTGCGGGAGCTGTCAGTCGGATGCGGAGTGCTCTCCGTTTTGCAGAATGCGCCGTTCCTTCGACATTCTTCACGTCATGGGGTTGTAGCCCTCAACGAGCGCTGCTGACCGGAGGATCTTGTAAGTTTTTCGGTCGGCGAGGTGTCGTGCGGAATTGAAGTGGTTGTGGAAGGAAGCATGAAACGAGGCGAACTTCTGCAGCGATTTCATTTGCCGGAAGCGCAGCATCGCTCGTTCTCTTCGTTGAAACGGCAGATGTGAGTTTTCGGCTCGGTTGTTCGCCCACCGGCTTGTCTCCTGCTTCGCCGAATTTCCGAGGTCCGTCATCGCTGTTTTGTAGGATCGCAGTCCATCGATCGTTAAGACCTCCGGCGAACCGTGGCGTTTCAGCGCTTTTTTCCATGAAGCGTAGGGCGGCTGCCGTGTCCCTGGTTCTGGTGACGTAGCTTTCAAGCACCTCACCTTCGTGATCGACGGCACCCCACAGATACACCATCTCGCCATTGATGCGGACGTACATCTCGTCGAGATGCCAGTTCCTTCGCCAGCGAATGCCGGAGAACTGCACCATAGAAGAGGCGCTCGGCATTGCCGAAGAAGCCCGGAGGCTGCGTCGAATTCTTTCCGGAAACGGAACGAGCGATGATTTCGCGAAAGCTGATTGGGGTTTGGAAGATCAGGTAGATGCGGCCGTTCAGGCGGTAGGGCTCGCTTCTGTGTCGCTGGAACGGCAGCTCGGCACGTTGTCCGGGGGAGAACAAACCCGCATCGGCATTGCACGATTGCGCATCGAAGCGCCCGACCTTCTCCTTCTGGACGAGCCGACGAACAATCTCGATACAGAGGGGCGCAATTCTGTTGAGGCATTGATCCGCGACTGGCGTGGTGGCGTACTGGTCGCAAGCCACGACCGGCACTTGCTGAGAACAATGGACCGGATCGTCGAACTTACGCCCATCGGTGTTGTCAGTTTCGGAGGTGGCTGGGGCGCATTCGCAGACGCGCGCGAGAGCGAAAGGCGGCGTATCGCCGACGAGGGCAAACGGGCCGAGGCCGCCGTCCGGCGGGCCGAACGTTCGGCTCAAGCGCGATTGGAAGCCAAAGCGCGACGTGACAAGGCGGGGCGCGCCAATGCGGCTCGGGGATCGGAACCGAAGATTGTGCTCGATGCGCGGGCGGAACGCGCGCAGAACAGCGGCGGCCGGGGGAAATCCGTCAGCAGTCGCATCGTCGCCGAGGCCAAGCAGCGTCAAGAGGAAGCGCGCGCTCGGTTGGAGGTCGTAACTCCCCTCAAGATCGCCCTGCCGGCGAGCGGACTGGCGTCCGGCACCAGAGTGTTGGCCCTCGATGCGGTGGAGGCGCAGTTCGATGACCGGCGGCTCGGTCCTTGGGCGCTGCGTATCAATGGCCCGGAGCGTATTGCAGTGCGCGGATCGAATGGCGCTGGTAAGACGACCCTGTTGAAGAGCGCGACAGGACTACTTGCTCCGGTCGCAGGCCGGATTTATCGGGCGGAGGACCACACCGCGTTACTCGATCAACACGCCGAGTTGCTGAACGCCGGGCTTAGCGTCGTCGATAACGTCCGCGCTTTCCATCGCGATCTCGATACGCAAGCCGCCTTCGCGGTATGCGCTCGTTTCGGCTTTCGAAACGACGACGCTTGCCGAATCGTTGGCTCGCTTTCCGGTGGCGAGAAATTGCGCGCCAGCCTTGCTGTGACCTTCGGCGTCGAGGCGCCCTGGCTGCTCATACTGGATGAGCCGACCAATCACCTCGACATCGAAACCATCGAAGTTCTGGAGAACGCCCTGCGGGAATTCGATGGCGCGCTGCTGGTGGCCAGCCATGACGCATCGTTTCTTGAAAGGATCGCAATCGAGCGGACTGTCGATGTCTGATGGCTTGTCACGCTTTTACGGTATGCCAGACCGGGCCACGAGCCAAAACTTGCTATTCCGCTACCCACCCAAATCGGCCACTCCCGTTGCTGGACATGTGAATCCTTTTGGGTTCATAGTTGTGGCAGAACCTGGGCCGCTCGCTGGCGTCGGCGCCGGGCCGGTTGCTGGCCGTCCGGTTTAGGAGAACGAGAAGCGAGATGCACATACTTCCGACTATCTCTACTGCGGATGTCGATCCTCGATCGCTTCCGGTCCGCCGGCTCGGTAGCGATCATATCGGCGGTATCAGGTCCGTCGGGCAATGCCGAGTTGATCCAGCGTGCGTTTGGTTGGCAAATGCGACTGCTCGACGATGCGGATAATCTCCAGCTTCCCGGATGCCTGGCATCTCAATGTTCGTTGCCCCCATCCGCGATCATCCTCTGTTGGGAGCAGTCGGTTTTCGAGCGTGAGATTGGCAGTGCATTCGTTCAGAACGCGTGCCTTTCGCTGCAGGACAGTGAGCGCGATCCGGATATTGATGCGGCTGGGATCCATTTCCGATTACGTGCTTAGCGGTGCAAGCCTAAGGGCGTTCCGGCGATGCCTCCCGATCTCGATCGCTTGTCCGTCGTCAGAACATTTGGCACACCTAGCTGCGTAAATTAGCGGAGCTTGGGCCTCGTCTGGGAATTGATGTTTAGGCGG
>NZ_JAIQCI010000045.1 GCF_022378335.1 Croceicoccus hydrothermalis
AAGCGCCACATGATTCCGTTAAGCACCCGCCGGTCATCCACCCGGGGAACACCGCGCGGCTTGTCGGGCAACAAAGGCGCGATGATCGCCCATTCCCCATCTGTCGGTTCGTACCATCGCCGCGCCATCCTGCCCTCCAAGCTCGGAGAACCGTGAATCACGCGCAGCCATAATCCTCAAGGGATTCCTATGAGTTTATGCCAGAGATCGTCTTGTGAGGACCATAGGCAGTAGATGCATCGCGCCAGCGCAGTCCGTTCCTGATCATGGAGATAATGCAGCTGACGATCCGGCGGTCATTGACCTGCGGAATGCCGTGCAACACTGGGAAATACGGCTCGATGCGGCGCATTCGTGCCTCGCTCAACAACCACAACAAGCAGATCAGCAGCGCCCCCCGATGTCGCTACCGAATCAACCTACTGCCTCCCGCACAATCGATTTAACGGGTCCTTAGCGTAGAACAATTCGCACGTGAGAAATGTACAAATGGTGGTTAAAATTGTTGCCGGAACAAAGTTGTGGTGAAGAAAACTGGGGCGCCCCGATGGAGCGCCCCGAACATATTCAATACGATTTCATTACACTGTGAACGCATCAGATCGCTTCAGCAGTCAGACGCGGCATTGTCTTATCGTTGCGGGGCTTGCCGATGCTGTGCAGTTCGATACCAGCGCGTTCGGCTTCCGCCCGCGGATAAATATTGCGCAAATCGACCACTAGCGGCTTGGTCATAATCTTGGCCAGTCGATCGAGGTTGAGCGCCCGGAACTCGTCCCATTCGGTCACGATCACCAATGCGTCGACACCTTCGGCCGTTTCGTACGGACCTTCGGCGAATTCCACATCGGTCAACATCGGTCGTGCCTGCTCAAGCCCTTCGGGATCATAGGCGCGGACCTTGGCGCCTGCGTCCTGCAGGGCGGCAATCACCGCAACGCTGGGTGCGTCGCGCATATCGTCAGTGTTCGGCTTGAAGGTTAGACCAAGGACACCGACGGTCTTGCCGCGCACTTCCCCGCCCATTGCCCGAATGACCTTGCGGCCCATAGCACGCTTGCGGGCATCGTTGACCTGAACTGTCGCCTCGACGATCCGGAGCGGCGTTTCATTGTCCGCTGCGGTCTTCATCAGCGCCAGCGTATCTTTCGGAAAACAAGAACCGCCATAACCCGGGCCGGCATGGAGGAACTTGCCGCCGATCCGACCATCGGATCCAATACCTCGCGCCACTTCCTGCACATCTGCGCCGACCTGCTCACACAGATCGGCGATTTCGTTGATGAACGTGATCTTCACCGCCAGAAATGCGTTTGCCGCATATTTGATCAGCTCAGCCGTACGGCGACCGGTGAACATGACCGGCGCAGCCTGGTTGAGCGACAACGGACGGTAGATCGCCGCCATCACTTCCTCGGCACCCGCATCCTCGCAGCCCACAACAACGCGGTCGGGGCGCTTGAAATCTTCGATCGCCGCACCTTCGCGAAGAAACTCGGGATTGGAGACGACCTTCGCGCCCGACTGCGGAGCGACTTCGGCGATGATACGCTCTACTTCGTCGCCAGTGCCAACCGGCACGGTCGACTTGGTCACAATCACCGTCGGCTTGGTAAGATTTTCAGCGATTTCGCGCGCTGCTGCAAACACGTAGGACAGGTCGGCATGGCCATCCCCGCGACGCGAAGGCGTACCCACCGCGATGAAAACGGCGTCGGCATCCCTGACACCCTCGACAAGATCCGTGGTGAAGGAGAGCCGTCCAGCCTTCACATTGGACGAAACCAGTTCGGCCAAACCTGGCTCGTAGATCGGCATAACATTTTCATGAAGGAGATCGATCTTGCGTGCATCCTTGTCGACGCAAACCACGTCGTGCCCGAAATCGGAGAAACAAGCGCCCGAAACCAGTCCGACATATCCCGTACCAATCATTGTGATTTTCATGCCAATTCCCTGACTTTAAGAAGTATTTTTAATGCTTATGATCGCTTTGGTTTGAGCCCAAAACGCATTCGCACGTCGAAATCTGGGCTGGTTGCTACCATCGCTTGCTGCAGTGCACAACTTTCAGATTGAAGACGTTTCAAAATGGGCGCTTTAAAAATTGCCTTTTATTTGGGTGTACGCCTTACGCCACTTTGCCCCGGTCCGGCGCCATGGTCTCGATGATGGTCTGCACCACGTTCGCAGGCTCAAACCTGTCGAGGTGTCGCTGAACCTGCAGCCGATAGGCCGCCCAGGCTTCTGGACCGGAAAGCAGATTGTTGCGCGTCTCGCGTGCGGTATTGAGCGCTAGAACGAACGATTTGTCGTCATCGGGATCGTACATGATGCCCAATTCACCGGCGGCTTCGCTCAGCCCCCCCCGATCTGCGACAATGGAAATACCTCCTGCGGCGACGGCTTCTAAGGCGACGGCACCAAAGGGTTCCTGCCAGAGCGAGGGGACAATGATATAAGCCGCTCTGCCCATCTCTCTGGCGGTTTGATCGCCTTCCAGGCGACCGACGAAAGTAACGTTCTTTAGCCCGCTATCGATTCGTTTCTGAACCTCGCCGGCAAGCGAGCCGTCACCTACGATACGCAACTCCTCGACGCCGAGCGTCTCCTGAATCAATGGCCATCGATCGAGTAAATAATTCACGCCTTTTTCAGGTTCGACCCGCCCGACAAACAAGGCGCCGCTCCGTTCTGTCGGATCCTTGATGATATCTTGCTTAATATGCAGCGTATTGGCGAACGGCGAGGTGACCGTGTATTCAGGTAAACCGCTAACCCGCCCGATATATTTGCTGGTCACGAAATGATGTGCTCGCGCCATGATCCAGCGCCGGAGGATATCGAAGGAGAACAATGATTTTGAAAGGCCGAACGCGCTTTCGGAATGATGACGCAGACCAAAGGGCCGCCGAATATAGAGTAGGGGATAAAGCAATCTCAAAGAGAGATTGGACAAAATCAGTATATCGGCAGTTTTGTATAGTTTCGTTAGCTCGGAGGTATTGGGTTGCCGGACGATCTCAAATTCGAACCCGTCCACCGGGCCGGGCGTCAGCGTAACCACCGTTACGTCGTGACCGGCCCTGCTGAAGGCCGTCGCCAGAATGGATACATTGGTCGAAACACCGCCAATATCGGGAAAGAACGTATAGCTGGAAATTACGACCTTCATGCTTTAACTTTCTGCACGTTCAGTTTGTCGTAGAGTATCAGATAGGAATTGACGACGTTGCGAATGTCGAAATGTTCATAAGCATAGGCTTCGACATTTCGCGACATTTCCGCCCAATGCCTATCGTCTACCTCTGAAATTTGTCGAAGGCCGGCCAGCAAAGCCTCACGATCGCTATTTTCAAAGAAAAAGCCTCGCACGTTTGGTTCGATATGGTCGATACATCCGCTGACTTGGGTAGCGAGAGGGACTACACCGTGCGCCATCGCCTCGAGCATAGAGTTCGAAAGTCCCTCGGCCGAAGAGGCAATGAGGATATATCCGTATCTTTCGAGCAGCTGGCTCGGATCGCTGGAAAATCCACGGTAATGCACGTGGCTGCTTGCGGGGGCAGTCTCGATTGTGTTTTCAAGCCTATTCTGCAAGGGTCCCTTGCCCCAGATATCGACCGTAAGCCTAGAAGAATTTCCCAAGCTGATCGCCGCATCGGCAAGCGTCACCACATTCTTGTCATCCGCAAGCCGACCGAGAAAAAGCGCCTTCGAAGCACGCGTCGCGTCGCGTTCGCGGCTACTTTTGCGGGTCGGTAATACCAATCCGTTTGGGATCAGCGCCACCTTCGCCTCGTTGACGCCATGCGAGGTAAGATCCTGTTTGATCGCAGCGGTCGTAGCAACGAAACAGGTGACGTTCTTAGCGACGAACCGCCTGCCGACCGCACCGAAATATTTGCGTGAACCAATTGCCTTTATGTCGGCGCCTTCACCGCCGGTCGCCGATTTGAGCAATGACGGTATTTTGAAAAATTTGCTCGCTATTGCTGCGACGAAGGCATGAATGCGAATCTGGTGGCAATGAAAAACATCGATGATGCGCCTGTTCAAGAAGACCCAGAGCAAAATCTGGAATGCCCATATCAACGCAGCAGGTAGGTATCGTCCCGAAACTTGCGGACTGGCATAGGTCCAGAAATAGCGGACGCGCACCCCCTCATCGATTGTCCATCCGGCCCGCGACCATTTGCGCGTGCTGGCAAGCATGATGACATCCGTACCGGCCGCCTGCATCGTACGAGAAAGCAATCTGGCTTGTTTATCCAAGCCGCCGCTGCTGTTGGTATCGTCATAATGACATATAGCCATCACGATCATGCCAGTTCGCTCCAAATGAAATAAAAATTGATCAACATGGCGTGCTGGCAGGCATATCTCGGTAAAGTATTTCGCCGACTGGCCGTCGGGTCGACCGGTTACGTCCTGACATTACAGTTCGCTCATAAGGCCTCAATAGGCAATTCTACGCTTAGGCGGTCGCAAGTGAGACCTCAACGCCGATTTGACAGCCGCTTTGAATCTCTTCGCGAAGCCGTAAGTGCGTCAGTATTCCGCACAATTTAGTTTTCGCCCACAGCCTGTCGAAGCACGGTATTATCGCCTGTTCCGTATTTCTTGCGCATGCGTTTTGCAACGCGTGGAGAGGCCAAGCATTCGGCATAAGCGGCGTCGAGCTGCGCAAACATGCTGGAAAACGCCCAATCGCTCGTCGGCGACTGCTCCGCTCCGATCGTATAGCGTGCCAACCGCTCGCGATCGCGTGCGAGTTTTACCGCCTCGCGTGCAACGGCCTCGGCGTCGCTTGTCGCGGCAATGATCCCGTTCCTGTCCTGCGCGATGATTTCCTCGATCCCTTCGAACGGGCTCACCACCGCGGGCTTGCCACCGGCCAAGCTTTGCACGATGACTCGTGGCAATCCCTCCCGCAACGAACAAAGAATACTCATGTCGCTAAGCGCGACAAGCCGTTCGGGATCATTGCGATACCCAAGCAATTCGACCCGATCGCGCAGTCCCAGATCCGATATCATCGCCTCCAGATTGCCACGCTCCGACCCGTCGCCGGCGAACAGCACGCGAATATTATCATCCGGCTGGATCATGCGCGCAAACTCGCGCAGGAATTCCGCATGGCGCTTCCGCGCCTCATAAACTGCCATCATAAGGATGACGACGGGCCGGTTTGCCCGATCGGACGTACCGATCAGTGCCTGCGCGTCGGCCGGCCTGGGTGCATCGTAAAACTTTTCGATTTCCATGCCCGAACGCACAACGCTGTGCGGCTTGTTCTGACCGATATCATGGGTGAGATAGGACTGCTTTGTGCCCTCGCTGACATGGATGAAATGATCGGTGACCGCCGCCGCAGCATGCTCCACCGCAAGATAGGTTAGCTTCTCGCGCGTACTGACATTGCTGAACGGTAGAATATGAACGCCGTGGATAAGCGCCGAGGCGCCCGCCATTTTACCAGCGGTTCTGCCAAGAATGCCCGCTTTGCTCGAATGCGTATGGATAACATCGGCGCCGATTTGTTGGAAAAGCTTCTTGAGCGCTCTCACGCCCGCCCAATCGGCGACCGGCGATATGTTCCACACCATTTCCTCGACATGGTGGACAGTCACCTGCGGATGCCGATTGCGATAGAAATCGATATCGGAGTTCTGACCGCAAACCAGGTGAACGTCATTCCCGCTTTCGGCCTGGTGGACACAGCTTGCCCAAGTGTTTTCTTCACATCCCCCAACACGGTTCATTCGGGTTTGCACATGCGCGATGGTAAGGGGCTGCACGCTGATGTTCCTTAAATGTTAGATTTTCCAGCAAGAAAATTTGACATACCCGTGTCATGCTGGCGGAGGTTTTTTGCCATATCGAGTTTTAAGGTTTTTATCTGATTTTGACAAGGCAAGCGTAGCTTTTAGAAATATCCTGACTGCCATTGATACCTCTATTTTCGAGAAGACCGCTGAGACAAATGTTGCAGCGAGCATGGCTAATGCGGATTGCATACCTGCTCGCTGCGAAGCGACGGAGAACAGATTATTCGCAGCAGTTTTCATCATTATTTTAACGTGAGAGACGATTGGGAATACGCAAACGCGAGTTGGAGGGGCGCCGGGCCGGCATGATCCGTTGAGGTCTTTGCATGTTTTGCGTATGTCCGAAAAGTCTCGCTCCCTAGTCGCGTTGCAAATGGTGCTATCGCGCGTTGACGCCTGATGTAGAACGCCAGACGTTAAGCCCAATTGCCGAATTCTGGCATTTACGCCGCCATCGTCTTATGAGTGGGTGCGCTGTCTTTCAGAGGAAATGTGAATGCGAGTGATCCTGCTCATAAGCAATTTCAGCAAGATGAATACGGGCATCGGCGGTCACTATTACAGCGTTCTCGCCACGGCCGAAGCATTGGCGGAGGCAGGTCACGCGGTTCGAGTGGTTTGTATCGGGGACCGTCCATCTCCGGTCCTGTCCCGTTGGGAAAGCGGCGTTTGCGACTTTATCCCCGTGAACGCCCGCAAGACAGCAATGTTCTTGCCGCAGTTTAGAACATTGATCAGTGAATTCAAACCGGATGTCATTCACGGGTTTGACATGAATGCATCTTTGTTTGGGCGCATCGCTGCGTTGTTATCACGAACCTACTATGCCCATACATTATGCGGAGGCAAAGCGCCCAAAGGTTGGCGCCATTTTCCGTTCGTGCGCAATCTGGTGGTGTATTCCGCAGAGCTGCAGGAGCATTTCCGCGATGCTTTTGCGCGCGACGATAGAAATCTGGCTCTGATCGCAAACAGGGTCAGGGCGGTGACCAGCCCCGAGGAGCGATTGTCACTTTTTCGCGAACACATAACCCCTGGGGCATTGGTAATCCTGCGGATCAGCCGCATTCACCCCTATTTCGAACGGTCAATCCGCCAGACGCTTTCCCTGGGGAAGCTATTACGGTCGCAAGGCGTTAAATGCCAGGTTGTTATTCTGGGCCATGCTTCCGATGCGGGGAGCATGGAGCGCATAAAGGCGATCTTGCCGGAAGAAGATCGCCTCGTTTCTGATCCTGAGCTGGCGCATAATGCAAAAGAGTTGAACGGCGCCGCCGACTGGGTTGTCGGTACCGGTCGCTCTTTCATGGAAGCGGCAAGCCTTGGCAAGGTCATGCTTTGCCCATCTGCCGATCAAGATTTACCGATACTCATTACGCCGCAAACGTTCGACGCAGCATTTGCTGCGAATTTTTCGGAGCGTGTAACCGTTGATTTGTCTGAAGAGGCGAATCGTGCGGAAATTATAAAGGAAGCTAAAAAAGAAGAAAAAGAAAGTGCTTTGGCGAGCTTGTCGAAAGAATATTTCGAAACCCACTTCTCGATTGACAGGCTTGCTCAAAAATACGAAAAATTTTATGCCAAACTGCAAGCATCTTGCGTGGGTGATTTCAAAGACTGGCCCATACAGGCTGCGTCTTTTTTAAAGCGGAATATCACTCTTAAGAACCGCTATTGATATTTATTGCCCCGGGCAGAAGTTGGATGCAAACTTGCCGTAGCCATAGATGATACGCTTAGTCTGCAGGCATGACTGAATTGCAGGAAGGGGATTGTTTTCTCTTTCATTGGCATCCTACTGGATTGCACACGGTATGAGCCGTGGGTCCTGTCTTCGAACATGTCGCTTGACGGCTACATTACCGACAAAACCGATGTGCCGGGTTTTAAATGTCTGGTTTAAGTTCATGATCTCCTGACAATGATGCCTGTGGTTGTGAAGGGGTGCACGCAATCAGCCATTCGTCGTACCGAACCATCGCGATCTAATCCCATCGGCAAAAGGACAGCGGCCCATGACGCTTTTCAAAATCCTCTATCGCAAGCAGGGCGTCGTTGCCTGGAGCCAGTTTGTGGGTCCCGCAATCAGCAGCCTCGTCGAAACCTTGCAAGATGAAGTCGCGTATGAATTCGATATGGGCGACGGCAAGGTCAGGACTATCGCCGCCCGCCGGCCAGCCATTGACGATCCTTGGGAGCCGACCGCTTTTCCGCAACTTCATGTCTTTTCCATTTTACCTGAGGTGATGCTTGCTCAGGGATTTCAAGATGGCGCTGGGTATGTGCCCAGTATCTTTTCGGACAAACCTCTCGAGCAGGACGATCCCGGCAGGCGTCCGGCCGTGGACATCGACAGCATTGACTTCAATCATTCGAAACAGGACCTTCTTGCCTACAAGGGAATGGGCGCGGTTGGGCCGTCACTCACCAGATGGGGAATAAGCATTTTTCGCGTCGACGATCCCAAGAAAAACAAGGAGGTCATGATTGGTGGCATGGCGATGGGCGGCGGCAAGAACCGAAACATGCCGCTCGTAGAGTACAAGAATGGCCAATTTCGCGCGCGATGGGACACGATCATCAGCAACGTACACAGCGATGGAACCTTCATTGATGCCGAGCGCAACACCGTCAAAATTGAATGTGACAATGTTGTAACGGACGGCACATCTTGGAACATTGGGACGTTCGGTCGCCATAATGGTAAACTTTATGCACGTCTCGGCGGAAAACCGCATACCCGCCATTCGCACCCCGACCTGCGTTACAGCTATTCCGCTAACCCAGAAGCCAGCAATCTGGTTGGATGCCGAAAAGGCGACACCTGCGATATATCGTTGAACTGCCTTATTTTCGGACAGGGCGAGGTGAGCGAGAAGTTTATCCGCAAGTTGGAAGGCTGG
>NZ_JAIQCI010000046.1 GCF_022378335.1 Croceicoccus hydrothermalis
CCCAACATCGATCGATCTATGCAACGCTAACGGGGTCCCTTTTGCGCGCCGATAGGGGGGCCCGATTGAACGCCGATTGACAAGCCACGACCTCCTTGAAGGTCTCGGTCGCTTGCCCTGCGAGCCTGCGCCAATGACCGAGCAGGAAGCGCAGGAGCTCGGCGAGCTCGAGGCCGACTACGACCGCGTCGCCGCCGTGCTCGAAGACGAGGACAGCGACGAGGACGAGGTCGCCAAGGCCGAACAGGAACTCGTCGTCATCGACCGCGCCATGCGCGCGATCAATGACCGGCCGCCGGTACTCGCCGACGAACTGAAAGCCGAAGCTGGTGCTTTCCTCGTCCTCTCGCGCAATGGCGAGCCGACCTTGGTCCCGCAGTTCTATACCGAGACCGAGGTCATCGCTGACGAAGGCGTGGTCGAGGCCATTGAAGAGAGCGGTGCGGCGAAGCCCAAGGGAAGCTCGTTGTCGCAGCGCCTGCTCGACGAGCTCGCAATGCAGCGCCGCGATATCCTGGCGATCCATCTCGCCAACGATCCGGCACTGGCGCTCGACTTCATGGTGTTCACGCTCGCTGATGCCGATGGGCACGACTGGCGCGCCAGGAAGGCCTCGACACTGGTGGGTCCGGTAGCATCAGGCCCGGTTACCGGGTTCGAAGCCAGGGATGCGCCGGCAAGTGCTGCCCTGGCCGAGTTTGCCGGGTCGCTCGATGAAAGCTGGCGTGCTGGGACAAGCGATGTCGAACGGTTCGCCAGGTTCCGGGCACTGTCAGACGAGGCGCGCTCGGCCTGGCTTGGCCATGTCGTCTCGCGCACGCTTGTCGCCAGCCTTGCCTGCGAAGGTGAGCGTTCGGTACCGATGCATGAGACGCTCGGCTCGCTCCTCGAAATCGAGACCGCGCATTGGTGGCGTCCCACGGCTGTCAACTACTTCGACCGTGTGGCCAAGGTTCGCACACTCGAAGCGCTCGATGCTGCGGGTGGTCCCGAACTGGTCAGTCGCTACGCTGCTTCGAAGAAGACCGAACTGGCAAGCGCTGCCGATCGCATCTTCTCGGGCAACTTCATTGGCAAGGCTGAGGTCAAGGAGCGGGCGCAGGTTTGGGTTCCTTCGATAATGCGTTTTGCTCGTCCCGAAGAAAGCGAACTGGTTGACGCCGGAGCCGAAAAGCCGGTCAGTGACGTTACAGCTGACGAGATTGCCGAGCAGGCTGCCTGACCCCTCCTGACAGGTCCAGGTCACTCGGCGGGCGGTCCGTCCCAATCGGGACGGGCCGCCTTTTCCGTGTCAAATTCTGGGCCGTTAGCCGCCAGTCCGGTCTTGGGGCTGACATGCGGAAAGCCGCCCTCCCGCTAACGACCCCACCGCAGTCTTTCATCGTCGGTCGCAGTAGCCTTCAAGCGGTCATAAGGACATGCCCTGCTCTTACTCGAACTTCCCCAAGGGGATGGAACCGGGCCGACCATTCACGGATTGGTGTTGGGTATTATCGTCAAAAACTCGGGAAGCCGAAGGGTTCATCAATGCGCCCCATCACAGTTGTCCTCACAGAAGGTTATTCGGACTGGGAAATTGCACCGTTGTGCGGTGCTGGCCGTGCCTTTTACGAGGCGGAATTTCGGTTCGTATCTCCAACGGGGGGCGCTCTTACGTCTGCTGCAGGCCTACCGATCGCCGAAACTGCGAGGTTCGAAGCACCGGACGATGGCGTCGTCGTGGTTTGCGGGGGTCCCGCTTTCGAGGCTGACGATGGCTTGAAAATTGGTCAAAAGTTGAGGCAAGCGCGTCAGTCAGGTTGCATCATCGCTGGCATTTGCGGTGGAACGATCGCCCTGGCCCGTGCCGGTATGCTCGATGACGTCAGCCACACATCTAACGGGCCTGATTATCTTAGGAAATACGTCGAAGCGTACTCGGGCACAGGTAGGTACGTCGATAAGCCGAAGGCCGTTCGCGATAAGGACATCATCACTGCTCCGGCCCCTGCCCCTGCGAGCTTCGCGAGCGAAGTCCTCGCGGCAGCGGGACTCGAACCTCGGAAGGCAGAAGAGTTGAAAAGCATGCTCGGCGCAGAGCATTCGAGTTAAAAGATTGGGTGAGCGCAAGAAAGGCAACACGCGAATGGAAGCCAACAACGGGTGGAAAACATGTAGGCGCGGCCACAAATATCGCGGTCCCGGCCCCTGCCCGAAGTGTTGGCCGGCTGGCGCTGCCCGTGTGCGATCGAAAGATAGTCGTTCGTGAGACTTCAACCCGCCAGGCAGCTCACTCGATGGTCCGCCAATGGGCCGCCAGCGGTCAGTCCGCTTTCTGGGTTTGGGATCGCAATTGCCGACATTCCGCAACGACCGTAATATCATTTGTCTGATAGGGTCGGGATGGTCACTAGCATGCGGTTAAGCTCTTCGACATCGTCGAACGGAGCTTGCGTAAGGGTTAGTTTCGCGCCGCTTCCGTCCGGTTCGAAGTTGATCCGCATCTCCGTCTCAGTGGCATCGGGCTCTTCCCAACGGAATGTGAACACGAGCAGGCGCGGAGACTCGATGGTCAGATAACGGCCACCGTGCGGCAGTTCCTTCCCGTCCTCGCCGACCATGACCGCGCGCGATTCGCCGCCCTCGCGGACGTCGGCATCGAACGAGGTAGTCCTGAACTCTTTGGGTCCCCACCAGCGCACTATTTCCGTCGGATTGGTCCAGGCCGCGAAAACCTCCTGCGGCGGGGCGTCGAACCGATGCTCGAGTTCGAGAGAATGCTGCTTATCCTTGTCCATCGATGTCTTTGCCGTTGCTGCGAAGATGCGTGTCGAGACGGTCCAGACTTCCCGTCCAGAACTTGCGGTAGCGTGCGATCCAGGCCTCGGCTGCGGCTAGCGGCGCCACGACGAGGCGGCGCGGGCGACGCGCCCCCTCACGTCGCTGCTCAACAAGCCCGGCGCGCTCGAGGACAAGCAGGTGCTTGGAAACGGCGGCGAGGGTCTGATCGAATGGCGCCGAGAGATCGCTCACGGTCAACTCTCCTTCGCGCAGGTGCGTGAGCAGCGCCCGGCGGGTCGGGTCCGCCAGCGCCGCGAAGGTTCGACTGAGAACATGGCGGGCTTGCTGACGCAGGTGGCGCGGCGCAGTTACGAGGCACTGGGCAAGCAACTGGCAGGCGCGGCAGAGGGGCTGGAAGGCAACGCGGCGCTGCGCGCGCTGACGGCCGTCTATGTTAGGTTCGCGCGCGACAACACGGGCCGTTTCCGCCTGATGGGCCGCACCGACTTGATCGAATTGGAGGACGATGACCTGCGGGCTGCGGCCTATCGGGCGATGCGCCCGCTCGCCGCCGCCGCTGCCGGAACACGCGGCCTCGGCGTGCCGACCCCCGAGTTCGAGCGACTGGATCCGCGCCTGATCGCCGCCATCGCCCCCGCGCACGGACTGGCGCATCTGGCCACCGAAGGACGGCTGGCCGCGACAATGCGGTCGGGAGAGGTGGACGCGCAGGCGCAAGACGCGTTGGTGGACGAGGTTTTGCGCGCGCTGTGGCCTTGAAGCAAACCGCCCAAACCGATAGCCGCTACGCAATACTGATCACGCTGAACGCGAGCGAGCCATATGCTACGACTTCGGTTTCTTGCTGTGCCTCGATATCTGACGCTGGAGGCGCGCGCGTGTCCTACCCGCCTGCTCGGGCAAACAGGACAGCTCTCCAGCGCAGGAGGTTACCTGTACCACAATGGTGAGCACGTCTGCTGTTGAAAAACCGCCACTCGCGCGCCAAACATTCTCCCAAAATGCGTAAGATCCTACGCGGTATGGTGGCGGTCACGCAACGCTATCCGGCTGACGGTTCGCCGAACATGATCTGCCTGAAGACCTTCACGTAACTTTCTTCCGGCTGGGTGCCGTCGCCCGATCGCAAGACTGCGGTATGCCAGAGTATGAGCAAGGTTTCGGTGATGACATCGGCGGGCAAGCGGAGTGGCTGCCCAAACTGGGCGGCCAGGCCTTCGATCAGAACCCGGAACTGGGCCGTTACACGCGCCTCCGCAGCCTTGTACTGCGCGCGGAATTCCGGGTTGCGAAAGGCATAGAGCTGCAATTCCAGCGCCAGCGCCGCCCAGGCCTGGCGATCGGGGATGTGGGCTAGCCACGCAGCAAGCGTTTGCATGGCCTGGTCGATATCGACTTCCGGGATCGAGGCGGCGAGGTCTTCCAGTCGGTCCCGCTGTTCGGCCAAGTGACCTTCCATGACTTCGAGCAGCAGCAACTCCTTGCTCTCGAAGTTCGAATAAAAGGCGCCTTGCGTAAATCCGGCGTCGGCGCAGAGCTGGCGCACGGAAAGTGCCGGGATGGAATGGGCGATCATCAGCCGCTCGGCCGATTCGATCAGCTTGGCGCGTGTTTCCGCCTGGCTTTGCCGACGCGATTTGCTGGTGGTTTCGCCGCTCATGGTGCTCGATCCGTCTCAAAAGTCCTGATTTTCGGAACCAAATTTTCAGATATCACTTGATATTTCAAATGCCCGACCAGAGGATCGGTTTCCCGTCGATCCTTTCCAGCAGGCGAAACAGGCAGGAGTTGTTGCCCATGCAGCCCATACGGTTCACCCCCGATGTCGAGCGAGTCGATCCCGACGAACAGCGGCTGACGCGCGAGATCGTCGAACAGATGAATGCGACGGCGCGCAACGCGTTCGAACGGCATCGGCACGCCCATCGCGATGCCCATGCGAAATCGCACGCGATCCTTAAGGGTAGCATGACCGTGCACGACGGTCTGTCGGCTGAGCTTGCGCAGGGCATCTTCGCTTCTCCGAAGACCTACGAGGTCGTCGCGCGGCTTTCGTCCGCGCCGGGCGATATCCATTCGGACGGGGTTCCGGCCCCGCGCGGTTTCGCGATCAAGGTGATCGGCGTTCCGGGTGACCGGCTTTCGCCCGACATCGGTGGCGAGAACCAGGATTTCCTGATGGTGAATTTCCCGGTGCTCGCCTTCGGCACGATCCCGAAATACAAGCAGATGCTGGGTCTGCTCGAAAAGAACGCGCATGCGCCCGACTTCTTTCAGCGGCTCGTTGCCGGCGTGGCGCGCGGCGCGAAGGATGCGTTGGAAGCGGTGGGCAAGGTGCCGAGCGCGACGCTCGAGGGGTTGGCGCGCGACAACAATCATCCTCTCGGCGAAACCTATCATACGCAGGCCGCTGTCCGGTTCGGCGACCATGTAGCCAAACTGTCGCTCGCCCCGAAATCCCGATCCGTGCGCGATTTGACCGGTCGGGATCTCGGAGACGTCCAATATTCGACTATGCGCGACGTGATCGGCAATTTTTTCCGCGCGAACGGCGCCGAATATGAATTGCGCGCGCAGCTCTGCACCGATCTCGAAACGATGCCGGTGGAAGATGCGGCGGTGTTGTGGGAAGAGGAAAAGTCTCCTCATCGTGCCGTCGCCACGCTGCGCTTCGACAGCCAAGACCCCTACAGCCCGCCACGCCAGGTGTTCGGCGACGATGTATTGTCGTTCAATCCATGGAACGGCGTCGAGGCGCATAGTCCGCTGGGCGGCATCATGCGCATTCGCCGCGCGGCCTACGAACGGTCCAGCGCCTATCGTCACACCCAGAACGATCGCCCGCGCATAGAGCCGCAGGCCCTGTCCGACATTCCCGATTGACCACCAAGCGCAAAAGGAGCGCGCCATGACCAAAAGCATCGATCCGCGTCTTGCCGATGAGAGCAAGCCCGAAGAAATCCGCCGCCGTGCGCGCGAGCTGGCAGAAGACTTGCCGCAGCTGGCGAAAATTGCGCTGGAAGCGATGATCCGTGACCACAATCCCGATTACAAGGGCACTGCCAACAAGGCGGGGCGCGCAGGCATGCAGTCGGGCAATGTGTCCGAACTGACTGCTATCGCCAAGGTGAAGCCGGGCGGGGCGGATCGCCTGCGCCGGATCTTCGATCTGACCAACGGCAATATGGACGGCGCGCAGCGCGTGTCGACCTTGCACGATATGCGCTTCGTTTTCTTCGACGACGATACGCGGATCCTGTTCGCCACCACCTATGATGGCGATTGGGACACTTACATCAACGATTTCGCCACCAAGATTCCCGGCTTGATGGACTTGCTCTTCGCCAACATCGAAGGATGGCCGGGCATCGACAGTCCCGAGGTGAAAGACTTCATCGCCGATCACCAAATCGATGCGTCGGGCTGGTTCGTCGCAAATCCGCAGGTGACCGTTGTGGATACTCGCCGGTACCAGCGGATGGAGCACGCGCTGGAGGACTTCCTCGAAAAATCCCGGGCGAATGCAGATATGGATCCCGCCACCCGCCAGGCTCTCGACGAGCTGAGCACGGCCATCGCGCAACCCGAAGGCGTGGATTATTGACATGGGCATTCTCCAAGAACTTTCCGCCCGCTTCCGTCCCGACAAGGTCAAGCTCCAGCTCGACGATATCCAGGCGCTGATCCTGCGATCCCGGCCCGAACCCTATGTCGGTATCCATTCGATGATCCATGTCGACGAGGCTGCGGGTGGTCGGGATCTTTTACGACGCTTGGCCGACCATATCCCTGCTGCATCGGGGTGGACGGACGAACTAGATTCGTGGACCGGCGTCGCCATCAGCTACGATGGCTTGAAGGCACTCGGGCTGCCGGAAACCTCGCTGGGGAGTTTTCCGCTGGCCTTCCAGCAGGGCATGGCCGCTCGTGCCGAGCAACTACGCGATTTAGGCGAAAACGCGCCCGAAACATGGGAGGATCCCTATCGCCCCGGCACTTGCCATATCGCATTGACCATTTATGCGCGCGACGACGATGCGCTCGACGACGTGCTGGCAAAGGCCGAGGCCGAACTGGAAAAATCCACCGGCATCACGCTGATCGGTACGCACCGTTTCGGTGCCGACGAGGACGCAAAGAACCCCTTCGGCTTTCGCGACAGCATTTCGCAGCCGTTGGTCGACGGGAGCGGGGTCGACCCCTTGCCCGGTCAGGAGCGCGCGATCGCGCCTGGAGAATTCATCTTGGGCGAGGACAGCGAGACCGGCAGCCCGCTCGCCATGCCGCAACCCGAACCGCTTGGGCGCAACGGGTCATACATCGTGCTCCGCAAATACCAGAGCCGGGTCGGCGCCTTCAACGACTTCCTGCGCGGACAATCCGCCGACGAAGCCGAGCAGGATTATATCGCCGCGAAAATGTTCGGCCGGTGGCAGAGCGGTGCGCCATTGCCGCTTGCGCCGGAACGGGACGATCCGGAGCTCGGCGCCGATCCGCAGCGCAACAACGACTTCTCTTACGAAGACGATCATCGCGGCCTTGTCTGTCCGCACGCCGCGCACATGCGCCGCCTCAATCCGCGCGACAGCCAGCTTACGATCCTCAGCGACGTGAACATCCACCGCATTATCAGGCGCTCGTCTACCTATGGGCCGAAATGGAGCCGCGACGTGACATCCGAAGTCGATGCGCAGGAAGATCGCGGGCTGTTCTTCATTTTCATCAGCGCCAGGGCCTTCGATACGATCGAATTTCTCCAGCAGGAATGGATCAACCGTGGCAACTTCGTCGATCTGGGCGAAGAACGGGATCCGGTCGTCGGCCTGCACCAGACGCCCGGGACCTTTACCATTCCCGAAACGCCGGTGCGCCGAAAAATCGATGGCGTGACCACCTTCAACCGGCTGCGCGGCGGGGAATACATGTTCATGCCCTCGCTAACGGCGCTGCGCTGGATTGGCGATGGCGCATGGGAAGAAGGCGCGAGCCCATGAACCCACAGAGGGGGCAGGGGGGCGGTTCGGCTTTCGTCTATCCCATCACGGTCGGCCCTGATGCGATCGACGAGCTCGATCACGTCAACAATGCGGTCTATCTGACCTGGGTGCAGCAGGCGATCACCGCCTATTGGGTCGCACATGCGCCGGCGGAGGAGGTCGCAAAGATCGCATGGATCGCCCTGCGCCACGACATCAAATATCGCAGCGAGGCGTTTCTCGACGACCAGCTCGAGGCGAAAGTCCTCCTCAGGGGCTTTCGTGGTTCCCGCTCGCAATTCGAAATACAGTTCAGCCGCGGCAGCGTGTCTGTCGCCGAAGTGGACACGACCCTGTGCTGCATCGACCGAGAAACACGGCAGCTGCACCGCATCACGAACGAGTTGGCGAGGCATTTCGCCATTGTAGCTTAATGCACACGGCTTCTTGCCCTTTTTCTCCGAGCCATTTGACAATCCCAACGCGAAGGCGCGAGAACTGTATAAGTTCTAGTAATCGCAGCCCCACAACTATCCCCGTTCTAGCGAGGATACCGACCCGTTATCGTTGCATTTGTTATACAATGCCTCGGCGCTGCCGACCGAGGCGGTCGCAATAGGTGCGCACATTTGCAGCGATCCCTTGTGCTGAACCGACGCCCACTCTCGGGGGGGACAGCACGCCGATCGCAAGGAGTGGTTGCTAAGGTGCTAAGCTGCCATCTGGGCTGATGCTGACGACAGGCAGCTTTCGGAAAAGATTCAAGCGAGCTCAAATGGCCGACATTAGGGCGTATTCCGTTGAAAAAGTCCCGCTTGCGGTCGGCGTGAAGTCCTGATTCAGTCTTCGCAGGAAAGCGGAGATCAGGCTGATGATGGGCGAGCGGACGGTGATGCAGGAGGCGCTGTTCTACAGCTTCTGTATCGAGGATCACGTGCCGGGCGATCACCTGCTGCGTGCGATCGACCGGTTCGTCGATCTGTCCGGCATTCGGGAGCATCTGAAGCCGTTCTACAGCGCGACGGGGCGGCCCTCGATCGATCCCGAACTGATGATCCGGATGCTGCTCATCGGCTATTGTATGGGCATCCGGTCGGAGCGTCGGCTGTGCGAGGAAGTGCATCTCAACCTCGCCTACCGCTGGTTCTGTCGGCTTGATCTCGATGGCGCGGTGCCCGATCACTCGACGTTCTCGAAGAACCGGCATGGCCGCTTCCGCGACAGCGATCTGCTGCGCAAGCTGTTCGAGCTGACCGTCGAGCGCTGCATGGCCGAGGGTCTGGTTGGCGCCGAGGGGTTCGCAGTCGATGCGAGCCTGATCCGTGCTGACGTCCACCGCCAGCGTTCGGTGCCGGGCGAACAAGGTCTCCCGCCCGAAGCCGCCGGACGTGCGGTCACCGAGTATCTCGAGGTGCTCGACGATGCGGCGTTCGGCGGATCGACCCCGGTCACGCCCAAGCGCATCAACCTCACCGATCCCGCTGCGCGCTGGACCGCGGCGACGCGCGAGCGGGCCTTCTATGCCTACAGCACCAACTACCTGATCGATCTCGACCATGCCGTCATCGTCGACGTCGAGGCGACGACGGCGATCCGTCAGGCCGAGGTGCTCGCCCAGCGACGGATGATCGAGCGCACGCAGGACCGCTTCGGCCTGTGGCCCGAGAAGCTGGTTGCCGATACCGCATATGGTTCCGCACCGAACCTCGCCTGGCTGGTCGAGGAGAGAGGTATCGAGCCGCATATCCCGGTGTTCGAGAAATCCGCGCGCAACAACGGCACCTTCGAGCGATCCGCCTTCACCTACGACCACGAGGACGACAGCTATATCTGCCCCGGCGGCAATCGACTGCGCCGCTCGAACCGCAACTTCAGCACGCCGCGCAGCGGGATCGATAAGGACGGGTCCATCCGCTACCGCGCCCGGCAGCAGGACTGTCAGGGCTGTGCCCTGCGGCAGCGCTGCACACCCAATATGCCCGCGCGTAAGGTGACCCGGTCAGTCTACGAAGGTGCGCGGGACCTGACCCGCGAGATTACAGCCAGCGATGCCTTTCTTGTCTCCAGTCGTCAGCGGAAGAAGGTCGAGATGCTGTTCGCCCACCTCAAGCGTATCCTGAAACTGGACCGCTTGCGCCTGCGCGGTCCGAATGGAGCGAAAGACGAGTTCCACCTCGCCGCCGCAGCCCAGAACCTTCGTAAGCTGGCCAAGATGCGGCCAATGCCGGGCCTCGCACCCGCCTGAGCGGTGCGACAAGGCCGCTCATCCAAACTCAGCGCAGTCCTCAGCACGCGCCACCGGTGACTTCTTCAACAGAATAAGGGCGCAAAGCCGACATCATTAGAAGAGAGCAGAGGGAGCTGTGATCTTCCTGAGCCGGGGCATCTCCGTCCCGGTCATCAGGAGACCTCCCATGACCAAATCCCGCCGCACTGCTTCAGCTTCGCCCGCTCAGCGCATCACCGCCGCCATCATCGAAAAGCTCGAGCAAGGCACAAAACCCTGGGTCAAGCCATGGCGCGGTGTGCCCGTCTCGCGGCCCTTGCGCTCCTGCGGGACGCCCTATCGCGGGATGAACACCTTCTGGTTGTGGCTGGTGGCCGATGGCTGCGGGTACGCCTCGCCCTACTGGATGACCTATCGCCAGTGTCAGGCGCTCGGGGGACAGGTCCGCAAGGGCGAAAAATCGACCATGGCGATCTTCTACAAGAGCTACACCAGGGAGGTCGAGAACGCCGAAGGCGAAGCTGACACCGAGAACCGGCGCGTGCTCAAGGCCTATGCCGTGTTCAACGCTGAGCAGTGCGATGGTCTGCCCGCTTTCTACCATCCCAAGCCGCTGGTTGCCGCGCTTAAGCCCGAAGGACGCGAAGACCGGCTCGATGCCTTCTTTGCCCATATCGGCGCAGACCTGCGGCATCATGGTGCGCAGGCCTATTACGAGCCGCTGCGGGACCGGGTAACCATGCCGCCAGCCGAACTCTTCGATGCCTACGACCACTACTACGCGACGCTCGCGCACGAGCTCTCGCACTGGACGGGTCATTCTTCGCGGCTCGACCGCGATCTCAAGAACCGTTTCGGCAGCGATGCCTATGCTGCCGAGGAACTGATCGCCGAGCTGTCCTCGGCCATTCTTGGGGCCGAACTGGGGCTCCCGGTCACCCACCTCGACCATCACGCCAGCTACATCGCCTCCTGGCTCAAGATCCTCAAATCAGACGAGCGCGCGATCCTCACCGCTGCGGCCAAGGCCGAAGAAGCGGCCAGCCTGCTTCTCGACCTGGGTGGTCACCAAGCCTGTGAAAGCGAGGCCGACGTCGATCTCGCTGATGCAGCCTGAGGAGCAGTAAGATGGGACGTTCTGTTAGCTATCCAACCGGCTCCGTGGTGGCCTTTCGCCTGCTCGATGACGGCGAAGACGATGATGTCGACTGGGCCTACGAATGCCTCGTCGACGAGATCATCGACACCACGAAGGCGGCCTTTCCTTCCTTCGAGCGCTTCGAGGGATGGCGCGGCCGCGAGGACCGTATCCTCCTGCGCAACGCCTTCGCCGATTGCCGCATATCGACCTGGTGCGGCCTTGCCGCGATCTGGCTCGCCGAGCGCGATGACGCTCGCTACTGGGAGGCTGATTTCTACAACCCGCGAACGGCGAGAGCACGGCACTGGCTTGGCCAGGTCTCGGGTAGGTTCATCGACCTGTTTGGTGAGTTGCGCCTGGTAGGTCGGTTCTCGAATGGCGAAGCGATCTTCGAGCGCTCCCGATCCGCTTGCGCCACTGGGTCCTGATTCTGCCTCGTCCCTGTCCGCCGGGAGAGGCCCTTGGGCCGGTCGTGGCGCGCCGCAACCTGCGGCCCGTCGGCCCGTGTTGCCCGCGCCAGCCTAGGGCCGCAGGTTTCCCGCTGCGCGGTGCGTCTCGCCCCTTCTCCCGGCCCTGATCGGGCTCCGGCGGACAGGGCCGAGGCAATGGTGCCTCCTCTCCTTGTCCCCGCGATCAGGAGACACCCCATGTACGACAGCTTCATCGACCAATTGAACGGCCTCGACCTTTCAGGCCTCAGCATCAGGCCAGCTCCCTTCAACGCAACCGACTTTCCCTGCGAGGACGCGATCGAGCAGACCCTCGCTGCAGTCTGGTCCGACCTTTTCGCGATGTTTTCCGACACGGCCCTGCAAGCCGATGCCGAGGACATTGCCTGGGGCATGGTCAATCTCTTCCACCGCGCAGCCAGCCGCAAGGCGGCTCAGCTTGACCGGGCCAGCGACGAGATTCGGGTCCTGCTCGCATCGGCCGATGGCTCCGAAGTGCATTCGAGCAATCTTGAAGAGCAGGTCGAACGCGCGCAGGCTGCCGAAGCCAGCATGCTGGCCTTCGAGCAGATGCGCGAGGCTGTCGCAGCACTTTACCGCGACGAGACCGGTTCGTCGTGGAAGCCCGTTTCCGGCTCGCGCGCGAGCCATTCGCGAAACCTCACATCGGCCGTGATCGATGCCCGCGATTTCCTCCGCGCACGCGCCGAGAACCGGCGTCACGCTTTGATTCCGGAAGGAACTCCAATCGTCTTTGCCGGTGGTCGCCAGACCTTTGGGAGCACCGAGGATGCGAAGCGTTATGCCGACACTATCTGGGCTACGCTCGACAAGGTTCGCGATGCGGTTCCCGATCTCTTCCTGGTCCATGGCGGCGACGGCAAGGGAGCCGATCGCCTGGCCGCGAGTTGGGCTGAACGCCGCGAAGTCCAGCAGCTGACCTATTCGCTCGATCGTCGGCTTGGTGCCCGCGCCGGGTTCAAGCGCAACGAGCAGATGCTTTCGCTGAATCCGCGTTATGTCGTCGCCTTTCCGGGCAATGGCGTAACCGAACGGCTCGTCATTGATGCCAAGGCGCGCCGGATCACCGTCGTCGATCGCAGGACCGTCACGTCCCGATCCAAGACTAAGGGATAACAGTCTGTTGGTCGCCGCAGCATTTCTACGATCGGTTGGCTGCGACGACCATCTCTGACAATCGTCGTCGATTGCCTTTTCGGTTCAAGGAGGGATTTCTTGGAAAGGCATCTCGGGTTATCAGCCCCGCATGCACCACGCCGACTCCAATCCGCTCGCTCATGGTCACAACTTCCTGAGCGCCTCGCACGACGCGCATGAGCGGCGCACGCGCTATGTCGTTGCCTTGACCGCCGCGATGATGGTGGTCGAAATCGTCGCCGGCCTGTGGACCGGATCGATGGCGCTTCTCGCCGATGGTATCCACATGGCGACCCATGCGGGTGCTTTGGGCGTCGCGGCGTTCGCCTACTGGTTTGCCAGGCGCCATGCGAACAACCCGCGTTTCACATTCGGTACCGGCAAGGTGGGCGACCTCGCCGGCTTCGCGAGCGCGCTTGTCCTCGCCATCTTCGCAATCGGGATCGCGGTTGAATCGGCTCAAAGGTTCGTCAGCCCGCTCACGATTGCCTATACCGAGGCGATCTGGATCGCCGTGCTCGGCCTTGTGGTGAACCTCGCGAGTGCCTGGCTGCTTGGTGCCGATCATCACCATGGGCATGATCACGACCATCATCATCACCACCACCATGCGCATGCCGATAACAATCTGCGCTCCGCCTATTTCCACGTGCTTGCCGATGCCCTGACCTCGGTCCTGGCTATCGTGGCCCTTCTCGCCGGCATGTACCTCGGCTGGGCATGGATGGACGCGGCAATGGGGCTGGTGGGTGCATTCGTGATCGGGCGCTGGTCATGGTCACTGCTGCGCGATACCGCTGCCGTGCTTGTGGACGCCGAAGCGGCCTCTCAACGGTACACAGAGGTGCGCGAGGCGCTCGAGGACCGGGACGCCGCGATCGGCGATCTGCACATCTGGCGGATCGGCCCTGGCAAGTATGCGGTCATCGCCTCGCTCATCGCCGGTGATCCGCTCGCGCCCGACCATTATGCGAGCCGACTTTCAGAGCATGCGGAATATGTGCACGTCACGATCGAAGTGCATCGCTGTGAGCATCCCCATCCCGAGCTTCGCGCAGCCTGATCGTCCCGTTCTTGCAAGGCCGAAACAGTATTCGAGGACTGTTATACTGTAACAAACGACTTATACTTCATTGTATTACGGAGCTTGCAATCTTGATCCGGTTTGCTAGGAGCCGTCGGAATCCATGACCACAAGCTATCGTCGCCTTGTCCTGCATCCTTTTGTCGTCCTGCTCATGCTGGTCGCGATGGTGTTCGTGACCGCGGCGGATGCTGCTGCTTGCGGCGCCGAAGTGGCGCCCGGAAGCACGCCCGTTCTGGCTTCGCTCGACAGCGCGTCCGCGTCATCCGCAGCTACCGACGAAGTTCCGGGTGATTCGGATGCGCCGACCGAGCAACACGGCATGTGTGGGCACGGCCATTGTCATCATGGGGCAAGCTTTGCCAGCACCGTGCAGAAGGATTCGGTCCCTCATTTGGTTGTGGTTCCCGATGCGCCTCCCTCCGAGGCGCTCGCTTCCGACATTACCGACCGACTGAAGCGCCCTCCTCGCGCCTGACGACCGTCACCGCGCTGCATGCCGCAGCGCAGTTCGGATTGTCAGCAGAGGAATTTTCGGAAAATGTTAGCCATTCATTGGCGAGGAGTCCTCCTTGGAGGGCTGTTCCTCGCCGCTCATGCCACGACCGTGGCGGCGCAGGAGCGTGAGCTTCTGACGCTCGAAGACGCGCTGAGCCGCTCAGGTGTCACGGGCGAAGTCGATGAAATCTCCGCGAACCCGCGTATGGTGGGACCGCGCGCCGAAGCGGATGCCGCTCGCTCGCTCGTCGGACAGGCGCGTCTCCGACCGAACCCCGAAGTTTCGTTCGAGGTCGAGAATATCGCCGGAAGCGGCGCTTTTTCCGGACTGCGGGCTACCGAATACACGCTTGCGGTGGGGCAGCGCCTTGAACTTGGCAACAAGCGGGGGACCCGGGTCGAAGCTGCCCGGGCGCAAGCACAGCTTGCAAACCTTCGCGCCGACCTGTCCGATGTCGAACTCGGCTACCTCGTCCGCGAGCGATATGTCGCAGCGGCGGCCGCTGCATCGCGCGTGGAACTGGCCCGCGATGTGGTCGAACGGAACGAAGAGCTCGCTCGCATTGCAGGACTGCTGGTCGAAGTAGGCCGTGAGCCACCTTTGCGCGCCTTGCGTGCAGAGGCGGCTCTGGCAGAGGCGCGCGCCGAATTGCAAGCGTCTCAAGCGGCCAGTCTCGCGGCGCGCACTGCTCTCGCGTCTCTCTGGGGCGTTCAGGACGTGCCCCCTGTAGTCCCGGCGGACTTTCCGGACATCCGGCCACCTGGAGTTGCACTGGCTGCGGCGAGAGGGCTCCAGTTGCGGGTGGCGCGCGCCGAAAGCAGGGCTGCTGCGGCAGATATTGATCGTGAGCGCAGCTTGCGCGTTCCCGATCCGGTCGTCTCGGCCGGTGTGCGCCGTTTCGAAGAAAGCAACGACAACGCATTCCTTGTAGGCGTCTCGATCCCGCTTCCGTTCAGCAATCGCAATCAGGGCAATATCGCGGCTGCAGAAGCGAGGCTTCGCGCCGCAAATGCACGCGAGGCCGTGGCACTGGCGGATTTTGAACAATCGGTAACCCGGGCGCGGGCGCAGTATCTCGCTGCTGAGGCGCGCGTCGAAACGCTTTCCCGGACATCGCTGCCCCAGGCCGAAGAGGCGCTGCGGCTTGTCCGCATCGGCTACCGCAACGGCCGCTTTCCGTTGATCGAGGTGTTGAGCGCTGCCGAAGCGCGCGATGCAATTCGTGAAGCCCTGATCGCTGCCCAGCAGGACCGGGGGCAGGCTGCTGCTGAATTGATCCGGCTGGCCGCACAATGAGGAATATTCAAATGAACCGCAAGAAACTGGCGATCATCGCCGGAATCGTCATTTTCGCTACAGCTTTGCTTCTGATGCTTTGGCCTGACAGTGAAGTCGATACCGGTGGCGTCGAAGAAGCAGCCGAAACAGAATTGCCGGAGGGCCTCGTTCTGATCGGCGAAGAACAGATTCGGGCTGCCGAAATTGTAATCGGTACAGTACGTTATGGTGCATCCGTCGACCTGGTATTTCCGGCCACGGTAGCCGCTAGTCCGACCGCAAGTGCGCGTATCGATGCGCGCGCATCGGGTGTGGTACGCACTGTGGGCAAGACGCTTGGTGATTATGTCCGCCAGGGCGAGACTGTTGCACGGATTGAAAGCGCCGATGCTGCTGCGCTCGCCTCGCAGCTCAGTGCAGCTCGTGCTCGCGTGACCGAACTGTCGTCGGCATTTGATCGTGAACATCGCCTTTTCGAGGCGAATGTTACCGCACGGCAGGATCTGGAAGCCGCGCGCGCCAATCTCGATGTCGCCCGTTCCGAATTGAACCGGGCCCAGGCCGCGGTCAGCGCTGCCGGGGTAAGCGGTGACGGTCGCTCGCTCGCCGTCACCAGTCCCCTATCCGGACGCGTGACGGCTGCGCCAATCGTACTTGGCTCCTTCGTCGATGCCGGCGAGGAACTGTATCAGGTCGTCAATCCGAACGGTCTCCAGGTCGAAGTCGCGCTACCGTCGGAAGATGCCTCGCGCATCCAGCCCGGCGATGAGGCAGCACTGATTGTTGGCGATGGTCGCGAGATCGGCGCGCGCGTACGCTCTGTCACGCCTTCGCTCGATCCTGAAAGCCGAAGCGCGACAGCTGTCCTCAGCATCTCGCGCGCTGTTCCAGGTCTTCAGCCTGGCTCGTTCCTTCAGGCTCGCATCCGCCCTTCGGGAGAAGTGGATCAGACCCTTATCGCGGTTCCTGAAGAAGCCGTGCAGGTGCTTGAGGGCCGCGATGTGGTGTTCGTCCGGACTCGCCGCGGGTTTCAGGCGCGCGAGGTGGAAACGGGCAGCCGATCCGCCGGGATGGTGACGATCCTGTCCGGCCTCGAAACGGGTCAGCGTATCGCGACCGCCAATGCCTTCCTGCTGAAAGCCGAGCTCGAAAAGGAGGGCGCAGAACATGGCCATTGATCAAACGTCGTCCCATTCGGACGAGAATAGCCATCACCATGGCCTGATCGGGATGATCCTCGATGTTGCCGTGCGATTCCGCTGGGCGATTATCGTCCTCACCATTTTCGCGGCAATCTATGGCGCATTCAATCTGTTGCGCCTGCCGATCGACGCGGTGCCGGATATCACCAACACACAGGTGCAGATCAATACCAGCGCGGCTGCGCTTTCGCCTTCTCAGGTGGAGACGCAGGTGACCTTTCCAATCGAAACCGGGCTTGCCGGGATCGAGGGATTGGAGATGACCCGATCGATTTCGCGCAACGGCTTCAGCCAGGTCACCGCCATCTTCGAGGAAGGCACCGACATCTACTTTGCTCGCCAACAGGTGAACGAACGTCTCGCGCCGATCGGCGCCTCGCTGCCTGAAGGGGCGGAGCCGACCATGGGGCCAATTTCCACCGGGCTTGGCGAAGTGCTCATGTATACAATCGAATACGAGCATCCCGGCGGCAAGGGAGCGACCACAGGCGGCCGGACTGGGTGGCAGAGAGATGGCAGCTTCATAACCGAGCGCGGCGACCGGCTGGAAAGCGAGGTCGCCAAGGCTGCCTATCTGCGTACTGTGCAGGACTGGGTCGTGGCACCCCTCATGCGTTCGATCGACGGCGTGGCCGGGGTCGATTCAATCGGCGGTTTCGAGAAGCAATTCCTCGTTCAGCCCGATCCGGCACGGCTTACAGGCTACGGCCTGTCTTTCGACTCCCTGATCAATGCGCTCGAGGCCGCCAATCTCGCGGCGGGCGCCAATTTCGTGGACCGGGCCGATGAAGCCCTGCTCGTTCGCGTCGATGCGCGACTGGGCGGAATCGCCGATATCGAGGAGGCTGTCGTCGCGACGCGCGAGGGTGTGCCCATCCGCATCGGCGATGTAGCGAATGTCGAAATCGGGGGCGATCTGCGCACGGGGGCTGCTTCGCTGAATGGCGACGAAGCGGTCGTCGGCACTGTGTTGATGCGCAGCGGTGAGAACAGCCGCACCGTATCGGCTCAGGCGGCAGACCGACTGGAAGAGGTGCGCGCATCGCTACCCGACGGCGTGGTGGCAGAAATTGTCTATAACCGCTCTTCGCTTGTCGATGCGACGATCGCCACGGTCGAAAAAAACCTGGTCGAGGGCGCCTTGCTGGTTATCGCGGTGCTGTTCCTCCTGCTCGGCAATATCCGGGCCGCCATTATCGCGGCCCTGGTCATCCCGATCTCGATGCTGATGGCGGCCATCGGCATGAACAGGCTGGGCGTCTCGGGCAATTTGATGAGCCTCGGCGCGCTCGACTTCGGCCTGATCGTCGATGGCGCGGTGATCATCGTCGAGAACAGTGTCGCGCGGCTTGCCACGCGCCAGCATCGCGAAGGCCGGCTGCTCAGCCTGGGCGAACGCCTTACCGAGACGCGGCTTGCCGCGCAGGAGATGATCAAGCCGACGGTCTACGGACAGGCAATCATTTTGCTGGTCTATGCGCCGCTGCTCACCTTCACCGGGGTCGAGGGCAAGACGTTTTCGCCAATGGCGATTACGGTCATGCTCGCGCTGGCTTCGGCCTTTGTGCTGTCACTCACCTTCGTGCCCGCGATGATTGCGGTCCTGCTTAACAAGAAGCTGACCGAGAAGGAGGTGAAACCGATCCGTATGGCAAAGGATCGCTACGGTCCCGCTATTCGCAAGACCATTGCGCGTCCTTGGCCGGTTATCGGTGCTGGTGCTGGCCTGTTTGCTGTCGCGGCAATAATGTTCGGCTTTCTTGGCAGTGAGTTCACTCCCCAGCTCGACGAGCGCGACATAGCGGTGCAATCGCTTCGGATTCCTTCGACCTCACTCGAACGATCCTTGGCGATGCAGCGGCGGGTCGAAGACAGGCTCGAGGAGTTTCCGCAGGTCGAGCTGGTCTTCTCGCGAACCGGTACGGCAGAAGTCGCCAGCGATCCCATGCCGCCAAACGCATCGGATGCCTATGTCATTCTGAAACCGCGTGAGGAGTGGCCAGACCCGGATTTGCCAAAGGATGAACTCGTTGGCGAGATGGAGAGTGCACTTGGCGGTCTTGTCGGGAACCTGTACGAGTTCAGTCAGCCTATCGAACTACGTTTCAACGAACTGATCGCAGGCGTACGCGGCGATGTGGCGGTCAAGCTGTACGGCGACGATCTCACCGCACTGACCGAAGCGGCGGGCGACGTTGCAGGCGTACTTCGCGGTGTCGAGGGTGCGGCCGATGTAAAGGTGCAGCAGGTGACGGGCTTTCCGACGCTCGACATCGCTTTCGATCGTCCCACCATCGCGCGGTACGGTCTCACGGTCGAGGACGTGGCGCAATCCGTTGCCATCGCCCTTGGCGGCCGACCGGCGGGCCTGGTGTTCGAAGGCGACCGCCGCTTCGATGTCGTCGTACGCTTGGCAGACGCAACGCGCGACGATTTCGACCAGCTAGGAGCCCTGCCGATCGTCCTCGAAAACGGCGTCACGGTTCCGCTGCGAACGCTGGCCGATTTTGAGGTCGTCGATGGTCTCGCCGAAGTCCGGCGCGAACAGGGTCGCCGGCTCGTCATCGTTTCCGCCAACGTCCGCGAACGCGATCTCGGTTCCTTTGTCGAAGAAGCGCAGGAAGGTGTTTCGGCCCAGGTCGATCTGCCCCCTGCCTCCTTCATCGAGTGGGGCGGGCAGTATCAGAACCTGCAGGAAGCGCAGGCTCGGCTCGCGATCGTGGTGCCCATCTGCTTCGCCGTTGTCCTGCTCCTGCTGTACATGGCGCTTGGTGGATGGGTTCCGGCCCTGGCGGTGTTCAGCGCCATCCCGATGGCCTTGGCGGGCGGTGTGTTTGCCCTCGTGTTGAGAGGCATGCCCTTCTCGGTATCGGCGGCGGTCGGCTTTATTGCCCTGTCGGGTGTGGCTGTGCTCAACGGTCTCGTCATGATGACCGCGATCCGGCAGCGTCTTGAAAGTGGTATGCCACTTGATGACGCGATCGCAGATGGCGCGCTCGCGCGCCTGCGACCGGTGTTGATGACCGCGCTGGTGGCCTCACTCGGCTTTGTACCCATGGCTCTTGCAACCGGAACAGGGGCCGAAGTGCAGCGTCCTTTGGCTACGGTCGTCATTGGCGGCCTGATCACTGCGACCGCACTCACGCTGTTCGTCCTTCCCGCGATCGCGCGGCTCGTACTGCACAGTTCCGACGACGAGCGAAGCTGGCGCGAGAAGTGGTGGGACCGTCTGCGTCGCAATGTGACGAGCGATGAAGAGCGCGAACTGAAGGACATCGCATGACCGATCGGGAAAGGAGAATACGGTGCTGGCACTGAAGGAAGAGAACGGACTGCTCTGGATACGCGCCGGAGGCAGGCTGGAGGATGAAGACTATAACCGCTTTGTTCCCCAATTCGAACGTATCGCGGAGCGCGAGGCCGGCACCGTCCCGATGGTAATCGAGCTCGCGCCTGATTTTTCGGGCTGGGACCTCGGAGGTCTCTGGCGCGATCTCAAGTTCGACGTCCGGCATAAGGATTGTTTCGGCCGGATCGCCATAATCGGTGACAGCAAATGGGAAGAGTGGGGCACGGAGATGTCATCGTCGCTCTTCCGCGCCGAAATGAAGTTCTTCCAACCATCACAGCGTAGTCATGCCGAAAGCTGGGTACGAACCGGGGAGGACGCAGCATGAGTGGCGGTCATGAGGTCGATGTCGGGTCGCCTGAAAAGCGCAAGACCCTGTGGGTTGTCCTGTGGCTTAACGTGGCCATCGCGATCGGCTTTTTCGCGGTCGGGTATTTTGCCGATTCCAACGCGCTGTTGGCAAACGGCCTCGATAATTCATCGGATGCAATCGTCTATGCGCTCAGCCTGCTTGCGCTAACCCGCTCGCGGACCTGGAAGCGCGGAGCCGCGCGCTTCTCCGGCATCATGCTGCTGATCTTCTCTGCTGGGGTCATTTTCGATGCTTACCGTCGGTTCGTGGAAGGTTCCGATCCGGGCGGCATGCTGATGATGGCGATGGCGTTCGTCGCGGGATTGGTGAATCTCTACTGCCTGCGCCTGTTGCAGAAGATGGAGAACAAGGACGTCAATATGCGGGCGGCGACAACGTTCAGCTTCAACGACTTCATCTCCAATGGCGGGATCATCATCGCCGGCATCGTTGTGCTGATTACCGGTGCCAACTGGCCCGATCTGGTGGTCGGAATAGCGGTCGCCTGCATAGCGCTCTACGGCGGAGTGCAGATCCTGCGCGATACGCATATGGATGTGCATGAGGAGGCGGGGACCGTCCACGGCGAGAAAAGGAATTGACGCTATTCGATACTTTGTTTGCCGCGCAGGACCTTTCGCGGGTCCTTGTCCTGGCGATGCTAGCAGGCATCGGGGTCATGATTGGCGGCAAATTGGCGAAAGGCAATTGGAACTTCCTGCATCCGCTCCTGCCAGGCGGCGTTTCGGGTGCCTTTACAGCCCTTGCCGTCTTGCTAACTCTTCCGCTGGGACAATCCCCTCTCACCCGCTGGGCACTCACTGGTTTGATGCTGGCGGGCGGGCTGCTACTTCTGCTTTTCAGCGAGCTTGGCCGATACGCAAGACTCAGACGGGGTGATGACGGACCCGAGCGATGTTTCGATAGGCCAACCCTGGTTCGTCGCATCTCGGTGTCGATTGCGTTCGAAATCCTGCCTTACAGCGTTCTCTTGGGTGCTGCCGCTGCGGCATCCGCGACGACAGCAGTGGCGGTGTCTGCAGCGCTTGTTTTTGCGAACCTGGAAATAGGACGCCAGGCGATCGATGAATACCGATCCGCCCAAGTGAGCAGGATGGACCAGCTTGCGCTACTTGTCCTCTTTTCCCTGCTTTTCATCGGCATCGCTCTCTTGACCTTTTGGGCGCTGCACGGATTCACCGACAGCGGGCGAGGTTGGCTAGCGGCTATTATCCCGGGCTTTCTTATAGTTGCATCGGCGCGCGCGCTGCTTCGCATGGGAACCGGATCGGTCGCCGCCAATCACATGACGCTCCCGGCATTTGTCGGAGGATTCGCCCTGCTCGGCCTCGCGATCTCGGCGCTTGGAGAACTGTCGCGCGAACTCGATGTTTCGAACAGCACGTTCCAGCATTCCCCCGCGCAGTCCGTTACGACGACCAAGAGAAGAGAAAAAGGAGGCAGGTAATGGCACAATCCGGCGGTCATGCCGGGCACAGTCACGGCGAAGAGAACATGAGCGACGGCCGCCTTGTATTGGCCGTCGCCCTCAACGTCCTGCTGACTGTTGCCCAGATCATCGGGGGGATATTGTCGGGTTCGCTCGCACTGATCGCCGATGCGCTGCACAACTTCAGCGACGCGGCATCGCTTGGACTGGCTCTGTTTGCGAGGCGGATCGGGCGCCGGCCAGCCGACAAGCTTATGACCTTCGGCTATGCTCGTGCGGAAGTCGTGGCAGCTCTCATCAATCTGACGACTTTGCTTATCATCGGCTTCTATCTGCTCGTCGAGGCGATCAACCGTTTCGCAGACCCTCAACCCGTTGAGGGGTGGACCGTAATCTGGGTCGCCGGGATAGCGTTGGTGATCGACGTGGTTACGGCGGTGATGGTCTACGCCAGCTCGAAAAACTCCCTCAACATGAAAGCCGCCTTTCTGCACAATGTGTCCGATGCGCTGGCTTCGGTCGGTGTGATCGTGGCTGGCGTACTCATTCTGCGATACGAACTTTATATCGCCGATCTGATCATCACCGTGGTCATTGCTGCCTATGTGATCTGGCAAGGCGTCACTTTGTTGCCTCGCACGGTGCGGCTCTTGATGGGTGCGGTGCCGGACGAAAGCGAGTTCGATCGCATTGTGTGCGACCTGCGTGACACAGAAGGCGTGGCCGACGTCCATCACGTCCATATCTGGAGCATCAGCGAGCATTATCGCGCGCTTGAGGCGCATATCGTTCCTGCCGAATCTTCGTTGCAGGCTTTCGAGGATGTGAAGGCGCGGGCTCGCGGTATGCTCGAGACGCAGCACGCCATCGCCCATGCAACGTTCGAAGCCTGTCTCGCTGCGGACTGTGATCCGGACATGATCCCGGACCATCAGGTCGAGAAGAACCATCACCATGACCACGACCATTGACAAGCGCGGCGATCGGGTCGGTCGCTGTGGGCAAGCAGCTTGGCAGCGCACGGCATGAACCGCCCTGCAACTCGTAAAATGAGGACCAACGAATGAAAGCATCCGATCTCATGGTCGCCGCACTCGAAGCCGAGGGAGTCGAATATGTTTTCGCCGTTCCAGGCGAAGAGAACCTGGATCTCCTGGAATCGCTGCGAACTTCCGCCATCACGCTGGTTCTGGCCCGTCACGAACAGGGCGCTGGCTTCATGGCGGCGACCTATGGCCGCCTGACCGGCAAGGCAGGTGTGTGCCTGGCAACGCTCGGGCCTGGTGCCACGAACCTAACCACACCGGCGGCCTATGCCGCGCTCGGGGCCTTTCCGCTCGTCATTATTACCGGGCAGAAACCGATCAAGACCTCGAAACAGGCCCAGTTCCAGATTGTCGACGTCGTTTCCCTGTTTACGCCGCTCTGCAAGGCTTCGACCCAGATCGTGAACGGCAATCGCATTCCCTCGCTCGTTCGCGAAGGGTTCCGTCTGGCGCAGGAAGAAAGACCCGGAGCCGTCCTCCTGGAACTGCCCGAAGATATCGCTGAAGAGGAAACGATCGAACCGGTCATACCGCCGCATGACAGGCGTTATGCGGTCGCCGGAGATGCTGCGCTCGACGAAGCGGCCCGGCGTATTCTTGCTGCGGAACGGCCCTTGCTATTGATCGGAGCTGGAGCGAACCGCCGCCGCGCTTCGAAAGCGTTGCGCAAATTCGTGTCTGATACCGGCTTTCCCTTCTTCGACACCCAGATGGGCAAGGGCGTGGTCGATGAAGATAGCGAACTCTATCTGGGCACTGCGGCGCTATCGTCGGGCGATTATGTTCACTGCGCGATCGAGAAGGCCGATCTGATCGTCAATATCGGTCACGACGTGGTGGAGAAGCCGCCCTTCTTCATGGAGCCGGACGGTCAGACCGTCATCCATATCAATTACAAGGCGGCTGAAGTCGATCAGGTCTACTTCCCGCAGCTCGAAGTCATCGGCGACATCGCCGGATCGGTCGAGCGGCTGGGAAGCCGCCTCGATGGCAAGCTGCAGTGCGACCGCAGCTATTATACCGCCCTGCATCACGAGATTGCTTCGCACATCTCCGAGACCAGCGACGACGAACGTTTTCCGATGGTCCCCCAGCGCGTGGTTGCCGACGTACGCAGCGTAATGGCGCGCGATGATATCGTTGCGCTCGACAACGGCATCTACAAGATCTGGTTCGCCAGAAACTACATCGCCCACGAGCCTGGCACCATCCTGCTCGACAATGCATTGGCGACGATGGGCGCGGGCCTTCCATCGGCCATGATGGCTGCGATGCTGGCGCCGGGGCGCAGAGTGCTCGCGGTATGCGGCGATGGCGGGTTCATGATGAACTCGCAGGAACTGGAAACGGCCGTCAGGCTTGGACTGAACCTTGTCGTTCTCGTTCTGAATGATGCAGCATACGGGATGATCCGCTGGAAGCAGGACCAGCTTGGCTTTCCGGACTACGGCCTGACCTTTTCCAATCCCGACTTTGTCACCTACGCACAAAGCTATGGAGCGACCGGCCACCGTGTCGAGCGAAGCGCGGATCTGGTTTCGGTCCTGAACGCCGCATTCGAGGCTGGCGGCGTGCACCTTGTCGACCTGCCCGTCGATTATTCCGAAAACAAGAAGGTGCTGATCGACGAACTCGGCGCAAAGGTGTGCGAGCTATGAAAACGATCGTTCACAATCCCTTCGACCGCTCGCCGATTGCAGAAGTAGCGCTTGTCGACTGGGCTCAAATCGATGAATGGCTGAATGAAGCGCAGTTGCTCCACCGCGACCGCCATGGCTGGCTTGCCGTGCACGAGCGTATCGCCATCCTCCGGCGGGCTGCGGATATCATGCGCGAACGAGCCGAGGATCTGGCTCTCCAGATCGTCAGGGAGGGCGGCAAACCCCTGGTCGATGCGCGCGTGGAAGCCAGTCGCGCAATCAACAGCGTCGACTTGTGCGTTCAGGCGCTCAGCGATGGCGGCGGTCACAAGATCCCCATGGACCTGACAGAAGCGGGTGCGGGAAGGACGGCATATACATTCCGCGAACCGATCGGTCCTGTCGTGGCGATCTCGGCATTCAATCACCCCCTCAACCTGATCGTCCATCAGGTTGGACCGGCGGTAGCAGCCGGGTGCCCCGTTCTCATCAAGCCTGCGCTGGAAACGCCTCTGTCATGCCAGAGCTTCGTGAGCATTCTTCATGAAGCCGGCCTGCCCGAGGCCTGGTGCCGGTTCGCACCTTGCGGCAACGATATTGCCGAAAGAATGGTAACCGATCCGCGCACGGAGTTCTTCTCATTCATCGGTTCTGCGAAGATCGGCTGGATGCTTCGCTCGAAGCTGGCGCCGGGAACCCGCATTGCTCTCGAGCACGGCGGCGCGGCGCCGGTAATCGTGGACAGCGGCGTGGAGCGCGCAGCAGTGATCGCCTCGTTGCTCAAAGGCGGGTTCTATCATTCGGGTCAGGTCTGCGTTTCCGTGCAGCGCGTGTACGTCCCTGCTGCAGAATTGAAAGACTTCGCTCATGACCTAAGGCGAGCTGCCGAAAAGCTGGTAGTTGGCGATCCCGCCGATGCTGAGACCCAATGCGGACCCCTGATCCGAACGGAGGAAGTTGACCGCGTCGAACGCTGGGTCGATGAAGCCATCGCAGCAGGAGGCACCCTGGTGTGCGGGGGAAGCCGTCTGAGTGACACTCTTTTCTCCCCGACCGTCATTGTCGATCCTCCCGAAAGTGCCAAGATATCCCGGGAAGAAATCTTCGGCCCCGTGATCTGCGTGTATGGCTATGACGATATCGACCTGGCTATCGAGCAGGCCAATGCCCTGCCTTACGCCTTTCAGGCCGCTGTATTCAGCGATCGGCTGTCAATCGCCAATCATTGCATACAGTCTCTGGCGGGATCGGCTGTGATGGTGAACGACCATACGGCATTCCGCGTGGACTGGATGCCTTTTGCAGGGCTGCGCCGCTCCGGGCTTGGCGTCGGCGGGATCCCCTACACTATGGCGGATATGAGCATTGAAAAAATGGCCGTCTGGAACTGGCCTGCGGCGGCATCATAGCCCGTTCGACAGACCCGGGATGGCGACACGGGCAGCTTCGCACTCGTCGGCCTTTCCCGAAGTTAAGTCTCTTATGGGCGGCCGACAAAAGCCGTGCATTGGCGAGCCTGACCGAACTGGCGCACGAGGCGCGGACATCAAGGCTCGGCGGTACCCGCAAGTGCATCGATGATGCGGCAATCGCCTACAGTGTCTTGCTCGCAGGCAGCGATCATACGCCCAAGTTCCGTCCGCAACGCCTCCAGGCTCGCGATCTTGCGCTCGACCTCGCCGAGATGGCTTCTGGCCAGAGCGTCGATGCCCGCGCAGGACCGGTCGGCATCATCGGAGAGATCGAGCAATTCCCTGATGCGTGCCATGGAGAAGCCGAGATCACGCGCGCGCCGTATGAAGTTAAGGCGCGCTTCCTCTGCTGGTCCATAATCGCGATAATTGGCCCGCGTGCGTGGAGGGGCAGCGAGGATACCCTCACGCTCGTAGAAGCGGATTGTTTCGGATTTGACGCCGGTTATCCGGGCAAGTTGACCAATTCTCATGACAAAGGCTCCTGCCGCTTGACCTTGTAGTTACTACAAGGTGCATAGGGCGGATCGACGCAAGGAGTCGAGTAAATGGGAAAGACCTGCTGCGGCCCCGATGAGGCCGGTGCAAACAACAACGATCCGACATGGCGGCGCATTCTGTGGATCGCACTGGGCCTTAATGCAATCATGTTCGGCGTGGAGATCGTGGCAGGCATTGCTGCGGATTCGCGCGCCTTGCAGGCCGACGCGCTCGACTTTCTCGGTGATGCGGCAAACTATGCTATCAGTCTCGGTGTAGCGGGGATGGCGCTCGTCTGGCGCGCGCGTGCGGCTCTCGTAAAGGCGGCGACCATGCTGGCTTTCGGCCTGTGGGTGCTCGGCTCGGCCATCTGGGGTTTCTTTGTCGGGGCGTCGCCCGACCCGGGAACGATGGGCGCCATCGGTTCTCTTGCTCTGGCGGTAAATCTCGCCGTCGCCGCGATGCTGTTCCGGTATCGCTCGGGCGATGCGAACATGCGCTCGGTGTGGATCTGTTCGCGCAACGACGCGATCGGTAATATCGCCGTGCTGGCGGCAGCGATTGGCGTTTTCGGCACCGGCCGTGCGTGGCCCGATCTGGTTGTGGCGAGCATCATGGCAGGACTGGCGGTGTGGGGAAGTGCCGAAGTCTCCAAACAGGCCCGTGGCGAACTGCGCTCTACCTAAACTCCAGCATATCCCCGCGATCGGGGGTTGGAGGAAATACATTTCCGTCTACACGCTGCTATTGCGGATTAATTGCAACAGATATAGAGACCCCTCATGCATCGCATCGTCTCCGCCACCGTCCATCCGGCACTGCGGCTCATTCTGCTGGCGCTTGCGCTGTGTCTGTCCGTCACCGCGAACGCGGAAGAACCCGACGTGCGAACCACCTGGCGTCTGCTCGATTATATCGCGGTCGACTACGCCTCCGCCGTTTCCGAGGGACGTGTTGCCGACGAATTCGAATATCGCGAAATGGTGGAGTTTTCCGATGTCGTGGCGCGGCAGATCGCTGCATTGCCGGATACTAAAGACAATCAAGCACTCATCCGCCGATCGGACCAGCTGCGAGCTCTGATCGCCAATAAGGAACCCGCCGAGCGAGTTGGGCGCTTAGCGCGCGCGCTGGCAGCCTCGTTGCTGACAGCCTACCCGGTTCCGCTTGCCCCTTCGCAAGCGCCCGACCTTGACCGCGCCCGCACTCTCTTCGCGCAGAACTGCGCCTCGTGTCACGGCGCCGCCGGAAGTGCGCCACCGGCCGCAATGCAGGCACTTGATCCCCCGCCGATCGACTTCACCGATATCGACCTGGCGCGGCAGCGCAGTGCGTTCGGGCTTTACCAGGTCATCACGCAAGGGCTGGAAGGAACGTCCATGGCCAGCTTCGCATCGCTGTCCGACGAGGATCGCTGGGCGCTTGCATTCCATGCCGGCAGCATTGCTTTTGAAGATGTGGCCAAGGGCGAGCGTATTTGGCGGGAAGATGATGGCATACGCAAGCTTGTCCACGATCTCGAGACGCTCGCCGCGCTCACACCGGAAAGTCTGGCCGAGCAGATCGGCGAGGACCGTGCGCTCGCCGTCATGGCCTATCTTCGCGCCAATCCCGATGCGGTGGGACAGGCAAATGACGCAGGTTCGCTCGCCTTCGTTCGCGATACGCTCGATCGCAGCCTGTCAGCTTATCGGGCTGGCAACCGAGAGGAAGCGCGGCAGCTTGCCCTGTCTGCCTATCTCGACGGGTTTGAACCCCTGGAGGCCCTCCTGGCAACGCGCGATGGCGGTTTGATGCGGGAGGTAGAACAGGCGCTCGGGCAATTCCGGGCCGGAATAGAGTCCGGTGCGAATCCATCCGAACTACAGCAACTAAGGGCTCGCATCGATAGTCTGCTGGCAAGAGCCGAGGAAGCGTTGGCTCCTGAGGCGGCCAGCGAAATCTCGACCTTTCTCGGGGCGTTCACCATTCTCCTGCGCGAGGGGATCGAAGCAATTCTGGTTGTGATCGCCATGATCGCCTTTGTGAAAAAGTCGCAGCGCTCCGAGGTATTGCCCTATATCCATGGTGGGTGGATCGCTGCTCTTTTCGCAGGTGTCGCCACCTGGGTCGTAGCAACCTACTTCGTAAGCATCAGCGGGGCGAGCCGCGAGATGACCGAAGGGATCGGCGCGCTGCTTGCGGCTGTCATTCTCGTATCGGTCGGGATCTGGATGCATGGCAAATCCCAGGCCGAGGAATGGCGGCGCTATATCCAGGAAAAAATGGGCAAGGCGCTTTCGCGCGGATCGGCATGGTTTCTCTTTGGTCTTGCATTCGTGGTCGTCTACCGGGAAGCGTTCGAGACTATCCTGTTCTACGCTGCCCTGTGGAACCCGCAGAGCAGCGGCATCATACTGGCAGGTGCCTTGTCCGCAGTAGCGCTGCTGGCGCTCATTGCATGGGCCATGCTGCGCTACAGCCGCAAACTGCCGATCACCCAGTTCTTCCGCTACAGTGCTATCCTGATTGCGATCCTTGCGGTCATTCTCGCGGGCAAGGGCGTGGGCGCTTTCCAGGAGGCCGGAGTTCTTTCCGCCACTTTCATTGCCGGCTTGCCGCGCCTCGCCGAACTCGGCTTCTTCCCGACTGTCGAGACGATCGGCGCGCAATTGCTCACGCTGCTGGCCCTGATTGCCGGATTTCGGGTAAGTCGATCACCATCGGGACCGCAGCCGGCAGCTGTCGAGGGATAGGAGATCCCGGTTTGCGATCAGCGGGGTCCGGTGCCGAGACGGCGCGCGAGCCACAAGGTGGCCGTGGGAACCGCGACCCACATCACGATCGGTACCAGGCCGATTTTGGTCCCGGGCACAAGCGGCATGATTGCACTATAGGACCACCCCCAGTCGGCACCGACAGCCAGCACTTCGACCATGGCAGTAATGGCCAGGCCGATTCCCAGGAACACGACAAAACGCGAGATCGGCCAGTCTACGAGCCACGGCGTTTTACCACTGCCGACAGAGGCGCCGAGATAAGCGGCCACCATGATCCCGGCATCGCCGAACGAGGCCAGGCCGCAGCGACGTGCTGCCTCGGCAGGCGACAGACCTCCCGACTGGTAGAAAGGAAGCTGGAGCATCTCCCAGGCGAAAGCGATGAGAATTCCGAAGATGGCGATCCAGAGTGCGGGATGCGCACCGCGCCATTCGCGCGATTCCTCAGAGATTTGGTCCTGATCCTGCATCGTCTGATTCGTCACTCCTGCGATCTCCGTCCCGTCCCCATCGCTCAGGTATCGAATTTGGGAAGAGCGAGGCCGCGCAGGCGCAGGGCGTTGCCGATCACCGATACCGAAGACAGGCTCATCGCTGCGGCCGCGATCATCGGGTTCAAAAGCAACCCGGTCCATGGATAGAGGACACCTGCTGCGACCGGTATGCCGAGCGCATTATACGCAAAGGCAAAGAACAGGTTCTGCCTGATGTTGCGCATAGTGGCCCGAGACAGGACGAGCGCCTGAACAACACCGACGAGGTCGCCGCGCACCAATGTCACGCCCGCGCTTTCGATCGCGACATCGGTACCCGTTCCCATCGCGATGCCGACATGCGAAGCGGCAAGCGCGGGTGCGTCGTTTATGCCGTCGCCGGCCATAGCGACCCGGCGACCCTCGCTCTTCAACTGCTCGATCTTGCGATGTTTGTCCTCGGGCGAGACGTTCGCTTCGACTTCGTCGATACCGACCTGGCTTGCTACCGCACGCGCGGTGGCTTCGCTGTCGCCGGTAAGCATCACGATCTTGATGCCGCGCTCATGCAACGCGGCAATAGCGGTGCGGATGGTTGCCTTGATCGGATCGGCGACCGCGATAAGGCCTGCCGGTGCCCCGTCCACGGCCACGAACATCACCGTCTGTCCGAGGCTTCGGCCTTCGTCCGCCGTTGACCGCCAGCCTTCTTCGAGCGCCCCTATACGCTCCATCATCTTTTCATTCCCGATCGCGACCAGGCGCTTGTCGACATTTGCCTGGATACCTTCGCCGGTCACGGATTCGATATCGGAAGCGTCGAGAATGGCAGCGCCCCTGTTTTGAGCCCCTTCCACGATCGCGTGGGCGAGCGGATGCTCGCTTCCTCTCTCAACGGCAGCGACAAGGCTCAGCAATTCCTGCTCGTCGAAATTTGGCTGCGGTTTTACGTCGACAAGATCAGGCTTGCCCCGGGTCAGCGTTCCGGTCTTGTCGACGACCAGCGTATCGATCTTTTCCAGCGTTTCGAGCGCTTCGGCGTTCTTGATCAGGATCCCGTGCTGCGCGCCCTTGCCGGTACCGGTCATGATCGACATCGGCGTCGCCAGTCCGAGCGCGCAGGGACACGCGATGATCAGAACGGCGACCGCGTTGACGAGCGCGTAGGCAAGGGCCGGTGCCGGTCCCCAGATGGCCCAGACGACAAAACTCACGATAGCGACAAGGACGACGATGGGTACGAACCATCCGGTGACCTGGTCGGCGAGCCGCTGGATCGGTGCCCGGCTGCGCTGCGCCTCCGCCACCATCTGCACGATCTTCGAGAGCATGGTGTCCGCGCCGACCTGCGTCGCGCGCATGGTGAAGCTGCCGGTCTGGTTGACAGTGCCCCCGATTACCTGATCGCCCGCGCTTTTCTTGACGGGAATGGGCTCGCCACTGATCATGGATTCGTCGATGGCACTGCTTCCATCCTCGAGCGTGCCATCGACGGGGACCTTGTCGCCCGGACGCACGCGCAGAAGGTCCCCAGACGTCAATTCATCAAGCGGAACTTCGCGCTCGTCCCCGCGACCGAAAATCTTCATCGCGGTCGGGGGCGCGAGCTCGAGAAGCGCCCGCAAGGCGCTCGATGTGGATCCGCGCGCCTTGAGTTCGAGCACCTGCCCGAGCAGCACGAGGGTCGTGATAACCGCTGCTGCCTCGTAATAGACGCCGACCCGGCCCGCATGATCGCGGAAAGCCTCGGGAAAGATGTCCGGGGCGAGGGTTGCCACAAGGCTGAACAGATAAGCGATGGCAACGCCGAAGCCGATCAGGGTGAACATGTTGAGGTTCATGGTTCGGACTGATTGCAGCGCGCGGGTGAAGAAGGGCCAGCCGCCCCAAAGCACCACCGGAGTGGCCAGCAGAAGCTGCAGCCACTGCGCGGAAGCGGGTTCGATGATCTGATCGAACGGTCGCGACGGGATCATGTCGCCCATCGCATAAGCGAAGAGCGGCAGGGTGAAGAGCGCGCTCCACCAGAACCTTCGCCGCATGTCGACCAGTTCGGGATCGGGACCCTCGTTCAAGGTGACCGTTTCGGGTTCGAGGGCCATCCCGCATATCGGGCAGGAGCCCGGCCCCGGCTGCCGGATCTCCGGATGCATCGGACAGGTGTATATCGTACCTTCCGGGACATCCTCGACAGCATCGAGGTGCGCCTTTGAAAGATACATCTCCGGATCCGCGCGGAACTTGTCGAGGCAGCGCGAGGAGCAGAAGTAATGGTCGCCACCCTTGTGTCGATCGATGAAGCGGGCGCCGTCCATCTTCACGCTCATTCCGCAAACGGGGTCGGTCGCCGTACCCTCGATCGCATTGTGCCCATCGCTCATCTGTCGTTCTCCCCTAACTGGCCGTGACCACGAACTGCCCCATCATGCCTGCGTCCTCGTGCTCGAGGATATGACAGTGATACATGTAGGGAGTGTCGGGATCGGTATTCTCTTCGAACCGTAGCAGCAGCCTGACCTGTTCACGCGGGTTGACGATAACGGTGTCCTTGAAGCCCGCCTCTTCCGCCCGCGGAGGCCGGCCGTCCCGGTCGAGCAAGCGGAACTGCACGTTATGAATATGAAAGGGATGCGCCATCATCGATGCGTTGGCGATTTCCCATATTTCCCACTGACCCACCGGTACGCGCTGATTGATGACATCCATGTCCATGGTCTGGCCGTTGATCGACATACCCCGACCCATCATGCCCATATCGAGTACGAAACGGCGGCTGCGAACGGCGAGCGAGGGGTCTGGCGCGGCTAGCGCGGCGAGGGTGGGCGGGAGCATCACTGGAGTCGACGAGCCGGAGGGGCGCATATCGAGGATGGAAAATGTGCGGCCCTGCCTCTCGCGACCGGTCCGGTTTCCCATCATTCCGCCGCCCATCATACCCCCGCCTTGCCCGCCCATCATGCCCATGGCGTTAGCAGGGCTGCTGGCAATCAGCCGGAGCGGGCGCCCTTCGGAAAGATCGACGATCACTTGTGCGCGTTCGCCTGGGGCAAGGGTAAGACTGCGAACCTCGCTTGGCGCGGCAAGCAGGCCGCCATCGCTTGCGATGAGTTGCATCGGACGATCACCTTCGAGCGAGAAGGTGTAGAACCGCGCATTCGATCCATTGAGAAGCCGCAGGCGCAGCGGACCGGCGGCGGCCTCGAAAACGGCATTGGCCGTTCCGTTCACATAGATGCGCTCACCCATCACCCCCATCATCCGCGAGTGCATGTCGAGCGGGTAAACAAGGCGGCCCGAGCTGTCGATCACGCGATCCTGCACGACGAGCGGTATGTCATCTACACCGTACCGGCTCGGCAGATCGAGGCGATCCTCTTCCTCGTCGCGCACGTAGATCGGGGCAGCAAGTCCGGTATAGACCTGTGGTCCGGCCCGGCGATGCAGATGCGAATGATACCAGTATAACGAAGCGCGCTGGCGTATTTCGAAGGACGGGCTCCAGCGCTCGCCGGGCCGCACGAGCTGGTGCGGTCCGCCATCCGCTGTGGCGGGAAGTTCGAAACCATGCCAGTGGACAGTCGCGTCCTCGGCAAGCTTGTTGTCGATCTGAAAGCGAACCTGTTCGCCGCGGCGCATTTCGAGGGTGGGCCCGAGATAGGATGCATCGATGCCGATTGTCGGAGACGGAGTGTCGGACACGAATTCTTTCTCGCCAGGTGTGAGGGAGAGGCGAAAGACACGCTCGCCCCGTTCGATCGTTCCGGCCTGTAGCCGAGGTATGGCAAGAGGTTTGCTTGCACCTGATCGATCGAGCGACATCCTGCTTTGCGTATCGCAGCCCAGCAGCGGCAGCGCCGCGAAACCCGTCGCCGCGAGACCGGCGCTCTTCATGAAATCGCGCCGATCCTGAAAGTTGGGCCTGTCGATATCGGGCATATTCACCTGTTTTTGCGTGGGAGGCACCGGCGCAACCGAGCGCCTCCCACCCTTCATGCTATCGCGGCGTTACCGAGGTAACGACGCTGCCTTCGGTTCCAGTACGAAATTTAAAGGCTATTCCCTCACCGACACTGACCTGTTCGAGGATTTGCGCGTCGGCTTCGAATGCCATGGTCATCGCGGGCCACCCGATACTTTCGACCGGACCATGCTCGATGGTCACAGTGCCCGCCTCGGAATCGATGGCTGTAACCGTTCCCTCCGCGCTGGCGCTCTGCTCGCCGCCGGTCTCCTCCGCCATCGGCATTTCGCCTGACATGGGCATGCTGTCCGAGTTCGCCATGTCGTCTGACATCATGGTCTCTGAGCTGTCGTCTGCAGCGTCGCAGGCTGCAAGCGCCAGCGGTGCCGCGAGCAGGATCATATAGGTTGGGGTACGCATTCTTCTTCTCCTTGAGGGTTGGCCGGTTTTTCCGGACGGGGGCGCCGCAACAACAGATAGGCGGCGGGAAGCAGGAACATGGACAGGAGCGGCGCGGTAATCATACCGCCGATCATCGGTGCCGCGATCCGGCTCATCACCTCCGAGCCAGCTCCGGTACCGATCAAGATCGGGAACAGACCCGCAAGGATCACCGCTACGGTCATCGCCTTGGGTCGGACACGCAAGAGCGCCCCTTCGCGGATCGCCTGATCCACTTCCTCGGCGCTCAAATCGCCACTTCGTTTCTCGAGGGCTGCCTTGAGATAGATCAGCATGATCACGCCGAACTCGGCCGATACACCTGCCAGGGCAATGAATCCGACGGCAGTTGCGACCGACTGGTTGTAGCCCATCAGATAGAGGAGCCAGTAGCCGCCTGACAGGGCGAATGGCAGCGTACCCATGATAAGCATTGCCTCGTCCCACCTTCTGAAGATCAGATAGAGCAGCAGGAAAATGATGACGAGCGTGGCGGGTACGACGATCTGCAGCCGTTCGTAGGCGCGGGTAAGGTACTCGAACTGACCCGCGTAGGACAGGCTGACGCCCGCCGGAAGATTGACGCTTGCGGCGACCGCTTCTTGGAGGTCGGCAACCACCGATGTAAGATCGCGGTCGCGCACATCCACATAGATGTAGCTGGTCAATCGTCCCTGTTCGCTCTTGAGCATGGGGGGGCCATCGCTGACGCCGATCCGTGCGACCGTGCCGAGCGTAATCTGTTGTCCCGACGGCGTCAGGAGGGGCAAGGTTCGCAATTCGTCCACGCTGTCGCGAATTTCACGGGGGTAGCGCACATTGATCGGATAGCGCGCCAGACCTTCAACAGTCCGCGCGACATTGGCCCCACCAATAGCGCCCGAGACGATCTGCTGGATATCGGAGATGTTGAGGCCGTATCTCGCCGCTGCGGCGCGATCGATGTCGACATCGACGTAGCGCCCGCCGGAAAGCCTCTCGGCCAGAGCCGAACTGACGCCGGGAATCGTCTTTGCCACACCCTCGACCTCGAGCGCCACCCGTTCGATCTCTGCAAGATCCTCGCCCGAAACCTTGACCCCGATCGGGCTCTTGATCCCGGTCGCCAGCATATCGATGCGGTTACGGATAGGGGGTACCCAGACATTGGCGAGACCGGGCACTTGAACGACCCGGTCGAGCTCTTCGATCAGCGCATCAGTCGTCATGGCTTCGCGCCATTCCTCCCGCGGCCGGAACCGGATCGTGGTCTCGAACATGGTGAGCGGAGCCGGGTCGGTAGCCGTATCTGCACGGCCGGCCTTGCCGAAGACTGTTTCGACTTCCGGTACCGATTTGATGAGGCGGTCGGTGCGCTGCAGCAGCGCCGAGGCCTCGCCTGGCGATAGACCGGGAAGGGCGCTCGGCATGTAGAGCAGATCGCCCTCGTCGAGCGGCGGGAGAAACTCTCCGCCGAGCTGCGAGAAGGGGATCAGCGTGGTGAGGAAGATCGCGCCTGCAACCGCGAGCGTGGCTTTTGGCCAGCGCATCACCCAATTAAGGCCCGGTCGGTAAATCCTGGTCAGCCAGCGATTGAGGAAATTGGAGTCTTCTGACGGTATCTTACCCCTGATCAGCCAGCCCATCATCACCGGAACCAGTGTAACCGACAGCAGCGCAGCCGCCGCCATGGCATAGGTCTTGGTGAAGGCAAGCGGTGCAAACAACCGGCCTTCCTGGGCTTGTAGGGTAAACACGGGCAGGAACGACAAGGTTATGATCAGAAGGCTGAAGAACAGCGCCGGTCCCACTTCCTTCGATGCATCGGCGATGATCCGCCAGCGTTCCTTGACCGAAAGCACCGTGTCGGGATTTTCATGCTCCCATCGCTCGAGATGCTTGTGCGCATTTTCGATCATCACAACGGCTGCATCGACCATGGCGCCGACCGCGATAGCGATCCCGCCCAGCGACATGATATTGGCATTCACCCCCTGGAAACGCATCACGATGAACGCCGCGAGCACGCCCAAAGGCAGGGTGATGATGGCGACAAGTGCCGAACGTGCGTGCCAGAGGAACAGCGCGCATACGATCGCGACGACGATGAACTCCTCGATCAGCTTGGTCGTCAAATTCTCCACCGAGGCGTCGATAAGCTGCGATCGGTCGTAGGTGGTGACGATCTCGACGCCCTCGGGAAGGCTCGCCTGCAATTCGTCCAGCTTTTCCTCGACCGCCTGGATTGCGCTGCGAGCGTCCGCGCCCTGTCTGAGAACGATGATGCCGCCGGCGACCTCTCCTTCGCCGTTGAGCTCGGCAATGCCGCGGCGCAGCTCCGGCCCGACCTGGATTGTGGCGACATCGCCAAGGGTAACCGGAACCCCGCCAGTTGCAGTCCTGAGGGGAATCTCGCGTAAATCGTCCAGCGTCGTCAGATAGCCCGACGCGCGTACCATGTATTCGGCCTCACCCATCTCGACGATCGAACCGCCGGCCTCCTGGTTGGACGACTGGATGGCGTTTACGATCTCGGCATGCGTGACGCCGAACGATGCCATCCGGTAAGGTTCGAGCACGATCTGGTATTGTTTCACCATACCGCCGACACTCGCGACTTCGGCAATGCCGGGGATCGTCTTGAGCTCGTAGCGCAGAAACCAGTCCTGCAGGCTGCGCAGCCCGGCAAGGTCATGACCGCCCGTGCGATCGACAAGCGCATATTCGTAAATCCACCCCACGCCCGTCGCATCCGGACCGAGCGTGCTCGTAACACCCTCGGGCAGGCGGTTCTGCACCTGATTGAGATATTCGAGCACCCGCGACCGTGCCCAGTAAAGGTCGGTACCGTCCTCGAAAATGATATAAACGTAGCTGTCGCCGAACATCGAGTAGCCGCGTACGGTCTTCGCTCCCGGCACCGACAGCATGGTCGTGGCCATCGGGTAGGTCACCTGGTCCTCGACAATCCGGGGCGCCTGGCCCGGATAGTTGGATCGGACGACAACCTGGACATCGGACAGATCGGGCAAAGCATCGACCGGAGTTGTGCGGACGGCCCAGAACCCGCCAAGGGTCACAGCTATGGCGGCGAGGACGATGAAAAGCCGATTGGCGATCGAGGCATCGATAATGCGCGCGATCATTGCCCGGCACTCCTGATGGTCTCGATACGGGGGCCGGCGTCCTGCTGGGTGAAGGTAAAGCGCACTCTATCGCCTTCCTCGAACCCGCTGATCTGCGCTGCATTCTTCGTGCGGAAACTCATCGTCATGGCGGGCCAGTCTAGCCGCGGGACAGGTCCGTGCCGCAGCGTGACGGAGCCATCGGCAATCTTCTCGATCGTCCCCATTGCGCTGAATGTCACTGGTTGGTCTTCACCGTCCCGGTTCGGACCTGCCTCATCGATCGCACGAACATCAAGTCCTGCCAGGCTTGCCTCGGAATCGAGCAGGAACTGGCCCGACGTCACGACCTCTTCGCCTTGCGAAAGGCCGGCCAGCACTTCGGTCCTGCCTCCCGCCTCACGGCCGATCCGGACTTCGGCAGGCATGAAGCCGCCCTCGTCCTGCTTGATCATGACGATGGTGCGGCGCCCGGTCCGGATCACCGCTTCGGAAGGAACCAGCAGAGCGCGCCGGGTGTCGGGGGTCAGCGAGACCTGCGCGAACATGCCCGGCTTGAGCCGTCCGGAAGGATTGGGCAATTGTGCGCGGACGGTGATTGTCCGGCTGGCATCCTGTGCGCTCGGCAAGATCGCGATGATCGGTCCGGAAAATCTCTCATCGGGAAACGCGGTCAGGGTTGCACTGACAGGTTGGCCGACCCGGATATTCGCTGCTTGTGTTTCGGGCACCGATGCCTCGAGCCAGATCGGCGAGAATCCGGTTATTTCCGCCAGGGTCTGGCCTGCCATCACGGTCATGCCGGGTCGCACGCCGAGCATGGTGATGACCCCGCCGGTCGGCGCGGTGACCGTGATCGTCGCCTGCGCGCGGCCGGTCCGGCCCACCGATGAAATTTGCCCATTCGACATGCCGAGCAGCCGCATCCGCTCGCGCATGGCCTGTGCAAGCTGTTCATCGCCGCTGTTCAGGACGGCCAGATATTCCTGCTGCGCTCCTCCCCATTCGGGTACGAGAATATCGGCCAGCGGCGCGCCTCGGCTCACCACATCGTCTGGAGCACGCCCATAGGTTCGTTGTACAAAGCCGCCAGCCCTTGGCTGGACAATTGCAACGTCCCGCCCATTGTAAGCGAGAACACCGGTAACGGACACGTCCGGCTCAAGTACGCCGTATTCGGCCTCGGCGGTGCGGATGCCGAAGTTCTGGACAAGCCCCGCGTCGATCTGAACCCCGGAGGTGGCCTCCTCGCCAGCGCATTTGGGAACAAGTTCCATATCCATGAACGGCGATTTTCCAGGCTCGTCGAAACGCTGTCCCGGCACCATCGGATCGTACCAGTAAAGCACGTCCTCACATTCGGCGCTGGATGATCCCCCGTTGCCATTTGCCTGACTTCCGCTCTCACCCCGCTGCGATAACCCGTATCCTGCGGTGACGCTGATCAGGGCGACCGTTGCCGCCATCGTCCAGGATTTCTGGCGCGGCGACAGTTTGTCCCACGCGGCTCCCATTTTGGCTCTCATGGCTGGAACTCCGTATAGGTCAGTCGCAAGGTCGTCGCGGCTTCAACTGTCGCCTCCTCACGCTCAAGGATCTCGATTTGTAGGAGCGCCAGCGCCTTGATCGCTTCGATGACGTCCAGCAGTTCGGCGCGGTTTGCCGCGAAGCTGGCCCTTTCGAGATCAGCCCGGCTTTGGGCGAGGGGTAGCAACTCCTCCGTGGCTCGCTGCCACTGGCGGTATGCGCTGCGCCAAGCGGCAAGGTCGGCCTCGAATTGCGCTTGCAGTTCGCGCAAGCGATCAAGCTGAATTGCTTGCGCTGCGCTTGCTTCGGCTTCAGCAGCGGCAATCCTCGGGTTCTGCCGCCTGCCCGCAAAGATGGGGAGCGTAATCGAGCCCATGACCGAGACGACATCACCGAACATCGGATCGCGCCTGCCATAGCTGACATTGATGCCGAAATCGGGCCGCTTCTCCGACCGGGCAAGATCGATCCTCGCATCTGCCTGTCGAACCTGTGCGATAGCGAGAATGATATCGGGATTAAGCTCTAGGGTCGCCCGGAGTCGCTCGGCATCGACATCCGCCGCGGGGATAGCCCCGGTGGCAACTGCGCCTTGCACAGCAGCATATCGCGCCAACATGGCCCGTGTCGCGTCAAGGTCGCCTTCTAGGCGGGTCCGCATGTCCTCGACTTCCAGTACCGCACGGCGAATTTCGAGGCTCTCAGCCGGCCTGGCCGATCCCGCCGCAACGGCGCTCCGCGCCAAGGGCACCAGCCTTTCGATCTGCCTAAGTGCCTCATCGATAACATTCAGAGCCTGTTGGGTGTACGCGAGCGAAATCCAGGCCTCGCCTGCTCCAAGCCGAGCCGTGAGCTGCGCGCGGGTCAACTGCGCGGAAGCCAGATCTATATCGGCCACTGCCATGCGCGCTCTCGCATGGCGCTCCGCGAGATTGGGTATGTCCTGCTCCACACCGACCTGGATCTGGGTGGGCAGCTGCCGGTCGATCTCGAAGGCTGCCGGGCCTGCCACCGGAAGGTTCTGAATCCCAGCGCGGAGGCGAGGATCTGGTAGTTCGTCAGCTGCATCAGCGACGCTGCGACGTGCCTCGAGCTGCAACTCCCGCGCTCGCACCTGCGGCTGTTCGCTAACGGCCGCTCTCAATGCCTCCTCGTAGCCGATTGACTGCGCGTAACTAGCTGGCGCCAAAGCCAGCAGGACCGGAAATGCGGTCCAGCAAATTTTCTGCATGATTTCTAGATTCCGCTAGAGCGCGCGATATAAGCGCGGACGGAACAAACGACCATCGCTAGGCGCGACGGAAAATTCGTTCAGCTTCAGTATGCAGGGCAGTCCCTGGCAATACTCAGAATTGCTCTTGCGGGGGCGGCGGCTCGGGTCCTTGATCAACGAGAGCCGGAGAATATGCGGCAAATGGGGTGAACAACGAACGCACAGCAATTTTCGTACGTTCGCCTGATGGGGCTGTGATCATGGCCAGTGGAGCGATACAACCGAGGGCCACAAGGCAATCCAGGCGAAGATTTTTGCACGGTCCGGGTTGGTCTTCCGAAGCGGTCGTAGCACCAGTCTCCATGCGCATCTCGTTACACGCCGCCTCGCTTCCCGCCGGTGCTTGCGGCACCGCCGAGGCATGAGCGGCCGACTGGACAAAGAGTCCGCAAGCAATCAGAAAAATTCCAAGAGAGCGCAGTAACTGCATCATCTAACTCTACGGGCGCAGCCGAGCCTCGACAAGCCTTCGGGATCTGTTGTGGTAGAAATCATAAATACGGTCCGCTTGCATGGGACATGAGATCAGCAGGATTCACCGATCATTGTTCGGATGGTGCCTGCCCCGCAGGGAGGGGGCAGGCTTAGGCGAAGACAATCTGGCAAATTGACGTGTGGTGCTCAGGATTACCCTGCCTCTTCATTCGACATCTGTTCCTGTTTCATCTTCATCATTTCATTGCAGTTGCGCATCATGTCCATCATTTGAGCGCGCATTTCCGGATCGTTCATCATCGCCATCATTTCAGCGCGCATCTCGGGGTTGTTCATCATCGCCATCATCCCGGACATGTCACCATCCATGTCCGACATTTCGCCCTGCATTGCACCATGCTCGTGGCTGCTCTCTTGGCCTTGCGAGCTCTCTTGTGGAGCGGGCTGATGATCGACTTGGGATTGCGCGGCCGCAGCTGTTGCGAGACCGGCGGTCGCCAAGGCTCCGAGCGCCGCTAATTTAAAACTATTAATAAAAAAGTTCCTTTCATTGTTCCGATAAGTTCAGCTTTGCGTCGTCATGCGCAGGAACTGGAAGCGCGCGAACTTGCCGCTCAGGTCACCTGCCTGGGTCATCCGCACATATCTGGCTTGCATTTTTTCCAGGGCGGTGCGGCTTCTGGGCATGTCGGCGTCAATGCGCGGGAGTGCGCTTTCTTCTTATAACCTTTCTCCGCGAATCGAACATTACCCAAAAGATAGGGCTTCCCATCATGGGAAGGTCAAGAGGGGCGTCAGAATAAAAATTGTCGGCGCAGGCTGTTTGCTTTCCTATCGTGGGAAAGTTATCCAGCATGCATGAGCCAACTGCACACAATTGGTGAGGCCGCCGCAGACAGTGGCGTGTCGGCCAAGATGATCAGGCATTATGAGAAAATCGGTCTGATCGGAGCGGCCGAACGCACCGAAGCTGGCTATCGGCTTTACGGCCCTGCCGAAATACATACGCTGCGGTTCATCCGCCGCGCCCGCAACCTTGGCTTTTCGGTAGATGATATCGGCGAATTGCTCGGTCTGTGGCACGACGAGAAAAGAGCCAGCAAGGATGTCCGGGAGGTTGCCGCCGGACACTTGGGTGCTCTGCGCGCCAAGGCGGCAGAAATTCTTTCCATGATCGACGCTCTTGAGCATCTTATCGCGGGTTGCACGAACGATGACCGGCCAGATTGTCCTATTCTCAAAGATCTTTCCAACGATGCCAATCCTGCCTTAGCAAAAGAAGTCGGTCACAAGTTCGGATACCAGCGGGTCTGCTAAAAACAGAGTTGGCGCTGGTCTGTTCTCATGGTTCGCTTCATTTTGGGTTGGACCAGCAATTGGCTGAGGACGCGTCCGACATTTGACCGGCGAGACACATAAGACTCCTGGAGCGGGCCCGAAGGTGCTGCGTCGTTGTTCGCAAAACCTCAAGCTTGGCCAGTTTCGCGATTGCAGTTTTTTGCCAAGGCGTGGTCTGCCCGTTTGCGAAGTTTAATTCGCAACAAATCTCGGTGTCAGCTCTATTGAGTGGAACATATCCATTCGCTGAAACGATCTTTTCTCCAAGCTCCCGACCTTTTCCCATTCAGCCAATATGAGGGGTTGGAGCAGATGGCTCGTACTGTAAGCGTGACCCATCAGAGACGCACCAAGATCAGCACCTGCGCGACCTCCTTGTGCGGTCCAGGTCGGCACCGAGTTCGCCAATTCGTCGCATGGAGGGGGCTTGACCTTCCAACGATGGGAACCGTTACCTTATGATTTTCTATGATTTGAGCGAAGCTGCCCTGACGGGAAATGCTTTTGCACAGACCGACCGATGAAGGAGTGGAATTATGCATGTTAAGGACATTATGACGAAGGATCCCGCCTGCTGCGACAAGGATGCGAGCGTACAGGATGCAGCGAAGCTCATGGTGGGAAACGACTGCGGAGAGATTCCTGTTGTTGATGACCAAGGCGGTCTGGTGGGTGTCGTCACAGATCGGGACATTTGCTGTCGCGTCGTAGCTGAAGGCAAGTCGCCCGACACCCCGGTGGGGGACATCATGACCCGTTCGGTTGTCACTGTCACGCCGGATACCGAGGTAGATGCATGTTGCTCCACGATGGAGAGCAACCAGGTCCGGCGCGTTCCCGTGATTGATGACGAAGGGAATTGCTGCGGCATGGTTTCCCAGGCTGATATTGCACGGTCCGGTGCCGATGCAAAGACCGCAGAACTCGTCGAGGAAATCTCCAAGCCATCTCAGGAAAAGGCCTCATCGGGTTGTTGCTAGTCCGAGGGCAGCTGCAGGACCGTCCTCCCGCGAGGACGGTTCTGTCTTGAAGAGTAATCCCAAGATCAACGCGATGGAGTAGATTATGGCTAGAGGCGTCGTCCTGATAACCGGTGCAAGCGGATACATTGGGCGCGCTTTGGTTGATCGGTTGAGCGACCAGTACCGCATCATCGGCCTCGATCGCTCGGTCGCGAAAGACGTTCCCGGACTAGAAGCCTCATACGCCATCGACCTCGCGGACGAAGCGTCGGTTGTCGACGCCTTGACCAATGTGCGTGCCGCGCATTCAAACACGATTGCAGCTTGCATTCACCTGGCTGCCTATTTCGACATCACGGGCGAGCCAAACCCGCTGTACACCAATGTCAATGTTGAAGGGTCGCGCAGGCTGATTACGGCACTGCAGGACTTCGATGTCGAACAGTTCATCTATGCAAGCTCGATGCTTGTACACGAGCCCAAACCGCTGCCGGGCGTACGTATCGACGAATCCAGTCCGCTTGGACCGACGTGGCCTTACCCTCAATCGAAGGTCGATGCGGAACAGGTACTGCGCGAGAACCGTGGCGACATTCCGGTTGTATTCTTGCGGTTTGCGGGGGTTTACGACGACGAGGGGCACTCCGCCTTTCTCGCCGAACAGATTGCCGGTGTCTATGAGCATCGCGTGTCGGCGCATCTGTATCCGGGGATGTTGTGCGCTGCACAATCGGCACTGCATCTTGACGATCTGACCAAGGCGGTCGAGCAGACTATCGCTCATCGCACTGACCTCGAGGGCGAGATGCCGATACTTGTCGGCGAGCCCGAAACGCTGGGCTATGCCGAGATACAGGACATCGTTCATTGCCAGATCCACGGCAAGGAATGGACGACAGTGCGCATTCCAAAAAGCGTGGCGAAACTGGGCACGTGGATCGAGGAAGAAGTCCTCGGTCATGACGGATTCGTCAAGCAGTGGATGGTCGATGACGCAAACGCTCACTACATTCTCGATATCTCCCGCGCCCGGAAACTGCTGGGGTGGGAACCAGAGCACTCGCTCCGCGAAACGCTTCCGACCATCATCGACGCGTTGCAAGCCGACCCGCAGGACTGGTACGAAACGAACAAGCTGAACACGTCCCGCGTGGCCTGGCATCCAAAGAGTTCGGATGCAGCGAAGACCGAACCGGCGCGACCTCAATCGCACGACACCGATATAGCGCATGATGGGCACCAGATGGACGGCGACATGAACAATATGGACGGCGATATGCAGCATATGGACGGACCCCAGCGCGGTACCCGCTGGACGCAGTTTGCTGTCATCGGACTCGGCCTCTGGCTTGCTGCAAGTCCTGGTGTTTATGACGTCGTATCCGCCGATACTGCGCGTGCTTCGGTCGTAGCGGTCACTCTCGAGCGGGGTTTGCCGTCGATCGAATGGCGGGCCAACGCTCTTGCTCTGAGCGATATGCTGAGCGGGATCGCATTGATGATCTTCGGCGCGATGTCGCTTTCGAAGCGCACCGCCTGGTTGGGGCAGTGGGCGACGGCCTTTGTCGGCATCTGGCTGCTTTTCGCGCCCTTGTTCTTCTGGAGTCCGAGCGCGGCCCAATATCTGACCAATATGCTTGTCGGTACATTGGCGATCGCATTCTCGGTGCTGGTGCCAATGATGCCCGGCATGAGCATGGAAGGGATGATGGACAAGAAGTCCATCCCGCCCGGGTGGACCTACAGTCCCTCGACCGATGCCCAGCGATTCCCGATTGTTGCGATGGGCATCATCGGCCTTCTGATATCGCGCATGCTTACCTCCTACCAGCTTGGCCATATCGATGTGGCGTGGGAGCCGTTTTTCTCCGGATCGCTTGGCGATCCCAAGAACGGCACCGAGGAAATCATCACGTCGGATGTATCCAAGGCCTGGCCGATCCCGGATGCCGGACTAGGGGCGGTCAGCTATGTGCTCGAGATCCTAATGGCGGTCATGGGAACCCGCACGCGCTGGCGCACGATGCCGTGGATGGTTACCTTCTTCGGCATTCTGGTCATTCCGCTCGGTGTGGTCAGTATCTATTTCGTGATCATTCAGCCGATAATGATCGGGACGTGGAGTACGCCGGCTCTGATTGCTGCGCTTGCGATGCTCATCATGATCCCGTTCTCGCTCGATGAAGTCATCGCCATGGGACAGTATCTCTACTGGTCGAAAAAGGAAGGCAAGTCACTCGTTCGTACCTTCTTCAAGGGCGGCGCAGTGTCAAACGGTGAAATCGACGATACCGACTATATGACCGACGCGCGTTCGATCTGGACGAACACGGTGCGCGGCGTGACCTTCCCGTGGACCCTGGTGGCCAGCACGGCTCTGGGAGCGTGGCTGATGCTGACAAGGATAACGCTTGGCAGCGAGGGGGCGATGGCCAACAGCGATCACGTGGTGGGTGCTTTGGTGATTACGGTGGCAATCATCGCGACCGCGGAAGTCGCGCGCGCCCTGCGCTTCATCAACGCTGCATTCGGTGCCTGGCTGGTCGCAGCGCCCTTCATGCTTGCAGGGGCTTCGGCTGCCGGAACGGTGGCCTCGGTTGGGGTCGGACTGCTCTTGATCGGACTGAGCCTGCCTCGCGGTAAGCGAAGCGGTGAGCATTATGCGGGCTGGGATCGGTTTGTCGTATGACCGGTTGACCCGAGCAAAGCGGATCTGGCGCTCTTCCTTTAGGAACAGGATGAAGACGAGGTCGGACCCGCATTCTTCTCAGAGCATCGCTAGAAATGTGCCCTGAGTACCCACAAAATAAGTAGGAGTATTTTACATGACCCTTTCAATTGGCTCGACAGCCCCCGATTTCACAGCCCAGACCACACAAGGAAACATTCACTTCCATGATTGGATGGGTGACAGCTGGGCAATCCTCTTTTCCCATCCCAAGGCATTTACACCGGTTTGCACGACCGAGCTTGGTTATATGGCCGGGCTTGGCGAGGAATTTGCCAAACGCAACACCAAGATTATTGGCCTTTCGGTCGACAGCAGCCAGGATAATCGCGATTGGCTTCCCGATATCGAGGAGGTGAGTGGAAATAAGGTCGACTATCCCGTGGTCGGCGACAGCGACCTACAGGTCGCCAAGCTTTATAATATGCTGCCGGCCGACGAAGCGGGTAATGCGGAGAGGCGAACCGCAGCCGATAACGCCACCGTCCGCGCTGTCTATATCATCGGGCCAGACAAGAAAATTCGCGCCGTGCTGCTTTATCCGATGAGCAGCGGGCGGAATTTCGATGAAGTGCTCCGGCTGCTTGATTCGGTGCAACTCACCGAACGCAAGGGTGTAGCGACGCCGGTCAATTGGCAGAAGGGTGATGATGTGATTATTCCGCCTTCCTTGTCGGACGAAGATGCGAAAGCCAAATATCCCGATGGCTGGGACGAAAAGAAACCGTATTTGCGTGTGATCCAAGAACCGATCGACTAATTGCGCGAACAGGTTGCCAGCAATTGCATGTCGGCGTGAATATAGCATGCTCATGCTAGAATTTGAGCGCGTCGCCACACCTGCGAGTGGATCTATCTGTTCGATATATAGATTGGCAAGAAGCGTAAGCGATTAGGTGTACGGTAAAACCAAATCCGGTCCCGATCGGTTTTCTCCTCGTTAATCGAATGGCGGCCCCACCTCCCCCTGAACCCTGCGGATCGCAGGTGTCCCGGGGCCGTTCAGGAACCCCGCGCTTCACCCAACCCTGGCGCGGGGTTCCGTCTTTCAGGTACAATAGCTGTTGAGCGCGGCTATGTTGGTCAAAGGACTGCGGCGTCCGCCGAGCTTGGACACCTCAGCTGCGTGACGGGGTTGAGGAGCTGTCAGTGTGACGCAATTGACCTCGACCTTCAATTGGTGGAGGGCTATGCCACATCGGCGAAATACAATGAACCCTCGCGTGTGAAGCCTCTGTTCGAACGAGTACTATGGCAGACCTATTTGAAGACTTCATATGGGTAAGGGCCGTTCGTGGTTGCTAGTCGCTTGATGGCCGAACCGACTCATGCTGTCGAACCACTACCTTTGCACGACGGCAAGACGACCGTTGTGAGCGTCATAAGCAGTTCGGCTGCTGTTTTGGCAGCTTGCTCTTGCTGCATTCTACCGATGGTGGTACCCATCCGGTGAGCCCCGCCTTGTCCGGCGGGTGAACGACCGGTCTTAAGGGCGCTCGTATGAGCGAGCTTAGGAGCGGAG
>NZ_JAIQCI010000004.1 GCF_022378335.1 Croceicoccus hydrothermalis
CCAACGAAGGCGCCGACAGCTGGGTAATGATCGCCACTCTTATCGAGAGCGGCAAGTTACCAAGCATCGATTCGAACGCATGGATGAACGCCATGCTCACCAGTCTCGCCAACCGTCACTTGGATAAGCACATCGATCAACTGATGCCTTGGGCCTACAGGGGCTGAAAACACCGCTTACGCATCAAACAAATATAGCCGGTCGAATGATCCTGCACCACAGCCTATACGCGCTCGGGATTTACGGGTTCACGACCTAGGACCGCAACCGCATCGAAGGGATGTTCAAAAAACTCTAGCTATCACGTCGCATCACATTTCACTGCGGCAAGACCATTAAACCCTCGCCAGCCGTCTCAACATTGCCAGCATACGGCTATGACTTAATTATCTTGTCAACACGACCTAAAAAGCCCGATCGTGAACCAATACACGTGCGGTAGCGAAGCTAATCGATATGTCCCTCCATAACGACCAGCCATCCATGTATTGAAGGTCCGACTGCAGCCGATTGGTGAGATCGCCTTCCGTATCAGTCGCGCCGCGAAAACCCCGTACCTGCGCAAGGCCGGTAAGGCCGGGCTTTAGCGTGTGACGCTGCCAATATCGCGAATCAATTTCCCAGAAAAGTTTGTCACCAGCCTGCGAACCGAGGGCATGCGGACGCGGCCCCACGATACTCATGCTTCCTCCCAGAACGTTGAGTAACTGTGGAACCTCATCCAGCGACGTTCGGCGCAAGAAACGACCGACCTTGGTAATTCGATCGTCATCCTTGGACGCCGAACGATTTCCCGCGCTGTCCAGTCGGTCGCTGCGCATGGAACGAAACTTGTAGATCGAAAAAAGCTGGTTCGACCGCCCCATTCGTTTCTGAAGAAAGAAGACAGGGCCGCGATCCTCAAGCCAGATCGCCAGGGCAATAAGCCCCAGCAAAGGAGAGAGAAGTATGACCGCCGGGCCAGCCACGGCGAGGTCAAAGGCACGCTTCATGATACGAGCGCGAAGACCAAGCGGTCGATGCGAAATCAGCAGAATTCCCATCCCATCGCGAACGTGCGCGCCCAAAGCACCAAGCTCCCTAACGGAATCATCGAGAATTTCGCCATCAACCGAAAGGCATTTAAGAGCGTGCGCCCATTCACCTCGGCGTTCCGGCGCACAAGAAACCAGAACGCGGTCCATGTGACGTAACATCTTGCCCAGCCGTTCGATCGCTTCGGGATTCCCGATATCTGGACGAAGACCAAAGCGCTCCGCATCGAAATAATACGCATTGTCGCTTTCGATCTTCGGCCCCCCATCAGACACGATAAGGAAATTTTCACCTGTCGTACCGCACCTTTGCCGGATGACCGAACGCATCTGATCACGCACGAAGATGATCGTGATCACCGAAAATAGAAGCGATAGCGCCATGGTGCTGCGCGAAAATTCCGCGCTGGATTTGGCAAAAAATGCGACGAAGGTGATGATCGCGGCCGCGACAAGCAAAGCCACAATCGCCCGCAGAATCGAGAAGGTCGGCTGTCGCAAGGCTTTTATCGAATAGCTGCCGTTATAAAGTCCGATGGTCAGAAAAACCGGCAGGATCATCTGTATCTGCATCATCGATTGCGGTGCGAACATCGCACCAAGATAGATATAGCTCGCCAAGAAAAACCCAAAGGCAAGCGCCGCCAAGTCTCCGATAACGAGCATGAGGTAGCATTGGAGACGCCCCTGCTCGAGTGACGGAATGCGCGCTAACTGCGAAGGTGTTAGTATCCTGCGATCCTGCCGTGCCGAGATTGAGGTTTGGCGCTTGCCTTTTTTCGTAGGCCGCGCATCGGTTGCAATTCTGGAATTTAGTAGCATCGGTTTGATCCGTTCCACTTTCACCGACTAAGGGTCGTTACCCGAAGCACGCTAAGGGCTATTCCATGTTGCATCGCAGCATACACGGCCAAAGCCATATGGCAAAGTAATACCAACCAATGAATAGGCTTTTATACCTAATGGCCAGATTGCGATGCCGCTCGTGCGATATTGGTACAACCTATACGAAAATTGAGCGAAGCCGTCTGGCTATCGGCCAGAAGCTGCCGATGCATCGCTACCAGTCGTTGAGACAATCGAGCCAGACGTGGACCCCGCCAGCGAGAAAGCTGGTCTGCGATCGCACCCTTTTCCATAAAGAACACACCGGGTTGCTGAGCGACGAACGCGGCGACATCGGCTCGGGACCCCAATTTAGATGACAATTCGGTCAGTTTTGCTACCCGACGCTCCATCGCGAGCAAAGTGCCAACTGGATTCATATCCAGTTGCTGAAACCGCGTAAGCTCCTCGCCAAGCCGCTCTAGGTTTCCGGACAGAACCGCATCCACCAGCGCCATCATTCCGTCGTCTTCGGTCACAGCACCGATCGCATGCACGTCAGCTTCGGAGACGGAACGGGGTGCTTCTGGCGCAGCGTCGATATAAAGAGCCAGCTTCGCGATTTCCGATTTCGCCATGCGGGTGTCCAGCCCAACCGATCCGGCGATCCGTTGGGCCAATTCCGAGCCCATGCGCAGTCCCGCCGCATCAGCCATATGTCGCACTTCCGATGTCACGGAACGAATGTCGGGCGGGTAGAACATCGCGACCAGCGCATCGTCCCGCTTTTCCAACAACTTGGCCGTGCGCGATTTGTCAGTCGCACCCGATGCCAAGATAAGCACCGGCCAACCATCGGCCACCGTCTCGCTCTCGATAAGGATCTTTAACGCTTCGAGCGCTTCTTCCGCCTGAACGCGTACGAAAATATGGCGCGTGTCCCCGAACAAGGAAGTAGAGCGGGTTTCGTCCGACAGCCTGACCGGATCACGCTTCAATTCTGAGCCGCCAATCTCCACCCGCTCGCCAGCTTTTTCGCCCAACAGGGTTATTAGGCGCATTGCGGCAGCATGGGCGCCCGCCTCGTCCGGCCCGCAAAAGAAGAAGATTTTCGCCGTCTGCACAGCCTGCGGCGCAATCTGTGCAAAATTGCTGTTCTTTGCTTTCACCGTTCAGCTTCACGCGATTGGTCGCGCAGTTTCAGCGCCAGCGTGGCAACGATCCGGTCGGCAACCACCTGCGTCAAGTTTTCGAGTGCGGTCTGCTCCGCCGCGATCGTAGCATATTCGCTCGAAACCACATCGACCCCGGCATCGGAACCAGACGTGGTGTCCAGCATGACCGCCCCGGTCGCCACATCCACGAGCCGATAACGCGCACGCAACGTGCGCCTTTCACGTCCGATCGTATCGTTCTTCAACAGCCCCAGCCCTTCGAGTCGATTGTCTAGCCGTACGTCGAGCCGGTACCGCGTTGGCACCGCCCCGCTCGCGCCCAGCCGCTCGATCAACGCATCGCGCATGAGCCAGCCCGACTGCCCCTCAATGGGCGACACCTCGATCCCGGAGAGCCCGGACGCGACCGCTCCATCGCCGCCACCAGCATATACCGGCTGCAACGCGCACGCCGAAAGCGGCATCGTCGCGAGCGCGAGGAGAAGAACCGCCGCCCGCATCAGACCACCAGATTGACCAGCCGGTCGGGTACGACGATCACCTTGCGGATTTCGGCCCCGTCGAGATTGCGCTGCACCTTCTCGCTCGACAGCGCGAGCCGCTCCAGCTCGTCCTTCGGCAAGCCCTTCGCCACGGTCAGCGTGTCGCGCAGCTTGCCCTTGATCTGCACCGCGATCGTCACCTCGTCCTCGACAAGCAGGCTTTCTTCCACGGACGGCCAGGGCGCGTCTGCGATAAGCCCTTCGCCGCCGCTGCGCGACCAGGTTTCCTCACAAAGATGCGGCATCATCGGGCTGGCGAGATGCATCAGCGCGGTGATCGCGTCGTTGCGGCTGACCGATGGCGGCGCCTTTTCCGTCGCGTTGGTCAGCTCGTAGATCCGCGCGACCGCCTTGTTGAAGGACAGGGCCTCGATATCCTCACCGACGGCGGCGATCGCCTGATGCGTCTTGCGGGCGAGCGGCTTGTCCTCGCCCGTCGCAGCATCGTCGACCTGTCCGAACAGGCGCCACAGACGCTGCACGAAACGGCCGCAGCCCTCGATCCCCGCCTCGCTCCACGGCAGGTCGCGTTCCGGCGGACTGTCGGAGAGCATGAACCAGCGCACCGCATCGGCGCCATATTGCGCGATGATCTCGTCGGGGTCGACGACGTTCTTCTTCGACTTCGACATCTTGATGACGCGGCCGATGTCCACTGCGCCACCATCATCCTTCAATGTCGCGCCCTCTGCCGCCCGGCTGATTTCCGATGGCGCGTAATAGACCGGCTGCCCGTTGGGACCGGTGCGCGAATAGGTTTCGTGCGTCACCATGCCTTGCGTAAACAATTGCCGGAACGGTTCGGCGACATCGATCATGCCGATGTGTTTCAGCGCCCGCGTCCAGAATCGCGCATAGAGCAGGTGCAGGATCGCATGCTCGATCCCGCCGATATACTGATCGACCGGCAACCATGCGGAAATTTCCGCAGGATCGAACGGGCGGTCGGCGGGCTGGCTCGCGAAACGCAGGAAATACCAGCTGGAATCCACGAACGTGTCGAGCGTGTCAGTCTCCCGCTCCGCCTTGCCGCCGCATTTCGGACAATCGACATGCTTCCACGTCGCATGCCGTTCGAGCGGATTGCCCGGCGTCTGAAAATCGACATCCTCGGGGAGCGTGATCGGCAGGCTGTCCATCGGCGCAGGCACGACGCCGCAATCCGCGCAATGGATGAACGGGATCGGCGTCCCCCAGTAACGCTGACGGCTCACGCCCCAGTCGCGCAGGCGCCACACGGTCTTGCCCTCGCCCCACGTGCCCTTTTGCGCACGGGCGATCACCTCGGCCTTGGCATCGGCGACGCTCATGCCGTCGAGAAAGTCGGAATTGACGATGACGCCCTCGCCCGCCTCGGCCGCCCCGGCGAAGGGCGTGTCCGCCTCCTCCGCACTGGCGGCAACCACACGCCGGATCGGCAGGCCGTATTTCGTGGCGAATTCGAAGTCGCGGCTGTCATGGCCGGGCACGCCCATCACCGCGCCGGTGCCGTAATCCATGAGCACGAAATTGGCGATATAGACCGGCAATTCCTCGCCCGTGAACGGGTGGTCTGACCGCAGCCCGGTGTCGTATCCGAGCTTTTCCGCGGTCTCCAGCTCCACCGCGGTCGTGCCGCCGGCGCGGCACGTCTCGATAAAGGCCGCCGCCTCGCCCGACGTGTCGGCCAGTGCGCGGGCAATCGGGTGCTCAGCCGCTATGGCGATGAAACTGGCGCCGAAGATCGTGTCGGGCCGGGTCGAATAGACCTCGATCTCATCGTCGAAATTGCTGCCCTTGAAATGGAATTGCAAACCTTGCGACTTGCCGATCCAGTTCTCCTGCATCAGCCGCACCTTGTCCGGCCACATGTCGAGATTGCCCAGGCCGTCGAGCAATTCGTCGGCAAATTGCGTGATCTTCAAGAACCACTGCGACAGCTTGCGCTTTTCTACCAGCGCGCCCGAACGCCAGCCACGCCCGTCGATCACCTGCTCATTCGCGAGCACGGTCATGTCGACCGGGTCCCAGTTGACGGCGCTTTCCTTGCGATAGACCAGCCCGGCTTCGTAAAGCGCGAGGAACAGCGCCTGCTCATGCCCGTAATATTCGGGGTCGCAGGTCGCGAATTCGCGCGTCCAGTCGAGCGCGAAGCCCAGCCGCTTCAACTGTGCCTTCATGTTGGCGATATTCTCGCGGGTCCAGCCGCCGGGGTGCACGCCCTTTTCCATGGCGGCGTTTTCGGCCGGCATGCCGAACGCGTCCCAGCCCATGGGGTGCAGCACCTCGTGCCCCGTTGCCTTCTTGTACCGCGCGAGCACGTCGCCCATCGTGTAGTTGCGGACATGGCCGATATGGATGCGCCCGGACGGGTAGGGAAACATCTCCAGCACGTAGCTTTTAGGCTTCGCGCTCGCCGAATCGGCACGGAAGGTTTCCGCATCGTCCCACGCGCGCTGCCAGCGCCCGTCGGCCTGCGACGGATCGAAACGCTCTTCGCTCATGCCTCGCGTATCCCCCGGATCAGCCGATCACCGCGTTCCGGCGCAATTCGCGCGCGCGGGTGAGGATGATGTCTTCCAGCTTCTGCACCGTGGCGGCCTGCACCGGGGCATCGACCCATCCGCCGCCATGCGCGACCTGGCGGCTGGCCGCGACGCGCAGCGCATCGGCGCGCAGGTCGGTGTCGAGGATGCTGACTGTCATCTTCATGCGTTCGGCCGGATTTTCGGGGTTGCTGTACCAGTCGGTCACGATGACCCCGCCCGCGCTGTCGGCCTGCACCAACGGCATGAAGGACAGCGTGTCGAGGCTGGCGCGCCACAGATAGCTGTTGACGCCGATGGTCGCGACCTGCGCCGCGGCGGCTTCGGTCTGCACGCGTTCGGGCCCGCCGCATCCGGACAATGCGGACAGGGCGGCCAGCCCTGCGATAGCGACAGAAACGGTGGAAAAGCGAGGGCGTTGACCGGTCATTGCGGGACTTTCGTTCGTCGATTCGCCCGCCGGGGCGAACGTATCTGGCACAAGGGATCGGCCCGCGCCGCGATGGGCGGGCCACATGTTTCGCGCGCTCTATCACCGTGCGCGCCTCGGCGGCAAGTTTTTGCACGCGCGCCGCCGATGCCCGGTCCGGCGTGAACGAGGGCCGAACCGCGCGCGCCGTAACGACCCGGCTGTCGATTCAATGCAACAGTCGGTCAGGGAACTGTCATCGAACCGACGCATTCATTTGGCAGTGCGCCCTACGACAGGTTATGCATGTTTATCTCCGTGCCCTGCAATCGGGTCATGACGGCGAAAGCTTTCCGGTGTATAAGGAAGGCGAGTGAGATTCAGGGGATCAGGACTGTGGCGTCGCAAGGTACGAAATTCGGCACGAAACGGTGGGGCATTGCCCTGCTGACGGGTGCTGCGTTCGTCGCGGCCCTGCCCAGTGCGGTCGCCGCCGCCAGCAATGGCCTGATCGATAAGGCCGACGCCGATTCGATGGCCGGGCGCATTCTTTCGGTAAGCTCCGACGGGCTTACCGCTTTCACCCCGTCCTCCGCCGACCCCCGCCTGCTCGCCCGGTTGAGCGGCGCGCAGGGCGACGCGCAGGACAACAGCGGCATTTTCCGTTTCACCCCCGCCGGCGCGAAAAAGACGGGCAAGCGCGCCGTGACGGTCGCCGTACGAGTCAACACCGATACCGTCCGCGCCATTTCCATGCGCGCGGGCGCGGTCGGCGGATTGGACGCCGGTCGCGGCGCTTCGATACCCAGCATTTCGCCCGTCGCCTTCAACCTGGGCATGGCGCGCGGCTATCAGGGTTTTGGCGTCGAGCGCGGCGAATCGAACACGATCGGCCGTGCCGGATCGGGCGCGGGCATTGCGGGAAGCGCGAACCGCACGTTGACCCTGCCGGGCGAGGTTCGCAAGCTCGACATGCCCGACCTGTCCAGCTTTACCCCGTCGAAGGCGAAGCCCAGCCGGTTCAGCGCCACGGTCAATCTCGACGAGAGACAGTTCCCGGTCGATACGGTCCGGAGCGGCGAAACCGGGTCCGACGTGTCGGTCGATGTCGGCGGCGCCTATCGCGTGGCCCGCAACCTGAAGGTTACCGCCGGCCTTCGTTACTCCGCCGACCGCAACCGGATCGCCCCGCTCACGGATGAGGAGCAGGACGCACAGGCCGTCTATGTCGGGACGCAGTTCCGTTTCTGATTCCTGCCGCAGATGCGTAGCCAAATTGCTGCATTGCCATAGTTTCGATCCGACCGAATAAGAGGTTGTGACCGTCCGCCGCTATCCCTAACCTTTTGAGGAGGAGAGCAGGCGGAAAGGATGTTCATGTCAAAAATTGCAGTGGTTACGGGCGGAACACGCGGCATTGGCGAAGGGATCAGCCTCGCCCTGCGCGAGATGGGATGCACAGTTGTCGCCAACTACGCCGGCAATGACGAAAAGGCGAAAGCGTTCAGCGAGCGCACCGGAATCAAGACGGCCAAGTTCGACGTCGGCGATCACGACGCGGTGACGCAGGGTTGCAGCCAGATCGCCGGGGATGTCGGCCCCATCGACATTGTCGTCAACAACGCCGGCATTACCCGCGACGGGGTCTTGCACAAGATGACGTGGGACGACTGGAACGAGGTGATGCGGATCAATCTCGGCGGTTGCTTCAACATGGCGAAGGCCACGTTCCCCGGCATGCGCGAACGCAAATGGGGCCGCATCGTCAATATCGGGTCGGTCAACGGCCAGGCCGGTCAATACGGGCAGGTCAACTATGCCGCGGCGAAATCGGGCATCCACGGCTTTACCAAGGCGCTGGCGCAGGAAGGCGCGAAATATGGCGTGACGGTCAATGCCATCGCCCCAGGCTATATCGACACGGACATGGTGGCGGCGGTGCCGGAACCGGTTCTGGAAAAGATCATCGCGAAAATCCCGGTCGGACGGCTGGGCCATGCCGACGAAATCGCGCGCGGCGTCGCGTTTTGCTGTTCCGAGGATGCGACCTTCGTGACGGGCTCCACGCTCAGCATCAATGGCGGGCAACACATGTATTGATCGAATCGCGTGCGATTCGCATGGGGCGGTCCGTTCTCTTCCGAACGGGCCGCCCTTTTTCCATCAATCCCGCCCGGTCGATCCGAAACCGGCCGCACCGCGAAGGGTGTCAGACAATGCGTCGGCTTCCTCGATTCCGACGCGGCGCACATCGGCGATGACCGCCTGGGCGATCCGGTCGCCATGCGCGATGGTGAATGCCGCCTCGCCGAGATTGTGCAGACCCACCATGACGACACCGCGATAATCCTCGTCGACCGTGCCCGGGCTGTTGGGCACGATGATCCGATGTTTCAGCGCCATGCCCGAACGCGGGCGGATCTGCATTTCCGTCCCGCGCGGCAGCTCGACGCGAAACCCGGTCGACACCAGTGCCAGTTCGCCGGGCGCCAGCGTCACCGCCCCATCGGGGAGAAACGCACGCAGATCCATGCCCGCCGCCCCCGCGCTTGCATAATGGGGGAGCGGGAGATCATTGCCCTCCACCCGGCTGAAACGCACGGCGGTCATGCCTCGTTCTTCTTGTCGAGCGTATCGGCCATGCGCGTCACCAGCGCACGGGCAACCGCATCCTTCGGCATGGCATTCCAGCTTTCGGTACCGTCGGCGTCGATGACATGCACCGCATTCGCATCGCCGCCCATCACGTCGCCCGACACGTCATTCGCCACGATCCAGTCCACCCGCTTTGCCCGGCGCTTTGCCTCGGCATGGGAAATCACGTCATGCGTCTCGGCGGCGAAGCCGATGAGCAGCGCCGGCCGGCGATCCGATTGGGCGAGCGTACGCAGGATATCGGGATTCTGGGCGAGTGCGAGTGGAGGGATCTGCCCCGAACCGTCTTTCTTGATCTTCTGATCGCGAACGTCGGCGGCGCGCCAATCGGCCACTGCGGCCACCATCACCGCGACATCGGCGGGCAATGCGTCATCCACCGCCGCCTGCATCTCCCGCGCGCTTTCGACATCGATGCGGTCCACGCCCGGCGGGGTCGCCAGCGTGACCGGCCCGGCAATTAACGTGACGCGGGCCCCCATCGCCGCGGCCGCGGCGGCAATGGCAAAGCCCTGCTTTCCGCTCGACCGGTTGGCGATGTAACGGACCGGATCGATCGCTTCATGCGTCGGTCCGGCGGTGACGAGCACATGGCGCCCGAACAGCCGCCGGTGCGCGGTTGCCGAAAAATCAGGCTGCCCGGCAAGCGGATCGGCCGGGTTGTCGAGCGTGCCGCGAATCCTCGCGAATATCGCGTTGGGTTCGGGAAGGCGCCCCGGCCCGTATTCGCCGCAGGCCATCGCACCCGCGTCCGGCTCCATCACCGTGATGCCATCGGCGCGCAGCCGGGCGACATTGCGCTGTGTCGCGGGATGCTGCCACATGCGCACGTTCATGGCCGGCGCGATCAGCACCGGCGTGTCCGTCGCGAGCAGCAGCGTCGTCGCCAGATCGTCGGCAATACCCGCCGCCATTTTGGCCATGAGATCGGCGGTCGCGGGGCATACGACGACCAAGTCGGCCTGCCGAGAAAGCTGAATATGCCCCATCTCGGTCTCGTTCTTGAGATCCCAGAGCGTGGTGTGCACCACATTTTCGCTCAAGGCCGCGAGCGTCATCGCGGTGACGAAATGCGTCGCTCCCTCGGTCAGAACGCAGGTCACCTCGCCCCCGCCCTTGCGGATCAGCCGGACGAGCTCGCACGATTTATAGGCCGCGATCCCGCCACCGATGATCAGCAATATCTTCATGCCGCCCCGTCCATCGCCCGTATCAGAACAACCCGGCCACGAGCGCGCCATAGGCCGCCGCCGCGCCGACGCCCGCCGATAGCACATAGGGCCAGAACCCGCCGCCCTTGCGATCGCGCCGTTCCCAGATCAGCTCGATATGCGGCAACGGCGGTGCCTCCGGCGCGCCGCCCTTGGCCGGGAACATGTCCTCGATCCGGCGGATAAGGCCCGGCAGGCGCAGCAGCGTGTCCGTATCCTCGCGAATGCGGTCGGCGATCGCCGCCTCCGGCCCCAGCTCGTCGCGGATCCATTCGCGGACATAGGGCGCCGCCGTGTCCCACAGGTTGATGCCGGGGTCGAGCGAGGTCGCGATCCCCTCCACCATGACCATCGTCTTTTGCAGGAGAAGGAGGTGCGGCTGCGTCATCATGTCGAAATCGCGGGTGATGGCGAACAACCCGTCCAGCATCTGTCCCACGGACAATTCGCTGACCGGCTTGCCGCGCATCGGTTCGCCGACGGCACGCAGGGCGGTCGCGAATTCCTCGACCGAGTGATAGCTCGGCACATATTGCGCTTCGAAATGGATTTCGGCGACACGGCGGTAATCGCCGGTGGTCAGGCCATAGAGGATCTCGGCAAGCCAGCTGCGCGCCTGCCGGTCGATGCGGCCCATGATGCCGAAATCGATGGCGACGATGGTGCCGTCCGCCGTCACGAACAGGTTCCCCTGATGCATATCGGCGTGGAAGAACCCCGCGCTGATCGCCTGACGCAGGAAGCCGAGAACCAGCCGGTTGGCGATATCGGGCAGATCGTGCCCCGCCTCGATCAGCCGCGCGCGATCGGCGATCTTCACCCCGTCGATCCATTCCATTGTCAGGACGCGGCCGTTCGTCCGGTCCCAATCGATGTCGGGCACGCGGAACCCGGGCACCGCGCTCATCCCCTGCGCCAGTTCGGAGGCCGAGGCCGCCTCCCGCCGCAGATCGAGTTCGCGCAGGGTCCATCGTTTGAAATTGGCGATGGTGAGCCGCGGGCGCAGCCGCGTCGCCTCCCCGCCGAACGCTTCGAGATGGGCGGCGGCCCATTCGAACGTGTCGATGTCGCGGGCGAACTGCGCACGCACGTCGGGCCGCTGCACCTTGACCGCGACGGTGCGGCCCCCGGTCGTGACCGCCTTGTGCACCTGCGCGATGGAGGCCGCGCCGATCGGCGTTTCCTCGATACTGGAAAAAAGCGCGTCGGTTGGGCGTTCGAAGCTTTCCTCGATCACGCGGCAGATGCGTTCGAACGGCACGGGCGGGAGCGAATCCTGCAACGACAGCAGGTTGCGCGCCGCTTCCTCTCCGACGAGGTCGGGCCGCGTGGCGAGCGTCTGACCCAGCTTGATCGCGGCGGGGCCGATCTCCTGAAACGCGGCGGCGTAATCGGGCACGTGCGGCTGGCGCGTGCCGAACCGGGCAATGCGGCAAAGCCGGCGCACCGGCGCGGGCGTCGCGGGGTTTTCCTCCACGATGCGCAGCGCACCATGCCGGGCGAGCGTGCGGCCCCAGCGCAAAAGCCGCATCACATGGATCGCAGGGCGGGTCATGAATTCAGATTTTCCAGCCCGAATGAATCGCGACCAACCCGCCCATGATCGGCTCCACCTTCGTCATGGCGAACCCTGCATCGCGGATCATGCCTTCGAATTCGGGCATTGTGGGAAAGCGGCGGATGGATTCGATCAGATAGCGATAGCTGTCCGCGTCGCCCGCGATCCGCTTTCCGATTTCGGGGACGAGCCGGTGGGAATAGGCATCGTAGATTTCCTTGAACCCCGCCCATTCGGTGGTCGAGAATTCGAGGCAGAAGAACCGTCCGCCAGGCTTCAATACGCGGTGCGCTTCGGCCAGGGCGCGGTCGATATGGGTCACGTTCCGGATCCCGAACGCGATGGTATAGGCATCGAAGCTCGCATCCTCGAAGCTCAGATCCTCCGCGTCCTGCCGCGACCAGACGAGGCTGTCGATGCCGCGCTTGACCGCACGGTCGAGCCCCACGTCCAGCATATCCTGATTGATGTCGGACACGGTGACATCGGCCCCGCGTGCCTCCATGCGAAAGGCGATGTCGCCCGTCCCGCCTGCCATGTCGAGAATGCGCTCGTGCGGCTGCGGCTTGACCCGGCGGACGAAGCGGTCCTTCCACAAACGGTGCATGCCGCCCGACATCGCATCGTTCATGATGTCGTATTTGCGCGCCACATTGGTGAACACCGCGCCAACACGGTCCGCCTTCTCACTCGCGGCGACTTGTTCGTAGCCGAAGGAAACTGTCTCGCTGTCTGTCATGGCACAAGCGTTTAGGCCGTTATGCGCCCCGCGCAAAGCAATTGTGTCACGTTTTGACCGGCTCAGCGCTGACAGCTGGGGCACCAGAACGTGCTCCGCCCGCCTTGCACGAAACGCCGTACCGTTCCGCCGCAATGGCACGGCTTGCCCTCGCGCCCGTAAACCTGCCATGATGTCGCGAAATAGCCCAGCTCGCCATCGGGCCGCGCGTAATCCCGCATCGAGGAACCGCCCGCCGCAATCGATTCGTTCAGCACGTCGCGAATGGCGGGGACCAGCAGTTTCAGCTTTGCAAGCGACACCGCGCCCGCAGCCTTGTCCGGACGGATGCGCGCGCGGTGAAGCGCCTCGCACACATAGATATTGCCAAGGCCCGCCACGATCCGCTGATCGAGCAGCATGATCTTGATCGGCGAGCTTCGCCCCGACAGCGCATCGCGAAGATAGGGCGCAGTCAGCTCCGGCCCTAGAGGTTCCGGCCCCATCGCCGCAAACGGGCCGAACGCATCAATCGCATCGGCATCGACCAGATCGACCGATCCGAAACGCCGCGCATCGTTCAATGCCAGCACATGGCCGCTGCCCGTTTCGAGCACGAGATGATCGTGCTTTCCCATTTCATCCGGGTCGATGCGCCACCGCCCGCTCATGCCCAGGTGAAACACCATCACCTGCGTGCGGGACAGATGGATAAGCCCGTATTTCGCCCGCCGCGACAGCCCGGTGACCTGCGCCCCGGTCATCGCCTGCACCAGCCCGTCGGGAAAGGGGCGGCGCAGATCGGGCCGGTTCACGCGCACGCTTGCGATGGTTTCCCCATCGAGAAAGGCGGACAGGCCGCGCACGGTGGTTTCGACTTCGGGAAGCTCTGGCATGCGTCCACAGATAGGAACGATCACCCTATGAGGGAATAGCGGCATTCCGGCGGCGGCGGTTCGACGAGCGCGGCGTATCCATCCTGCCTGCGCATGGCTCCGCCGCGCGCCACGGTTTCGCCGAACGCGTGAACGGTGCCCGCGATGATGACACGGTCGGCATGCACGATGACCGGCGTTCGGGTGGAGAACACAGGCAACGCCGGATCGCCGCCTGTCATGACGAAGACAAGCCAATCGTCCCGCACGGCATACGTCCCGTCGAACAGCGCGAGCGGCCTCGCCACGGGCGGGGTTCCGGGCCTCGCGACCGGTTCGGCGTAGCGCGCAACGTAAACCGCGCGCGTTTGCGCCGCCGGCATCGCCGAATTGTCAGCGTCGGTTTGTTCCGCGCCCGCCTCCGCCGCCGGTGCGCCGCATCCGGTGAGCAGAACCGCCATGCCCACCGGCAGGAACCGCACCGCCCGCAAGGCGATCAGCTCTCCAATTGTCGCAGCAGGCTGCGCACGTCGCCGTCCATGTCGGCATCGCGCGTGCGCAGATCCTCGATCAGGCGGACGGCGTGGATCACGGTGGAATGGTCGCGCCCGCCGAACTTGCGCCCGATTTCGGGATAGCTGCGCGGGGTGAGCACCTTGGCAAGATACATCGCCACCTGCCGCGGGCGCACGACCGTGCGGGTCCGGCGCTTCGACGCCATTTCGGCGCGGTCGAGGCGGTAGAACTGGCACACCGTGCGCTGAATCTCGTCGATGGTAATGCGGCGGCGATTGGCCGACAGGATATCGGTCAGCTGTTCCTCGGCCAGTTGCAGGCTGACGGGTTGTCCGGTCAATTGCGCATAGGCAATGAGCTTGTTGAGACCGCCGACGAGCTCGCGCACGTTGCGGCTGATCGTGCGGGCGAGGAATTCGATCACGTCTTCGGGCACATCGCTCGCGGTAAAGCGGGCGAGGCGGTGATTGAGGATCTTGCGGCGCAGGTCGATATCGGCGGGCTGAATATCCGCGACCAGCCCCATCGACAGGCGCGACAGCAGGCGCGGCTCCACCCCGTCGAGCGCTTGCGGCGCACGATCGGCGGCAAAGGCGAGGCGCTTGCCCTCCGCCAGCAGCGCATCGATGGTGTAGAGCAATTCCTCCTGCGCCGATGCCTTGCCGATGATGAACTGAATATCATCGACCAGCAGCATGTCGAAACCGCGCAGCCGCGACTTGAACTCCATCATCTGATTATGGCGCAGCGCCTGCACGAATTCGACCATGAAACGTTCGGCCGAGCAGTAGAAGATGCACGCGCCGGGACGCGCCGCGGCGAATTGATGGCCCAGCGCATGCAACAGATGCGTCTTGCCCTGCCCGGTCGCGGCCTTGAGATAGAGCGGCGAGAATTGCGGCGTCTCGATCGCGGCCATGCGCTGCGCCGCGTTATAGGCAAGAACATTGCCCTCGCCCGTGACGAAGCTTGCAAAGGTGAGCGACGGGTCCAGCCCGGCGGAACCAAGATCGGTCAGCGCGCCTGCGGGATCGGCCATCGCGGCGGGTTCCGCGGCGGCGGACCCCACACGCAATTCGGGCAGCTTGCGCCGGTTCGGATGCACGCAGATGCGGACATTGCGCACATCGCTGCTCGCGATCTTCCACGCCAGCGAGAGCCGGTCGGCAAACCGGTCCGTGACCCAATTGGCGGAAAATTCGGTCGGCAGGTAAAGGTCGAGCGTTCCCGTTTCGCGGCAGAACGGCCCGAGTTCGACCGGCCGGATCCACTGATTATACAGCTGCTGCCCCAGATCCTTTTTCAGCCCGATGCAGATATCGGCCCAGTCGGCCTGAAGATCCTCGGCGCGGCGGCGCGCCTCGTCGCCCTGCGCCAAATCGGCCTGCCCCGAATCGCCCCGTCCTGAAGCAGCCGGCCCCGAATCGCCCGACCCCGAATCGCGCGCCGCAGAATTTCCGGACGTCACCGCCCCGCCGCCGCATGCATCGGCGCCACGTGCATTGCCGCGGGGGGCGGCACCGTGGCGGTCCACGGCGCCGCCCGCCATGCGCGAGGACGAAAGGGGTGCGGCGGTGCCATGTCCTGCATCATTCGTATTGTCCGATTCGCGCATCATAGCCGTCATCAAATCCTGCCCCAAAACCTTCGTCCACTCGTCCTGTCACCGGCAATATCCGCCCGTCGGCGCCGCATGAAAATGCGGCACCGTCCGCCGAAACAATCCGGCGGGGGAGCGTTCTTTGCGATGTTCAATAATGCCGGTTGCGGGTCACCGCCTGGCCCTCATTTTGTAGGGCTGTGGATGGTCCACCGGCAAGGGTTGCGGCGTAAAAAAACTGAAATAATGCGCCTTGACTCAATCAAGCCCGCACAACTCCAAGAGTGCGGTTTCAACCCATTGGTTTGGAACGTTTTATTCGATCCCTCGCCATCCGAATCAACGGGTTTCCGCCGATTCGAGGGCAATCGCGTTCGCGCGTGAACCCCCACGAGGCTGGCACGAAAAAGGCCGCCGGATCACACCCGGCGGCCCTTTGATGGCCCGATCCGCCGACGCGTGCGGCGAATCGTCCTGTAACGTCGGCGTCAGAGCGCGGCGACGCGCTTCGACAGGCGCGACATCTTGCGCGAGGCGGTGTTCTTGTGGATCGCACCGCGCGCCACGCCGCGGGCCAGTTCGGGCTGCGCATCGTGAAGGGCGGTCTTGGCCGCGTTGCTGTCGCCCGATTCGATGGCGGTCTCGACCTTTTTCAGGAAGGTGCGGATGCGCGCCATGCGGTTGCCGTTCACTTCGGCGCGGCGTTCGTTGCGACGGATGCGCTTACGCGCCTGGGGGGTATTGGCCATGTCGATCCTTTATGCGGCCGCAAGCTGCACGGCCCTGTTGAAACGGGGTACTAACCGAAATTGCTGCCCGGCCCGGCCGCAGGGGTGCGGATGCTCGAACCGATATGAAAACTTGCGCGAAAGGGCATGCCCCTCGCGACAAAGCGCGCCGCATATCGCCATCGGCGCGAATCGTCAAGCTTTGCGCCGGTCTGCCGCGGGGTTGCGATCCCCGCTCGACCCTGCGCGCCGCATCCAGTGCTTGCCCGCATCGCCCCCGCCGGGGCATGGGAGCCGTCATGCCCGACAACAGCCGAAACGCCCGCCCCGCCCCGCCCCCGCGCACCGATGCGCCTGCCAATGGCGCGATGCTCGACGGTGAGGATCGGCTCGACCGCTATGCCCGGCATATCGTGCTGCCCGAAATCGGGGGCGCCGGACAGGCCCGGCTCGCCGCGAGCCATGTCGTCGTCATCGGCGCAGGCGGCATCGGATCGCCGGCCATCCAATATCTCGCCGGCGCGGGCGTCGGCCGGATGACCATCGTGGACAACGACCGCGTCGATGCCAGCAATCTGCAACGCCAGACGATCTTCGCCGCCGCCGATATCGGGCATTCGAAGGCGGACGCCGCGGCACGATGGGTTCGCGGCTTCGATCCGGCCATCGCCGTTACGGCATCGGATATCCGCATCGGTCCCGACAATGCGGCAAGGATCGTCGCCGGCGCCGATCTCGTGCTCGACGGGTGCGACAATTTCGCCACCCGGCTGGCGGTGTCCGACGCCTGCGTCGCGGCACATGTACCGTTGAGCAGTGCGGCGATCGGCCGGTTTCAGGGGCAGATCGCCAATTTCGCCGGGCATCTGCCGAATCAGCCGTGCTATCGCTGCTATGTCGGCGATGCGTTCGATGCGGACGATTGCGACACCTGCGCCGAACAGGGCGTTCTGGGCGCGTTTGCCGGTATGGCGGGATGCTTCGGAGCGATGCAGGGCCTGCGCGTGCTGCTGGCCGGGGTGTCGTCCCTCGGGGATCCGCAATGGGGGCGGCTGCATCTGCTCGACGGATTGGGCCCTGCATTGCGGACGATCCGCATCGCGCGCGACCCCGAATGCCGCGCCTGCGCAGGGGGGTGACGGCGCGCGGAACCGGCAATGCTCGACAGCCACGCCCGGCCTGCCCATATTGAGGGCCATGCCCGCAAAGACACAGCCCGCCCCGCCCGTCGGCACGCCGCAACAGCTCGAACCGCTGGTGCAGCGTGTGCTGGCCGGCAATCCCAGCGCGTTCACCCTGCATGGCACACAGACCTATATCGTGGGCGCGGGCGCCGATGTCGCGGTGATCGACCCCGGCCCGGACGATGCGGGCCATATCGACGCGGTCCTGGCGGCGGTCGGCGCGCGGAAGGTCACGGCGATCTGCTGCACCCATACGCACCGCGATCATTCGCCCGCCGCCGCGCCATTGGCGGCCCGGACGGGGGCTAGAATCATGGGCTGCGCTGCGCTCGCGCTCGAATCCATCGGGCCGCGCGGCGATGCGCCGTTCGATACAGGCTATGCGCCCGACCGCGCGCTCAACGACGGGGAAAGCATTTCGGGCGATGGCTGGACGCTGACGGCGGTGGCGACGCCGGGGCATACGTCGAATCACCTGTGCTTTGCATTGGAGGAAAGCGGCGCGCTGTTCACCGGCGATCACGTCATGGGATGGTCCACCACCGTGGTCATCCCGCCCGATGGCGACATGGCGGATTACATGGCCAGCATGGAATTGCTGCACGGCCGTGAGGACCGGATTTACTACCCGGCCCATGGCGCCCCTATCGAAAATACGCGGCAGCTCGTGCGCGGCATGATCGGCCATCGCCGACAGCGCGAGCGGCAGATCCTCAGGACGCTGGAGAAAGGCGAACGGGCCATCCCGGCGCTGGTCGAGACGATGTATGTCGGGCTCGATTCCCGGCTCATCGGCGCGGCGGGGCAATCCGTGCTCGCGCATCTGATCGACCTGGAACGGCGGGGCATGGTGGGGCGCGATGGCGAAGAATGGGCGATTGCGGGATGAATGCCCTGTAAAAACCGGGGGTCTGTCCCTAGATGAAGGGCAAGCACGCCCGCCACGGGCCACGACAATACGGGGACACGACGCATGACCGCCCAACCGCGAGAGAATCTGACCGGCATGGACCTTCGCGAGGAGATCGAGAAATTGCGCAAGGAGCGCAATGCCGTCATCCTCGCCCATTATTATCAGAAGCCGGAAATCCAGGACATCGCCGATTTCGTGGGCGACAGTCTCGAACTGTCGAAGAAGGCAGCGGCCACCGATGCGGAGGTGATCGCGTTCTGCGGCGTCAAATTCATGGCCGACACGGCCAAGATCCTCAGCCCCGAAAAGATCGTCGTGCTGCCCGATCTCGACGCCGGGTGCAGTCTTGAGGACAGTTGCCCGCCTGACAAGTTCCGCGCGTTCCGCGAGGCGCATCCCGACCATATCGCGCTGACCTACATCAATTGCTCGACCGAGGTGAAGGCGCTGTCCGACGTCATCGTCACCTCGTCCAGCGCGGAAACCATCCTTCAGCAGATCCCGGAGGATCAGAAGATCATCTTCGGTCCCGACCGGCATCTGGGCGGCTATCTCAACCGCAAGTTCGCACGCGACATGCTGCTGTGGCCCGGCGTGTGCATCGTGCACGAGGCGTTCAGCGAAACCGAGCTGATGAAATTGCAGCATCAGCATCCCGATGCGCCCATCGCCGCACACCCGGAATGCCCGCCGCAGATCGTCGACCACGCCGATTACGTCGGCTCGACCAGCGGCATCCTGCAATTCGCGAAAACGACCGAGAGCGACACGCTCATCGTCGCGACCGAACCGCACATCATCCATCAGATGGAAGTCGCGCTGCCGGAAAAGAATTTCATTGGCGCGCCGGGGGCGGACGGCAATTGCAACTGCAACATCTGTCCGTACATGGCGCTCAACACGATGGAGAAGCTCTATATCGCGCTGCGCGACCTCGAACCCAGGATCGAGATCGAGGAGGGCTTGCGGCTGAAGGCGAAGCAGAGCCTCGACAAGATGATGGAAATGGCCGCCGGCACCATCGGCAAGGGCGATTTGGGCCGGGTGTGAGGGCATCGAGCCTCGCGCGCGATCCGCGCCGTATTGCAAACGCGCAACGAAACGGCGTTTGCGGCGTTGTCTTTTCCGGTCGCACGACAGGAGAGCACGCCATTCACATCGCCACATCGCCGCACCGGGCCGCCTGTCGCGCCGCCGCTCGCCATAACCCCGCCCGCCATAGCTGCGGCTAAGCCGTGACCGCGCATCTTCGCTCGTTCCTGGCGGGCATCAATGCCAGTTACTGGTTCTATCCTGCGCTGTTCTCGATCCTCGCCTTCGTCCTGGCGCTGGTGACGATCATGCTCGACCGCAGCTTCGCGGCCGAGATGATCTCGAACACCAAATATCTCGTGCCCGCCCGCCCCGACGGCGCCAGCACCATGTTGCAGGTCATCGCCAGCACCACCATCGGCGTCGCCGCGACGGTGTTTTCGATCACCATCGCCGCCGTCGCCTATGCCAGCGGCACCTACGGCCCGCGCCTGCTCACCAATTTCATGGAGGACAAGGGCAATCAGCTTTCGCTCGCCACCTTCATCGGCACCTTCGTCTATTCGGTGATGGTGCTGCGCGTGGTGCGGGCGGAGGACGAGGCCGCCGCCTCCGCCGAGGCAGCCGCGGTGGACGGTCTGCCCGGTTTCGTGCCGCAATTGTCATTGCTGGTCGCGACGGGGATGATGCTGGCGTCGATCGCGGTGCTGGTCTTCTTCCTCAACCATATTCCCGATTCGATCCGCATCAACACCGTGCTGAAACAGATCGGCGAACGGCTCATCCGGCAGATCAAGCATCGCTTTCCCCATAACGGATCGGACATCGAACAACCCGAACCGCCCGATGGCAAGATCGTGTCGGCAAACGCTGCCGGATATATCGAGATCATCGACTTTGCCGGGCTGGAGGACATTGCGAAGCGTACCGATTCGGTCATCGTGCTCAAGGCCGAGGCCGGCGATTTCGTGCATCCGCCGATGGCATTGGTTCAGATTGCCGCCGACGATCCGGACGATGCGCTGATCGAGGAGATTCTCGATTGTTTCGTGCTGTCGGGATTGCGCACGCCGACGCAGGATCTGGGCTTCCTGCTCGACGAGCTGGTGGAGATTGCCCTGCGCGCGCTGTCGCCGGGGATCAACGATCCGTTCACGGCGATGACGGCGCTGCACTGGATCGGGGCGGCCACGGCGGAGCTTGGGGGCCGGGTGCTCGCCGATTCGCCCAATGACGACCGCGCACAATCCACCGACCGGCGCGTCATCCCGATCATGACCGGGTTCGAGGGCTATGTCGCGGCGGGGTTCGGCGCGGCGCGTTCCGCCGTCGCGACCAGCCGGAAGGCGACCTTCGCGATGTTCGACGCGATGCAGAATTGCGCCAGCGCGCTCAACAATCGCGACCGGGTGCAGGTTCTGCTCAGGGAAGGCGATCTGTTGATGAGCCAGGCCGCCGATGCGTTGAGCGGGCCGGACCTTGCCGAGGTGCACGACCGGCACTCGGCCTTCCGCGCAAAACTCAGCAATAACGGGGATGCTGCGGACTAATCCTCGGGTTCCTCGGCCTGCGTTGTCGCGGCGGTTTCGGCCTCGGTATCATCCGCGTCCTCGCTCTCCGCTTCGCTGACCGGCATGCCCTGCGACTGGAGCTGATCGAGCGGGATCATCGCATCGTCGATCGTGCCGGGCAGAACCTCGCCCTGCGGCGCTGCGCCCTCGGCCTCGGCCGGAGCATCCGCCGCGTCGTTACAGCCGGACAGGAGCGGCAGCAAAGCCGCCATCGTGAGGGTAAGGATCGTTTTCGCCATGGCGCCGCTGATTACTCCGTCGGGCATTTGCGGTCCAGCGCGGAGAGAAACGTCGTGCTGTGCCGCGCCATCGCCTCGTCCCATTCGCGCGCCGACACCGCATGGCCGAGCCGTTCGAGGCTCGTCACGCCGAATTCGCTGATGCCGCAAGGCACGATCCCGGCAAAATGGGAAAGGTCGGGCGAAAGATTCACGCTGAACCCGTGCATCGTCACCCATTTGCGCACGCGCACGCCGATCGCGCCGATCTTCGCCTCGCGTCCGTCGACATCGCGGGTCCAGATGCCGATGCGCCCCCCCGCCCGCCAGCTTTCGACGCCGAAGTCGGCCAGCGTGTCGATCACCCACCCCTCGAGCGCATGAACGAAACCGCGCACGTCGCGCGCCCGCCGGGTAAGATCCAGCATGACATAGCCGATCCGCTGCCCCGGTCCATGATAGGTGAATTGCCCGCCGCGCCCGGCCTTCACCACGTCGAATCGTGGATCGAGCAGATCGGCATCCTTCGCACTGGTCCCGGCCGTATAGACAGGCGGATGTTCAAGCATCCAGATCAATTCGCGCGCGCCGTCGCGAATCGCTGTATTGCGCACCTCCATCTCGGCGAGCGCATCGCGATAGGCAACCTGCTCGTAGCTATGGCGCCATTCGATCCCGCCCTGTGCAGAGACGGGCATATCCCTCGTATCATCGGTCATCGCGCGTTGCGTGGCGGCAAATGCCGTGCCAATCAAGACCCATGGCATACCCTTCCCTGAAACCGGCGCCCAAGGGGCCGCCGCCTGCAAAGCTCGACATCGGACGAGCATGGTCGCGCGCCGCGGCGATGATCGCGGCGAACCGGCAATTGCTGCTCATCGTGGCCGGCGTGTTCTTCCTCCTGCCGCAGCTCATCGTGAATTTCGTCCTGCCCTCGCCTCAGGAAGGGCTTGAGGGCGATGCCGCGACGCAGGCCATGCTCGATCTTTTCGCCGGCTGGTGGCCGGTCCTGCTCGCCTCGCTCCTGATACAGAGCATGGGCGTCCTTGCCGTGATCGCGCTGCTCGCCGATCCGGCGCGGCCCACGGTGGGCGATGCGATGAAGCAGGCGCTGCGCTATCTGCCGAGCTATATCGCGGCGCAGCTCGTGCTTTTTTCGGGTATCGGGGTGATCATGCTGCTCGTGCTGGTGCCGGTTGCGACGGCGGGCGCGGCCGCGGGGTCGGCATCGTCCGCCGGGGCATTCGGCACGCTGATCGCGCTGGCCATCGCGCTCTATCTCTTCGTCCGGGCGGTGCTGACCGCGCCGGTCATGGTGGCGCAGCGGGTGCGCAACCCGTTCGATGCCCTGCTGCGTGCGTGGCGGCTGACGCGGGGCAATGCGACGCGGCTGCTGTTCTTTCTCGCGCTGCTGACGCTGTCGGCGCTGATCATCTATACGGTGGCGACATTGATTCCGGGGCTGATCCTGTTGCCGCTCGTCGGGGCGGGCGGCGCGGCGGTCGTCACAGGATTCATCGGCGCGCTTGTCGGCGCGCTCTATTCGTTGATCACGACGGCGGTGCTGACCGCGATCTGGGCGCAGCTTGCTGCGACGCCTGCCAAGTGACGCCTAGCCCGCGTCCTTCCAGCCCCAGAACATCTTGCACGGCAGCACGTTGAGCGGTTCGAAATCGCTGTCGATGCGGCGGAACCGGCGGGCCATGAAATCGCGCGCCTTGGCCGAAAACTGATAGACGAGGAACGCGCCGCCGGGGCGCAATACCCGGTGGGTGGCATCGACGATGGCGGGGCCGACGCCGTCCGGAAGCGTGGAGAACGGCAGACCCGAAAGGATGTAATCCGCGCCGTCATGGCCGTGCGCGGCGATGATCGTCTCCACTTCCGCGGCGGAGCCGAGCACGGCGGTGAACCGGCTATCGGCGATCGTGCGGTTGAGGTAGTCGATATAGAGCGGGTTGGTATCGATCACGATGAGCGACGCATCCCGCTTCATCCGGTCCAGCACCGGTTGGCAGAACGTGCCGACGCCGGGCCCGTATTCGACAAACAGATCGCACCGGCTCCAGTCCGTTCGCGACAGCATACGGTCGATGGTGAAGCGTGAGGACGGAATGATCGAACCGACCATCACCGGATGCTGCACGAACCCCTTGAAAAACACGCCCCAGGGGCCGAGCGCCCTGGACAGGCGGCGCTTTGCCCGGCCCGTGATGGTGTCGCGCGTCAATTCGGTACCCGCCATGAAATAATCGTCTCCGCCTCTTGACCGATCGTGACGCGGGCGTGGCAAATCACAGGCCGCATTGCAAGCGCCGGGGCAAACATCGGTGCAAACATCGGTAAGCTAAAGGATTTCGTGAACGGTATCCTGCGGCCGGCACAGGCGGGCACCCTTCTCCGTCTCGACCAGCGGACGCTCGATCAGCATCGGCTCGGCCGCCATTGCATTCAGAACGGTGTCGTCGTCGGCATCGGGAAGGCCGCGTTCGGCCGCATCCGTGCCCCGCATGCGAAGGCCCTGCTGCGGCGAAATGCCCGCCTTTTCATAAAGGCCGCGCAGGCGCGCCGCGTTCGGCGGGTTTTTCAGATATTCGATCACCTCGACCTCGACGCCGGGCGTTTCTTCCAGAATGGCGAGCGTCTTGCGCGAGGTGCCGCATTTCGGATTGTGCCAGATGGTAGCTTTCATTCGTCGTTCTCCTCACTGGGCATTGCTGGACCGCCGGGCGCGATGGCGGGCACGTCCCGCGCGGCCTCGGCCGGGTCGATACCGGGGGCGGGAACGTCGCCGGCCGGCTCGCGGCGGCGGAGCGACCGGCTCGCCCGTTCGAACGCCCGCACGATCCGCGGATGCGCACCGCACGGGCATAGATTGCGGATCGCATCATCGATCGCGGCGCGGTCCGGCGCCGGATCGCGGGACAATAAGGCCGCCCCCGCCATCACGATGCCCGGCGTGCAGAACCCGCATTGAATGGCCCCTTCGGCCACCATCGCCTGTTGCAGCGGGTGCGAACGGTCCGGCGACAGCGCCTCGATCGTGGTGACGTATCGCCCCTCCACCTCGGCGAGCGACACGAGGCAGGACCGGATCGCCTGCCCGTCGATGATGACCATGCACGCCCCGCAATCGCCATTGCCGCAGCCGTGCTTCGTGCCGGTCAGGTTCGCCGCATCGCGCAGCGCCCAGACCAGCGGCGTATCCCCGTCCATCAGGAATTGCACCGGGCGATCGTTGACGGTCAGGCGAGTCATCGTGCCCCAGCCCTATAGCGAAGCGCCCGTTTGCAAAAGCAGCCGCCCCGCGCCATCACGAAGGGAGCAGGCCCCGCCGCTCGAAATCGGCGCGCAGCGTGGGCGCATCGCTGAAATGATGCACCTGCCACCCGAGCCGAGCGGCGGCATCGACGTTGTCGCGGCGGTCGTCGATGAACAATGCGGTCGCAGGCGCGATGCCGAAACGACGCGCGGCAAGGTCGAAGATTTCCGGCTCCGGCTTGGCGAGTTTTTCCGTGCCGGACACGACGATGTCGCGGAACCGGTCGAAAACCGGCTGCGTCGCGCGGAACTCTTTCCAGAAGCTGTCGGCGAAATTGGTGATCGCGAAAAGCGGCACCCCGGCGGCGTCCAGCTCCTCCACCAGTTCGAGCGCGCCTGGAACCGGGCCGGGGATCGATTCTGTAAACCGCGTCGCATAGGCGTCGATGAGCGCGTCCTCGTCCGGGAACGCGGCTTTCCGCTCGGCGACCATTTCCGCAAGGTCGCGCCCTTCGTCGTGGCCATGATGCCATTCGGGCGTAACCACATGGGTCACGAACCATTCGAGCCGTTCCGGATCATCGATCAGCCGGCGATAAAGATGGCGCAGGTCCCATTGGAACAGCACCATGCCGACATCGAACACGACATGTTCGATTCTACGATCCGTCACAAGCCCGCTCCCATCGCGCACGCATACGCGAAAGCGCCGCCCGGTCGCCCCGGCGGCGCATCGTCACGCAAGACCACTGGACCGGCGAACGGCCCGAGGCGCAAGGATTCAGCCCTGGCGGGCCTTGAACCGGCGATTGGTCTTGTTGATGACATAGACCCGGCCGCGACGGCGGATCACGCGGTTGTCGCGGTGACGGTTCTTCAGCGATTTGAGGCTGTTGCGAATCTTCATTGTCTCGTTCCCAATTGCCGGTGAGAGATCGACCCCACCGGGCGCATTCCGACAGCTGCCCGGGTGGACATCCGTCTCTGGCGGGGGTGCGATCCATATGGACGCCAACCCGCCGAAATCAAGGTGGGGCGGATAGGTGCAGCCCGGCCTTGAGTCAAGGCACGTTTGGCGCGCGGGTTACCCGCCCTGCCCGTCACGCAGGCCGGTGAGCCGCTTTTCCCATTGCAGCGCATGACCGATGATCGTTTCCAGATCGTCGTGGCGCGGCTTCCACGGGACGGTTTCCATGATCCGGCTGTTGTCCGACACGAGCGAGGGCACATCGCCCGCGCGGCGCCCCTCCATCACGCGCGGCACCGGCTGCCCCACCACCCGGTCCACCGCGTCGAGCACTTCGAGCACGGAGAAACCGCGCCCGTATCCCACATTCATGGTCAGGCTGCGTTCCGGCTGCGCGATCAACGCCTCCAGCGCGAGAACATGGGCATCGGCAAGGTCCGACACATGGATATAATCGCGCACGCCGGTGCCGTCGGGGGTCGGATAATCGGTGCCGAACACGCCGACCGGCCCCCGTTTGCCAAGGGCCGATTCGACCGCCACCTTGATGAGATGGGTCGCCCCGATGCTGGACTGCCCGCTACGCGCGTCGGGATCGGCGCCCGCCACGTTGAAATAGCGCAACACGCAATGGTTGAGATCGTAGGCGCGCGAGCAATCGGCAAGGATCCGCTCGGTCATGAGCTTCGACATGCCATAGGGATTGACCGGCGACAGCGGCAGATCCTCCTGAAGCGGTTTCAGGTCCGGCTCCCCATATACCGTCGCGGTGGAGGAGAAGATCATGTGCGGCACGCCATGTTCGACCGCCGCGGCGATAAGCGCGCGACCCTTCACCGTGTTGTTGTCGTAATATTTCAGCGGGTCCGACACCGATTCCGGCACGATGATCGACCCTGCGAAATGCATGATCGCTTGGCTGCCCTGCTCGGCGAAGATGCGGGCCAGCAATTCGGCATCTGCGATGTCACCGCGATAAAACGCCACCTCGTCCGGGATCGCCCAGCGAAAGCCGGTGGAAAGATCGTCGATCACCGCGACATCCCACCCCTTGTCGAGCAGGGCGAGCACGGCATGGCTCCCGATATATCCGGCCCCGCCGGTGACCAGCACCGGAACTTTTGCACTGTCGTCGGATTTCACCATCGCGGGCTCCTCGGCATTTTGGTCAATACGCGATCGGTGACCTATTCGAACCCGGCCTGCAAGTTAAGCGCGAATACACGATGCATCCCCTAATCGGACGCTTCACATTATTTCGCCGGTTCGGGAGACGACCATGACCATTCGCCCATTTACGCCAGCAACCCTGCCCATGCTGGCGCTCGCACTCGTCGCGCCGGCGATGCTGGGGGCGTGCGCGACGACGCCGCCCGTCGATGTCACACGGTTCAGCGCGCTCGAACGATTGAACCTGGCCGACCGCGGCACGGTTCAGATCGTGACCCCCGATGCGCCGGGCGGCTCGCTGATGCTGGAGCCGTGGCGCGCCGCCGTCGCGGCCGAGCTTTCGCAAGCAGGCTATACCCCGACAAGCCGTGCCGACAGCGCGCAGGTCGCCGAAATCTTCGTGCGCCGCGACACGATGCGCGCCGAACGCCGCCGCAGCCCCGTCAGCGTCGGGGTTGGCGGATCGACCGGCGGATATGGCTCGGGCGTCGGCGTGGGCGTCGGCATCGACCTCAGCGGCCCGCCGCCGGAGCAGGTGTCGAACGAGCTTTCGGTCGTGATCCGCGACAGGGCCAGCGGCGAATCGGTGTGGGAAGGCCGCGCCGACCAATATGTGAAAGCCAAATCCGGGCTTGCCGACGCGGCCACCGCCGCGCAAAGGCTGGCCGCCGCCCTGTTCGCCGATTTTCCGGGCGAACCCAGCGAAACCTACACCGTAAAGGACTGATCCGACCCCATGACCGATACGCCCTACGAAAATGCCGATATTGCCATCAATGCCGCCTTCGATGCCGGCAATATCGCGGTAACGCGCGTTTCGGGGGCGGAGGCATGGCTGACCATCCGCAAGGATGAGCAGAGCGATTTTTTCCAGTGGTTCCATTTCCGTGTCGCCGGGGCGGCGGGGCGCGAACTGACGCTGCGGATCACCGGTCTTGCGCAATCGGCCTATCCGGACGGCTGGGCCGATTACAAGGCGTGCGTGTCGGAGGATCGCGCCGAATGGCTGCGCGCGGATACCGAATGGGCGCCGGGCGAGGATGGCGGAACGCTCACCATCCGCTACACGCCGATGGGCGACCTTGCCTGGTTCGCCTATTTCGCGCCCTATTCGATGGACCGGCACCACGATCTGGTCGCGCAGGCCGCGCTGACCGAAGGGGTCACCCATCGCACATTGGGCGAAACGCTCGACGGGCAGGCGATCGACTGCCTCGAAATGGGTGAGGGCGAGACGCAGGTCTGGCTCTACGCGCGGCAGCATCCCGGCGAATCGATGGCGGAATGGTGGATGGAGGGGGCGATCGCCCTGCTTACCGATCCGTCCGACCCGGTGGGCCGCGCCCTGCGCCAGAAGGCGACATTCCACATCGTGCCCAATTGCAACCCGGACGGCAGCCGCCGCGGCCATTTGCGCACCAATGGCATCGGCACCAATCTCAACCGCGAATGGCAGGATCCCTCGCCCGAAACATCTCCGGAAATCTATGCCATCCGCAACGCGATGGACGAAACCGGCGTCGATTTCGCGATGGACGTGCACGGGGACGAGGCGATCGCCGCCGTTTTCCTCGCAGGGTTCGAAGGCATCGCCGATGCGAGCGAGGAGCAGGCAAAGGGGTATGCGCTCTATTCCGAGCTTCTTGTCGCGCAGACGCCCGATTTCCAGACCGAAAAGGGCTACCCCGTCACCGCAAAGGGCAAGGCGAACCTGGCGATTTCCACCAATCAGCTCGCGCAGCGTTTCGGCGCGGTGTCGATGACGTTGGAAATGCCGTTCAAGGACCACGCCCCGATGGCCGATGCGACCAACGGGTGGAGCCCGGACCGCTGTATCGAGCTCGGCCGGTCGTGCATGGCGGCGCTCTATCAATGGCTGGTGCGGCGGGGCTGATTTTAACGAAGCGTTAGGATTTCGGCGCTATTTTCGGAAGCCATGAACGCTTTCGTATCCCGCGCCGATCACATTGTCCGGTCCCGCCTGGCCGCCACGCCCGGCGCCCTCGCGCGAAGCTGCGTCATCGCGGGCTGTGCGATGGCGCTGGCGGCGGCGGGGCCGTTTCTTCCGTTCTGATCCGCCGTTGCATCTGACGGCACTGGCTTTTCCATAGGCGGCTGCGCTAACGCTGCGCACCATGACCGACATTTCCTCACCGCTCGACCTCGCCCGGCGCCTCATGGCATGCGAAAGCATGACACCGGCGCGCGGCGCGGTATTCGACACGATGGCCGCGATGCTGGAACCGCTCGGCTTTGCCGTGACGCGCACCGTCGACGGGGCGGCGCCCGACGGACCGGTCGAAAACCTCCTCGCCATACGCGAAGGGCCGGTGGGGAGCCGCCATTTCGCCTTTGCTGGCCATCTCGACGTGGTGCCGCCGGGCGAGGGGTGGCACTCCGATGCCTTCGCGCCCGAAATACGGGGCGAACTGCTCTATGGCCGCGGGGCGGTGGACATGAAAGGGTCGATCGCCTGCATGATCGCCGCCGTGGCCGCCATTCCCGCCGATGCCGGCACGATCAGCTTCATCATCACCGGCGACGAGGAAGGCCCCGCCGTCCACGGCACGCGCGCGATCATGGAACACATGGCCGCCGCGAATATCGCGCCCGACCTGTGCCTCGTCGGGGAGCCGACCTCGGTCAACCGGCTGGGCGACATGATGAAGATCGGGCGGCGCGGTTCGGTCAATATCTTCCTGTCGGTCACGGGCACGCAGGGGCACGTCGCCTATCCGCATCTTGCCGACAATCCGATTCCCAGGCTCGTCGCGATGCTGGCCGAACTCGATGCGCTGACGCTCGACGAGGGGACCGACTGGTTTCAGCCGTCGAACCTCGAAATCACCGAGCTGGAGGTTGGCAACCCGGCCCATAACGTCATCCCGGCACAGGCGAAGGCGCGCATCTCCATCCGCTTCAACGACACGCACACCGGCGCCGAACTGGGCGCGCGGGTGAAGGCGATCGCCGAAAGCCATGGGGGCACGGCGGTTCCTGTCATCTCCGGCGAGCCGTTCCTGACCCCGCCGGGCGAATTTTCGACGCTGCTGGCCGACGCGATCCGGGCCGAAACCGGCATCGACCCCAAATTGTCGACGAGCGGCGGGACATCGGACGCGCGCTTTTTACGCGCGCTGTGCCCCGTCATCGAATTCGGCCTGTGCAACGCAACCATGCACAAGCGGGACGAGGCGGTCGCCATTGCCGATCTCGACATGCTGACCCGGATCTATGCGCGCACGGTGCGCGCCGCCTTGTCCGCATAACCGCCGCCGCCCACTTGCGGGCGGGGTCGACTGAGGCCACAAGGGCCGACTGCATCTGCGCGCGAAAGAGGGTCGAACCCATGTTCCGTATCTGGTTTAACATACCCTTGTGGCAACGGGTGATCGCGGCGCTGATCCTCGGCGTGGCGGTCGGCATGTGGTGGGGGCCGGATGCCGAAAGCATCAAGTGGATCGGCGATTTCTTCATCAAGTCGATCAAGATGCTGGTCGTGCCGCTCATCTTCTTCAGCCTGGTGTCGGGCGTCGCGGCCATTGGCGATCTTCGCAAGCTGGGCGCGGTTGGCGGGCGCGCGATGCTGATCTTCGTGGTGACGGGGCAGATCGCGGTTTGGCTGGGCCTTTTGCTGGGCACGGTGCTGGCGCCGGGCGCGGGGGTCGATACCACCGCCATCGAAATGGGCGCGGTGCCCGAACCGGTGCCGACGACGGCGGTGGACATGATCCTGTCCATCGTGCCCGAAAGCCCGGTGCAGGTGATGGCCGATGTATCTGTCCTGCCGCTGATCGTGTTTTCCCTGCTTATCGGGATCGGCATTCTGATGGCCGCCGACGATGGCGTGCCGGTGCAGAAAGTATTCGATAGCGGCGCCGTCATCATGCAGAAGGTCACCATGGTGGTGATGGAACTCACCCCGTTCGGCGTGTTCGCGTTGATGGCATGGGTGGCGGGCACGCTGGGGCTCGACGCGCTGATCGCCTTGTCGAAGCTGGTCGCGCTCAATTACCTTGGCTGTCTGCTGATTATCTTCGTCCTGTATTCGGCGATGATCAGGTTTTTGGCCCGGTTACCGGTGCGCGATTTCTTTCGCGGAATCATCGACGCCATGGCGGTCAGCTATTCGACCGCATCGTCCAATGCGACGCTGCCCGTCACCATGCGCTGTGCCGAGCGCAATCTGGGCGTGTCGAATTCGGTGGCGAGCTTCGTCGTGTCACTGGGCGCGACGATCAACATGAACGGCACGGCGATGTATCTCGGCCTTGCGACATTGTTCGGGGCGCAGATCTTCGGCGTGGATTTGACCTGGGCCGATTATTTCCTGATCTCCATCCTCGCCACGCTGGGCGCGGTGGGCGCGGCGGGCATTCCGGGTGCGGGGCTGATCATGATGGCGCTGGTGTTCGGGGCGGTGGGCGTGCCGCTCGAAACGATTGCCTTCGTCGCGGGGGTCGACCGGATCATGGACATGATGCGCACCACCACCAACGTGTCGGGCGATGCGGCGGTGGCGACGACCGTGGCGGTGATGACGGGCGAGATCGACCGGCGTGAGATGATTTCCGCCGACGACGTATAACGCTTCGCCGTTTACCGCGTGGCGGAGCAATAGGCCGCGGCGGCGCCCGTTACGGCGATGACCTCCGGGTCGCCGACGCGGCGGGCGCGTTCGACATAATCGGCAATCGTGAGCTTTTCGGTCCGTTCGCCATCGCGCGCCTTCGCCCGTGACAGTTTCCGCAATTGCGCGACCGAGAGGCGATCGGCCATTTCCGCCGCCATGCACCGCGCGACCGGCGTACGCACACCCGCATCGGTGAGCCCGGATTGCACCGCCTGCTGCTTTACACAGCCGGAAAGCGCGACGAACGAAAGAAGCAGAAGCAGGCGCAAGCGTGTCATCCTTTTGCGAGGAAACCGGACGGTAAGGCGTCTATTCCCAATGCGCCAGCACCGAATCCACCCATTCGGGCACGATGATCCCCGCAGGGCCAAGCCGCGTTTCGTCGAACCAGCCCGATCCCTGGCTGCGTTCGAGATTCAGTTCCAGCGTGGCGGCGCCCATCGCCTTTGCCTCCCGCACGAAACCGGCGGCGGGATAGACCGCCCCCGACGTGCCGATCGACACGAACAGATCGGCCTCGCGCAATGCGGCATAGATCCGCTCCATTTCATACGGCATTTCCCCGAACCATACGACATCGGGCCGCAATGCCGCCTCCCCGCAATTGGGGCATGCGGGCCGGTCGATCAACGTGCCGGTCCACCGGCTCCGCACATCGCAGGCGGTGCACCATGCGTTCAAATGTTCGCCATGCATGTGCAGCACGCGTGTCGCGCCCGCCCGTTCGTGCAGATCGTCGACGTTCTGCGTCACGATCAGCAGTTCACCGCCGAATTCCCGGTCCAGCCGGGCGAGCGCATTGTGCGCCGGATTCGGTTCCTTCGTCTGGATCGCCTCGCGCCGCATGTCGTAGAAGCGGAGCACGAGATCGGGGTCGCGGGCGAACCCTTCGGGCGTGGCGACATCCTCGACCCGGTGCTGCTCCCACAATCCGCCGGCGCTGCGAAATGTGTCGATGCCGCTTTCGGCGGATACGCCCGCGCCGGTGAGGATGACGATGTTCCGCAATGCGTTGATGTTGTCTTTCATGTCCCGCATGAAGCACGACAACACCGGACACGACAACACCGCACAGGACAAAAGGCTAGACATATGGCACGTATCGGCATCGTCGGAATCAATGGCCGCATGGGGCAGGCGCTGGCCAGCGCGATCGCCGCATCGGGCCATGAATGCACCGGCGGGGTTGACCGCGACACCGGCGACATTGCCGCCCTCGCGCGCGACAGCGACGCGCTCGTCGATTTTTCCTCGCCCGATGCGCTTGCCGCGACATTGGACGCGGCCGTGGCGGGCGGGGCCGCCGTGTTGATCGGGACGACCGGGCTTGGCGATGCGCACCACGGTGCCATCGACGCGGCGGCGCGCGATATCGCCGTGCTGCAAACCGGGAATACCTCGCTCGGCGTGACGATGCTCGCGCATCTGGTGGAGGAGGCGGCCGCCCGGCTCGGCCCGGATTTCGATGTCGAGATCGTGGAGATGCACCACCGCAACAAGGTCGACGCCCCGTCGGGCACCGCTCTCCTGCTGGGCGAGGCGGCGGCGCGCGGGCGCGGGATCGACCTCGCGACGCACAGCGCGCGCGCGCGCGATGGCCATACCGGCCGCCGGGCCGAGGGCGCCATCGGCTTTGCCGCGCTTCGCGGCGGGACGGTCGCGGGCGAGCACAGCGTGATCTTCGCCGGCGAGGAGGAACGCATCACATTGTCGCATGGCGCGGAAAATCGCATGATCTTCGCGCGCGGGGCGGTGCACGGGGCCGAATGGCTGATCGGGCGGGCGGCGGGCCGCTATACCATGCCGGAGGTGCTGGGCCTGTAAACGGATGACCAAGGACCAGATCTTCGAATTCTTCCGCCGCCTCGCCGAAGACAATCCCGATCCCGAAACCGAGCTGGAATACGGCAATGCCTTTCAACTCGTCGTCGCGGTCGCCCTGTCGGCGCAGGCGACCGATGTCGGGGTGAACAAGGCGACCCGCGCGCTTTTCGCAAAGGTGGAAACGCCGCAGCAGATGCTCGACCTCGGCGAGGACGGGTTGAAAGAGCATATCAAGACCATCGGCCTCTTCAATTCCAAGGCGAAGAACGTCATCGCCCTCTCTCACCTGCTGATCGAGGATTATGGCGGCACGGTGCCCGACACGCGGGAGGATCTCGTCCGCCTGCCCGGCGTCGGGCGCAAGACGGCGAATGTGGTGCTCAATTGCTGGTTCGGGCAGGAAACCTTCGCCGTCGACACGCATATCCTCCGCGTCGGCAACCGCACCGGCCTCGCCAAGGGGAAAACCCCCGAAGCGGTGGAGGCCAAGCTCGAAAAGCGCGTGCCCGGCCCGTTCCGCATGGGCGCGCATCACTGGCTCATCCTGCATGGCCGCTATGTCTGCAAGGCGCGCGCGCCCGAATGCTGGCGCTGCACCGTGGCGGATCTGTGCAGCTTTCGCGGCAAGGTGATGGAAAAACCGGCGAAGCGGTAGGCGCGGTGCGGAACGGGGCGCCCGCCCCGACGGTTTCCCTGGTCTATCCAGCAAAGGAACGGCCATGGCGGAAACAGGCACTGCAAAGCATCTCGACCATATTGCAAAGGCGATGAAGGACATCGACTTCGTCATGCTCAACACCCATACGACGGGGGGCCGGATCGGCGCCCGTCCGATGAGCAACAACCGCCAGGTCGATTACGACGGCGACAGCTATTATTTCACCTGGGACACATCGCGCATGGTGGAGGATATCGAGGCCGACCCGAAAGTCGGCCTGTCGCTACAGGGCGCGGGATCGCCCGACGGCGCGCCCGGCATCTTCATCGCGATCGAGGGCGAGGCGAAGATCGTGCGCGACAAGGGCGCCTTTGCCGAACATTGGGTCGACGAGCTCGACCGCTGGTTCGAGGACGGGATCGACACCGGCGGCATGGTCATGCTGCACGTGGCGGCCAGCCGCGCGGCCTATTGGGATGGCGAGGACGAAGGCGACTTCGAAATCACATGAACATGCGCGGCGGCGGGGCGGACGCATCGCCCCGCCGCCGCCCGCGATCAGCCCACGACCTCCGCCGCGGCGAGCACGGCAAGCGTCAGCACTTCGGGTGCGATGCTGGTCATCGGCGCGATCTGCACCGGCTTTTCCATGCCGATCAGCATCGGGCCGATGGTCGATGCGCCGGCAAGCTCGCGCAGCAGTTTCGCCGACAGGTTCGCCGATTGCAGCCCCGGCATGATGAGTACGTTGGCAGGCGAGGACAGCCGGCTGAACGGGTAAAGCTTCATCACGTCGGGGTTGAGCGCAGCATCGGGCGCCATTTCGCCCTCATACTCGAAACCGGGCTCTTCCTCATCGAGGATGTGCACCGCCTCGCGGATGTTTTCGAGCCATTTGCCCGACGGATTGCCGAAGGTGGAATAGGACAGGAACGCCACGCGCGGTTCGTGACCCAGCCGGCGCGCGACCTTTGCCGTTTCCTTCGCGATATGGGCCAGCGTCTTGGCATCGGGACGTTCGTTGATCGTCGTATCGGCCAGGAATACCGTGTAGTTCTTGCCCAGCATCATGTGGACGCCGAACGGCACCTCCCCCGGTTTTGCGTCGAGCACCAACCCGACCTCGCGCGCGGTCTGTGCAAAGGGGCGGGTGAGGCCGGTGATCATCGCATCGCCCTTGTCCAGCGCGAGCAGCAGCGAGGCGAAAACATTGCGGTCCTGATTCACCATGCGGCGCACGTCGCGTTCGGTATAGCCGCGCCGTTGCAACCGTTCGTACAGGAAATCGACCATGGCGGGCACGTGCTCGCTATCGGCGGAATTCTGGATCTCGTAGCTTTCGGGATCGTCGACGCCAAGCTCGCGCAGCTTGTCGCACACCGCGCCCGTGCGTCCGACGAGCACGGGTTCGCCATAGCCGAAATCGCGGAACTGTATCGCGGCGCGGATGACGACATCTTCCTCCGCCTCTGCAAAGACGACGCGTTTGGGGTTCTGCTGCAGGTTTTCGTACACCTTGGTCAGGACCGAGGTGGTGGGGTTGAGCCGCGCCTTCAGCGACATCTTGTAGGCGTCGAAATCCTCGATCGCCGTCTGCGCGACGCCCGAATCCATCGCCGCCTTCGCGACGGCGGCGGACACCCGCTCCATCAAACGCGGGTCGAAGGGGGCGGGGATGATGTAATCCTCGCCGAACTGATGATCGACGCCATAGGCCGCGGCGACTTCCTCCGGCACGCGTTCGCGGGCAAGTTCCGCGATGGCCTCGGCAGCGGCGATCTTCATCTCCTCGTTGATGGCGGTCGCCCGCACGTCGAGCGCGCCGCGGAAGATGAAGGGGAAGCCGAGCACGTTGTTCACCTGGTTCGGATAATCCGAACGGCCGGTGGCGATGATCGCATTGGGCTTTACCTCACGCGCCAGTTCGGGGCGGATTTCGGGTTCGGGATTGGCCATGGCAAAGATGATCGGGCGGTCGTTCATCTTCGCCACCCATTCGGGTTTCAGCGCGCCCGCCGCCGACAGGCCGAGGAAGATATCGGCACCGACCAGCGCCTCTTCGAGGGTGCGCTTGTCCGTATCGACGGCGTGCGCCGATTTCCATTGATCCACATCGTCGCGGCCGGGATAGATCGGGCCGGAACGGTCGCACATGATGACGTTTTCATGCCGCACGCCCATCGCCTTGATGAGAGCGGTACACGCGATGGCCGACGCGCCCGCGCCGTTCACGACCATCTTCACATCCTCCATCCGGCGCCCGGTGAGGTGCAGCGCATTGATGAGCCCGGCCGCCGCGATGATCGCGGTGCCGTGCTGATCGTCGTGCATGACGGGAATGTTCATGCGTTCGCGAAGCGCCTGCTCGATGATGAAGCATTCGGGCGCCTTGATATCTTCGAGGTTGATGCCGCCAAAGCTCGGCTCCATCAGCGCGACGGCATTGATGAAGGCGTCGGGATCCTCGGTCGCGAGCTCGATATCGATGGAATCGACGTCGGCGAAACGCTTGAAGAGCACGGCCTTGCCCTCCATCACCGGCTTGGACGCGAGCGCGCCCAGATTGCCCATGCCCAGGATGGCCGTGCCGTTGGAAATCACCGCGACGAGGTTGGACCGCGCGGTATAGATCGCCGCGGTCGACGGATCGTCGGCGATGGCCTGCACCGGCGCTGCGACGCCGGGGGAGTAGGCGAGGCTGAGATCGCGCTGCGTCGCCATGGGTTTCGACGCGACGATCTCGATCTTTCCGGGTCGGATCGTGGAATGGTAGAACAGCGCCTCACGCTCGGTAAAGCTGCTGTTCCGATTGTCGCCGTCATTCGCCAAAATGGCCTCCCGTTGGAATACACCTACAAATCCGCCCTATCGCGCAAATCGCGATCGGGATAGGGCGCGCGGCCAAGTTTTCGCGCCAAGTTTTCGATGGGGATAGCAGATTGCCCGACTTTGGCGAATCGCGCCTCGTCGGCTAGGCGATGCGGTATGGCATCCGGACCCACCCCGATGATGGCGCAATATCTCGCGCTCAAGAGCCAGGCGGACGATTGCCTGCTGTTCTACCGCATGGGCGACTTTTTCGAACTGTTCTTCGACGATGCGCGCCGGGCCGCCGCCGTGCTCGACATCGCATTGACGAGCCGGGGCGAACACGATGGCGCGCCGGTGCCGATGTGCGGCGTGCCGGTGCATTCGGCGGAAAGCTATCTTGCCCGGCTGATCCGTGCAGGGTGCCGGGTCGCCATCGCCGAACAGGTCGAAACCCCGGCCGAGGCGAAGGAGCGCACGAAGCGCGAGGGTGGCGGGTCCAAGGTATTGGTGAGGCGCGACATCGTGCGCTTCGTGACCGCCGGCACGCTGACCGAGGATAACCTGCTTGAATCGCGCAGGGCCAACACGCTGGTCGCGCTGGCGCCGTTGCACGACCGGGTCGGTATCGCGGCGGTGGATATTTCGACCGGCGCGATGATCCTCGAAAGTCATGAGGCGGGCAACCTGGCGGCGGCCCTGTCGCGGATCGGGGCGAGCGAGGTCGTCGTGCCGGAGGCGTGGGAGCATGCGCCCGAGGACGCCATCACGCGCCCGGCCGCGGATTTCGCATCGGACAGGGGCGAGGCGCGGCTGAAATCGCTGCACCAGGTTTCGACGCTGGACGGGTTCGGGGCGTTCGACCGGGCGGCGCTGGCGGCGGCGGGCGGGCTGATCGCCTATCTCGACCATGTCGGGCGCGGGCAATTGCCCTTGCTGCTGCCGCCACGGGCGCGGGCGGCACACGGCCACCTCGCCATGGACGAGGCCACGCGCGCCAGCCTTGAAATCCTGCAATCGGCATCGGGCACGCGTTCGGGCAGCCTGATCGATTGCATCGACCGGTGCCTCACCGGGGCGGGGGCGCGCCTGCTGGCCGAGGATCTGTCCGCGCCGCTTGCCGAGGCGGAGGCGATTCGCGAACGGCTCGCGGCGGTGGACCGGCTTTACGGCGATGCCTTGCTGCGCGAGGATCTGCGCGGATTGATGCGCGGCCTGCCCGATATTGCACGCGCGCTTGGCCGGGTGGTCGCCGGGCGGGGCAGCCCGCGCGATCTTGGACAGATTCGCGACGGGCTCGGCCTTGCCTATGAACTGCACCAGATGATTGGCGAGATGGCGGACCGGCCCGCGCTGTTCGAACGGCTCCGCCCTGCCCTGACCGGGCATGGCGCTCTGGTGCAGGCGCTTATCCGCGCACTGGTCGAAACTCCGCCGACGGAGCGGGCGCAGGGCGGCTATATCGCAAAGGGATACGATGCCGCGCTCGACGAATTGCGCGACATTGCAAAGAACGGGCGGCAGGCGATTGCCGCGCTCGAACAGGATTACCGCGATGCGACCGGCATTGCCGCGCTCAAGATCAAGCACAATGGCGTGCTCGGCTATTTCATCGAGGTGCCCGCGCGCCATGCCGATGCGCTGATGGCGGCGGACAGCGGCTTTACCCATCGGCAGACAATGCAGAGCGCGGTCCGCTTCAACGCGCTGGCCTTGCACGAACAGGCCAGCCGCATTGCCGAGGCGGGCGGACGTGCACTCGCCGCCGAGGATGCACATTTCGAGGAGCTGGTCGCGATGACCGCCGCCCATGCCGAGGGCATCGCCGCCACCGCCCATGCGCTCGCCCGGATCGACGTATGCGCAGGGCAGGCGGAGCGCGCCGCCGAGGGCGGCTGGGTGCGGCCCGACATCGCCGATGCCCCCTGCCTCGACATTCGCGGCGGGCGGCACCCGGTGGTGGAGGCCGCGCTGGCAAAGGGGCGCGACCGCTTCGTTGCCAATGATTGCGCGCTTTCGGACACGGACCGGCTCTGGCTCATCGGCGGGCCGAACATGGGCGGCAAATCGACATTCCTGCGTCAGAATGCGCTGATCGTCCTGCTCGCCCAGGCGGGGGGTTTCGTCCCCGCGGACAGCGCGACGATCGGCCTCGTCGACCGGTTGTTCAGCCGGGTCGGCGCATCGGACAATCTGGCGAAGGGCCGCTCCACCTTCATGGTCGAAATGGTGGAGACCGCCGCGATCCTGTCCCAGGCCACCGATCGCAGCTTCGTCATCCTCGACGAGGTCGGGCGCGGTACCTCCACCTATGACGGGCTGGCGCTGGCCTGGGCGGTGGCGGAAAGCGTGCATGGCACATTGCAATGCCGTTGCCTGTTCGCGACGCATTACCATGAATTGTCCCGCCTTGCCGAAACATGCGAGGCCTTGTCGCTCCACCACGTTCGCGCGCGGGAGTGGAAGGGCGATCTGGTTCTCCTGCACGAGCTGGCGGACGGACCGGCGGATCGCAGCTACGGGCTTGCGGTCGCGCGGCTGGCCGGTGTGCCCGCCCCCGTGATCGCGCGGGCGAAGAAGGTGCTCGACAGGCTGGAAAAGGGGCGCGCGGAAACCGGCGGGCTGGCGGCGGGGCTCGGCGAATTGCCGCTGTTCGCCGCCGTGGCCGAAGCGGAGGAGGAGCAGTGCGACACGCTGCGCGATACGCTCGCCGCGCTCGATGTCGATGCGCTCTCGCCGCGCGATGCGCTCGACATGCTTTACAGGCTCAAACGCGACGCCGCCGATTGACCGGGGCGGCGGCGGCGGTCATTCTTTTCTTATGACAGAAGACGAGATCAAGTCGCAGGACGCCTCCAGCCGGACGCACCTCGCCGAAGATCGCACGATCATGGCGGTGGAGCGGACCTTTGCCGGGTGGATGCGCACCGCCTTTGCCGCGATCGGCATCGGCATCGCTTTCCGCGCCTTGTTCGGGGAGCTGGACCCGCCATGGCTCGCCCGCGTGATCGCGACCATGTTCATGCTGCTGGCCGCGGTGTTTGCCATCGGGGCCGAACGGCGGGCGTGCCGGGCGCTGACGCGGATGAACCCGCACGAGGTGGATTCGCCCGACATGCCGCGCCTGAAATGGATCGCCTATGCGGTTGCCGCCGGTGCGATCATCCTCGCCATCGCGATATGGCTGGCGCGGGACATCGGCACCGGCGGATAAGCCGGTTCAGCTGTCGGAATGGCCCGGCTCGTCCTTCATGATGTTGGACTTGCCGTATTTCTTCTCGTTATCGTCGTGGTTCGGCTCACCGCGATAGGCGCTCATGTCGATGCCGCCGGTGTCCATCTGCTTCATCTTGTCGACCAGATCGCCCTGCGTGCTTTCATCGAGCGGGCCTTTTTCGGGCTTGTCGCTATCCTCGTCGAGCGAATAGCTCGATACGCGGCGGCCCTGCGCCTGGCGCGAAACGGTCTGCGCCTGCGTGTCCTTGTCGCGCTGTTCGGTGTTGAGGTTTTCGTGGGCGTTGTCGTTGGTGGGGTCTGCCATGTTCAATTCCTGTTTACGTTTGCATGAAGGAACGGGCGGCGACCCTCCCCGGTTCCGACGGGATCAGCCGCGATGGGCCCCCGGCACCCACAAAACATCGGCCCGGCCATGGTCATTGAACGCGCGCGCCGCCACGAACAGGTAATCCGACAGCCGATTGACGTAAGCCAGCGCGGCGGGATTGACGGCATGCTGTTGGGCGAGTGCGACACATGCCCGTTCCGCCGACCGTACCGACGCCCGCGCGACATGCACCCGCGCCGCAATCTCGCTCCCGCCGGGCAGGATGAAGCTCTTCAACGGCTCCAGCCTTTCGTTCAGCGCATCGATTCGTGATTCCAGCCACTGACCTTGCGCATCGGTCATGCGAAGCTGCATCTCTCCGCACGTGAAATCGTCGCCCGGCGTGGCGAGGTCGGCCCCAAGATCGAAGAGGTCATTCTGTATCCGGCGCAGATCGGCGGCAATGTCGCCATCGGGCGCGGCGCAAACCGCAACGCCAATGGCGCAGTTCGCCTCGTCCACCGTGCCGATGGCGGCCATGCGCGCGGCATTTTTCGCGATGCGCGAACCGTCGACAAGGCCGGTGGTGCCGTCGTCGCCGGTGCGCGTGTAGATCCTGTTGAGCCGGACCACGCCGGATCAGCTATTGATGACGAGCAGCAGCGCGACGACGATGATCGCGGCCGCCTGATATTTGATGCGGGCGAACATCGCCTTGTTCTGGCGAATCTGCATCATCTCGATCCGTTCGTCGCCACCTTCGAGATCGAGTTTCGTCGTTTGGAGGAACGCGACGATCCCCTTCACGAGCGAGACGACGACCATGATGGCCAGAATGGCGATGACAATGGCAAGGATGGTGTTCATGGGCGTCAAGATAGGGACGCCGCCCACGCATTTCCAGCCCCCTATCCCTCACTCCCCCCATCACCCCAATACAATCCTTTGCCCAGACGCCCCCCGCGCAGATCCGCCGCAAATGCACGCCCGTCCACCCCGGCGCCACGCATGTCGGCAAGGGAGGGCGAACCGCGGCGTTTCGCCAGCTTGCGCCCATCCCCTTCCACGATCAGCGCATGGTGGTGCCACACCGGCACCGGCAGGCGCAGCAGTTGTTGCAGCAGGCGGTGCACATGGGTCGCGGCAAACAGATCCATCCCGCGGGTGACGCAGGTAATCCCGTCCGCCGCATCGTCCCAGGTCACGGCGAGGTGATAGCTTCCCGGCGCATCCTTGCGCGCGAGCACGATGTCGCCGAAGATTTCGGGCGTCGCGCGTATCTCGCCCCGCCGCTCGTCATGCCAGGTGAGCGGCCCTGCCCGCGCCGCGGCGGCGTTCATGTCGAGCCGCCATGCCACCGCGCCATCGCGGGCATCGACGCCGCGCCCCCTGCACGTGCCGGGATAGAGCGGGCCGTCGGGACCGTGCGCCGATGCCGCCGCCGCAATCTCCGCGCGGGTGCATCGGCAGGCATAGGCCAAACCCATCGCGCGCAACCGGTCGAGCGCGTCGGCATGTGCACCGATGCGCGCCGATTGGCGGATGACCGGCCCGTCCCAGTCGAGCCCGAGCCAGCGCAGATCGGCGAGCGCCCCTGCGGCAAATTCCTCCCGGCTGCGCGCGCCGTCGATATCCTCTATCCGGAGCAGGAACCGCCCGCCGCCCGCCCGCGCCCGGTCGTGGGCGACGATCGCGGCATGGGCGTGCCCTGCATGCAGCGGGCCATTCGGGCTGGGCGCGAAGCGGGTGACGATCATCGCGCGCAGCATAGCGGCGATGCGCCCTCGTGAAAGGCCCGAAAAGCCTTACCTGAAAGGCGCGCGCGAAAGAGGCGATCCTGCGTCAGTTATGCATATAGTCTTGACGCGCGCGCAGCTTAGGGGCAGCAATGGCACTTACGATGCGTCATCAACCTGTCACGCCTCAATGCGATAGCGTCCCGGCACCCAGTGGAGGAGGCCGGATAACGGCATGTTCAGCAACGCGCTGATCGAACAACGCGTCACGCTCGCCAGCGCAAGGGAGGATCCGACCCGCGCGCTCGGCCAATGTCCTGCCCTTGTCCTCAACGCGGATTATTCTCCGCTGTCCTATTATCCGCTGTCGCTCTGGCCGTGGCAGACCGCGATCAAGGCCGTGTTCCTCGACCGGGTCGATATCGTGGCAAGCTATGAACGGCAGGTGCATTCGCCCTCGCTCGACATGCAGATCCCGTCGGTGATTGCGCTTCGCGAATATGTGAAGCCGTCGGAGTTTCCCGCCTTCACCCGCTTCAACGTATTCCTGCGCGACCGGTTCGAGTGTCAGTTCTGCGGAAGCCCGAAACAGCTCACCTTCGACCATGTCGTGCCCCGAAGGCTGGGTGGGCAGACGAGCTGGGAAAACATCGTCGCGGCCTGTGCGCCCTGCAACATGAAGAAGGGCGGACGCACGCCGAAACAGGCAGGCATGCAGCTGAAACTCGCGCCGATCCGCCCGACCAACTGGCAATTGCAGCAGCGCGGCCGTGGCTTTCCGCCGCATTACCTGCATGAAACCTGGCGGGACTGGCTCTATTGGGACATCGAGCTGGAAGCCTAGATCCAGCCGGACAATTCCCGCCGGATCAGCGTTTCGAGCATTGCCATGCCCGGCGCCCCATCGTTGAGGCAGGACAGCGCATCGAACTGCGCGCCGCCATGCTCGACAAAGCTTTCCCGCCCCCGGATCGCCAGCTCTTCCAGCGTTTCGAGGCAATCGGCCGAAAAGCCCGGCGCCGCGATGGCCAGCCGCTTCGTCCCCCGCCTCGCCTCCTGCTCCAGCACCGTGTCGGTCGCCGGCTCAAGCCATTTGGCCCGGCCAAAGCGCGATTGAAACGTGGTATCGATGCGCAGGTCCGGAAATTCCGGCGCCAGCGCCGCGGCCAGAAGCCGCGCGGTCTTCCGGCAATGACAGTGATAGGGATCCCCCAGATGCAGCGTGCGTTCGGGCATGCCGTGAAAGCTGAGCAGCAGCACCTCCGGCATTTGGGCGAGCGCCTTGATCTGCCGCGAAAGATCCTCCGACAGCGCCGCGATATAGGCCGCATCGTCGTGATAGGGCGGCAGGGTGCGGATCGCCGGTTGCCACCGCATGTCGGCAAGCGCGCGGCCAAGCTCGTCCACCGCCGTCGCCGTCGTCGCGCCCGAATATTGGGGGTAGAGCGGCGCGAAGAGAATGCGGTCGTGACCTGTATCCTTCAACGCCTGCACCCGCGCGGGGATCGACGGATTGCCGTATCGCATCGCCCAGTCGACCGTGACCTGATCGCCCAGCCTGTCCTGCAACCGCTCGGCCTGATGCTTCGTAATCGCGGCGAGCGGCGATCCGTCCTCGCCCCATACCTGCGCATAGGCATGGGCGGATTTCGCCGGCCGCGTGTTGAGGATGATCCCGCGCAGGATCGGCTGCCACGCGATGGCGGGAATTTCGACGACGCGGCGGTCGGACAGGAATTGTTTAAGGTAACGCTTCACCGCCCCCTTTTCCGCCGCATCGGGCGTGCCGAGATTGGTCAGCAGCACCGCAATGCGTGCCGTCGGGGCCGCCGGGTGATCGGCGGGGCGCGGCATGGGGGTTGCGGGCGTTGCGTCGTGGATATCGGTCATGTGATGCTTTCATTCGAAAGGGCGGGATCGGCGCCAGAGTCTTCGGGTGGGTCAACCGGCGGGGGGCCATCGCCCGGCTCTGCCGCCCCGGCATCGGTGGGGGCTGCCACCGGCGGCGGGATCAGGGGTTCGGCAACCATCGGAAGGGCGCGGAACCGTTCGCCGGTTGCGGCATGCAGCGCATTGGCAATGGCGGGCGCGATGACCACGGTCCCCAGTTCGCCGGGGTCGAATGGCGGGAAATCGTTGCGGGCGAAACCCACGGTTATGTCCGGCGCGCGCGACAATGCCGGCAGATTCAACGCCCCGATCGTTTCCTCCCGCGGCAATCCGCGGCCATAGCTTGCACGCGAGCCGAGCGCGAGGCCCATGCCATAAAGCAATCCGCCCTCGATCTGCTGAAGCGCGAGTTCGAGGTCGACGACGCGCCCGATGTCGCAAAAGGCCGCGATGCTGACGACCTCGACCCCCATCGGGCCGCGCCGGGCGCGAACGATGGCCGCGATCCGCCCGCCGCCGTCGGCCCGGCCCGCAGGGTCGCGCATGTGCCAGCAGGCAATCCCCTGCCCCGATCCGGCGATGCCGCCATCCCATTCGCCGATCTGGGCTGCGCCCTGAAGGCATTCGGCCAGCCGCACGTCCCCACCCAGCATCGCCACGCGATAGGACAGCGGCTCCGCCCCCGCGGCGCCCGCCATCTCGTCCATGAAGCTTTCGGTGATGAAGCAACACGCCGCATCGCCATTGCCGCGTATCCGCCCGACCGGCAGGCCGATCGCGGCGGGCACCGCCTCCACCCGCATGGCGGGAATGCGATAGGGCGGGGCCGCCCCGAACAGCGCCGGCGGATCGACCGCGTCATCGTTCGCCGCCATCGCCTCGGCGGGCGCCATGCGCGCGAACAGCCTGTCGTGCATCTGCCGCGCAGGTGCCGGGGTGGCGATGCGCGACTGCCACGCGGCGATCAACCCGTTGCGCCCCGGCACGGCGCGGACCTGCGCCGCGATGGGCGCACGCGGCATTTCGGTCAGCATCTCCTGCCAGCGCGAATAGCTCAGCTGTATCGAGCGCCCCGCCGCCCGTGCGATCAGTGCCGCCTCCCGCACGATGCGAATGTCGAGCCGCGCATCGAAGCTCCCGCCCGCGCCCACCGGATAGACGACGACGTCGCGCACCCCCATGCCAAGCGCGCCCGCCGCCGCGCGCCGCGCCTGCTCCGGCGCCTGCGACGCGATCCACAGCTCCAGCCTGCCATCGGCGAGCCGCGCGGTCGCGCTCGCGGTTTCGAGGGTGCCATGCCAGGCCGGCGCAATGTCATAGCGCGCCGCGATCGCATCGGGCCGGTCGAGCAAAGGCACCGGATCGCCGGTTTCATGCACAGCGACCGCCTCACCTTTGGTCAGCGCGGTCTGCAACGCGGCCTCGATACGAATATCCTCGGCCAGTTCGCCGGTCGGGGCAAAACGGGGGGCAAGCGCCTTCACAGCCTTTTCCGCGGCCCATGTGCTGCGGCCCAGTGCGGCGATCCATTCGTCATGGACCACCCGCCCTTCATATCCGGTGATGCGCCGCGCCGCCCCATGATCGAAACCCGTCAGCCGCGCACCCGGCAACGACCCGTGCGCAATGGCGGCGAACAGCATGCCGGGCAGGCGTATGTCCGCGGCAAAGGGAAAGCTGCCGTCGACCTTGGACGGCGCGTCGAGCCGGGGGTAGCTTTGGTGCGGCCCTGTAAAGATCGGCGCGGCCGTCTCGCTCGCCGGGGCGGGGTTGAGCAGCGGGGGATCGGGCGCGTCGAAACGGGCGGCGTCATCGACCAGATCGGCGAAACGCACGCGCTTGTCGCCGTGGATGATGAAGCCGCCCTCGGCGCGGCATTCCTCGAACGCGACGTCCCACCGCTCCGCTGCGGCCATCGACAGCACCGCGCGCAGACCCGCCGCCGCCTCGCGCAGCGGCGTTTCATACGCGGCAAGCGCGGTGCCGTCCGCCGTCGCCATCAGCGTTTCTCGCTGTGCGTGAAGTTTCGCCAGCGTATCGCCGGGCGTATCGGCGATGGGCGCGAACCACCCCGCCCAGAGCTGCGCCCAATACGCGGCGAGCACCGGATCGGCGTAGGTCGCACTGATCGCCGCAGGTTCCACCGCGATCTGCCGCCAGTCCGCGCCCAGCTCCTGCGCCGCGATGCGCGGCAGCAGCGTCGTCGCCCCCTGCCCCATTTCGAGCACGGGCACCGCGATCGACACCACCCCATCGCGCGACAGCTTGATCCAGCTGCCGAAGGCGCGCTGCCCCTCACCCGGCGGGATCGGCACCGGATATTCGCGCGGGATGAACGTCCATGCCGCGATCAGCCCGCCGCCCGCCGCCGCCCCGATGAGCAGGCCGCGCCGCGTCACACGCACACCGCGCCCGGCGGAGCGCGGCGCGGTTTCAGGCTTTCGCAGCTTCGGCATCGGCGTCCACGCTGTCGGCAAAGGCCATGACCTGCCCGGCAAGGTCGGCAAACATGTCCGAAATCTCGCCCGATCCGGCGGCGGGCGGCGTTCCCGCGTCGCTTTCCTCGCGCAGCGTCATGGTGAGCGGTATGCACCCCAGGAACCGGCGGCCCAGTTCCCGGGCCGCCGCCTCGGCTCCGCCGGCGCCGAACGGGTCGCTGACTTCGCCGCAATGGGGGCAGGCGAAACCGGCCATGTTCTCGACAATGCCGATGGTCGGCACCGCCGCCTTGTCGAAAAAGGCGATGGCGCGGCGCGCGTCCATCAAGGCGAGATCCTGCGGCGTGGACACGATCACCGCGCCTATGGGCTTGAACTTCTGTATCATGGTAAGCTGCACGTCGCCGGTGCCGGGGGGCAGGTCGATGACGAGATCGGTGACATCGCCCCAGTCCGCCTCGATCAGTTGCGCCAGCGCATTGCCCGCCATCGGCCCGCGCCATGCGATCGCCTGATCCGGCGTGGCGAGATGACCCATCGACAGCATCGGAATGTCGAGCACGCCGGTCACGGGGATGAGCTGCTTGTCCTTCGCCTGCGGCTTCTTGTCCTCGCTCTGCATCAAGCGCGGTTGCGACGGGCCGTAGATGTCCGCATCGACGAGGCCGACGCGGCGCCCGGCACGCTTCATCGCGACGGCCAGATTGGCCGACACGGTGGACTTGCCCACGCCGCCCTTGCCCGAACCGACCGCGATGAGGCGTGGTTTCGGCTTTTCGGGTCCACGCTCCGCCGTCATGGCGATGCGCAGCGGCGGCAATTCCATGTCCGCCAGCGCGGCGCGGATGCGTTGCTCCAGCGAGGCACGCGCGCCATCGTTCAGCCCGCCCACCTCGACGACCAGCGTCACGGCGGTTTCGGTCAGGCGCACCCCTTCGACACGGTCGCCCGCCACCGGGGCGAGCGCGGTGCGGATGGCGGTTTCGCGGCCCTGGGCGGCGCCTTGTTGGGCGTCATTCATGGTGTTTCCTTTACGATCATTCGCACCGGTTCGCATTTAACAGCGCAAAAAGCCACCGACAGCCCCTGTTTTTGCGCCTCTCAATAGCTATAAGGACATCATGGATAAAACGGGCGGGTCCCTGAAGGACAGGATTTTGGCAATGGCCGGGCGCAACCCCTGGGGGGGATCGTCGGGCGACGACGATTCGGATCGCGGCCCGGGCGGCGAACCGGACACCGTGCCGGCGGGCGACGGCGGCAAGCCGAAAAACCCGTGGCTGCCGGGCAGCGAGCCTGCCGGACAAGGCAGCCCGGACGGGCGCACGCCGGGTCGCAGGGCATCGAACATAGAGGACATTTTCCGCGCCCGCCAACGGCGCGGCGGCGGCGGCGGACCGACGCAGTTCCCCCGCGCGCCCGGCGGCAGAAGCTGGACCCCGTATATCATTGCGGCGGTGGTCCTGCTGTGGCTCTTCCTGAGTTCGGTCCATCAGATCAACGCCAAGGAACAGGGCATCGTCACCACGGCGGGCAAATATACCCGCACGTTGAACCCCGGCCTGCATCTCACCCTGCCCTGGCCGATCCAAAGCGTGTCGGACATGGACGTTACCTCGATCCGGCGGGACAATATCCCCGACGGGACGGAGGAGAAGCTGATGCTGACCGGCGATCAGAATCTGGTCGACCTTTCCTATCTCGTGCGCTGGAACATCAAGGATCTGAAGCTTTACAGCTTTCAGCTTGCCGAACCCGATGAAACCGTGCGCGAAGTGGCCGAGGCCGCCATGCGCGCCAGCGTCGCCGAGGTGAAGCTCGACGATGCGCTGTCGGGTGCCGGCCGCGCGCAGATCGAGCAGGCCGTGCGCGCACGGATGCAGCAATTGCTCGACGCGTATCGTTCGGGTGTCGCGGTGCAGGGTGTCGAAATCAAGAAGGCGGACCCGCCGACCCGCGTGATCGACGCGTTCAAGGAAGTGCTTGCCGCGCAGCAGGACGCGCAATCCGACATCAATCGCGCGCGCGCCTGGGCCGAGCAGGTCACCGCCCGCGCAGAAGGCGAAGCCGAGGCGTTCAATCAGGTGTATAGCGAATATCGCCTGGCGCCCGAGGTCACGCGCCGCCGCATGTATTACGAAACCATGGAACGCGTGTTGAGCCAGACGCCGAAAACCATCGTGGAGGCCGACGGCGTCGTGCCCTACCTGCCCCTGCCGGAGGCGAGCCGCAGGCGCAGCGGCGGCGGCGATACCGCGCCCAGCGCCGCCACGTCGGGCGCATCCACGCCGTCGCGGGGACCGGCCGCCAATGGCAACAACGCCGCGGGAGGCCAGTGATGGAACATATCTGGAACCGGTACAAGGCGCTCATCATTGCGGCCATCGTGCTCGCGCTGATTGCCGCCGCGTCGATCGTGGTGGTCCCCGAAACGCAGCAGGCCGTAATCATCCGCAATGGTAAGCCCGAACGGGTCGCGAACCGTTTCCGTCCCAATCTCGACTATGGTCAGACTGGCGCTGGCATCGTGTTCCGCATCCCGCTTATCGAACGGGTGGAGATGGTCGACAAGCGCGTGCTCGACGTCGATATGCAGCGGCAGGAAGTGTTGAGCCGGGATCAGCGCAGGCTCGAGGTCGATGCCTATGCCCGGTTCCGTATCATCGACCCCACGCTGATGGTCGAAACCGCCGGCAGCACCGAACGCGTCGCCGAACAATTGCAGCCGATCCTGAACTCGGTGCTGCGCCAGCGGCTCGGCACGCGCAGTTTCCAGGCCTTGCTCACCGCGGAACGCGGCGAGGCGATGGAGGAAATACAACGCGGTCTCGACCGGCAGGCCCGCGAATATGGCGCGCAGGTGATCGATGTGCAGATCAAGCGCGCCGATCTGCCGCCCGGCCGTCCGCTCGAAACCGCGTTCACCCGGATGGAATCCGCGCGAAAGCAGGAATCGGACACGATCCGCGCCCAGGGACAGAAAGCGGCACAGATCATCCGCGCCGGCGCAGAGGCCGAAGCGGCCAGCACCTATGCCGACAGCTTCAACCAGGATCCGGAATTCTACGATTTCTACCGCGCGATGCAGAGTTACGATGCGGTGTTTGCCGGCGACAATGAAAACAGTTCGATCATCCTGTCGCCCGACAACGAATATCTGCGGCAGTTTCGCGGCGGCCGCTGACGTTGAAATCCGGCTATTCAATGGCCATTCATGGGATGCGGTGTGAATTGACGCCCGACCGGGGATGGGACGGCCGGACAGAACATGTCCGGTGCAACAGAAACGAACGAGGATAGAACCTTTGCGCTACGCCTATTCGCTCACCACCGCGCTGCTTCTTGGCGGCGCCGCGGTTTCTCTCGCCACCGGCTATCCCGCCGGGGCGCAGATCGCGCAGAACGACGACGCCACGATGAGCCGCGTCGTCCCGCGCAGCGGTGCGCCCGCAAGCTTTGCCGATCTCACCGAACAGCTCGCCCCTGCCGTCGTGAACATCTCCACGCGTCAGCGGATCGAGGTGCAGGAACAGAACCCGTTTGCCGGCACCCCGTTCGAAGGGATGTTCGGCCGGCGCGGTGGCGGCGGCGGACAGCCGCAAACGCGCGAGGCGCAATCGCTGGGTTCGGGCTTCATCATTTCCGAAGACGGCTATGTCGTGACGAACAATCACGTCGTCACCGCACAGGGCCGCGCCACGATCGAGGAAATCACCGTCACCCTGCCCGACGGGCGGGAATATGAGGCGGAGCTGGTCGGGGCGGATCCCGAATCCGATCTCGCCGTGCTCAAGGTCAATCGTGACGATCCGTTCCCCTTCGTCAATTTCGGCGATTCGCGTCAGGCACGCGTCGGCGACTGGGTCATTGCCATCGGCAATCCGTTTGGCCTGGGCGGTACGGTGACGTCGGGCATCATCTCGTCCGTGTATCGCGCGACGGGCGGCGGCGGCGCCTATGACCGTTATCTGCAGACCGACGCGGCCATCAACCGGGGCAATTCCGGCGGGCCGATGTTCGATATGCAGGGCAATGTGATCGGCATCAACAACGCGATCTTCTCCCCCACCGGGGGCAGCGTCGGCATCGGTTTCGCGATTCCCGCCGAAACCGCCGCGCCCATTGTGCGCCAGCTCATCAGCGGCGAGGAGATCGAGCGCGGCTATCTCGGCATCCAGATTCAGGCCGTCGACGACGATCTTGCCTCCTCGCTCGGCATTCGCCGGAACCGGGGCGAATTCGTGCAATCGGTGGTGCCCGGCGGCGCCGCGGCCGAAGCGGGCCTGCGCGCCGGCGACGTCGTGGTCGAAATCGACGGCAAGGAAATCACGCCGGAACAGACGCTGTCCTTCGTGGTGTCTAATATTGAGCCGGGTTCCCGCGTGCCGATCATCGCGATCCGCAATGGCGAGCGTGTCCGCCTGACGGCCCGCATCGCGCAGCGCCCCTCGGCCGAGGAGCTGGCGCAGCAGAACCAGTTCATGGCGCCGGAGGAAAGCGGCGACAGCCTGGAGCAGAGCGAGCCGAGCGGCGAGGATTCCTCCATCGGCGAGGCGCTCGGCCTGTCGACCACGCCGCTCACGCCGCAGATCGCGCGGCAGCTTGGCGTGTCCGACGATACCGGCGGGCTGGTCGTCGCAGGCGTCGCGCGGTCGTCCGATGCCGCGGCCAAGGGACTGCGCCGCGGTGACATTATCCTCAGCGCCAATTACCGTGCGGTCAACAGCAACTCAGATCTGGAGGCTGTGATTCGCATGGCACAGGACGAAGGCCGGGAGGCCGTTCTGGTGCGGGTGCAGCGCCGGGGGCAGCAGGCGGTCTATATCCCGCTCCGCATTCGCTGAGCCACCGTTCCGCCATGAAAAGGGCCGCTTCCCCATGGGAGGCGGCCCTTTTTTTCATCCTTTGGCCTTTCCGATAATCAGGGCCGATAATCAGGGCCGGTAATCAGGGCGATTGCGGCGAAACCGGGATTCGGGTCGGGACCGGCGTCGGCGCCGGCATCGGCCGCGACCTTGGCGGCGCAGCGGCGGTGCCGGAGGGTGGGGCGCCCTGCGTCCCGGGCGCCCCGCCATCGCCGCGCCCGATCGCCCGGTTCAGGAAATCCTCATTCGCGGCGGGCGGCGGCGGGGCGGACGGGGCGCGATCCGGCTCGGCCCGGTTCCGACCGCGATAATCGTCGCGCGGGCGCACGACGCGAGGCTCCTCCGGCTCGTTGCCGCGATATCGGTAATCCTCGTCATAATCGTCGCCGGAACCCGGCCCGTAACCCTGTTCATACCGGCCCCAGCCATCGCCGCGCACCGGATCGACGGGGTTGCCGTCCTCATCCATGAAATAATAATCGTCAGGGTTGCCGAACCATGTCTCGTCATCGGGTTCGAGCTGCCATTCGGGTAGCTGTAATTCCGTCTGAAACTGTTCGACCGGGCGTTTCGCAACGGCGCGCCGCATAAAATCGGCAAAGGCGCGGGCGGGTGCGGCGCCGCCCTGTAACCCTCTCACCGCCTTTGCATCGTCGCGGCCCATCCATACGCCGGTGGTGATCCCGCTCGAAAAGCCCAGGAACCAGCCATCCTTGTTCGAACTGGTCGTGCCGGTCTTGCCTGCGACGGGGCGGCCGATCTGTGCCGCGCGGCCGGTGCCCGTGCTGACCGCGGTCTGCAACAGGTCGGTCATCGCCGCCGCGACATAGGGCGCGACGAGCATCTGCTCGCGTTCCGGCTGACGGCGATAGAGGAGCGAGCCGTCGGCCCCCGTCACCTTCGTAATGCCATAGGGTGTAACCGAACGGCCCTGTGCCGACACGGCGGCAAAGGCGCGCGTCATGTCAATGAGCCGCGTTTCCGACGCACCCAGCACCATCGACGGAAATGTGGAAACCGGCGTGGTGATGCCGAACCGCCGCGCCATGCTGGCGACCGTGCCGAACCCGACCTCCTCGCCCAGCTGCGCCGCGACGGTGTTCTTTGAATAGGCAAAGGCGCTGCGAAGGTCGATCTGTCCCGCATAGCGGCCGCCGGAATTGCGCGGGGTCCACCCCTCGATCGTGACGGGCTTGTCGATCACGGCGGAATCGGGGGTGTACCCAGCCTCCAGCGCGGCGAGATAGACGAAAAGCTTCCACGCGGAACCGGGCTGCCGGACCGCTTGCGTCGCGCGGTTGTAGTTCGATTTGACGTAATCCGCCCCGCCGACAAGCGCGAGCACGGCCCCGTCGCGGTCCATGCTGACCAAGGCGCCCTGCGCGCCCGATGGGGCGTTGTTGCGGATCGCGGCGGTGGCCGCATCCTGCAATCCGGGGTCGAGCGTGGTCCAAACCTCGATCGGCTCGAACGTATTGGGGAGCAGCATGTCGAGCTGCGGCAGCGCCCAATCGGTGAAATAGCGGACCGAATTCTGCCCGTGGTCCTTTTTCAGCCGGACCGTTTCGGGATCGACATTGCGCGCCTCATACGGGCTGATGACGCCCTCCTGCGCCATCAGGCGGAGCACGATGCTCGCCCGCGAAACGGCGGCCTCGGCATCGGCGGTGGGCGAATATTGCGACGGCGCCTTCACCAGCCCGGCGATGATCGCGGCCTCCGGCGTCGACAGCTCGGTCGCCGGATGGCTGAAGAACAACCGGCTCGCCGAATCGATGCCATAGGCGCCGCCGCCGAAATACACCTTGTTGAGGTAAAGTTCGAGGATCTCCTCCTTGGTGAATTTCCGCTCCAGCGCGAGGGCGAGGATCGCCTCGCGCGCCTTGCGCTCGAACGTGCGATTGTTGTTGAGGAAGATATTGCGGGCAAGTTGCTGCGTGATGGTCGAGCCGCCCTGCCGCCAGCGCCCTTCGCGCGCGCGGACCCAGAGCGAGCGCAGCACGCCGACCGGATCGACCCCGTAGTGCGAGTAGAACCGCCGGTCCTCCACCGCGATCATCGCACCCTTCATCACCTGCGGTATTTCGCGGGAGTTGAGCCATTCGCCATAGCTTGGGCCGAGCTGGACGATCTCCGTCCCGTCGCGCGCCCGCACGACGATCATCTGCGCATGTTCGCTCGCACGCAGGGCGGCGTAGCTCGGCAGCGAACGCGCGGTGAACGCCACGGCGAGAAACAGCCCCACCGCGGCCAGAACCACAAGCGCAACGCCCCAGCCCAGCACCCGGCCGAGCCAGCGCCTTTTCCGTTTTTCGGGTTTGCGCGGCCGGCGCGGAGTGGATCGCCGCCTGCTGTCGTTCGCCATTCTGGTCCGTCAATCTGCCACGGGAAAGCCCCGCTTCGCGCCTGTGTCTAGCGACAGATGGGCGAAGGAGCCAGAACCTTCGATGAACGTTCGCGCGAGGGAGCAGGCGGCGGACGGAACAGGATGCGCAGCGGTCAATGGTCCTTCGGTTCGAAGTCCAGGCTGGCGCTGTTCATGCAGTAGCGCAAGCCGGTGGGGTTCGGCCCGTCGGGAAACACATGGCCCAGATGCCCTTCGCATGTGGCGCAGCGCGCCTCGGTCCGGACCATGCCGTGGGAGGTGTCGGTCTTTTCCTCGACCGCATTCTCGTCGAGCGGAGCGTAGAAGCTGGGCCAGCCCGAACCGCTATCATATTTGGTGTCGGAGGGAAACAAGGGCGTGCCGCACCCGGCGCATTTGTAGATGCCGGGCTCCTTCTTGGCATTATATTCGCCGGTAAACGCCCGCTCGGTCCCGCCTTCGCGCAGGACATGATATTCCTCCGGCGTGAGGCGGTCGCGCCATTCCGCTTCGGAGAGGTTCATTTTATCGGCCATCGTCAATTCCTTAGGGCATGATTTCGCTGTTGCTGCCGATATGGGGAGCCCTCGGCGGTCCGACAACAAGCGTGGTGCCATCGTGGCCGATGACGGTGAGCCGGGTGCCGACCGGCGCATCGGGACCGCGTGCGGGCCATTCGCTGTCCCCGTGGCGCACGCGACCCTCGCCGCCTTCGATCGGCTGCGTGACGACGACGCCCTGACCGACCAGGCGCCCGCCGCGATCGTTCATCAACGGATCGGACGATTCGATGGGATAGGAATTGAGCCAGTTCTTTGCCGCCGCCACCGAAAAGACGGAGAACACGGCAAAGCTGAGCAGCTGTATCTCGATCCCCACCGCGGTCACCGCCGCGACCAATGCGGTCGCAAGGGCGGCCGCCGCCATCCAGATCAGGAAATAGCCCGGCACGATCAGTTCGGCCGTGGCCAGCACGATGCCGATCACGACCCATGCCCATTCCCCATCAAGATCGCCGAGCCAGTCCATTATGCGCGATCGTCCCGCGTGGCGGGCACGGTGGGCCGCGGCGGGAACGGCGTGCCATTATCGGAAGACGCACGGTCGGAGCGTGGCGCATCCGCCTTGGCCGCGCCGGCGGGCGGCGTCACCGCATCGCGCACCAGTTCGCCAATTCCGCCGAGCGAGCCGATGAGCTGCGTCGCCTCGACCGGGAACAGGATCGTCTTCGCATTGGGCGAACGGGCGAATTCCTCCACCGCTTCGACATATTTCTGCGCCACGAAATAGTTCAGCGCCTGCGTCCCCGACGACGCGATGGCATCGGACACGACCTGTGTCGCGCGGGCCTCGGCCTCCGCCTCGCGTTCGCGCGCCTCAGCATCGCGGAAGGCGGATTCGCGGCGCCCTTCGGCATCGAGAATGCGGGCCTGTTTCTCGCCTTCGGCACGAAGAATCTCCGCCGCGCGGCTGCCCTCGGCATCGAGGATCTGCGCGCGTTTCAGCCGTTCGGCCTTCATCTGCCGGGCCATGGCGTCGGAAATATCCTTGGGCGGGCGGATGTCCATGATCTCGACCCGCGTCACCTTCAACCCCCAGGGCGAGGTCGCATGATCCACGACCGACAGCAGCCGGGCATTGATCTCGTCCCGCTTCGACAGGGTTTCGTCGAGATCCATCGACCCCATGACGGTCCGCAGATTGGTGGTGGTGAGCGCTTGTATCGCGTTGTGCAGGCCGGAAATCTCATAGGCCGCCTTGCCCGCGTCGAGCACCTGAAAGAACACCACCGCATCGACGCCGACCATGGCGTTGTCCTTGGTGATGATCTCCTGCCCCGGAATGTCGAGCACCTGCTCCATCATGTTGATCTTCTGACCCACGCGGTCGACGAAGGGCACGATGACATGGAGGCCCGGATTGGCGGGTTTGGTGAACCGGCCCAGCCGCTCGATCGTGTAGACATAGCCCTGGCGCACCACGCGCACGCTGGAAAACAGGATGACGATCGCCAGCACGACGATCAGGATGAGAGCGATATACATGGTGTTCCCCGATGCCCACGCATCCCCATCGATACGCGGGGGCCATCATGCGCGCTTCAATCCGGTTTGACCAGTTGCAAACCGGGCACCGCGCCGTCGCAATCGGCGGGCACCGACGCGGCGCGGCCGTTCAACATGGCCTCCCGCGCGGCGGCGATGGTGCGGTCGGCGGTTTCGGCCCCTTCGTCCCGGCGCAGCGTTTCGGCCAGCCGGGCCGCGCGCCCGCGCAAGGTGTCCGCCTCCGCGCCGCGCGCGGTGGCGGCGGCAATCTGAAGCGATGCCACGCATCGCGCGCGCGTTACCGGGCGGGCGGGCGGCACTTCTGTGTCGAGCAGCGCATTGCATGACCGCGCCAGTTGCGGCAATTGTCCGGCGACCTCGACCGCCGCATCGCGCATGGCGGCGGCGACATCGGCGCGGCTCCACCCCGCGGCGGTCAGGCGCGCGCCGGTACGCACCATATATTCGCGCCCCCGTTCGCCCGTTCCTGCATAGCCGGGCACGGGATTGCCGCGCGCCCTTGCGCCGTCCGCCAGCGCAAACGCCGCGGCACAGCGCAGGCTCGCCCGGTCCTCCGCCCCCGGCACCAAGACCGCGCCCGCATCCTGTGCCAGCGTGGCCGTGATCGCCCACGACAGCGAGGCGGCGACGATGGCCGCCGCCATCGTGGTCCGCACAGAAAACGCGATACGAAACAGCATGGCTATGCTATGGACCCGGCCCGTGGATAGCGTCAATCGCCTTGATGATCGACTTGTCGGCCAAGGTCTCGCCGCCGCCCGCCCGCCATGTTACGGTCGCCTTGCATCATGACTTATACCGCAGACCCCTCCCGCGACGATTCGACCACAGAGCCCGGCGACACGGCGCAAAGCGCGCCGCCCGGACAGGACCGCGCCGCGCGCAAACGCCGACGCGCGCTCGACGATTATCGCGTGCTCGACACCGGGGCGGAGGACGCTTTCGACGAAATCGCCTTTATCGCGTCGCAGCTGTGCGACGCGCCGGTCGCTCTCATCAGCCTGGTCGAGGCGGATCGCCAGTGGTTCAAGGCGCGCATCGGGTTCGAGGCGTGCGAAACCCCGATCAGCCAGTCGGTCTGCCGCCATGGCATGCACAGCGACCGGATGCTCGTCATCGAGGATCTGACGAAGGATGCGCGCACCGCGCAAAATCCGCTCGTCACCGCCGATCCGCACATCCGCTTCTATGCCGGCGCGCCGCTGATCACGCCCGGCGGGACGATCATCGGAATGCTGTGCGTAATCGACACCGTACCCCGTCCCGGCGGGTTGAGCCGCGAACAACAGCGCATGTTGACCGGCCTTGCCAGACAGGTCGTCAACAATCTGGAACTCCGTCGCGAGGTGGCCGACGCCGAACGCGAAACCGCGATCATGCGCCGCACGGTGGAGCGTATGCGCCTTGCCGAGGAGGCCGGCCATGTCGGCGCCTTCGAGGTGGATCTGACGACGGGAATCGTCGAAACCACGCGCGAATTCCGCCGTATCTACGGCCTCGACGATGCGAGCGCGCTCGACGTGAAAATGCTGTCGGCGATGCAGCCTGGCGATGCGTTGCGGTTCGATGCCGTGGACGATGCCGACGATCTGCGCGTCTCGGAATACGAGATCGAGCAACCGGGCGGCGCGCGCCGATGGGTGCAAAGGCGCGCGGAACTGGCGCCGGGCAAGAAGGGCGAACCGGACCGGCTTTACGGCGTGATCACCGATGTCACGGAACAGCGCGCGATCAATCAGGAAATGTCCCACCGGCTGAAAAATTCGCTGGCGCTGGTGCAGGCGATCGCGAGCCATACGCTGCGCGGCGTGGCGGATGCGGCACCGGTGATGGAATTCAACCGCCGGATCGCCGCATTGTCGTCGGCGCACGACATATTGTTGAGCCGGACGCACGCGGCAGGTTCGCTTCGCGCGGTGGTGGACGCGGTGTTGTCGCGGCTCGGCGTGGAGGAGCGGGCGGTTTGGTCGGGGGCGGATTTCAACCTTGCCTCGCGGCCCACGCTGCTGCTCTCGATACTGGTGCACGAGCTGGCGACGAATGCGATGAAATATGGCGCGCTTTCCGTTGAAGGGGGCCGGGCCGAAATCGCCAGCCATGTCGAGGATCACGCCGATGGGCCGCAACTCGTCGTCGAATGGCGGGAGATCGGCGGACCGCCCGCCACCGAGCCGGAGAAGAAGGGGCTGGGCATGCGGCTCGTGCAAAGCGGGCTCGACCCTGCCGGAAGTGCGAAGGTGACTTTCGGCGAAGAGGGGATGGCCGTGCGCTTTACCGCGCCGGTGGCACGCGTCGCGGGATAAGCCTTTACGCGCGCGGGGCCTGCCGGCGATAGGACAGCGCCTCCGCCACGTGCGGACGGCCGATGTCGCGCGCGCCGGCGAGATCGGCGATGGTCCGCGCCACGCGCAGGATGCGGGTGTAGCCGCGGGCCGACAGGCGCATCGCATCGGCGGCCTTGAACAGCAATTCGCGGCCCGCCACGTCCGGCGTGGCGAAGCGGTCCAGCGCCTCGCCATCGAGCTGCGCATTGGTGCGCGCGCCGGTCCGTCCCTGGCGTTCGGCCTGCACGGCGCGGGCCGCGGCGACGCGCGCGGCAACCTCGGCGCTGCCCTCCGCCGCCGGCGGCAGTGCCAGATCGCGCGCCGACACCGGGTCGACCTCGATATGCAGGTCGATCCGGTCGAGCAGCGGTCCCGATATCTTGCCCTGATAATCGGCGGCACATTTCGGCGCGCGCGAACACGCCAGTGCCGGATCCCCCAGATGGCCGCAGCGGCACGGGTTCATCGCCGCGACAAGCTGCACATCGGCGGGGAAGGTCACGTGGCCGTTGGCCCGCGCGACGCTGACCTCGCCAGTTTCCAGCGGCTGTCGCAGCGAATCGAGCACCGCACGCTGAAACTCCGGCATTATGTAGCAAACGCACCAGCATGTATATGGCTGCAATCATGCGCGTGGCGTAATGTCACCATATGGCAGACACACACGTAGTAAGCGCATTGCGAGAGAAGCGCGGCGAACTCGCTGGACAGATTGACGGGCTACAGGACCAGCTTCGGCAGGCGATGATAGACCTCGATCATATCGACGCCAGCTTGCGCATGTTCGATCCGGACATTGAACTGGACGAGATAAAGCCCAAGCCGCTCCCACCGCGCCACAGGGCGTTCAAGGGACAGGTAACGCGGGCGATCCTAGCAATGCTGCGCAAAGAGGGCGCGATGGACGTAAAAGCCATCACGTTGCGGCTTATGGCAGAGCGGGAATTAAACCTGAACGACCGCGATCTTACGAAGGCGATGCAGAAGCGGATCGGCGCGGCTTTGCGCAATCTGCGGGATCGGGCTTTGGTTGTCTCAGAGCCGGGTAAGAGCGGGTTGCTGGTTTGGGGGATTTTAAAAAACTAAATTTTCCTTTTGCGGAAAATTACATGGGCGCAAAAGGCCCTTCGGTCTTTAATCGCTACGCGATAAAAATCGTCCAATACGGTTTCCGCGATCATTAGATCAGCGACCGTTTCAGATTTTGTAAATTTCACAAAGGGGTCATAATCGGCTTTATGCCGCTTGTCCTGCATAGTGATGAAGTGATTAGCAAAATCCTCGATAGGTTTGGGGAACTGTCTTATTACGGAGTCGACCTTACATGCGTTCAGCGCGACACCGTGTTCAAGAGCGCGATAGGTTTGCTGCCACGCAGGCTTGCTTCTGTCAGACCCCGTGCCCCCAATTAGCAGGTCTGCCGAATTACGGGCCAAGCAATGAAAAAGGGCGTAATAGATGCTGCTAATTGAACGCCTTAAGTTTACCTGCGAAGGCTTGCCGGAACTGGATTCCAGCAAGACTTTCGCAGATTTTATAAGGTCAAGCGGCTGCAAGAGCCTTCGCGTCCTTATCGGAAACAAACCTAAAGAACGGAAAAGCGTTTTCGTCCATATCAAGCAACTTGTGTCGAGCATAACGAGCAAGCGATGCCGTTTTAGCCGACTCCAATGCGCCACGTTTAGCTTCGTAAACAACCATTACGCGATAGGCTCGCTCACCAGCGTCATCAGAATCAAGACAAATCCTGATATCAGTGACACTCATGTCCGCGAGGCGATCGCGTATGAGCTTTTCGAGCTCGTCCGAAATCGTGTCTGCCATAAGCGAACTCCAAACTTACCACAGTGTAAGTTTAGTGAGCAAACCAAAAATGGCAACAAGTTACTGCGTCTGCGCGGCAGTAACTTGCAAAAATCGGTATGTCAAGCTCTTTGCCAATACCCCGCCCAAACCCGGCTTTGACGCGAGGCCATGGCAGCGCCCCCCACCATCGCAGCCTGCGAGCCGTTATCCACACGGCGGTTGTCCTCGCGCCATGACGCCTCGCTAGCATAGGCGTAGAGATACGGCCCTGCGATATGGTGATGGGTGCCGACTTCCATGCGGCGAAGACGGCTAAAGAAGCTTTCCGCCTGATTGGTGCAGACGCCCTTGTCCATGAACTGCACCGAATGGTTGATGCGATGCGTGTCCCAACCGGCGTGAAGCGCATCCCAACCCGTACCTTCGTCGGCATGGATCGTCGCGAGTGTGCCAACGCGGTCACGAACGTAAGGGACGGCATCACCTTCATTGCGCACGATAAACGGCAGCGACTTGCCACCACGCTCGCGCATGATGACAACGCACTGGCGCTTGCCCGAACGGTTTGCGGTGAGGCGGCGGTCCTTGCGATCGGCCTTCACGTTTTCCGGCTTCACATAGCCACCGAAATAAGCGCCGTCGATTTCGACCGAGCCATTAAGCTGGCGGTCCATCTGCTCGCGCGCCATCGCTTCACGCAGCTTGTGCGTAAGAACGAAGGCCGTCTTATACTGGCAATCCAGATCGCGGCTAAGCTGTAGGGCAGCAATGCCCTTCGCACCGTTCACGAAGATCACGATAGCGGCCAGCAGATCGCCGAACGACATTTTGCGTGAGGCAAAGATTGTGCCGCTGGTGACGCTGAACTGGTGATGGCAGGCAACGCACTTGAACTTGCGGCGGGTGCTGATGTGATAAGCCTCCGTGCAGCCGCAGCGCGGGCAGATCGCCTCGCCGTCCGTCTCGGGCCAGCGCAGCTCGCAAAACGTCGAGTAAGCGCGTTCTTCGGTCATCCGAAAGACGGCCTTGAGGCTCAACGTGCGAGCGGCGGCGGAGAGGAGAAAGTGTTGCATATCATCGTTTCCAGTGCTTATGCACTCTTTATGATGACATAACGTAGCGTTGTCAATGACGAATGCATCGCCTATGATGGCATGTAGCATCATAGGAGAACGCAATGCCGGTCAGAGAGAAAGAATGGGAGGATCGCGTCAAAGGGATGCTCAAGGGCGAATTGAAGCGCCGGGGCATCACCTATGCCGATCTAGTTGGCAAACTGGCTGACATTGGCGTGATGGACACAGAGCCGAACATCCGTAACAAGATCAGCCGGGGCAAATTTACAGCGGTGTTTCTTGTTCAATGTCTGACAGCAATTGAAGCGCGAGAGATTCGTATTTAGTCTTCTTCGTCGGGCGCGTCAGTCACATCATGCATGTGGACAATACGGAAAGCAGTTGGCTTACCTCTGCTCATTTCCACGTTCACGTCTACATCGAACAGAAGGTTGAACGTGTTGATTTCGCTTTCTTTCAATGTGTGCTGTATGCGTTCTCGTGCCATGTCAGAAGCATACATCACAGCAAGAGGCTTGGGATGAACGGATTCGATCAGGGCTCGTTCGCCTGTCCTCTTGTGACTGCTGACCTTTTCAATCGAAGGGCGAACGAACCGCATCATCACCCGCGGATGATCAGCAGCAGTTCCCGTTTCTAATTCTTTCTTGTGCTCATTGATTTCACGCTCAGCTTCGCGCGCTTGGCTGCTGTTGAACTTAAACGCGGCTCGAACCTTGCGCTCACCATCTTCGAAAACTGCCGCTTCCAAAGAAGTGGAGCCATTCGGATCATTCGCTATAGCCTGTGTCGTTTTCAGCCAGTCGTTTAGATCGCCTTTGCTAGCGTCATGCGTTCTCCCACCCTTACGGAAGTAGGGGGAAACACGCCTCTTGAGGCTATCAACAAATTTCGCGAAGATTTGCACCTTATCCATCGCATCGAGCGCAAAGACTGCTGCGCCCGCCGCCGCCGATAAGGTGCCTCCTGCGATAAAGGTCACAAGATCAGCTTCGATGCAGCCGTTCCGGACCTCCTTGATGTAGATTTCACTATCGGCTTTCATATCGGGGAATTCGCGCGAAACAAATTTCTCGAATTGATTGGCAATACCAACAAACTCCGAGACAAAAGCCGTAAGCGCTACAGGTTCTTCCGTGTCCAGCTTAAGCCGAATGTGCGCGCCTTCTTTCCCCATAGCCCTGCTGTATGAAACGTATGCCAAATTTCCAACTCCTAATTTGGAGCGGCATCATCGTTAGCGAGGCACCTGCATGCACTTGGGATTACACCCGTCATCGCGTTGGTGCGTTTGCTACATAATGCCGTGAAACTCCGGCAATTCGTCGAGGAACAGCACGCCAAGATGAGCGAGACTGATTTCCCCTGGCTTCACCTTGTGCCCGCCGCCGGTGAGCGCGGCCATCGAGGCGGAATGATGCGGGGTCCGGAACGGGCGCGCGCGGCGGATGCGGCCATCCTCCATCAGGCCCGCGACCGATTGCACCATCGAGCTTTCGAGCGCCTCTGTCGATGTCATCGGCGGCAATATGCCGGGCAGGCAACTCGCAAGGAGCGATTTTCCCGCCCCCGGCGGCCCGATCATCAGCAAATTATGCCCGCCCGCCGCCGCTATTTCCAGCGCGCGCTTCGCCGTCTCCTGCCCCTTCACCTGTCGCAAGTCGGGACCGGGCATCGGCTCCTCCACCTCGCCGGGGGCGGGCACCGGCAATTGCTGCGTGCCTTTCAGATGGTTGAGCAGGCTGACGAGATCGGGCGCGGCAACGACCGACGCCCCGCCCGCCCATTGTGCCTCCGCGCCTTGTACGGCAGGACAGATGAGCGCCTTGTCCGCCTGCGCCGCATGGATCGCGGCAAGCAGCACGCCGGGCGAGCCGACGATCCGCCCATCAAGCGCGAGTTCGCCCACGGCGACGTAATCCGACAATTGCTCGGCGTCGGCCACCTCCATCGCGGCGAGCAGCGCGAGCGCCACGGGCAAATCGAAATGCGAGCCTTCCTTCGGCAGATCGGCAGGCGACATGTTGATGGTGATCCGCTTTGCCGGCAGGGCCAGCCCCATCGCGGCCAGCGCGGCGCGCACGCGTTCGCGGCTCTCGCCCACCGCCTTGTCGGCGAGCCCGACGATGTTGAACGCAGGCAATCCGGCGGCGAGCTGGCACTGCACCTCGACCCGGCGCGCTTCCAGCCCGAGATAGGCAACCGTCGATACCAGTGCGACCATATCGCTCAATGCCCTCTTTCACGCCGTGCTGCGGCTTGTGACGCGCATCGTTTGCAAAGTCGAGAGCGGCGTCGCACCGGCTTCGTGCTTGACTCTGCGGCGCGCGAACCGTAACGGCAGCGCATCACGCGGTCGCCATCGTCTGGCGGCCCTGTTTATTCGTGCCGGTTTCGCGCATTGCATCCCGGCCAACCAGAGATACAGGATTTCGCCATGAAGCGCACTTTCCAGCCGAGCAATCTCGTGCGTCAGCGTCGCCACGGTTTCCGCAGCCGCATGGCCACCCCCGGTGGCCGCAAGGTGCTGCGTGCCCGCCGCGCCCGCGGCCGCAAGAAGCTGTCGGCCTAAACCACTTTATGCCGAATCGCCCGTCCGGATTGTCCCGGCGGGCCGACTATCTGGCCGCCAACCGGGGCGTGCGTGTCGCGCGGCCCGGTTTTGTGCTGCTCGCGCGGCCCAACGGGCTCGACCCGCAAGCGATGCGCTATGGCATTACCGTCACGAAGAAGATCGGCAATGCCGTCGTGCGCAACCGGATGAAGCGTCGGTTCCGCGAATTGATCTGGGCGATCCTGCCTGAATGCGGGCTGGCGGGGCACGATCACGTGCTGATCGGGCGCAGCGGCGGGGTCGAACGCGATTTCGAACGGCTTGCCGATGAATTGCGCGCGGCGTTGAAGCGTGCGCGCGATGGCAAGGGCGATCCGCCGCGCGGCCGCAATTCCGGCAGCAGGCCACGCGGACGTCGCGGACCGACCGCCGGCGAGCGCGGCGATACGGCGGCAACAGTCCGATGAAATACGTGCTCATCGCCATTGCCCGGCTGTGGCAGATCGGGCCGTCGGCCATCCTGCCGCCCTCGTGCCGGTTCACGCCGTCCTGCTCCGAATATGCGATACAGGCGCTTCGCCGGCATGGCGCGATTAAGGGTGGCTGGCTGGCGGGCAAGCGGCTATTGCGCTGCCATCCGTGGGGCGGATGCGGCCATGATCCGGTGCCATGAGGCATTCGGACAGCGTCCGGCGGCCCTGCCATGACCGACGACGACAGGCGCGGACGGCCCGGCCCGACCGCCTTTGCAATTGCGAATTAGGGAATTGACGTGAACGAGCAGCGCAACCTCCTCCTGGCCGTGGTGCTAGTCGCCGTGCTGCTGTTCGGCTGGGATGCCGCGACAGGCTATTTCTATCCGCAGCCGCGCGGCGAGGTGATCGAGAACGCCGAACCCGGCGACGCGCCGGTGAAACGCACGCGCGAAGGCGGGCTGACCAATCCAGTCGCCATTGCGGAGGAGCAGCGCGATCTCGCCACCGAGCTGACGCAGGCGGACCGCATTCGCATCGACGGGCCGGAGATCGCCGGTTCGATCAATCCGGTCGGGGCAAAGATCGACGACGTCACGCTGAAAACCCATCGGCAGACGATCGACAAGGACAGCGGCCCCGTCCGCCTGTTCTCCCCCGCCGGAACGCCCGCGCAATATTATGCGCAGTTCGGCTTTCTGGGCGAAGGGGTGGCGACCCCCGGCCCCGATACGGTGTGGCAGGCCGATGGCGAGGTGCTGACCGCCGAAAATCCCGTCACGCTGCGCTGGAACAATGGGCAGGGGCAGGTTTTCCAGATCCGTTTTGCGATCGACGATCATTACATGATCACCGCGACGCAGACGGTCGCCAACACCGGCGGCGGGTCGGTCGCGGTGCAGCCCTACGGCTTCATCAACCGCACCTCCACCACGGCGAGCACCGACACCTGGACCGTGCATTCCGGCCCCATCGGCGCATTCGACGGGTCGGTCGCGTTCGACAATGATTACGACGATATTGACGAGGACCGGTTGATCGAGCCTGCGGGCCGGGCCGACTGGATCGGGTTTACCGACATTTACTGGCTGTCCTCGCTCGTGCCCGACGATGGCGCGCAGGCGGAGGCGGCGTTTCGCGCGCTGGGCGGCGAGAGCTATCGCGCCGACGTGATCTACGACCCCGTCACCGTATCCGGCGGGCGGCAGTACTCCACCACCACGCGGCTTTTCGCGGGCGCGAAGGAAAGCAATGTGCTCGACGCCTACGAGGCGCAGGGCATCGCCAATTTCGGCCTCGCGATCGATTGGGGCTGGTTCCGCTGGTTCGAGAAACCGATTTTCTGGCTGCTGAAGCAATTGTTCGCGCTGGTCGGGAATTTCGGCGTGGCGATCATCCTGCTGACGCTGCTCGTGCGGCTGGTGATGTTCCCCGTCGCGCAGAAGCAGTTCAAGTCGATGGCCGCGATGAAGGCGTTGCAGCCCAAGATGAAGGCGCTGCAGGAACGCTATAAAGAAGACAAGCCCAAGCTTCAGCAGGAGATGATGGAGCTGTACAAGCGGGAGAAAGTCAATCCGCTCGCCGGCTGTCTGCCGATGTTCCTTCAGATTCCGGTGTTCTTCGCCCTGTACAAGGTGCTGATGCTGGCGATCGAGATGCGGCATCAGCCGTTCGCGCTGTGGATTCGCGATCTTTCCGCGCCCGACCCGGCGACGATCCTCAACCTGTTCGGCCTGCTCGATTTTCAGCCGCCGGGCTTCCTCGCCATCGGCGTGCTCGCGCTCCTGCTCGGCTTCTCCATGTGGCTGCAGTTCCGTTTGAACCCGGCGCAGATGGACCCGCAGCAGCAGCAGATTTTCATGTTCATGCCGTGGATCCTGATGTTCGTGATGGCGCCGTTCGCGGCCGGGTTGCTGATCTACTGGATCACGTCCAACACGCTTACCATCGCGCAGCAGAAATGGCTCTATTCACGCCATCCGCAGCTTCAGGCGCAGGCCGAGGAAGCGAAATCGCCCGCCGCGCAGGTGGTTGAAAACGGCGCGGGCAAGGGCAAGCGAAAGCCGAAGACATGAGCAACGCCACCGGACCCGATGCGGAGGGGCTGCGCCTTGCCGAGATGGAAGAGCGCGCGCGGCGGCTTTTCGCAGGGCCGGTCGAATTCGTGAAATCGGCGCCCGCGCTGCATTTCCTGCCCGAACCGACGGTGCCGGAAATCGCCTTTGCCGGACGCTCGAACGTGGGCAAATCCTCGCTCCTGAACGCGCTTACGGGGCGAAAGGCGATCGCGCGCACCTCGGTCACGCCGGGCCGGACGCAGGAATTGAACTATTTCGACGTGGGCGATCCCGCCGTGCTGCGGCTCGTCGACATGCCGGGATACGGGTTCGCGAAGGCGCCGCCAGCCGTCGTCAAGAAATGGCGGTTCCTGGTGAACGATTTCCTGCGCGGGCGCGTCGTGCTCAAACGCACATTGCTGCTCATCGACGCGCGTCACGGGATCAAGCCGGTGGACGCCGACATCATGGAAATGCTCGACGCGGCGGCGGTGTCCTATCGCATTTGCCTGACCAAGGCGGACAAGATCAAGGCGAGCGAGCTTGCCGCCGTCGCCGACCGCACCCGTGCCGAAATCCGCAAGCGTCCCGCCGCCCATCCCGAAATTTCGATCACCAGCGCGGAAAAGGGCATGGGCATCGCCGCCCTGCGCGGTTTCGTCCTCGACAGCGCCGAAGGCTGAACCGCAGAGCGTGCGGCGGCACTCGACTTGCCCGCCGACAGCCGTTACGCCCGCCCCTGCAAACAGCGGGGCACATGCATGAAACTTGTCATCGGCAACAAGAACTATTCGAGCTGGAGCCTGCGCGGCTGGCTCGCGGCGAAGCAATCGGGACTGTCCTTCGAGGAGCTGACCGTCAATATTTCGGGCGAGGATTGGGAAGCGCAGAAGAAGGAATGGGGCGATGTGCAGCCCTCCTCCGGCAAGGTGCCAATTCTGTGGGACGGCGATGCTGTGATCTGGGACAGCCTCGCGATCCTCGAATATCTGGGCGACAAGGTGGGGCGCGACCGGTTCTGGCCCAAGGACGATGTCGCGCGCGGCATGGCCCGCGCCATGGTCGCCGAAATGCACAGCGCCTATCTCCCCCTGCGCCGCGAAATGCCGATGAACGTGCGCCGCCGGATCGAAGGGCACCGCATATCCGACGACGCGACCGGGAATATCGTGCGCATCCTGTCGCTCTGGGCGGAGGCGCGCTCGCGATTCGGTGGCGGCGGGCCGTTCCTGTTCGGGGCGTTCTGCGCGGCGGACATATTCTACGCCCCGGTGGTGTCGCGCTTCATGACCTATGGCGTGGGCGTGCCCGGTTTCGCGCAGGCCTATATGCAGGCGGTGTGGGAGCATGACTGGATGCAGCAATGGATCAACGCCGCCGAAGACGAGGATTGGGTGATCGAAAGCTTCGAAATGGAGGAGGCATGATGCGCGCCTTTTTCGTGATGGCCGCGGCGGTGGCGGCGATGGTCGCGAGCCCGTCCTTCGCATGGAGCGGGTTCGGCCATCGCACCGTTGCCGACATCGCGATGGAGAATGTCGCGCCTGCCACACGCGCAAGGATCGACGCGATCTTCCGCGCCGCCGACGGCGATGTCGGCGCCGGTTGCGATCTTGCCAACATGGACGATGCCGCGACATGGCCCGATTGCATTCGCCGGGTCGACGGGTTCCGGAACACCGCACCCTGGCATTATCAGACGCATGACGTGTGCCTCCCCTACGCCCCCGACGACAATTGCGAGGATGGCGATTGCGTCAATGCCGCGATCGAGACGCAGGCGGCCCGGCTCGCCGACCAGGCCCTGCCCGCGAACGAACGGCTGCGCGCACTGTCCTATGTCGTGCACATGACAGGCGACGTGCATCAACCGCTGCACTCGGGCGATCACGAGGATCGCGGCGGCAACGATGTCGAGGCAAGCTATGGCATCGTGCCGGGCTTCAACCTGCATGCCGTTTGGGACGGCCCGCTCGCCGAGCGTGCGATTAGCGCAGGTGGCCGCGATCTCGTGCGCCGGTACAGCGAGGCGGAACGGCGCGCCATCGCCACGGGCGATCCGGGCGACTGGGGCCGGGAAAGCTGGGAAATCGGGCGGGGTCTGATCTACCCGCGCGCCGCCGACGGAGCGCCGTGTGCGCAAGACGGCCCGATCCCCGCGACCGTGTGGACCGAGGCCGACATCGAGGCCAGCGTGCCGGTCGTGCAGGACCGCATCCGGCAGGCTGGCCTGCGTCTCGCCCGATTGCTGAACACGGCACTCTCGAATTAAGGTCCGAGCCGCCCGATCGGGCGGGATCGGCCCTATCGGGCAAGATCGGGGGGCGTTGCCTTCCCCTTCAGCATGGCGATGGCCTCGTCGAGCGTCATCATCTGCTGCGCCTGCTCACCCAGCGTGCGGACGGCGACGGTGCCTTCCTGGGCCTCCCGCTTGCCGACGACGAGGATGTGCGGAACCTTCGCGTGGCTGTGTTCGCGCACCTTGTAATTGATCTTTTCATTGCGCAGGTCCGATTCGACCCGGATGCCCGCAGCCTGCAATTTCGCCGCGGCGTCCTTCGCATAATCGTCGGCGTCGGACACGATGGTCGCCACCACCGCCTGCACCGGAGCGAGCCAGACCGGCAGGCGTCCGGCGAAATGCTCGATCAATATGCCGATGAAACGTTCGTAGCTTCCGAAGATCGCGCGGTGCAGCATGACCGGGCGGTGGCGCGCGCCATCCTCCCCGACATAGCTCGCGTCGAGCCGTTCGGGCAGCACGCGGTCCCCCTGTATCGTGCCGACCTGCCAGGTGCGTCCGATCGCGTCGGTCAGATGCCATTCGAGTTTCGGCGCATAGAACGCCCCCTCACCCGGCAATTCTTCCCAGCCATAATCGTCGTTCGCCATGCCCGCCTCGGCGACGGCGTCGCGCAATTCCTGCTCCGCCTTGTCCCAATCGGCATCGCTGCCGAACCGCTTTTCCGGACGCAGCGCGAGTTTCACGTGATAGCTGAATCCGAAATCGCGATAGACTTCGTCCGCCAGCTTGCAGAAGGCGCGAACCTCGTCGACGACCTGCGCCTCGGTACAGAAGATATGCGCGTCGTCCTGCGTGAACTGCCTAACCCGCATCAACCCGTGGAGCGCGCCATGCGGTTCGTTGCGGTGGCAGCATCCCATCTCGCCCAGCCGGATCGGCAGGTCGCGATAGGAGGTGATGCCCTGCTTGAACACCAGCACGTGCGCCGGGCAATTCATCGGCTTGATCGCCATCCAGTCGGCATCGGGCGCGACCTTCGGATTGGCCGGTCCATCGCCAAGGCCGTCGACCTCGGGCACCATGTCGGGCACGGCGAACATGTTCTCCGCATATTTGCCCCAGTGGCCCGATTGCTCCCACTGGCGCACGTCCATGAGCTGCGGCGTCTTGATCTCGGCATAGCCTGCGCCGTCCATCTTGCGGCGCATATACGATTCCAGCTCGCGCCAGATGCGGTAGCCCTTGGGGTGCCAGAACACGCTGCCCTGCGCCTCGGCCTGAAGATGGAACAGGTCCATTTCATTGCCGAGCTTGCGATGGTCGCGCTTGGCCGCCTCCTCCAACCGGACGAGATGGGCGTTCAACTGCTTTTTATTCAGCCAGCCGGTGCCGTAAATGCGGCTGAGCATGGCGTTCGACTGATCCCCGCGCCAATATGCGCCCGACACGCGGGTCAGCTTGAACGCGGCCGGATCGAGCTTTCCCGTGCTGGCCAGATGCGGCCCGCGGCACAGGTCGAGCCAGTCCTCACCCGAATGATAGACGGTCAGCGCCTCGCCCTCGGGCAGTTCGCCGGCCCATTCGGCCTTGAACGTCTCGCCATGGTCGCGGAACCATTGGATGAGCCGGTCACGGTCCCATTCCTCGCGGCGGAGCGGCTTGTCCGCCTTGATGAGTTCGCGCATCTTGTTCTCGATGACGGGCAGGTCCTCATCGGTGAACGGACCGCGTTCGCCTGGCGCGAAATCGTAATAGAACCCGTCGTCGGTCGACGGGCCGAACGTGATCTGCGTATCGGGCCAGAGCGCCTGCACCGCCTCTGCCAGGACATGCGCGTAATCGTGGCGGGCGAGGTCGAGCGCATCGGCCTCGTCCTTCGCGGTGACGAGCGCGAGTTGCGCATCGCCGTCGAAGGGCCGCATGATGTCGCGCAATTCGCCATCGACACGCGCGGCGATCGCCGCCTTGGCAAGGCCGGGACCGATGGCGGCGGCAATGTCGGCGGGGGTCGTGCCGGGCTCGACTTCGCGCACCGAACCGTCGGGCAGGCTGATCTTCAAAAGCTCACTCATCACACAGGTCTCTCATTCGGGCCCGTCCGGGCCGCCATCGAACCGCGCCATGACACAGGCGCGCGGCAACCGAAAGGTCCGGCATCGCAAGGGTGGGTTCGAATCGGACGTAAAACGGATGGGGATGCCGTCCACCCGCAACGCCGGGCGGCGGTATCGCGCCGGCTTTCAGGCCGGGCGCACCGTGCCCGGACGGATCCGGGTGGTAGTCGTGAAAGATGCAAACATCCGCATGAGGCAAGGGTTTAGCACCCCGGATCGCCGCTGTCATCCGGCGATAACGGGACAAGGCATCCTGTCGTATTGTCAATCTTGCTTGACAGCCACGCACGAATAGTCAATGTCGCTTTACACAATAGCAATGGAGATTGACACATGCCGCCGATTTCTGCCGTGTTATGGGGAATGGCCATCATCCTGCTCGCCCTGTTAAGCGTGAAGGGCTTTCTGTCGGAAGGGACGCCCGACTGGGTGGTCTATGCGGCGATGGCGAGCCCTGCCCTCTTCGTTCGGCGCCACAAATGCAAGCTGCGGGAATTTAGGCGATGACCGCGACGCATGACGAGGCGCAGATCGACAGGCGTGCCCGGCCGGGCCTCTGGATCGGATTGTATTTTGCCTCGATCGCGGCGGTCGCGGGTCTGCGGTTGAGCGATGCGATACACGAGCCTGTCGGCTTCATCCTTCTGGCATGCTGCTTCACGCTGCTGATCCCCATGGCGCGGGCGCGCAACCGCACCAATATTTGCATGAGCCCCGCCGTGCGGCGCTATAACACGCGCCTGGTTGCCACCTCGCTGGCCTATATTACGGGGCTGGGCGTCGCGGTGTGGATACATAATCGGTTGGAACTGTCGCCTCTTGCATTGTTCTTCGTCGCGCTTTTGCCGGTGATCCCAACGCTCGCCATCATTTTTATCATGGGGCGATACATCGTGGAGGAACAGGACGAATATCTGCGCCACCGCGCGGTCCAGGCCTCGCTCGTCGGGTTGGGCGCGGTATTGGCGCTGGGCTCGTTCTGGGGGTTTCTCGAAACGTTTTCGGTCGTGCCGCACGTGCCGGGATGGATGTCGGTCCCGGTCTTTGCCGTCGGCATGAGCGCGGCGCAATGCTGGATGACCCTGCGCAATCGCGCCGACGACAAGGCATGAGGCCGCGGGCATGAAGAACCGGCTCAAGGTGCTGCGCGCCGAACGCGATTGGAGCCAGCAGGATCTCGCCGACAGGCTCGAGGTCAGCCGGCAAAGCGTGAACGCGATCGAGAAGGGGCGCTACGATCCGTCCCTGCCGCTGGCCTTCCGCATCGCCGAACTGTTCGCCATGCGAATAGAGGAGATTTTCCTGCGCGATGCGGATTGACCTCGTGCCGCGCATTGCCAGCCGCGCGGCCTCGCCCTATCCCGCACAGCCATGATCCAGACTGCCGAAACCGCCCTGCCCCCCGTGCGGCATTTCACCGTGCCGAATGCGGATGACATCGCCTATCGCCACCACTCCGGCGACGGGCCGACGATCGTGTTCCTGCCCGGTTACATGTCCGACATGCAAGGCGGCAAGGCGACGCGGGTCATGGCCGATGCCATGGCGAAGGGGCGCGCCTGCCTGCTGCTCGATTACGCAGGGTGCGGGCAGAGCGGCGGCGATTTCGCCGATGGCACGCTGTCGCGATGGTGTGCGGAGACGATCGCCCTGCTCGACCATGTGGCCGAGGGCGCGCGATCGGGTCCGGTGCTGCTCGTCGGGTCGTCGATGGGAGGATGGCTCATGCTGATGGTCGCGCGCGCGTTGGTGAGCCGGGGCGGCGATGCGGCCGTCGCGGGCATGGTGGGCATCGCCGCCGCGCCCGATTTCACCGACTGGGGTTACGATGACGCGCAAAAGACCGCGCTGGCCGCAGGCGAAACGGTGTTCGAGGATAACAATTACGGCTACGATCCCACGCCGACCCATGCGCGGTTCTGGCGCGATGGGCAGGCGCAGCGGATGCTTGGCGACACCATTGCGCTGTCCTGCCCCACCCGCCTGCTCCACGGGCAGGACGATCCCGAGGTGCCGGTCGCCGTCTCGCTCCGCCTGGCGGAACGGCTGGAGGCGGGCGATGTCCGGGTCACACTGATCAAGGGCGGCGATCACCGTCTTTCGCGCGAATCGGATATTGCGCTGCTGCTGGCCACGCTCGACGAACTTGCCGGGTGATCGCGGCGGGAGGACGCCGACACTTGGGGTTCAGCGCAGGCTCCCTAGATAGGGGGCATGATTACCCTCCCCCTGCTTTCGTCGCTGCTGCTATTGATGCAGGGCGCGCCCGCCGAACCGCCCGCCACCAATGCGCCCGCCGATCCGCCTCTGGCCATGCCGCTGATCGATGCGCGGCTGTCGGGCTGCCTTGCGCAGGCGCGCAGCGATTCGGCCGCCGCGATCGTGCAGGCGGAACAATGGCGGGCCGAGATCACGGCAGGCTCGCGCGCGCTGCCGCTGCAATGCCTCGGCACCGCCTATGCCAACCGGTCGATGTGGGCGGAGGCCGAGGCCGCCTTTGCCGAGGCCGCCGCCGATCTCGCCGCACGTCCCGCCCCCGATCCGCGCCGCCTGTCCGCGCTTCATGCGCAGGCGGGCAATGCCGCGCTGGCCAATGGCGATGCGGCCGGCGCGCTCACCCACTTTAACGCAGGGCTCTCAGCGCTTGACGGGATGGCGGTGCCGGGGCGCGTTGCCGCCGGGCTTCATGTCGATCGCGCCCGCGCGCTCGTCGCCCTGTCGCGCGACGACGATGCGGCGCAGGCGCTGATCTTCGCGCAGGAAGGCGACCCGCAGGATGCGACGGCTTTCCTCCTCGGCGCGACGCTCGCCCGGCGCACCGGCAGGCTGGCGGATGCGGCGCGCGCCATCGCGGTGGCCGACGCGCTTTCGCCGGGAAATCCGGACATCATGCTCGAAGGCGGGCTGATCGCGGCGATGGCGGGCGACGACCTGACCGCGGCCAGCGCATGGCGCCGCATCGTCGAAAGCGCACCCGGCAGCGAAACGGCCTCCCGCGCGCAATTCTATCTGCAGCAGCTCGACGCGATGCGCAGCGACGCCCCCTCCGCCCCCGCCTCAAAGGCTCCGCCCCCGCAGGACCCCGATATGCAGGAGATCGGTCGATGACCCTTCTTTCCGTTCTCGATTTCGCTTCCATTACCGAGGATGGCAGCGTCGCGAAATCGCTCGACCACAGCGCGGCGCTTGCCAAAAAGGCAGAAGACGCAGGCTTTCACCGGTTCTGGATGGCGGAACATCACGCCATGCCCGGCATTGCCAGCGCGGCGGTTTCGGTCTGCCTCGCCCATGTCGGACAGGCGACCTCGACCATCCGGCTCGGCGCGGGGGGCATCATGTTGCCCAATCACAACCCGTTCGTCATCGCCGAACAATTCGGCACGCTCGACGCGATCCATCCCGGCCGCATCGATCTCGGCCTCGGCCGCGCGCCGGGCGCCGATGGCCGCATCGCCCGTGCCTTGCGCAAGGATCTGCACCGCAGCGCGGAGGCATTCCCGCAGGATGTCGTCGAATTGCGCGCCCTGTTCGAAGGCGATCCGCAATTGCCGCTACAGGCAACACCCGGCGCCGGCGCCAGGATAGAGATGTGGATGCTCGGTAGCAGCCTGTTCGGCGCGCAGCTCGCCGCGATACTGGGCCTGCCCTATGCCTTTGCCGCGCATTTCGCGCCCGCCGCGCTGGACGAGGCGCTCGCCACCTATCGCGAACGGTTCGAGCCGTCCGAAACGCTCGACCGGCCGCGCGTGATGGTCGCGGTCAATGCCTATGCCGCCGATACGCGGGAAGATGCGTTCTATCACGCGTCGTCGATGGATCAGTCTTTCGTGGCCTTGCGCACCGGAAACCCCGGCCGCCTGCCGAAACCGGTGCGCGGATACCGCGACGACCTGCCCGCGCAGGCGCAGACCATGTTGCAGGCCACCCGTTCGGTCAGCGCGATCGGCACGCCAGACGATGTGCGCCAATCGCTGCAATCCATCATTCAGCGCACCGGCGCCGACGAGCTGATGCTGTCGGGATCGACCTACGATCCGCTGGCGCGGCATCGCTCGCTCGACATTATCGCGGGGATGGCAGGCGATCTGTGACCTGTGTGTTAGGGGGCGGGCGCGAGGCGTTCGGGACCAACCAACCGTGTCGTGCCCTGCCCCCTGATCCCCTTATAGTCATCGCATCACGCTCACGGGCGCGGGGCGGGCGCTGGCATGAAAACTTGTCTTGTGCTCTTGCCCCTTTCCCGCCCGCGCCCTAGCAATCGGCACGAATAGGGAGAGAGGGCTCTTATGGATCATTCCAATGTCATCATCGTCGGCGGGGGCCATGGCGGCGCCGCGGCGGCGCTCGCGCTGCGTCAGAACGGTTTTGAGGGGACCATCACCTTAATCGGGCGCGAACAGGAACCGCCCTACGAACGGCCGCCCCTGTCGAAGGAATATCTCGCGCGGGAGAAGGAATTCGAACGGCTCTATATCCGTCCGCTCTCCTTCTGGGACGACAAGGACATAACCCTCATGCTGGGCCGTGAGGTGACCGCCATCGACCCGCAGGCAAAGCGCGTGACCCTCTCCGACAGGAACGAGATGGGTTATGACCACCTGATCTGGGCGGCGGGCGGCGATGCGCGGCGGCTGTCGTGCGCGGGTGCCGGGCTTGCCGGGGTGCATTCGGTCCGCAATCGCGCCGATGTCGACCGGATGATGGCGGAAATCGACGCGGGCGCGCGCCGTGCGGTCATCATCGGTGGCGGCTATATCGGGCTGGAGGCAGCGGCGGTCCTGCGCAAGCTTGGGGTCGAGGTCGTGCTGCTCGAAATGCTGGACCGCGTGCTGGCGCGTGTCGCGGGCGAGGATCTGTCCCGATTTTACGAAGAGGAGCATCGCAGGCACGGCGTCGATCTCCGCCTCGAAGCCGCGGTCGATTGCATCGAGGGCGATGGAGAGAAGCTCAACGGCGTGAGAATGGCGGACGGATCCGTCGTGCCGGCCGACATGGTCATCGTCGGCATCGGCATCGTGCCGTGCATCGGCCCGCTCATCGTGGCGGGCGCGGCGGGTGCCAACGGGGTCGAGGTGGACGAGTTCTGCCGCACGAGCCTGCCCGACGTCTATGCCATCGGAGACTGCGCCGCGCATGGCAATGAATTTGCCGATGGCGCGGTCATCCGGCTCGAATCGGTGCAGAACGCCAATGACATGGCCACGACCGCGGCCAAGGCGATCTGCGGCGAGGAAACGCCATATGCGGCGACGCCGTGGTTCTGGTCGAATCAATATGACCTCAAGCTGCAGACCGTGGGCCTGTCGATGGACCATGATCGCACCGTCCTGCGCGGGGATCCGGCCGATCGCAGCTTTTCCGTGATCTACCTCAAGGACGGGCGGATCATCGCGCTCGATTGCGTGAACAAGGTCAAGGATTACGTGCAAGGGCGCAAGCTGGTCGAACGCCGCGCGGTGATCGACCCCGACCTGCTCGCCGACAATGATGTCGCGCTCAAGGAGATGAAGGCGAGCTGAGCTCCGCCGATGCCCAACGCGCCGCGTCGGCCACCACCGGGTCGGCATCGGCGCGCAGGGCATCGACCTTCGCCCGCAAGGCCGGGTCGCCCGAATTTCCCGCCGCGATCAGGCAATTGCGCACGAACCGCCCCCGCCCGATCCGCTTGATCGGCGAGCCGGAGAACAGCGCCCGGAACCCCGCATCGTCAAGGTCGAGCAAGGCATCGAGCGACGGCGCCGCCAGTTCGGCACGCGGCAGGAAGGCCCGGTTCGCCGCCGCCGCATCGGCAAAACGGTTCCACGGACACACGGCAAGACAATCGTCGCAGCCATAGATGCGATTGCCGATCGCTTTGCGAAATTCGGTCGGGATCGGGCCCTTGTGCTCGATCGTGAGATAGGAAATGCAGCGGCGCGCATCGACCGTGCGGGGCGTTGGAAACGCATCGGTCGGGCACGCGTCGAGACAGCGGCGGCACGATCCGCAATTGTCGGGATGGGCGGTGTCGGGCGCGAAGGGCAGGTTGGTATAGATCGCCCCAAGGAACAGCCAGCTCCCGTGGCGGCGGCTCACCATGTTGGAATGCTTGCCCTGCCAGCCGATGCCGGCGGCGGCGGAGAGCGGCTTTTCCATGACCGGCGCGGTATCGACGAACACCTTCACCTGCGGATCGGGATACCCGTGTTTCGGCGCCTCCGCCACCAGCCACCGCGCCAGCCGTTTCAGCGCCTTTTTCACCGTATCGTGGTAATCGCGGCCCTGCGCATAGACCGAAATTCGCCCGGTATCGCCCGCCTCGGCCAGCGCCAGCGGATCGTGCGCCGGCGCATAGCTCATGCCGAGCGCGATGACCCGGCGCGCATCGGGCCACAGGGCATGCGGGTCGGCGCGCTGCTCGCGGCGTTCCTCCATCCAGGCCATCGTCGCGTGATGACCATCGGCGAGCCACCGTGCGAAATGCGCGCTGCGTTCGGGATTGGCGGCGGCATCGGCGATCCCGACGCTGGCGAACCCTTCCTCCGCCGCCTGCATCAACAATCGCGTGCGCAGTTCGGCGAGCGCATCGTTTTCACGGGTCTGGACGGTGTCGGTCATGCCCCCTCCTATGCCGCAATGCCGGGCGCGGCGCGACCCCGCAGGCGTGCACTCGCGAGGTTCATGGACGGGTCAGCGGCCGTACCCTATCATGGCCCCCATGAAAAACACGTCACGACGCAGCGTTCTTTCCTGGCTTTCGGCCTGTGCGGCGGCGCCGTTCGTTTCGGCATGCGGCGGCTGCCCGGCCCAGGCGAAGGATTTCCCCGTATCGATGAGCGAGGACCGCTGGCGCGCAAAGCTGTCCGCGGCGGAGTTCCGCATCCTGCGCAAGGCGGGGACGGAGCGGCCCTATTCCTCGCCGCTGAACGCGGAAAAGCGCGCCGGCACCTATATTTGCGCAGGGTGCGACAATCGCCTGTTTTCAAGCGAGACGAAATTCGAAAGCGGCACGGGCTGGCCGAGCTTCTATCGTCCGTTGCCGGGCGGGGTCGGCACGTCCACGGATTACAAGATCGGCATACCCCGGACCGAAGTGCATTGCGCGCGGTGCGGCGGGCATCTCGGCCATGTGTTCGACGACGGGCCCAAACCCACCGGAAAACGGTATTGCATGAACGGGGCGGCGATGGATTTCCGCGCCGCATGAGGCTCGACCGTTCGGGAAATCTCCATGCGGCAAGTTTCGGAACGATGCGGGGCATATCCCGCGTGCGATAAATCCGTTCGGCGCGCATTTTGCAACCGACGATCCACTTACCTATTCGACAAGCGCGAATTGGCCGTATAGGACGGGGGGATGACTGCCGAACCGGCCACGCCTCTTCTCGATACCGTCGACACGCCTGCTGACCTGCGCAAGCTGAAGCCTGCGCAAATGCGCCAACTCGCCGATGAGCTGCGCAGCGAGATGATCGCCGCGGTGGGGCAGACCGGCGGGCATCTGGGCTCCGGTCTCGGCGTGGTCGAACTGACCGCCGCGATCCATTACGTGTTCGACACGCCGCGCGACCGTCTGATCTTCGACGTCGGGCATCAGGCCTATCCGCACAAGATCCTGACCGGGCGCCGGGACCGTATCCGCACGCTTCGGCAGGGCGGCGGGCTTTCCGGCTTTACCAAGCGCAGCGAAAGCGAATACGACCCCTTCGGCGCCGCGCATTCCAGTACGTCGATCTCCGCCGCGCTGGGCTTTGCCACCGCGAACAAAATCTCGGGCGCGCCAGGCAAGGCGATCGCCGTCATCGGCGATGGCGCGATGAGTGCGGGCATGGCCTATGAGGCGATGAACAATGCGGAGGCGGCGGGCAATCGCCTCGTCGTGATCCTCAACGACAATGACATGTCCATCGCGCCGCCGGTCGGCGGATTGTCGAGCTATCTGGCAAGGCTGGTGTCGAGCGGGCGCTTCCTCGGCTTTCGCGAGCTGGCGCGCAAGTTCGCGCGCCGCCTGCCCCGCCCGCTGCAGAACGCGGCGCGCAAGACCGACGAATATGCCCGCGGCATGGCGATGGGCGGCACATTGTTCGAGGAGCTGGGCTTCTATTACGTCGGGCCGATCGACGGGCATGATATGGACGCGCTCATCCCCGTGCTCGAAAACGTGCGCGACGCGGATGAGGGTCCGTGCCTGATCCATGTCGTCACGCAAAAGGGCAAGGGATACGGCCCGGCCGAAAAATCCGCCGACAAATATCACGGCGTGCAGAAATTCGACGTCGTCACCGGTGAGCAGAAGAAATCCGCCGGCGGTCCGCCCAGCTATACCAACATTTTTGCCAAGGCGCTGATCGCCGAGGCGGAGAGCGACAATCGCATCTGCGCCATCACCGCCGCGATGCCGTCCGGCACCGGGCTGGACAAGTTTGCACAGAAATTTCCCGAGCGCAGCTTTGACGTCGGCATCGCCGAACAGCATGCGGTGACCTTCGCCGCCGGCCTTGCGGCGCAGGGGATGCGCCCGTTCTGCGCGATCTATTCGACCTTCCTGCAACGCGCCTACGATCAGGTCGTGCACGATGTTGCGATACAGAATCTGCCGGTGCGCTTCGCCATCGACCGGGCCGGGCTCGTCGGGGCCGACGGGGCAACCCATGCGGGCAGTTTTGACGTGACCTATCTCGCATCGCTTCCCAACATGGTGGTGATGGCCGCGGCGGACGAGGTCGAACTGACGCATATGGTCCATACCGCCGCGCACTATGACGACGGGCCGATCGCGTTTCGCTATCCGCGCGGTTCGGGCGTGGGGCTGGACCTGCCCGCGGAGCCGGAACGGCTCGAGATCGGAAAGGGACGCATCGTGCGCGAGGGGTCCAAGGTCGCGATCCTGTCGCTGGGCACCCGGCTCGGCGAGGCGCGCAAGGCGGCGGACGAACTGGAGGCGAAGGGGCTTTCGACCACCATCGCCGACATGCGCTTTGCAAAACCGCTGGACGAGGAACTGATCCGCAAGCTCATCGCCTCCCACGAGGTTGTCGTCACGATCGAGGAAGGCAGCATCGGGGGGTTGGGCGCCCACGTGCTGACCATGGCGAGCGACGAGGGGTTGACCGATGGCGGGCTGAAGATCCGGACGATGCGCCTGCCCGACGCATTCCTCGACCATGATGCGCCGGACAAGCAATATGACCTTGCCGGATTGAACGCGCCGCAGATCGTGGACACGGTGTTGAAAGCACTGCGCCACAACAGCGCCGGGATCGCGGAAGCCAGCGCGTAAGCCGCGCGCCCCCGATGGTTAAAGCCTGCGCGTTACAGCCAGCGCCAGACCCCGGCGGGAATGCCGCCGATGGGCCCGTGCATCCACGTAATGCCGAGCCAGAGCACCGCCGCCCCCGCCCAGAACGGCCACCGCACCGTGCCGAGCCGCGATAGCCGCGGCCAGAAGGTCGTGCGCGACCGCCAGGCGGTCCAGTCCTTGCCCATGGTGCGCGCCTTGCGCCCATCCTGAAACGCCGAGCCGACGAGGGCGAGGAAGCCGAGCGCGCCGGCAAGGACAAGCGTGCGCGGATTGGGCGCGACCACGATATGCGCCGCGGCCCACAGGGCGATGCCCCACATCATCGGATGGCGCGTGACGGCAAAGATGCCGGTCGCCTCGCGCGCCTGTGCGACGGCCTCTGCCTCGGGGTGGGGCAATGCCGGATTGCGCACCACGCTGCCAAGAATGAAAACCAGCGCCAGCAGCGTCAGCACGCTCCCTGCAAGCCAGCTCGCGATATGCCACCCGTCCCACAGCATCGACGCGGCGGGCGCATAGCGAAACGCGCGCGCCATCCAGCCCAGCGTGACCAATGCGATGAGCGAATAGGCAATGGCAAAGCCGCGCTCCCCCAGCCATCCGATGGCAAGCGGGCGGAGCGGGCCGGAGAGCAGGATATGCGTGCCCACGAACACGATTGCGGCAGAGAGCAGAAAAGATATGTCGGTCATCACCGGTCCTTTGCATCAAAACGCCCCCCGGCGCGCGGGGGCGGCGGGGGGCGTTCTGTTTTTTCGCATATCGGCCGGGTTCAGCCGGGCCGCGTTTCGGGGTGAACCCCGGCGGCCTGTTGCTCGCCGACCTCCGCCTGACCCAGAAGGTCGTCGCCGACATTGTTGTCGGCCAGCGTGTCGAGATGCATCAGCTTCTTGATCAACGGCGAAATCACCAGCACGACCACGCCAACACCGATGGAGATCCAGCCGATCTGGCTATAGACGCCCATCACCGTTTCGCGTGCCGCACCTTCGCCGCTCGCCGCCTCGGACCCGGTCGCAGCGGCAATCAGGCCGGCCACGAAATTGCCGGTCGCCGATGCGAAGAACCAGGTCCCCATGATGAGCGAGGCCATATGCGCCGGGGCCAGCCGGTTCATCGCCGATAGCCCGACCGGCGACAGGCAAAGCTCGCCCGTGGTGTGCAGCAGGTAGATGAGGAAGATGAACAACACAGGGACGAGTTCCGGCCCTGCCGCCGCCGCACCGGCGACGAGCACGAGAAAGCCCGCGCCAGCTGCAACAGCGCGAGGCCGAACTTCGCCGGGGCCGACGGTTCGAGCCCCTTGCGCCCGAGCAGCGTCCACAGCCCCGCGAACACCGGGCCGAGCAGGACGATATAGATCGCATTGATCGACTGGAACATGGAGGCCGGAACCCCGCCGCGATCGACATGGCGGTCGGTGAACAGGTTGAGCGAGGAGCCCGCCTGCTCGAACAGGGCCCAGAACAGGATCGAGCCGATGATGAGGAACATCGCGGCAAAGATCCGGTCGCGGTCGTGCCGCTCCAGCTTCGTCACCGCCACGATCAACACGTATCCGACAAGAATTACGCCTGCCACCATGAGCAGCCAGCCGACCATTTCCTGATACTGAATCAGCGTCCACAGAACCGCGATGCCGGCGACCGACACGCCATAGATCGTGAATTCGCGCGCCTTCGACAGGGCGATCGGCGGTTCGCCGCGGCCGAGCAGCAGGGGACGGAAAATGGTGAACACGATGAGGCCGGCCAGCATGCCGACGCCGGCCGCGCCAAAGCCATAGGCCCAGCCGTAGGTCTGCCCGAGATAGCCGCACAGCAGCGACCCGAACGCCGCGCCGAGATTGATGCCGACGTAGAAGATCGTATAGGCGCCGTCGCGGCGGACGTCGGTGCGGGGGTAAAGCTGCCCCACCATGACCGAAATGTTCGCCTTCAGAAAGCCGGTGCCCATGATGATGAAGCTGAGTGCGAGCCAGAAGATGTTGATCGTCGCATCGTCCTGGCCGCCGGTCCCTTCGAACGCCATGAGGAAATGGCCGAAGGTCAGCAGCATCGCCCCGAAGGCGGTCGCCTTGCGCTGCCCGATATATTTGTCGGCGAGATAGCCGCCCAGAACCGGGGTGATGTAGACGAGCGCGGTATAGGCGCCGTAGATGACACCGGACTGACTATCGGAAAAGAGCCAGTGCTGGGTCAGGTAGAAAATGAGCAGGGCGCGCATTCCGTAATAGGAAAAACGCTCCCACATCTCGGCGAAGAACAGCACGAAAAGGCCCTTGGGATGGCCGAGAAACGTGCCGGCTGCATCGCCGTCCTGCGCGTATTGGGTCGCCATGAGCGATCGATCCCCCGATTATATTTTCACAAGCGCGCGACCCTAAAGCATATTGCGTTGATGTGAAGCGCATTTGTTTCGTCGGAAACCGGGTCGGCGAAGACCGATGCGCCTGCAAACCGCCACGCGCGAGATTGACTGACTCGCTGTGTTATGGCACTATACCACCATGCCCGATCGAAACGTCATGACCGAAAGCCGCCCCGCCGGTACCCGGTCCGCGGGGCCCATGCCAGCCGCGGGGGCCGGCATGGCGAAGCCGGTTTACATGCGGCTGCGCGAAATCATCGCAGCGGCAATCATCGACGGAACGTTTTGCGAAGGGGAAATGCTACCGTCCGTACGTGCTTTCGCCGCGGATCAGGGTGCCAACCCGCTCACCGTGGCCAAGGCCTATCAGCAGTTTCAGGACGATGGCCTCATCGAAGTGCAGCGCGGCATCGGCATTCGCGTGCTCGAAGGGGCGCGGCAACGTTTGAAACAGGCCGAACGCCGCCAGTTTCTGAGTGCGGAATGGCCGGATATCGCCGCGCGAATGCGGTTGCTCGACATAGATATTGCGGATCTGACCGCATCCGGTTCCTTTGCGGATTGATATTGCCGGATCTATCGAAGTAAGGGCCTTTCTGGACTAGGTACAAATCCCTAGCATCAGGGCATTCAGGATTTTTCGGTCCATAGGCTAGGGGGGCGGCTCCGCCGGCCATGATACAAATCGAATCTCGGGGGTCGCGCCCAAATCATACCCAAGGAATACGATGATACGCTCAGAACTCGTTCAAGAACTAAGCGCCGAGAATCCGGAGCTTCGTCCCGACGAAGTCGATGCGATCGTCACCGTGTTCTTCGACGCCATCAGCGATCAGCTGGCCAAGGACGGGCGGGTCGAACTGCGCGGGTTCGGTGCCTTTTCCACCCGGCGGCGCGACGGCCGCACCGGGCGCAATCCGCGCACGGGCGAGGCGGTGGAGGTACCGGCGAAGCGGGTTCCCTATTTCAAGCCGGGCAAGGAAATGCGCGAGCGTCTCAACGACGCGGATTGATGCGAGCAACGCCCCGGTTTGGCTGTGAAGCGGGCGTGTCATGAATGCTGCCGCCGTGCCGGTATCCCACGAAAAAATCGCAATACCCTGTCCCAAATTCGCCGATTGCGGGACGGCTGGCGGGCAGCTAACACGACGGGCGCAGCATGCGGGCGTGGCGGAATGGTAGACGCCGGGGACTTAAAATCCCCTGAGCTGTGCTCGTGCGGGTTCGAGTCCCGCCGCCCGCACCATGGACGGTCAAGACCCGTTTTCGGACCGATCTTTAGTATTTGCAAACGCCTCCTTAACCAATTCCCCTTACCCCGGATGGAAGACGGGTTTCGCGCTTCGGTGCGATGAGCTTGTCGACCGGGGCGCGAACAGGGGCAATGCGAACCATGCAGCAGACGAACAGCTTTACCCGACCCGCCCCCTTCGATGACGGCGGGGACGGCCGGACCACGATCATCCGCTTTGCGAAACTTGTCGGCGACAGCGGCGAGTTTCCCTGCGTCCTGCGCGAAGTGGGCGAGGACCGGCTTCGGGTACGGCTCTTCGGGCCTGTTCCGATGCGCGTATCGCCGATGACGCTGGCGTTTGGCGACGGGGAGACGGTCACCGTGATGCTGATCTGGCAACGTGGGACCGAAGCGGGATTTCGCCTTTGCGAGCAGGCCGACCGGCAAAGGCTGCTGTGTCCGCAGGGGCCTTATGAAAAACGCGCGATCCGCGTCGCCGTTTCGGTTGTGAGCCAGGTTCAGGCGCTGAGCGGGACGCAGGACGTCACCATCCGCAATCTCTCGCACGAAGGGGCCTGCATCGAATGCGCCGCCCATTTCGCCATTGATCAGCGGCTCAAACTCGCCATTCCCGAGCTGGGCGACGTGGTCGCGACCGTGCGCTGGCGCAAAGACCGCGAATATGGTCTCGCCTTCGTGGAAACCTTCCATTTCGAGGCGATGGCGCGCGCCGTGCGCGTGATGCAGCAGCAGGCAGGCGGGGACGCAGGCGAAATCTACGCCCGCGATGCGTAGCGCCTACTTGCAGGCCGCGCAGATACCGCGCAGTTCGACGACCGGGCGCACATCGGAAAAACCCGCCTTGTCCGCCGCCTCGCGAAGCGAATGGGTCAGCCGGTCGTCATCGACATGCTCCGCCTTCCCGCAATGGTCGCAGATCAGGAAAATGCAATCGTGTCGGCACCCGGGATGGCTGTTCACCAGATAGGCATTGGCGCTTTCGATCCGATTTGCCAGATTGGTTCGCACGAACAGGTCGAGAATGCGATACACGCTATTGGCCGCAACGCGCCGCCCCTCCGATGCGGAGAGTGTTTCGGCAATGTCGTAAGCCGACGCCGGCGCATCGCGATTCGCAAGCGCGTCGAACACCCGTGCGCGCATGTCGGTCCATTGTTCGCCCGCGTCGGTCAACACGCCGCGCGCCTCTGTAACAAGGGCGGTTCCATGATGTTCGACATGCGGGTGAGCGGAGCAGGACATGACCATCATATAGGTGGCCCGGCGCACGCTGGCAAATGCGGCGCCGTTATCCAGTGACGAAGCGCGCCCGGTAATCGTCGGGATACATCGCCTGCAGATTGCGAACTTTCGGGGCATCCCACCGGACGATATAGCCGTGGCGCGGATTCTTGAGCGCGAAATCCTGATGATAGGTTTCGGCCGGGTAGAATGTCTGCAATCGCTCCAGCCGGGTCACGATGGGACGGTCCCACAGGCCCGCCTTTTCAAGCTGCGCAATATAGCCGCGGGCGATTTTTGCCTGGTGCCGGCTCGTCGGGACGATGGCGCTGCGATATTGCGGGCCGCGATCGGGTCCCTGTCGGTTAAGCAGGGTCGGATCGGCCACGACCGAGAAATAGATGCGCAGCAATTCGTCGTAGCGCACGACGGACGGGTCGTAGGTGATCTTCACCACCTCGGCATGGCGGGTGCCGCCTGCGCTGACCGTGCGGTAATCGGCGTTGGCCTTCGTCCCGCCGTGATAGCCCGAGATCGCGCTTTTTACGCCTTTCACATGGCTGAACACCGCCTCCACGCCCCAGAAACAGCCGCCGGCGAAGATCGCCGTCTGCATGCCGTGCTCGCTTGCCGGGGCGATCGCGGCGGGCGCATGCACCGGTTCTTCCGCTGCCATCGCCGGGGTCATGCATGATGCCAGCATGGCCGCCGACACGCCCAGTGCGACGTTTCGCGCAAAGCCGATCACGACGCCACCATTGCCGCGACGGGCGCAATGAACGCATGACCGTTGATGAAGGACAGCAATCCCGCGCCAAGGCCGAAGCCAAGCGCGAGGCGGGACACGAGGGCGGTTTGGGACAGGGCGGCGGTCTGGGTTTTCATGAGCACGTTTCTACCCGATCCGTGCTGACCCCGCGCTGAACGTCGCTCCGCCCCTAACCCGCTCGCATCAATGGCGAAAATGCCGCATCCCGGTGAACACCATGGCCAGCCCTGCCTCGTCCGCGGCGGCGATCACCTCGTCGTCGCGGATCGAGCCGCCGGGCTGAATCACCGCGGTGGCGCCCGCCTCCGACGCGGCGAGAAGCCCGTCGGCAAAGGGGAAGAACGCATCCGATGCCACCGCGCTGCCGACCGTCTTCGCCTCGGCCCAGCCGTAGGTTTCGGCGGCCTCGGCGGCTTTCATCGCAGCGATGCGCGCGCTGTCGCGGCGGTTCATCTGCCCCGCGCCGATGCCGGCGGTCTGCCCGTCCTTGGCATAGACGATGGCGTTCGACTTGACGTGGCGGGCAACGGTCCACGCGAAGAGGCAGTCCTTCAGCTCCGCATCGGTGGGTGCGCGCTTCGTCACGACCTTCAGATCGGCGGGGCTGACATGGGCGGCATCGCGGTCCTGTACCAGCAATCCGCCCGCGATCACGATCTGCGTCACGCCGGGGCGGCGTGCATCGGGCAACCCGTCGGCGAGGAGAAGGCGCAGGTTCTTCTTTTTCGCGAACACCGCGCGGGCGTCGTCATCGGCGCCGGGGGCCACGACCACTTCGGTAAATATCTTCGCGATACGCTCCGCCGTCGCGCCGTCGAGCGGGCGATTGACCGCGACGATGCCGCCGAATGCCGACACCGAATCGCACGCCAGCGCCCGGTCCCATGCCTCGGCCAGCGTATCGGCGGTGGCGACGCCGCACGGGTTGGCATGCTTCACGATGACGACGGTCGGCGGGCCGCCCGCAAATTCCGCCACCAGTTCGAGCGCCGCGTTGGCATCGTTGTAATTGTTGTAGGACAAGGCCTTGCCCTGCACCTGCTCGGCCTGCGGCAGGCCGGCGACATGCGGCCCCTCCGGCACATAGAGCGCCGCCTTCTGATGCGGGTTCTCGCCATAGCGGAGCGGGGTGACGAGCCGGCTCGCCATCGCGCGGCGGGGGGGAAAGCGTTCCTCCTGATCGACATAGGCGAACCACTGGCTGATCGCGGCGTCATAGGCGGCGGTGGCGGCGAACGCCTTGGCCGCCATGCGCTTGCGGAAGGACAGCGTCGTGCCGCCCGCGTCGATCTGATTCAGCAATTCGTCGTAATCGGCAGGATCGGTGAGCATCGCGACATAGGCATGGTTCTTTGCCGCCGAACGCACCATCGACGGGCCGCCGATGTCGATATTCTCGATCACCGTGTCGCGGTCCGCCCCGCTCTTCACCGTTTCGGCAAATGGGTAGAGATTGACGACGACGAGATCGATTGCGCCGATGCCATGCTCCTTCATCGCCGCGGCGTGATCGGGATTGTCGCGCACGGCGAGCAGACCGCCATGCACCATCGGGTGCAACGTCTTGACCCGCCCGTCCATCATTTCGGGAAAGCCGGTGATGTCGGACACGTCCTTCACGGTCAGCCCCGCCTCGCGCAGCGTGCGCGCGGTGCCGCCGGTGGACACCAGCTCCACCCCCCGCTCGGCAAGCGCCTGGCCAAGATCGGCAAGGCCCGTCTTGTCCGATACGGACAGCAGGGCACGGCGGACGGGGACGAGATCGGTCATGGGGCTTGCGGTTCCTCTGGCGTCGGGACGGGGGATCACGCTGCGCCCATAAGCCCCGCCGCCCACAGGTCAAGCGCGCGGTCGCGCGGCCAGGCTTTTGCCCCATCGGCGGCGGGCGGGGGAACGCCGCTTACTTCATCCGTTCGAAGCTCCAGCGGATCGCGCCGCCCCTGCCATCGACGGTTTCGGACAGGACGAGCTGCTGCACGTTCTGCGGACGGCCATCGGCATCGACCCAAAGGCTTTCCTCCACCGCGACCGGCACGTCCGGACTGTGAAAGCGCCAGAAGCTGCCGTCGGGCAGCGACAATGTCATGCCCCCGCCATGCGCCGCTTGTTCGACCCCGACGCCGGGGCCGAGGTGAAAGCGGATGTCGAACGGGTGCGTGCCCTTGCGCGCGCGGCGGTTCTTCGGCGTCAATATGTCGATGCCTTCGAACAGAAGCCCGGTCTTCGCCAGCGACAATTGCCGTTCGTGGATCAGCCCCCACCGCGCGAGATAGCCGTCGTGGATACCGCACATCGCCTCGCCCGCCTCGGCACGGTCGCGTTCGAGCTGCACCTCGCGCACGCCGGCGCCCATCGTGCCGTCCTCGCGAAGCTCGGTCGAATCGGAATCGTGGAGGACAAGCGTCGAATGCGCAGCGGTGGAGCGCAGCCCGTCGCGGATGCGCATCGGCACCGCCCCGCCCGCAACGCTCGCGCCGCCGCAATTGACGACGATACGCTGGTCCCTGTGGCTGAATTCGATGGCGAGGGTGGAGGCGCATGCCGCGGCCGTTTCCTGCCCATGTCCCGTCCGGCCGGCGGGCGGGGGCGCGCTGTCGAACTGCACCACGGCCTGTCCGGCGGCCATGCGCTGATACCCCCACGGCCCTGCATCGCGCAGCGGCCGGTTGCGCAGGTTCGCGGCATTGAGCAGCTGTCCGATGCGTCCGGCCGCGACCGGGAGCGCGCCCTGCCAGCTGCCGAGCGAACCGTCGGCATGGGTCAGCGCGAGCAGCGCACGCATGGTCATGGCGAGGAACGCCTCCATCTGCGGCGGCGGTTCCATCCGGCACGCGCGATAGCAGGCCATCACGCGGAGCAGCAGGACGATCGTTTCCATCTGATCGGTCGGGCGGCGCGACAGCATGCCGCCATCCTCGCCCACCGCGTCGCCCAGCGCGGAAATCAGCCCCGCCTCGGCATAAAGCCGCCGCGGCTTGCCCTCCGGCAGGAGCAGGCCCGCCGCGGTCAGCCCGGCCCAAGCGGGAATGGCATCCGCCGCCGTGAGCGAGCGGCCCGTCTGCCGGTCGAGCCACGACGCCGTCGCCGCGACATGGCGCAGCAGGCTGGCGCGGAACATCTTGTCCCCGCCCGACAGCAGCAGCGGCGCATGCACGAGCCAGTTCATCAGCCGGTGCCCCGTATCGGCCACGCCCCATGCCGGCGTTTCGCCGATCTCGTGATGGACCAGCAACCAGCGGCGCAGGATCTCCTCCGCCACCTCGGTAATCCGGTCGCGCGGGCCCGCCGCCTCCAGATCGGGCAGCCACGCGAAACGATGGACGTAGGACGCGGCCAGCGGCGTCAACGTGCGCCCGGTAAAGCCATCGATCGCGACGCGCTTTCCCGCGACGAGGAAATGTCCGGCCCGAAGCGCCATGCCCGCGGCGCGTTCGCCGGGCACCGGTTCCGCCACCGTGGCGAGCAGGCGCAGCCGCGCCGGTTTACGGAACGGATGGGTCAGCGTGCGCGCCGACACGCCCTGCGCATAGGCAAAGCGGATGGCCCGGTCGACCGCGCCGAGCTGCGGTGGACGAAGATCGGGCAGGGCCGGCTCCCCCCGCATGTCGCGCGGGGCGGCCTTCATCGGGCCGTGCTCCGGATCGCGCGGCGCGCCGTGCGCCGGATCGTCGGCGACCTGCGGGCGGTCGTCATGGGTCATGCGCGCAATGCCCCGGTGCGGCGTCCACGCAGGACTCCGTTCCAGCCCAGCGGACAGCGATGGACGGTCCTCACCCGCGGTGCGCACCGGATCGTTGGGATCGCCACCGGTCCACACCTTACCCATGATTCTTGAGCGCCGCGATATTCGCCGCGTAGCGATCGGCCCCGCCCTTGAACGTGGCGGACCCGGCGACGAGCACATCCGCCCCCGCATCGACGCACTGGCGCGCGGTTTCGGCATTGACGCCGCCGTCCACCTCCAGCCTGATGTCGCGGCCCGATTTGTCGATCATGCGGCGCACCGCCTCGATCTTCTTCAATTGCGAGGCGATGAAGCTCTGCCCGCCAAAGCCGGGATTGACGCTCATCACCAACACGAGGTCGATCTCGTCGATGAGATAGTCGAGCATCTTTGCCGGCGTCGCGGGGTTGAGCGATATGCCCGCCTTCTTGTTCAGCGCCCTGATCGCCTGCACCGTGCGATGGGTGTGGGGGCCGGCTTCGGGGTGGACGGTGATGATGTCGGCGCCGGCCTCGGCAAACGCTTCGAGATAGGAGTCCACCGGGCTGATCATCAGATGCACGTCGAAGGGTTTGTCGCTATGCGGGCGAAGCGCCTTTACCACGGCAGGTCCGATGGTGATGTTGGGCACGAAATGCCCGTCCATCACGTCGACATGGATCCAGTCGGCGCCGGCGGCGTCGATGGCGCGCACCTCCTCGCCCAGGCGGGCGAAATCGGCGGACAGAATGGATGGGGAAATCAATGGAATCGGCATGGCCTGCCCTTACTCCCCCGCGGTTGAAACGCACAAGCGGGATCGTCGCGTTTTAAACACGGTTCGCGCCTCGTGCCGGGTGCCCGGTCGCGCCGCATCGTCCAATCATGTCCCGCTTGCCACGCGCCGCGGGGCGGGATAGCGGATCAGGCATGGACGGGTCGGGTGCGCAGGATCGGGGTCAACGCGCCGCCGCGCTGATTCGGCGGGAGACGCGCATTCGGCACGGCCCCGTCCCCGACACCATCGGCGGCCAGCGCGTCGCGGAGGGGCAATGGTTGCTCATCGGCGACGAATTCCTGCTCCGGGCGGGCGGCTGCACGGTCTATTACAAAACGGGCCGCGGCATTTGCGTGCATGTCGCGACCGCCGATGCCGAGCGCAGGCTAGACCTCTATCTGTCGGGCACCACCCATGCGGCGGTCGCCTGCATGAACGGGCTGTATCCGGTGCATGCCTCCGCCGTCGTGGCGAACGGGCGCGCGATCGCCATCACCGGGCCATCTGGCGCGGGGAAATCGACATTGAGCGCAGGGCTGGCGTCGCGGGGCATGGGCCTGCTTGCCGATGACACGTTGATCCTCGCCATGCCGGATGGCCGGTTCGGTGATGGCGAGGCCGGATATCGCGGGGCCGACGATGGCGGGCCGAAACCCGCGCCGATCTGCCTGCCGGGACACAAGCGGATGAAACTCTGGCCCGATGCGGTCGCCATGACCGGGGCAGAGGCGGGGGACATCGTATCGCCCAATTATCGCAAGCATTACGTGGCGCAGGCGGGCCCGGCACAGGACGAACCCTGCCCGCTCGCCGGGATCGTCGTGCTCGCGACCGGCGCGGATTTCGCGTTCGATCCGCTGCACGGCGGGGAGAAGATCGCGGCGCTCAACGACGATCATTACATCGCCCGGCTGCACGAGGTGGCATCGCTCGACGGCCCGGCGGGGCGGCTGCGGGCGTTGGTCACGCTGGCATCGGCGGTGCCGTGCTGGCGGCTGACCCGGCCGATGGACCCGGATCGTTTCCCACAAATGCTTGATTTTACGCAGCGATGCCTTGAAGAACGGCTGCTGTGATGACCGTGATCGAAAAATGCCCGTCCGCCTATGTCGAAACCGAGATCGACGGCGAATCGGTGCTGATGAAGCTTTCGGACGGGAAATTCTATTCCCTGCGCGAAAGCGGGCTGGCGATCTGGACCGCGATCGACGGCGCGCGCGACCGGGATGCGATCGTTGCCGTGGTCGCGGACGATTACGGCGTTGCGCCGGGCGACGTCGCGCACGATGTGATCGCGTTTCTCGACTCGCTGTCGGATGCCGGGCTCATTGCGGAGCGACGCCTTTCGTGATTCGCCACCGGCTGAGGGTCGCCGAGGCGATCGCGCTCCTCGCCGCGGCTCGTATTTTTATCGCCCTTGTGCCCTTTGCGAGTTGGAAAACGATGCTCGGCACGCCCGTCGCGCATGACCGGGTGGTTGCGCGACCGGCGCGATCCGACGCCGATGACAGGATCCGCGGGTGCCGCGCCGCGATTCGGCGCGGAGCCGCTTACGTGCCCGGCGCGATCTGCCTGCCGCAGGCGATGGCGCTGCAATGGATGCTTTCGCGCCGGAAACTGCCATCCGTTCTGACCATAGGGTTCCTGCCGGGCGCCGCGGAAGATACCGAGGACAGGCTCCATGCCTGGATCACGAGCTGGCGCGGAATCGAAATCGGCGACAGCAATGCAAGGCATGTCCCGATCATTTCGATGGCGTCCCGCTTTGATCCATGAAACGCGGGGCGATAACGCGGGCATTGCTGCGGCGCGGCAAACCATGCAACGCGCTTTAACGCTTTGTAAACCAAAGCCTTGAGTATCATTATCAAGTAATAGTGTTATGACCAAGACCACGACGAAAGCATGGCCCCGCCCCGAACTGCGCGTTCTCGGCACGATGGCGGACGTCGCCGGCAACGGCACCGTCCAGAACCAGGGCCGGAGCAGTGGTTCGGTCGCGAACAGCTGATCGCGACGAAAAGGTTTCGGTGATCCCTGGTTGAGTCTATCGACCGGCAATGATTGCAATTGGAATGAGCTGGGACGATTCGTCTTGGCTACAGCCGGAGCGCATTGCCCGATCGCTCGGACTCTTTGCCGGATGCGAAGCCGATAGCCAGGTGACCGAAGGGGCGGTTTTCGCCTAGTTAAAGACGCCACGCGGACGGCCCCGAAAGGGCTGGCGCGTGGCTCTTTCCTTGTCCGGGCGGCCCGTTCTGCTCGACGGCTGGATCGACAATGCCGATTCGCTGAAGGCCGAGCTCGATTTTTCAGGCGGTGACGATGCCGCGCTTTATGGCGCCGCGCTCGATGCATGGGGCGACGATGCCGAACGGCGAATTGTCGGCAGCTATGTCGGAATCGTCGTGGAACGCGACCGCTCGCTTCGCCTGTCCCGTTCGCCGTGGAGCCAGCAGGCCTTGTTCTGGGCTGCGGACCGCGATGCCGCCGCCGCCGCGTCGATTCCCCGGCCCATATTCGCTGCCGGCTTTCCCAAATCGCTTTTGCCCGATCGCATGGCGGAAATGCTCCACGGGTCGGACCACGATATTGGCCGCACCGAATATTTCTATCGCGGCCTGCACCGGGTGCCCTTGGGCAGTATCGTCACCGTGTCGCCCGATGGCGCGGCGATCGACCGGTGGTACGATCCCCACGATATTCCGGCGATCCGACTGAAAAACGACGGCAATTATGTCGATGCGGTCGCCGAAAAGCTTGGCGAGGCGTGCGCGGCTGCGCTGCGCCCCGCGAAAAAGCCGGGGATCATGCTGTCGGGCGGGCTCGATTCGGCAACGGTCGCGGATGTGCTGATGGCGCAAATGCCGGAGAGAGCGCGCCTCGCGTCGTTCACCTTCACCACGCTTCCCGAATGGGACGGCCATGTGCCGGCGGGCAGTTTTGCCGACGAACGCCCGCTGGTCGAGGCCTATGCCGCGATGCATCCCCGGCTCGACCCGCATTTCACCGACAATCGCGACATCGGTTTCGACAGCAGGCTCGACCGATTGTTCATCGCGGCGGATACCGCGCATCGGCACATGAACCTGACGGCGGCCTATCACGGGCCGATGCAGGCGGCGACGGATCATGGATGCGACTGGCTCTTTTCCGCCGATTTCGGAAACCAGACATTCAGCATCGACGGCCGCTGGGCCTTTAGCGAGTTTCTGCGTACCGGCGAGTGGGGCGAGCTGTGGCAGATGCTGCGCGATCATCCGGGCGACAGCCGCCCGATGGCGCGCCGCGTGCTGGCCCGTTCGGTATTGCCGCAATTGCCGGCTCGCCTGCGCAAGACGTTGCGCAGGCTGGTGCATTCCGCGCCGCACGCGGATCACCTGATCCGGCCCGAACTCGCCGGTGCCCTGCGCCTTCGCGAACGGCGCGAACGGTCGCGCGGGCGGCTCGACGACGAATGGTTCCGCTCCCGCCGCGAGTTCATCGACCATTGCTGGCAAATGGCCGACCTGGGCACGGAAATGGGCGCCGCGCACGAACAGGTCTTCGGCATTCGCCTGCGCAGCATCCCGCGATACCGCCCGCTGATCGAGCTGTGCCACGGCCTGCCCACGACGCAATATGTGCGCGGCGGAACGCAGAGATATCTCGGCCGGCGCCTGGCGAAGGGGCGAATGCCCGCGCGGCAGGCGGAGATGCGCGATTACGGCCTGCACCATGCCGACTGGCATGCGCGCATGACGCCGCGCCTTTCCGAATTGCGCGCCGAGATCGACCGGATTGGCGATCACCCCGACCTTGCCCGGATCATCGACGTGGACCGTGCGCGCGCCCTTCTTGCCGATTGGCCGGAGAGCGAGCCGGTGACAGGCACCGCGCGCAGCGATCTTTTCAACGCGATCAGCGCGGCCGTGGTTGCGGCGCGCTTTGCCAATTACGTCGATGGCCGCAACGATGTCTGAACCGGGAGCTGGGTCCGGACCGGGGGCGGGGCCTGAAGCGGGGGCGGGCGCGGCGCGCGGGCTCGGTCCGCTCGCGTTCGTCTGGCGGTTGGTGCCGCACGGGTCGGTCGTGCTGGTATTCGCTGCGATCGTCGCGGCATCGCTGACCGAAGGGCTGGGCATCGTGATGCTCGTGCCGCTGCTCGCCATCATGGCCGAGGGCGCGGCGCCGGGGGGCATCGTGGCGCATGTTTCCGATGCCATCGCGGCGGTCGGCATACCGCTGCGCATCGGTCCGCTGCTGCTTGCGTTCGTGGCGCTGGTCGCGTTGCGCGCCGCGCTCAAATACGCGCAGGGGATGCAGGCGGCGCGGCTCGAACTCACGCTGGTCGACGGGTTGCGGGACCGGATCTACCGCGCATTGCTCAACGCGGATTTGCGTTTTGCGTCAAGCCTGCGCCTTGCCGACAACAGCAGCCTGATCCTCGACCATGTGAACATGCTGGGCTTCGGCTTTCGCAGCCTGGTTCAGACGATGTCGGCGCTCGTGGCGTTCGGGGCGCTCGGGCTCGCGGCGCTGCTGCTTTCGCCGCTGCTCGCACTGGGCATCGGTGGGGGCGGGCTGGTCGTGCTCGCGTTCTATGCGCGGTTGCGGCGCCGGGCGCGCATGATGGGCAAGGAACTCAACCTCGCGCATCAGGCCGTCCATGCCCGCCTCGGCGAAGGGCTGGGCGCGCTGCGTCTCATCAAGAGCTTTGGGCAGGAGGAGGCGAGCGCGCGCGCGCTCACCCGCGGCTTTCGCTCGGTCCGCGAGACGCAGATCGCGTTTCAGCGTATGGCCGGGCTGGGTCAGGCGATGCTCCATATCGGCGCGGCGGGCGTGCTCGCACTGGTGGCGGGAATCGCGTTATCGCGCGGGGTGGAGGCGGCCGTGCTGATCCCGCTGGTCGCGCTTTTCGCGCGCGCGGTTCCCCTCCTCGACACGCTGCAGACGAGCTGGGCGAACTGGTCGCATGCCGTTCCCGCGGCGCAGGAGGCACAGCAGCTGATCGCGCGTGCCGATGCCACCGCCGAACCCGACGATGGCACCGTCGTCGCGCGGCCCTTGCACACCATTGCGGTGCGGGGCGCGACGGTGCGGCACGAAGGGCGCGATGCCGCCGCTCTGCACGATGCCGATCTTGCCATAAGGTCGGACGAGACGATCGCGCTGATCGGAGCCTCGGGCGCAGGCAAGACGACGCTCGCCGACATGCTCGGCGGATTGACGCGGCCGGACGCGGGCGCGCTCCTCCTCGACGGGAAAGCGGTGGGCCATGCGGAACGGCGGGCGTGGCGCCGTCACGTCGCCTATGTCCATCAGGAAGCCGTGCTCTTCAACGCCAGCGTGCGGGACAGTCTGCGCTGGGCCGAACCGGATGCGGACGATGCGCATCTGGAGCGTGCGCTGCGCATGGCGGCGGCGGAATTCGTGCTCGACCTGCCGATGGGAATGGACACGCCGGTCGGCGATGCCGGGCGGCAGCTTTCGGGCGGCGAGAGGCAGCGGATCGCGCTCGCCCGCGCGTTGCTGCGCGATCCGGCGCTGCTCATCCTCGACGAGGCGACGAGCGCGCTGGATGCAGGAAGCGAGGCGGCGATCGCCCGGGCCATTCGCCAGTTGCGCACAAGCCGCGCGATTGTCATCATCGGCCATCGCGGATCGTTGATCAAGAATGTCGACCGCATCGTCGAACTGGCCGAGGGGCGCATCGTCGACATACGAAGCGGCAGGGAGGATGCGGCATGATACGCCCGATCGAGGAGCTCAAGGCGCTGTTGATGGCATTGATGGCCCCGGCCATCGCCGATCCGGACCCTGTGACCCTGGCCGAACTGTCCGATGGCGACTGGGACGCGATCGACGCCATGGCGTTTCAGCACCGCCTCTATCCCTGGCTGCACATGCGGGCGGAGCATGCCGATCCGCAATGGCCGATGCCCGGCTCCCTGCGCGAAGGATGGCGGCGGGCGTATCAGGCCGGCGTGATCGGCGCGCTGACCGCGAAGGCGGCGATCGTGCGCCTAGCCAATGGCTTTGCCGACGCGGGCGTGCCGATGGTGGCGCTGAAAGGCGCACAGCTCGCCTTCTTCGACTATCCGAACGAGGCGCTGCGCCCGATGCGCGATGTCGACATACTGGTCGCGCCGGACGATCTATCGGCCGCATTGTCGGTGATGGCGCAGATGGGCTGTGTCGTTCCCGACGATCGGGACGCGGCCATCGCGCGCGCACTGCGCGAAAAGCACGTCGATCCGATCTATTTTCCCGCTTTCGACCGCCATATCGAATTGCATCATCGCATCATGGAACCGCAAAAGCCGCGCGGCCCCTTCGTGCCCCATATCGCGACCGAGGACATCCTCGCCGAGGCACGGACCCGCAAGCTGAGCGGGCAGGAGGTCCGTTACCCCAGCGCACAGCACATGCTGGCCCATCAGATCCTGCATGCCGCCTATAACCATCGTTTCGATTGCGGCCCGCTTGCCCTGTCGGATATCGCGATGCTCTGCCGCGACAGCACGATCGACTGGACCGAATTTGCCGCCCGCGCGCGGGAGGCCGGTTACGAATCGGGTGCCATGCTCGTTCTCGCGCTCGTCGAACGGTACTTCGGCTCGATCCCGGGCAGAAATGCCGCCGCCACCGTGCCGGACGACGTGATGGCATGGGGCGAAAACCTGATATTGCAGGATTTCGAGACGCGCGATCAGGTCAAGCTCGCGGTCGAGGCCGCGCAGGGCGGCGGCATGGTTTCGACCATGTTCGAACGGTTGAGCGCCGGTTTTGCGGAGCCGGCACCCGAAGGTCGGCTGCGCTGGCTCGGCAACAGGGCGATCCGCACCATCGCGCAGGCCGGCACCTCGCGCGCAAGGTCCGAGGCGCAGGCCGGCGGAGATCTCTCGCGGTGGCTTTCCGATAGCGACGAAAGTGGCGAAAGGACCAACCGCCCCCGTCAGCGATGACCGACATCGCCGTATGGCATGGAAATTCAGGGCCTATTCACCGTGTAACCGCCATTACGGCGGCAAGGATCGACAAGTCTTCAGATACGGCCTTGCGATTCGTTGTTACTTTGGCTGCGAAAAACCTTGCGCCGCGCACGGTCGCAGCGCAGCTTTTGCCGACGCATCATGTAATCAGGACTGACCGGACATTATGACCGAGACGATGAAAACGAAGTTTGGCCAATGGGGCAAGGCGGCTGTCGCCGCGATGGCGGTCGGTGTCGGCGGCCTCGCGCTGGGCGCCGCACCCGCCCATGCCGCCCCCGCCGGGTGCAATGGCGATACCAGCGGGAACAGCTGGATCTATGTCGAGGTGGCGGGCGTCAGGAATTCGAACGGCTATGTCACGCTGACGCTGTATGACGATGATCGCAGCAAGTTCCTTGCAAAGGGCGGGTCGCGCGATGTCGAGCGCATTCCGGCGCAGGCGGGCACGACGAAGGCCTGCCTCAAGCTCCCGTCGAACGGGGTCTGGGCGATCGCAGTCTATCACGACGAAAACGCCAACCGGAAGATCGACCGGAGCACGTTCGGCCTGCCGACCGAAGGGTTCGGCTTTACCAACAATCCGAGCACCGTTGCCGGCCTTCCTGCCTTCCGCTCGGTACGGTTGAACGTGGCAAAGCCGGGCCTCGCGACGCGCATCAACATGCGCTACCCGTGATGCACGGTTCATCCTGACCGCACCGGACACGAACTGCCCCGCCCGCCCCCATGGCCGGCGGGGCGTTTCACGCGCTCAGGCGGCTTCGTCCTGTTCCAGCAGGCCGCGCAACGATTTGAGCGCGGCGGCCTTGATCTGATGCACGCGGGGGACCGACACCTCCAAGACGGCGGCGATCTCGGTCAGGTTCAATTCCTCTGTGAAATAGAGCTGCAGGACGAGTTGCTGCCGCTCGGGCAACTGGGTGATGGCGACGATCAGCGTGCTGCGGTCCTGCGCGCCCGACAAAAGGTCGAAGGCATCGGGCGTATCGTCGGCGAAACGCGCATCTTTATCGTCGTAATCCGCATCGAGCGAGGTCAACCGCACCGGCATTTCGTCGGCCCCGTGCCCGCCCGGCATATGGTCGAGCGCGGCATTCAGCTCGGCCCGCTCCGGCTCGCGGCCCAGCTCGCCGGTGAGCTTCTGCCGCATCTCCTCGCGCTGCCGCCGGCGGCGTACCGCCCCGCGCGAATCGGGAAGCGTGCGGCGGATCGCATCGAACATCGCACCCCGCACCCGGATGCGGGCATAGGCGGCAAAGCCATCCTCGGTCGGGCCGTCGTGCCGCCGCGCGCATTCGGTGAGCGCGACCATCCCGGCCTGAACCAGATCGTCGATCTCCAGTCCGGCCCGCCCCGACCCGTTGATGTGCCAGGCGGCGCGATGCACCATGGGGAGGAACCGGCGTATCCGGTCCTCTGCCCCGTCGCGCGTGCCATAGGCGCTGGCGGCGCGGAACTGTCGATGGTCCAACTTCATGCTGCAAGCTCCTCTTGCCGGGCGTTTTGCGATTCGGTGTTTTGCGGTTCAGCCTGTTCTTCTTCGGCGCCGATGACGGCGATGACCTCGACGGCCTGCGAGGTGGGCAATTCGGCCAGCGCCATCACCACGCAATCGGGCGCACGCGCGCGCACCAGCGCACTAAGTGCGCGGCGGGCCGGCGGCTGCACGACGAGCGTAGGCGTGTTGGCGGGTGTGTCGCGCCGCGCGAGATCCGCGCTGATCCGGGCGAGGCGTTCGCCGATCATGGCGGCAAGATCGGGCTCGATGATCGGTTGCCCGGTCGCGGGGTCGCGCATGCCTTGCAAAATCGCGCTTTCCAGCCGCGCATCGAGCGTCACCACCGGCAGCACCTCGCCATAAGGGCAGATCTTTCCGACGATCCAGCCGCCCATATCGATCCGCACCCGGTCGATCAGCGCCTCGAAATCCTGCGTCTGCTGCAGGGCGAGGGCGAGTGAGGACAGCACGGGAAGCGGATGCGCGAGCGAAATGCCATCGGCGAGCAGCGCCCGCAGCACGCGGGTCAGCTTCGACAGCGACAGCGGATCGGGATGGATCGCTTCGACGAGGCCCGGCGAATCCTCCTTCACCGTGTCGAGCAATGCGCGCACCTCCTCCGGCCCGAGCAGCGCATCGGGGCGCCGCGACAAAAGCTGATCGAGATGGGTGGCGATCACGGTGGAGGGATCGACGGTCAGAAATCCCTCGGCCGTGGCATGGTCGCGCTCGCTCTCCTCGATCCAGAGGGCGGGACAGCCAAAGCTGGGATCGGCGGTGGCTTCCCCCTCGATCGCATGGCCCTGCCGCACATCGCCGATGTCGATGGCAAGCACGCGCCCGCTCCGTATCGTGGCACCGCCGATATGCACCCCGCCCAGCAGGACGCGATAGGCATTGGCATCGATGTCGAGCGAATCGCGCACCCGGAATTGCGGCACGATGAAACCGAAGGTCTGCGACAACTGGCGCCGCACGCCGGTGATCCGCGCGACCAGCGGCGCGCCCTTCGTCTTGTCGACGAGATGGACGAGACCATAGCCCATCTCGATCGTGATGAGCGTGCGGTCGCTCACATCCTCCATCGTGATGCGGTCGGGCGAAACCGGCGGCGCCTCCGCCACGGGTTCGGGACGCGCGGCGCGTTTCTTAAGGTGCCAGGCCAGATAGCCGGCGATGGCTGCCGCTGGCAGGAACACGCTTTGCGGCATGGCCGGGATCATGCCCAGCGCACCCATGACAACGGCGACCGGCATCCAGCTGCGCGGGTCGGAAAACTGCCCGCCGATATGGCCGGCAAGGTCGCTCTTGTCCGTGACGCGCGTGACGATCACCGCCGCCGCGATGGACAATAGCAACGCGGGCACCTGCGCCACGAGCGCATCGCCGACGGCAAGGGTGATATAGCTTTCCGCAGCCTGAGCCGCGGTCAGCCCGTGGCTGATCATGCCGAGGCAGAAACCGGCGATGATATTAACGGCCAGGATCAGCAGGGCCGCGATCGCGTCGCCCTTCACGAACTTGCTCGCGCCGTCCATCGCGCCGTAGAAATCGGCCTCCGTCGCGACTTCGGCACGGCGGGCCTTCGCCTCGTCCGAGGTCATCAGCCCGGCGGCGATGTCGCTGTCGATGGCCATCTGCTTGCCCGGAAGCGCGTCGAGCGTGAAACGTGCGCTGACCTCGGACACGCGGCCCGCGCCCTTCGTGATCACGATCATGTTGATGATGAGCAGGATGACGAAGACGAAGATACCGACCGCGAAATTCCCGCCGACGAGGAACTGTCCAAAGCTTTCGATGACATCGCCTGCCGCGCCCGCGCCCTCATGCCCGCTCACCAGAACGACGCGGGTGGACGCGACGTTGAGCGCGAGCCGCAGCAGGGTCGCAAACAGCAGCACCGATGGAAAGGACGAGAAGTCGAGCGGCTTCATCGCATTCATCGCCGCCATCAACACCGCCACCGAAAGCGCGATGTTGAGGACGAAGAACACATCGAGCATCACCGCCGGGATCGGCAGCACCATCAGCGTGATCAATGTCAGGATACCGACCGGCAGGGCCATGCTCGCGGCCCGGAATCCAGGCGCTTTCGATGCAGCGTTCTCCATCGTCAAAGCCCCACCGCCCGCAGGCGCGCATAGGCCCGGCGCACATGGGCGCCGCCCGGTCCGTCATTCCCGTCGAGCGCGAAATTGGTGCGCAGCATGTCGGATACCGGCGCGGCATGATGCGCCGGTGTGGCCATCGGCGCCGGCATTGGCGAGGAGCGGGCGGGATGATCCGCCGCCCATCGCGCCGCCTCCATCCGCCAGGGTTGCCCCGGACCGGCGGGGGCGGACGGGTCGAACGGCGCAAATTGCGGCACGGCGCCGTCGTCGCGCATCGCGTGCGCCATCTTGCCACGGATCACCCCCATCACTTCACCCAGCGAACGAGCCCGACCGCCGTCGTAGAAGATCGCCCGGTTGGCACCGGCCGCCTGCGGCAGCACGGCGGCGGCCGACTGCCCCGGCTCCGCGTTGAGCGCGGTTAGGAAGCGCGACGCCCCGCCCGCCCCCAGGAAATGCGCGAGATACAGCTCCGCCGAATCCGGTTCCCGCCCCAGCACCGGGGTCAGCGCCGCACGATTGTCATTGGCAAGCGCACCGGCCATCAGCGCATTGGCCTGCGGATCGTAGCGCAGGGCCATGATCGCGGCATGTTGCGAAGGGTCGGTGACCACCGCGCGACCGCCGCGCATGTCGATGGCCCGCGCCGCCCCGCCATAACCCAGCGCCTCCCCATGCCGGTTGAGCGTGGCGAGCCAGGTGCTGTCGATGAATTGATAAAGTCCGGTGGCAGAGGAGGTCCGCGCACGGGCGGAGGGATTGAGTCCCGATTCGATCCGGGCCTGTGCCATCATGAAGTGGAAATCGGTGCCGGTGGCCTGTGCCGCGCCGGCGATCGCGGCGCGGGTGCGATCCACAGGGGCGCCGGGCGTGGCGACCGGCGATAGCGCGATTGGGTTCTGACCGCTCATATGCGAAATCCTCGAAGACTGTCTTCGAGGAGTGTTTCAGCAAGAGCCGTGCCAGATGTGCCGGAATATCAGCGCGGGCGGTAAAGCCCGCTGGTGCCGCCGATCATTTCGAGCCGCATGGCGACATTCGCGGCGAGGAGGTTGCGGATCCGGCGGTTGACCTCGTTCATCTGACGCGCCGATTCCGCAAGGCTGCGGCATTCTTCGGGCAAGGTCGCAGGCGTCATGTGATCAAGCGCACCGCACAGCGATTGCTTTTCCTCTGCCGAGCCGACCAGACCGTTGAGGTCGAGATCGGCAAGCGCCTGCCGCTCCTTGTGCAGAACGGCAATCATTTGCCGCAATGCCGCCTCCGGCCCGTTCGGCCTTGGCGCGGGTTTCACGCGCCGGCTCACTGCGGAATGCTCAACAACAGGCGCCCTGCGATCATTGCATCCGCAATCTTGGCCGGCTGGATCGGGTAGGTGCCGTCGCGCAGCGCGTTGCGAATGGCCGAAACCCGGTCCGCATCGAACGGGGCGCCGTTCGTCGGGGTCGCGCTGGTTTCGACGCGAACCGCATCGTTCCGCGCCGCAGCGACAGGTTTTGCCCCGTCCGACAGTGCAGGGGCCGAGGCCTGGCCCATGTCGCGCGCCGATACCGCACCAGTGCGGGCAGAGGAATTGACGGCGGAAATATCGAAGGGTGACACAGAAGGTCTCCTATGGGTCATGCGTTCGAATTGAAGAACGGCGCATCGGCATGTTTATTAACCGCCCCTCGCCGATTTTTCACGATTTCAGGACAGGGCCGGAATGATCAGGGTTCCGGCGCGTTCGACGCGGGCCTGCACCTCTTCGCGCGAACCGTCCATGCGCACCGTGATCCATTCGCCGGCGGCGCCATCGGCGGTCGCCTCGCCCCCCTGGGACACGGTAAAGCCGCGTCCGCGCACCATCACCGTCACGCGGTCGCCGCGCTTCACCACCGGGGTGGCGGCAAGCTTTGCCGCGGTGGAGCGAACCGGATCGACGGCGACGAATACGTGCCAGCCCGCATCGGGGCATGCGACGCGCACCGTATCCTGCCGCCGGCCATACCATTCCAAGGCGAGCGGAACGCCGCAGCGCGCCAGTTTCAGGCGCCGGTCGACCGGGCCGCGTGCACCGCGCGGTTCGCCGATGGATGCGCCGGTAAAGCCGGCGACGGCGGCGTCGATCGCGGCGGGGTCGGTGAACGGTTGCGCCAGCGCCGCGCCCGGCGCGGCCGCCGCCAGCGCCATCGTCGCGGCCAGCATGGCGATGGGGTGAAATGTCATGGGTATGCCTCTTGAAACGCGTGTCATGCGCGATTCGATGCAAGCTATATGCCAAGCGGCGCGACCAGCGATGCGGCGAGTGCCTTGTCGCCTTCCCTCTCCCGTTTCGGCAATCCCGCCCCGCGCCGGTCGAACGCGAATACGGCGATCACAGCATCCCCGCTTTCGGGTTCCAGCACGATGCGCGTTGCAACCCACCGCGCGGCGGCAATCGCGGACAGGGCCGCCGCCCGCGCCAGCGCGCCATCATACCGCCCGGCCTCCGGCCCGCCCCGTATGGTCAGCGTTTCGCGCGCGTCGGCGGACCGGCTGTCGAGCCAGCGGGCAAAGCGTTTATCCTCCCCATTGTCGCGGAAAACGGCACTCGGCTCGCCCGCGACGACCGGCTCCGTCAAGGCGACCTCGGCGGGCGCGATTTCGCGCGCCGGCACGGCGGATGCCGCGACCAGGAACAGGATCATCGCCAGATCGGCGAGCATCACCTGCCAGCTTTTGCCGATCCCGCTCATGCCGCCTCGCGCTCTACCGGGCGGGTCAGCTCCTCGTGCGGGACTGCCTCGGCGAGCTGTTCGCTCAACCAATGGACCAGCCGCTCGCGATCCTCGTCCTCCCGCTTGCCCCGCCGTTCGATATAGCGGGCGAGCGGCATCAGCACGAGATGCGCCAGCAACAGCCCGTAAAGCGTGGTCAGCACCGCGCGCGCCACCGCGCCCGCCATGGCGCCCGCGCCATATCCACCCTGCGGCACTTGTGCGAGCGCGACGAGCGTGCCGGCCATGCCAAACACCGGGGCGAGTTCGGCCCCCTGCTGCAACACGCGCAAGGCTGCGTTGCGAAGCATGCGCCGCCTGCGCGCAAAGGCATCGTGCACAGCGCCCAGCGCATCGAGCGAACGTGTCGTCACCAGCGCGTCCAGCGCCTCGGCCGTTTCGGCATCGTCGCGCGGCAGATCACCGGGACGATAGAGCCCGTCATGGCGCAGATTTTCCACCGCATTCGCGACCTGCGCGCGTGCATGGTCATAGGAGAACGCCCGCACGCGCAGCCCGGCCAGCGCCCGCCCCGTCGCGGCAAGATCCGCCCGCCCGGAACGCAGCACCGTCGCCACCAGCGTACCGCCGATGACGATGGCCGCGCTGCTCCAGTCGAACAGAGCAAACTCGGTCGGCATCCAGGCGAGCGACAGCCAGCCATCCGACACGGAACCGGGGAGCGATGGATCGGATGGGACGGATGCGGGCATCGAACGGGGTTCTCCTTCTCCCGGCAAGAACGGCAGCGGACGCATGGTTTTCAGGGCACGGCGTTCATTTGCCGGATGCGGCAAACGCTTGCCGCCCCCGTTTCCGCGCCTTTTCTCCGCCACATCCCCGCCCTGCCCTGCGCCGCCTGGAACGCCCCGTAAATCGGGCGGCGGCGCAAAACTGGCACGCACCTTGCTGATACCTCCGGCACAGCCATTCACGATCAGGGACACGTCCGATGGACACGAACACACAGAAAGGCACGAGCACATGAGCGAAGGTCTTTTCGGCATTCACGGCGCCGCGCTCGAACTGCGCTCGCAGCGGCTTGGCATGCTGACCTCCAACATCGCCAATGCCGCGACGCCTGGGTACAAGGCGAAGGACATCGATTTCGCCACCGCCCTCGCCATGCGCGAAGGGGGGAGCGACACCGGCCGCGCCGTTGCGGGCGCCACGCGTTACCGCATTCCGGTGATGCCCTCGCTCGACGGGAACACGGTGGAGCTTGCCAACGAGCAGATGGCCTTTGCCGAGAATGCGGTCGCCTATTCGGCCACGCTGTCCTTCGTCGAAGGGCGCGTCAACACCGTCAACCGCGCATTGCGAGGCGAATGATGGCCGATAATCTCAACCTGTTCTCCGTCGTTCAACGCGGCATGTCGGCACAGCTCGTGCGCATGAACGCGGCGGCGTCCAACCTTGCCAATGCTGGCGCCGTCGCGGGGAGCGAGCAGGACGCCTACCGCCCGCTCCGCCCGGTATTCAGCGAAAATCTCGACCGCGCCTCGGGCCTGTCCACGGTGCAGGTCAACGGTGTCTACCGCAGCGACGATGCCCCCATCCGCCGCCACGAACCCGGCCACCCGATGGCCGATGAAAACGGCGACGTGTGGGACAGCTCCGTCGATGAGACCGCCGAGATGGTCGAGATCATGGAAAGCAGCCGACAGTACCAGAACCTGGTCGAGGCGATGCAGACCGCCAAGCAATTGATGATCGATACGATGAGGATGAAATGACCGTCACCAGCCTGAATCAGCTGACCGCCGCCAATAATGTCAGCGCGGCGACCACCCCGCAGGCCGGCGGCGGTTTCGCACAGCTCGGCCATGCCGATTTCCTGCGCCTGCTCATGACACAGCTTCAGCAGCAGGACCCCACCGATCCCGCCGACAACAAGGACATGCTGGCCCAGATGGCCCAGTTCTCCAGCCTCGCCGGCACCAATGAAACCAACGAACGCCTGTCCGACATCTCGGACAAGCTGGATGCGCTGATCGCGGCGCAGACCGCAGCGTCCTGACCCTTTTACCAAGCGGAGAATAACCGATGTCCTTCTACACCTCGCTGAGCGGCCTCAAGAATGCGCAGACCGATCTCGGCGTGATCGCGCACAACATCGCCAATGCCGAAACGACCGGCTTCAAGAAAAGCGATACCGAGTTTTCCGATCTCGTCGCCGGTGGCGCCAATGCCGATCCCCGCCTGACCGTCGGCATCGGCGCGCAGGTCAGCTCGATCAAGCAGAACTTCAAGCTGGGCGCCACCGAACAGACCGGCGCGACCACCGACCTTGCCATCAACGGCGACGGTTTCTTTGCCATTCGCGGCGCCGAAAACAACAAGACCGCCTTTACCCGCAACGGCGCCTTTGCCGTCGACGGGCAGGGCTTCATGCATGACGGTTTCAACAACCGGCTGCAGCTTTACGCGGTCGATGCCAATGGCGACGTGATCGACACGACCACCACCATCGATGCGCAAATCCCGCAGGCCAACGGCGCGGGCGCCGAATTGTCCGGCATCTCGATCGGCAAGAACGGCATTCTGACCGCGTCCTATGTCGATGGCTCAGTCGAACCGGTCGGCCGCGTCGCCCTCGTCAGCTTCATCGCGCCGACGGGCCTCAGGCAGCTCGGCAATTCGCAGTGGGAATCGACCGGCCTGTCGGGCGATCCGACCTATGGCCTGCCGGGGATCGGGCGTTACGGCAATGTGCTGTCGGGCGCGCTGGAACGTTCGAACGTCGATCTGGCCGAGGAGATGGTCGGTCTCATCACCGCGCAGCGCAACTTCCAGGCCAATGCGAAGGCGGTCGATACCGCGACGCAGCTTTCGCAGACGATCCTGAACCTGCGGAGCTAAGACCCATGGACCGCATGATCTACACTGCGCTCACCGGCATGGATTCGGCCATGGTGCGTCAACGCGCCGTGGCCAGCAATCTCGCCAATGCGCAGACGCCGGGCTTTCGTGGCGAAACCTTCGCCGTGCAGACCAAGACGCTGAAGGGGCCGGCTCTCGAAACCCGCGCGCAGACGCAGGGCACGGTGCGCGGCGCCGACATGACGGCGGGCGAGATCGTGCGGACCAGCCAGCCACTCGACGTGGCGGTGACGGGCGAGGCTCTCATCGCCTTGCAGGCCGCCGACGGGGCGGAGGTCTATTCGCGCCGCGGCGATCTGTCCGTGGGCGTGGGCGGCGTGTTGCAGAATGGCGACCGCCGCCCCGTCATGGGGGAGGCCGGGCCGATCACCGTGCCGCCGGGCCGCATCGTAACGATCAGCGACGACGGCACCGTCCTCGCCGCCGACCCGGCCCAGCCCGAGGAACCGGCCGAGGATATCGGCCGCATCAAGCTCGCCAATCCCGCCGGCAGCCGGATCGAGAAGGATCTCGACGGGTTCATGCGGGTCGTGGGCGGCGGCGTTCTGCCCGCCGACCCGACCGCCGAATTGCTGACCGGCGCGCTGGAGCAGAGCAATGTCGATTCCAGCCAGGTGCTGGTCGACATCATCGAGGCGCAGCGCAGCTTCGACCGCCGTTCCAAACTGTTTTCCACCGCGAGCGAGCTGGACCAGTCCACCGCCCGCCTGATGTCGCTGCGCTGATCCGCGCGCGCATTCGCCAAGGAGTATAATTCATGCCCGTTTCCGCTCTCCACGTCGCCCGCACCGGGCTTGAGGCGCAGGACGCCCGCATGCGCGTCATCGCCAACAACCTCGCCAATATCGGCACCACCGGGTTCAAGCGTGACCGCGCCGATTTCGCCACGCTCGCCTATCAGGATGCGCGCGTCGCCGGGCAGCAATCGGGCGAGAACACCGCCTATGCGGTCGGCATCAACCTCGGCACCGGCGTCGCGATCCAGGGGACGAGCCGGATCAACTCGCAAGGCACCTTGAACGGCACCGGCAATGCGCTCGACGTCGCGCTCAACGGCGATGGCTTCTTTGAGATCGAGATGCCAGACGGCACGATCGGCTACACCCGCGCCGGCAATTTCACCCTTTCGGGCGAGGGGCAGCTCGTCACCTCGCACGGCTACCCGGTGCAGCCCGGCATCGACGTGCCCGAAGGCGCGCAATCCATCTCCATCGCCGAAGACGGCACGGTTTCCGCCGTGCTCGCCGACGATGCGGAGCCGGTGCAGCTGGGCCAGATCACGGTCACCAGCTTTGCCAATCCCAACGGGCTTCAGGCGATGGGCAACAATCTTTTGCGCGCCACCGCGGCGAGCGGCGACCCGCAGCAGGGCGTTGCCGGGGTCGACGGGCGCGGCAAGATCAATCAGGGCATGCTGGAATCCAGCAATGTGAACGTCGTCGAAGAGCTGGTCGAGATGATCGAGGCGCAGCGGGCCTACGAAATCAATTCCAAGATGGTCAGCGCCGTCGACGAAATGCTCCGCAACGCGAACCAGACGCTGTGATGCGCGGCGTCGTTCCCCTCTCGGTCGGTATCATGGGCCTCATGCTGTCGGCCTGCGCCACGACGCAGCCGCAGCCTGGTTATCAGGCCGCCCTGCCCGCGCCGCCGCCGGTCTATACACCGCGCGACGGGGCGATCTTTCATGCGGCCGACGGCTATGCCGGGCTGCATTCCGGCGCGCGGGCGGCGCGCGTCGGCGATCCTGTCACCGTGCTGCTCGTGGAATTCATCGACGCCACCAAGAACGCCGATGCACGAACGCAGCGCAACGGCAGCGCGTCGATCACGCCGCCCGCGGCAGGCCCGCTCGATTTCCTCAACCCGGAGGCTCTTAAGGCCGCGGCCCAATCGTCGTTCAATGGACGGGGCGATGCGGCGCAGGGTTCCGCGCTGACCGGCGCGATCGCCGTCACCATCGCGGAGGTGCGACCCAACGGCACCGCACTGATCAAGGGAGAACGACAGATGTTGCTGAGCCAGGGGACCGAATGGGTGCAGTTTTCGGGCATCATCCGGCTCGTCGACATCGATTACAACAATCAGATTCTGTCGACCGCCGTGGCCGATGCGCGGATCATCTACGCCGGCGACGGCGCGGTGCAGCAGGCGAGCCGCCCCGGCTGGCTCAGCCGTTTCTTCGGCCGCATCAGCCCGTTTTGAACCCTTGAGAAAGTGCCCGTGATGTTTCGCAAATTCCTTCTCGCCCTGATCGCCGCCTGCGCAGGCCTGGTCGCCGCCGTTCCCGCGCATGCCGAACGCGTGCGCGATCTCGGCGAGTTTCAGGGCGTGCGCCCGAACCAGCTTACCGGATATGGCGTGGTCGTCGGCCTTCCCGGCACCGGCGACAACAATCTGGAATATGTGACACAGGCCATGCGCGGCGTATCGGGCCGGCTCGGCATGCCGTTGCCGCCGGGCGTCGAACCTGGCCTCAAGAACGCAGCGGCCGTCATCATCACCGCCGAACTGCCCGCCTTTGCAAAGCCGGGGCAGCGGATCGACGTGACCGTGTCCACCATCGGCAAGGCGAAATCGCTGCGCGGCGGCGCGCTGGTGCTGACCCCGCTGATCGGGACGGACGGGCAGATCTACGCCATGGCGCAGGGCAACCTTGCCGTCGGCGGGCTCGACGCGACAGGCCGCGACGGGTCCAGCCTGACCGTCAACGTGCCGACCGTGGGGCGGATCGCCGCCGGCGCCACGGTCGAACGCGGCGTCGCCACCGGTTTCGATTCCGAAGGGGCGCTGCGCTTCAATCTTCACGATGCGGATTTCCTGACCGCGCGGCGGCTGCGCGATGCGATCAATTCGCGCTTTCCCGGCTGTGCCAGCATTGTCGATGGCGTCACCCTGTCGCTCGTCCTGCCGCATGGCGCCGACATTCGCTCCGCGATGATGGCGGAGATCGAAACGATCGAGGTGAACCCGGCCCAAACCGCCGCCAAGGTCATCGTCAACAGCCGTTCGGGCACTGTCGTCATCAATCAGGCCGTCCGCCTGTCGCCCGCCGCGATCAGCCATGGCCGCCTCGTCGTGCGGGTGGACGAAGACCCGATGGTGGTACAGCCCGCCCCGTTCAGCGACGGTCGCACCGCGCTCGAACCGTCGAGCACGGTCAGCGCCGACGAATATGGCGGCAAGGTGAACCTGATGCCCGGCGGCGCCGATCTTGCCGAGATCGTCGATGCGCTCAACATGCTCGGCGTCGGGGCGTCCGACCTCGTCGTCATCCTCGAGGCGCTGAAACAGGCCGGCGCGCTCAAGGCCGAAATGGTGGTGCTGTGATGCCGCCGATCGTCCCCATGGCCGCCCCGCCCGTCTCTGCCCTGCGCATCACCGGGGCGGCGGAGGGAACCGCGCCGCCGCGCGCCAGCGAAGCAGCGCCCGAACAGGCCGAGCAGGCCAGCGCCGAACGCGCGGAGATCAAGCGCGCGGCGCAGGCCTTCGAGGCGATCATGCTGCGCCAGCTTTTCGCCTCTGCCCGCGCGACCGATTTCGGCGGCGAGGACGTCATGGGCGGCCAGGGTATGGAACAGTTTACCGCGATGCGTGACGAACATCTCGCCGACATCGCCTCACAAACCGGCGCGTTCGGCCTCGCCGCGTCGATCGAAACGCAACTGGCCGCAATGAAGGGAATGCGCTGATGTCCTCGAACATGATGGTGATCGGCAAGAGCGGGGCCGCGGCGGCGCGTGCCGCGCTCGAACTCACCGCGCAGAATATCGCCAATACCGAAAACGCGACTTACGCCCGTCGCTCGATCCAACTGTCCGAGGTGACCGCGACCGGCGGCATCGGCCTCAATTCCAGCAGCGCGCCGTCCGGCGTGCGGACCGAACGGGTCAACCGCGTTAGCTCCGCCTTCCTGTTGAGCGAGGCGCGGCGCACCGAATCGGACGTGACCCGCGCCGATGCCGAACTCCTAGGCATGCGAGAGCAGGAAACCGCGATCGAGAAGGCCGGCATTTTCGAGGCTGGCGTGGATTTCGAATCCGCGCTGTCGCAGCTCGTGTCCGATCCGCTCGACCCATCGCTGCGCACGCAGGTCGTGGAAGAAGCCGAAACGCTGGTGCAGACCTTCGCCATCGCGGTCGAAGGGCTCGATGCCTCGACCCGCGGGCTGCATATTCGCGCGACCGAGGATGTGACCACGCTCAACGTCATCTCGCAGGAGCTGGCGCGCAACAATATCGGCCTCTCGCGCAGCGAGGTCGGCACGAGCAATCACGCAGCCCTTCTCGACAAGCGCGATGCGCTGCTCTCGCAGATGTCGACGATCGCGGGCATCCGGACGGAATTCGATTCGCTTGGCCGCGTGTCGGTACGGCTCGCCGGCGGGACGGAGCCTTTGCTCGTGCTCGGCGCCCAATCCGAGGATCTGGAGATTGCCATCGCGGCCGACGGCACGCTGGAATTCGCGACCACCGGCGGTCCGACCACGGTCGTTGCCGGGCGGCTTTCGGGTTCGGCCCGCGCGCTCGACCGCATGGTCGACGTGCGTACATCGCTCGACGATATTGCGTCGAGCCTGATCACGACCGTCAATGCTGCGCAGGCGAACGGCGTCACCAAATCGGGCGCGGCGGCACCGCCGATGTTCACAGGGGCGGGAGCACGCGACATCGCGCTCGCCATCACCGACGGCGCCGATCTCGCCACCGCGCCCACGGGCAGCGGCCCCAATAGCCGCGACACCAGCAATCTCGATTCGCTGCGTTCCGTGCTGGCCGGCCCGAACGGCCCTGCGGCACAGCTCGATGCCTTGTTGCTGCAGGTGTCGAGCGCCATCGACGGGCGCAGCATCACGCGCGATGCGCTGCGCACGCTGGCCGATACGGCGAGCGTCGCGCTTTCCACCGAAACCGGCGTCGATCTCGACACCGAGGCCGCCAATCTGGTGCGCTACCAACAGGCTTACCAGGCCTCGGGCCGGGTCATTCAGGTGGCCGCCGAAATCTTCGACACCATGCTGGGAATTCGCTGACATGACCTATGGCGCCAATATCACGAGCGGCACCTCCGCCTTCTTCAACCGCTCCCGGATCGAGATGGGCACGCTGCGCAAGGAAGCCGAGCGCATGCAGGCGCAGCTTGCCACTGGCGAGCGGATCGAACGGTCGAGCGACGATCCCGTCGCCGCATCGCGCCTGCGCAGCCTGATGCGCGCGGACCGGCTTGCCGAAATCGACGCATCGAACGCCGCCCGCGCGGCCAACGACCTGAGCTATGCCGATACCGCGCTGCAGAACATTGCCGGCGATCTCATCCGTGCGCGCGAACTCGCCGTCTGGGCATCGAGCGACACCATGTCGGAAGAGCAGCGGCGGCTCATTTCCGGCGAGCTGCTCCAATTGCACGAGGGTATGGTGGCCAATGCCAACGCCCGCACCTCCACCGGCCATGCCGCATTCGGCGGGGCGGCGTCGGGACAGGCCTACGAAATCGATGCGACGGGGGCGGCGGTCTATGTCGGCACCAACGATCCCGGCGTCGTCGAACTGGGCGAAGGGCAGCGCGTCACGCGCGGCGTCACCGGGCCGCAATTCGCGGAATTCACAATCGGCGGCACCACCTCCGACATCTTCGCCGTCGTGCGCAACCTTGCCGAGGCCATGCTTGCCGGCGCGGGATCGTCGGTGGCCCGCGATTCGCTGGCGGCGATGGATGCGGGGCTGGAATCGATTACCCGCGCGCAGACCGCGGTCGGCACGCGCGTCGCCTGGATCGAAACGGTGCAGGACCGCCAGGTCGCCTCGTCCGTCGCGCGCGCCGAGGAAAGCGACCGCACCGGTGGTGTCGACGTGGCCTCCGCCATTACGCAGCTGCAACAGCTGATGCTCGTGCTCGAAGGAAGCCAGGCGGGTTTCGCACGGCTTAGCCAGCTGACGCTGTTCGACGCCATTCGCTGATCTCGCGGCGCTTTCAAAGCAATTTTTTATTCTGTCCTAGGGGGAAATTCCATGCTGCCGGCAATAGGCATCGTCATTCTGATCGTCATGGTGTTCGGGGGTTTCGCCATCACCGGCGGTGCGCTGGGGCCGGTCATGCACGCCGTTCCGCACGAAATGCTCATCATCGGCGGCGCCGCGATCGGCGCTCTCGTGGCGGGCAATTCCATGCATGAGCTCAAGGCCATCGGCGCGGGTTTCGTCAAGGTGTTCAAGGGGCCGCGCTATACCAAGCAGGACCATATCGACGCCATCGCTCTCACCGGCCGGTTCATGCGCAAGTTCAAACTCGAAGGGCCGGTTGCCCTGGAAGCGCATGCCGAGTTTCCGATGGAATCGGCCATTTTCGCCGAATATCCCCGCCTTCTCAGCGACAAGGCGCTGCGCGAGTTGATCTGCGATACGCTGATGCTCAACATCGTGTCGTCGGGCACGCTGGAGGTGCATGCGGTCGAGGAGGTGATGGACAATGCGATCAAGAGCCATTTCCACCACATGGACGAGCCGGCCCATGCGCTTCAGAATCTGGCCGATGCGCTCCCCGCGCTGGGTATCGTGGCCGCGGTTCTCGGCGTGGTGAAGACGATGGGTTCCATCGACGAGCCGCCCGCGGTGCTTGGCGGAATGATCGGTTCGGCGCTGGTCGGCACGTTTCTGGGCGTGCTGCTGGCCTATGGCATCGTCGGTCCGCTCTCCGGCAAGCTCGCCAAGATCAATCAGCAGGATCAGCAGATCTTCCATTCGATCAAGCAGGTCATGATCGCCAGCCTGCACGGATGGCCGCATGCGCTGGCCGTGGAATCGGCGCGGTCGGGCCTGCCCGATGCGCTGCGTCCGCCGCTGACCGACCTGCTTGACACGTTGAAGGCTGCGTAAGATGGCCACGGCTCCGCTGCTGCAACCCGCCCCGGTCGAGGAACCGGTCCGCCCCATCATCGTGAAGAAGGTCGTCGTGCAGGCGGCCGGACATCACGGCGGCGCGTGGAAAGTCGCCTATGCCGATTTCGTGACGGCAATGATGGCGTTTTTCCTGCTGCTATGGCTGCTGGGCGCGACGACGGAAAAGCAGAAGCAGGGGCTCGCCGATTATTTCACGCCCACGCTCGTCAATCTCAAGGAGAATGCGGCGGGATCGAGCGGCTTGCTCAAGGGCGATTCACTCAACGCCGCCGAAGATCTGCGCGATGCAAAGTCGCAGACGAGCCTGCAATCGCCGCCGCGCGATGCCGATGCCCCGTCGGCCAACGTGCTGCGCGAACGCATCGAACAACGCTTGCGGCAAAGCGCGCAGCTGCGCGATCTTGCGCGGCAGGTGCGGGTCATGGAAACGCCCGAGGGCATTCGCATCGATCTCGTCGACGATGCCGATTTCTCGATGTTCGCGCTTGGCACCACCGTGTTGACCGACCGCGCCCGCGCGCTGGTCGATGTCATCGCCAAGGCCGTGTCGCAGGACAGCGCCCCGATCATCGTGCGCGGCCATACCGATGCGCTGAAATGGAAACCGGGCCTTGTCGCCAACAACTGGTCGCTGTCGACCGGCCGGGCCGAGGCCACGCGTCAGGAATTGATGCGCAATGGCGTCGCGCAGACCCGGTTCCGCCGGATCGAGGGTGTTGCCGACATGGAACCGCTCATCGCGGACAATCCCGCCGATCCGCGCAATCGCCGCATCTCGGTCCTGCTCCTGCGCTAAAACCAACGTTCAATCGCGGCTAAGCTGCGCCTCTTGCCACGCTTTCAACGTCTGGCCGGTACCGGATAGCTTCCATTCGGTCCGGCCATTCGCGTTGCGGTTGAGGAGGACGGCCGCCGCCTCGCTCGGGCTGCGGAACACGGTGTCCTGGGTTACGCGCAACGGACCGCCCGGCCTGTCCTCCCGCAATATGCCCTGCTCGATCAGCGTTGCACGCGTCTCGGCATATTGATTGGACGTATGCCCCTCGAACGCGCTCGCGGTCGAACCGCGCAGCACGACGAACTCGCCGTCGTTTTCCTCGGCATGGGCCTCGACCTCGTGCCGGGGCGCTTTCAATTGTAGCGGGATCGAGCGGTTACTCCCTGCGCGATCGGGCGCCTCCCCCTCCGCCATTCTCGATTTCGAGCGCAGCGCATCGATCCCGACGACGGGCAAGACCGTCTCGATCTGTTCGAGGAAATATTCCATGTCCGCCATGTCGCTGTCCGGCAGGGCATTGGGCGCACCGCCGTTCCGGTTCTCCACCTCGGCGCGCCCGGCCTTGTGCGCGCGCTCGATCAACCGCGCTTCGAGATAGCGGGCGTGCGCCTTGGTGAGATTGGCATCCTTGGACGTGACGATACACGCCTGTTGCCAGAAATCCTTGCCAGCGTCGGAGTCATGTGCGCGCAAACGCCGGGAGACATTGTCCCCCTCGCCGATATAGACACGGCTGCGCGCGGGGTGGTCGGGATCCGGCCCGACAAGGAAGTAGATCCCGGTGCGCTCGGCCTCGCTGCGACATAGCGCATCGGCGATTCGCATACGGGGGAAGTGGAGGAGATGGCCGGTCCAGTTATGAATTTATCGCGGTCTTCAGCCCGGTCGCGGTTCCATCGATCAGGAACAGCTTGATGGTTCGGCCATGGGCCACGGCGTTCTCCTCGTGCGAGCGAGCGGTGTGGCAGGATGCGCACATCCCATCAAGCCGCTACACGCCAAACGCCAAAACCCGGCGAGTTCCTGGAGGGGGAACTCGCCGGGCGCCCGTTCCGCCCGGTGAGGGGCGCACGGTGGGAGGCCGAAAATTAACGCAGCAGCGACATCACGTTCTGCGTGCTCTGGTTGGCCTGCGCCAGCATCGCGGTCGAAGCCTGGCTCAGGATCTGCGCCTTGGCGAGAGCGGTCGTTTCCGCCGAATAATCGGTATCCATGATCCGCGAACGCGCGTCGGTCAGGTTGGTCGCGTTGTTGGACAGGCTGTTCACCGCCGATTCCAGACGGTTCTGCGAAGCACCCATGCCGGCACGCGCGGTGGCAATCGCGGTGATGTCCGTGTCGAGCAGTCCGAGCGTCAAGCTGGCATTGGCCTGCGTATCCACGGCGTAGGAGCCCGCCGTGCCGGTACCGCCCGTCAGCGTCGTCAGGTTGGCATTGGTGATGTCGACCGTGTCGGCGGCATTCGCACCGGCCTGGATCGTTACGGTCGCCACGGTGCCGTCGAACAGCTTCGTGCCGTTGAATTCGGCGTTCGTTACGACGTCGCCGAGCTGTGCGGTGAGCTGGTCGACTTCGGCCGTCATGTTTATGCGGTCAGTGTCGGTATAGGTGCCCGAGGCACTCTGCACGGCCAGTTCACGCATACGCTGCAGCATGTTCGTGACTTCGTCGAGCGAACCTTCCGCCGTCTGCGCAAGGGCGATGCCGTCGTTGGCGTTGCGGATGCCCTGGTTCATGCCGCGCACCTGCGAGGTCATGCCGGTGGCGATGGCGAGGCCGGCGGCGTCGTCCTTGGCGGAGTTGATGCGCTTGCCGGTGGAAAGGCGTTCCATTGCCTGGCCGGTCATTTTGTCGGCCATGGTCGAAGCGTTGGTGGCGCGAAGAGCGCTGATGTTGGAATTGATAACGGCCATGATGTGTTCCCTTTGGTTTCGGTTGAGCAGCGATGGCGGATTGCCGCGCTGTCCCCCCAAAGACCGGCAGGCAGCGGCAAAGCTTAAGGGGGTCGATCGGCCACATGGGTACGTAGTTCTACGTTGTCTTAAATTTCCGGCGCCTTTCACGCCGGTGAGTCAAACAGGGGCATCAACAGGGTAAACGGGATTCGCAAATGCTCACCGCACGGACGGGTAAAAACGCCGAAAAAAATCACAATCCGCTGGTTCGCCGGGTCGCGACTGTGGTCGAATCGATGCCGGGAACCGGAATCGTGACGCTATGCGAGGCGGACGAGGATCTGCCGGCACGCCGGCGCGACGATATCGTGGTGGTTTTCGAACGCGCGGGGGGCGATACGGCCCCTGCGATTGTGCGCCAGGGGGCCAATCGCCATCTGGTGCGGCATGCCGATGCACAGACCGAGGCATCGCTTGCCGCCGGCATTGCCTGCGCACGCGCGTCGGGCGGGCCGGTGTGCGCCGATCCCGGCTCGCTTGCCCTGCTCGTGCTCGCGGAGAAGCTGGCGAAGTCCGATATTCCGGTGCTCATCGCCGGGCCGACCGGCACGGGCAAGGAAGTGCTGTCGCGCTTCATTCACGAACATAGCGACCGCGCGGGCAAGCCTTTCGTCGCGATCAATTGCGCCGCCATGCCCGAAACCATGCTGGAGGCGCTGCTCTTCGGTCATCGCAAGGGCGCGTTCACCGGCGCGGCCGCCAATGGTGCCGAAGGATTGTTCCAGGCCGCCGATGGCGGTACGCTGCTGCTCGACGAAATCGCCGAGATGCCGCTCCCGCTTCAGGCGAAATTGCTGCGCGCCCTTCAGGAAGGCGAGATTTTGCCGCTCGGCGCGACGGTCCCGGTCAAGGTGGATGTGCGCATCGTCGCCTGTGCCAATCGCGACCTTCCGCGCGAAGTGGCCGAGGGCCGCTTCCGCGAGGATCTGTTCTACCGCCTGAACGTCTTTCCGCTCAATATTCCGGCGCTGCGCGAACGGGTCGCGGACATCGCACCGCTCGCCTTCGCGCTGATGCTGCGTCATGCGCAGGGCGACGATCTGCCGTGGATCAGCGATGCCGCCATCGCCAAGCTGCAGGCGCATAGCTGGCCCGGCAATATTCGCGAGCTGGAAAACGTGATGCGCCGCGCATTGCTGATCGGCGACGGCACGATGATCGGCGAGGGGGACATCTGCTTCGACATGGCCGCGCGCCCGATCGCCGCACTCTCCGCCGCGGACACGCCCTCCCTTGCGGCGCAGGACATCGCGGTGGAGGACATGGTGCAGGACGCCGCCACGCAGGAGCCCGCCGCGATTTCCGGCGCGGCGCCCCGCCTCGCCAATATTGTGCAGCAATCGCAGGCCCGCGCCATCGCCGAGGCGCTGCAATGCAATGACGGCCATCGCGGCCATACGGCACGGCAGCTCGGCATCTCCGAGCGCACATTGCGCTATCGTCTGGCCGACATGCGGGCCGCAGGCCTCGACCTGTCCCGCATGGCGATGGGGGCGGGCCGATGAGCGGGCCCATCACCGGCATCGGTGCCGGTCCGGGTGCGGCCGGCGGGTTGCAGCAGATCATCGCCCTGCGTCAGCAGATCATCGAGCGGTCGGAAGCGCTTCAATCCATTCGCGCGCCCGCGACCCCGGATGCGGCCCCCACCGGCCCGCGCGGCACCGGCTTTGCCGATACGCTGAAGACCGCCGTGGACGGCGTGAACCAGACGCAGCAACGCGCCGGCGCGATCAGCGCCGCCTATGAACGGGGCGAGGTCACCGACGTCGCGCAGGTCATGCTCGCCCGACAGGAAGCCGGCGTCGCGTTCGAGGCAACGCTTCAGGTCAGGAACAAGCTCTTGTCCGCCTATCAGGACATCATGCGGATGGGAGTATAACCGATGGCAGCCCTGCCCGTGCCCGCCAATGGCCCGCCCACCGGCGACACGCCCCGCAATGGGGACGCCACCGGTTTTGCCCTGCTGCGCCCGCTTTCGCAGGCAGGGGCCAGCCCGCGCGACCGCATCGCCGCCTTTCTTGCGCAGCCCGCCGTGCGCCGCAGCCTGCCCATGGTGGCGGGGCTGGGGCTCCTCGTCGTGGCCCTGCTGCTCTGGATGGCGATGTCGTCCGGGCCGCAGCGCGTATTATATAGCAGCCTTGGCGATGGCGAGCGTGCCAGCGTGGTCGAAACGCTGGAAAGCGCTGGCATCGATTACACCATCGACAACGACACCGGCGCGCTTTCGGTGTCGGAGGACGATCTCTATCGCGCACGCATGCTGGTGGCGAGCGACGGCGCGCTGGCCGTGCCGGAAACCGGGGCGCAAATGCTCGACGCGATCCCCATCGGGTCGAGCCGCACTCTGGAAGGCGAGCGGCTGCGCAATGTGCGCGAGCGCGAATTGATGCTGACCATCGCGGAAATCGATGGGGTGGAGGCCGTGCGCGTCCATCTCGCTCAGCCGGAACGCAGCGTTTTCGTGCGCGACAATCTCGCCCCCGGCGCCTCCGTCATGGTGCGCATGGCGCGCGGGCGTTCGCTCGCGGATGATCAGGTGCGCGCCATCGTCAATCTGGTCGCCGGCTCCGTGCCGGGCATGTCGCCCGATGCGGTGCGCGTCGCGGATCAGCATGGCCGCCTCCTCTCCGACGTCACGTCGCAGGGCGGCAGCGCGCTGGAGGTGCAGAGCCAGTACGAGGACAAGCTGCGCGCGCAGATTGCCCAATTGCTTGTCCCCATGCTCGGCGAAGGCAATTTTACAAGCGAAGTGCAGGTCGAGCTGGACATGGCCGAGGTCACCTCGGCCCGCGAAAGCTACGACAAGGACGGTGCCATCCGCACCGAGACCGAAAGCCAGATGGAAAGCACCGGCGCCGGGCCGATGGCAGGGGTTCCGGGCGTATTGTCCAACACCCCGCCGCCGCCGACGGGCATCGAGGACGGCGCCCCCGAAGGCACCGCCCCCACCCCGCCCATGCAGACCACCGGCGAAAGCAGCGCCCGCCGCACCTACGAACTCGGCCGCGAGGTCGCCGTGTCGAGCAACGGCCCGGGCGGTGTGAAACGCCTGTCCGTCGCCGTCGCCATCAGCCAGGAGGCGCTCGCCGCCATCGCGCCCGCCACCGGCGCGAACATCGAACGGCTCGTCGCCTCCGCCGTCGGGGCGCAGACGGATCGCGGTGACGAGGTCACGGTCGTCACCGGCGGGTTCGAAGCCGCCGCGATGGAAGAGGCACCGTTCTGGGAAACCGCGTGGTTCGCAACCGTACTGCGCAATGTGGTCGCGCTGATCGCGGTGATCCTGGCGTTGGTGTTCGGTGTGCGGCCCATCGTGAAAGCGTTGAAGGAGCGCAACCCTGTCGCCGATCCGCAATTGACGGACGACACGGCCGAGGAACGCGACCCCGATGCCGTCATCGACATCGAAAGCGAAATGCCCGCAGGGTTGAAGGGCCAGCAGGGCGAACGGCTGCGCGAACATGTCGCGCTCGCCCGTCAGCTCGCCACCGAACAGCCCGACCGCGCCGTATCCGCCCTGCGCCGGATGCTGGCGGTACCGAACGAAAATGTCGCCGAGGACGACGATGCGTCCACACCCGGCAAGGCCGAACCCGAAAAGGAAGCCGCATGACCGCCGTGCAACCCGGATCCCTAACCGATGCCGACCGGGCGGCAATGATCGTAATGCTGCTCGACGACGACAGCGCCGCGAACCTGCTGGCGCAGCTCGAACCGGAGGAGCTGGAACGGCTGGGCAGCCACATGGTGAAGCTTGGCGAGATCGAGAGCGATGGCCTGGAAAGTGCCATCGAATCGTTCGTCACCCACGCCGATGCACAGGGGTTCAGTGTCGGCGACCGGCAAACCCATTTGTCGCGCGTCATGACGCGCGCCGTCGGCGAGGTGAAGGCGCACGGCATGATGAGCCGCATCGCCCCCACAGCGCCCAGCCGCACGATCGAAATCGCCCGCTGGCTGACGCCGGAGGTGCTCGTGCCGTTGCTCGAGGACGAACATCCGCAGGCGATTGCCGTGCTGCTCCTCATGCTCGACCCCGAACCGGCGGCGCATCTTCTTGCCGCCCTGCCGAAACGGCATCAGTCCGGCGTCGTCGAGCGCGTCGCCCGCATCGGTCCTGTGTCCTCGCACGCGGTCGCCATGCTCGACGAATTGCTGAACCGCCGGCTGGCCGAACGATTCGGCAATCGCACGCTCGCCATCGGCGGCGTGCGCGAGGCGGCCGAATTGATGAACCGCGCCGCCGGGGTGGAAAAGCACGTAATGCCCGCGATTGCGGAGCGCGACCGCAAGCTCGCCTCCGAGATCGAGGCCGAGATGTTCCGCTTCGACCAGCTTACCGCGCTCGAGCCGATGGCGATGGGTCGCCTGCTGCGCGAGATCGAGAACGAGGTGCTGATCGACGCGCTCAAGGGGCTGGACGAAGATGCGCGCGAACCGTTCTATGCCGCGATGTCGGCGCGCGCCGCCGACGGGGTGAAGGACGAGATCAAGACCCGCGGCCGTTTGCGCCGTGCCGATGTCGAGAAGGCGCAGGAATCCATTGTCGAGATCGCCCGACGCCTGTCGGAAAGCGGCGAGATCATGTTCGGCGCCGATGGTGGCGATTATGTTTAAGGAAAACACCCTCAACGTTTCCGACACCGCCTGGATCGATCATACGCGCGCCACCGGCATATTCGCACCCGACAGCCGTTTTACCAACACGCCCCCCCAACCGCAGAACGAAAACGACGAGACGGAAGAGGAGCCGGCCGGCCCCGATCCGATCGAACGCGCCTATGGCGACGGGCTACAGAAAGGCCGGGAGGAGGCCGAGGCCGAATTCGCCGAGCGTGAGGCCATCCGCGCGCGCCTTGCCGGGGCGCTCACCCGGCTCGACGCGGATGAGCGGGGCCGCTTTGCCGAACGGCTGCGCGAAACGGTGATGCTGCTGTGCGAGGCCGTGCTGGGCGAGGCGGCGGGCGATGCCGAGCTTTTGAAGACACGGTGCGACCGTGCGATTGCCGCGCTCGCGGATGGCGAGCCGCCGGTACTGCGCATGCATCCCGCCGATATCGAGATGCTGGACGAGGAATACCGCCTCAGCCGCAGCATCATCGTCGACCCGGCGATGAAGCGCGGCGACCTGCGCGCGGAACAGGGCGGCGGCGGCGTCGTGTGCGGGCCGGCCGACTGGATGGTGGCGGTGCGTGCCGCCGTATACGGAACCTGATGCGATGAGCGCGGAATCATTCGACGGCGACGTCCTGTGCTGGGACGATGTGCTGAGTGACATCGCGCCGCGCGCCGTTCCGCCGAAACGGTTCGGTACGGTCGTATCGTGCGACGGGCCGCTCGTCGAAATGGCCGGATTGCCGGTGCCGGTCGGGACCATGTGCCGGATCGCAACGCCGGGCGGCGGGGAAACCTTTGCCGAAACGGTGGGGTTTCGCGACGGGCGCGGCCTGCTGATGCTGCTCGGCGATTCGCTGTGTTTGGAACCGGGCGCGCTCGTCCGGGCGGTGGGGCAGCCAGGTTCCGTCCCTGTGGGCGAGGCGTTTCTCGGCCGTGCGGTCGATGGCACCGGCGCGCCGATCGACGGCGGACCGCCGGTGCGATCGCTCGAAAGCTGGCCGCTTGCGGGACGGCGGGAAAGCGCGCTCGCGCGGAGCAGCGTCGCCGAAACCTTCGATTGCGGGGTTCGCGCGATCAATGCGCTGACCACGCTGGGCATTGGACAGCGCATGGGCATCGTCGCCGGATCCGGCGTCGGCAAATCCGTGCTGATCGACATGATCGCGCGCCATGCGGACACGGACATCGCGGTCGTCGCCCTCATTGGGGAGCGCGCGCGCGAGGTGTCCGATTTCGTGAGCCGGCACATGACGGGCGCCGCCGCCGCGCGCACCGTCGTCGTCGCCGTGCCTGCCGACCATGCGGCGAACCTGCGCCTGCGCGGTGCGGAAATGGCCATGTCGATCGCCGAATATTTTCGCGAAACGGGCCGCCGCGTCACGCTCATCATGGACAGCCTGACCCGCGTTGCCCATGCGGGCCGCGAAATCGGTCTGCTGCTCGGCGAACCGGGCGCGGCGCGGGGGTATCCGCCGTCCGCATTGTCGCGCATCACCCGCATTGTGGAACGCGCGGGCAATTCGCGCATGTCGGGCGGTGCGATCACCGGGCTGTTCACCGTGCTGGCCGATGGCGACAATCACGACGATCCCGTCGTCGATACCGCCCGCGCAATCCTCGACGGGCATATCGTATTGTCCCGCGATCTGGCGCAGCGGGGGCAATATCCCGCCATCGATGTGCCCGCATCGCTCAGCCGGGTGATGCACGACATCGTCCCCCACGAACAGATCGTCGCCGCGCGGCAGGTCCGCTCCTGGATCGCGGATTACGAGGCGAATCGCGAACTCGTTCTCATGGGTGCCTATCGCGAGGGGGCCGATGCGGCGGTCGACCGCGCAATGGCGATGAACCCGGCGATCCGCGCCTTCGTTTCGCAGGCTGCCGAAGAAAACTGCACGATGGGCGACAGCCTTTCGGCCATGCTCGCGCTGGTCGATGAGCCAAACTGAGGCGCGGGCGGGGCGGCTGCGGCTGCTGGCGCGGTTGCGCGGGGCGCAGCGGCTGACCGCGCTTCGCGATGCGGCGGAGGCGGAGGCCGGTTTTGCCCGTCATCACGGCCTGTCCCGGCGCACCGAATCGCTGTGCGCCGAATATTCGGCGCGGCGCGATTGCAGCGATGGCGACGAATTGCGCCGGATGCGCGGCTTTGCGAGCGAGATTGCCGCGCTTTCCCTCCGCGCCGCCACCGATGCGCAACATGCCGCCGCACAGGCGGAGCAGAAAGGCGCCGCCCTCGCCCAGGCGACCCGCCGGCGCGACATGGCCGACGACAGGGCCAAAGCCGCCATGCGCGACGTGCTTCGACAGCGGCAGGAAAACGGGACCGATCTGGCACGATCCTTGAAAGGAACGGAAAAGAAACGCCGCAAGCGGGATGGTTGAACGCATGATGATGAACACGATAGCGAGTGCACTGGCCTTGAACGCGGGCACGGCAAGATCCGGGGCGGTCGCCCCGACCATTCCGGGTGAGAACGCGCCGGTTGCCGATGGAATCGGGGGCGATTTTGCCGCGATGATGCTCACCGCAGGCGCCAATCCCGCGATTGTGCCGTACGATACGCCGACGATGCCCGGTCATGGCGATATGCCCGATGGTGCGGACACTGCATCCCTCGACGTTCCGCCTGGCCATTCGCTGCCGGGCGGTATCGCATGGGTCGCGCCGCTCGTTCCCGGCGCCGGATCCGCCATTGACGCGCAGGACGAAGGGACAATGGCGCGCATGAACACGGGTGCGCACCCACAGACCGGCAAGATAATGCCGCCCGGCAAGCCCGGCCTGCCGGACACTGCCGCATCGGACCTGATCGGCCAGAGCGCCGCCATTGAAGAGGGGGCCCGCCGCTCCGTCATCGCGAACCCGAAGACCGCGCCCCAGCTTATTCAAAATGCTGCCGCGTCGGTGCAATCCTCCCCCGTGCCCCCATCGCGCGGGAATGCGATCGCCGCCCGAACCGCAGCCGAAATGCCCGCCGCGTTGTCGGCAAAAACCGGCCCGAACCCGGCCATTCCGGCCATGGCAATCGACGCATCGGGCAAGCGCATGGGCGCCAGCATATCGGCGATCGCGCCGTCGCCTACGCCTGCCATGCACGCCATGATCGCCGGTGCACAGGTCGGCCGCGTGGGCGAAACGCAGCCCGCGCCGGTCGTGCCCGCTTCGACCAATGCTGCGAACACCGCGCCGCCACCGGCGACCGAGCTTCAGGCGCAAACGCAGATACGGTCTTCATTGCAGGCGCCGGATCTTCTCGCTCCCCATGACGCGGAACCGGATACGAAAGCGGTTGCAAAGCCGGACATCGCGGCATTGCAGGTCGAGGGGAAGGGACGCGTAGAAATCCCGCTCACCCAGACCGGCGCCCCGTCGGGCACGGCGGCGCAGCCTGCGCCCATGCTACCGTCCGGCGCGTCGGCTTCGCCCGCGCCCATGCTTGCGGCAACCGGCGAGGCGGCGCGAATTGCCTCCCATGACTTCGGTGCGGTCGTCGACAGGCTCGCCATCGCGCGCGAAACGGCGCAGCCCGGCGCGGCGCGCATCGCCGTCACCCATGCGGAATTCGGCCAGGTCGGCGTGCGTTTTGACGGCGGGCACGCCGGCTCTCTCGGCAATGCGACGACGGCGGCGATGCTGAACGTGACACTGTCGAACGCGGACCCGGATTTTGCGCCGGCGGTCATGGCCGCATTGTCGGAACGCGGCGGGGAACGGATGGGCGAGCGCGTCGCGGACCGGGGCACGGAACGATTCGCCGAGCAAGGGCAGTCCGGCACGCGCCAGGAACCATCATCGCACGATCAGTCGGGCCGCCACGGCGAAGCGCGCAATCTCGACCGGGGGCACGGTCGGCAGGGCGAGCCGACCGACCGGGACAGCGTGTTCGACCGTGAATTCGCAGGCCTTGCGCGCAGCGACGAACGAAGCCGGAGCCCGGCCCCTACTCCGCGATCGGTGCGTTCGCGTGGGCTTTATATCTGAGCGAACCCCCAGGGCGCGTTAACCAAATTTATAATCGCCGAGCCGCATAATCGCGGACGTTCACAGTCGCACAGGGGAATCGACACGACATGGCCGAGGACAAGGAAACCAAAACGAAGAAGGGCGGCGGCAAGCTGAAACTGGTCCTTGCCGCGGTCGTGCTGATCGGTGCGGGCGCGGGTGGCGCCTTTGCCGCGGCGCAGATGGGCTATCTCGCGCCGACGGGCCATTCCGCGCCGCTGGGGCCGCAACTCGTCCGCAAGGGTGAGGCCGACCCCTACATGCCCGAGGGCGAAAGCGAAGGCGATGCGGTCGAGGGCGAAGGCGGCAGCGAGTTCCGCACCAATTACTACAGTTTCGAACAGCCCTTCACCACCAATCTGCGCCAATCGCCCGCACTGGTGCAGGTGAGCCTCGCCGCCAGCACCCGGCGCGACGGGCGCGTCCTGCTGTGGCTGGCCAAACATGAGCTGGCGGTGCGGTCCGCATTGCTCGCCGAACTCGCCGATACGCCCGAAGAGGACGCCTATTCGCAGGAAGGCAAGGCGCGCCTGCAGAAGCGGATGACCGATGCCATAAACGAGGTTCTGGTCCGCACCGAAGGTTTCGGCGGCGTCGATGCCGTCTATTTCCGCGAATATATCGTCCAATGAAGGGCAATTTCACCTTCGTCGCCGAACGTGCGGTGGCGAACCATTGCCCCGGGCTGATTGCCAAGGGGCCGGGCCGCGACGAATTTTCAACGCATCTGACCCGCGCGGCGCGTGATATTGCACGCGGCTTGCGCGGGCCGCTCGCCGGTCTGCTCGGTGACGAGATACCGCGCGTCGAATGCGGCTATGTCGAATATCTCACGGGCCGCGAGCTGATCGATCGGGTCGGCCCGCTCGCTGCCAATTGCCTGTTTCAACAGGCCGAAGGCGGACCGCGCATCATGACCAGCGTGGCCGCACGGGCGGCGCTGTCGCTGACCGACCGGACGTTTGGCGGCAATGGCGATGTGGACGATGAATTGCCGGACCAGTTTCCGATGTCTTCGGAGCTTACGTTAAAGCGGCTCGAAAAGGCGATCGGCGCGGCCATGCGCGGCATTCTGCCGATGGCGGACGGACCGGACCCAATCTGTCACCGCGCCGAGGATCTCTCCGCGATGCCGCCCTTTGCCCAAGGCGACCCGTCGCAGATGAGCTGCGGCGTGATCACCTTGCGGGTGGAGGAGCAGGGCCGCGACGGCTGGTCGATCCTGCTGGCGATCGTGGAGGAGGATCTGACCACGCTGTTCGCCGGGCATCCGCGGCTGCCCGCGCCGCGTCGCCGGGCGCGCAGCGCGACCGATGCGCCGTTCGCCGATCTCCCGCTCCCGATCGCGGCCCATCTTGCCGAATTGACCGTACCACTTGCGCGTCTTTCCGCGCTGAAACCCGGCGATGTTCTTCCGCTGAGTGCGAGACGCGAAGTGCCCATTTCCATCCGGGGCGTGACCATCGCCCTTGGCGCGGTGGGATCACAGGATGGTCGCGTCGCCATCCGTATCACCCGCAAGTTTTGATAAAGGACGAAACCCATGATCAACAATTCCAGGCGCGGAATGGATTTGCTGCGCAATGTCGGCGTGTGCCTGTCGGTGGAGCTTGGCCGCACCGATATGCGGCTCAAGGATGTGCTCGAACTGGGGGAGGACAGCATCGTCCCGCTCGACCGGCTGACGGATGAACTGCTCGAGATCCACGTCAACGGGCGTTGCATCGCGCGGGGCGAAGTCGTGACCGAAGGCAATCGCTTTGCCGTCCGCATCGTCGAACTGGCCGACGGGGAGGACGATGCCCCCGATGCGATGGCCGACATGCTGGGCGCCGGAAAGACCGAGCGCCGGTCTGGCACTCCGGCGAGTGAGGCGGACTTCGGCTGATGGGTCTTTACCTCCTCAAGCTATTGATTCTCCTTCCCCTTCTGGGTGGGTTGATCTGGGGCAGCCTCTGGCTGACGAAGCGGATGCAGCAGCGGCTCAACGCGCAGAACGCCGCGGCGGGGCGTTCCGAACGCGCCGCGCGGCTGGTGGAAACCACGATGGTTTCGCCCGGCATAAGGCTTGCGGTGGTGGAATTTCGCGGTCGGGAAATCCTCATCGGCAGCACGCGTCACGGGCTGACCCGACTGGCCGAGGTGGACGCCGCCCCGCGTGCCGATTTCGCCCGCGCGGTCGAGGAGGCAAGCATGGGCGGCGCCGGAGCCGGAGATGAACGCACGAACGATCATGCCATAAAGGACGACCGGCGGTGAGCGCGTTTAAGCCCTGGCTCGCGATTTTTTTCGCAGGCTTTATGATCGCTTGGCCCGACCTCGCTCTCGCACAGGATGGGAGCGGAATCGGCGGCGCGATCGACCGCGCATTGGGCGCGGGCAGCGCGGCGGGGGAGGACGCGCCGCTGAGCCTTTCGCTGCAATTGCTGCTCATCATGGGGCTGCTCACCATTCTGCCCGCGCTGGTGCTGATGATGACGAGCTTTACCCGGATCATTATCGTGCTTTCGATTCTGCGGCAGGCGATGGGCTTGCAGCAATCGCCCCCCAATCAGGTGCTGATCGGGCTGTCGCTGTTCCTCTCACTCTTCGTGATGGCGCCCACCTTGTCGGCGGTGAACGCAAGCGCCGTCGAACCCTATGCCGCGGGGCGCATCGACGCGGAGGTCGCCATTGCCGAGGCAGGCGATGAATTCCACGCCTTCATGATCCGTCAGACGCGGACCACCGACCTTTCCATGTTCGCCAATATCGCGGAGGCCGGCCCGTTCGCCAGCCCGCAGGACGTGCCCTTCTCGATCCTGCTCCCCGCCTTCGTCACGAGCGAGCTGAAAACCGCGTTTCAGATCGGCTTCATGCTGTTCCTGCCGTTTCTCGTCATCGACCTCGTCGTGGCCAGCGTGCTGATGAGCCTTGGCATGATGATGCTGTCACCGACCATCGTGTCGCTCCCGTTCAAGCTGTTGCTGTTCGTGCTGATCGACGGGTGGGCGTTGCTGATGGGGTCGCTGGCGATGAGCTTTAGCTGAGGAGGCCGCGATGGACGAATCTTCCGCCCTTCTCGCCCTCACCGACAGGATGCTGTGGACGACCGCGCTGGTCGCCGCGCCGATCCTGCTCGCGGCGCTGGCCGTCGGGCTTATCGTCGGGGTGATCCAGGCCGCGACATCGGTCAACGAACAGACGCTGACCTTCGTGCCGAAACTGGCGATGATCGCACTCGTGCTCGTGCTCATGGGGGCGGGCATGATGGGGCTGATCGGTGATTTCGCGAAGGATATCTTTGCGCAGATCGCCAATATCTCGCTGTTGTGACGGTGCGATGAGCCTCCCCGATTTCGGCTTCGGCAATATCGAGCAGGAGCTGTGGCGCCTGATCTTCACCATGGTGCGCATCGGCGCTGCGCTGATCGCGGCGCCGATTTTCGGGGCGGCGACCGTGCCGGTGCAGGTGCGCATCGTGTTCGCCGGCGCCATTGCGGTTTTCGTGCTGAACTGGACGCCGGCGGGTGCGGTCATGCCGACCGACCTGCTCGCCATCGAAACGATGATCGCCTCGTTGACAGAGGCGGTCGTCGGTTTTGCCTTCGGCTTCGTCCTGCACCTGTCCTTTGCGGCACCGGTGCTCGCGGCCGAACAGATCGCGGGCGGCATGGGCATGGCGATCGCGACCGCCGTGGACCCGAATACCGGCGGTCAGTCGGGCGCGCTGGGGCAATATTTCACCGTGGTGCTGACACTCATTTTCCTGTCGGTGGGCGGGCACCTGTTGTGGCTGCGGCTGTTGATCGAAAGCTATCAGACCTTTCCCCCCGGCGCCGAATGGTTCGGGGCCGATCGCGCGATGATGATCGTGGGTTTCGCGGCGCAGATGTTCGCCACCGCGGTCGCCATCGCGCTTCCGGTGACGCTCGTGCTGTTGCTGGTACAGATGGCGACCGGCGTGCTGTCGCGTTCGGCGCCCTCGCTCAATCTCTTTTCGCTCGGCCTGCCCGCAGGGGTGCTGGCGGGGATTGCGGCGCTCATCGCGGCGATGCCCATGCTGACCGATCTGTTCGTCGCGCTGGCGCTCGATTCGGTGACTCATGTCGCGGAGATTTTCGGGTGAGCGACGACAGCGGCGAAAAGTCGCAACAACCCACCGAAAAGCGCCGCAAGGACGCCACCAAAAAAGGCGACGTGCTGCGCAGCAAGGAGCTGGCGACGGCGGCGGCGGTGATGGCAGGTGCCTTGTGGCTGCGTTTCGGGGGTGGCTGGATGATGGGCCGGCTGGAAGATTCGGCCCGGGCGAGCCTGTCGTTCGAGCGGGCCGATATCGACGATTTCGATTCCGGCCGGCTCATGCTCGACCTGCTCGTCGCGATGTTGCCGCCGGTGCTGCTGCTGGGCACGGCGGTGATGATCGTCACGGTCATCAGCCAGCTGACCATCGGCGACGGGCGCTTCATGGCCGCCAATCTGCAACCCAAACCCTCGCGGCTCAATCCCGCCTCCGGGCTGAAACGCATGTTCGGCCCCAACGGCCTGATCGAACTGGGGAAGAGTGTGCTGAAGCTCATCCTGCTCGGCGGGATGGCGGCGTGGTGGGCACGTGATGCTCTGCCCGATGTGCTCGCGCTGGGCCGGGGCGATCTGACGGGGCAGCTGACCGCCGCGTGGGAGGCGATCACCTCGCTGCTGATGCTGCTTGCCGTGGGGCTGGCGCTGATCGCGATGATCGATTTTCCGATTCAGTGGGTCCGGCGCATGGGCCGGCTCAAGATGACGATGCAACAGGTCCGCGACGAGTATAAGGAGACCGAGGGCAGCCCGGAGAAAAAGGCCGCCATCCGCAACAAGCAGCGGCAATTGTCGCGCGGCGGGGTGGCCTCTGCGATGGCGGAGGCGGATTTCGTGCTCACCAACCCGGTACAGTTCGCCGTCGCCCTGAAATACGATCCGGCGCTGGCGGGCGCGCCGATCGTGCTGGCGCGCGGGCGGGCGGAAAAAGCGGCGGCCATGCGCGAACTGGCGGCGGAAAACCGGGTTCCGGTGCTCGAATATCCGGCCCTTGCACGCTCGGTCTATTTCACCACGCGCGAGAATCAGGTCATACGCGAGGAGCTCTATGCCGCCGTCGCCAGCGTGCTTGCCTTCGTCTTTGCATTGAAACGCGGGGAACGCCCGGCGCGCCCCGATGTCACCGTCCCGGTCGAGGTGCAGTTCGACGCCGACGGGCGCGCGGCGGCCAAACCTGCGAAGCCTGCCCGCAAAACCGATACGGCGCAGTGACGCCCCCCTTAAACACCGCGCGACCGGGACGTTCTTGGCACCATGGATAGCTCAACCACCTCAATCGTAAGCGCGCTGGGCGCGGGCAGCGGCGTCGACATGGCCAAGCTGGCGAGTGATCTTGCCGCCGCGCGCTTCGCCCCCAAGATCGCGCAGCTGGAAAACCGGGCCGAAACGCTGGACCTCAGGATTTCCTCGGCTGCGACGCTCAAATCCTCGCTCAACGAACTGGCCTCGGCGCTGGGCGAGCGTATCCGCACCGGCGATCTCGCGCCCAAGCCGACGAGCAGCGATCCCGCCGTCGCCACGGCCAAGGTCGCCTCCGGCGGCACGGCAAGCGGCAGCTATGCGCTCGAGGTGACGCAGCTTGCCAAGGCACAGACGCTCGCGCTCGCGCCCTATGGCGCCGCGACCGATCCGGTCGGCGAAGGCACGCTCACCATCCGTTTCGGCAGCACGGCGGGCGGCACCTTTGCCGAAGATACGGCGCAGACGGCGCTGTCCATCAATGTCGGGGCCGGCGATACGCTCAACGATGTGGCCAATGCCATCAATCTGGCGGGCGGCAGTGTCACCGCCTATGTCGTGGAGGGCGAGGCCGGCGCGCAGCTCGTGATGAAAGGCGCCGAGGGACAGAACAACGGTTTCGTCGTCGAGGGGACCGGGGCGAGTGCGGGCGGCGGTGCTCCCGGCTCCATCGACTATCTCAACTGGACACCCGGCACCGATAGCGGACAGTTGAAACAAGCCTCCGCCGATGCGCTCTACACATTCGATGGCGTCCAGATGCGCTCGCCCACCAACAGCGCGACGAACCTGCCCGGCGGGCTGTCGCTCACGCTGACCGGCGTGAATGCGGGCAATCCGGCGACGATCACCTTCGCCGACCGAAGCACGCAGATCGAAAGCATGATGGTGGATTTCACCGCCGCGCTCAACGATATCGCAGGCCAGCTTGCGCAAACCGCCGCGCCGCTGGGTGGCGAACTGGGCAATGATCCCGGTGCGCGCGCGCTCAAACGCGATCTTTCCGCCTTTGCCGGGCTGGTCGTGATGCCCAATGCCGCGCCCGGCGAACCCTCGCGCCTGTCCGATCTCGGCCTGACGCGGGAGCGTGACGGCACGTTCCGCCTGGATGTGGCGCGGCTGAAAACCACGATTTCCGACGCGCCGGAGGCCACGGCCGCCATGTTCACCACCGGGCTATACGGCGTGTTTTCCACCCTCGACAATCTGGCCCGCCGCACCAGCTCCGCGACCGATCCGGGGCGCATCGGCGGTTCGATCAAGCGTTACACCCGGCAGCGCGAGGCCATTACCGAGAGCCTGACCAAGATCGGGGAGCAGCAAGATCGATTGCGCGAGCAGATGACGAAAACCTTCGCCGCATCCGACGCCCGCGTGGCGCAGTCGCAATCGACGCTGTCCTTCCTGAAGAGCCAGATCGCCGTGTGGAACGCCGCGAAGGATTGATGCGGTGCTGGTCTGCCGCGACCCTGCCGAAGCGTATCGCCGCGCGGCGTTCGACCTTCGCGTTTCGGGCTCTGACGTTCACGCGCTGACCGCGCTGTGTTTCGAGGAGGCGATCGCGGCGGTCAACCGGGCCTGCTACGCGCATGTGCACGGGCATACCCTGTTACGCGGGCGCGCAATGACGCGGGCGCGATCCGCCCTCACCGCGTTGAAGGCGGGCGTCGACATCACCCATCCGATGGGGGAACCGCTGCTTACCATCTATGACGCGGCCGATGCGGCGATCGTGCATTCGATGTCGCATTTCGACCGCGACGCGATGATCCGCGTATCCGATGATCTTCAGGAAATCGCCGGCGCGCTGGCGCAGGCCGCGCGCAACATGGCGTGACGTCGCGACCTCGTCTTACTGGAAAAATCGCAGCCCGCCCCCATATCGGTTCCCTCGCACAGCAATGATGGAGGCCCGCAATGGCCGGAGGATGGACCCGCGACGGCGCGGTGCAGGATCAGATCGACGACACGGTGTCCGACGCGGTTTCGGCCGCCCGTTCGCGCATGCCGCGCGGCGAAAGCCTGGAATATTGCGCGGTGTGCGGCGAGGATATTCCCGAAAAACGGCGGCAGGCGCTCCCTGGCGTGCGCAATTGCATCGCGTGTCAGTCCGCGGCGGACAAGCGCACCGCCCATGCCGGCATCAATCGGCGCGGTTCGAAGGACAGCCAGCTGCGCTGACCGCTGTTCGGGGGCGGGTGCGGGGCGGCCCGCCGCGATGCGACACGCCGCCCGCCCCAAACCTTTCCACCCCGTGCCGATGGATCAGCGCGGCGCCATGCGGATCGCGCCATCGAGCCGGATGCTGGTTCCGTTGACATAGGCGTTTTCGATCAGCGTCAGCGCGATGTCGGCATATTCCGACGGCTTGCCGAGGCGCTTGGGAAACGGCACCGACGCGGCGAGCGCATCCTGCACCTTTTCGGGCATGCCTTCCATCATCGGCGTCTGGAAAATGCCGGGCAGGATCGTGTTGATGCGGATCCCCTCCCCCATGAGGTCGCGCGCGACGGGCAGCGTCATGCCCAGCACGCCGGCCTTCGACGCGGTATAGGCGGCCTGGCCGATCTGCCCGTCCTCCGCCGCGACCGACGCGGTGGTGACGATCGCGCCGCGTTCGCCATCCTCGCCCGCAGGCAGGCTCATCATGCCTTGTGCGGCGAGAGCGATGCACCGGAACGTGCCGACCAGATTGATGTCTATCACCTTTTCAAAGGCGGCGAGGTCGAACGTCCTGATGCTATCGTCCTCGCGGCTGCGCGACGCGGTCTTCTGCGCGACGACGATCCCGGCACAGCATACCAGGATCGTTTCCTGGCCCAGCGTCTCGCGCGATTTGGCAAAGGCGGACTCGATGCTGGCCTTGTCCGTGACGTCGGTTTCGCAGAAGAGCCCGCCAATCTCGCCGGCCATCTGCTCCCCGCGTTCGGCATCGCGATCGAAAAGCGCGACCTTCGCCCCCTTCGCGGCGAGCGCGCGGGCCGTCGCGGCGCCCAGGCCCGATGCCCCGCCGGTGACGACGGCAACAGTGTCCTTGGTAATCTTCATCACGTGTCTCCTGTCATTTTCGTATCGCAAGCTTGCCGCAGGCCATGCCGAAAGCGCGCCGGGGTGACAAGCTGTCGCATCCGTCAGGGCGGTGTTGGCCGCGCCCGGCGCCCCATTCTTACGATTTCGCGGTCGAGCACCTGAAGAAATTGCGAGCGATCGGATTTGCGAAATGGCGGCGGTCCGCCGATGTGTTCGCTGCCCTGCCCCATACCGGCGCGCAGGTCCGCCATGATTGCGCGCGTGGCGATGGCGCCTCCGATCGACGCTGCGGTAAATGGCTTGCCATTGGGCGCGATGACGGTGCCACCCGCCTTCAACCCGCGATCGGCCAGCAGGATGTCGCCCGTCACGATCAGCGCGTCGCCATCGACACGCTCCGCGATCCAGTCGTCGGCCGCATCGAAACCATCGGACACAACGACCTGCCGAACGAGCGGGTGCGCGGGCACCCGAAAATGGCTGTTGCTGACGACGGCGACGGGGACCGCGTGGCGAAAGGCGACCTTGTAGATCTCTTCCTTCACAGGGCAGGCATCGGCATCGACCAGTATCCTGGGGCCGGTGCCGATGTCGCCGATGGTCGCCTTGGGGGGCATTACTGGTCCCTGGGCGGGCCCTTGCGGTGAGGCTTGCCCTTCGGCTTACCCTTGAAACCGCCGGGTTTGCGCGGACCGCTGCCGGGGCCGCCGTCACGGTCGCCGAACGACTTGCGGCCCCCTTTCGCGAACCGGCCCTCGCCGCCATTCCCGCCATAGGGCGGGCGCGGCTTGCCCCGGCGTTCGCCGTCACCGCCGCCGCGCGGGTCGAAACCGCCGCGCCGGTTTTCACGCGCCTGTTCGCGCGGGGCCTCGTCCGAACGGGTGATGGTCACATCGCCGCCGTCGTCGGTGCCCGCCGTGCGCGCGACCGATGCCTCGAACTTGCCCGCGATCGCGGTCGGCACCTGTACGAAGGTTTCGTTGCCGGCGATGCGAATCGCGCCGACCTCGTTCTTGGTAATATGCCCGCGCCGGCACAAAAGCGGCAGGATCCAGCGCGCATCCGCGTTCTGACGCCGCCCGATGTCGAGCCGGAACCACACGATATCCTCGAAACCGGGGCGATGGCGTTCCTTCTGCGCGGCCTTGCGCGCCTCGGGCGTGTTGGGGATCAGCTCCTCGGGCTGCGGCATGGCGGCGCGATGCGCGCGGACCAGCGCGGCGGCAATATCCTCGGGCGATTTTTCGGCGATGAGGCGCTGCGCCAGGGCGCGATCCTCGTCATCGAATGCAACCGGTTCCATCAATGTGGAGAGCAGGCGTTCGCGGTCCTGCTTGCGAATGTCGTCGGGGGTGGGCGCGTCGATCCACTCCGCCTCGATGCGGGCGCCGCGCAACATGGATTCGACGCGACGGCGGCGGGGATAGGGCACGACGATGACCGCGGTGCCCTTCTTGCCCGCGCGGCCCGTCCGGCCCGAGCGATGCTGAAGCGTTTCAGCATCGCGCGGAATTTCCACATGCACCACGAGCGTGAGGGTCGGCAGATCGATCCCGCGCGCGGCGACATCGGTGGCAACGCACACGCGCGCACGTTTGTCGCGCAGCGCCTGCAGCGCATGGTTGCGCTCGTTCTGCGAATGCTCGCCCGACAGGGCGACGGCGGCGAAACCGCGCTCCTGAAGCGTGGCATGCAGGCGGCGCACATTGTCGCGCGTCGCGCAGAACAGGATCGCCGTCTCCGCCTCGTGAAAGCGCAGAAGATTGACGACGGCGGCATCGACATCGGCGGGCGAGACGGTCATCGCCTGATACGCGATATCGCCATGTCCGCGTTCGTCGCCGACCGTGGAAATGCGCAGGGCATCGTCCTGATACCGGCGGGCCAGCGCCACGATCGGTTTCGGCATGGTCGCGGAGAACAGCAGCGTGCGGCGGCCTTCGGGCGTCGCGTCGAGAATCTCTTCCAGATCCTCGCGGAACCCCATGTCGAGCATCTCGTCCGCCTCGTCGAGGACGACGGCCTTCAGTTCCGACAGGTCGAGCGCGCCGCGTTCGAGATGATCGCGAAGCCGGCCCGGCGTGCCGACGACGATCTGCGCCCCGCGGCTGAGGTTGCGGCGCTCCTTCGATGCGTCCATGCCCCCGACGCAGGTGGCGATGCGCGAGCCTGCCTTGCCATAGAGCCACATGAGCTCCCGGCTGACCTGCAGGGCGAGTTCGCGCGTCGGCGCGATGACGAGCGCGGCGGGCGCGGTTCCGAACACGGTCATGTCATCCGCAATCAGCAGGTCGGCCATCGCCATGCCGAACGCGACGGTCTTGCCCGAACCGGTCTGCGCGGACACGATAAGGTCGCGGCCTTGTGCTTCGGGTTCCAGCACGGCGGCCTGCACGGCGGTTGGTTGTTCATAGCCGCGTTCGGCAAGGGCTTCGCCGAGAACCGGCGGGAGTTGGGAAAAAATCATGAGTCTCGCAATTCGGGCCGGTCCGCCAATGCGGGTTCGGCCGGGGGTGATCGTCGGCGTGAAGGCGGTTCGGCGCATGCGGCGCGGACCGTCCGGGCGCGATGGCCCGTCTGCCGATGGGCGGGCCATACACGTTTCGTGGCCGTTTGGCTTGCGTTAATTGCGCATCCGTGCGGCGGGTTATAGGCCGAACGCCTTCAACGCGGTGTCGAACGCCCCCTCGAGCCCGCCGCGCGCGCCGGTTCCGCGCCGCCCGGCCATCGGCGCTTCCTCCACGATGAGGACACCCGTCCCGCGCTCCACCTTGTCCTTCAACAATTGTTCGCGGCCGAGGAAATAGGGCCAGAACGTCTCCGTCCGGGTTACGGAATAGGCGAGATCGGCGCTGAACCCGACAAGCTGGTCCTGTCCGAAGATGCGCCCGCGTTCGGCCCGTTCGACGCGCACCCCGCGCCCGCCCTTGATCGCCAGTCGGGCCGGCCCGTGAAACACCAGGTAGCGCAGTTGCAGCGTCAACCACGCATTGAGCGAGAACAGGCGCCAATGGCTCGTCACGCGCATGGGCCGTTCGCGCGGCTGCGCCACCGCGGCCAGCGCGCGCGGTTGCAGCACGCAAGCCCCGCCCTCGGGCAGGTCCAGCACGGCAATCTCGGCAAAGGGATCGCGCGTGGCGGAAATGGTCGTCACCTCGCCGTCGCCGGTGATGCGGGTGAGGAACGTCATGCCCGCCGCGATGCTGGACAAGGGGTGCCGCGGATCGAGCAGCCATTGCGTGCGCTTCGCCCCCATGTCGGAGCTTGTCTGCAGATAATCCTGCCGGACCAGCAATTGCTCCCCTTCGCGAAGACGTATCGCGACCGATGCGCGGCTTTGCGGTGCGGGCGGGATCGCCGCGCCCGCACCGCCCGGCACGCAGAGCCGGATCGCGGCCCGCCTTTGCGCCAGCGGGGCGAGCACGAACCAGAACAGCAGCCGGATCGCATAGGGCATCAGCACCACCGCCAGAAACGCCCAGCCCGCCGCGCGCAATATGTCGATCACGTGCCAGCGTTCCGCCTGTCGCATGGTCCGCGCGCGGAGCGAGTTTTGCGCCGCGTTGCGTTCGGCGGCCAGCGCCGCGTCAAGATCTGCGGTCACATCGTCCAGCGTTCCGACAGACCATTGGCGCGCCGCGTCATATCGCGCCTGCGCCGTGCGCCATGCATCGTAGATCGCACGCTTGCGCTGTGCCATGCGGGCGGTTTTGCACCGCGCATCGCGCCGGGCGATCAGCGTGCTGCGTTCGGAGCGCAGCAGTTCGCGCACCGCCCCTTCGATCCACGGCCCGTTTTCGAACGCGGCCAGTTCGCGGCGGGCAATCTCGCACCGGCGCTGTGCTCTTTGCGTGGCGGCACGGGTCGGGATCGGCCCCGCGGCCCGCACGCGCGCGGCGGCGGCGGCGCGCAGGTCGCCGGCCCGCGCCGCCTCCTGCGCCGACTGGAGCGCGGCGATCTCCTGCCGCAGCACGGCGATGCGCAATTCCCCGCGCTTGCGGTTCAGAATTGCGGACGGGTTCACCCGGTCGAGCAGACCCTGCTCGCCCAGCGCGGCCTCCGCCTCGGCAAGCGCGGCGCGGCGCGTTGCGAGCTCGCGCGTCAGCCTTTGCGCCCCATATTCGCCGAACCTTTCCGCGTCACGGTTCAGCCGGGCCTGCGCCTCGTTCCGCATCGCCTCGACCTCGGCGATACTGCGTTCGAGCGCAGTGGCATTCGCCTCCGCCTCGCCAGCGCCGTTCCATTCGCGGATGAGCGTTGGCAGCACGAAGCTTGCAAAACCGATGGCGATCACCAGCCCGAGATACAGCAGCGCCCGCCGCCCGATCCAGCCAAGCAGCGGCCTCACCTCGCCGGTTCCCCGGCCTGCGCCCGGCCTGCGCGCGCGGCGGCTGCCTGTGGCCCGCCTGCCAGTGCCCTGCCTGCCTGTGTCGCAAATGTCTCCATTCCCGCCGCCATGCCAGCAAACCCGGCCCGCGCCAATCGCGAAGCATGCAACGCAGCGCGGGAACGCACGTCCGATGCGCCCGTTCTTTGCCGCATTGCCATGGTGAAAGAACTGCCTTCATGCCCGATGCTGGGTCCGACACGAAAACCGCCTCCGCGCGCCTGACCGCCGACGTGCCGACCCCCGACCCCGCCCGCGATTTCGGCCTTTGCGAAACCGCCGCCATGCTTGCCGAACGATTGGCGAAGGGCGATGTCTTCATGGCCGCGCGCGACGAACCGCGGGCCCGTGCCATTGCCGCGTGCCTCGATGCGCTGATGCCCGATGCGCTGGTCGCCTTCGTCCCGTCCAGCGACGCGTTACCCGGCGACGATGCCCCCGCCTCCCCCGCCAATGTGGGACAGCGCGTGTCGGCCCTGCGCGCGGTGCATGCCGCGCTCGGCCGCAAGGACCGCCCGGCCATCGCGCTCGTCACCACGGGCGAGGCGCTTGCCCGCGCCTATCCCGCACCCGATGCCTATGGCGCGATGCCGCCCGCGGTGCATGTGGGCGAGGCGCTCGATCTCGACGCGCTGGCGAAGCGATTGCAGGCCATCGGCTACTTCCACGACGAACGCGTGGATGAGCCGGGCGAGGTCGCGCTGCGCGGGCAGGTGCTCGACGTGTTTCCCGCCGATGCCGCGCATCCCCTGCGGATCGAGGCGAAGGACGGCACGGTCGCCGCGATCCATCTCTACGACGCCGGCGATCAGCGCACGATCGAGGATTGCGAGACATGCGAGATCGGCCGCGCCGCCGAACCCGATGGCGATGGCGATCTTGTGCCGCTGCTCGCCCATTTGCCCGATGCGCCGGTCATCCTCGCGGCCGGGGCGGACGAACGGCGGCAACGCTTCCTCGCCCTCGCCGAGGATGCGGCGAACCGGCGGTCGGGCCGCGCGCTGCGCATCGTAACGGGCGATGAGGACTGGACCGCTGCGCTCCAATTCCGTGAAAGCCAGGCCATCGCCCGCCATGGCGAACCGCCGCCGCGCTTCGTCGAGGCGAAACGCACGCAGGCCGCCTTCGACCGCTTCGTAAAGGAAAGGCGCAAGGCGGGCGATCGCATCGTGCTTCTGGGAAGCGCGCGCGATCTGCGCTTCCTGCGCCGCCGCGCGGCCGGGGCGCTCGGCGATATTGGCGAGGCGCAGGACTGGACCGCCGTGCTCGATGCGGAACCGGGCGCGGTCCTTGCCCTTACCGCGCCGGCGGACCGCGGTTTCGTGCGCGACGGTATTTCCGCCGTTGCCGCCGCCGATCTCCTCGGCAGCCGGGCCGACCGGGGTCAGGACAGCGCTGCCCCCTCCTACCGCGAGATTTTCGATTTCGGAGAGATCCGCGTCGGCGATGTCGTCGTCCACGAGGATCACGGCCTGGCGCAGGTGGCCGGACTGCGCACGATGGACGGGATCGAGGGTGCATCGGGCGACGCCATCGCGCTGACCTATGCCGGCGACAATACGCGGCTCGTCCCGGTGGACGAGGCGGATCTCGTCTGGCGCTACGGGGCGGAGGCGGATGCCGTCACGCTGGACCGGCTCGACGGGTCGAGCTGGCTCAAACGCCGGGCGGAAATCGACAAGGCCATCGCCGACAGCGCCCGCACGCTGATCGACATGGCAAAGGCGCGCGAAAATGCCAATGCGCCGGTGCTGGACCCCGATCCCGACGCTTACGAACGCTTTGCCGCCGGGTTCCCCTTTACCGAAACGCCCGATCAGGCCCGCGCGATCGAGGCTGTGCGCGACGATCTCGCCAGCGGCAAGCCGATGGACCGGCTCATCGTCGGCGATGTTGGCTATGGCAAGACGGAGGTCGCCCTGCGCGCTGCGGCCATTGCCGCACTGGCGGGCAAACAGGTCGCCATCGCCGCACCGACGACCGTGCTCGCGCGGCAGCATCTGGAGGAGTTTCGCGCCCGTTTCGCCGGCACCGGCATCGAGGTCGCAGGTCTGTCGCGCCTGTCCACCGCCGCCGAGAAGAAGGCGGTGAAGGCAGGGTTGAAGGACGGCAGCATCGCCATCGTCGTCGGCACCGGCGCGGTCGCGGGCAAGGGCGTCGAATATGCCGATCTCGCTCTCGTCATCATCGACGAGGAGCAGCGTTTCGGCACGAAGGACAAGAACGCCCTGCGCGAATTGAGCGCGGGCCACGCGCTCTCGCTTTCCGCAACGCCCATTCCCCGCACGCTGCAAACCGCGCTTGTCGGGTTACAGCAATTGTCCGTCATCGCCACACCGCCAGCCCGGCGGCAGCCGATCCGCACCGCCGTCGGCGCATTCGACGGCGAACGGGTGCGCAGCGCGCTGCTCCGCGAAAAGGCGCGCGGCGGACAAAGCTTTGTCGTGGTGCCCCGGATCGAGGATATGGAACCGCTCTCGGCAAAGCTTGAACGGCTGGTCCCCGAATTGTCGGTCGTGACCGCGCATGGCAAGATGAAGGCCGGCGACATCGACGAGGCCATGGTCGGCTTTGCCCGCGGTGAGGGCGACGTGCTGCTCGCCACCAATATCATCGAGGCGGGGCTGGACGTGCCGCGCGCCAATACGATGATCATCTGGCGCGCCGACCGTTTCGGCCTGTCGCAATTGCATCAGCTGCGCGGCCGGGTCGGGCGGGCCAGCCGGCGCGGCAATGTCATGCTATTGACCGATCCGGATGCAGAGATCGCGCCCGCGACGCTGAAACGGCTCCGCACGCTGGAGGCGTTCGACAGGCTTGGCGCAGGCTTTGCCATATCGGCGCGCGATCTCGACATGCGGGGGGCCGGCGATCTTCTGGGCGAGGCGCAGGCCGGGCACATGAAGCTGATCGGGATCGATCTCTATCAATTCCTGCTCGAATCCGCCTTGCGTACCGCGCGGGGCGAAACCGTCGAACGCTGGGCACCGGAACTCAATCTCGGCGTGGAGGGGCGCCTGCCCGCCGAATGGATCCCGGACGAGGAAATTCGCGTGACGCTTTACGCGCGGCTGGCGCGGATCGGCGATACCATCGGGCTGGATGCTTTCGTCGCCGAGCTGGAGGACAGGTTCGGCGCGCTGCCCGAGGCGGCGGCGACGCTGATCGCGGTGGCCCGCATCCGGGTGGAGGCGCGCGCCGCCGCCATCGCCCGCATCGACGCCGGACCTGCTGCGATCGCACTCACCCCCCGTGACGAATTCGGCGGGGATGCAAAGGCGGCGGGGCTGAAGAAAAAGGACGACCGCCTGATCCTTGCCGAGAGGATCGAGGACGAGATGGAACGGCTCGACCGGATCGCCGCGCTAGTGGGGGAGTTGACCTAGGCGAAGGACACGCCCCCTCCTCTCAGAAGCTCAGTCTGCCGATGGCGCCGCCGATCATGACGCCGGCGGCGAAAAGCATGATACCCACGGCAAAGGCGATGAGAACACGTTCGCCGCTGCTGCGCGTCTTCAGGAACATGGCGACCGGATCGCGCTCCGAAAAGTTTGCTGACGATTTCTTGCCGATGTCGTCGGGCTGGTTTGTGCATGTTTCATCGGTCATGACGTGCATCCTACCGCGCGCCGATACCCATCGCAAAGACACACGGGCTACGGCCATGCCGCAAGGGTGAGGCGTATGGCCCCGTGGGCAGGGAGGCGCCTCATGGCGCGGGCGCGCAATCCTTCTGCCCGATGATCTTCGAAATCTTGTTTCCCACCTCATACAGTGTCGCAAGAAGCCGGTTGATCTGTGACACAGACGACGCCAGTTCCGGCCCGTAACGCGACACCAGATATTCCCGCCTCTCCACCAGGTCGCACAGATGTGCGGCGGTCCTGGCCCTCAACACCAAGCCGCATTGGATGGCGAGCTCTTTCTTTTTGGCGAGATCATGCTGCGTGCCTCGCACCTCGGCCGGGCTGTGTCCCCCATTCAGCAGGAGCGCGTTCAGATAGAGTTCGATCGCCTGTATCGCGACCAGCCGCATCGGTGCATGCGAAATGGGCTTCCCCCGCGTTCCGCTTGGCCGAAGTATGGAGGCCGCTTTGCGATATTCGTCGGCGAGAGCCTGAATTTCCTGAACGGAGGCCAGCGCGCCGGGGTAAAGGACTTCGTTTACCATGGCGAAACATTGGCGGACCAATTGCAAACAATCGGTTACCGTCTCGCATGGCGATGAAAACGCGTTCTACACCGCCTGCGCCGCGGCCATGCCGCTGGCCCAGGCCCATTGGAAATTATACCCGCCGAGCCAGCCTGTGACATCCACCGCCTCGCCAATGGCATAGAGGCCCGGAACCCGGCGCGATTCCATGGTTTTCGACGACAACTCGCCGCACGCGATGCCGCCCACGGTGACCTCCGCTTTGGCAAAACCCTCGGTCCCGTTGGGGGCAAAGCGCCAGTCGCGCAGCCGCGCCTGCGCGACCTGCAGCGCCTTGTCCGGCATATTGCCCAACTCGCGCGGGGCGTCGATCCGGTCGGCCAGCGTATCGGCCAGCCGCGCCGGCAGATGTTCGCGCAGCATCATGCGCAGCGTCGCACGCGGATGCTCCCGCTTGGCCGCAAGGAGCCAGTCCGCCCCCGCATCGGGCAGGAAATCCACCCCGACCGTATCGCCATGGCGCCAGTAGGACGACACCTGCAATATCGCCGGGCCGGACAGGCCGCGATGGGTGAAGAGCGCCGCCTCCCGGAAACGCGCCTTGCCTGCCGTCGCCGACACTTCGGTCGAAACGCCCGACAATTCGCGGAACAGCACCTGCTCCCCACCGAGCGTCAACGGCACCAGCGCCGGGCGCGGCTCCACGATCTTCATCCCGAATTGCCGGGCAAGATCATAGGCGAACCCGCTCGCGCCAAGCTTGGGAATGGACGGCCCGCCGGTCGCGATCACCAGCGATGGCGCGCGATACGCCCCGCCCCCCGTCGCCACCGTGAAACGCGCATCGGCATGCGACACGGCCGTTACCGGCGCGCCGCAATGCACATCGACCGCGCCGCCCATGGCGCCCGCCTTCGCACATTCGGCGAGGAGCAGGTCCACGATCTGCTGCGCCGATCCGTCGCAGAACAGCTGCCCCAGCGTCTTTTCATGCCAGGCGATGCCATGGCTTTCGACCAGCGCGAGGAAATCGGCGGCGGTATAGCGTGACAGCGCGCTTTTCGCGAAATGCGGGTTGGAGGAAAGGTAACGGTCGGGCGCAGCGTCGATATTGGTGAAGTTGCACCGCCCGCCACCGGAAATGAGGATTTTCTTCCCCACCCGGTCGCCATGTTCGATGACGGCGACACGCCGGCCGCGCTGCCCGGCGAAGGCGGCGCACATCAGCCCCGCCGCCCCGCCGCCCAGCACTATCGCATCGTAGTCGCGCGCGTCTTGTGCGCTCACACCATCTCGAATGCCATGGCGGTCGCCTCGCCGCCGCCGATGCAGATGCTGGCGATGCCGCGCTTCTTCTCACGGTTCTGCAACGCGCCCAGCAGGGTGGCGATGATGCGCGTGCCCGACGCGCCGATCGGGTGGCCCAGCGCACAGGCGCCGCCATTCACGTTCAGCTTGTCACGCGGAATGCCCAGTTCCTTTTCCGCGATCAGCGCGACCACGGCAAAGGCCTCGTTCACCTCGAACAGATCGACGTCGTCCATGGTCCAGCCGATCTTTTCCATCAGCTTGCGCGTGGCATGGACAGGTGCGGTGGTGAACCATTCCGGCTCGTGCGCATGGCTGGCATGGCCAACGACGCGCGCCACCTGCGTCATGCCCATGGCCTCGGCCGTGCTGGCCCGCGTCATGACGAGAGCGGCCGCGCCATCGGAAATGGAGGAGGCATTCGCCGCCGTCACCGTGCCGCCGTCGCGGAACGCGGCCTTGAGCTTGGAAATGCGCGTCTCGTCGGCCTTGAACGGCTGCTCGTCGGTTTCGACGACGGTTTCGCCCTTGCGCGTCTTGACCGTCACGGGCGTGATTTCGCGGTCGAACGAACCATCCCCGCAGGCCTTTTTCGCGCGGGTCAGCGAGGAAATCGCATATTCGTCCTGCGTTTCCCGCGTGAACTGGTATTTTTCGGCGGCATCCTCGGCAAAGGTGCCCATCAACCGGCCGGTGTCATACGCATCCTCCAGCCCGTCGAGGAACATGGAGTCCTTCACCACGTCATGGCCGGCCCGCGCGCCGCCGCGATGCTTGGGCAGGATATAGGGCGCGCCGGTCATGCTCTCCATCCCGCCGGCGACGATGACCTGCGCGCTGCCCGCCCTCAGCGCGTCATGCGCCATGATCGCGGTCTGCATGCCCGAACCGCACATCTTGTTCACCGTGCTCGCCGGGACATGGGTGCCAAGGCCCGCATGGATCGCCGCCTGCCGCGCCGGCGCCTGGCCCAGCCCGGCGGGCAGGACGCAGCCCATGATGACCTGATCGACGCTTTCGCCCTCGATCCCGGCGCGTTCGACGGCGGCGCGTACCGCCGCGGCGCCGAGGTCGGTGGCCTTCATCCCGCCCAGGCTTCCCTGCAATCCGCCCATTGGCGTGCGGGCGTAGCTGGCGATGACGATGGGGTCGTTCCGGTCTTGGTCGGTCATGGTATCAAACCTCGTGTCTGGTGTCCGCTCGCACGCGGGCGAGCCGATGGGGTTGGAGCCTCAGATAGGAAGCCGGCTGGTCAGTTTAACCCGCCGCATGGCAAAGCTGGAATTTACCGACGAGACGCCCGGCAGATGGACCAGCGTTTTCTTGAGATATCGTTCATACTCCTCGATCGAGCCGGTTATCACGCGCAGCACGTAATCGCTTTCACCGCCCAACAGGAAACATTCGACGATATTGGGCAGGCTCTGCACGGCACTTTCGAACGCGTCGAGCGTTTCCCCGTCATGCCGCGACAATCGTATATTGGCAAACACATCGACGCCAAGCCCGAGTTTGCGCTCGTCCAGAAGAAGGCTGCGTCCGCGAATCACGCCGTCTTCTTCCATGCGCTTCAACCGGCGCCAGCACGGCGTATGCGACAGGCCGACGCGTTCGGACAGGGCATTGATCGACAGGTCGGGGTCGGCCTGCAACGTTCGCAATATCTTCCAGTCGGTCTCATCCATGATGGCGCGCCCTGCATCATGTTGCGTTGCAGCGCAATGCGTTTGATGTTTGGCGTCTCTTATTGGGATATATTTCTCCCACCCCGGAATTATGGGGCAAAGAAAGGGAAGATATACCGGAAATTGCCGTGTAATTTTTTCGCAAAGCACGCGCCCTGTGGCCCGCCCCGGGCCGGCGCGCGCGCATAGCCGCAAGGATGCCGATTTTGCCCGATTCGAACCTGTCCAAATCCAACCTTCCGCCACTCAGCCTCTATATCCCGGAACCGCCTGCGCGGCCCGGTGAGGAGGTCAGCTTTGCCCATGTCGACCGCGGCGAACCGGGCGCGGTGCGCCGCCCCGACAGCGCCGAGACGGAAAAGGAGATGCGCGATCTTCCCTACAAGCTGATCCGCGTACTGGACGATGATGGCAATGCGGTGGGGCCGTGGAACCCGATGCTGGGCGCCGACACGCTGATCAAGGGGTTGCGCGCGATGATGCTGTCGCGCGTGTTCGACGACCGTCTGTTCCGCGCGCACCGTCAGGGCAAGACCAGCTTCTACATGAAGAGCACGGGCGAGGAGGCGATTTCGGCGGCGCAATCGCTGGCGCTGGACAAGGGGGACATGTTCTTCCCCACCTATCGCGCGCTCGCCTGGTTGCATGCACGCAACTATCCGTTGACCACGCTGTGCAATCAGATCTTCTCCAATGCGGAGGACCCGCTGGCGGGCAAGCAATTGCCGATTCTGATGTCGGCGCGCGATTACGATTTCTATTCCATCTCCGGCAATCTGGGCGTGCGTTTCGCCCATGCGGTCGGCTGGGGCATGGCGTCGGCGTACAAGGGTGGGCGCAAGATTTCGCTCGGCTATGTCGGAGACGGCACCACGGCGGATGGCGATTTCCACGAGGCGATGACCTTTGCCGGCGTGTTCAAGGCGCCGACGATCCTGTGCATCACCAATAATCAGTGGGCGATTTCCAGCTTCGCCGGGTTCGCGCAGGCGGAACAGACGCCGTTCGCGGCCAAGGCGCTGGCCTATGGCATGCCGGGGCTGAAGGTGGACGGCAATGATTTCCTCGCCGTGTGGGGCGCGACGCAATGGGCCGCCGAACGCGCGCGGACCAACAATGGCCCGACGCTGATCGAATTCTATACCTATCGGGCGGAGGGGCATTCCACCTCCGACGATCCGACCAAATACCGGCCCAAGGACGAAGCGTCGAAATGGCCGCTCGGCGATCCTGTGGAGCGGTTGAAGGACCACCTCATCGGCCTTGGCGAATGGGACGAGGAACGCCACGCCGCCCTGGTCGAGGAATTGAAGGAAAAGGTCCGCGTCGCGGTCAAGGAAGCGGAAAAGATCGGCACGCTGGGTCAGTCGAAGCCGCCCATCGACGAAATGTTCGAGGATGTGTTCGAGGAAATGGACTGGCGCCTGAAGGAGCAGAAGCGCGAACTCCTGCATCGCCGCGGGCTTGAAGGAAAGAAAGGCTGACCATGGCCAGCAAACGCATGAACATGATCCAGGCGCTCAATTCCGCGCTGGACGTAAAGATGGGTCAGGACGAGGACGTGCTCGTCTTCGGCGAGGATGTCGGATATTTTGGCGGCGTTTTCCGCGTGACCGAGAAATTGCAGGAAAAGCACGGGCTGCAACGTTGCTTCGACGCGCCACTGACCGAGGGCGGCATCATCGGTGCGGCGATCGGCATGGGGGCATACGGCCTGCGCCCGGTCCCCGAAATCCAGTTCGCCGATTACATCCTGCCCGCCTATGATCAGCTGGTGAGCGAGGCGGCGCGGCTGCGCTATCGCTCCAACGGCGAATTCTGGGCGCCGATCACCGTGCGCACCCCCTATGGCGGCGGCATTTTCGGCGGGCAGACCCACAGCCAGTCGCCCGAGGCGATCTTTGCCCATGTGACGGGCTTGAAGGTCGTGATCCCGTCGAACCCGTATGATGCGAAGGGATTGCTCATTTCCTCGATCGAATGCGACGATCCGGTCGTGTTCCTGGAACCCAAGCGCCTGTATAACGGCCCGTTCTACGGCCGTCCGGACGAGGAATTGAAGACCTGGGCCAATTCGGACCATGTCGGCGCCGATGTGCCGGAGGGGCATTACGAGGTGCCACTAGGCCGCGCCGCCATCGTGCGCGAGGGGACCGAGGCGACCGTGCTCGCCTATGGCACCATGGTCCATGTCGCGGAGGCGGGCATCCTCGATTCCGGTGTCGATGCGGAATTGATCGATCTGCGCTCCATCGTGCCGCTCGACATCGATGCGATCACCGCGTCGGTGCGGAAAACAGGCCGCTGCATCATCCTGCACGAAGCGTCGCGCTATGCAGGGTTCGGCGGGGAATTGTCGGCCTTGGTACAGGAGCGCTGCTTCGACTATCTGCGCGCGCCGATCGCGCGGGTGTGCGGGTACGACATGCCCTATCCCCATGCCTTTGAATGGGATTATTTCCCCGGACCGGTGCGCCTGTCCGAAGCCCTCAAATCCGCCGTGGAGTATCGCTGATGGGTCGTTACAAGTTCCGCCTGCCCGACATTGGCGAAGGTGTGGCCGAGGCCGAGATCGTCGAATGGCACGTAAAGCCGGGTGACGAGATCGCCGAGGACGATCCGCTGTGCGACGTGATGACCGACAAGGCGACGGTCGACATGACCACGCCGGTCGGCGGCAGGATCCTTTCCATCAGCGGCGAGGTCGGCGAGATGAAGGCGGTCGGCAGCGTGCTGGTCGAGATGGAGATCGAGGGCGCGGGCAATGCCGATGACGATGCGCCCGCCGAAACCGATGCCGGCGATGATGTGCCGCAGGCGGGCGACCCCGCCCCCGAACCCGCGCCGAAGGCACCGGCGCAGGCCCCGAAGCCGAACCCGGCCCCCGCGCCCGCACCCACCCCGGCACCCCGCGCGAAGGTAACCCCCGCCCCGACGAGTTCGAGCGGGAAACCGAATTTCGCGCTCGCCGCGCCGGCCACGCGCCGCCGCGCGGCAAAGCTGGGCCTCGATCTCGCCAAGGTGCCGGGCACGGGCCGCAATGGCCGCGTCACGCCCGACGATATCGAGAACTATCTCGGCAGCGGGGGGGACAGCCGTTACACCGTTCGCGACGCGGTCGAGGAAAAGAAGATCATCGGCCTGCGCCGCAAGATCGCCGATCGCATGGCCGAGGCGAAGCGCAACATCCCGCACATCACCTATGTCGAGGAATTCGACCTTACCGAGCTGGAAAAGCTGCGCGCCGCAATGAACGAGGACCGCGAGGAGGGGCAGCCCAAGCTGACCATCCTGCCGTTCTTCGTGCGTGCCCTCGTCCGCGTGCTTCCCGATTTTCCGCAGGTCAACGCGCATTTCGACGATGCTAACGGCATGTTGCAGCAATATGGCGCGGTGCATGTCGGCATCGCGACGGCGACGCCCAACGGATTGATGGTGCCGGTCGTGCGCAATGCCGAAACGCTGACCGTGTGGGAAAGCGCGGAGGCGATCGCGCGGCTTTCCACCGCGGCCCGCGACGGCACCGCGGGGCGGGAGGAATTGTCCGGCTCGACGATCACCATTACCTCGCTCGGCCCGCTGGGCGGGATCACGACGACGCCGATCATCAACCGGCCCGAGGTCGCGATCATCGGCCCGAACAAGCTGGTCGACCGGCCCGTGGTCGAGGGCAGCTTCATGACCGTGCGCAAGATCATGAACGTGTCGTGCGGTTTCGACCACCGGATCATCGACGGATACGAAGCGGCCCTGTTCGTGCAGAGGATGAAGCGTCTGCTCGAACATCCCGCACTGATCTTCATGGATTGAACGCGATAAGCGCCGGGCGCACTTTTCAAATCGCGCCCGGCTCGCTAGGGCCACCGGTGCAACGTTTTTTTCAGGAGCACCGGTTACCTTGTCCAGCCTGATCCTCGTCCGCCACGGCCAGTCGCAGTGGAACCTCGAAAACCGTTTCACCGGATGGTGGGACGTGGACCTCACCGACAAGGGCGAGGCGGAGGCGAAAGCCGCGGGCGAGCTGATGATGGCGAAGGACATGCTGCCGACCGTCGCCTTCACCTCGTTTCAGACGCGGGCGATCCGCACGCTGCATATCGCGCTGCAGGCCGCGGGGCGGCTCTGGATTCCCGAAACGAAGGACTGGCGTTTGAACGAACGCCATTATGGCGGGCTGACCGGGCTGGACAAGAAGGAAACGGCGGAAAAGCATGGCGAGGAGCAGGTGCACGTGTGGCGCCGCAGTTTCGATACCCCGCCCCCGCCGATGGCGCGCGGCGGGCTGTTCGACCTGTCCGCCGACAATCGTTATGCGGGCATCGCCGTGCCCGACGCCGAAAGCCTGAAAGACACGATCGACCGGGTGCTTCCCTATTACCGCGAAAATATCGTGCCGGTGATGGAGGCGGGCGAAACCGTCATCATTTCCGCCCATGGCAACAGCCTGCGTGCGCTGGTCAAGGAATTGTCGGGCATTTCCGATGACGAGATTACCGGCCTCGAAATTCCGACCGGGCAGCCCATCGTCTACCCGGTGGAAAACGGGCGGGTGTCAGGCGAACGCTACTACCTCTCCGACGGCTGAGGCAGGGGCGATGACCGCACCGGTGGCGATCGTGATGGGCAGCCAGTCCGACTGGCCGACGATGAAGCATGCCGCCGACGTGCTGCACGATCTTGCCGTGGACACCGATGTGCGCATCGTGTCGGCGCATCGCACGCCCGAACGCCTGTTCGATTTCGCAAAGGGCGCCGCCGACAATGGGATCAAGGTCATCATCGCGGGCGCGGGCGGGGCGGCGCATCTGCCCGGCATGATCGCGTCGATGACCCATCTCCCCGTGCTGGGCGTGCCGGTGCAATCGCGCGCGCTGTCGGGGCAGGATTCGCTGCTTTCCATCGTGCAGATGCCCGGCGGGGTGCCGGTCGGCACGCTGGCCATCGGCGAGGCCGGGGCCAAGAACGCAGGGCTTCTCGCCGCCTCGATCCTCTCGCTCGGCGATGCGTATCTCGGCGACCGGTTGAAAGCCTGGCGCCAGATGCAGAGCGACGCCGTCCAGGAGCGTCCGACCGATGCGGGATAGGCGCGTGGCCATCGCGCCGGGTGCGACGATCGGCATGCTGGGCGGTGGGCAGCTTGGCCGCATGATGGGCGTCGCCGCGGCGCAGCTTGGCTATCGCTGCCATGTCTTCGCGCCCGACGATCCATGCGTGGCGGCCGAAACCTGCGCCCGGTTCACCGCCGCCCCGTTCGAGGATGAGGACGCGCTTGCCGCCTTCATGGGTACGTGCGACGTCGTGACCTACGAGTTCGAGAACGTGCCGGTTGGCCCGCTTGCGGCGGTGGGCGGCGCGCCGTTGCGTGCGCCGGTCCGCGCGCTTGAAATCGCGCAGGATCGCCTGGCGGAAAAGCGTTTCGTGGCCGATCTGGGCGGAACGCCCGCGCCCTTCATGGCCGTCGACGACGAGGCGGATTTCACCCGTGCCATCGAACAGATCGGCACACCCGGCATCGTGAAGACCCGCCGCGACGGCTATGACGGCAAGGGGCAGTGGCGCATCATGTCGCCCCGCGATGCCGAGGATGCGAACCTGCCCGCAGGCACGCCGCTCATCTACGAAGGTTTCGTCGATTTCCTCGCCGAATTCTCGGTCATACTCGTGCGCGGGATGGATGGGGAGATCCGGTACTGGGACAGCGCGGAGAACGAACACAGCAGCGGGGTCCTCGCGCGTTCCACCGTGCCGGCCCGCCCGGACATCGCCGCGCAGGTGCCCGCCGCCCGCGAATTGTCGGCCAAGGTCGCAGAGGCGCTGGGCTATATCGGCGTGCTCACGCTCGAATTCTTTGCGACGGCGCAGGGGCCGGTGTTCAACGAAATGGCCCCGCGGGTGCACAATTCCGGCCACTGGACCATCGAGGGTGCGCGCACGAGCCAGTTCGAGAATCACATTCGCGCGATTTGCGGTCTGCCGCTGGGCGATACGGCGACGATCGTGCCGGGCGTGGTGATGGACAATCTCATCGGCGAACAGGCCAATGGCTGGGCCGAGGTGCTGGCCGACCCTGCGAATCACCTGCATCTTTACGGCAAGGATGTGCGCGAAGGGCGCAAGATGGGCCATGTGACGCGGTTGATCATGGATGCGGCGGCGTGACCGGGCCGGAGCTTTTCCTCGTGGCCGCGCGCGCCGACAACGGGGTGATCGGCATCGACAATCGCCTACCGTGGCATATCCCGGCGGATCTCGCCCGGTTCAAGCGGCTGACCATGGGATCGCCGATGATCATGGGGCGTACGACCTTCGATTCGCTGCCCGGCATATTGCCCGGTCGGCGGCATATCGTCCTCACCCGACAGCATGGCTGGCAGGCCGAGGATGACGATGTGGAGGTGGTCCACGATCTCGACGCCGCGATCCACCGCGCCAATGCCGCGCGCATCGCGGTGATCGGCGGGGCGGAAGTGTTCGCAGAGGTCATGCCGCGCGCCCGCCGGATCGAGCTGACCGAGGTGCATGCCGATTTTTCCGGCGACACCCATATGGACGCGCCCGACCCCGCCGTGTGGGAGGAAACCGCGCGCGAGGATCATCCCGCCGAAGGGAAACGCCCGGCCTATAGCTTCGTCACCCTGAAACGCCGGGGTTGAGCGGTTCGCCCCGTTCCTGCAAAGACGCGCGATGATCCGCCTCGACGCCCGTGAACCTATGCCCGACGCGCTTGCCGGCGCGACGATGGCGCTCGGCAATTTCGATGGGGTGCATTCGGGCCACAAGGCCGTGATCGGCGCCGCCATCGCCGATGCGCGCGCCCATGGCCGCCCGGCCATCGTCGCCACCTTCGATCCGCATCCGGTCCGCTATTTCAAGCCGGACACGCCGCCTTTCCGCCTGACCACACTGGATCAGCGGCAGGAGCTTTTCGCAAGCCTGGGCGCCGATGCCATGGTGGTCTTCGCCTTTGACCGGACGCTGGCCACGACCTCGGCCGAAGAATTCGTGGCCGACCTGCTCGCCACCCGCCTTGCCGCCAAATGCGTCGTTACCGGCAGCGATTTCACCTTTGGCAAGGGGCGGCGCGGCGATGTTGCGGCCTTGCGCTCGCTCGGCGCTGAAAAATCCATGGACGCGATCACCGTGGACCCCGTCACCAATGGCGAACAGATCGTGTCGTCGAGCCGCATACGCGAGGCGCTGACCGCCGGCGATCCGCAACTGGCCGCGCGGCTGCTCACCCGTCCGTTCGCCGTTCGCGGCATCGTGCGGCACGGGGACAAGGTGGGGCGCACCATCGGCTATCCCACCGCCAATCTCGAGCTCGGGCAATATCTGCGTCCGCGATACGGAATTTACGCGGTCACCGGGCGGCTCCCCGACGGGCGCGTGTTGCAGGGTGCGGCGAATGTCGGCATCCGCCCCAGCTTCGACCCGCCGAAGGAATTGCTCGAGCCGTATTTCTTCGATTTCGCCGAAGATCTCTACGATCAGGAGATCGAGGTCGCCTTTCACCATTTCCTCCGGCCGGAGGCGAAGTTCGACGATCTCGACGCATTGATGGCGCAAATGGCGAAGGATTGCGACCGGGCGCGGGTCTTGTTGAACGGGTGAAGCGGGCCGCGACGTCGAACCGGCTTTATCCGCGCGCCATTTCGGTTTAACGCGCCGGGCGATGACCGAAAAGCGCGACTATAAAGACACGGTGTTCCTGCCGAAGACCGATTTCCCCATGAAGGCCGGCCTTCCGCAAAAGGAGCCGGGCATTCTGGCCGGATGGCAGGGTGCGAATCTCTACGACACATTGCGCGATGCGCGGCGCGGGCGGGAAAAGTTCATCCTGCACGACGGCCCGCCCTATGCGAACGGGGACATGCATATCGGCCATGCGCTGAACCATGTGCTCAAAGACATGGTCGTGCGCACGCAGACGCTGCTGGGCAAGGACGCGCCCTATGTGCCGGGCTGGGACTGCCACGGGCTCCCGATCGAGTGGAAGGTCGAGGAGCAGTATCGCAAGAAGAAGAAGAACAAGGACGACGTTCCGCGCAAGGAATTTCGCGCCGAATGCCGCGCCTATGCGCAGCATTGGGTCGATGTGCAGCGCGATCAGCTCAAACGGCTGGGCACCATGGCAGATTGGGACAAGCCCTATCTCACCATGGATTACGACGCCGAGGCGACGATCGTCACCGAGCTGCTGAAATTTGCCGAATCGGGGCAATTGTACCGCGGCGCGAAGCCGGTGATGTGGTCGCCTGTCGAAAAGACCGCGCTGGCCGAGGCGGAGGTGGAGTACGAGGACATCACCTCGACGCAGATCGACGTGGCGTTCGAGATTGTCGAATCGCCGGTGGCGGAACTGGTCGGTGCTCATGCGGTGATCTGGACGACGACGCCCTGGACGATTCCGGTGAACCAGGCGCTCGCCTATGGGCCGGATATTGAGTATGTGCTTTACAACGTTTCGCATGCTGGCTCATCAACTGGAATCGGAGGTGATGAGCAGCGGGCGCATGATGAGGCAGCCATGCGGGCGCATCCGTGGCACGGCGTCGAGCAGATTTTGGTTGCAAAGGCGCTGAAAGCTGAATTGGAAGAGCGTTCTTCGCAGAACGTGAACAACGACACCTCCATCAACGTATACCTCGATGAGGTTTTGGTGCTGAAAGGCGCAGACCTCGCCGGCACCAAGGTCCGCCACCCCATGCACCATCTCGGCGGGTTCTATGCCGAGCCGCGCCCGATGCTGCCCGGTGATTTCGTCACGACGGATTCCGGCACCGGGCTCGTCCACATGTCGCCCGACCATGGCGAGGACGATTTCGAGCTGTGCAAGGCATACGGCATCAACCCGAAATTCGTGGTGGAGGCCGATGGCCGCTATCGCGAGGACTGGCTCTGGCTGCCGCGCACGGACGAGCGCAGCGCATCGGTCATCAATCCGAAGTTCAACGCCCCCGACGGCCCGATCTGTTCAGACCTGCGCGATGCGGGCGCGCTGCTGTCGGTCGGCAGTTACGAGCATTCCTACCCGCATAGCTGGCGGTCGAAGGCGAAGATCATCTATCGCTGCACGCCGCAATGGTTCGTGCCGATGGACAGGGAACGGGCCGACGGCACCACGCTGCGCGCCACCGCGCTGACCGCATTGGACGATACGCGTTTCGTTCCGGCGAAGGGTCGTAACCGCATCGGTTCGATGGTCGCCAACCGGCCCGATTGGGTGCTGTCGCGTCAACGTGCGTGGGGCGTGCCGATCACGCTGTTCGTCAATCGCGAAACCGGCGAATATCTCGTCGATCCGGCGGTCAATGCGCGCATTGTCGCCGCCATTCGCGAAAACGGCGTCGATGGCTGGGACGAGGAAAACGCCGCCGCGCTGCTCGGCCCCGATTACGATCTCGACGATTACGAGCGGGTCACCGACATTCTCGACGTGTGGTTCGACAGCGGGTGCACCCATTCCTTCGTCCTGGAATCGGGCAAATGGCCGGATCTCACCTGGCCCGCCGATCTCTATCTGGAAGGCAGCGACCAGCATCGCGGCTGGTTTCAATCGTCCCTGCTCGAAAGCTGCGGCACGCGGGGCCGCGCGCCCTATGACGCGGTGCTGACCCATGGCTTTACCATGGATGGCAAGGGCGAGAAGATGTCGAAGTCGAAGGGCAACACGATCAGCCCGCTCGACCTGATGCGCGATTACGGCGCCGACATCATCCGATTGTGGGCGCTTTCGGTCGATTATACCGAGGATCACCGCATCGGTCCCGAAATCCTGAAGGGTGTCGGGGATCAGTATCGCCGCCTGCGCAACACGTTCCGCTACCTGCTCGGTGCATTGTCCGATTATGCGGAGGAGGAGGCGCTGCCGGTTTCCGAATTGCCGGAGCTGGAACGCTACGTGCTTGCGCTGCTGGCGAAGCTGGATGCGAAGATGCGCTGCGCAGTCGATGATTTCGAGTTCAACGACTACAACCGGGCGCTGGTCGATTTCTGTAACGAGGATCTGTCCGCGTTCTTCTTCGATATTCGCAAGGACAGCCTGTATTGCGATGCGCCGACCGACACGCGGCGCCGCGCCTATCGCACCGTGCTGGACATGCTGTTCCACGCGCTGGTGCGCTATGCCGCGCCGGTGCTGGTCTTCACGGCGGAGGAGGTGTGGCAGACCCGCTTCCCCGACGGGGACAGCGTGCATCTGCTCGAATGGCCCGAAATCGATCCGGCATGGCACGATGCCGCGCTATGCGAGCGCTGGGCCGCGTTGCGCGAATTGCGGGAGGACGTGAACGAGGCGATCGAACCGCTCCGGCGGGAAAAGACCATCCGATCCAGCCTCGCCGCAGAGGTCCGCGTGCCCGCCGATCAGGTGCCCGCCGGATTCGACGATGGCGATCTTGCCGAATTGTTCATCACCGCGACAGTGGAACGCGGGCAGGACGACGCTGTGCAGATCACGCCCACCGACATGGCCAAATGCGGCCGTTGCTGGCGCCATCTTCCCGATGTGGCGGACGACGGCGACCTTTGCGCGCGCTGTGACCATGTGGTCAGCGATACGGAGGATGCCGCGTGACACATACGCCTGCGCAGCCTGTCTGGCGCCATCGGACCACCGGGCTTGCCATCGCGGGCGGCATCGCACTCGCCGATCAGCTGGTGAAGCTCTGGCTGCTCGGCCCGATGCGGCTGCGCGAACGCGGGGTGATCGACATCGTGTCGTTCTTCGACCTGCGCTATGCCGAAAATCGCGGCATATCCTATGGTTTCCTGACCGCCGACAGCCTGGAGAGCCGGATCCTGCTGTTCGGGCTTACGGGGTTGATCGCGCTTGGCGTGCTGATCTGGATGCTGCGGGAAAAGCGGTTCGGCGATATCGTTGCGCTGGCGCTCGTGCTCGGCGGGGCGGTCGGCAATATCATTGACCGGCTGCGCTTTACCTTCGTGGTCGATTATGCCGATCTGCACTTCGGCACGTTTCGCCCCTTTGCCATTTTCAACCTTGCCGATGCGGCGATTACAGGCGGCGTGGTCTTGCTGCTCGCCCGCTCGCTGCTGATACGGGACAAGGCCGAGGACAGCGCGGCGGCCGCATGACGGATCGCCGCACCCGTTATTCACAACTGGCCGCCACGGCCCGGAGACGACACCCAATGCGTAAATTTTCCGCTCTCGCCGTTCTGGCCGCGCTGCCCATGCTGGGCGGTTGCGGCGCCGGACTGAACCTGTTCGACCGCGATGCCCCGGACGAGATGATCGTCGCGCGACAGGCACCGTTGGCGCTGCCGCCGGATTTCACGCTGACCCCGCCCGAACCCGGCGCCCCCCGCCCGCAGGACCCGTCGAGCAGTCAGCAGGCATTGGAAGCTATGTTCGGCGGCCCGGCGAGCCGGAGCGGCGTGGAAAGCACGGCGATCTCGCGCGCGGGCGCGTCCGATGCGGGCATCCGTTCCTCGGTCGGGGATACGGCCACGAACACGGTCGACAAGGGTGTCGTCACCCGCGACATCATCGCCGCGCCGCAGGGCGACGGCAGCGAGGCACAGGCGGTCATTCCCGAAGGCTGATGACGGCGGCGAACGGTTCGGCGGTGGCTCCGCCGGACCTCAGGCCTCGGCCGGATCGCCGTCCGTCATCGCGTCGGGCGGCGTGGGCACCTCGCGGCCGACCAGAAGCTTGTCGATACGGCGTCCATCCATGTCGACGATTTCGAATCGCCAGCCCTGATCGGTGAAATATTCGCCTTCGGTCGGCAGGCGTTTCATCACCCAGAGCGTGAACCCGGCCAGCGTCGCGAATTCGCGGTCCTCCGGCACCTCGATGCCGAGATATTCGGGCAGGCGATCCACCGGCAACGCGCCGGACAGCAGCAGCGAACCGTCCTCGCGCTCCACCACCATCGGATCGTCGCCTTCGTCGGCATGGCTGACGAAATGCCCGACCAGCGCGGACAGAAGGTCGGCCGGCGTCACGATCCCCTCGAACTGTCCATATTCGTCGTGCACCAGCGCCATGGCGACATCGCCGCGCTGCATGATGCGCAGCGCGTCGAGCGCATCGACCTGGTCCGGGATCACCTCCGCCTTGCGCATGATGCGGGAGATATTGGGGCGGCGCCCTTTCATCAGAACGGCCATCGCCTCGCGCACCTTGATGACGCCGATGATGTTTTCCACCGACCCCTGCCCCACCGGGAGCAGCGAATGCGGGGATCTGTTGATGACGGCGCGCAGATCGTCGATGCTCGCCCGCCGGTCGACCCAGTCGATCTCGGTCCGGGGCGTCATCAGCTCGCGCACCGGACGGTCCGACAGGCGGAGCACCTCCGACATGATGGTGCGCTCGGCTTCCTCGATCGCGCCGGACCGTGTCGCCTCCGATATGATGAGGTGAAGCTCGTCCGCGGTGACACCCGATTCGCCGCTCCCGCGCAGGCCGAGCAGACGCAGCAGCACGTCGGTCGAACGGTCGAGCAACCAGACCAGAGGCAATGCGATCCGCGCCAGCAGCGACATCAGCGGCGCGGTCAGCATCGCGATCCGTTCCCGCCCGCGCAGTGCGATCTGTTTCGGGACAAGTTCGCCCACGATCAGGCTGAGATAGGTGGTGACCGCGATGACGAGGATGAAGCCCGCCTCGTCCGCGATATCCGCCGGAATGCCGAGCCGGGCCAGCCGCTCGCCCACCGGGTCGCCAAGGCTTGCGCCGGAATAGGCGCCCGCGACGATCCCGATCAGCGTGATGCCGATCTGCACCGTGGACAGGAACTTACCCGAATCATTGGCCAGCGAAAGCGCGATGCGCGCCGACTTGCTGCCCTCCTGCGCCATTCGGCCGAGCCGGGCCGGCCGCGCCGACACGATCGCGAGTTCCGACATGGAGAACACACCGTTGAGCACGATCAGCCCGACGATGATGAGAAGATCAGTCCAGGGGAAGGGGGACAAGCCGGGCGCCTTTGGCCAGAACGGGGATGAAGGTCTGAATGGGGATGATAGCGCCCTTTCCCCCCGCCCGGCAAGCGCCGCGATAGCGTGGGCGATACGGAACCGGCGCCACGTCCCGCGCGTTATGAAATCCAACAGTCGCCCGAAACCAGATTTCGAATATGTTGTCCGTAAACCGCCCGGCGCGTCTAAAGAGGATATTTTTCATGGCCAAACGCTATTTCACCACCGCCATTGCCGCCGTGTCGCTGATCGGCCTGTCCGGCTGTGTCACCGATCCCAACACCGGGGAGCAGAAGGTGTCGCGCACCGTTCTGGGCACCGCCGGCGGCGCGGCCGCGGGCTATCTGCTTGGCGGGATCATCGGCGGCAAGACGGCGCGCATCATCGGCGCGGGCGTGGGCGGCGTGGCCGCCGGCGCGGTCGGCTACACCATGGATCAGCAGATCAAGGAATTGCGCGAACAGACCGCCGGCACCGGCGTCGACGTGCGCGAGGATGGCGATTCGATCCTCGTCAACCTGCCGAACGGCGTGACCTTCCCGGTCGACAGCTACACCATCCAGCCGCAGTTCCGCAGCACGCTCGATTCGATCGCGCAATCGCTGCGCACCTATCCCAACAGCCTGATCGACGTATACGGCTATACCGATTCGACCGGGTCCGACAGCTACAACCTGCAATTGTCGAAGCAGCGCGCCGAGGCCGTTGCCAATTACCTCATTCAGCAGGGCGTGCCGGCCGCGCGCATCGCATCGCAGGGGTTCGGTGAGACGAATTTCGTCGCATCGAACGATACAGAGGCCGGCCGTGCGCAAAATCGCCGCGTCGAACTCAAGATCATCCCGATCAGCCAAGACGAGGTGAACGCCGCGCGCAACTGATCCTTGCGCGATTCGCGTTCATGAAGGGCGGGCCCCGGCGGACAGCCGGTCGGCCCGCTCCTTTATATGGGCGAGCGCGGGGGCATGAATGCCGGGCGCGGTGACCAGCGCACCGAACGCGCGGGGATCACGCTTGTTATAGGCGAAGGGCTGGCCAAAGGCGTCGGTGACGATCGCGCCCGCCTCTCTCGCGATGAGCCCGGCCGCGCCGATGTCCCATTCGTAACCCCAGCGCAGCGTGGCCACGAGATCCGCCTCCCCCGCCGCGACCATCGCGATGCGCAGTGCGATGCTGTTGGGCTTGTCAACCATGGTGAAGATCCGGTCGACTTTCGGCAGCGCATCGACGGGAACCCGCGCGCCCACAAGCGATTCGCGCCGCCGCGCGCGCAGGGCGGCGCCATTGCGCGTCGCGCCCTGCCCCGCCGCCGCCGACCATGATTCGCCGCGCGCCGGGGCCTGCAACCGGGCGAGGAGCGAGCGCCCCGCGCTGACCAAAGCCACGGAAATGGCCCAGCCCGTCCGCCCGCGCAGGAAATCGCGCGTGCCGTCGATCGGATCGACCAGCCAGATCAGACCGTCCGCGATACGATCGGGCGCGTCCGCCGTCTCCTCCGAAAGCCAGCCGGCGGCGGGAAGCAGGCGCGACAATTTTTCCCGCAGAAAGGCATTCACGGCGATATCGGCGGCGCAAACCGGCGTATTGTCTGCCTTTTCCCAGCGTTCCGGCGCATGGCCCGCCCCCGGCCACATGGCCATGGCGATGTCGCCTGCCTCCTGCATGATCCGGTCCAGGCGTTCCTGGTCGATCATCGCCGCCCGGTATTTGCGTGGGTCATCGTATTCGCGTTCGTCATCAATCGCCCTTTGTCCTTCGGCGCGGAAAATGGCGCCGCCGGCCTTTCACTCTTTGCAATCGCATCGCATTTGCGCATCGCCTCCTCGCCAAAGCGGCAGCAGCCCTTTTCAAGCAGGCAATGCTATGCTTTACGCAAATGCAAAATGCGAGCCATGGCTGCAAAATGCGGGACATGGGTGCAAAAAGCGGGCAACCGCGCCACAAGACTCACTCTAATGATAGGGACCGTCCATGAATATCCATGAATACCAGGCTAAGGAACTGCTCGCGGACTTCGGTGTCGGCATCCCCGCAGGTCATGCGGCACTCACCGTCGAAGAAGCGGTCGAGGCGGCAAAGAAACTGCCCGGACCGCTCTATGTCGTGAAGGCACAGATCCACGCCGGCGGCCGCGGCAAGGGCAAGTTCAAGGAGCTCGGCCCCGATGCGAAGGGCGGCGTCCGCCTCGCCAAGAGCATCGACGAGGTGCGCGCCGATGCGCAGGACATGCTCGGCAACACGCTCGTCACGGTGCAGACCGGCGACGAGGGCAAGCAGGTCAACCGCCTCTACGTCACCGACGGCGTCGACATTGCCGAGGAATACTACCTCGCCCTGCTCGTCGACCGGGCCAGCGGCCAGGTCGCCATGGTCGTGTCGACCGAAGGCGGCATGGATATCGAGGATGTCGCGCATTCGACCCCTGAAAAGATCACCACGATCACCATCGACCCGGCGCAGGGCTTCATGCCGCACCACGGGCGCGCGGTGGCGTTCGCGCTGAAGCTGGACGGCGACCTCAACAAGCAGGCGCAGAAGCTCGCAAAGCAGCTTTACGAGGCGTTCATGGCGCTCGACGGCGAAATGCTCGAAATCAACCCGCTGGTGGAAACCAAGGACGGCAAGCTGCTGGTGCTCGACACCAAGATGAGCTTTGACGGCAATGCGCTCTATCGCCATCCGAAGGTCGAGGAACTGCGCGACGAGACCGAGGAAGACCCCGCCGAGGTCGAGGCGAGCAAGCATGATCTCGCCTATATCAAGCTCGACGGCAATATCGGGTGCATGGTGAACGGCGCGGGCCTCGCCATGGCGACGATGGACATCATCAAGCTCAACGGTGCGTTCCCGGCCAATTTCCTCGACGTCGGCGGCGGCGCCACCACCGAGAAGGTGACCGCGGCGTTCAAGATCATCCTGTCGGATCCGGCGGTCGAGGGCATTCTGGTCAATATCTTCGGCGGGATCATGAAGTGCGACATCATCGCCGATGGCATCGTCGCGGCGGCGAAGGAAGTGAACCTGTCGGTGCCGCTGGTCGTTCGCCTCGAAGGGACGAATGTCGAGAAGGGCAAGGAAATCCTTGAAAATTCCGGCCTTCCCATCGTGTCGGGCGACAATCTGGGCGACGCGGCGGAGAAGATCGTCGCGCAGGTCAAGAAGGCCGCATGAACCATTTGCGGGGCGGTGTGTTATGAACATACCGCCCCTTTGAATTTGAACGAAACTTGGGAGACAAGCGCATGAAGGCTCTCGTACCCGTAAAGCGGGTGATCGATTATAACGTGAAGCCGCGGGTGAAATCCGACGGTTCCGGCGTCGATCTCGCGAATGTGAAGATGAGCATGAACCCCTTCGACGAAATCGCCGTCGAAGAAGCGATCCGCCTGAAGGAAGGCGGCAAGATCGAAGAGATCGTCGCGGTATCCATCGGCCCGGCAAAGGCGCAGGAAACGTTGCGCACCGCACTTGCCATGGGTGCCGACCGGGCGATCCTGGTCGAAACCGATGACGATGTCGAACCGTTGGCGGTGGCCAAGATCCTGAAGGCGATCGCCGCCGAGGAAGAGCCGGGCCTCGTCCTGCTGGGCAAGCAGGCGATCGACGACGATTCCAACCAGACGGGTCAGATGCTCGCCGCGATGATGGAACGGCCGCAGGGCACCTTTGCCAGCAAGGTCGAGATCGACGGCGATGCCGTGACCGTCACGCGCGAAGTGGACGGCGGCCTCGAAACGGTGAAGCTCACGCTTCCCGCCATCGTGACCACCGATCTGCGCCTGAACGAGCCGCGCTATGCCTCCTTGCCGAACATCATGAAGGCGAAGAAGAAGCCGCTCGATACGAAGACGCCCGCCGATTTCGGCGTCGATACCGCGCCGCGCCTCGCCGTGACCAACGTGTCCGAACCGCCCGTTCGCCAGGCCGGTGAAAAGGTCGAGGACGTCGACGCGCTGGTTGCCAAGCTGAAGTCCATGGGAGTTGCGAAATGAATACGCTCGTCCTTGCTGATCATGACAATTCCGAACTGGGCGATGCAACGCTCGCCACCGTCACCGCCGCGGCGAAGCTGGGCGATGTGACCGTCCTGGTCGCGGGTGCCGGTTGCGGCGCCGTCGCCGATGCCGCCGCGCAGGTTGCCGGCGTGACAAAGGTGCTCAAAGCCGACGACGCCGCGTATGAGCATCAGCTCGCCGAGAATGTCGCGCCGCTGATCGCCGGATTGATGGAGGGCTTCGATGCTTTTCTCGCGCCGGCGACCACGACGGGCAAGAATATCGCCCCGCGCGTTGCCGCCATGCTCGACGTGATGCAGATTTCCGACATCCTCTCGGTCGAGGGGGACAAGAGCTTCACCCGTCCGATCTATGCCGGCAACGCCATCGCCACCGTCGAATCGAGCGATCCGAAGCTGGTCATCACCGTTCGCGGCACCGCCTTTGACAAGGCGGACGCGACCGGCGGATCCGCCAGCGTCGAGGATGCGAGCGGTCCGGGCGACGCCGGCGTGTCGAGCTTTGTCGGGCAGCAGCTCGCCGAGAGCGACCGGCCCGAGCTGACCAGCGCGAACATCATCGTGTCGGGCGGCCGCGCGCTGAAGGACGGCGACACCTTCGAAAAGATCATCATGCCGCTCGCCGACAAGCTCGGCGCCGGTGTCGGTGCCAGCCGTGCGGCGGTCGATGCGGGCTATGTCCCCAATGATTATCAGGTCGGTCAGACGGGCAAGATCGTCGCGCCCGAGGTCTATTTCGCGATCGGCATCTCCGGCGCGATTCAGCATCTCGCGGGCATGAAGGATTCCAAAGTCATCGTCGCCATCAACAAGGACGAGGATGCCCCGATCTTTCAGGTAGCGGATATTGGTCTGGTGGCCGATCTGTTCGACGCGGTGCCGGAACTGACCGAAAAGCTATAGTTTCCTGCCGCAAGTGAAAGAAGAAACCCCCGGCCGCGATGTGTGCGTGCCGGGGGTTTTTCATGAAGGCCGACCAATGACGATTCCCTCCCCCTGCCGGAAGGTCTGCACGCTCGACGACGCGGGCGAATGGTGCACGGCTTGCGGACGCACGCTGGACGAAATTACCCGATGGGCGACGCTTGCGCCAAAGGAGCGGAAGGCGATCATGGCGCAATTGCCCGAACGGCTCGACGGCGGGCCGGGAGACCGATCGAGGCCCTGACGCGGGCGCGTCGCAGTGAGGGTCAGATCGCAGGTGCCTTCGCGCTCAGGTGGCGCAGAACCCGCCGGCTGATCTGCCGCTGCTGCTCCGCCGTGAAATTCGCATCGTTTTCGGCGAACTTATCGTCCTTCCCATCCGCAAAGACATAGCGCGCGACGATTTCGCGTTCCTTGCACAGAACGCCTTTCATTTCGTCGATGGCGGCACGGCCCGGTCCCGGCCTCGCTCCGCCCGGCCTATCCGCCGAGGCAAGATCCTTGCACAGCCGGTCCATGATGCCGCGTTCGTATTCCGACAGAAGCCGGTCGAGCGCGGTGTGGGCCAGGCGGCGAGCGGCCCCCTGCTCCACCCGCGTCATCGCGGACACATCGACGAGTTCGATGAATTCGCCCTCGCCATGATCGAGCGGGACAACGCTGTATCGCATCGATGCCTTGGTTTCGCGCAACTCCGGTCGCACGCGATTGCGCAATGCCTTCAATTCGCCCCTCAGCGGCCAGGTGACGAAAGTCGTGAAGCGCGCGATGGACGGATCATATTCATCGATCGCCCGGTGCACCGCGATCGCACAGGCCTGTTCCGCGTCGTCGGCCCAGCCGTTAAGGCCATAAGCACGCGTCAGATGACGGATGCGCGGTCCGAGCAGCGCCATGATCCGGTCGAAATGCCGATTTTCCTGAGCCTTGCAACGCCGGTCCCGCGCCGCGCGATACCGGGCGCGAATGGCGCGGGCGCAGCCTACCTCATGCTCGAGCGCATCGGTGGTGGCGGACATGGCACTCTCCGTCTGCGGGCGGGTTGGTCGGATCGCCCAGCACGAAGAGTATCGATCATGCGCTAATATCGGGAAACGCGCACCTAGCAGTTTTTACCTAAGCCCGCGCCTAGGGCAGCCAGAGTTCTAACGTATGGATTGCCACCCCGACGAGCCCGCCGACCAGCGTGCCATTGATGCGGATGAATTGCAGGTCGCGCCCGACCGCCCGTTCGACGCGGTCGGTGATCGTGGCCGCGTCCCACCCTTTCACCGTTTCGGAGACAAGCCGCACCAGCTGATCGCCATACCGGCTCGTCACGCCCACCGCGCTGCGCCGGGCAAAGCGGTTGATCTGCAATTGCAGCCGCGCATCGGATTGCAGCGCCCGGCCAAGATCGGTGAGCGTCCCGCTCAGATAGCCCGACACCGGTTGCGGATCGCGGGCCAGTGCGATGAGCTTGTGCCGCATCCGTTCCCACACCCCCTGCCACCATGCGCCGACGGCCTGGTTGTTCAGCAATTCGGTCTTGAACCCTTCGACCCTGGCCCGCATGGCCGGATCGTGGACCAGATCGTGGGCGAGGCTGTCCAGACCTTCCTGCGCCTTCGCGCGAAGCGGATGGTCCGGATCGACCAGCATCTCGGCCAGCATCCGGTAAAGCCCGTCGAGCACCGAATTGGCAAGTTTCGCATCGAGCCCGGTCCAGCGCAGCAGCGAATTGGCCCGGTCGCTGATCATCTGCCGGACGAGCTCCTCGTTATCCTCGAGCGTGAGCCCCGCCCAGCGGATCACCCCGTCCATCAACGGGAGATGACGCCCATCCGCGATCGCCCCGGCCAGCATCTCACCCAGCACCGGCGCGATCTCGATCCCTTCGAGCTGCCGTTTCAACCCGTCCTTCACCTGTGCCCCGAGGCGATCGGGGTCGAGCGATTCCAGGATCTCGGCAAAGAGCGCCGCCGCACCCGCCCCGACATTCGATTGGGCCAGCCGCTCCGGATCGGCGAGGAAATCTCCCGCCGCCTGCGCGAGGTTCATGGGACGCATGCGCCGCGCCACGACTTGCGGAATAAGGAAATTGTGCCGCAGGAAACCCGCCATATTATCGGCGATACGGTTCTTGTTCGTGGGGATGATCGCCGTATGCGGTATTTTCAAACCAAGCGGATGGCGGAAAAGGGCGGTGACCGCGAACCAGTCGGCCAGCGCGCCGACCATCGCCGCCTCGCTGAACGCCGTGACGAAACCAATCGCGGGAATATCGTCGTACCGCCGCGAGACGAAGAACACGACCGCCATGAGCACGAGCAGCCCTGTCGCGAACATGCGCATGGTCCGCCCCCGGTCCTGCACATCGTCCGCAGGCATGGTCGAATTAAGCCGGGATGCGGTCAAGACAAACCGTTATGGCGCAGCTTGGGCGGCGGGCCCGGTATCGGCGCGCGGGGTTTCGGCAGGCGCAGGCTCCCCCTCCCCCGGACGATAGGTGAGCAGCCATTGGCGCAGGCGCGGGCCGACGCGCTTTTCGAAGCCGTCGGCGAGGCTGAAACCCGCCGGCACGATGACGAGCGTCAGAAGCGTGGACATGATCAGCCCGCCGATCACCACGATCCCCATCGGTTGCCGCCACGCGCCATCGCCCGAAAGCGAGATTGCCGTCGGCACCATGCCCGCCGCCATGGCCACGGTAGTCATGACGATCGGCTGCGCACGCTTGTGTCCCGCATCGATGATCGCCGCCCGCTTGGGGACACCGGCCTCCATCTCCTCCAGCGCGAAATCGATCAGCAGGATCGAATTCTTCGCCACGATGCCGAGCAACATCAACAAGCCGATATACACCGGCAGCGAGATCGGCATCGCCACACCGGTCACCGCCGACACCAGAAGCAGCGCCAACAGACCACCCAGCGGCGCGAGGAGGAGCGAGGTCATGTTCACCAAAGGCGACACCACGCGTTTGTAAAGCAGGACCAGCACCGCAAAGACCAGCAGGATGCCCGTGATGACCGCAGTGATCATGTTCTGGTTCAATTCCTCCTGCCATTCGGCGTCGCCGACGGGGCGGTTGGAAATGCCGGTGGGCAGGTTCTGCATGATCGGGAGCTGATCGATCTTCTCGCGCACGGGTCCGGATACCGCGCCGGCGGCAAGATCGGCCCCGATAAGCACGCGGCGCGCCTGATTGAAACGCTGTATCTGCGTCGGGCCGGCGCCGAAGCTGATCTCTGCCACGCGGTTGAGCGGGACGGAGCCACCTGTCGCGGTGGGCACGGGCAGGTTGGCGATGGTGTCGATGTCCCGTCGTTCCGAACGGTCGAGGATCACGCGGATCGGCACCTGCCGGTCGGATAGCGAGAATTTCGCCGCGTTCTGATCGATCTCGCCCAGCGTGGCGATACGGATCGCCTGGCTCAATGAGGAGGTCGTCACGCCAAGCTGCGCGGCAAGGTCGAGCCGCGGCGTGATGATGAGTTCGGGACGTTGCAGGTCCGCCTCAATCCGCGGGGCGACGACCTCGGGTATGGTCCGCATCTGCTCGATCAGCGTCTGCGCCGTTTCGTCGAGCTGCTCCGGGTCGGACCCGGTCAGCATGATCGAGAGTGCCCGACCCGAAAACCCACCGCCCTGCGAGGCGAAGCTGACGCGGGCATCGGACACTTCCTGAAGCGCGGGGGTGAGCGCGCGTTCCAGTTCGAAGCTTTTCGACGTGCGCTCCTCTGCGGGAACGAGGGTGATGAAAAGCCTTGCGGACCCTTCGTTCACCCGCTCCATCACGCGTTCGACCTCGGGCTGCTTCGTCATGAAGGCGGCGACCCGGTCGGCGACGACCTCGGTCTGTTCGATGGTGGTGCCCGGCGGCATCGAAATGTCGATCCGGCTGTCGTCGGAATCGGTTTGCGGCTCGAACTGCTGCGGCATGTTCATGAACAAGGCGACCGTCGCCACGAGCGCGAACAGGCCGATGTAAAACGCCCAGAGCCGATGGTCGCGCGCGCGCGCCTGCGCCCGGTGGCCAAAGCTGCGCGCGCGGCCCATCATGGTGCCCGATCCGAACATCGCACCGATAAGCGAAACGAGAAGAATGATGGCCAGCATCGCGCCAGATGCGATGCCGCCGACAATGGCGGATTGGAGCAGCGATCCGAGAAACTCGGCAAACCCGCCCGATGCGAGCATCAGCACGAGCGTGATTGCGAACACCGTGATCCCGAACATGAACGCGGGCACGAGAAAGGCGATCGGCGAGGGATGGCGCTGCTTGAAAGCCTCGGCCTTGTCCGAATTCATCATGAAGCGCAGCACGCTCATGTAGATATCCATGCCGCGGCCCTCGCCGTGTTCGGCATGGCCGTGCGCCTTCAGGAAATAGGCCGCCGCCATTGGCGTGATCATGCGCGCGACGGCAAGGCTCATGAGAACGGCGGCAACCACCGTCCCCCCGAAATTCTTGAAAAACTGTCCCGTGATCCCCGGCATCAACGCCACGGGCAGGAACACCGCGACGATACACATCGTGGTCGCCACCACGGCGAGCCCGATTTCGTCGGCGGCGTCGATCGAGGCCTGGAACGCGCTTTTGCCCATGCGCATGTGGCGCACGATATTCTCGATCTCGACGATGGCGTCATCGACCAGCACGCCCGCCACCAGGCTCAACGCCAGGAGGGACAGCGTATTGAGCGTGAAGCCCATCATGTCCATGAACCAGAACGTCGGGATCGCCGACAACGGAATGGCGACCGCACTGATCAGCGTGGCGCGCCAGTCGCGCAGGAAGAAGAACACGACGACAACGGCGAGGATCGCCCCCTCGACCAGCGCCTCCATCGAGCTGTCATATTGCGATTTCGTGTATTCGACGCTCGTGAACAGCTGCGTGAAGTGAATGCCGGGATTTTCCCGTTCGATCGCGTCGAGCTCCTCGAGCGCGGCGTCGTAGACGCTCACGTCCGAGGCGCCCTTGGCGCGCTCCATACCGAAAGTCACGACCTGCCGGCCGTTGATCTTGGCGATAGAGGATTGTTCGGAATATCCGTCGTAGACATCGGCAATGTCGCGCAGGCGGATGGCGCGGCCCCCGGCGAGGTTGATCCGCGTGTCGCGCAGGTTGTACGCGCTGTCCGCATTGCCGAGCACGCGAACCGATTGCCGTGAACCGGCGATTTCGGCCTGCCCGCCGCCCGCATCGGTATTGATCTGACGCAATGCGGCATTCACCTGCGCCGCGGTCACGCCATAGGCCTGCATCCGCGACGGGTCGACGACCACGCGGATTTCGCGGTCCACGCCGCCCGCGCGGCTGACCGCGGCCATGCCCTCGATCGACAGAAGGCGGCGCGAAATCGTGTCGTCGATGAACCAGCTGAGCTGTTCCATCGTCATGTCGTCGGCGCTGACCGCGTAATAGGCGATCGGCCCGTTGCCGCCGGCATTGACCTTGCTGACCCGCGGTTCCAGAATGCCGTCGGGCAGGTCGCCCCGCACCTGGTCGATGGCGTTGGACACCTCGTTCACCGCATCGTTGGGATCGATGCCGATCTCGAACTGTACGAAGGTCGTACTGCTGCCTTCGCTCGCGGTGGATTGAATCTGGTCGACGCCGTTGATCGAACGGACGGCGGCCTCGACGATCTGCGTGATCTGTGTGGTGATTTCGGTGGGGGCGGCGCCCGGTTGCACGACCGTGACGGTTACGCCCGGAAAATCGATGTCCGGATTGTTGTTCACGTCCATCCGGTTGAACGCCAGGATGCCGGCGAACAACAATGCCGCGAACACGACGATCGGCACGATGGGATTGCGGATCGACCATTCGGAAATGCGGTTGACGTTCATGCCGCGTATCCCGTCATCGTGCGCTCTCGCGCTTGACAAGGCGGGGTTCGATTTCATCCCCGTCGTTGAGGAAACCGCCCGCGCGCAGGACGACGCGTTCGTTGCCCGTAAGCCCCTCGGTCACCGCGATCCCGCGCGGCGTGACCAGCCCGGTGCGAACGGCCCTGCGCCGGACGCGGTTGTTCTCGCCCAGAACGAAGACATAGCTGCCGTCATCATCGGAAAGAAGCGCCGATTCAGGAAGCACCGGCGCGCTGGACGTGCCGGCCTGAATGACCGCGCTGGCAAAACCGCCCGGCCGCAGGGCGCGATCATAGGGGAGCGCGATGCGCGCCGTGCCCTGCCGCGTGGTCTCGTCAATGGTCGGGGCGAGTTGCCAGACCTGTCCGGCAAACGTCTGCTCGGTCCCGACAGGGGTGACCCGTGCCGGAACGCCCACCGAAAGCCGCGCCAGATCGCTTTCGCTGATCTGTGCGGCCATTTCCATTTCGCCGCCGCTGGCGATGGTGAACAATTGCGTGCCACCGCCCACGACCTGCCCTGGCTCCACACTGCGCGTGAGGATGAGACCGGCGGCGGGGGCCACGATATTGAGCCGCGCATTGCGGGCGTTGAGTTCGCCAAGCTGCGCCTCCGCCACGCGGACGCGGGCCGCGGCGGCGTCGCGCGTCGCGGTAAGCTGGTCGATGTCGGCCGTGCTGATGAAGCCGCGCTCGACAAGCTGCGAGGCGCGATCCAGATTCGCCTGCGCGAGCCGGGCATCGGAACGAGCCACCTCCACCTGCGCGCGCTGTGCATCGACCTGGCGGCTTTGCACCGAACGGTCGATCACGGCCAGGATCTGCCCCTGCCGGACCCAGTCCCCCTGATCGACGCGCACGCTGCGCACCTCGCCGCCTTCGCCGACGGAGCCGACAGGAACCGGCCGGCGGGCGGATAGCGTGCCGCTCGTGGTGATCGCGCCTTCGATGTTGCTTTGCCCCGGCATCAGCACCGATACGGCGGGCACCTCCGCCCCTGCGGCGATCTCTTCGTCGCCGACCGCCGGCGCGTCATCCCCCGCCAGGAAAAAGGCAAGAGCGACAAGCGCCAGCACCACCGCCGCGGCGGTGATGAGGATCCGGCGCCGCCGGGTCGAATGAACGCGTTCGTCCTCTTGGTACTCCGTCACGACGGAGCGATCCGCATCGACGGATTGCGTGCCGGTTTCGCGCGCGAGCTCCCCCCCTGGCGCGGAACCGATCGAATGTTCGTATTGCATATGGCTCACTGCCCGAATCCGCCCCAGCCCCGGACGGGATTTGAAGAATAAGCTGTGTTACACAACTATATCACCCGAAACAAGCCGCACATGCGAAATCCCCGTGCAGCCGTTTTTGGGGCTGGAAATGACGCCGGGCGGCGGCCCATACACGCAAATGGGCCCGCCGTATGGCGAGCCCATTGCAGGCAGGGACCGGGACAGGCGTACCGGGGGGGGGCGTCCTATCGGATCCGGTACCGGACTTTTCGTTACGGTCTTAGCGAACGCGTCCGCGCTGCACCATGTTCACGATGGCGAGCAGAACGACCGCACCGATGAACGAGAACAGCAGACCGACGAGATCGAAGCTGGTCAGCGTCGAACCGGCGCCGAACAGGCCGCCGATGAGCCGGCCCAGAAACGAACCGACGATACCCACCACGATATTCCAGAAAATGCCCATCGAGGCATCCCGGCGCATCACGATGCTGGCGAGCCATCCGATGATACCACCGACGATCAGTGCAATAATAAAACCCATGTTATGCCTCCTTCAAGATTGGGAGGGAAACGTGAGTGCTTGCAATATGTTCCTCTTGGCGGTCAGTAATTCATCTGCCGCTTGTACTTATCGCGATATTTCTGGATGCGCGTGACGCGAAGCCCCTTCATGCCCGATCGTTCGATCGCCCTTTGCCAGGATGCAATTTCCTCGAGGCTGAGCGCGTAACGTTCGCATGCCTCGTCAATGGTGAGCAGACCGCCGCTTACCGCGGCGACGACCTCGGCCTTGCGGCGTATGACCCAGCGGCGCGTCGTGGGCGGCGGCAGATCGTCCAGCGTCATCGGTTCGCCTTGCGGCCCGATCACCATGGCCGGGGTGATTTTTTGATTCTCGATCATCGGTTCCTCGTTACGCCTGCGGGTTCTGCCATCCCGCACGGAAGCTTTTGGGGGTGCGCACCATCGCTGCGTCAACGACGGCCCGGCCCCGCCTTCCTTTATGATGCGAAGCCTTATCATCGGGTAAACGCGCCGCCCTGTGCGGGGCGGTAGGGCGCCTTTTGCACACATCTTTCGCGGCGGCGGGGAAACGTGTATCGCGGGCCTCATGCCCCATCCCGTTTCCGCCCCCACGCATGCCGCTCCCGCACTTCCCCCAGGTCTCGACGCCGGCGCGCTCTTTCAGCTCGATGGCTCGCCCGCCGACAAGCGTATCGTCGTCGCCATGTCGGGCGGGGTCGACAGCTCGGTCGTGGCCGCGCTCGCCGCCGCGAGCGGGGCCGAGGTCATCGGCGTGACGCTGCAACTTTACGACCATGGCGAGGCGGTGAAGCGCAAGGGCGCATGCTGTGCCGGGGACGACATTCGCGACGCGCGCGCGGTGGCCGACCGGCTCGGCATCGCGCATTACGTGTTCGATCATGAAAGCGCCTTTCGCGAAGAGGTCGTCGACCGGTTCGCCGACGAATATCTGGCCGGGCGCACCCCTGTTCCCTGCATCCGTTGCAATATCGGGCCGAAATTCACCGATCTGTTCGCGATGGCCCGCGATCTTGGCGCCGACTGTCTTGCGACGGGTCATTACGTCCAGCGGGCGATGGGCGCGCATGGCCCGGAACTCCACCGCGCCGCCGACCCGGCCCGGGATCAGAGCTATTTCCTCTACGCCACCACAGAGGCGCAACTCGACTTCATCCGTTTCCCCTTGGGCGGATTACCCAAGTCGCAGGTGCGCGACATTGCCACCGCGCTCGGCCTCGGCGTCGCGGGCAAGCCCGACAGCCAGGATATCTGTTTCGTGCCCGATGGAGATTACGCCGCGCTCGTCCGCAAATTGCGACCGGAGGCCGAGGACAAGGGCGATATCGTCCACGCACTGAGCGGCGAGGTGCTGGGCCGGCACAAGGGGATCATCCACTATACGGTGGGTCAGCGGCGCGGCCTCGAAATCGGGGGGCAGGACGAGCCGCTCTATGTCGTGCGGATCGACGCGGATGCGGGGCGCGTGCTGGTCGGGCCGAAACGATTGCTCGCGGTCGATAGCGCGGTGATCGGCGAAACAAACCGGATTGGCCCCGTGCCCGACGCCCCTATCACCGCGAAGGTTCGCTCGCTCGCAAAGCCGGTGCCGGTCACGCTCGACGGGCCGCTTGGCGACGGGGCGCGCACGCGCATCCTGTTTGACACGCCGGAATATGGCGTCGCGCCGGGACAGGCGGCCGTGCTCTATTGCGGGGACCGGGTCTTAGGCGGCGGCTGGATCGAGGATACGGGGGCCAGCGAGACCCTGCCCGGATGACACGCGCGGGCGTGCTGGTCGCGGCATGGACCGCGCTGGCGCTCGCGGCGCTTATCGATGTGTTTACCGGCGATGAGCCGGAACATGTCGGCCCGCCCTTTGGGCTGCACGTGGCGGAATTGCCGCCTGCCGTCGCCGCGCCTCCACCTGTTGGCGTGACCATGGGTGATCCGCCGTTTGGCGCGGGCACCTTGCTGTCCGCGCCGCAGGCGGACCAGGTGCGGATATTTGCGCCTGTGCGTCTGTCGCCGGTGCCGGGGGACCTGTTCGCTCTCGTCAAGCTGTGGATCGTGAATACGCCGCCGCGTCACGTGGTCGTCGTCGACATGGACACCGATGAGAGTTTCGTGGGCCGTTATGGCCGCCACCGCATCGTGCTCGCCCATGGATGCTTCCGGCTCGATGACGCGGACGGGCCGCTGCTCGCATTCTCGCGACAGGCGGGCCTGTTGCGCGACGAAGCCAACCGGCTCGCGATCGGGGCGGGGCCGGGCCCTCAGAACATCCTGCGCGTCGGGGCGGAGGGGCTCGTCTATTTCGAGAGCATCGTCCGCGATGCGGCGGTCGAACGGCGCTGGCATGCGGTGTGCGGCGCGGGTGCGGTTGCGGCGGTGGCGGAGGTTCGCAACATTCCCATCTGTCAAAATTCGCGCGAAGAGGATGCCCGGTTGCAGGCCGCCTATGACGCCGCACTCACCGCCGAACAGAGGCGGGTCCGCACCATGCGGGACGAGGCTATGGCCCGCTGCATGGCGCGGGGCCGGTCGGAGAATCAATGCCGCGTCACGGTCCCCCCGCCGCCGCCCATTCCATCGCCCCCGCCGCCGCAGCTTGCCAAAGACGCAGCCTGGCCCGAACTGCCCTCGAACCGGCAGGAAGAATGCCGCTACCCCTCGTAAGGGTCGAGCACGCAGCCATATCCCTCGCGCCATGTCGCCGTGCTCGATGCGAGCAGGGGCACGCGCGCGGTGACGCTGCGTTCGTCGGTGTCTTCGCTCAACATCACGAACTCCATGCCCGGTTCGAAATCCTTCCTGCAATCGGACAGGTCGCGCCCGCCGATGTGGCGGCATGAGCAGGCCGTGCGCGCACCGAAAGCCGTCCCCGCCCCCGCCTGCGCCGCAAGGCCGGGTTGGTAGCGATACCACGCGACCCCCGCGGCAATCACGATGGCGAGGACGATCATCGCCACCGTGCGCGGCGGTTGCCGGATGGGATGGCGAGCCGCGGAATGCGGCGCGTCCTTGCGTTTCGGCGTGTTACTGGTGGGCATATCGGTGTCGGCCATTGCCTTTGTCTGCGCTTCGCGGTTGAACGGGCGGCACGATGATGCGCCGCCTTCCTTCTATGCTCGCCCTGCTCTGCGTGCCAGCGCTCGCCGCCTGTTCGCCACAGGAAACAGGCCCGCAGCCGCCGAGCACCGAATCGCGCGCCGCAATTGCGCCCGGTGCCGCCGTGCCGCGCGAAAAGCTCGCCTATGCCATCGACGATGTCTTTGCCGAGCGTGCGGGCGAAACGCGCGCGCTGCTGATCCTTCACGACGGGAAGGTCGTCGCGGAACGCTATGCGGACGGGTATGATGCGGACACGGCCATGATCGGCTGGTCGATGAGCAAGACCGTGACGGGCGTGCTCATCGGCATGTTGATCGCGGACGGGGCGCTTTCGCTCGATCAGCCGGCGCCGATCCCTGCGTGGCAGCGGCCCGGCGATCCGCGCGGCGACATCACGATCCGCCATTTGCTGCAGATGCGATCGGGCCTGCGCCATGCCGAAACCGCGAGCCCGGCACAGGATGCCGACACGGTCCGCATGCTCGCGGTGGACGGGCGCGACGACATGGCCGCCTATGCCGAGACGCAGCCGCTCGACCATACCCCGGGCGCGCAATTCAACTATGCCACGCCGACGAGCGTCATCCTTGCCGATATCGCGGCGCGGGCGCTGACCCGTTCACCCGATCCCGACCGGCGCCGCGATGCGATGCACCGCTATCTTCAGATGCGGTTGTTCGATCCCGTCGGCATGGATGCGACGATCGCGGAATATGACCGCGCGGGCACGATGATCGGCGGAAGCATGATCCACGCCCCGGCGCGCGACTGGGCGAAATTCGGGGAGATGCTGCGCCTTGGCGGCATGGCGAACGGGGCGCAGATCGTGCCGCGCGGCTGGGTGCGGTTCATGACGACGTCATCGCCCGGCGATCCGGCCTATGGCGGGCATGTCTGGCTCAACCACCCGCGGCCGGAGGGGCGCAATGCGGTGCTGTTTCCCGCCGATGCGCCGGACACGCTGTTTGCCGCACTCGGCCATAGGGGACAGTTCACGATCGTTTCGCCCGAACAGAAGCTGACCATCGTGCGGCTCGGCAATTCGGACCGGGCGCAGATGGACGCGCTCAATACCGCATTGCGCGAAATCGTGACGCTGTTCCCGATTCAATAGGCGAATTCGCCCGTCACCACCGTCACGCACGGCCCGCCCAGCCACGCCGTGTCGCCATCGAGCCGGCAGATCAGCCGCCCGCCCCTGCGCGAGGCCTGAAACGCGGTGAATTCCGCCCGGCCCAGCCGCCCGGCCCAGAACGGGGTGAGCGCGGCATGCGCGCTTCCGGTGACGCTGTCCTCCGCGACGCCGGCGCCGGGAACGAAAACGCGGCTGACCACGTCGGTTGCGGAACCGGGCGCGGTGCAGATGAACTGCGCATCGCCCAGCGCGGCGAGCGCGGCCATGTCGGGACGCAAGGCGCGCACGGCCTCCTCGCTGTCATAGAGGAATATGTCGTAGCCATCGGGGTGGCGCTGAATCGCCTGCGGCATCGCGCCGAGCCCGGCAACGGCGGCGGGCCATTCGCCAGGCTGCGTCGGAATGGCGGGAAGCGCGAGCTCGTAACCCTCACCACCCTCGCCTTGTCGCCGCACGCGCAGCACGCCGGCCCGCCGCGTGGCAAAGCGCAGTTCCGCGCCGCCGTCACAGGTGAGCAGCGCATGCCCCGCCGCCAGCGTCGCATGACCACACAGTCGGATCTCCGTCTCCGGCGTGAACCAGCGCAGATGATAATCGGCCTCCTCCCCCTCATACGGCACGACGAAGGCGGTTTCGGCAAAATTGTTCTCCTCGCCGATGCGCTGCATCGTGGCATCGTCGGGGAAGGCATCGAACAGCATGACGGCGGCCTGGTTGCCTTCGAACGCGCGGGCGGCGAAGGCATCGACGTGCCAGTATGGTATGCGGGGCATGGCGGGTTATCCCTGTGCCTGGGTTTCGGGGAAATCGGCATCGACTCCTGCGGTGAGGAGATCCACCGGGCGCTCCACACCGGTTTCGACATGGCCGTCGGGGTCGGGATGGATGAGAAATTCCGTCCCCGGAAATTCGAGCGCCAGCGCGGCCTCGATCTCGTCCATCACCTGATGCGCGGCGGCGACGGTCATCTGCCCGTCGACATTCACATGGAATTGCGCGAAATCATGGGTGCCGCTCGTCCGCGTGCGCAGATCGTGCACGCCGCGCAGCGCCGGATGATCCCTCATAAGGTCGAGCAGCCTTTCGCGGCGTTCGACCGGCCATTCCCGATCCATCAGATTATCGACCGCGTCCCGGATTGCCCCCCATGCATTCCACGCCAGCCAGACCGCAATGCCCAGCGCGAAGACCGGGTCCGCCCCGGTAATGCCGACATATTGGTCGAGCATCAGCGCAGCGATCACCGCGAAATTGAGCAACAGGTCGGAACGGTAATGCACATGGTCGGTCTGTATCGCGAGGCTTCCCGTGCGGCGGATGACATGGCGTTGCCACAACAGCAGGCCCAGCGTCGCGACCATGGCGATCGCCGATACGGCAATGCCGCTTTCCGCGGCCTGTGCCCGTGCGCCGCCCAGCCATTGTTCCATCGCGCGGGCGGCGATGCCGACGGAGGAAATGGAGATCAGCACCACCTGCACCAGCGCGGCGAGCGCCTCCGCCTTGCCATGGCCGAAGCGGTGATCGTGATCGGCAGGCTGCGCCGCGACCCACACGCCGACCAGGGTCGCAAGGCTCGCCACGAGGTCGAGCGCGGTATCGGCAAGGCTGCCCAGCATCGCGGCCGACCCGGTCTGCCACACCGCCCATAGCTTGAGCACGAGCAACAGCCCGGCCACCGCCATGCTGCCGACGGCCGCGCTCCGGGTGAGCGAGGCGCGCGCCGCCGCGTCGGTCGCGGCGGGGACAGCTGCGGCAGGGGCAGGTGCGGCAGGGGCAGGTGCGGCAGGGGGCGCGGTGTCCATGAAACGCCGTTTACGGGTAGAGCATCGCGCTCGTCCAGCCGCCATCGGCGGGGCGAAACACGCGGCGTTCGTGCAGGCGGTGGGGCCGGTCGCTCCAGAATTCGATGGCATCCGGGGTGAGCCGGAACCCGGACCAGTGTCCGGGACGCGGCACGTCCTGGCCTTCGTAACGTTCGCGCGCCTGTTCGAAACGGTCGACGAAATCCTGCCGGTCCGGCAATGGCGAAGACTGGTCTGAGGCATGGGCACCCAATTGCGAATCGCGCGAACGGCTCGCGAAATAGGCATCGGCTTCCTCGTCCGATACCTGCGCGACGCGGCCGGTGATGCGGATCTGCCGGCGCAGGCTTTTCCAGTGAAACAGCAGCGCGGCTTGCGGATTGGCGAGCAATTCGCCGGCCTTGCGGCTGGTCAGGTTGGTGTAGAACACGAAACCGCCCGGCCCGCCATTTGCCGTCCCGTCCTCATGCCCCTTGAGCAGGACCATGCGCACCGACGGCGCGCCATCGGGCGTGGCCGTGGCCAAAGCCACCGCATTGCCGTCATTGGGTTCGGATGCGCGCGCCTCTGCCATCCATTGCGCGAACAACCCGTGCGGGTCATGCGCGGGGATGGTGGTCTCGTTCGAAATTTCGGTCATTGGCATGTCCTTTGCCGCGATGCGTGGCGTCTCGTAAATGAAGCGCGCCGGATGCGCAAAGCGTTCCCTTGCTCCCATCGAGCTTGCCGGGGACGCCGGGCGCATTGGGTATTGCCGCGTATCGCGCATTGAAACATTGCCTATCGCCCGCGCGCACCCTAGCTATCGGGCATGGCTGATCCCTATTCCACCCTCGGCGTTGCGCGCGGCGCCACCGAAAAAGATATCAAGTCCGCCTATCGCAAGCTGGCCAAGGAGTTGCACCCCGATCGCAACGCCGACAACCCGAAGGCGGCGGAACGGTTTTCGGACGTGACGAAGGCGTATGACCTCCTGTCCGACAAGGACAAGCGCGCCCGGTTCGACCGCGGGGAAATCGACATGAACGGCGATCCGACATCGCCCTTCGGCTATGGCCGGGGCGGAGCGGGCGGCGGCGGCGGTTTTCGCGGCGGCGATCCGCGCGCGGGCATGGGCGGAATGGGCGGCGGGATGCACGCCGAAGAGGTCGACCTGTCCGATTTGTTCGAAGGGATCTTCGGCGGCGGTCGCTCGTCCGGAATGGGTGGGGCCGGAATGGGCGGAGGACGCCGACGCGGCCCCGCGGCCAAGGGGGCGAACGTGCAATATCGCCTCGCCGTGACGCTTCCCGATCTCGCCAATCTCGAAACGCAGCGGATCACGCTCGCCGATGGGAAGACCATCGATTTGAAACTGCCGCCAGGGGCCGAAGATGGCACGCAGATGCGCCTTTCCGGCAAGGGCGAGGCAGGGCCGGGCGGCCATGGCGATGCGATCGTCACCATCGTGGAAAAGCCGCATCCCATTTTCCGCCGCGACGATGATGCGGTGCGGATCGACCTTCCCATCACGCTGGACGAGGCGGTGAACGGCGCCAAGGTCAAGGTTCCCACGGTCGAGGGGCCGGTGATGTTGACCATCGCACCGGGGAGTTCGTCGGGCCGGGTGCTGCGCCTCAAGGGGCGGGGCTTTACCCGCAAGGCCGGGGGGCGGGGCGATCAGCTGGTGACGCTGGTCATCGACTTGCCTGAAAACGATTCCGATCTGAAAGCCCGCCTCGACGGGTGGCAGGATACCCGTTCGGTCAGGGCAAAGCTGGGCGTGTGAGGCCGCCCCCGCCCCGCGAAGAGGGCGATTCCGCCTCCGCCCACCCGGCCGAGTTCACGCCAGAGGGGCGCCGCCGCCATGCCGCCCATCTGCGCGCCGAATTGCGCAAGGGCATCCGTCTTGCAAAACAGGAAGTCGGGCCGGGTTCGCGCTTTTTCGCCATTGCGAAACGCGTGTGGACCGGCGCCTATAACGACGGGTTCATCCATGCGGGCAATCTCGCCTATATGGCGATCCTGTCGCTGTTTCCGTTTTTCATAACCGGGGCGGCGATCTTCTCGCTGTTCGGCGATGCCAGCGACCGGACCGCGGCGATCAATGCCTTTCTCCTCGCCGTGCCGGGCGTGGTCGCCGACGTGATCGAACCCGTCGCCCGCGACGTCGTCGGCGCGCGCAATGGCTGGCTGTTATGGGCAGGCGCCCTGTTCGGCTTCTGGACCGTGGGCAGCCTGATCGGGACCATTCGCGATATTCTTCACCGCGCCTATGGCACGCAGCCGACGATCGGTTTCCTGCGTCAGCGGCTCTTTTTCGCAGGGGTCGTGGTCGGCGCGGTCATGCTGTTGATGATGAGCCTTGCCGCGCAATTCTTCATTTCCGCCGCGCAGGAGGTGATCGGCGCCTGGTTTCCGGAGGCGAGCGGTCTGATCGGCACGCTGGCGCTGTCGCGCTTCATTCCCGGTTTCGGGCTGTTGCTGTCGCTATGGTTGTTGTTCCTGTCACTCACGCCGAAGAGATATCGGGGGCGCGACTATCCCAAATGGCCGGGCGCGGTGCTGGTGACCGCATGGTGGATCACGGTCAGCACCACCCTGCCCCCGGCGCTGCGGCTGATGTTTGCGTATAATCTTACCTATGGCAGCCTTGCCGGGGTGATGATCGCCCTTTTCTTTTTCTGGCTGGTGGGTCTAGGGCTGGTGGTGGGTGCGGAATTGAATGCCGCGCTTGCCGAAACGCCCGAAGAGCGCGAGGTCAGGCGCGAAACCGAGATTCCGAAATCAAGAGCCAAGACAGATGCGGACACACATAAATGACAACTGAAACCGGACAGAATAACCCGGCAACCGGCAATCTGATGCAGGGAAAGCGTGGTCTCATCATGGGGCTGGCGAACGATAAGTCGCTGGCGTGGGGCATCGCCCGCGCCCTGCGTGCGCAGGGGGCCGAGCTCGCCTTTTCGTATCAGGGCGAGGCGCTGGCCAAGCGGGTGAAACCCCTCGCCGAAAGCCTGGGCAGCGATTTCCTCATCGAATGCGACGTGTCCGACATGGATCAGCTCGACACGGCCTTCACCACGCTGCAGCAACGGTGGGACAGCCTCGATTTCATCGTCCATGCCATCGGTTTTTCGGACAAGACCGAATTGCGCGGGCAATATGTCGATACCAGCCTCGACAATTTCCTGAAAACGATGAACATTTCCGCCTACAGCCTCGTCGCCGTGACGAAGCGGGCGATGCCGCTCATGCGCGATGGCGGTTCGATCGTCACGCTCACTTACTACGGCGCGGAAAAGGTCATCCCGCATTATAACGTCATGGGCGTGGCGAAGGCCGCGTTGGAGACGAGCGTGCAATATCTCGCCAACGATCTGGGTCCGAAGAACATTCGCGTAAACGCGATCTCCGCCGGTCCGATCAAGACCCTGGCGGCGAGCGGGATCGGCGATTTCCGCTACATCCTGAAATGGAACGAGCTCAATTCGCCGATGCGCCGCAATGTCACGATCGAGGATGTCGGCGGCGCGGGGCTCTACCTGCTATCCGATCTGTCGAGCGGGGTCACGGGCGAGGTGCATCATGTCGATGCCGGCTATCACCTCATCGGCATGAAGCAGGAAGATGCGCCCGATATCGCGCTGAGTTGATGGCGGCGGGCGCCCTGCCCTTCCCCCGCGCGATGCGCCGGGGCGCGGCGGTCCTCGCGGCGCTGGGGCTGCTCTGCGGGGCGCAGGCGCAGGCGAATGACAAGCAGGACGCGCTGCGGCAGATTGCGCGGCTCGACCGGACGATTGCCGCGATCGGGCACCGGCTCGCGCGTGCCAATGTCGCGCGTTGTGCCGACCGTGCCTTTCTTCCGGGCTTCAGCGTGCACGATCTGTCGCAATATTCGGCCTCGTTCCGTGATGCGGCGGTCGCGCAATTCGCGCTCGATGCGGGGCCGCGTATCCTCGCCGTGGTTCCGGGCGGCGCCGCGGACCGCGCGGGTCTGCGCGAAGGTGACGTGTTGCGCGCGCTGGACGGCGTTCGTGTGAACACATCGGCCGGCGATGATGAGGGGGCGAGCAAAGCCGGGATCGAGGCGATCGAAGAGGCCGTGATGGCCGCGTTCGCCGATGGCCGTGCTAAGCTCGACATCATGCGCAACGGTCATGTCATGACGGTCGACATTGTGGGAGAGCCCGGCTGCGCCACGCGCTTTCACCTCGAACCGTCGGCGACATTGAACGCGCGCGCGGACGGCACCTTTGTCGTCGTGACCACGGCAATCTCCGGCGTAGTGCGCAACGAAGACGAGCTCGCCGCCGTGCTGGCCCATGAGCTGGCGCATAATACGCTGCGCCACCGGGCCTATCTCGATCGGGTGGGGCGCCGATCTGCGAATGTCCGCGCGACCGAGATCGCCGCTGATCGCGAAAGTATCCACCTGCTCGACAATGCAGGCTACGATCCGGCGGGCGCGGTCCGGTTCTGGGAACATTTCGGACCACGCAGGCGCACGCTGTTTGCTGGCCGCGATCATCCCGGCTGGCGTACGCGCGTGCGGTTCATGCGCGACGAGATTGCGCGTTTACCCTCCGGCGGGTAGGCGCGGCCTTACTGGCTCTTCAGAAACGCGCGGAACTGCGGCGAGCGGGCGGCGCTTTCCCAGAATTCGACGATCGCCGGCTGAAACGCGTCGATTGCGCGGCGGCATACCGTCGGCCCGCCCAGCGCGCCGACATCGAACTTGTACGTGTTCTCATGGCGGAATTGCGCCCCGCCCGCCCCGGTAAGCACCACCGCAATATCCCATGCACCGCCGAATACCGGATCGCGGGTGAAGGATAGCGTCTCGATCGCGCCATCGATCACGGGGGCGTCCTGCGCCGCATAAAGCCCGCCGACGGTCAATTCCTCGATCATGGCGCCGCGAATATAATCCGATGGGCCGGTCCAGGCGGGACCGCCGTCCACCTTGAGCGAACACGCCGAAAACAGGCCCGTATCCGTCGCATCGGCAAGGCTCGCCGGCGTATTTCCAAACGATCCGACCGATACGCGCGTCCCGTCGAGCTGTTGGAGGTAGGACAGTGTATCGCGTGACGGGGTATAATCGGCGACGCCGGGCGTCTGGCACCCGCCGAGCCCAACCGCGACGAGGGCGATACCGAATTTCCAAAAACCCATCATGCTTTCCATCTCGATGCGCGGGGGGGAAGGTCGCTCTTATGCGGGAGCGGGCCGCAACGCCAGCGGGAGTTGCCGACCCGCAATCAATCGAGAACGATCTGTGGCCGCGACCTGGTGGATGGGGGGGTCGTTGGGCGTTTTCCGGACGGAGCTTCGGCCTTCGGCGCTGTGGGCGATGCGCTTGCGGCGGACCGGACGGATGCCGCGATTCGGCGGTCGATTGCAGAAGCCGGCGCCACCTCCCCGGCTTTTCGATAATCCAGAATGGCGAAACGATCGAGTTCGTCGGCCTGATCCTCCGGCGCGATCGGTTTGGCCGCCAGTGCGGGATTGGCGGCATGGCGCTGCGGCACCTCCGTCACCGGACTCGCGGCTGGCGTCGCTTCGGGGACAACGACGTCCTCCCCGGCGTAATGTGCGGCGAACGCGCCCGCTCGCCCCGCCCGACCGGGCGAGCGGTAGAAGATATGCGCGCCGACCACTGCTGTCTTCAACAGGCTCGGGCTCCAGTATGGAACGACGTAGTCCGCGTGATAATGCGTCGATAGCCCCACCGGTGCGTAGACCGAACCGGCGAGCGCATCCGCGGCAATCCTGCGCGCCTGAGCAAAGCGGCGGGGCGCAGGTGCGCGGGCAAGCGAGCCGTCGCAAGTAAAGGTGAACTGGCACCCGCTGCTCCGTTCGGCGCCCTGATATACGACACCGCACACGCTATTGGGATAGGCTTTGTGACGGACCCGGTTGAGCACGACCTGTGCTACGCCCCGTTGGCCATCCTCGCCTTCCATTCCGGCCTCGTAGTAGATCGCCGTTGCAAGACAGTCGAGGGCACGGACGCGCTGCGATGCTGCGGCGAACATGGGCTTGAACGCAGTTGGGGGGGTGATTGCCTCGCTGGCAAGCGGCTGCTGCGAATTGATGGTGCGGGCATCCTCGGCGTGCAGGGGGCGGATCTTATCCGCGGTCATCGTATCGAGCTTTGCCGGGACGTGCCGCCGACCCTGCGACATTGTGGAGTTCGGCTCGCTGCCAAACATATGGCGGCGTGTTAGGTCGCCTGCGATACCGAGCGATATGCACAGCACGAGAAGCGCCGCGAATGCGTAATGAGGCCGGAGCATCCGGCGGCAAAGTCGCTGTAAAAGGGGGCTAGGTAGGGTTGGGCTCGTTCGCACGCGTAAGCAATTTCATTCTGCGGGACGGGAGTCAAACGATCTAGAGACGCGAAAACGTATGGAACATGAACCGTTGCGCAGGGTCGTGTAGGAAGCGCGCACGAAAAACCCCCGGCCCAACGGGACCGGGGGTCTTTTGCGACAGGATGCCGAAGCACCCGTATCGTTGGATCAGGCCATCATCGCCGAATCGTCGAGCGAGATGTAACCGGTGCTGTCGAAGGAGACGTTCGTCGCGTCCACATCGTTCAGCGTAAGGGTGAAGCCCTGGAAGCTGTTGTTCGATGCCGAACCCGAGAAGGTTTCGTCTTCAAAGAACATGACCGTGTTGTCGCCGTCCTGCTGAACAAAGACTTCGAGCACGCCGACATTGCCGACATCGGTGTTCGAAATATCGGTGTCCGCATCGACGTTCACGACGGTGTAGGTGTTGCCGCCGATGAACAGAACGTCATCGCCTTCCGCACCGAAGCCGTTGATCGTGGCCGATCCGGTGCCGTCGCCGGTCGACAGAACGAAGATGTCGCTGGCTTCGGTTCCGTTGGAGGTCGAAGTGTCGTCGACGGTAACCGGGGTTTCAAAGCCCAGAGCTTCAATCTCAGCCTCGGCAGCGGCGACGTCCGCCTGCAACGCGTCAAGCTGATCGGAAACGGCCTGCGCATCCGCAACCTCTTGCGCCAGCTCAGCACGCGCGGTCACATCTGCCTCAGCCTGCGTGACATCTGCCTCCTCTTGAACCAGCTGGGTGTACAGCTGGTCGCCGTCCGGGATGGCGCTAACTGACGCCTGCGCGTTGGACAGCGCAGTATTGGCTTCGATTTCGGCGGCCTCGGCGTCCTCAAGATCCTGCGATGCGGTCAGCAGAGCAGCCGAACCCTGAGCCGAGCTATAGGCATCGGCGAGCACAAGGTTGCCATCATCGTCAAGTTCGATGACGGAGGTCAGGGTCGTACCATCGTCCAGGTCAACCGTACCGTTGCTATTCCGGATCAGAGTTGCATTTCCGCCCACGAAGGCTTCGAAACGCGCTGCGGCAGCGTTATACTCGGCATTTGCGACACTCAGCTCAGCGTTGGTCGTCTCTTCTTCCAACGTAGCAGCTTCAAGAGTGGCGATCGCTTCCTCAAGGCCGTCTACCGCGGCAATATCGGCTTCGACTGCATCGAGATCGGACTGGGCAACATCAAGCCGCGCCTGCAACTGTGCAGCGGTCGGCAGCGCCGCCAGTTCACCCTGCAGAGTAGTAAGATTGCCTTCGATTTCGGTTTCCGTGTCCGCATCTTCGGGTTGCGCTTCGAGGAACGCATCTAGAGCGGCGTTCGCACCTTGCAGCGACTGCAGCGAAGCCGTCAGGTTGCTTGCATCGTCGTCGCCCGGTTCGAGCGTGACTTCGGTGTCGGTGATCGCGGCGCCGCCAAACATCAGTGCGCCGTCCATGAACATCAGCTCACGCGGATCGTCGCCGCCGAATTCAATGGTGGTCGCAACGCCACCGACCGGAATGCTGATGGTCGAACCCGTTGCGGTGTTGGTCAGGATCAGACGCGAGCCCTCACGAACCGCGGTGTATTCCTCGGCCTCGCCGGCCACGGCAATGGTGTCGCCGCCGCTGTTGAACGACTGGTCGAAGCTGATGTCGCCGTCGTCGGTGTTTACGATGGTAACGGTTTCCGATTCGGCCGTACCGAATACGGTGATGTTCTGTCCGCCGACAGTCGCCGACCCGGAACTATCCAGAATAAAACGTGCCATTATTAAATCTCTTTCTTGCTTCTATCGATTAGAATTACGCAACCGTGTCGACGGGAACGCTGATGTCGCCGAACTGGAAGAAATCGTAGGAGGTGCCGCCGTCTTCGCCTTCGAAGCCGAGGAACTCACCCACGGCCGCTTCGGCGGTTTCTTCGTCGAACACCGTTGCATTGTCGCTGAGCACATCATCGATGGTGATGAGGTTCGTCTCGCCATCTTCGCCACGGAACGTGATTTCAAGGTCGTTCGCATCGTCGGCGCCCGTGCCGAAGAAAACCTCAGTGCCTTCGGGGACGAGGATATAATCGCCAATGTCGAAGCCGAGGATCGTGGCGTTGCTTTCCACCGACGGATCGTCCGTAAAGATGAAGTCGCCATCGGCGGCCTGGAACGGGGCGCCCGTATCGAGATCACCGTCGTTGTCTTCGTCGATGCTCTGACGCGTACCGGTGGGCGCGCCAGTGCCCTCATCAATGTCGTTGATCGTGATATTCACGTCTTGCGACACGGAATTGCCTTCCGAATCGGTCGCGATGACGGTCAGCGTGTAGCTGTCCTGCGTCTCGAAGTCGGGCGATTCCACGAAGCGGACTTCGCCGCTGTCGGGATCAATGGTGAACGCGGCGAAATCGTCGCTGTCCTCATCGATGCTGTAGGTGATGTCGTCACCATCAGCGTCCGTCGCGGTCGCGGTGTAGACGATCTCGTCGGCGTCCGTGTTCTCATCGAAGTCCACATCGGTTTCAGACGTGAAAACCGGGGCGACATTCTCGGGCTCGGGCTCGGGAAGGTCGATGTCATCGTCGTTGTCGTCGAGGACGGCATAGAGGCCGAGACCGGCAGCCGCAACGGCAGCAACGGCCAGGATGGGCGCGCCATTCGACTCGCCGCCGAGAGCGGACGCTTCCTCGCCTTCGTCGCCGGGTGCAGCGCGTGCATCGTCAGCCGCAGCAATCGCTTCGAAAACAGCAGCTTCCGAACCCATCGCGAGATCGACGGGCGCGTCCTGCGCGTCGGCGTCGTCTTCGTCTTCCTTCTCGTCTTCGTCGAACACGGCCTGAGCCTTGGCCTGAGCCTGGGCGGCATCGGCCATCTCGACGGGAGCTTCTTCCGACTCAACCTGCGGAACGGCGGCTTCCGAAGCAGCAGCGGCGAGCGCGGCGAGTTCGGCGGCGGTCATCGGCTTCGCGGTTTCGGCAGTGTTCGCTGAGGTTTCCGGAGTGGCTGCTTCGTTCGCGGGTGTTGCGGTCGAACCGGCCTGCTGGCCCTGCTCAACAGCAGTCGGTGCTTCGCTTCGTGTCATAATTCCGCTTTCCCTGAAATTTTGTTCAAGTTGATGTAACACCGGAGACCATCTTTAATCGATCCCCTGACGCGCTGTGCATAACAGCTTCAATCGCCCCGCCAAACTATTTTTTGCCAAAATGGGACAAGGGCGATTGTCTGGTATGATGTTTGTTATTGGGTCCTTTTTCGGATTAACCGAGGCTGACGCGCCGCGCGGCCTGTTCGAGACGAGGCATGGGTAGCAAGCGGGTCGTTAATGCTAACGTTTCAACGATCTAAGATGTTCCCCTTGGTTCCGGACATTCGTCTTGTTTTCCGGAACGCGGTCGTCGAGCCCCCTTCGGGTCAGGGGGCGAGCCACGGGCGGAATCGCGGCTCCACGTGCCGCATCTGCAACTCTATGTGCTGCACCGTGCAGCCATCGGCGGTCAGAAGGTCGCGCACCGCGGCATCCAGCTCCCGCCAGCCGACTCCTTCTGCCCGCAAACGTGCCAGCAAGGCAAAGGCGCGATCCTCATCCATGGCGTGCGATACGAAGAGCCGGTCGAGATTGTCGAAACATGCGGCAAGATCGCCGCGCCACGCGGTCATGGCCTCTCCTCCGGCGGAAGAAAAACCTGATCCGTTGTGGAGGTAATGCCCCCGGCCGGCGCATCGCCGCGATGCACCTGGCCAGGGATTGCAGCGATCATCGTTCTTCCAACGCCTCGTCCGCCGTCTTGAGAATCGGCTTGGTCAGATAATGGAACACGGTCGTCTCGCCGGTCTTGATCTCCGCGGTCGCGGTCATGCCGGGTTGAATGGCGATCACTTCGTCCGGGCGGCGCGGCCGCATGCGGGACGTGTCGACCTCCAGATTTGCGGCGTAGTAGCTGACGGGACCATCGGGCGTTTCCTCGGTCAGCGTGTCGGCGCTGACATAGGTCACCTCGCCTTCCGCCGAACCGTAGATCGATGCATCATAGGCATCGAACTTGACCGCCGCATCCTGGCCCGTGCGGATGAAGGCGATGTCGCTGGGCGGAATGCGCGCCTCCACGATGAGCGCGCCGCCCGTCGGCACGATCTGCAACACCTCGTCACCGGGTTTCAGCACGGCACCGATCGTCGTGTACTTGACGTTGACGACCACGCCATCGGTCGGTGCGTAGAGCTCGGTCTGCTGCAACGCCTGCTGCCGCTGCGCGAAGGATTGCTCGGCCGTGGCGAGCTCGCCTTCGATGCGGGCGTATTCGGTCTGCAATTCCTGAAGATAGGCGTTGCGGCGATTGGTGATCTGCCCTTCGAGATCGGCCACGGTGCGCTGCATGCGCAGAACCTCGGACCGGCTGACGTCGCCGCTGTCGACGAGCGGCATGTTCATGGCCAACTCCTCGCGCACGAGTTTCAGCATGGTTTGAAGGTTGCTCAATTCCTCGCGCAGGGCGCGGCGACGCTGATAATAAAGCGCGCGTTGGTTCGCGATGAACTCGCCGTCGCGCACGTCCGAGGGAAAGCGCAACGGACGATCGAACAGCTCGGCTTCGATCCGCGCCATCTGCGTGCGCAGATCCTCGACCGTGGCGACCGATTCCTCCACCGCCGCGGATTGCGTCACCTTGTCGAGCACGACCAGAAGCTGCCCCTTCTTCACCCGGTCGCCTTCGCGCACGAGCATCTGGCTTATCACCCCGCCTTCCGAACTCTGCACGATCTGCGTCCGGGCGGACGGGACCGCCGTGCCCGGCGCGCGGGTGATCTGATCCAGCTCGGCCCAGAACGACCACGCAAGGAAACCCAGCACGGCCGCGGCCGCGAGGGCGATGATGATATTCGATTGCTTGATCATGTCGATCCTCGGGAAAACTCAGGCGCCAGAGGGCGGCGTGTCGCCTGCGCCGGGTTTTGCGGATGGGCTCGGTTTCGGGGATGCGGTTGCGTCGTCGCCCGCCGGAGCCGTGTTTCCGGCATTCTGCCCGGCATGGACATGGCCGGACGCCTTGCGGTCCGGCGCGGCGGGGGCGGCCCCGGCGGCGCTTCCGCCCGACGCGGCAGCACCCTCGTCCGAAGCGGCTGGCGATCGCCGCACGACCGTCGTTTCGCCCGTTTTTGTGGCGGTGACGCGCTGACGCTTTTGCTGCGTGACCTTTTTGTCGGACGTATTGCCGCGCAGTTTTTCGAGGACTTCCTTCGGCGGCCCGTCGAGCCGGACCTGTCCGTTGGTGACCACGATCACGCGATCGACAAGCTGCAGCAATTGCAGCCGGTGCGTCACGATGACGAGCGTGCTGTTACTGTCGAGCCCGGATTTCAACGCGCCCAGAACGCGCGATTCGGTTGCCTGGTCGAGATTGGAAGTCGGCTCGTCGAGCAGCATCACCCGCGGCTTGCCCAGCATCAGCCGGGTCAGGCCCGACAGCGTGCGCTGTCCCCCCGAAAGCCCGCGCCCGCCTTCGGAAATCGGCAGGTCCAGCCCCATCGGATGTCCAGCGATCATGGGCGCCAGGCCGAGATCGCCCGCAACGCGCATCAGCTCGTCATCGCCCGGATTGGCCATGCCGAGCAGGATATTGTCGCGCAGCGTCCCGTTCAGCATGCGCGTATCCTGCGGCAGATATCCGACATGCTGACGCAGGATATCTTCCGCGACGTGATGCATGTCCAGCCCGCCGATCGTCACCGAACCCTGCGCCGGTGCATAAAGCCCGGCGAGCACGCGCAGCAGCGTCGATTTGCCCGAACCGATACCGCCGATGATGGCGACGCGTTCGCCCGGCTTTATCTCCAGATGCGGGATATGAAGCCCCGAGCGCGCCCCGGCATAGGCGAATTGCACGTTTTCGAGCCGGATCGGCCCGTCGAGCTTTTCGGGGCGCAGCGGCTCCATCTCGGTCGGTCGGTCGAGCGGCAGCGCGAGAATCGCGTCCAGCATGGAGAGCGAGGACCGCGCATAGCCCCATTGAATGAGAAAATTGGGAAGCTGGCTGACGAGCGGGCCGTTGATGCGGCCGGCAATGATTGCGCAGGCAATCAGCGCACCCATCGTCATCTTGCCATCGCTGACCTGGATGGCGCCGAGCGCGATGATCGCGACATAGGCGATCTGCTGCAGGCTGCTGAAGATCGAGCCCGCGATCGCCTGCCAGCGTTTCACCGGGTCTTCGTGCAGCTGCAGCTCGTCCATGAGCGTGTTCCAGCGGGACAGCATGTGCCACCCGCCACGATTGGCCTTCACCGTTTCGACCGCGTCAAGCGATTCGACCAGCAGGCCGTTCTTGCGATTGCCGCTGACCTGCGCCTTGGCAGTGTCCTTGCGAATGAGCCGGGCAATGGTGAACGCCATGATGAGCGCGATCGGGAAGCTAATGATCGGCACGATGGCGACGATGCCGGCAAGGCTGGCGATGACGAAAATGAAGAACAGCGCAAAGGGCAGGTCCGCGATCAGGAAGATCGAGGCCGAACTGAGCAGGGAGCGCACCTGCTCCAGCCCGCGCAGCTGTGCCGCCATCGTGCCGATCCCGCCCGGCCGCGCATCGAGCCGGACGGCCTGCGCCCGCGCGAAGAAGAATTCCGACACCTCGGCGTCGATCTTCGCCGCCTCGCGTTCGATCATGAGCGAGCGCGTCGTGCGCAGCGCAAAATCGATGAGAAGCGCGAACAGCACACCGGCGGTAAGCACCCAGAGCGTGGAAAAACCGCTGCGCGGAATGACGCGGTCATAGACCTGCATCGAGTAGAGCGAGGTCGCCAGCGTGACGAGATTTATGATGATCGTCGCAACGACGGCGGACAGGAACACCTTCTTGCGCAGCAAAAGCGAGCGCCAGAAGACCGAAAGCGCGCTGGGCACGTCCTCCCGCTCGACCGAGCGGGGCAGGGCGAGTTCGAAGAATTTGACCCCGCTGCGATATTCCCAGCGCTCGTTCTTTTCGCCCGAATACACGCGCAGCGTCTCGGTGCTTTCCCACTGATCCGCGATGCCCCACCCGCGCGACGGCGAATGGATGAGCAGCGGAAACTGGTTCGGGCGCGGACGCCCGCCGACCTCGGTCGGCTCCTTCCACCCGGCAGCCTCGGCCAGCGCATAGATGGCGGAGGCATCGTCGGGCTGATCGTTCTGCGTGTTCGCGTCCCAGTCGGGCGGCAATTCCACCCCGCGTTGCCGCGCGAAGACTTCGACGAGTTGCTTGAGTTTACTCTTCACGTTCAGCTTCCATGAGGTCGGCAGCGTCCATGCGGTCGCCGGTTTCCATAAGGTCGGGGCGCCATTCGCATGTGCGCAGGAGAAGGCGGGCCGCAGAGGCCATCGCGGTCGTCTGTGCATCGACCAGCGTGATCTGCGCCGCCATGCTTTCGCGCACGGCATTCATCACGTCGAGCCAGGTGCGCCGGCCGGTAATGAACTGCCGCACGAAGGATTCGGTGACGTTGTCGGTGGCGATCGCGGCGGCATCGCTGCTCTCGATCGTTTCGGCAGATGTCGCGTTTTCCACCACGTCGAGCAGGATGGATTCGCGCAATTCACGTTCGGCCACGGTGATCTGCAAAAGGCTGGCCTGTTCGCGGAGCGCCGCACCCCGCGCCGCGGAAAACGGCGCCAGCCCGCCGGAGGATTGGGCCGTCACGACCACGCCGAAACGCGTGCCGTAAATCTCGTCATCGGACAATTGCACGCCGACATTGGGCATGATCTGCGCCTTGGCAAGCTTGCGATCGGCCTCGGCCACCTGCGCCTCGGCGGCAAAGCGCCGGCGCGTGGGATCGCAGGTCAGCGCCTGCAGCACGGCAGAATCGGTTGGCGGGTGATGCAGGGCGCGCGAATATTCGGGGATCGGCCCCAGCTCGAAATCGGCATTCCCGGTGAGCTGCGCGAGCCGTTGCAGGCTCGTATAGCGCTGCGCGATGGTCTGGCTCAATTGCTGACGGACTTGCGCCGTGCGCGATTTGGCAAGGTCGAGATCGGATCGCGGGCTGACTTCCTGCTCCACCCGGCGCGTCATCGATTCGACAAGCCGCTGATGCTCGGCGAGGCTGACGTTGAGGATCTCTTCGCGCCGCGTGGCGCGCACCGCCTCGTAATAGGCGTTGATCGTCTGCATCGCGAGCTGCTGCGCCGTTTCGGCAAGCTGCGCATCCGCGACGGAGGACACCGCCTCGGCACGTTCGATATTGCCGGTGATGCGGCCCCCGGTCCAGATCGGCTGCTCGATCTGTATCTGCGGGGCGAAATCGCTGCGCGCGTTGTCGCCGATCCGCCCGCCCACCGAAACGCTGGGAAAGCGCATCCATTCCGCCGCGTCTACATCGGCCTCGCTCGCCCGGATGCGGGCCTGTGCCGCGTCCATCGCGGGATAGGTCGATACGGTGCGCGCCGCCGCCATGCCGAGTCGGTCCGGAACCGCGGGCGGCACCGGGATCGCCGTGTTCGCGGCGCGTATGTCCGCCGGCACTGGCGGACCATAGCTATCCTGCGCGGCGGAATGCGCAACGCCGGCCATGAGCACGAGGCTCAGACCGGCGGCAAAGCGCAACGCATGTTTCCTGACCGAGCATGAAAGATTACCCGGTTCGGTCCTTGAAACCAAAAGAGACACCTTCCCGAAGAAGCCCCGACCTGCCCGCCGTCCATCCCGGCTGGCGAGCGGTCCCTAACACAGCGGCGCGAATATGCCGAACTTGGTTAACCTGTGCTTGCCACCGGTGGAAATCGGGGCCAGGCCGCGAAAGGCGGACCGTCCGCATCCGTTTCCCTCGGAAACGCACCGGTTGGCCAGTGCGCGACCTCCGCGTCGCGCCGGTCACGCCGTTTTCGAATCGCAAGCTAACGGTTCGGCCCATGCGGTCCGGCCACCCCGGGCCGCAATGGAATGGCCGCTCTCCTATATGCAATCGCCCATATCGCAAGGGGAATTTCGTCGAAACCCTTGCGACAAGGCAGATCGGGATCGCCCGATCAGGGATTGGGCAGCGGATCACCCATTTCGCCGGAGGTTTCGCCCTCGGCCTCGCGTTCGGCGCGCAGGCGGGCTTCATATTGCTGCTCGAGCTGTTCGACGCGCTCCTGCTCCGCCGCCGCATCCTCGTCGATCTCGGCGAGCCTGCGCGCGCGTTCCTCGGCAATCAGCTGTCCGAAACGCACGTCGGAGGCGTTTTCCTTCTCGGCATAGGCTTCCTCGATCCGCTCCGCCTCACACCCGGTATAGCCGCCCGGCCCGACCGTGGAACAGCTTTGCGCGCCGGTCGCGCCCACGTCGCGATTCGCCATCACACGCTCGTTCCAACTCTCGTTCTTCCTGCTGTCCGACTGACGCAGCGGGGCGGGGATGCGATACGGATCTTCCTGCCGGACGCAGACGGTAATCTCCTGCTCCGTCGATTCGGGGCAGGGTTGATCGCCGTATACGATGACCTGATTGACCGACGGTTCGGCCGCGTCCTGAGCAGCGGCGGGCATCGCGAACGCGGCCATCGTCATCGCGGTGACGAGCGCGGCGCCCCTTGTGCAGCGGGTGCGAAACTCAAATCCGGTCATAATGCGTGCGCCTCCATGCGCGTCCTCATTCATTTTCATAGCCGCAGAAGGCGTGAACCAGTGGTGAAACCCGCCCTTCCGCATGGCCGTCATATGCGTTTCGACACCGCGATCGCTGCCTTGCAGCCAAGCCGGATCGCACCCGACAGAAGCGCATAGGCGGGCGCGCGTTCGGCGCCGCTTTCGATCGCGGTTTGGTGATGCTCGCGCTCTTCGTCGCGGAACTTGTGAATGATTTGCGAAAGCTCCGCATCATCCTCGCCGAGCGCGTCGAGCTGATCCGAATAATGCTTGTCGATCTCGGTCTCGACCGCGGCGGTGCAGGCCATCGCCGCCTCCGGTCCGATGAGAGCGGTCGCCGCGCCGAGCGCGAAACCCGCCACGTCCCAGAATGGCTGAAGGATCGTGGGCCGCACGCCCCGCTCGATGAGCAGGGCATCGAAGCGGGCGCGATGTTCCGCCTCCTGCGCGGCCATGGCGGCGATTTCATTGCTGCCCGGCGCGCGGTCGCCCATCACGGCAAGCTGCCCGGCATAGATGCGGGTCGCGCCGAATTCGCCCGCGTGATCGACGCGCACCATGGCGTCGATGTCGTTCTGCCTGTCTTTCACCGCCTGTGTCATGCCCTATCAACGCGCAAACCGGCGCGCGGTGCCGAAAAGATCAGCGCGGCGATCGCCGCAGCTGTCGAAATAAGGAAATTCCACCCCGCGAGCGATATGCCCAGCAGGGACCAGGGCGCCACGTCGCACCGGGTGATCGGCGCGTTCATGATCGCGTCGAGCGCGTTGCCGCCGCCGGTATCGGCATTCATCGCGCAGCTCGTGACACCGTCCCACCAGCCATATTCGACGCCCGCGTGAAACCCGCCGAGCAACCCCGCGACAAGCAGCAGCAGCGCGGCGATCCGCACCAGCCATGCCCGCATCTCGCCGCCCACGACGAAGGACAACACCGCCGGCACCAGCGCCGCGAAATGCGCGTAACGCTGCCACCAGCACATTTCGCAGGGGAACAGGCCGAAGCCATATTGCGACACATACGCCCCGATCAACAGGGCCGCCGGCACGGTTCCGACGATAGCCTGCGCCTTTCGCAGGGGACCGGGGCGGGGCGGCATGGCGATGCTCAATTGTTGCGGCGCTTGACCGGAACATTGGCAAGCCGCGTATTGCGCAATGTCTGGATCGCGTAATGCAATTGGAAATCCTCGATGCCGCGCTCTTCCAGCTGCTCCGCCGTCAATTGGAAGCGGGGATCCTCCATGAGATCGGCTTCCAGTTCCTTGTCGTCCAGCTCAAGCTCATTGATGAGATGGCCGCGCAGGTCGGATTCGCGCACCGTGCGCGCGGCCCGCGCGCGGGCATCGGGGTCGGAAATCTGCGGCACGCGAATATCGGGCGCGATCCCCCCTTCCTGCACCGACCGGCCCGATGGCGTGTAATATCGCGCCGTCGTCAGCTTGAGCGCGCTGTCGTTCGACAATGGCACGAGCGTTTGCACGCTGCCCTTGCCAAAGCTGCGCTCCCCCATGATCAGCGCGCGGTGGTGATCCTGCAACGCGCCGGCGACGATTTCGGATGCCGAAGCGGACCCCGCATCGATCAGTACGACGACCGGGATATTTTTCGCAATATCGCCCGACCGTGCGGAATAGCTTTCGTTGTCGCGCGCGAACCGGCCGCGCTGCGACACGATCTGCCCTTTTTCCAGGAACAGGTCGGACAGGCTGACCGCCTCGTCCAGAAGACCGCCCGGATTGGAACGCAGGTCGAGCACGATGCCCTCCGGCGCGCCGCCCATCTCCGCCCGGATCGATTCCATCGCGCGTTCCACCTTGCGGCCGACATTGGCGCTGAAGGTGGAGACGGTGATGATTCCGATCTTTCCCTCGACCGCATGTTCGACCGGGTGCAATTCGATGATGTCGCGGGTAATCTCGACTTCGAACGGTTCGTCGCGGCCGGGGCGGAACACGGTCAGTTCGATACCCGTGCCGGGCAGGCCGCGCATCTGCTCCACCGCTTCGTCCAGCGTGCCGCCATAGACCAGCTTCCCGTCGAGATGGGTGATGTAATCGCCGGCTTTCAGCCCCGCCTCGTCCGCCGGGCTGCCGCGGGTGGGCGCGATGATCTTGACCACCCCGTCCTCCATCGTGACCGAAAGGCCGAGCCCGCCATAGCTGCCCTCGGTCTGCGTGCGCAGGTTTTCGAAATCATTCGCGTCGAGATAGGTCGAATGCGGGTCGAGACTGGCCAGCATGCCGTCGATCGCACCGCGGATCAGCGTCTCGCTATCGACCTCGTCGACATAGGTGGATTGTATCCGTTGATAGACCGCCATCAATTCGCCGAACTGCGGCGCGCTACGGCCATCGACGGCGGCAAGCCCCGCTGTCGCCACCGGCAAAAGCGCGAGCCCCGCCACGAGCGCCCCTGCGCGCAGGCGGGATTTGAAACGATGCGAAAGGGGGCGGGTCAACGTGGAAATGGCGAAATCCTCTGTCTTCGATCGCGCGTTCTATAGCCGATTGCGACTGAACGCCAGATGGCCGTTTCCGGTGGTCCCGCCATCAATTCCGGCGCAGCGGATCGACGGGCTGTCCATCGCGGCGCATCTGGTAGAATATGCGCGCCCGATTCCCCCCGACCCGGCCCAGCAGCGCACCCCGGCCGACCGGCTGTCCCGGCACGACCGCCAGTTCGCCGAGCCCTGCGACGACGCTGGTAAGCCGGGCCGGATGGCGGATGATGACGACCATGCCATGGCCGCGGAACGCGCCGGCGAACGCGATTTCACCGGCGCGCGGTGCGATGACCGGGGCAAACGGACGCGCCGCGATGTTGACGCCGGTATTGCGCAAACCGGCGGCGTCCCGCGCAGCATAGGCGGACAGTATCGCCCCCTCCACCGGCAGGCGGGCCGTCGCCGCCGCGTCGCCCGCGCGCGCCGTTGCGGCATCTCCGGACGGTTCGGCAACCGATGCGGTGGGCTTCGCCACGACCGCGACCGGCAGGGCGAGAGACGCAATCAGGATGATGACGCCCCGCACGCACTCATCCCGAGCGGTGATAGGGATGGCCGGCAACGATGCTGGTCGCGCGCCACAATTGTTCGGCGAGCATCGCCCGAACCATGAGATGCGGCCAGGTCATCGGGCCAAAGCCCAGTAAAAGATCCGCATCCCGGCGCGCCGCATCGCCATGGCCGTCGGCGGCTCCGATGAAAAAGCGCGCCTCGCGCACGCCGGTATCGCGCCATTTGGAGAGCAGCGCGGCGAAATCTTCCGACGACATCTGCTTGCCCCGCTCGTCGAGCAGGATTTCGCGGGCCGGGGTCTGGCCTGCGGGAATGGAGCCGCCGTTATCGGGCAGTTCGGTCAGGCGGACCGGCCATGCGATCCGCTTCATATAGCGGTCGACAAGCTCGGCTTCGGGGGAGCGGGCGATTTTCCCGCGGGCGATGATGTGCAAACGCATCGCGCGACCCTATCGCCCCGTCTCCCGCCGGTCCAGCCAATCGGCTCAGGCCGTGCCGCCCTCGCCGAAGCCCCACATCCGTTCCAGATTGTAGAAGGTGCGGACCTCGGGCCGGAACAGATGGACGATCACGTCGCCCGCATCGACCAGCACCCAGTCCGCCGCGGGCAGCCCCTCGATGCGCACAGGGCCAAAGCCGCCCTGCTTCACGCGCTCCGACAGCTTTTGCGCCATGGCGGCGACCTGGCGGCTCGACCGGCCCGATGCGATGACCATGTGATCCGCGATCGAACTCTTGCCCTCAAGCGGGATCGTCACCGTTTCCTGAGCCTGATCGTCGTCGAGCGATTGCAGGACGAGTTCGTGAAGCGAGCCCGGCTCCGCATCGGCGGGGCTGGCGTATCCGGCATGGCCGGTGGGGGTGTTGCCGGACGGTTCCGGCGTAGTGTGCGCCTCGTTCATTATGGTGTGTTTAGGCCTCCTGATGTGGTCTTGGATGATATTGGGTTGCAGCCAGAGCGTTATCGATTCGCCGATGTACCGTTGCTGGCCGCGCATGCTTTTATGAATGTGGCCCCTCTTGGGCCTCGGCTCAACCCTTTGGTTGCGATATGATGCGGTGGGTCACCCGGTCCCGCGGAGTACGGGATGCATGATCCCCAGCCCAGCCCGGCGATTTCGCGCGAATGGCCGTGGCCGAACGCGAATCGGGATCGAATCGCAGGAATGCCCATGCGGGCGACCGCGTTCGACCGTGCGAATATGGTTTTTCCAGCAGGCCAGCCGAGGAAACGCGATATCGGCGGAGCCATGCCATCGCCGGGCTACGCAGCGCGGCCGCGTCATATCCCGGCCGGGCGATGACCGCGATCGGCAAGAGCCGGGCAATGGTGCGCCATTCGCGCCAACGGTGAAACTGCGCAAGATTGTCCGCCCCCATGAGCCAGACGAATCGCCGTCGGGGATAGCGCCGGATCAACGCGCGCAACGTATCGACGGTAAATCGCGTGTGCATCTGCGCCTCGATCGCGGTGGCGCGGATGCGCGTGCCGCGCGCCATGTCGCGCGCGGACGCCAGACGGGCGGGGAGGGGGGCCATGCCCGCCTTCGCCTTCAACGGATTGCCGGGCGACACCATCCACCACACCTCGTCGAGGCGCAGCGCATCCATCGCGAACAGGCTGATCCGCCGGTGGCCGCCATGGGCGGGGTTGAAACTCCCGCCCAGGAGCCCGGTGTGCACGGGATGCATGGCGGGCATTCAACCCGCCATGCACATCGGAACGCGCATCAGGGGCGGGTCTGCCCCGTGCCGCGCACCTGCCATTTGTAGGTGGTCAACCCCTCGAGCGCGACGGGACCGCGCGCATGCAGGCGCCCGGTGGCAATGCCGATCTCCGCACCGAGTCCGAATTCGCCGCCATCGGCGAACTGGCTGCTGGCATTGGCCATGACGATGGCGCTGTCCACTTCGGTGAGGAAGCGTTCGGCGGTGTCGGCATCGCTTGTGACGATGGCGTCGGTGTGGCCGGAGGAATGCGCCGAAATATGGGCCAGCGCTTCGTCGAGACCGTCGACGATCTTTACCGCGAGAATCGCGTCGAGATATTCGGTGTCCCAATCCTCATCACTGGCGGCGTCGATCCGGCTGTCGAGCGAGCGTGCCCGGCTATCGCCGCGCAGCGCACAACCCGAATCGAGAATCCTGCCAAGAAGCGCCGCACTCTTCGGATAGTTCGCATCGAGGAGCAGCGTCTCCAGCGCGCCGCACACGCCGGTCCGGCGCATTTTCGCATTGACGGCGACCGCCTCCGCCATGTCGGGGGCGGCGTCGGCGTGGACATAGGTGTGGTTGATGCCGTCGAGATGGGCAAGCACGGGAACCCGCGCCTCGTCCTGCACCCGCGCGACCAGCGACTTGCCGCCGCGTGGCACGATCATGTCGACCTGGCCCGCAGCCTTGAGCAATGCGCCGACGGCGGCGCGGTCCTGCGTCGGGATAAGCTGAATGGCGCCTTCGGGTACGCCCTTGGACAGGAGGCCGCGCGACATGGCGGCGTCGATGGCGCGATTGGAATGCACCGCCTCGCTCCCGCCGCGAAGCAGGGCCGCATTGCCCGCACGCACGCAAAGCGCGGCGGCATCGGCGGTGACGTTCGGGCGGCTTTCGTAAATGATGCCGATCACGCCGATGGGCACGCGCACGCGCGACATCTTGAGGCCGTTGGGCATTTCGGAACGATCGATCACGTCGCCGACGGGATCGGGCAGGGCGGCGACATTTTCCACCGCGCTGGCAATCCCTTCGAGCCGCTCCTCATCCAGCTTCAGCCGGTCGAGCATGGCAGGGGCGAGATCGCGTTCCTCGCCCGCGGCAATATCCTTCGCATTGGCGGCGAGGATGGCGTCCTTATCCTCGCGCAGGGCGGCGGCGGCGGCGCGCAAGGCATCGGCCTTGTCGCCATCGGCCATGCCGGCGAGCACACGCTGCGCGGCGCGGGCATCCTTCGCAAGGCGGGAGATCAGGTCTTCAGGCGTTTCCGCCTTCGTTTCGGGTTCAAGTGTCTGTGTCATGTTCATGGCCCATACATAGCATGTTGCACTGCAAAAGTCAGGGGGCACCCCGCGATTTACGGCAAGATGTGCGCGACACATGATCAATGCAACATTCGACGCAGGATTTGCGCACGCGAAATAGCGCCGCGATCAGGGTTCCACGCGCGGCCCCGTCGGGCCTGCAGTTCACCGAATTTTGGAAACGAGCGTTGATCCCAAGGTGGGGCGCGCGGTTATGTTCGATCCCGCCGAACACCTCACCCAACGAGACTGGTATTTCACGTGAAACACCATAGGATCAGCCGGGAACCGCTTCCTGCGCGCGCAGAGCCTTACGGTCGAGCTTGCCGATCATGGTTTTCGGCAATTCCTGCCGGACGACGATGCCCACGACCCGCTCATGCTTGCCCAGCCGGGCATTCAGGCGATCCTTGAGCGAATCGCCATCCTCCGCGAATCCGTCGTTCAGCGTGACGAACGCCTTGGGACTTTCGCCGCGATAGGCGTCGGGCACGCCGATGACCAGGGCTTCCTTCACCGCATCGAATTCGAGCAATATGTCCTCGATCTGACTCGGGAACACCTTGAAGCCGCCCACGCTGATCATGTCCTTGATCCGGTCGACGATGTTGAGGAACCCCTCCGCATCGACGGTCGCCACATCGCCGGTACGGAAATAGCCATCAGCGAAATCGCTGCCCGACTCCCGTCCCCAGTAGCCCTTCATGATCTGCGGCCCCTTGATCGCGAGTTCGCCCGGCTCTCCGGGGCCGGCCATCCGGGACGGATCCTCCTTGTTCAGAAGGCGAATGCGCGTGCCGGGCAGCAACTGGCCGATCGTCCCGACCTTCTCCCCACCTTCATACGGGTTCGTCGAAACCACCCCCGAACTTTCGGTAAGCCCATAGCCTTCGATCAGCTTCGCGCCCGTCTTCTGCTGAAACTTTTCCTTCAGGGGGAGGGGCAGGGGCGCGCCGCCGGCAATGCATACGCGCAGAGAGGAAAAATCGGTCCTCGCGGCCTCGTCCCGATCGAGCAGCGCCTGATACATGGTCGGAACGCCCGGCATCGCGGTCGCCGCAACCCGTTCGATCGTCCTTAACGTATCGCGCGCATCGAAACGGGGCAGCATCGCGATCATCCCGCCGGACAGCACGGTGCGGTTGAGTACGCAGGTATTGGCGAACACGTGAAACAACGGAAGCACGCCGACGATCACATCGCGTTCGCCGCGATGCGCGTCGATGCGAGCGACCTGCCGCGCATTGGCGGTTAGGTTCTGATGCGTAAGCATCGCGCCCTTCGGAACGCCGGTGGTGCCGCCGGTATACTGGAGGAGCGCGACATCGTTCATCGGGTCGAGTTCGACCGGTTCGGGATCGGTATGGCCCGCGATGAACGCCCACAGGTCGACGATGCGGTCGTCATCGGGCAGGTCCGACACCTGCTTTCGCCCGAACGCCCGCAAAAGCGCGCTCTTCCCGATGGGCAACATATGCTTCAACCGCCCGACGATGAGCCGTTCGAGCCGCGATTGGTCGAGGACCTTGCACGCAGTGGGGAAAAGGGCGCTGCTGTCGAGCGTGAAGAGCGTGTCGATGCCCGAATCCGCGACCTGAGCGGCGAGTTCCTCGACCGTGTAGAGCGGCGAGAAATTCACCGCCGAGGCGCCCGCGATCATGATGCCGTAATAGGCGCTGACATACATCGGCACGTTCGGCAGGAACAGGCCGACGCGGTCGCCCTTGCCGATGCCGCGTGCCTGAAGCGCGGCGGCGATGCGCGATGCCTCCCGGTGCATCTCGCGATAGGTGAACCGGCGGCCGTAGAAATCGACCAGCGCATCCCCGCCCGCACGGTCCCGCGACGCCGCAAACATGGCCGGCATCGTCAACGGCTCGAACTGCTGATCCCAGCTTCCCGGGTGGCGGTAGTTGTGGACCAATGCGGTTTCGCCCGCACCCTGCGGGGGCCATTCGGACACGTGCACCTCTCCTACTTACATCTTTGTAAGCTATTTTGCACAGTCCGCCTTTTCCTGCAAGCCGATCCGGCACCGGTTCGCGGTCGGCGCGCGCACGAAAAGCCCGGCTCCCGCAACGGGGCCGGGCTTTTCGCGTGACTGCCGGATTGTCGCCTCAAATGGCGCAGGATCAATCCTGCGCGTTGCCCTCGGCCTTGCGCGCGTCGAGCCAGGCCTGCGCCTCGGCTTCCTGCGCCGCTTCGACCGCATCCTGCGCCGCCTGCACGCGCTCTGCCTTGAGCTCGTCGATCAGCGCCTGGCGATCGTCGGTGAGGCGGGTGTCGGTCTTGGGTTCCGCCTCGTCGGTGCCGGCCTTCTTCGCCGCCTTGGCGACCGCGGCGTCGAGTTCGCGCTGCGAACACAGGCCGAGCGTGACCGGATCCTTGGGATTGATGTTCTGAATGTTCCAGTGCGAACGATCGCGAATCGCGGCAATCGTGTTGCGCGTCGTGCCGATCATCTTCGAAATCTGCGCGTCGGAAATTTCCGGGTGATTGCGCAGGATCCACGCGATGCCGTCGGGCTTGTCCTGACGCTTCGACACCGGGGTATAGCGCGGGCCTTTCGTGCGCTGCATCTGTACCGGCGCCTTGTGCATCTTCATGCGATAGGACGAATCGTCCTGCGCCTTCTCGATCTCGGCATTGGTGATTTCGCCCGCGCGGACGGGATCGCGCCCGGTGTATTTCTGACCCGCCATGTCGTCCGCCATGGCCTGCACCTCGAGGATGTGGAGGCCGCAGAAGTCGGCGATCTGGTCGAAGGTCAGGGCGGTGTTGTCCACCAGCCAGCTCGCGGTTGCATGCGGCATCAGCGGGGTTGCTTGGTTCTGGCTCACGGGAAAACCCTCTGGCTTGGCCCCGGCGGGCCGGGAACGGCCTGCGCGCGGGGGTTGAATACGATAAGGGCCGCCCCTTCCCGGAGCGGCCGCTTGCCCGTTCCGATTACGCCATACAGCGCGCAAGGGCAAGCATTAGTGGCAAACCGGGGCGCAGGGCCGCCCGCGCAACTCACCCCTCCACGTCGAGCACGACCTTCCCGATGTGGTCGCCGCTGTCCATGTAGGCATGGGCGTCCGCCACCTCGCCAAGCGCGAAGCGGCGGTCCATTACCGGGCGCAGCTGTCCGTTTTCGACGAAGGGCCATACCACCCGGCGGATTTCCTGCGCCAGCGCGGCCTTGAAATCGGCGCTGCGCGGGCGGAGGGTGGAGCCGGTGAGATGCAGGCGCTTGGCCATGACATGGGCCATGTTGATCGTCGTCTTCGCCCCGCCGAGCACCGCGATCGTCACGTGCCGCCCATCGGGCGCAAGGCATTCGATATTGCGCGCGACATAATCGCCCGACACCATGTCCAGCACGACGTTCACGCCCTTGTCCCCGGTGATGCGGGCGGTTTCGGCGACGAAATCCTGCGTTTTGTAATTGATGGCGTGATCCGCCCCGATGCGAAGCGCGGCCGCGCATTTTTCATCGCTCCCGCAGGTCACGATCGTGCGAACCCGGAACAGTTTCGCGAGCATCGCGGCCATCGTGCCGATACCGCTCGTCCCGCCGTGCAGCAGCAGCGTATCGCCGTCCGCGGCCGATCCGCGGTCGAACACGTTGTGCCATACGGTGAACAGCGTTTCGGGCATGGCCGCCGCCTCCGCCATGGAAAGCGCGCCCGGCACCGGCAGGCAGTGGCGTGCATCCGCCACGCAATATTGCGCATAGCCGCCACCCGAGACCAGCGCGCAGACCCTGTCCCCCTCGGCCAGCGTATTTACCCCCTCGCCCAGCTTCGCGACCGTGCCCGATATTTCAAGCCCGGGAATATCCGGCGCGCCCGGCGGCGGCGGATATTTGCCCTCGCGCTGAATGATGTCCGGGCGGTTCACCCCGGCATGGGCGACGCGGATCAGCACCTGCCCCGGTCCCGGTTTCGGGCGGGTCACGGTCTGCGTCCGTGCGACTTCGGGACCGCCGGGTTTGTCGAAAAGCACCGCGGTCATCTCGTCCTGCGTCATCGCAATTCCTTCCATAGCTGGGAACGCCCCCCCCGAACGGGCCCCCCTGAACGGGCCGCCGTCGCGCGGGGCTGGCGGCGCGCGTGCCGGACCATGCACGGATCGCCCCGGCGTACCCGCCATGTGGATTTCGCGCCACAATCGAACCGTTAACGCGCTACCGTGTTGACAGCAAGCCGATCACGGCCAACATTGTGCACTGCAATGGACGGCGACGATCTTCCACGCACGAAGGGCGACCTGGCGAGCATGCTCGCAGCCGAATCGCTCGATTCCCTGTCCCAGAACGAATTGCGCGATCGTATCGGGCTACTCGAACTGGAAATCGCGCGCACCCGTTCCCACATGGAAAACGCGGACCGGCACCGCAAGGCGGCAGAACTCTTGTTCAGGCCGCCTGCGTGATGGTTCGCGCCGCCTCGCCCATGCGGATGGCGGCGTGCGTCTCGCCTGCGCGTATCCCCGGACGGACCCGCCCGGAAAGACCCGCGATGACCTGCGCGAAAGCCCGTGCGGACCACGACATTCGCGTTCCGTTCATACCCGGTATCGTATCATCGGTCCCGCAATCAGATTTCGGCAAGGATTGAAGTAAGATATGCCCTCATTTGCCCAGAGCCTCGAAAAGACGCTGCACACCGCGCTCGCCAATGCGGCGGAGCGCAGTCACGAATATGCGACTCTGGAACATCTCCTGCTCGCACTCATCGGCGATGACGATGCCGCGCAGGTCATGGAAGCCTGCGGCGTGGACACCTCCGAACTGGGCGGCGTGGTCAAACAATATCTCGATCAGGAATATCAGTCGCTCAAGACCGCGGAGAAGGCCGACCCGTCCCCCACCGCCGGGTTTCAGCGGGTGATCCAACGCGCGATCCTTCACGTGCAATCGTCGGGCAAGGATACCGTGACAGGCGCCAACGTGCTGGTCGCGCTGTTTTCCGAGCGCGATTCCTACGCCGTCTATTTCCTGCAGCAGCAGGACATGAGCCGCCTCGACGCGGTCAGCTTCATCAGCCACGGTATCGGCAAGACCGGCCGTGCCGAAGCCGGCCCGGCCAAGGGCGCGGACGATGAACCCCGCGCCGAGGAAAAGGCCGAGCACAAGAGCAAGAAGGAAACCGCGCTCGACCAATTCACGGTCAACCTCAACGACAAGGCACGCGGCGGGAAGGTCGATCCGCTCATCGGCCGCAATTCCGAGGTTGATCGCACGGTGCAGATCCTGTGCCGCCGGTCGAAGAACAACCCGCTCTATGTCGGTGATCCGGGCGTGGGCAAGACCGCCATCGCGGAGGGCCTGGCGCGCAAGATCGTTGAGGGGCAGGTGCCCGAGGTGTTGCAGGATGCCGTCATCTATTCGCTCGACATGGGCTCCTTGCTGGCGGGCACGCGCTATCGCGGCGATTTCGAGGAGCGGTTGAAGCAGGTCGTCTCCGAGCTGGAAAAAATGCCCGAGGCGGTGCTGTTCATCGACGAGATCCATACCGTCATCGGTGCTGGCGCGACCAGCGGCGGTGCGATGGATGCGTCGAACCTGTTGAAGCCGGCGCTCTCGTCGGGCGCGATCCGGTGCATCGGGTCGACGACCTACAAGGAGTTCCGCAACCATTTCGAAAAGGACCGCGCCCTGCTGCGCCGGTTCCAGAAGATCGACGTCAACGAACCGTCGGTCGAGGATACGGTGAAGATCCTGCGCGGCCTGCGCACCGCGTTCGAGGATCACCACAAGGTGAAATACACCCCCGACGCGATCAAGACGGCGGTGGAACTGTCCGCGCGTTATATCAACGACCGCAAATTGCCGGACAAGGCGATCGATGTCATCGACGAGGTTGGCGCGATGCAAATGCTCGTGCCCCCAAGCCGCCGGAAGAAGACCATCACCGCCAAGGAGATCGAGAAGGTTATCTCCACCATGGCGCGCATCCCGGCCAAATCGGTGTCGAAGGACGACAAGAAAGCGCTCGAAAACCTGAGCCGGGATCTGAAACATGTCGTGTTCGGGCAGGACCGCGCGATCGAGGTGCTCTCCACCGCGATGAAGCTGAGCCGTGCAGGCTTGCGCGATCCGGACAAGCCGATCGGCTCGTTCCTGTTTTCCGGCCCCACCGGCGTCGGCAAGACCGAGGTCGCGCGGCAGCTGGCCGATATCATGGGCATTCCGCTGCAACGTTTCGACATGTCGGAATATATGGAGCGGCATTCGGTTTCGCGCCTGATCGGTGCGCCTCCGGGCTATGTCGGGTTCGATCAGGGCGGACTTCTGACCGATGCCATCGATCAACAGCCGCATTGCGTGCTCTTGCTCGACGAGATCGAGAAGGCGCATCCCGACCTCTTCAACATATTGTTGCAGGTGATGGATAACGGGCGGCTGACCGATCATCATGGCAAGACGGTCGATTTCCGCAATGTCGTGCTGATCATGACGACCAATGCGGGCGCCGCCGACATGCAGCGTAGCGGCATCGGTTTCGGCGACGTATCGAAGGACGATGCGAGCGAGGAGGCGGTGAAGAAGATGTTCACCCCCGAATTCCGCAACCGGCTCGACGCGATCGTGCCCTTCGCCTATCTCGGCAAGACGATCGTCAGCCGCGTGGTGGACAAGTTCATCCTGCAGCTCGAGCTGCAACTCGCCGATCAGAACGTGCATATCCAGTTCGACAGCGATGCGCGCGAATGGCTGGGTGAACGCGGTTACGACCGGCTCTACGGTGCGCGCCCGATGGGCCGGCTGATCCAGGAAAAGGTGAAGCAACCGCTGGCCGAGGAATTGCTGTTCGGCAAGCTGGCACAGGGCGGCGAGGTGCATGTCGGCACCAAGGATGGCGAGGATGGCAAACCGATCCTCGATTTCGAGCTGACGCCTGCGCCGCCCAAGGCGGTGAAGAAGCGCAAGAAGCCGAAGAAGGACACGGATGGCGAGGAAGGGTCCGAAACGGGCACGACCTCCGGCGAACCCAGCGCCGAGGATTGAGCGAAGAGGGCGGCCCGGCGGTCGCCCTTTTTATGGTCGGACGCGCGCAATCAGCGCGGCAACGGCGGCGCGCGTTTTCTCAAGGCTGGTACCGGTGTCGATGATGTAATCGGCGCGGGCGCGCTTTTCCGCATCCGGAACCTGCAACCCCAGGATATGATCGAATTTCTCCGCCGTCATGCCGGGCCGGGCCATGACGCGCGCGCGCTGCACCTCTGCCGGGGCGGACACCACGGCAACCGCGTCGAGGCCGGCGGTCCCCGTCTTTTCATAGAGAAGCGGTATGTCGAACACGATCAGCAGCGCACCCGCATTATCCGCCATGAAAAGATCGCGTTCCTCGCGCACGGCGGGATGGATGATCGATTCGAGCCGGGAAAGCGCGCCCGCATCGCCAAACACCATATCGCCCAGCGCGGCGCGCCGCACCCCGTCCGGGCCGGTGCTGCCCGGAAATTCCGCCTCGATACCGGGGATCAGGCGCCCGCCCGGCCCCTGTAACCGGTGCACCACCGCGTCGGCGTCGAACACCGGCACGCCGTGGTCGCGAAACATGTCCGCAACCGTCGATTTTCCCATGCCGATACCGCCCGTAAGCCCCAGGATGAAAGGCTTGCTCATGCCGTCAACCGCCGCCGCAATTCGTCATCTTCGCCGCGCGGCGGACGCGCGCCGAAAAACCGGCGAAAGGCGTGATCCGCCTGTCCGATCAGCATGGAAAGGCCATCGATGGTGCGAAATCCGCGCTGCGACGCCTGTTCGAGAAATGGGGTGCGAAGGGGCACGGTGACGATGTCGTAACAAATGCTGCGCGGCGGAACATGGCTGAAATCGAAGGGGAGGGGGGGCTGCCCCCGCATGCCCAACGGGCTGGCATTCACCACGAGGTCGAGACACCCCTCACGGTCGTCGAACGCGAAATCGGTCGGTTCGGCGAAATGGGACAGCGGCGCGGCATGATGCTCCCCATCGGGATCTAGCGCGTCCAGCATCGCCCGCGCCTTGTCCGGGTCGCGTCCGGCCAGCACCAGGACCGCGCCCGCATCGGCCAGTGCGGCAACAATCGCCCGCGCCGCGCCGCCCGTGCCCAGGATGCGCGCCATGCGGAAAAGATGCGTCTGCGCCATTTCGCGCCGCAACGGTTCGAGAAAGCCGGGCGCATCGGTGTTGTACCCGACCAACGCGCCATCCTCGCACACGACCGTATTCACCGCACCGATGCGCGCCGCCATCGCATCAACGCGGTCGAGAAACGGAATGATTGCCTGTTTGTGCGGCATGGTCACGTTGCATCCGCGCCAGTTGGCATCGGCGCGTCGTTCGTCGAGATAGCCGTGCAGCTCGCCCGCCGTCACATGGCACCTGTTATACTCGCCCTCAATGCCGAGGCGTTCGAGCCAGAACCCGTGGATCACCGGCGATTTCGATTGCGTGATGGGATCGCCGATCACCTCGGCAAAGGGCATGCTCATGACGATATCGCTCCGAACCGGCGCAGGGCGGACAGCACCGGAAACAACGGCATGCCCAGGATGGAAAAGTAATCGCCATCGACGGATTCGAACAATTGCACGCCGCGCCCCTCGATCATGAAAACACCGACGCACGCGCCGACGTCCGGCCATTCGCTGTCGAGATAGGAAGCGATGAACGCATCCGACAATTCGCGCACGCGAAGCAGGGCAAGCGCTGTATGGCGCCATTGGACCGTGCCATGCTGCACCAATGCTGCGGCACTGTGCAGCTCCATCTTGCGGCGAGAGAACCAGCGCAGATGTTCGACCGCCTGTTCGCGGTTTTCAGGCTTGTCGAACAATCGCCCGCCACATTGCACGAGCGAATCGCTGCCCAGCACGAGCGCGTCGCCGGCATCCTTCGCAATGGCCAGCGCCTTCGCATCGGCGAGCGCCTGTGCGATTTTTCCCGGTTGCTCGCCCGCCATGCCCGTCTTGATCGCGGCCTCATCCACGTCGGCTGGCCGCGCGGTATAATGCACGCCCGCCCCGTCGAGCATCGCGCGCCGCGAGGCGGAGCGGGAAGCGAGCACGAGGCCCGGTGCGGGGGCAGTTGCAGGGGAAGGCGGATGGGAACGCGCAGGGAAAGACGCACTCATATCGGCTTCGTCCCGCCGGTATTGTCCGGGTCGGCGGCGAGCCGTGCCTTGCGTTCATTGTAAAGCTTGATGACCGCGGCGGCGGTCTCCTCGATCGAGCGGCGCGTCACGTCGATCACGGCCCAGCCATTGTCGGCAAACATGCGCCGGGCATATTTCACCTCCTTCTCCACACGCTCCTTGTCGACGTAATCGGTTTCCGGCGTCTGGTTCAGCGAGAGGAGCCGGTTGCGCCTGACCTGCACCAGCCGGTCGGTCGAGGTGGTGAGCCCCACGACCATCGGATGACGCAGGCCGAAAAGCGCGGGCGGCGGCGGCGATTCCACCACGATCGGGATATTCGCGGTGCGAAAGCCGCGATTGGCGAGATAGATCGCCGTCGGTGTCTTCGACGTGCGCGATACGCCGGCGAGCAGGATGTCGGCCTCCTCCCACTCTTCCCAGAGCAGGCCATCGTCATGCGCGATGGTGAACTGGATCGCCTCGACCCGCTCGAAATAGGCGTCGTCGAGCACATGCTGGCGACCGGGGCGGTGGACCTTCTCCTTGTCGAGCAGGCGGGCCAGCGGATCGGTGACGGAATCGAGCGCGCTGACCGTCTTCAGCCCCGCCTCGGCACAGCGTTTTTCGAGGCTGTCGCGAAGGGCTTCGTTGACGACCGTGAACAGGACCAGCCCCGGCTTCGTCACGATCTCGGTCATGATCCGGTCGAGATGCTGCTGCGACCGCACCATCGGCCAGAAATGCCGATCCACGATCGCATTCTCGAACTGCGCGAGGGCGGCCTTTGCGATCATCTCCAGCGTTTCGCCCGTGGAATCCGACAGCAGGTGGAGGTGGAGGGGGGTCAAGCGAACATCCTCTTTCATCTGTTTTCGCGCCGCGGGCGGGCCGGCCGGACGCCCTGTGGAAAGCTTCGCCGATAAACCACGGGACAGGCTTGTGGACAAGTGCGGGCTTCAGAACTGTCCCCGCTGTGCCGGAATCGTTGCGGCGGGTTGTGGACAGGGCGTCCGGTGGTGCACAGCCTGTGCATAAGGCGGACAAGTTTGCTTTGACTCATGCCGGGACAGGAGTCGCAGTTGCAATTGCCCGTGGCCATCGGGTGATATTTCGGGCAGGCGCCATGTTTTCCCGATATCCACAGGGTCAACAACCCTCATCAACTCTTATCTAGAATCTTATTATTCTGTATTCTGCGCGGAGCTTTTCAAAAAATGGCCGGACTTCTCCTCGACACATTGAACAGCGCGAACCATGCCGAACGCCCGCTCTGGCTCATGCGGCAGGCCGGGCGCTACCTCCCCGAATACAGGGCCTTGCGCGCGGAAAAGGGCGGTTTCCTGGCGCTGGTCTACGATAGCGAGGCGGCCGCCGAAATCACGATGCAGCCGATAGAGCGTTTCGGCTTCGACGGGGCGATCCTGTTTTCCGACATCCTCATCGTGCCCTACGCCATGGGGCAGGACCTGCAATTCCTGGCAGGCGAGGGGCCGCATCTCTCGCCCCGGCTCGCCGATCATGCGCTGGGGGCGCTGCAGGCCGTGCCTGAGCGTCTTGAGCCGATCTACCGGACCGTGGCCCTGGTGCGGGAACGGTTGGGCGCGGAGCGGACGATGCTGGGCTTTGCCGGCGCGCCGTGGACCGTGGCGACTTACATGGTGAACGGCGAAGGCAGCCGGGATCAGCATGCCACCCGCGCCATGGCCTATCGCGATCCGGTCGCGTTCGGGGCGATCATCGACGCCATCGCCGAAGTTACGGTCGAATATCTGGTGAAACAGGCGCAGGCCGGGGCCGAGGCGGTGCAATTGTTCGATAGCTGGTCAGGCACACTCGCCCCCGATGAATTCGAACGCTGGGTCATCGCGCCGACGGTGCGCATCGTCGATGCATTCAAGGCCCAATGCCCCGATACGCCCTTCATCGGATTTCCCAAGGGGGCGGGAGAGAAGCTGGCCGCCTATGCGCGCGAAACCGGGATCGATGCGGTCGGCATTGACGAAACGGTCGATCCGCAATGGGCCGCACGCGAATTGCCAGCCGGCATGCCGGTGCAGGGCAATATCGATCCCCTTCTGCTGCTCACCGGGGGGGAGGCGATGACCCGCCGCGCGCATTTCATCCTCGACTGTTTTGCCGATCGTCCACACGTGTTCAACCTCGGCCACGGAATCGGCAAGGAAACGCCGATCGCCCATGTCGAGCAATTGTTGCAGGCGGTGCGAGGGTGGCGGCGATAGGCGGGAGCGTCTAAGGCGGGGCTTTCAGCAAGGGCCGTGATGCCCTATTTACGTGGCTATGATGGAAGGTATCGCCGTGCTCTATCCCTGGCTCAAGGTTGGCCATCTGGTCTTCGTCATCTTCTGGATGGCGGGATTGTTCATGCTGCCGCGCTTCTACGTCTATCATCAGGAAACGGCCGAGGGATCGGACGAGGCGGCCCGCTGGGTCGAGCGCGAGGGCAAATTGCGCAAGATCATCCTCAACCCCGCAATTATTGCGGTATGGGGATTCGGCCTCGCACTCGCCTTCGTGACCAATGCGTGGAGCGCGCCCTGGTTTCATCTGAAGCTGCTGCTGGTGTTGCTGCTGTCGGGCTATCACGGCTGGATGATCGGCTATGGCAAGAAGCTGGCGCGCGGGGACAAGCGCCTTTCGGGCAAGGCGCTGCGCCTCGTCAACGAGGTGCCGGGCATTGCCGTCATTCTCATCGTGACCACGGTGATCGTCCTCCGTCTGTATCTGCCGGGCTGAACCGCCGCTATTCGGGCCTTTGCGCGAATCCGGATTGACGATTTGCGCACGGGGGCGTAATTCGCGAAGCCAAGACGGCGTCCTGCCGCTCCTCGTCCTTTCGGACGGCACGGTCTGCGCCCATCGCGGCGGTACGATCCAATTTCCTATCGTCGATCCGGCCTGCGGGCATCCGCAAGGGATCGTCCATTCCCATGACACCCGGCGCCCGCGCCACGGAACAAAAGCCCATGCATCTTAAAGAACTCAAACAGAAAAAACCCGCCGAACTCGTCGAAATGGCCGAGGAAATGGGTGTCGAGGGTGCCTCCACGCTCCGCCGCCAGGACCTCATGTTCGCGATCCTGAAGGAGGTCGCCGACGATGGGGAAGAGATCCTCGGCATCGGCACGATCGAGGTATTGTCCGACGGGTTCGGTTTCCTGCGCAGCCCGGAGGCGAACTATCTCGCCGGGCCGGACGACATTTACGTATCGCCCAACCAGGTACGCAAATTCGGCCTGCGCACCGGCGACACGGTCGAGGGCGAGATTCGCGCGCCCAAGGACGGCGAACGCTATTTCGCGCTGACCAAGTTGCTGAAGATCAATTTCGACGATCCCGATGTCGTGCGTCACCGCGTCAATTTCGACAATCTGACGCCGCTCTATCCCGAAGAGAAGCTCACGCTCGACATCGCCGACCCGACGGTGAAGGACAAATCGTCGCGCGTGATCGACATCATCTCGCCGCAGGGCAAGGGGCAGCGTGCCTTGATCGTCGCGCCGCCGCGGACCGGCAAGACCGTCCTGTTGCAGAATATCGCCAAGGCCATCACCGACAACCACCCGGAGGTGTTCCTGCTCGTCCTGCTGGTCGACGAACGACCGGAGGAGGTCACCGACATGCAGCGCAGCGTCAAGGGCGAGGTCATCTCCTCGACCTTTGATGAGCCCGCCACGCGCCACGTGCAGGTCGCCGAAATGGTGATCGAGAAGGCAAAGCGGCTGGTCGAGCACAAGAAGGATGTCGTCATCCTGCTCGATTCCATCACCCGCCTCGGCCGGGCCTACAACACGGTCGTGCCGTCCTCGGGCAAGGTGCTTACGGGCGGTGTCGATGCCAATGCGCTGCAACGGCCAAAGCGGTTCTTCGGTGCGGCCCGCAATATCGAGGAGGGCGGCTCGCTTTCCATCATCGCCACCGCGCTGATCGACACGGGCAGCCGCATGGACGAGGTCATCTTCGAGGAATTCAAGGGCACCGGCAATTCGGAAATCGTCCTCGACCGCAAGGTGTCGGACAAGCGCATCTTCCCCGCGCTCGACGTCGGCAAGTCCGGCACGCGCAAGGAAGAATTGCTCGTCGACAAGGACAAGCTGTCGAAGATGTGGGTGCTGCGCCGGATTCTCATGCAGATGGGCACGATCGACGCGATGGAATTCCTGCTCGACAAGATGAAGGATTCCAAGTCGAACGAGGATTTCTTCACCACCATGAATCAGTGAGATTGCACCAGGGGCCGCCGCGCATGGCGGCCCCTGGACGCGATGTTCGCGGTGACGATGTTCGGGCTGGATCCTACGCCGTACGGGCCCGGAAACTGTCCACCTGCGCCGCTTTCCAGTGGCGCAAATATTGCGTATCGCCCGGATCGTTCAACAATTCGCCCGGTTTGAGGAAATTGTAGAACCGGTCCATCGAATCCGAACGCACGGTGTTGAACCGTTCGCCGATATGGCGCGGGGCGATCTGCCACGGCGTTTCCAGCCCCATGGCCACGACGATTTCGCGCAGACCGTGAAGCGTGTGGCTTTGAAAGCGGGCGACGCGCTCGCCCTTGTCCATCACGACGAGGCCGCGTTGGCGGGTGGCATCCTGCGTCGCGACGCCGGTGGGGCAGGTGTCGTCGTGACACCGCATCGACTGGACGCAACCCAGCGCGAACATAAAGGCGCGGCCGGCATTGCACCAATCGGCGCCCAGTCCGAAATTCATTGCCATTTGCGCGCCCGAATGCACCTTGCCCGCCGCGGCGATCTTTACATGCTGTTTGAGGTCGGTCCCGACAAGCGCATTGCGCACCATGATCAGCCCCTCGCGTAGCGGCATGCCGACGCGGTTGGACAATTCGATCGGCGCCGCGCCAGTCCCGCCCTCCGCGCCGTCGACGGTGATGAAGTCGAGATAGATCCCGGTTGCGAGCATAGCCTTCGCGATGGCGAAAACCTCGTGCGGCTGTCCGACGCACAGCTTGATGCCGACCGGCTTGCCGCCCGATTTGTCGCGCAGGCCGGCCGCCCATTCGAGCATTTCGATCGGATTTGAGAAGGTCGAATGCCCGGGCGGGGACAGGCAATCCTCGCCCACCTTCACATTGCGTGCCTCGGCAATTTCCTTCGTCACCTTGCTGCCGGGAAGCATGCCGCCGTGTCCCGGCTTCGCCCCCTGGCTCAGCTTTATCTCGATCATCCTGACCTGCGGATCCTGCGCCACATCGGCGAAACGCGCCGGATCGAAGCTGCCATCTTCGGTGCGGCATCCGAAATACCCGCTCCCGATTTCCCAGACGAGATCGCCATTGTGCGAACGGTGATAGCGTGAAAGCCCGCCTTCGCCCGTATCGTGGTAGAAATTGCCCATGGCCGCGCCCTTGTTCAGCGCCATGATCGCATTGGCGGAGAGCGAGCCGAAGCTCATCGCCGAAATATTGAGCAAGGACGCATGATAGGGCCGCGAACACTGCGCATTGCCAACGGGAACGCGCCATTCGGATGGCGCGTCGGCATTGGGTACGATCGAATGGCTTAGCCACTCATATTCATCGGAATAAACGTCGAGCTCGGTGCCGAAGGGATGGGCGTCGAGCTGCCCCTTCGACCGGGCATAGACGAGAGCGCGCTCATCATGGTTGAACGGCCGCCCTTCCAGATCGCTTTCCACGACATAGCTGCGCAGATAGGGGCGCAGATCCTCCATGATCCAGCGAAACCGCGCGATCAGAGGATAATTGCGGCGTAGCGTATGGCGCTTTTGAAAGAAATCGAACAAGGCAATGGCCAACAGCGGCACCAGAACCAGCAACGCCCAACGCGTCGGGCCCCATATCAGGGCGAGGCCGGACAGCAGCAGCAACACCGCCGGTACGAGGAACCGCCGGGCCAGATTGGCGGAGCCGCGGGCGTTCGATTTGTTTTCCATGCTGCGCTATTCAGGCAAGATGCTGCGCAAAAAATTCGTCGGTGCGGCGGTCCGCGAGCGCGGCTGCGTCATCGTCCCGGCGCGAACCATCCGCGGTGGCAAAACCGTGGCCGAGCCCTTCGTAATCGTGCAGCGTGACCTTTGGATGATCGTCGAGCCCTGCATGCATGCGGGCCTGCGCATCGGGGCCGACGAAATCGTCCGCGGTCGGAATATGCAGCATGAGCGGCTTTGCGATCGCCTCTTTCTCGTTCAGCATTTCATCGATGGCAACGCCGTAATAGCCGACCGTTGCATCGATATCGGTCCGGGCCGCGGTCATATAGGCGATCTTCCCACCGAGGCAGAAACCGACGGCACCGACCTTGGCAATATCGCATTCCGCGCGGAGCCAGCGGATGGTGGCTTCGATATCCTCGACATTGCGGTCGGGGTTGTTCCTGGCCATCATGTCGAAGGCTTTCTGTCGTTCGTCTTCGTCGTCCCAGCTGGTTTCGACGCCCGGCTCGACGCGCCAGAACAGATCGGGCGCGATGGCGAGATACCCTTTCGCCGCCCAATCGTCGCATTTCTTGCGAATGCCGTCGTTGACGCCAAAAATTTCCTGAATGACGATGATCGCCGCTTTTGGAGCGCTAGCCGGCTTTGCAACATAGGCGCCGAATTCCTGCTTTTCGTCGAGCGTCTTGATCCGGGTATCGAGAGTCATCGCGTATCTCCTTCGTGGCGTTTACGATTAAGTAGGGGGCGACGATGGACTTTGCAAAGCGGCTGTGACAGCGTGAAAACCATCGATAAGAGAGGAGAGCATCATGAAAGGTCATTTCGAGTTCGAGTGCTCGCCGGAGGAAGCGCGGCGGTTTCTCGGCCTGCCCGATGTCTCGCGCGCCAACGATATTTATGTCGACAGCCTCGTCAATGCGATGAAGGGCACCGGCAATATCGAGCAGCTTCAGGACATGATGAAGCAATTTGCACCCATGGGTGAATTTGGCCTCAAGATGTTCCGCCAGATGATGGAAAATAGCGCGAATGCCGCGTTCGGCAAGAACACGCCGCGAAAAGACTGATCCTATTGCACGCTGCAATCGCGACATGAATGATGCCACCATTTTCGCGCTGTCGAGCGGACAGCCGCCGGCAGCCATCGCGGTTTTGCGCATAAGCGGACCGCGGGCAACCGACGCGCTTATCGCCTTGGCAGGTGGAATGGTGCCCGCGCGAAAAGCGGCCCTTCGCCATTTGCGTGATCGTGACGGCATGATCCTCGACAAGGCGATCGTCCTGTTTTTTCCGGGCCCGGCCAGTGCGACGGGGGAGGATAGCGTCGAGTTTCACCTTCACGGTGGGCGTGCGGTCATCGCCGCTGTCGAACGGGAGCTGGGCGAATTGCCGGAGTTTCGCGCCGCGTATGCGGGCGAATTTACCCGGCGTGCCTTTGCGAACGGGCGCCTCGATCTCAGCGAAGCGGAGGGTCTCGCCGATTTGCTGGAAGCCGAAACGGAGTTACAGCGGCGGAACGCGCAAAGCCTTGCCGACGGTGTTCTATCCAAACAGGTTGCCGAATGGCGGGAGACCGTCCTGATGCTCGGTGCGGAGGTCGAGGCGGTTCTCGATTTTTCCGACGAGGAGGACGGGGAAGAAATCTCGTCAACGTTTCACGTGAAACGCAACGGGTTGTACGCTGATCTCGAGAAATGGACGAATGCGCCCCATCTCGAAGCGCTGCGGGAGGGGTTTCGCGTCGTCATTGCGGGACCGCCCAACAGCGGGAAAAGCAGTCTTTTCAATGCAATCCTGCGGGAGGATGCGGCGATCGCAACGCCCGTCGCGGGCACGACGCGCGACGTGCTGTATCGGCCGGTCGCTATTGACGGGATCCCGTTCCAGTTCGTCGATACCGCCGGTATTCGCGACGACACGAACGACGAGATCGAGAAAATCGGCATTGAGCGCGCGAAATCCGCTCTCGCAACTGCAGATGTCGTTCTCTGGTTGGGGCCGGAGGGTGAAGGGCCGGATGGCGCATTGGAGATAGAAACCAAATCCGACGTAGCGGATCGGATGGCGAAGGCAGATCCGCGTGCGGTCGTATCCTCCCGTACCGGAGCGGGCGTCGATGATCTGGTTCGCGACCTCGTCACACTGGCACGGGCTCGTATGCCCAAACCGGGTTCGGTCGCTATCTCGAGCTTTCAACGCGCTCAGATAAATCAGGCTTTGGACGCATTGCGCGACATTCCGCAGTCGGAGGATTTGCTCGTTCTCGCCGAGCGGTTGCGCGTGGCGCGGAAAGCCTTCGACCGTCTTGCAGGTAAGAGCGATGTCGAGGCCATGCTCGACCGGCTTTTCGCGCGCTTCTGCATCGGGAAATAGTGTTTCACGTGGAACGCGGTTCCAGCGGACACGATCTTGGTCTATAGGGCGACCATGCTCACATTTGATGTCATAGTCATCGGAGGCGGCCACGCTGGCTGCGAAGCTGCGGCTGCAGCGGCCCGCGGCGGGGCGCGCGTCGCCCTGATCAGCTTCGATAAAAACCGCACGGGCGCCATGTCGTGCAATCCTGCCATCGGCGGATTGGGCAAGGGGCATCTTGTTCGGGAGATCGACGCGCTTGACGGATTGATGGGCCGCGCTGCCGATGCAGCGGCGATCCATTATCGCATGCTTAATCGCTCCAAGGGGAGCGCGGTGCAGGGGCCGCGGATTCAGGCGGACCGCGTCCTGTTCCGGCGTGCGATCCAAAATATGATCGGCGCTTTTCCCAATCTCAAGGAAATCGAGGCGGAGGCCGCGGGCCTGATCTTCGAAGGTTCGCGGGTTTCGGGAGTGGTGACCGGGGCGGGCGACAGGATCGGTGCGCGGGCGGTCGTCCTGTGTACGGGTACGTTTCTGGGGGGTCGGCTTTTTCGGGGGGAAGAGCGTTTCGAAGGCGGCCGTGTCGGCGAAGCCTCCGCGTCGATCCTTGCCCGGCAATTGCGGGATGCTGCGCTGCCGATGGCGCGGCTTAAAACCGGCACACCGCCGCGCCTGGATGGTCGCACCATCGATTGGTCCGAGCTTGAGCGGCAGCCGTCGGACCAGGATCAGTGGACCATGTCGCCATTGTCGAAAGGGCGACAAAATCCGCAACTCTCCTGTGCGATTACCCGCACGAATGAGGTGACGCACGACCTCATTCGCCGCAATCTCGACCGTTCCCCATTGTTTGGCGGGTCGATTTCCGGGGTGGGGCCGCGCTATTGCCCGTCGATCGAAGACAAGATTCATCGCTTCGCAGATCGCAGCGGGCATCAGATTTTCCTGGAGCCGGAGACATTGAACGGCCATCTGGTCTACCCCAACGGGATCAGCACGTCCTTACCCGTCGATGTTCAACACGCCATGGTCCGCACGATCACAGGGCTTGAGCAGGTCGAGATCGTGGAGCCGGGCTATGCCGTCGAATATGATCATATCGACCCGCGTGCGCTCAAACGCTCGATGGAGTTGAAAGACATCGACGGATTGTTTTGTGCAGGTCAGATCAATGGCACTACCGGCTATGAAGAGGCCGGCGCGCAGGGTCTGGTTGCCGGGATTTCGGCTGCGGCCGCCGCAACCGGTTCGGACACGATCCCACTCGATCGCGCGAATAGCTATATCGGCGTGATGATCGACGATCTGACGCTTCAGGGCGTGACCGAACCCTATCGCATGTTGACGTCACGGGCAGAATATCGCCTCCGACTCCGCGCCAACAATGCCGCCGACCGCCTCACCGAATTGGCGATCGAGGTGGGAGCGGTGGGCGCGGAACGCCGCGCATGGTTCGCCGCACGCAAGGATGCCATTGGTCGTGCCGAAGAGGAGCTGAGCGTCGTTCATTCCGCTAAGCAATTACGCGATGCGGGGATGGACATTCGTGGCTATGATGCAATGCCGCTGTCTGATTGGCTTCGGCATGACACGGTTGCACGGAATATATCCGCACTGGTCAATTACGATGTCGCAGATGACGAGGTATGGGAAAGCCTGATCGAAGATTGCCGATATCGTCCGTATCTACAGCGTCAGGACGCCGAATTGCGGGATTTGAGGCAGAGTGAAGCGCTTGCGATACCAAGCCACTTCGATTTCGCGAAGGTGCCTGGCCTTTCGGGCGAAATGGTCGAACGCCTTACGCGGGCACGACCCGAGACCCTCGCCTCGGCAGAGCGGGTAAGGGGAGTGACCCCCGCTGCCGTTTCCGCGGTGTTGGTCGCCTTGCGCAAATATGAGTTGGTATGTTGAGCGAATTCGTCGATGCCAAGGATCGCGACGATTGTCTGGCGCGGATTTGTCGGATGCCACGTGTGGATGGGTCCAGGCTTCCCCTGCTGGACGCCTATGTTGCGGCGTTATTAGCGGAGACTAGCCATCAGAATTTGATCGCGCGGTCCACGATTTCGAATGTGTGGTCGCGTCATATTCTCGATTCGGCGCAATTGATCAATCTCGTTCCACGTGAAACGCGGGCGGACTCTTGGGTTGATATCGGGTCGGGCGCCGGGCTACCGGGTGTGGTCTGCGCCATCCTTCTACCGAAATGCGAATTCATTTTGGTTGAACCTCGGGTCAAACGGGTTGAATTTCTTCGCTGTGTGGCTGACCGCCTCGCGCTTACGAATATATGCATCGAAGCGTCTACGGTTCAGAATGTCGTTCGAAACAGAGTCGATATCATATCCGCCCGTGCGGTTGCCGTAACAGACAAGATCGTGGCGATCGCTGGCCATCTGGCCGATGCCGACACGTACTGGCTTCTTCCCAAAGGGCGGGGCGCTTTGGCTGAACTCGATGGGATGGTCATGCCACATGCATTTCACGTGGAACACTCGGTGACCGATCCGGAGTCCGGTGTTATAGTCGGTACTATACCAAGCTTATCGGGAAAATCGGGTTCATGATTACGGTATCGGTCGCGAATCAGAAGGGCGGAGTCGGAAAGACGACGACTGCGATCAATCTTGCGACGTCTTTCGCTGCGATTGGGTGGCGTACGATGCTCATTGATCTCGATCCGCAGGGCAATGCGTCCACCGGCGTCGGAATCGAAACCAACGATCGCGAACATTCGAGTTACGACCTCCTTATCGATTGCAAGCCGCTCGATGAGTGTAAGATGTCGACGCAGATAACCGGCCTCGACATCGTGCCCGCGACTGTCGATCTGTCCGGTGCGGAGATCGAGATGGTGGGATATGACAATCGCACGCGGCGCCTTCAAGGCGCACTCGATGCTGCAGGCGGTTACGATATCTGCTTCATTGATTGCCCGCCTTCGCTGGGGTTGTTGACGTTGAATGCGCTGACCGCGTCGCACGAAATTCTCGTTCCGCTGCAATGCGAGTTTTTCGCTTTGGAAGGGCTGAGCCAGCTGATGCAAACCATCGAATTGGTTAAGGACCGCTTCAACCCGGACCTCAATATCATCGGGATCGCATTGACGATGTTCGACCGCCGGAACCGTTTGACCGAGTCGGTGTCCGATGACGTTCGCGCCGTGCTCGGCGATGTGGTGTTCGATACCGTGATCCCGCGCAACGTGCGTCTTTCCGAGGCGCCAAGCTACGGACTTCCCGCCATCGTGTATGACCATCACTGCGCCGGATCACGGGCTTATATGGAACTTGCGCGTGAGCTGATCGGTCGGCTTCCGGAACAGAGGAAGGCAGCATGAGCGAGGGGGCGAAGGCGACGAAGAAAAGAGCCGCACTCGGTCGTGGGCTGGGCGCGCTACTCGGCGACACGCAGATCGAGCGTCCTGTTTCACGTGAAACAGCAACTCCCGAACCTACCGTCCATCAGGATGGTCTGACGGTGTTGCCGGTCGCCTCGATCGAACCGCATCCCGATAATCCGCGTGTTAATTTCGATCCCGATGCGCTCGATGATCTCGCCCGATCCATTGCGAGCAGGGGCGTCATTCAGCCGGTGATCGTGACGGCGAGCGGACAGGGGCGTTACCGGCTTGTCGCGGGTGAACGACGCTGGCGTGCCGCGCAAAAAGCGCAATTGCATGAAATTCCCGCGATCGTTCGCGATCTTGCCGACCGCGACGTCGCGGCGCTCGCGCTTATCGAGAATATTCAGCGTGAGGATCTGAACCCAGTAGAGGAGGCCCGCGCGTACCACCGTCTCCATACGCGCAATGACATGTCGCAAACCGAAATCGCCCGCATGGTCGACAAATCGCGCAGCCATGTTGCAAACCTCATGCGATTGCTGGCCTTGCCGGAGCCGGTTCTGACCATGGTGGAATCGAGCGCGTTGTCGATGGGCCATGCACGCGCGCTTATCAACGTGGACAATGCGGAAGAGATTGCGCAGACCGTCGTGGACGACAATTTGTCGGTGCGCGATGTCGAAAAGCTGATCCGTCGCCGCAATGCGCCGACAAAGGAACCGCGCCACCGTGCGGCGCGGCCCAGCACGCGCGAAAACGATGCCGATATTCTCGCCATTCAAAAACAGCTGGAAGAATTTCTCGGCCTGCCCATCCGGATCGATCCGGACGGGTCGGAACAGGGCGGGGCGGTAACCGTGCGCTACAAGACGCTCGATCAACTCGATCTCGTCTGTCAGCGGCTTTCGGGTGGCGAAATCTAGTTAGATCCGCGTCGCCAGTGTTGCGGCAAGCGTTTCGAAACCGTCCTGATCCTGCGCATCGAAACGGGACGGGAGGGGGCTGTCGAGGTCGATGATTGCCTTCACCGCGCCATCGACGATGATCGGCACGACAAGTTCGGACCGGCTATTCGCGTCGCAGGCGATATGCCCGGCGAAGCTGTGAACATCCTCCACCAGGACGGAGCGTTTTTCGCCAGCTGCCGTGCCGCATACCCCCTGACCAAGCGGGATGCGGATACAGGCGGGGCGGCCCATGAACGGGCCGAGCACCAGCCCGTCGCCGATCACGCGGTAGAACCCGGCCCAGTTCAAATCCGGGACGAAGCCCCAGATCAGCGCCGCGACATTCGCCATATTGGCGATCCCATCCGGCTCGCCCGACGTCAGCGCATCGGCGGCCTCGCACAATTCACGATAGAGAAGCGGCTTGTCCGCAGCGTCGGAGGGAGTGAAATCGAACATGGCACCGCCTTAGCGATCCCGACGCCATGCGCAATGCGAAGCTGCCCATTGCCGGGGGTCGTGGCACAGACTATTCTTCGGCCATGACACCGAAAACCCGCAAGACGATTATCGTCATTGGCATCGTCGTCCTGGTGGCGGCCCTGATTTTCTATCTCGTATTGCGCCCGACTCGCGCCGAATATACCGATGCGCAGTTGACTGGCCCCGACCCGGTCATTGCCGAGGCGGAAGAGGAAACATTCCCCAGCATCGCTCTTGCCGAACCGGCCGGGTGGGCGGCGGATGCAACGCCGACCGCGGCGGCGGGCCTCTCCGTCGTGCGCTTTGCCGATGGGCTCGATCATCCGCGTTCGGTGTTCACCCTTCCCAATGGCGATGTGCTCGTGGCCGAAACGCGCGGTCCGGCCACGGGCGACGACGGGGGCATCACCGACTGGATCATGGGGCTGTTCATGGACCGGGTCGGCGCGGGCGGCGTATCGGCGGACCGCATCACATTGCTGCGCGACAGTGATGGGGACGGTCGGGCGGACCAACGCTCTGTCCTGCTCGACGGCCTGCATTCGCCGTTCGGCATGGCGCTTCGCGATGGGCGGCTCATCGTCGCGAATACGGATGCGCTTTTGTCCTTTCCGTTCGAGGTGGGGCAGGGGCGGATCACCGCGGAGCCGGAAAAGCTCATGGATCTGCCCGGCGGGGGCAATCACTGGGTCCGCAACGTGCTGTATGATCCGGAGGGTGACCGGCTTTTCATCACGGTCGGTTCGGCGAGCAACGTGGCCGAAAACGGTATGGCGGAGGAAACCGGCCGCGCCGCGATCCACGAATATGATTTCGCCACGCGCACCCATCGTCTGTTTGCCGTGGGTCTGCGCAATCCCAACGGGCTCGCCATTCAACCGTCGAGCGGCGAATTGTGGACCACGGTAAACGAACGCGACATGATCGGGCCGGATGTGCCGCCCGATTATCTGACCAATGTGCCCGTCGGCGCGCAATATGGCTGGCCGTGGGTGTATTGGAAAACCTACATCGACGAACGGGTCGAGGCACCGATGCCCAATTTCCTGACCGAATATACGAGGCGGCCGGAATATGCGCTCGGCACGCATGCCGCGCCTCTGGGGCTCGTATTCGCGGACGGGAACGGGCTTGGCGGCGCATATGACCGGGGGGCGTTCGTGGCGCGTCACGGTTCATGGAACCGCGTGCCCAAATCGGGCTATGATGTGGTGTTCGTGCCGTTCGACGCGCGTGGCAACCCGCAGGGCGAAACCCCTCTGCCGGTGCTGACCGGATTTCTGACCGAGGATGGCGAGGACGCGCATGGCCGTCCGACCTGGCTCGCATGGGACAATGCGGGCGGTCTTCTGGTGAGCGACGACACGGCGGGTATCATCTGGCGCGTGACAGGCGCGCGCTCGTCCGTGGGCGCGGGGGACGAAGAAGCGCGCTAATTTTTCAAGCGAGGTCGAGCCCTGCGCGCCCGGCGAGTTCTGTCACGAATTGCCGGGCGACGCGGCCCGAACGCGCCCCGCGCCGCTGTGCCCAGGCAAGCGCATCGGCCTCCTCATATTGCAGCGCATGGGCATTGGCATAGGCCGCGACGATGGCGAGGTAATCGTCCTGTGACACCGCGTGAAAGCCCAGCACGAGCCCGAACCTGTCCGCCAGGGCCAGCGCATCGTCGACGGCATCGCGCGGATTGATCGGATCGTCCTGCTCACCGCCGTGGCGCGGAACGATCGCCCTGCGGTTGGAGGTTACGGCTATCCGCACATTGGCGGGCCGCGGTGCCACGCCCCCCTCCAGCAGCGACCGCAATTGCCGCACGGCGCGTTCCTCGCCCGGTGCGAAACCCAGATCGTCGATAAAAACCACGAAGCGCCGTCCTGCATCGTGCAGCCCGGCATCGTTCAACAGGGCAAACAGATGCGGAAGGCTGTCGAGGCTGTCCGCGCTCGCCTGCACCAGCGCAATATCGCCATGCGCCCCCGCATCGCGCACCGCGGCACGGACCAGCGCGGATTTGCCCGTGCCTCTCGCACCCCAGAGCAACACATCATGCGCGGCGGCGCCGGTCGCATGGCGGCGCATGTTGGACAAAACCGCATCGCGTTGCCGGTCGATCCCACACAGCATGTCGGTGTCCGGCGCGACGATCCGCGGCACCGCAGTCAGCCCCGACGCGCCCCAGCGATAGGCCGGGGCGGCATGAAGATCGACCGGCGGCGCTGGGGGCGGTGCCATCCGGTCGAGCGCGTCGGCAATGCGCGTTAGCAGTCCCGACAGTTTTGAACCCAACTCCCCATCCATCGCGCATTGCTCCTGTCCAGCGGCGTGTGGGCGGCTTATAGACATGCGCAATGAAGGACGCCACACACCCTGATCCCCAAGACGCCGGCCCCGCCATCCCCGACGCCGTGATCGCAGAGGCAGCCGCCCGGCTCGACAATGGCGAGATCGTCGCGCTCCCGACCGAAACGGTATACGGCCTTGCCGCGCGCGCCGACGATGCGGAGGCGGTTGCGCGGATCTACGCCGCGAAGGGCCGGCCCTCGTTCAATCCGCTGATCGTGCATGTGCTGGACCAGGAGGGGGCGCGGCGCCTCGTCCATGTCGGACATCGTGCGGCGCTTTTGATGAAGCGGTTCTGGCCAGGGCCGTTGACGCTGGTCCTGCCGGCACGCGATGCATCGCCGCTGGCGCCTGCGGTGCGGGCCGGGCTCCCTACAGTCGCGGTGCGCAGTCCGGCGCATCCCGTCATGCGGGCGGTTCTGGCCCGCTGCGCTGCGCCGCTCGCCGCGCCATCCGCCAATCGCAGCGGCGGGGTCAGCCCCACCTGCGCCGCGCATGTCCGCGATTCGCTGGGTGAAAACGTGCCAATGGTCGTCGATGGCGGGCCCACCCGCGCCGGACTGGAATCGACGATCGTGGCGATCCGGGATCAGGGGTGGAGCATGCTTCGTCCCGGGCCCCTGACCGGCGATGCGATCGCCGCGCTGCTCGGGCCGGAAAGGAACGAAAGCTGCACGGGCATCGAAGCGCCGGGGCAGCTCAGCAGTCATTACGCACCGGGAAAGCCGGTCCGGCTCAACGCCCTTCACGCCGAGGCGGGGGAATTCCTCATCGGCTTTGGCACGGTGCGGGGGGATTTCGACCTGTCGGAAAAAGGCGATCTGGTCGAGGCGGGGAGCCGCCTTTATGACGCGCTCCACCGCGCAACGCACGCGCCGGAGGAGCGGATCGCCGTCGCCCCGATACCAAGCGGCGGCATCGGGGCCGCAATCAATGACCGATTGCGCCGCGCCGCATTCTAAAGCCGCCACCATACGCGGGTTTCAGCGGGGCATGCTCTCCATTTCTTCGAACAGGAAACGCGCCCGTTCGCAGGCACGCGGATCGCCGTCGTCGCAATCGCGCAAGGCGCGGCGGTATTTTCGGTCGAGTTCGCCGAGACGCTCCTCCTGCTTGCGCAGTGCGCGCCCGCGTTTCTCATCAGCCTCGGACTGGCTCGTGGTGGCAAGGTCGATGGCCTTGCCCGCGACCCGGACAGGAGCGGTCGCCACGTCGAACGCAGCCTTGGCCAGGCAGGCCGACAAGAGCGGTATCATCGCCGCCACCACTGCCCATCGCATCACGCGGCGCCGAAAAACCATGGGCCATCCTTTGATAAATGAGACTATTCCCGGCGAAGGCTGTTCCATGTCCGATGGCGCAATGCTGAACGCGGTTCAATCGATCACGAACCGGCGCATAAAACCGCCCCTGATCCGAGAGAATTAATGTCGCAGGTGGGGGTTCCATCGACCCTGACCCGGCCCGATCCGACGATCGTCGCCGTGACGGGTCCATCCGACCGGAACTGACCCGCGCCGGATCCGGTGATGCTGATCCTGGCTATTTCGGCGGTCAGGTCGGCCATGTCGGCCAGGCCCGACCCCGCAATGTCGAGATTGAGTGCGCGCGCGTGTCCCGCCCCGGAAAAACTGCCGGAACCGCCGATACGCACGTCGAGCTTCGCAGTTTTTACGTCCCGTGCCGTCACCGTCCCCGATCCGGCAATTGTGATCCGGGCGCCCCCTTCAGCAAGGGCGGGAACGCGAACTTCGCCGCTTCCCGCCATCGATACGCTGGTCGGCGCCGGCATGGTTACGGTAACGGTGGCCGGCGTATCGGTCGTGCCTTTGCGCACGATGACGAGCGTGCCATCGGCGATCGAGAAACGCAGGGCGTCGGTCGATTCGGGCGAACCGTCGACCGAAATTTTCAGATTTTCACCTTCGCGCACGGTGACCCTGTCCGGACCGTGCAGGGTCAGGCTTTCGGGTGCGGGCACGTCGAGTTCAAGCTCGTTCAGCGGTATTCCCTGCCGCCCCGAAACGGTTTTCGTATCGTCCCCGCATGCCGCAGTCGTCGCGATCAGAGCCATGATCAGGGGCGCGGTCGAAAAACGCATGGCGATACTCCTCTTTCGGCGTGGGCGCGCCATCGCATGGCGCGGTCTGTCATTCCGTGCTGTGACCCATGCGTATCATTCCAGAGAATATGAAGCGTGATTCGACAATAGGCGATTACGGCCCGATGGACGACGCGTCCGATCGGCCATGGCATTACCGCGAAAAAAAGGGCCGCCGACATGACCGGCAGCCCCTTTTTCATGATCGAGATGCGCCGGTTCAGGCGGGCTGCTGCTCGTAATATTTGGGCGCATGCTCGTTCAGAACTTCGAGAATCTTGGCCAGCGCAGTCGGCTCGTCCGTGTTTTCCATCGCGGCGAGTTCGCGGGCGAGACGGCTCGATGCCGCTTCGAAAATCTGACGCTCGGAATAGCTTTGCTCCGGCTGATCGTCGGCGCGGAACAGGTCGCGCGTCACCTCCGCGATGGAGACCAGATCGCCCGAATTGATCTTCGCCTCGTATTCCTGAGCGCGGCGCGACCACATGGTCCGCTTGACCTTGGGCTTGCTCTTCAGCACATCCATCGCCTCGCGCAGCGTCTTGTCCGAGGACAGCTTGCGCATTCCGATGGATTCGACCTTGTTGGTGGGAACGCGCAACGTCATGCGTTCTTTTTCAAAGCGCAGCACATAAAGTTCGAGCTGCATGCCGGCGATTTCCTGGCTTTGCAGTTCGATGACGCGGCCAACGCCGTGCTTGGGGTAAACGACATAGTCTCCGACGTCGAAGGCATTCGCCTTGGCAGTCATGCATTGTCCTTTCTATGGCGTTCGTATCCCACAAATGCCCTATGGCATCGAGAGGACCGAAAACCCGCCCGACCGGATGACACCGGCCCGATGGCAGGTCAGATCTGCGGGATGTCGCCGTTACTGACGGGGCCGCACGATGGGGGTATCGTCCGGCACTGACGCCCCATTACCACAGTGCAAGCGCAAATGCCAGCATTTGCGTATTGCGCACAGCCAGGGTCAGCCCCCCCGCGCCGCGCGGGGGCTGCACACGATTGCGAAACCCGCCGATCCGACGGATCGGTCGCCTACGCCTCAATCGCCCTCGCCGGCGTCCGCGCTGAAATATTTCTCGAACTTGTTTTCTTCGCCCTTGTGCGCATCGGCATCGTCGGGCGAATCCTTCTTCACCGTGATATTCGGCCATTCCGCCGAATATTGCGTGTTCAGCTCAAGCCATTTTTCCAGCCCGTTTTCGGTATCGGGAAGGATCGCTTCGGCCGGGCATTCCGGTTCGCAGACACCGCAATCGATGCATTCGCTCGGATTGATGACGAGCATGTTCTCGCCTTCATAGAAGCAGTCGACGGGGCAAACCTCGACGCAATCCATATATTTGCACTTGATGCAGTCTTCGGTGACGACGTAGGTCATGAGTGTTCCCCTGGCCCCTTTGCTGGCCGCTTAATCGGTGTTTCAGGCCGGGTTATGGCGGCTTTGGGCCGACGTCAAGCATCGGTGGCTTGTTGCGAGACACTCTCGATTTCGTGATAGTGGCGCCGCGCTTCGTCGGCCGGGCCGCGCCGGGCGGGCAGGACGTCGATCGCGATGACGCGCACCCCGCTCGCCATGGGAAGGACCAGAACGTCGCCCGTGCCCACGCCGCACGAGGCGCGCAGCACGCGCCGCCCGTTCAGACGCACATGACCCTTCGCGATCAGCGCCTGCGCCAGGCTTCGCGTCTTCGTCATGCGCAACATCCACAGCAACCGGTCGATCCGCAGGGTTTCGCGCGGTGGATCGACAGGGGGCTTCATCCCGCCGCCGCCGTTACGGGAGCAGTTGGGCAAGTTCGCCAAACGGATTGCCGGCACGGGGCACCGCACGGGCACCGGGCTTGCCGGGCCCCGCACGCGGGCGCCGCGCATCGGGACGACGCCGCGGTTTCCAGTGCCAGCGCGGCGGGGCGGGCGGTCCGAACATCCGGTCGGGGAGAGCGGGGGGAACGTCGGCGACAAAGCCGGCCTCTCGCAACAGATGAGCATAGCTTTGCGTCGTCAGGCCCATGGACAGTGCCTGCGTCGGGTCGAGGGTGAAACGCGGGGTGCGCGGGGCCGCCCGGTTCGATCGTGGGCGGCGGGGCGGCCCGGCCCAGCGGGCCCGGCGCTCATGCGCGGCGGCGAGAAGCCGCTCCGCCATGTCGACGCGGACATGCTGCGGTCCGGCGCGGCGGTATCCGACAGGCGGTGGGCCGTCCGCATCGCGCGCGGGTGAAAAAGGGCTCGCGACGGTGGATTTCATGCCGCCGCATAGCGCGCTGAGCACGGTCCAGCGTTGCAATGGCGCAGGGCGCAGCATCGCCGGCACGAAGAGATCGAGCGCGCCGATCTTCACACCCAGTTTTCGCATGCGGTGTTTCTGCGCATCGTCGAGCGCGTCGAGCCCAGACACATCCCGCGCGAGCACGCCGCCCGCATCGACCATGGCAATAAGCAGCGCGCGCAGTTCCGGCCCGGCGTCCTTCTCCTGTGCCGCATCGGCAAGTCGGCGCAGCGGTTTGAGATCGCGCGATATGGCACGGTGCAGCCATTCGGTCAGCGCCTCGGCAATGCGCGTGCGGGTCGGCGCCGGAAGCAGGCCGAGCCCGGGATCGAGCCGGACCTGCGGACCGAACAGCCGGCGCCCGCCCTCGATCTTCGCGATGGCGGTGCCGTGCCACACGATGTCCGCGTCCCGCCACACGGGGGCCGCGTCACCCGACGCATCGGCGGCGCAATCCGCGACCAACGCCTCGGCCCGGCGTTGCAGCAGGCCGGGCAAATGCCGCTCCGCCGCCGCGAGCAGCAGGCGCCGCGTTTCCAGTCGGGCCTGCGGATCGACCTCGAACCGGAAACCGTCGAGCCTGCCGATTTCCTCGCCATCGACGAGGACGGCGTTTTCATCGTCGATCGTGACCGGCAACAACCCTGCATCCGCGCCGAGCTTGCGCAGCAAGACGGTGGTGCGGCGATTGACGAAGCGTTCCGTCAGCCTTGCGTGAAGCGCATCGGATAGCCGGGTTTCAACGGCGCGCGCCCGCTCCGCCATTTCTTCGCGGTTGAGCACCCAGTCGGGACGCTGCGCAATATAGGCCCAGCTGCGGATGGCGGCGATGCGGCCCTGCAGCGTGTCGATATCGCCGCTCGTCTGGTCCAGCTCGGCGATCTTTCCTGCGACGAAATCATGCCCCAGCCGACCGGTTCCTTTCGACAGATCCTGCCACAGGCGCGCCACGAACCGTGCATGATTGTCCGCGCCCAGCGACCGGAAATCGGGAAGCGAGCACACGTCCCAGAACCGCTTGACCATCGCGCGCCCGCGCACCGTGTCGGCAATCGCCGGGTCGGAGGACAGGATCTTGAGCACGGAAAGGTCAATCGCCTCCGGTGCGGCGGCCAGCGCATCGTCATGCGGCGCGGCCTCCAGATCACTTATCAAATGGCCGAGATTGTCGGTGCGGGGCCGCGCATCGCGCCAGAACAACCGGTTGAGCGGGGCGAAACGATGCTCCTCGATCGCGAAGATCTCGTCCTCTGTAAACTCCGCGCCTTCGCCTGCGAGCGTGCCGAACGTGCCGTCCTTCTGATGCCGTCCTGCGCGCCCGGCGATCTGCGCCATTTCGGGAATGGTGAGCCGACGCCTGCGCACTCCGTCGAACTTGGTAAGCCCGGCAAAGGCCACATGCGCGACATCGAGGTTCAGCCCCATGCCGATGGCGTCGGTCGCGACGAGGTAATCGACCTCGCCCGACTGAAACAGTTCGACCTGGGCATTGCGGGTCTGCGGGCTCAGTGCGCCCATGACCACCGCCGCGCCGCCGCGAAACCGGCGCAGCATTTCCGCCACGACATAGACCTGCTCGGCCGAAAAGGCGACGATGGCGCTGCGCGGTGGAACCCGGCTCAGCTTTACCGGGCCCGCATGCGACAATGTGGAAAAGCGCGGCCGGGTGACGATTTCCGCCTCGGGGATGAGCGTGTCGATCACCGGCGCCAAGGCGGATGAGCCGAGGATCATCGTCTCCTCCCGCCCGCGCATGTTCAGCAAGCGGTCGGTGAACACATGCCCGCGTTCACGATCCGCGCCGAGCTGCGCCTCGTCAATGGCCATGAAGGCGAGATCGGCATCGCGGTCCATCGCCTCCGCCGTGCACAGTTTCCACCGTGCGCCGGGCGGTTCGATCCGTTCCTCACCCGTGACCAGCGCGACCTTGTCCGCCCCCTTGATCGCGACGACCCGCTCGTACACCTCCCGTGCGAGCAGGCGGAGGGGAAAGCCGATGGCCCCGCTCGAATGTGCGCAGAGCCGTTCCACCGCGAGATGGGTCTTGCCCGTGTTGGTCGGCCCCAGGACCGCCTTGATGACCCCGTCATGCATGATCGTTCCAATGTGGCACCGCCACCGCCGCATCGCAAGTGGAGCCGCATATCGCCCATGAACGCGCCGGTGCATACCATTCGTCTCACCTATGCCCCGGCCTGCCGACGGCTTCGTGTGATCAAGGCGATATTAACTTTTGAACGCCACGGATTTGCGTCAGACGAAGGCGGATCGAAAACGCGGGCGGGCGCAAATGGCGAAACCCGCTGCGAAATTAGGATGATCATGACGGGGGACATCGAAGGCAGGCGGAACGCGGAACGGCGCGGATTTGGCCGACGCGGATTTGGACGGCGGGGCAGGGGCGCCGCCGCCGCAATGGCGCGGCCCCCGGCCCGGTTGGTGAGCGATCTTGCCAGCGGGATCGGCACGCTGCGCTGGTTCCGTTCGCTCGGCATCATGCTTGCGCTGATTGCGGCGGCGCTGGCGTTCTGGCCCGATTTTTCCACTGTGAGTGCCGCGCCGACCACGAATCTCACCCGGTCGGAACGCGACGAATATCGCAGTCAGATGATCACGCCTCTTGCCCTTGGCGCCGATAGCGGGCGGCGCATGGGGCCATCGCGGCTGGTCGTGCCGCTGGCCGCGGCGCCGGAACGCCCGGTGGTGGAATTGACCAGCACGCTGGGCGCCGGCGACAGCCTGATGGCGATGCTGCGCCGTGCAGGGGTTAGCGAGGGCGATGCGGAGCGCGCCGCCGCGCTCATCGGCGGGGCGATGCCGGAAAATGCGATCGCGGACGGCACGGCTTTCGATCTGCGGCTTGGGCGGCGCCCGTCGCCCGAGATGCCGCGCCCGCTCGAACGGCTCGATTTCCGGGCGCGTTTCGATCTGGAGCTTGGCGTGGCGCGCGATGGCGGGCCGCTCGCGCTCATCCGCAAGCCGATCCGTGTGGACGATACGCCGCTGCGCATTCGCGGCAAGGTGGGCGCGGGGCTTTATCGCGCGGCGCGTGCCGCGGGTGCCCCGGCGCGTTCGGTGCAGCAATATCTCGCCGCGCTGGATGAGGCGATCGACCTTGATCGCGTGGTCGGCGCCGATGATGAATTCGACATGATCGTCGCCTATCGCCGCGCCGCCACGGGCGAGGTCGAGGTTGGCGATCTTCTCTATGCCGGGCTTTCGGGTGGCGGCAAGGCGAAGGCGCAATTGCTGCGCTGGGGCAAGGAGGGGCGTTTTTTCGACGCCAACGGCACCGGCGAATTGCGCAGCGGGATGATCGCGCCGGTCAACGGGGCGATCTCGTCGCGTTTTGGCATGCGTCGCCATCCGATCCTGAAATACAAGCGCATGCACAATGGCGTCGATTTCCGCGGGCGGACCGGCACGCCGATCTATGCCGTGACCGATGGGCGCGTCATCCGCGCGGGCCGCAATGGCGGGCACGGCAATTACGTGCGCATCGATCATGGCGGCGGTCTGGCGAGCGGGTATAGCCACATGAGCCGGATCGCGGTGTCGAACGGCGCGTCGGTCCGCCGCGGGCAGGTGATTGGCTATGTCGGCTCCACCGGACTGTCGACGGGGCCGCATCTTCATTACGAGCTGTATCGCGGGGGCCGCAATATCGACCCGCTCTCGGTCAAGTTCGTGACCCGTGCCCTGCTGTCCGGGGCGGAGCTGAAGCAGTTCCGCGCTCGCCTGTCCCAATTGCGTGCGGTCGAGCCGGGGGCCGCGCTGCGCCCGCTCGTCCCCGAGGCGGCGCGGGAGGCGGAACCGGTGCGAGAGATCGACCGCCTGTCGAACGCGCCGGATTGAGGGCGACCGAATTCGCGTATCGGACCAACTCGCCCCTTCCATCGCACGCGCCCTTGAGGCATCACCCCGCGCCATGACCGACAGCCCGAAGGCCGATACCGGCGCAATCCACCCCGAGTTCCGTTCCGACCCACGCGGGCGCAAACGCCTGCGCCGGTCCCGCCGCCACGGGTGGAGCCGCGCGATGCAGCGCGAAACCCGGTTCAGGCCCGCCGATCTGATCTGGCCGCTCTTCATATGCGAGGGGCAGGGGGTGGAGGAGCCTGTGCCTGCGCTCCCCGGCGTGTCGCGGGGATCCGTCGACGTCATCGCCGGCCGGGCGAAGGAGGCAGCGGCGATGGGCATCCCGTGCGTTGCACTGTTCCCCAACACGCCGGGCGATCTGCGCGATGAGACGGGGCGCGAGGCTTTGAACCCCGACAATCTGATGTGCCGTGCCATTCGCGCGATCCGCGACGCGACGGGCACCGATATCGGCATCCTCACCGATGTCGCGCTCGACCCCTATACCAGCCATGGGCAGGACGGCATTCTCGATTCGTCGGGCTATGTCACCAATGACGTGACGGTGGACCGGCTCGTGGCGCAGGCGTTGGTACAGGCCGACGCCGGTGCCGATATCGTCGCGCCATCCGACATGATGGATGGGCGCGTGGGCGCGATCCGCGACGCGCTCGAACATGGTGGGCACCATAACGTTCAGATCATGGCCTATGCCGCCAAATTCGCCAGCGCGTTCTACGGCCCGTTCCGCGATGCCGTCGGGTCGTCGGGATTGCTGCAAGGCGACAAGAAGACGTATCAGATGGACCCCGCCAACGGGGACGAGGCGCTGCGCGAAGTCGCCGCCGATATCGAGGAAGGCGCCGATAGCGTCATGGTCAAGCCCGGCGCCTGCTATCTCGACATCGTGCGCCGCGTGTACGAAAGTTTCGACGTGCCGGTATTCGCCTACCATACCAGCGGCGAATTCGCGATGATCGAGGCCGCGGCCAAGGTCGGCGCAGGGAACCGCGACGCCATGGTGATGGAGGTCATGACCGCATTCAAGCGCGCGGGCGCCACCGGTGTCCTGACCTATCACGCGCCTCTCGTCGCAAAGCTGCTGAATGGTTGAGCGCCACGCCGCCGATCCGGGCGGAGCGTTTCACGTGGAAACATCGCGGCTGGTGCTGCGCGACTGGACGGCGGCGGACTGGGCGCCGTTTTTCCGGCACACCAACACGCCCGCCGTCATGCGCTGGCTCGGCGGCGTGCTCGATGCGGAGAAGGAGCGGGCGGTCATGGACCGGCTGCTGTCCTATCGCGCGGATCACGGGTTCACCTTCTGGGCGGTGGAGCGCAAGGATGATGGCGGTCATCTGGCTGGCGAATTGCTTGGCTTTTGCGGGTTGAAGCGGTCCAATCTCGAACCCGGACCCATTGGCGAGATGGAAATCGGCTGGCGCCTGCGCGAAGATGCGTGGGGCCACGGCTACGCCGGCGAAGCCGCGCGGCAATCGCTCACCCTCGCGTTCGAACGGTTTGGCGCTGACCATGTGATCGCACTCACCGTCCTTGAAAACACGGCGAGCCGGCGCTTGATGGAACGGCTCGGCATGACACGCCGGGCGGATCGCGATTTTACCGCCGAGGGCGACGCCGCATGGGCGGAAAACATCATCGTATACGACATCACCCGCGAGGATTGGGCCGCACAGTGACCGCCATCGCTTCCACCCCGCCGCGACGCGCCCTGTTCGTGCTCGTCATCCTGACGGGGAGCTTCCTGCTTTTCCTGGTGCAGCCGCTCGTCGCGCGATTTGCGCTGCCGCTGCTCGGCGGTGCGCCCAATGTCTGGAACAGTGCGATGCTCGTGTTTCAGGCGCTGCTGCTCGGCGGCTATGCCTATGCCCATGCGCTGTCGCGGATGCCGGTGCGGCGGCAGGCGGTGTGGCATCTCGGGCTGATGGCGCTGGCGGGGTTGACGCTGCCGATCGCGCTTGCCGACCTGCCGCCGCCCGCGCCGGGGTGGGAGGTGCTCTGGGTGCCGGCGCTCTTCGCGGTCACGATCGGGCCGGTATTCCTGCTGGTTTCGGCGCAGGCATCGTTGATGCAACGCTGGTTCGCGGCGTCGCGCGCGGCGGGCGATCCCTACGCCCTCTATGCCGCGTCCAATCTGGGCAGTTTTGCAGGATTGCTGACCTATCCGCTCTGGCTCGAACCGCGTTTTTCGCTGGGGCTGCAAAGCTGGATCTGGACGGCGGGATACGGGTTTCTGTTCGTGCTCGTCGCGCTGGCCGCCGCGTCGCGTTGGCGGGAAGGAACGCAGGCGCCGGTGGATACCGCCGTGGGGGCGGACGACGTGCCGTTCGCCGAACCGGTTTCGCCGTGCCGCATCGCGATGTGGGTCGTGCTGGCGGCGGTGCCGTCGGGGCTGATGCTGTCGACGACGACCTTGCTGACGACCGACATCATGGCGATGCCGCTGCTTTGGGTCATTCCGCTCGGGCTTTATCTCCTGAGCTTTTCGGTGGCGTTTTCCCAAGGCGGCGACTGGGCCGCGATCCTGTCGCGCTATGCGCCGCTCATGCTGCTGCTCGTCGGGAGCCTTGCCATGGGATCGGGCGGGCAGTCCAATCCGGCGGTGGCGCTGGCGATGGTGGCGCTGCTCTTCATCCTGGCGGTCGCGCTTCACAACCGGCTCTATCTGCTGCGGCCGGATCCGTCGCGGCTGACGTTCTTCTATCTCGTCGTGGCGGCGGGCGGGGCGCTGGGCGGTGTGTTTACCGCGCTCGTCGCGCCGGTGCTGTTCGACTGGGTCTTTGAACATGCGATCCTGCTGCTGATGGCGGCGTGGCTCGTCGGCGACCGGCAGATCCTGCCCATGGCGGAGGGGTTCTGGGACGGGTTGCCGCGCCGGCGCATCATGGCCGGGCTGGTCGTGGCCGCCGTGCTGATCGCTTGGGGGATCGCCTCGCTCGATCCGTTGACACAGGCGGATTTCGTGCTGATGCTGGTGTTCGTGATGGCGGCGTTGGGGGTAATCGCGCTTGGTGTACGCTGGTCCTTTGCGGCGATCTTTGCCGCGTTGATGATCGGGAATGGCGGCTGGGCGACCATCGGCAAAAGCCTCGATGGCGCCCGCACGCGCAGCTATTTCGGGATTTACGAGGTCACGCTGGCGAAGGATGGCGCGCTGCGGCAGCTGACCCACGGCACCACCCTGCATGGGCAGCAATGGACCGACCCCGCCCGTGCGCACGAACCGACCAGCTATTACGGTCATTCCTCCGGCATCGGTCTCGCGCTCGACCATGCGGATGCGCTGCTGGGTCCGGAGGCGAATATCGGCGTGGTGGGGCTGGGGACCGGCACGCTCGCCTGCTACCGCCGACCGGGGCAGGACTGGACCTTTTTCGAGATCGACCCCACTGTCCTTGCCTATTCGCGTGACGGCACGTTCACCTTCCTGCGCGATTGTGCGCCCAATGCGGAAATTGTAATCGGCGATGCCCGGCTCAAGCTGACAGAGCAGGCGCGCGGGCGGTTCGACCTTCTGGCGATCGACGCGTTTTCCTCCGATTCCATCCCGATGCATCTCATGACGCAAGAGGCCTTCGCCACCTATGGCGAGGCGCTCGCGGACGATGGCGTGCTGCTCGTGCATGTCTCCAACCGTTACATCGATCTGTCGCCGATGATCGCCGCGCTGGCGCGTGCGGATGGGTGGCACGGGCGGGTGCGGCGCGACCTGACCGGGCTCGGCAAGGCGATCACGCCGTCGATCTGGATCGCGCTGGCCCGGAACGAAGCTGTGCTCAATGCGCTGGAGCAGGAGAGCCAGACCGAATGGGAGGCCTTGCCGCCGCCCGCCCGCCGCGCATGGACCGACGACAATGCATCGATCCTGCCGCTGATCCGCTGGTAGAACGAAGCCGCGAACGAAAGGACATTTCATGGCCCGACCAAGCCTTCCCCGCCGTACCCGCAACCGCCTGCGCGGACGGTCCCGGCGCAGCCATAATCCCCGTCCGGGCGCGACGATCCTGCCCTTCGGCGGGAAGCGTCCACGCATCCACGATAGCGCCTTTATCGCGCCCGGCTGCCGCATCATCGGCGATGTCGAGATCGGCCCCGACGTCAGCATCTGGTACAATTGCGTCATCCGCGCCGACGTGAACCATATCCGCATCGGCGCGCGCACCAATGTGCAGGATGGCTCCGTCATCCATTGCGACAGCCCCGATGCCGGGCATCCCGACGGCTACCCCACCATCATCGGCGAAGACGTGCTGATCGGCCATCTCGCCATGGTGCATGGTTGCGAGATCGAGGATCGCGGTTTTGTGGGGCTGGGCGCCGTCGTGATGAGCGGCGCGAAGATCGAGCGTGAAGGGATGCTCGGCGCCAATGGCATGCTGACCGCGGGAAAGACCATCGGCGCCCGCGAATTGTGGACCGGAAGCCCGGCCAAACACATGCGCGAATTGTCCGACGGGGCGCTCGCCGAAATGGCGACGGGCACGGCCCATTACGTGGAAAACGCGCGCCGCCACAAGGCAGAGATCGAAAAGGCCATTGGCTAGACCCGCACCGGAACTGCCCGATGCCGATGCCATCCGGGCGGCAATGACAGGCGACATGCTGGCCGTGCGGGTCACGCCGCGTGCCGATCGGGATGCATTGCGGATCGCGGATGGCGCCGTGTCCGCCCGCGTGCGCGCCGTGCCGGAGGATGGCCGCGCCAATGCGGCGGTCGCCGCGCTGATTGCCCGCGCGATGGGCGTGGCCAAGGGGCGGGTCGTGTTGATCGACGGACAGACATCGCGGCTGAAACGTTTCCGCATCGCGCATGGCTGACGGTTTGCGCATTCTGACCGTGCTGGGCACGCGTCCGGAAATCGTGAAGCTGGTGCCGGTGCTGTGCGCGCTGCGCGACGATGCGGGCGTCGACAGCCGCCTTTGCCACACGGGGCAGCATCGCGATCTCGGCTTCGGGCTGCTCGATGCGTTCGGCCTTCGCGCCGACGACACGCTGCACCGCTCTCCCGCGGGCGGGCTGTCGGGCCTGTTCGCTTCGCTGCTGACCGGCATTGGCGGGGTGATGGACCGGATGCGGCCCGACTGCATCATCGTGCAGGGGGACACGGCCAGCGCCGCGGCGGCGGCACTGTGCGCGTTTCACCGCGGCATACCCGTCGCCCATGTGGAGGCGGGACTTCGCAGCGGCGATCTGTCGCAACCCTGGCCAGAGGAAGGCTACCGCCGGATCATTACACAGCTTGCGCGGTGGCACTTCGCGCCGACGCCGGCGGCGCGCGCCAATCTCCTGGCTGAAAACACGCCTGCCGCCCGTGTGTACATGACCGGCAACACGGTCATCGATGCACAGCGTATGGCGCGGGAAATGCTGCGCCGCGATTCCGCGCTCGGCACGGCGGCGGATGGGGTGCTCGCGCGATTTGCCGGGCGTCCCTTCGCGCTGGCCACGGTGCATCGGCGCGAACATGACGCGGCGGCCTTGCGCGCGATTGCGGATGCGCTTTGCACCTTGTCGCGCGAGATCGCCATTGTCCTGCCCGCCCATCCGCGACCGCAGAGCCACATCCTCACCGAACGGCTCGCGGATTGCAGCGATGTGGCGGTGGTGCCGCCGTTCGACTATTTCGCGTTTCTGCGGCTGCTGGACGCCTGCCGCATCGTGCTCACCGATAGCGGGGGGATACAGGAGGAGGCGGTCGCGCTCGGCCGGGGCGTCGTCGTTCTGCGCGATGTGACGGAACGGGGCGAGATCCTGCACCACGGCCAGGCGAGCTTGGTGGGACATGACGAAACCGCGATTCTAGGCGCGGCACGCGCGATGTTGGCGGCCTCGATGCCCGCCCCCGACCCGGTGTTCGGCGACGGCCATGCCGCCCGAAGGATCGTCGCAGTCTTGATCAGGGAGTCGAGTTGAGCCGCGAAAGGCGGGGTCAGTCGCGAACCATGTCGCGCAATGCTTCGATCCGGTCGGCCTCGTGCGCGGGTTTGTCCGTACGGATGCGGTGAATGCGGGGAAAGCGCATGGCCAGCCCCGATTTGTGGCGCTTGCTTTCATGCACCGAATCGAACGCGATTTCGAGGACGAGCGACTTGTCCGTTTCGCGCACCGGACCAAAGCGATTGACCGTATGGGCGCGCACGTGACGGTCGAGCATCTTGAGTTCCTCGTCCGTGAACCCGAAATAGGCTTTGCCGACGGGGAGCAGTTCGCCGTCCCCATCCGGATCGCCGGACCAGCAGCCGAAGGTGAAATCGGAAAAGAAGCTGGACCGTTTGCCCGATCCGCGCTGCGCATACATCAACACGCAATCGATGAGCAGCGGATCGCGCTTCCACTTGTACCAAAGCCCGGTCCGCCGTCCCGCGACATAGGGCGATGTCCGGTGTTTCAGCATCACGCCCTCGATCGCGTCGTCGCGCGCCTTCTCGCGAATGGCGGTGAGGCTTGCGAAATCGTCCGCCGGAATGATCTGCGACAGGTCGAACCGTTCGGGATCGAGGCGGTCCATGATCGCCTCGAGCTGCGCGCGGCGATCCTCCCACGCGCGTTCGCGCAAATCTTCGCCGTCGAGCAGAAGCACATCGTAAAGCCGCACGAAGGCGGGCGCCTCGCGCAGCATTTTCTTCGACACCGTCTTGCGGCCCAGCCTTTGCTGCAACGCGTTGAAACTGGCCGCGCCGCCCTCCTCGCCCCCCTGATGCGTCCCGCGCACGAGCAATTCGCCGTCGAGCACGGCAGGGAAGGGGAGGGCGTCCGCAATTTCGGGGAAGGTCGCGGAAATATCGTCGCCGGATCGGGAGTAGACCCGCGTCTCGCCATTCACATGCACGATCTGCACGCGAATGCTGTCCCATTTCCATTCGGCGACATATTCGCCCATGTCGACCTCCGCCTCCTCCAGCGGATGGGCCAGCATGAAGGGCCGGAACAATGGTAGCAGGTCGGTGCGTGGCGGATCCGCGCCATCGGCGGCCCATGCGAACAATTCGGTATAGGGCGGCTCCTGCCCGTGCCAGTATTCCTCCACCGCATCGACGGATACGTCGAACGCCTGCGCAAAAGCGACCTTGGCCAGCCGCGCCGATATGCCGATGCGCATGGCCCCCGTCGCCAGCTTGATCAGCGCATAGCGTTCGTTCGCGTCCAGCCGGTCGAGCAGCACGGGCAGTTCCGTCATGACGCTGGCGCGCGTCATGCTGCGCAGCATGGCGACGGTATCGGCCACCGAAAGCGCGTCCGGCGCCATGTCCTGCGTATCCGGCGCGGGCCACAGCAGGCTAGCCGTTTCGGCCGTATCCCCGACGTAATCCCGGCTCAGCGCATAGAGCACAGGGTCCACCCGCTCGGTCAGCAGTTTTCGCACCGTGCTGCTTTTCACCGCCGGAAAATCAAGTGCATCGGTCAGCGCCGCCAACGCCCAGCCGCGATCCGGGTGCGGCGTATTGCGCAGGTAATCCGCGATCAGCGACAGCTTCATATTGCGGCCGTTGGTATAGGTCAGCCGGTCCATGAGGATGGAAAACGCGCGCATCAGCGTATCGCCCCGCGTTCAGTCATCCTCATCCTCGTACCCCACCATGGCGAGTGCCCGTGCGCGCCGCTGATGCAGCTGGCACCAGCGCAGCAGTGCTTCCTCCCGCCCGTGGGTGATCCAGCTTTCGCGCGGGTTCACCTCCGTAATCGTCGCGGTCAGCTCGTTCCAGTCGGCATGATCGGAAATGATGAGCGGCAATTCCACGTTGCGCTGCCGCGCGCGTTGCCGCACCCGCATCCATCCCGACGCCATCGCGGTGATCGGATCGGGCAGGCGGCGGCTCCACCTGTCGTTCAGCGCGGCGGGCGGGCACACGACGATATGCCCGCGCATCGCGTCCTTTTTCGCGCCGGTCGCGGGCCGCAATTCGCCAAGATTCACGCCGTGATCCTCATAAAGCGCGCACATTTTTTCGAGCGCGCCGTGAAGATAGATCGGATCGTCGTGGCCCGCCGCGCGCAATTCGGCGATCACGCGCTGCGCCTTGCCCAGCGCATAGGCGCCCACCGCCACGCAGCGTTCCGGATTGGCGGCGAGCGCATCGCGCAATTTCGCGATCTCGCCGCCGATGGGCGGATGGGTGAACACGGGCAGTCCGAACGTCGCCTCGGTAATGAAGATGTCGCAGGGCACGATTTCGAACAATTCGCAGGTCGGGTCGGGCCGCCGCTTGTAATCGCCGGTGACGACGACCCGCTCGCCCCTGTGTTCGAGCAGGATCTGCGCCGAGCCGAGCACGTGCCCCGCCGGAAAATAGGTCGCCGTGACGCCGCAGCCCAGATCGACCGGTTCGCGCAAGGGAACCGGCACGCCTTCGCTGCCCCCGTCCGCGCCCACGCCATAGCGCAATTGCATGATCGCCAGCGTTTCGGGCGTTGCGAATACGCGCCCGTGCCCCCCGCGTGCATGATCGGCATGACCGTGGGTGACAAGAGCGGTCGCCACCTCGCGCGCGGGATCGACCCATGCATCGCAGGGGACGACATGAATGCCCCACGGTTCGGCGCGTATCCACCCGAACGGGCGGGCGGGGTCCGCGCGGGACAGGCATGTGGACGAAGCGGCGGACATGGTCCGATGGAAATGGACCGGCCGGGCAAATCGTTCCGGCCACGCTGCGTTAAGATTGGCGCCGCAATGTCCGTCATCGCGCCATTGCACCGACGGGCGAAGGTCCTATCTTGCGCCGCAGCGGCATGGGCGCGATAGCGGCGGCAGGGCCGGCAAAAGAAGGGATCGAAGGAATGCGCAGGCGAAATGAGAGCCCGACGGGGAAACGGATCGTGCCGGCCATGCTGCTGTCCCTGATGTTGGCGGGCGCGCTTTCCGCGTGCGGCGAGAAGAACACCGGCCCGCAGACCGAGGTGGACGACACCACCGCCCCCGATATCGCCAGCCCGGTGCCCGCGGCCACCGAAAACCCCGATGGCACGCGCCGCATGTTCTCGTTCGACGGGCTCGATGCTGATGGCAATGGCTTCATCTCGTCCGCCGAATATGCGCAAGGATGGTCCCGCACGTTCGAGGCGATGGACAGCGACGGCGACGGAACGCTCACCGTGGAGGAGCTGGACGCCGCGCGCACCGCGATCGGGCGGTTGAGCGCCTTGTCCTCCGAACGGTTGATCGAACTGGCCGATCAGGACAATACCGGCACGTTGACGCTTGCCGAATATGTCGGTGCGGCCAACACGAATTTCCAACGCCGCGATCTTGACGGTGACGGCCATATCAGCCGCGAGGAATGGGACCGTTCCGGCAGCGGCGACGGCGACACGCTCCTTCCGCAGGATTGAACGCGGGCCAGAGGCCGCGCCGACTTGCCAGCATCGCACGCAGGTCGCATAGTTGTCTCATGCGTGAGATAGTCTTCGATACGGAAACCACCGGCCTCGATCCGCACAGCGGCGATCGCATGGTCGAAATCGGCTGTGTGGAAATGGTCAATCGCGTGGCGACGGGGCGCGTGTTCCACGCCTATTTCAATCCCGACCGCGACATGCCGGCCGAGGCGGAGGCGGTGCATGGCCTGTCGATCGCCTTTCTCTCGCAAAAGGAACGGTTCCACGAACGGGCCGAGGAATTCCTCGCCTTTATCGAGGATGCGCCGCTGGTCGCCCATAACGCCCGTTTCGACTTCGGCTTTCTCAATGCCGAGCTGAACCTGTGCGAACGCGCGGCCATTTGCGAAAGCCGGATGGTCGACACCATCGCGCTTGCAAAGAAGAAACATCCCGGCGCGAAGCTGTCGCTCGATGCGTTGTGTACGCGATACGGCATCGACCGCAGCCACCGGTCGAAGCACGGTGCCCTGCTCGACGCCGAATTGCTCGCGCAGCTTTACGTGGAGCTGACCGGCGGACGGCAGATCGGGCTGGAGCTGGCCGCGCTCGACCAGGCGGCGCAAACGCAGGACAGCGCGGCCATGCCGGTGCGGGTGGACCGCGTTTTCCGAACGCCTCGCCCCCATGCGGCGAATGCGGGGGAACTATCCCGTCACGCGGCCTTTGTTGCGACATTGAACGATCCGCTCTGGAAAACGGCCTGAGTTCCGGTCCGGCGCGATCGTTCATTACCGAATCGCCGCGCCATGCGGCGGCGCCCCGGTCCCGGCGCAAAGGGATTTTAGAAGATAAAGGAGTTATCGATGGATATTCGCGTTTCCGGTCATCAGGTCGAAACGGGCGCCGCCTTGCAGGATCACGCCAGCCAGCGTTTGAGCGATATTGTCGATAAATATTTCAAGCGAGCGATCTCCTCCAACGTGACCATCGGCAAGGGGCCGCACGACAGCTTTACCGCCGATATCATCACCCATGTGACGCAGGGGCTCATCCTGAAGGGCCACGCCGATGCACAGGACGCGCATCAGGCCGTGGACAAGGCCGCCGACAAGATCGAGAAGCAGCTGCGCCGGTACAAGCGCCGGTTGAACGACCATCACCAACATGCCGGCGAAGCGCAGAAGCGTGAGGAAGCGGCCTATACCGTGTTCGAGGAAGAGCAGGAGGAGGAAGTCACCTCCGATGCGCCTGCCATCGTGGCCGAAACGCGCGTCGACATTCCCGAAACATCCGTCGCGACCGCGGTGATGATGCTCGATCTTCAGGATACGCCGGCGCTGTTCTTCAAAAATTCTGGCACCGGGCGGCATAATATGGTCTACCGCCGCGCGGATGGTTCGATCGGATGGGTTTCCCCGTCCTGACTGCCGCGTGCCGCCTTTCCGGGGCTTGAGACGGCGAAGCGCGCGGGGCCGGGCGATCTGCCCGGTCCCCGTCCCGGCGGGGCTATAGTCTCCCGTCCGGCGACCGTTCTCGACTGGAAGGTGCCAGTTGGCGCCGCCTGCTCATCACGGGTCTCTTCGCCCGGCCATCGAGTAAAACGCTGTTCGACAAGAAAAGATGATCCCGACCTATACAATCGCCCCCGCCGCCATCGGCCGCAGCACCGCGCAGACCAAGGCGCAACTGCTTCTGGACCTGGCCGATCGCTTTGCCCATGCCTACCGGCTGGACAGCGCGGAGGTGCTGGCCGGGCTGCAGGAGCGGGAAAAGCTCGGCAGCACGGGTTTCGGCCGCGGCGTCGCCATGCCCCATGCGCGGATCGCTGGCATCTCGGAACCGGTGTGCGCGCTTGTGCGAATGGCCGCCCCGGTCGATTTCGATGCGGCCGATACGCTGCCGGTGGATCTTGCTTTCGGGTTGCTGTCGCCGATGCGGGCGGGGGCGGAGCATCTTCACGCGCTGGCCGCGATTTCGCGCCTGATGCGCGACGACCGTGTGCGCGAACGGCTGATCGACGCGCCGAACGACGATGCGGCCTATGCGCTCTTGTCGGATGGCAGTGCGCAGGATGCGGCCTGAGATGGCTGAGCATGGCGACGGAAATGCTGGCGCCGGTGCGGCGGCCCATTGGCGTGCGCTGGAATCGCTCTATCGGTCCGCGCCGATCAATTCGACCTTCCCCTCGCGGCTGACGATTGCGGACGAGGGCGCGGCCAGGATCGTGTTTGATGTCGACGACCGGCATTTTCACGCCGCGGGCGCCGCGCACGGCACGCTTTATTTCAAGATGCTGGACGACGCGGCCTTCTATGCCGCGAACACGATCGTGTCGGACCGTTTCCTGCTGACCACCGCGTTCAACCTGCATTTCAGCCGTCCGGTTCATGCCGGGCGCATCGTCGCGGAGGGCAAGTGGATCAGCGGGCGGCGACGTGTCCTCGTGGCGGAATCGCGGCTCGTCGATGAGAACGGGGTGGAGGTCGGGCGCGGAACCGGCACGTTCATGCGCTCGCAGATCGCGCTGTCCGGGTTGCCGGGCTATCGCATTGCGAATGGCGGCGACCCTGATTCGGGCGAATCGATTCGCGGCGATTAGGGCAATGGAAGGCCGTGTCCCCGCGCATCTGGAAATTTCCGGCCTCCTGCGCGCCGTGAACGGGGAGGGCGGCTTTGCGACGATCCTGCAAAGGGGGGAACGCGATGCGGGCACGATTATGGTCGTGATGCGCGGGCCCGGTGAAACTTCGCGTCTCTACGAACGGATGCCGCAATTGGACGGGAATCGGGCATGGACCCTGACGAAGTCGGAAGATATTGAAAACGAACAGGAATTTCAGGATTATCTGAACCGAAGGTCCGCGCAGGACCGCGATTTATGGTTAATAGAGCTGGATATCGCACGGGCTGAACGGTTCATCGGCCTATCGCCGCCCAAAGCTTGACACATTTGCGCCATATTCCCAAAGAGCGACCCGGACGAAACGCGTAGGCAGTCGTGCAGGCAATTCCGCCTGTCTGATGAGCGCGCAGACGGGGAATGGCCGGCAGTGTCATTTCGGGAAGTTACAAGCGAGTAGCTGCGGGATCGGCTGCTCTTGTCCCGAAACGCATTGCGCAGGACGTTCACCGCTCAAGATCGATAGTCGATGAGCCGTAAGCTTAAGGGTGCCAGCGTGATGTCGCTGGTCGCAACATTGAGTGTAATGATGTTCGGCGCGGAGAGTTCCCGTGCCAATGCGGAAGTCGTGAATTACGCGCCGGAGGCCGTCGCGGCCCAGACCGCAGAGGCGATCGACATGGTCGCCCCCGCTCCGACCCCGACCGAGGACGAGAGCGAAACCCGGACCGTCTTCGTGTCCGAACCGATGGTGCAGACCGTGCCGCCGCAGCCGGAACCGGCCGAGGAAACCGCCCTGGCCGCCCATGGCGCCAACACGCTGGGCGAGCTCGTCTCCTCAGTAGACGCGCCCGCCACGCTGGACGAGCAGCTGAAATGCCTCGCCGGGGCAATCTATTTCGAATCGAAGGGCGAATCGCTCGCCGGACAGCTGGCCGTGGGCCGCGTCGTGATCGCCCGCGCCGAAAGCGGCAAGTTTCCCGACAGCTATTGCGGCGTCGTCTATCAGCGTTCGCAATTCAGCTTCGTGCGTGGTGGCCGCATGCCCCGCATCAACACCGCGAGCCGCGCTTGGGAAAAGGCGAAGAAGCTCGCTCTCATCGCGCATCAGGATGCGTGGGAATCGGAAATCGACGGCGCGCTTTATTTCCATGCCCGCTATGTCGCGCCCGGCTGGCGCAACCGCATGACGAAGCTGGCGCAGATCGACAACCACATCTTCTATCGCTGAACGCGCATCGGCGCATCGCGACGGCAAAAAGGCCGCCGGGGCAGTCCCGGCGGCCTTTTGATCGCATCGCATCCGTATGCGTTCAGTCGGCCAGCTCGATCCAGACCGGGGTGTGGTCGCTGCTCTTTTCCCGGCCGCGATATTCGCGGTCGACCCCGCTTGCCACCAGCCGGTCGGCCAGTTCGGGGGACAGCAGCGCATGGTCGATGCGAAAGCCGTGGTCACGCTGCCATGCGCCGGCCTGATAGTCCCAGAAGGTCCAGATGCCGCCCTGTGGATGGTGCGTGTCGATGGCGTCGGTCCACCCGTCGTGCAGCAGCCGGAAATACGCGTCGCGCGATTCCGGCTGCATCAGCGCATCGTCCGCCATCGCCTTTGGGGACCAGACGTCCTTGTCCTGCGGGATGACGTTGTAATCGCCGAACACCACGGTGGGGATTTCCTGCGCACGCAGATCCGCCATGCGGAGGCGCAGCCGCTCGAACCAGCGTAGCTTGTAATCGAATTTCGGGCCGGGGTGCGGGTTGCCATTGGGCAGGTAGATGCACGCGATCCGCACGCCGCGCACCTCCGCCTCGAGATAGCGGGACTGCACATCCTCGTCATCGCCGGGCAGGCCGCGCATGATTTCACGCGCGGGTTCGTCCCCGCGGGTCAGTATGGCGACGCCGTTGAAACCTTTCTGCCCGTGCCAGATCGCCTGATATCCGAGATCGGGAAACGCATCGCCGGGGAAGGTTTCATCCGACGACTTTATCTCCTGCAGACAGGCGATATCCGGCTTCGTTTCGTCCAGCCATTCGAGCAGGCGGGGCAGGCGCGCCTTCACCCCGTTGATATTGAAGCTCGCGATTTTCATGGATGCGGCATCACACCGCGAAGCTGGAACCGCAACCGCATCCGGCGGCGGCCATCGGGTTTTCCACCCGGAATGCCGACCCGCCCAGCGATTCGACGAAATCCACCGTGCTGCCGCGCACGAGATCGAGGCTCATCGGATCGACGAGCAGGGTCACGCCGTCTTCCTCGACCGCGATGTCGTCATCCTCGCGCGTGTCGGCAAGGCCGAACCGGTATTGAAACCCCGAACATCCGCCCCCTTCCACCGAAAGGCGCAGCATCGCGGGCTGCTCCTGTCGCCGGGCGATGGCCGCCACACGTTGCGCGGCGGCGGGGCTGAGGCTGATGGGCGCTTGTTCCATGGGCTTCAAGATAGGGCGCGCGGGCCTGCGCGGCAAGATGCGCGTTCCGGCGCGAAGGGTATCAGGCGTTGTGGATGTAGCTGCGCATCGCCCTGGCCTCGGCCTCGATCGCGTCGGTCTTCGCCTTTACCAGGTCGCCGATCGATACGAAATCGATCATCGTGTCCCCGTCCATCACCGGCAAATGGCGAAAGCGCCGCTGTGTCATGAGCGAGAGCGCCTCATCCTCGGTCGTGTCGGGCGACACGGTGACGGCGGGCGCGGTCATCGCGTTCGACACCCGATGGTCCAGGGCCGCCGCGCCGTGCACCTCGATACAGCGGATGACGTCGCGCTCGGAAAATATACCCGCCACGCCGCCGGTCTCGTCGATCACCGGCATCGCGCCGATGCGTTTCGCGGACAAAAGTGCAATGGCATCGGCAACGGTCATGTCGGGCCGGCATGTGACGATGTCGACATTGCGGGCATCGGTGATTGTACGAATGGTCATGGTCGTTCTCCCCATGCGTATCATGCCATCAAACGCGGCCCCTTGCCAGTATCGCGCAATACGCCCATCTTGGCGGGCATGACACCTCGGTCCCCCCTCGACGATCCGGACAACTCCTCCTTCGCGTGGGGGCGGTACAAACGTCTGATGCGTTTCATGGTCGTGGTGACCGTCATCGTGGTCGCCGTATCGCTCGGCCTGCTGTACTGGCGCAACGGGCTTGTCTCGATCCATTTCTATATCGCGACGGGGCTGGGTATCGGCTTTGCCATGATGTTGATGGCGGGATTGATGGGGCTTGTTTTCCTGTCCAGCGGGACCGGGCATGACGAAGCGGTCGACGACCGGCTCGGCGAGGATGCGAAGGATCTGTGGTAGGCGGGGACGCCGCCCCGATCACCCCTTCGCGGGCGCGTCGTCGTCCGGTGTGCGCAGGCGAAAGGCCTCCACCGGCTCGCCGCCGATGAGGTGCTTCTGGATGATTTCCTCCAGCACTTCCGGCGTGCAGCCCCAGTACCAGACATTGTCGGGATAGACGACGGCCAGCGGCCCCGACTGACACACGCGCAGGCAATTCGCCTTCGTGCGCATCACGCCCCCCTTGCGATCCAGACCAAGCTTCGACAGCCGCTTTTTAAGATAGTTCCAGCTTTCGAGACCGACCTCCATGGAGCAGCATTTGGCCTTCGTCTGATCCGCACAGAGGAAAATGTGCCGCTGCATCGCGTCACCCCCGACCGAACGCAGGCAGGCCCGCGCCTTCGGCAGTTTTTCCTGCGCCCGTGCAAAGGTTTCTTCCATCGTCTTGGGCTGCTTTCCCATTACGAGCGGCCCGTGATGCGGCGCACTTCGCGTTGCACGATGCGTTCGACGATTTCGGGCAGGTTGCTGTCGAGCCATTGCTTGAGCATCGGGCGCAGCATCTCGCGAATCATGTCCTCCAGCGCATTGTTCGCAGACCCGTTCGTCGACGGCGGCGTGGCCGACAGACCGGACAGCGCCGCCAGCGATTCGCCGATGGCGTCGCGGGCCGCACTCTCGATCAGGGGGGCATCGCCCTCGGCCTCGCGCCCGTCTCGTGCGAAGTCGTTCCTCCGCGCCGGTTCCTCCGACGCAAACTCCGCCATGGCGCGATCGTCCCCGCGGGCATCGGCCCTATCGCGCTTGTGCCATTCAGCGTCCTGCGCGCCAACATCATGGCGGGCCGGTTCGGTCTGGCGCGGCATCGGCGCATCGCCGCCGGACGGGTGACGATCGTCGCGGATGATGACCTTCTTGATCGAACGGAGAATCTCGTCGACCGATTGTTCGCCGTCCTGTGGCAATGCAGTCCCTTTCGCTGTGCCCGGTCACGGGCTCCGTGACGCGGCCGCTATTGCGGGCCGAGTACCGGCTGTTCCGGGATTCTGGCGTCTTGTGCCGGCGTGTCAACGGTGCGGGTCGATTGCGCGACCGGATCGTCATCGCGGGCCCAGTCCCACCAGTTGCCGGTGACGCGATCGTATCCCGCGATCGGATCGTTGAGCGGACCCACGTCGAGCGCGAGATCCTCCGCCTCCGCCTTCCCCATCGCGGCGAGCAGCGAGAACCCCGCGACATAGGCGTTGCGCCGCGCGGTCACGAGCTGCACCTGAGCATTGAGGAACTCGCGCTCCGCATCAAGAATATCGAGCACGGTGCGGTTGCCGACGGTGTTTTCCGCGCGCACCCCTTCAAGGCTGAGCTGCGCGGCATCGACGGCGGTGAGGGACGCATCGATTACCTGCCGCGCCGCGATCCAGGAGGCATAGGAGGCACGCACCTGCGCGATCACGTCCCGTTCGATCGCGATCTCGTTTTCAAGCTGAGAGGAGGCGCGGGCCTGCGCCTGACGTTCGAGCGCGGCGGGGCGTCCGCCCTGAAAGATCGGAACGCGTACGCGCGCACCGGCCTGCGCCGTGGTTTCGGCCTGGCTGATGACCCCGTCATTCACCCCGCCCAGCGTTCCGAAGAAATTCTGATACCCGCCGCTCGTATACACTTCCAACGTGGGCAGGCGGCTCGCCCCGGTCGCGCGGATATCGTATTGCGCGGCCTGGCTGCGTTCGCGCGCGGCGAGCAGGTCGGGATTCTCGCGCAAGGCGACCTCGACCGCGGCCTGCGGGCTGTCGGGAAGATTGGGAAGCGGCGGCGGCGGTTGCAAATCGGTTGGCGCCTCTCCGACAAGCTGAATATAGCGTTCGCGGCTCGCGATGAGGTTCGATTGCGCGGTCAGCAGATCGCTTTGCGCCAAGGCCAGCCGCGATCCTGATTGCGCGACATCGGTGCGCGTCAAAATGCCGATTTCGAACCGGTCGCTGGTCGATTGCAGGTTCACGCCCAGCGCATCGACATTCTGCCGGTTCAACCGCACGATGGCCGAATCCCGGATCACGTCCATATAGGCGCCGACGACCTGATTGAAGATCGCGCTTTCGGTGCCGCGCAGATCGGCGCGCCCGGCCGAAACCCGTTCCTCCGCCGCGCGCACCGCATTGCGCACCGCGCCCCCCTGATAGATCGGGACGGACAGTTCCAATCCGCCATTGAACAGGCGATCGGGTGCGGTGAACTGGTTCGAGCTTTGCCGCAGATACTCGATATAGGTGCCGGTAAGGGCGACGTTCGGACGCTCGTCCGCTTCGTTGATCGCGACATTGGCATCCACGGCGCGCAAATCGGCCCGCGCGGCCTGGACCGTCGGGTTCGAGCGATAAGCCTGCGCCAGCGCTTCCTGCAACGTATCGGCATGTGCCGCCGTGCCGAATGTGAGGGCCGAGCATGCCGCGACGCGGACGAGCAGGCGTGCGCCTGGCCGGTGAGGCGAATCCATCGCGCCACGATGCATGATTAGAAGCTCCAGCTTTTCGGTTTCGCGAAGGCGGAGAGAACCGGAAAGCCCATTTCGGCGAGCGGCTGTATCGCGATGGCACCGCCCGATTTGCGGCCGATCGCGACACGGGTCACGCCGCGGGTCACGGTGCCCATGACGATGCGCCCCTCGTCGGCCAGCTGATTCGCGAAACTTGTGGGAAGCTCCTCCACCGCGCCGTCGATCACGATGAGATCGTAGGGCGCGCCATCCGGCAGCCCGTTTTCGAGCGGAGCATTGTGCCAGTTTCCGCGCCCGTTGTGCGGACAGGCGCCGGACAGGCGGCCGTCGGGTTCCACGACGTCGAGCGTTGCGACACGCGGGCCGAGCAGCGCGGCGAGATATCCTGTCCCCCCCGCGATCAGAAGCGTGCGGTCGTCGTCGCGCGGGCGGGCTTCCTGCAACAATCGCGCCTGTGCGAACGGCGACGACATCGCGCGCCCTTCGCCCAGCGGCAGCGACCGGTCCATATAGGCGACGGCGCGCAGGTCGGCGGTGACGTAATCCTCGCGCGGGATGGTGCCCATCGCGTCGAGCAGCCAGTCGGCGGTGATGCCGCTGGGGCGAAGCTGGCTGTCGATCATGGCGCGGCGGGCGCGAGCGAAATCCTGGGGAGTGACGGTGTCGGCGGGGGCGGTCGCCATGGTGATTCTCTTCTTTCGCAAAAGGATCCGGTTCGGGCACTGTCTTAGCACAATAATACAGTCATGCAATCGCCCGATTGGCGCGGGCGTTACCCGATCGCGGGCGCGGGTAAAAGACCCGATATGGCGCGCCATCTTGGCAATCGCGGGACGGGCGGGTAGAGGCGCCAGAACACGGGCAACGCACGCGGGCAACGGCCACGGACAAAGGGCGCAGGCCGCCGCATCACGGGGACAAGACGATGGCGCAAATGGTGACAATCGAGGAAGCCGACCTGATCGAGAGCGTGGCCGACGCGCTGCAATACATCAGCTTCTATCACCCGATGGATTACATCAAGGCGCTCGGCGAGGCGCATGATGCAGAGGCGAACCCCGCGGCCAAGGACGCCATCGCGCAGATCCTCACCAACAGCCGCATGTGCGCCGAAGGGCACCGCCCGATCTGCCAGGATACGGGCATCGTCAACGTGTTCGTGAAATGGGGGCAGAACTGCCGCCTGGCATCGGACCGCAGCATGCAGGAGGTCGTGGATGAGGGCGTTCGCCGCGCCTATACCCATGCCGAAAACAAGCTGCGCGCCTCGATCCTCGCCGATCCGGCCTTTACCCGCCGCAATACGAAGGACAACACCCCGTGCGTGCTGTCGGTCGAAATGGTGCCGGGCGACACGGTGTCGGTCGATGTCGCGGCAAAGGGCGGCGGCAGCGAGAACAAGTCGAAGTTCAAGATGATGAACCCGTCCGACAATATCGTCGACTGGGTGCTCGAAATGATACCGCAGATGGGCGCCGGCTGGTGCCCGCCCGGCATGCTGGGCATCGGGATCGGCGGCACGGCGGAACATTGCGTGAAGCTGGCGAAGCAATCGTTGATGGATCCGATCGACATGGGGCAGCTGAAACAGCGGGGTCCGCAGAACGATATCGAGAAGCTGCGCATCGAGATTTTCGACAAGGTCAACGCGCTCGGCATCGGGGCGCAGGGGCTGGGCGGGCTGTCCACCGTGCTCGACGTGAAAATCCTCGACTGGCCGTGCCATGCCGCGGGCAAGCCGGTCGCGATGATCCCCAATTGCGCCGCCACGCGCCACGCCCATTTCACCCTCGACGGCAGCGGGCCGAGCTTCATCGACCCGCCCAGGCTCGACGAATGGCCCAAGGTTGGCTGGAAGCCGGACGATTCGGCCCGCCGTGTCGATCTCGACACGCTGACCGCCGAGGAGGTGCAAAGCTGGAAGCATGGCGACCGGCTGCTTTTGTCGGGCCACATGCTGACCGGGCGCGACGCGGCGCACAAGCGCATCCATGACATGCTGGAACGCGGCGAGGAGCTGCCGGTCGAGTTCAAGGGCCGCGCGATCTATTATGTTGGCCCGGTCGATCCCGTCATGGGCGAGGTCGTCGGTCCCGCCGGCCCGACCACGGCGACGCGCATGGACAAGTTCACCGACATGATGCTGGACCTTGGCCTGCTCGCCATGATCGGCAAGGCCGAACGCGGTCAGGGCGCGGTCGATGTCATCGCCAAGCACAAGGTCGCCTATCTGATGGCGACAGGCGGTGCGGCCTATCTCGTGTCGCGGGCGATCAAGGATGCGAAGGTCGTCGGGTTCGAGGATCTTGGCATGGAGGCGATCTACGAATTCCGGGTCGAGGACATGCCGGTCACCGTCGCCGTCGATGCGGAGGGCAAGAACGTGCATACGCTCGCCCCGCTGGTCTGGCGGGAGAAAATCGCGAAGGAAGGGCTGCTCACCGCGGGTTGAGCCGGAGCGGCGCCGCGACGCCGTTCGACGGGCGACACACTGGCATCGACGGACGACATGCGCGCGCTGGCCTATTGCGCGCGGGCACGATAGCACTTGCGCAGTATGAATGACGATGCACCCATAGGGCCCTCCCGCGTACCGCTTTCCACCGTCCTTCTGTCGATGGCGGGGCTCTGGGCGTGTTATTTCGCGCTCGTCACGGCGCGGGGCTGGCTGCTCGAACTGGAGTATCAGGGTGAGTTGCTGGCGCTGCGCGGGGCGGTGTCGCTGGCGAGTATTGCGGTGACGATGCTGCTCTGGCTCGTGCTGCGCGGGTTCGATGACCGGCGGATCGGGCTGCGCGTGTTCATCGCATTGTTCGCGGCATTGCCGGCCGCACTGCTCCTCGCCGTCATCAATCAGCGCGTTTTTGCCGATGTCGAGATGCGGGTGAATGCGCGCATGGCGGAAAAGCAGGGCCTGCGCATGCACCGGGACGAGGCGGGCAATCTGCTCGTCGATCTGCCAGGCCTGCGCGCGCCACCCGGCATCGCTCCTCCCGAGGCGCCACCCCCGCCCGATGGCGATACCAGCGTCCCGCCCGAAAGCCCGCCGCCCCCGCCCGCGGTGCCAGTGCCCGATGGCGCGAACTCCGGCACCATCACCATCGACAGCCTTTCGCGTGAGGAGATGATGTGGCGGCAGCTTACCGATATTGCGCTCGGCCGTTATTTCCTCCTGATCGCGTGGGCGGCGCTCTATATCGCGCTGACGCAGGCGCAGAACGCGCGCACCGCCGAACGGCGCGAGGGGGAATATCGCCGCGCGGCGAAGGCGGCGGAGTTGCGCTCGCTCCGGTATCAGGTCAACCCGCATTTCCTGTTCAACACATTGAATTCGCTGTCCGCGCTGGTCATGACGGGCCGCGCGCAACAGGCCGAAACCATGATCCAGTCGATCAGCACGTTTTACCGCCGGAGCCTGTCGGGCGATCCGTCGGGCGACGTCCCGCTGGCCGAGGAGATCGAATTGCAGCGCGCCTATCTCCGCATCGAATCGGTGCGGTTTCCCGAACGGCTGCACACCGCATTCGATGTGCCCGACGCGCTTGGCGATGCGCGCGTGCCGGGCATGATCCTGCAACCGTTAATCGAGAACAGCGTGAAATATGCGGTTGCCCCGCTTACCCGCCCGGTCACGATCCGCGTATCGGCGGAGGAAGAATATGGCCGGCTCGTCCTCACCATCGCGGACGATGGCCCGGGTGACGCGCTGACCGGGGCAAAGGCCGAAGGGTGCGGCATCGGCGTGTCCAACGTGCGCAATCGCCTGCGCATCCGTTACGGTGAAAACGCCACCGTCGTCAGCGGGAGCACCGGCGCAGGCTGGCGCACGGTGATCCGCATGCCGCTCGAACGGGTCGGCCCGGCACGCAGCAGGCGGACCGAGGGATGAGCGGAGAGGCAGGCATGTTGCAGACGTTGATCGTGGATGACGAACCGCTGGCCATCGAACGGTTGCAGGTTATCTGCGCACGTATCGAAACGCTGCGGATCGTGGGAACGGCCGCCGACGGAGCCGCCGCCCTGCGCATGATCGAGGCGTTGCGCCCCGATCTCGTCCTGCTCGACATGACGATGCCCGAACTCGACGGGCTTTCGGTGGCACGCCACATCGCCCGTGCGACCCGCGACGCGACCCTGGATGCGCCACAACCCGCGGTGATCTTCGTCACCGCGCACGACAGCTTTGCGGTGGAGGCTTTCGACCTCGACGCCGTGGATTACGTTTTGAAACCCGTGGCGGCGGACAGGCTGGAACGGGCGGTGACGCGCGCCCTGTCGCGCCGGGACGGCGGGGCCGATCGGGGTCGGGACGGTCAGAATGACGACAGGCCGGGCAAACCGGGCGGCGGCGCCCGCGGCGGATCCGTTGGGGGAGAGGCCCATATCGATGAATTCTGGGTGCCGCATCGCTCCGAATTGCTGCGCATTGCCGCAAGCGACGTGCAGCGCATCGATGCGGAGCGCGATTATGTCCGCCTGCATGTGGGAGAGGTGAGCTATCTCCTGCTCGAAACCATTTCCGGGCTGGAGGAGAGGCTTTCGCCTTCCGATTTCATCCGGGTGCATCGGTCGACCATGTTGCGCCGCGATTTCATCACCGGGCTGAGGCACGAAGGGCTGGGCGTATGGTGTGCAGAGCTCGCCGACGACAGCGCGGTGCGGATCGGGCGTACCTACTTGAAGGCGGTCAAGGCGATGGCGGGCCGCTGAAAGCCGCTCGGCGCCCTGCGCAGCACGGAAGGGACGGTGACGCCGCCCCCTCGATACGGGAAAGCGCCCGAACCGGGGGACTGGTCCGGTCCGGGCGCTAGCCGACGACTGACGCTTGGGGCATTCAGCCGCCGTAACGGGCGTTGTTGATTGCGGTGGCCATCTGTCCCTCGCTGCGCTGAAGCGCGATGCGGACACAGGCCGACTGTTCATCCGGCGTGGCGATCATGCCGCTCACCGTGTAGAGGCAGACGTCATAGGCGGCGGCCTTCACGCGCTTCTTGAGCGTGCGCTGCCCCTCCTCGGTCGACAGGTCGAGATCGTTCACCTGCACCGTGGTCGTGGCCCCCTCATCCGGGCCGCGCTGCACCCAGGGTTCGGCATGGGCGGGCGCTGCGATCATCGGCGCGGCCAGGACGGCGGCGGCGAGGGCGGGGGCAATCTTCTTGTTGAAAGTGCGTGCGAACATGGTTTCGGTTCCTTCTCGTTACGGCCTCGCGAAGGTGTCGGAAGAAGCGAGTGCCTGTTGACGAAGACCGGTCTATGCCGCCGCCCGCCGCGCCGCACGCCGCCTTCGCCCAGCGGCGCATTCGCGTCGTCCGGCGTCGAGCGTGGCCGACGAACGACCGACCGGCATCGGCAAACGACATGTCGGGGGTTGGGGCGGGGTCGGCGCGGTGCCGGGCCGCGCGTGTCGGCGGTGGGCGAATCGCCCTAATGGGCGTAGGCTGTGGCCGCGATGGCGCTTATCCTCCCCTTCCTCCTCGGCATGATCAATTTCGCCATGCAGCGGGCCGCGCTCGAAAGCGGGCATCCGGCATTGGGCCGGATGCCATGGTTCGTTCACAAGCTGGGCGGGCGGATCGCGCTCGGCAGCGAGTTTGCGGTCCTGCTCGCCGCGATGCTGATGGTGGGGACGGGCGCGACCTGGGCGGGATGGGTCTATGCCGGTTATACCGCGGTGAATGCGGTGGCGGTCTGGCTGATCGTGACGCGCCGGGTGTGAACAATCCGGCCACGCTCGCGCAATATATTCGGGCGAGGGGGGAACCGGCCCGCCCATGCCGCGCTGTGAAGGCATGAGTTCGCACATGCCTTTGTGGCTTCTGGTCAACGGAACCAGTGGCAGCCATCAGCAGGACCGTATCGAAATGCTGCGCGAGCGGCTCTCCCTCTCCGGCCGGGGGCCGGACCGGATTCTCGATTGTCAGACAGACGGCATGCCCGATCGCGCCACGCTCGAAGAAGCGGGCGTCGGCACGCTGGCGGTGCATGGCGGCGACGGCACGATCAACGGCGCGGTCATCAATGTCGAGGGGTGGGACGGGCAATTGTTTCCCCTGCCGGGCGGAACGGCCAATCTTCTGTGCCACAGGCTGTATAGCAACGTGGATCTGGAACGGATCGTCGCGCAATTCACCGCCGGCAACCTGTCCCGCCGCCGCATCGGTTGCGTGTGCTGCGACGCGGGGCTGGCGCTTTCGGAAATGCTGCTCGGCCCCGGTGCGAAATGGGCCGATGTGCGCGAGGACATGCGCGGCCACGCTATTGGCAAGTTCGTGGAGGACACGCTCGACGCCGCGGGGCAGAGCGTGAACGGGCCGATGGTCCGGCTGGTACGCCCGGCGCTGGGCAAGGCGGCGGGCTATTCGGGTGTGCGGCTGGTCCCGCGCTCCGACGATTTCGCGGTGGAGGGGTACGGTCCCGAAACGCTGGCCGATTTCCTGGCGCAGGGGGCCGCCGTCATCGCGCGCAATTTCCGCGAGGGACCGCATGAAACGCTCGCCTGCGTCGACAGGCTGGATTGCGAAACCGAGGGCGGCGAGCCGATCGCGATGATGATGGACGGCGAACGTTGCGAAGCGGACAGCCCGGTCACGCTCTGGCATCGGCAGCTCGAACTCGACATATTGGGCGAGCGCGCGTGACACGCCACCGACAGGGAACACCATGCTTCTATTTCATCTGAGCGATATTCATTTCGGGCTGGAGGACGTGGCCGCGCTGCGATGGGTCGCCGACGAGATCGAGAGCCAGCGCCCCGATGCGGTCGCCATCACCGGCGATCTGACGATGCGGGCGCGACACCGCGAATTCGACGCGGCGTGCAAATGGATCAGCGCGCTCAACGTGCCCGTCACGGTCGAGGTCGGCAACCACGACATGCCCTATTTCAACCCGATCGAACGGTTCCTTACCCCTTACAGGCGGTTTCGGGCGATCGAGAACCTGCTGGAAAAGGAGCTCGATCTGGCGGGGCTGGCGATCGTGCCGCTCAAGACCGCTGCGCGGGCGCAATGGCGGTTCAACTGGTCGAAGGGGTGGGTGACCGATTCGGCATTGAAGGAAACGCTCGCCGCGCTGGACCGCCTGCCTGCGGGTACCCGCGCGCTTGTCACCTGTCACCACCCGCTGGTGGAGGTGGGGACGCGCGGCACCGCGCTGACCCATGGGGGTGACAATGCGCTGCGCGAACTGGCGAAGCGCGGGGTGCTCGCCGTATTGTCGGGCCATGTGCACGATGCGTTCGATCTGGTGCAGGATACGGACGCCGGGCCGGTGCGCATGATCGGCGCGGGCACGCTGTCGCAGCGGCTGCGCTCGACACCGCCCAGCTTCAACGAATTGCGCTACGAAGGGGGCGAACTCACCGTCAATGTCCGCAATCTGGAGCGGATCGCCACGCCCGACATGCAGATCCGCGACGTTCCCGAAAATGCAAAGCCCCCGCGCGATCCGGGCGAACCCGTCGCCCCGGCCAATGCGGTGCCCGAGGTCGATCCGCCCGTGCATTGATGCCCGGCCGATCCGCCACGCGCGTCGTTCGCGCATGAAAAAAGGGCCCGCCGCAATGGCAGGCCCTTTTCTTTTGCGATGGCTCGCGAGCGATCAGCGCTTCGAGAACTGGAAGCTGCGGCGTGCCTTCGCGCGGCCGTACTTCTTGCGTTCTACGACGCGGCTGTCGCGGGTGAGGAAACCCTCGGCCTTGACCGCGCTGCGCAGCGCGGGCTCGAACTTCGACAGGGCCTGCGCGATGCCGTGCTTGACCGCGCCGGCCTGACCCGAAAGACCGCCGCCCTTCACCGTGGCGACGACGTCGTACTGACCTTCACGCTCGGTCACGCCGAACGGCTGATTGAGGACGAGACGCAAGGTGGGACGTGCGAAATACACTTCCTGATCGCGGCCGTTGACCGTGATCTTGCCGCTGCCGGGCTTGAGCCAGACGCGCGCGGTCGCATCCTTGCGGCGGCCGGTGGCGTAGGCGCGGCCCTGCGCGTCGATTTCCTGCTCGCGCAGCGGCGCGGTCGGGGCGGCGGGTGCGGTCGGCGCGGCGGTTTCGTTTTCCGCGATCTCGGTGCCTTGGGTCAGATCCTTGAGATCGGACAGGTCTTTCACTTCATTGTCAGCCATTACGCACTAACCTTGTTCTTGCGATTGCGGGCGGCGACGTCGATCACCTCGGGCTGCTGACCATCGTGGGGATGTTCGGTGCCGTTGTAGAGATGCAGCGCCTTCATCTGCTGACGGCCGAGCGGGCCGCGCGGGATCATGCGTTCCACGGCCTTTTCGAGCACGCGCTCGGGGAAACGCCCTTCCAGGATCTTGGCCGGGGTGGTTTCCTTGATGCCGCCGGCATAGCCGGTGTGCTTGTAGTAGACCTTGTCGTTCATCTTCTTGCCGGTGAAGCGGACCTTGCCCGCGTTCAGCACGATGACGTGGTCGCCGCAATCGACATGCGGGGTAAAGCTCGGCTTGTGCTTGCCGCGCAGGATATTGGCGATGATCACCGCCACGCGACCGGCGACGAGGCCGTCCGCATCGATGATGTGCCATTTCTTTTCGACCTCGGCCGGCTTGATCGACCGGGTCTGGGTGCTGAGCGCCTTCATGGCTTCAGTTCCTTCGTTTGGAATAATACGAGAATCGCGCCGGAACGAGTCCGAGCGCGAAGTGGGGGCGCTTTCGCGGTTTCCCCGTCGCAAGTCAAGCGAACGCGGGGGTTTGCGGAGAGGTAAAATAATACCGCCGTGATCGCCAGCCCTGTCGCGGGTCGTCTCTACCGGCCCTCGCCCCCGGCGCCGAGGAACGAAGCGCGTGCCGGGGTTTTATCTTCGCATGATCCTTGCTTTGCGCCCATCCGCCGTGTCCCGCCGCCATCCCGATCCTCGGCGGCGGGCGGACGGGAAACCGCGATGAGCCAGCGCAGGATCGCCGATTACGCGATGATCGGCGATGGTGAGACGGCGGCGCTGGTCGGGCGCGACGGGGCCATCGAATGGCTGTGCTTCCCCCGTTTCGACGGGGAGGCGTGCCTGACCGCGCTTCTGGGGAATCATGAAAACGGGTGCTGGCGCATGATGCCCGACGGTCCGATCACCGCCACCGACCGGCGCTATCGCGGCGAAAGCCTGATCCTTGAAACCGATCTCACCTGCGACACCGGCACGATCCGCATCGTCGATTTCATGTCGGAGCGGGGTGACACCCCCGATGTCGTCCGCATCGTCGAATGCATCGATGGCGAGGTCGAGCTGAAGAGCGAACTGGCCCTGCGTTTCGATTACGGGCGGGTCCATCCGCTCGTGCGGCAGGAGGATGGCGCGCGCGCATTGGCGATCAGCGGGCCGGACGGCGTCGCACTCGACTTCGACGATCCGATCGAATTTGCCGACCGGCGTTTCTGCACCAATCGGCGGTTGAAGAAGGGCGATAAAAGCCGCTTCGTGCTGAGCTGGTATCCAAGCCATGCGGAGGCGCCCTGCCGCGTCGACCCGGACCAGGCCCTGCGCGACACCGAGGCGTTCTGGGCCGAATGGATCGGCGATCTCGATTACGAAGGCGGGCATCGCGACATCGTCGTGCGCTCGCTCATCACGTTGAAGGCGATGATCCACAGGCGCACCGGCGGTATCGTCGCCGCGCCGACCGCGTCGCTTCCCGAACGGCTCGGCGGGGAGCGGAACTGGGACTATCGCTTCTGCTGGCTGCGCGATGCGACGCTTTCGCTGCTCGCGCTCACCCGCATGGGGTTCGGAAAGGAGGCACGCGCGTGGATCGAATGGTTGCGCCGTGCGGTCGGCGGCGACCCGATCGACGTGCAGCCGTTCTATACCGTCACCGGCGATCACCGCACGCTGGAATGGGAGGCGCCCTGGCTTCCCGGGTTCGAGGAATCGACGCCCGTGCGTTTCGGCAATGGCGCGGTGGAGCAGTTGCAGCTCGACATCTATGGCGAGGTGATCGACGCGCTATATCAGGCGAAGCAGGAAGGCATCGCCGATGGCGAGACGAGCGACCAGCTCATGCGCCTGCTCACCGCACGGGTCGAGGATTTGTGGGAGGAGCCCGACGCCGGCATCTGGGAAAGCCGGGGACCACTGCGTCATCACACCTATTCCAAGGTCATGTGCTGGGTCGCGTTCGACCGTGCCGCATGCTGGTTCCGCGAGGACGATCCCGAACTGTCCGCGCATTATTGCGACCTTGCCGACAGGGTGAAGGCGCTGGTGATGGAGAAAGGCTGGAACGCGGAGCGCGGCAGCTTTGTCGGCGCGTTCGACCGGCCAGAACTGGACGCGGCGGTGCTGCGCCTGCCGACGGTCGGGTTCATCGACGCCTGCGATGACAAGATGATCGCGACCGTTGCCAGGATCGAGGCGGAGCTTTGCGAAAACGGGCTCGTGCGCCGTTACGATCCCGACGATACCGATGACGGCCTGACCTGCGGCGAGGGTGCGTTCGTCGCGGTCTGCTGCTGGCTCGGCGACGTGCTCTATCTTCAGGGGCGCGAGGATGACGCGCGTGCGATGCTCGACCGGCTGTGCGCGCGGTCCAACGATCTCGGCCTCCTTGCCGAACAGCTGGAGACCGGCGGCGACCGCCAGCTCGGCAATTTTCCGCAGGCGCTCTCGCATCTCGCGCTGCTCGGGCTGGCGGCGCGGATCGATTCCGCCCGCGGGCTCGACCGGCATACGGACGGGCGATAGGCCTTGGTCTGGCAGGCTGGCGGCAGCCCCGTCCGCGGCCTCCACAACGCAGGCCATTGACGCGCGGTGCGGTCCGGTGAAAGACCGCGAATTGCGTCCCGGTGGACATTCTGCCGGCAAGAAGGCTGCACGACATGAACAACGACAATGCCAAACGTCCGTATCGGCGCGGGGTGGAACGGGGCGGGTTCATCGTCTTTCTCGCGCTCGTTACCATTGCCATGGTGTGGGTATCGTGGCCGTTCGTGTCGGCGGTGCTGTGGGCGATGCTGGCCGCCATCATGTTTCAGCCGCTCTATCGCCGCATTCTCGTCAATCTGGGGGGCAAGGAGAACCGCGCCGCGATCCTGACGCTGCTCGTCATCACCTTTGCGATCGTGGTGCCCGCCATCGCCATCGGCACCATCGTGGTGGAGCAGGCGACGGCGATTTACTTCTCGCTGCTGGAAAATCCGGTCGATATTTCGGACTATTACGTCATCCTGCACGACAGCCTGCCCATCCGCGTCCAGACCATGATTGACCAGTCGGGCTACGGCGATTTCGCGGCGATACAGGATCAGGTACTCGATTTCCTGCGGCAAAGCGCCGGTGTCATCGCCAGCCAGGCCGTCAGCATCGGGGGCAGCGCGTTCTCCTTTGCGCTGACTTTCGCGGTCGGGTTCTACGTCACCTATTTCCTGCTGCGCGACGGGCGGCACATGGTGCCGATCATCCGTGATTCCCTGCCGATGGACATCACCATCGCGCGCCGCCTGATGGACAGTTTCACCACCATCGTGCGCGCCACGATCAAGGGGTCCGTCGTCGTCGGCCTGGTTCAGGGGGCGCTGGGCGCCGTTACCTTCTGGATCGTGGGGGTGCCGTCGGCGCTGCTGTTCGGATTGTTGATGGCGCTGTTCTCGCTGCTGCCGGCGCTGGGTCCGGCGATCGTGTGGGTGCCGGTGGCGATCTGGCTGCTGGCGACCGGTGCGATCTGGCAGGGGCTCGTGGTGATCGCATCGGGCGTGCTGGTCATCGGGCTTGCCGACAATGTGCTGCGTCCGATCCTGGTGGGCCGCGATACGGGCATTCCCGACTGGCTCGTTCTCGTCAGCACGCTGGGCGGGATCGCGACGATGGGCCTGTCGGGGATCGTCATTGGTCCGCTTCTGGCCGGGTTGTTCCTGTCCGGCTGGGCGATCATGCGCGAAAGGCGGATGGCGCTCGATTGAGCGGCACCCGCCTTTCACGGACTTACATCGTCGGGACTGCGGTTAACTCAAGCGTTCAACGCGCCCCGTTGCTCCCCCGGCGGTTGTCGCCCTCGGCGCCGCGCGAGGTGTCGGTACCCTTGGGAAAATCGCCGCTGCGCTGGACCGAGCCGTTCTGCTCGCCGGTCTGATGCGCGGGACTCTTGTCCACGGTGTTCTTCGGTTCGTTGCCGTCCTTGCTCATCGTTCTCTCTCCATTCGTGTCGTTACCCGTTCAACCGGCGGGCGCCCGCATGGGTCCGGCGCATGCGGCAGGGCGGGCATCACGTCCCACCATCGGAGGAAAAGATGCGCATTGAACCGGGGCGGCACACGCTGCTATCGCGAAGGGCACATGTCGGGGGAAACATGGATATTCTCAAAGTCACGCATCTGACCAAGCGGTTCGGCGACGTCCGTGCGGTCAACGATCTCAGCTTCGCGTTACAACCGGGGCGCATCTTCGGCTTTCTGGGCGGCAATGGCGCGGGCAAGACGACGACGCTGCGCATGGTGCTCGACATCATCCGCCCGACCGAAGGGCAGATCGAGATCGCCGGATGCGCGCCGGACAAGCGCGACAGCGCCGCGATCGGCTTCCTTCCCGAAGAGCGCGGCCTTTACGACAACATGACCGCGATCGACGCCATCGTCTACTTCGGGCGGCTGAAGGGGATGGACCGGCACGATGCGCGGACCCACGGAATGGAACTGCTCGACCGGTTCGACCTTGCCGACCGGGCGAAGACGAAGCTTTCGGCGATGTCGAAGGGCATGGCGCAAAAGGTGCAGCTTGCCACCGCGCTGGTGAACCGGCCACGGCTCCTGCTGCTCGACGAACCGTTTTCGGGGCTGGATCCGGTGAATCAGGGGCTGCTGGAACGCGAGATCCTCAATGCCGCGGCCGGTGGCGCGGCGGTCCTGTTCTCCACCCATGTGATGCAGCATGCCGAACGGCTGTGCGATACGCTGCTCCTGCTGAAAAAAGGGGAGAAGCGTTTCGAGGGCACGCTTACCGAGGCGCGCGCGATGCTGCCCGCCCGGATCGAGGCGGTTGCCCACGACCGCATCGCGGCGCTTCCCGGCGTTCGCGCGGCGGTGGCGCAGGACGAGGCGAGCGTGGACGGGCCCGGCGGGGACGGACCATGGCGCCGCTACATGCTGGAGCTGGAACCCGGCATGGATGCGGGCGACGTGCTGGAGACCTGCACCGCACAAGGCGTGCCCCTGCGCCGGTTTCAGGAACGGCAGGCCAGCCTGCACGAGGTGTTCGTGCAGCTCGTGGGCGATGCGGAGATCGAGAAATGAAGGATATCCTGCTCGTCGCGGGGCGCGAGTTTCGGCAGATCGTTGCCATGCGCAGCTTCTGGCTCACGCTGCTGCTGCTTCCGGCGGCATTGGCGCTGGGCCCGATCGTCGCGCAATATTTGCAGGATGACGAGCCCACCCGCATCGCCATCGTCGACCGCGCCGGTGGCGAAGGTGGACAGGCGATCCGCGAACGCGTCACGCTCGAAGAGGGCCGCGCCGCACTTGCCGATCTGTCCCGCCATGTCGCCCGCTACGATCTGCAATCCGCCGATCCGCAGGCGCCCTGGGCGATGGGCGAACGCTGGTTCACGAAGGATGACGTGACCCGTTTCGAGACGGCGGGCGGCATGGACGCGGCCATGGCACGGTTGCGGGCGGCCAAGCCCCCCGCCACACCGGAATACGAACCGCCCGCCGCCGATTACGCAATCGTGCCATTGCCGCCCGTGCTGGCGCAGGTGCAGGAGGCGGATTTCGCCGACCGGGCGCAGGCCTATCTGGAGGATACGGACGACGACACCGGCCCCGAACTCATCGCCGAGATCGGCAGCGGCTGGCCGCGCGAGCCGGTGGTGCGCATCATATCGGACGACCGACCGCGCGGCAGCTTCGTCACCATGGTGCAGGACGTGCTGACCCGCGATTTGCGGTCGCGCGCGATGACGGACGCCGGCATGAACGCCGATGCCGCCGACGCGGTGCAGGATACAGCGCCCGCCATCGCCATCGTCACTCCCGCGCCGGGCGGCGGGGCGACCGAAACGATGCTGGTACGCTCCATCGTGCCGCTGGCCCTGTCCTACGTCTTGTTGATGGCGCTGCTGCTTTCGGGGAGCTGGATGCTGCAAAGCTCGATCGAGGAGCGCACCAACAAGCTGATCGAATCGCTGCTCGCCTGCATCCGGCCGGAAGATCTGATGTATGGGAAGCTCGCCGGCACGGTCGCGGTCGGGTTGGCGATGATTGCGTTCTGGGTGGTGTGCGCGGCCATCGCCATCTTCGCGGCGCAGGGGGTGGTGTCGCAATTCGTCGGACCGGCGCTCGAACCGCTGGCCTCGCCGGGGATCGTGCTCGCCATCGTGTATTTCTTTGTCGCCGGATATATCCTCGTGTCGATGCTGTTCCTCGCCATCGGCTCGCTCGCCAATTCGATGAGCGAGGCGCAGGGCTATCTCATGCCGGTGATGCTGGGCATCATGCTGCCCGTGTTCTTCACGCTTCAGGCCGTGATCAGCGGGAATGACGGGTTTGTCGTGCAGCTGTTCACATGGGTTCCGCTCTGGGCGCCGTTCACCGTGCTGGCGCGGCTGGGCACCGGAATAGAGACCTGGCAGATCGTGGGCACGGGCATCGTGCTGGCCCTGTTTCTCGTGGCCGAATTCGTGCTGCTGGGCCGGTTGTTCCGCGCGAGCCTGCTCTCCCAAGGGCAGAAGGCCGGTTTTGCCGAGCTGATCGCGCGGATGAAGCGCAAGGCATGAACCGCGGGGCGGTGCAGCGGGGCGGCGCAAAAGCTGCCTCGACACCCCGCGGGGCGCGGCCTAGGACGCTACGCAGCCGACGCGCCCCCATTTTCGCCCTCGACACAGAAAGCAACCGACGATCATGAACAGCTGGTTAGAGGCCGCCATCCTTGGCCTGATCCAGGGGCTGACCGAGTTCCTGCCCATATCGTCGAGCGCGCATCTGCGCATCGCGGGCGCGCTGCTCCCCTCGGGCGAGGATCCGGGCGCCGCCTTCACCGCGATCAGCCAGATCGGGACCGAGGCGGCGGTCATCATCTATTTCTGGAAGGATATCTGGCATATCGCCATGTCGTGGCTGCATTCGCTGACCGGGATCGGCGGGGACGAGGCGCGTGATGAGAACGCGGCGCGCATGGGATGGCTGGTGATCATCGGCACGCTGCCCATCGCGATTCTCGGCCTGCTGTTTCAGGACGCGATTGAGACGTCGCTGCGCAATCTCTACATCACGGCGTCGATGCTGATCGGGTTCGGTATCGTGCTGGGCCTTGCCGACCGGTTCGGCCCGCGGGTCAAGAAGCTCGACCGGCTGAGCTGGCGCGACGGCATCCTTTACGGGTTTGCGCAGGCGATGGCGCTCATCCCCGGCGTGTCGCGGTCCGGCGGCACCATCAGCGCGGGCCGCGCCATGGGCTACACGCGGGAGGCGGCGGCGCGTTACTCCTTCCTGCTCGCCATTCCCGCCGTGCTGGCGTCGGGCTTTTACAAGCTGTTCGACAGCTGGGGCGAATTCGGGCGGCTGGGCGTCGGGGAAACCGCGCTCGCGACGCTGGTGGCCTTTGTCGTGGGCTATGCGGTGATCGTGATGTTCCTGCGCTATATCTCCACGCGAAGCTTCAACCTCTTCGTGGTCTATCGCGTGGCGGCGGGGCTCGGCCTGCTCGCGCTGCTGTGGACAGGGATCGTGCCCGCGCAATAATTGCGGGTCTGCAACCGGCGAAAACGCCTTCGTCATTCCGGCCACGGGATAAGGTGGCCCGGCGGCTTCACGAAAAAGGCCTCGCTCCGTTTGACCGGGGCGGGGCCTGTTTCATCAAAGCGGGGCAATATCCTCACCCATGACCGGCGGACCGGGCATCGCCCATCCTTTCGCCAAGACGGACAGGATGTTCCGGGGCCCAATCCTCGGTAAAGGCGATGGTGTCCGGCCCGAACAGCATGATCACCGTCGATCCCAGCAGGAACCGCCCCATTTCCTCCCCCTTGGCGAGGACGATGTCATGCTTGCCGTAGGCCCACTCCGCCATGCGCCCGGTGCGGCGGGGGTTGACCACGCCATGCCACACCGTCGCCATGCTTCCCACGATGGTCGCCCCGACGAGCACCATGACGAACGGCCCGTGCTCCGCCGATTCGAAGACGCAGACGATACGTTCGTTGCGTGCGAAAAGGCCGCGCACCCCGCGCGCGGTCGCGGGGTTCACACTGAACAAGGCGCCGGGGACGTAGATCATGCGGATCAGCCGGCCGTCACAGGGCATGTGAATGCGGTGATAATCGCGCGGCGAGAGATACACGTTGGCGAAGCTGCCATGGCGGAAGCGCGCGGCGAGATCGGTGTCGCCGGCGAGCAGCTCCGTGGTGGTGAAGCTGTGCCCCTTCGCCTGTACCATGCGATGGTCGTCGATCGCGCCGAACTGGCTCACCGCGCCATCAACCGGGCTGACGAAGGCGGCATCGGCGATCGGGCGCACCCCTGCGCGTAAGGGGCGGGTGAAGAACGCGTTGAAACTGTCATAGGTGGCGAGATCGGGATCCTGCGCCTCTGTCATGTCGACATCGTATCGCTTCACGAACCAGCGGATGAGCCGCTGCGTCCAGGCGCCGCCCCGCGCCCCCGCGACCCGCCCGGCGAGCTGCGTCATGCGCCGTTTCGGCATCAGATGCTGCGCCCAGATTTTCAGTCGGTCGGCCATTCGCGTTCCCCGTGCGGCGGGCGCGGCGGGGATGCTGCGGCCCTGTTGTCCCGTTGATGTAAGCCCATCGCACCCTTGCGTCGAGGCGCGCGGGGCGTGTAGATCGAACCTCTTCCCCCGATCACGAAGGCGCGCGGCATGAGGATGACGGACCGGTTCGAGATGTCCGATGGTCTCGTGCTCGTGCCCTGCGCCCGAATATTGAACCCACGGGTTTTCGCAATCGTTCCCGCCTATGCCGATCCTGCGTGCCCGGTGAACGGTTTTGGCGCGCTTTATCGGCCGGACGTAACCATGTTGGGAGAGGCGGATTTCCTCGCCGCGTTCGATGTCGCCGGGCGGATCTATTACGATGCCACGGGCCATCGCATTCGCGTGCTCGATTGTTTCCGCCCGGTCGAGGCGCAGCGGGCGATGGCGGCGCTACGCCCCGATCTGCCGGGCCATCTGCTCGCCGTGCCGGGCACCGGCGCGCATCCGCGCGGCATGGCGATCGACATTCAACCGTTCGGCGATGCAGGCGATCTGGATCTCGGCACGCCGTTCGACGATTTCACCGAAAGAGGCCAGCGGCAATCGGATCGTGCCTATGATTTTGCCGATGTCGATCCGGACCGGCGCGCGGTGATCCGCGACAATCGGCGCGCTCTCGATGCTGCGGTGCGGGCGGCGGCGGGCGAAACCGGTCTGCCGCTCACCGGGCTTCCCTCCGAATGGTGGGATTACCGCCTGCCGCGCTCGCATTACGAACGATATGCGCCGGTATCGGATAGCCGATTGCCGCCCGCGTGGCGCTATCTGCCGCGGGATCAGGCGGCGTCCTCGGGATAGGCGTTGCGGTTCAGCTCTGCCTTCGCGGCGTGATATTCACGCGCCAGTCGCGCGATCTTGGCCGCGACCGGTTCGACCGCCTTGACCGTGCCGATGCCCTGTCCGCATCCCCACACGTCCTTCCACGCCTTTGCCTTCGATTCGCCGAAATCCATCTTGGATGCATCGCTTGTCGGAAGATCGTCGGGGTTCATGCCGGCATTTTCGATCGAGCCGCGCAGGTAATTGCCGTGCACCCCGGTGAAAAGATTGGAATACACGATGTCGGAGGCAGCGCTGTCAACGACCATCTGCTTGTATCGATCATCCGCGTTCGCCTCCCCCGTCGCGATGAACATCGACCCGGAATAGGCGAAATCGGCGCCCATCGCTTGGGCTGCGAGGATGGAGCGGCCCGTCGAAATCGCGCCCGAGAGCGCCAGCGGCCCATCGAACCAGTCGCGAATTTCCTGCATCAGCGCAAAGGGGGAAAGCGCGCCCGCGTGCCCGCCGGCACCCGCCGCCACCGCGATAAGGCCGTCAGCGCCCTTTTCCACGGCCTTGTGCGCAAAACGGTCGTCGATGACATCATGCATGACGATCCCGCCCCAGCCATGGACGGCCTCGTTCACCTCTTCGCGCGCACCGAGCGAGGTGATGAGCATCGGCACCTTGTATTTTTCACAGACCGCCATGTCCGTCTCCAGCCTGTCGTTGGAGCGGTGGACGATTTGATTGACGGCAAAGGGCGCGGCGGGGCGTTCCGGATTGTCGCGGTCCCACGCGGCCAGCGACTCGGTAATTTCATGCAGCCATTCGTCGAGCATGCCGGCCGGCCGGGCATTGAGCGCGGGGAAGGAGCCCACCACGCCCGCCGTACATTGCGCGATCACGGTCCGCGGGTTGGAGATGATGAAAAGCGGCGCGCAGATGAGCGGAAGGCGCAAGGGATCGAATAGCGCAGGTCGGGCCAAATCATCTCTCCAACTGTTTGCCGACCGGTCTATAGGAGAGGGTGCCCCCATGCCAGCCCCGCGGGCGGCAAAAAACGGCATCATTCGTCCGGATCGGCGGTTTGCGGCGCGCGCACGACCGATTGGGGAAAGGTGATGGAACAGCAGAACCCGTCGCTGCCATCGGTTTCGATATTGGCGGCGTGGCGCGCGGCCATCGCCCGGATCATGCGCCAGCCCAGCGAGTGCGGGCGGTCGGGGCGTGCATCCTCCGGCGTGCCGACCCCATCGTCCCGCACGGTCAGGATCCAGCCCGGATCGGACCCCTCCGTGCGATCGAAGCGGATGGCGATGCGGCCTTTCTTGCGTCCCTCGAACGCGTGTTTGAACGCGTTGGTGATCAATTCGCCGACGATCAGGCCGAAATCGATGGCCGTGCTGCTCACCACCTCCACCGGTTCGCCTGCGACGTCGATGGCGACGGAAAGATTCACACTGGAAAAAGCGTCGCTCGCATGTTTCGCCACGTTTTCGAGCAGGGGGAGCAATTCGATGCGGTCGCTCTGCTGCGCACGCTGCAATTCCTGATGTACGCGCGCGACCGAATGCACCCGCGCCTCCAGTTCCGCCATGGCCTGCTGCGTTTCGGGGGAGGCGGCCTTGCGCTTGCTCATCTGGATGAAGCTGACGATGAGGGCGAGATTATTGCCGGTACGGTGGTGCACCTCGTCGATGAGCAGCTCGCGCTCCGCCATCGCGGCGGCGAGCTCGCGGTTCTGACGCGACAGTTCCGCGATGGGGTCCGCGCTGCCGAGACCGAGCACGGCCTCTGCCGCCGCCGCGGCGCGCCGGGCGATTTCGTTTGCGGGGACGGGCACGAAAAATGTCATCGCCACGCGTGTCCCCTGCGGCGAGGAGGCGATGTCGAAATTGTCGGCGAGCCGCTTCACCCCGCTCAACCCCAGTCCCAGCCCGCGGGTCGCGGCCTTCGTGTCGAGATAGGGGCGCCGTTCGCGCTCGAACGCGGCGGGGTTGTCGATGCCGGTGCCCTGATCGGTGACGCGCACGCCGATTTCGGAACCGCCCGGCTTGGGCGTCGCGGAAAAACGCACCTGCCCGCCGCCCCCGTATTGCAGCGCATTGCGCGAGATTTCGAGCACGGCGGTCACCATGCGGGTCCGTGCAAAGCTTTCGAGGTCGAAGGATTGCGCGACCTTGTCGGCGACCTGCCGGACGCGGGCGATATCGGCCTCCGCGGCGATGCGGACGGTGATGATGTCGATCATTCGCCGACCCTCGCCGGGGTCATGCGGGCCGCGATGATGCTGGCATCGTCGCGGCCGCGCGTGTTTTCGTCGAGCAGGGTCGCGGCGATGATCGGCGCGCTGCGATAGAACAGCGGCCCGCGCCGCTCCAACCCGCGCAGCGTGCTCACCCCGTCCGAATGCATCAGCACGGTCGCATCGGCCGCCATCGCGCATTGCTCGGTATGCGGGGATGCCGCCCGCCCGCCGAGCAGGCCGTCGCGCACCGGGAGCCGCTTGATCGCGCCGCCTTGCACGATCATCGTCGAGATATTGCCGATGCCTGCATAATACAGCGTGCCCTGCGCCCGGTTCAGCGTGACGATCGCGGCCACGGCCCCGCGCGTGCCGACGAGCCCTCGACCCATCGCGGCGAGCAGCGCGGCCGGATCCTCCCCCGGCGTGTCGAGAAACACGCGGCGCGCGGTATCCGCGGCGATGGCGGCCTTCGCCCCATGGCCCAATCCGTCGCACAGCATGTAGATGCTGATCGAGCCGGCCTGCTTCATCGCGATCTGGTCGCCGCATTCCCGTTCGCCGGGAAAGGGGGTGCGCATGCCGGCTTCGTCGCACAGATCGCTCATCGCGGCGGTCTTGGGCACGAACTCGCTCATGATGGCGGTACCCTTGCCCCTGCTGGTCATGATGTCGAAACGGTCGGACAATCGCGCTATGGCGCCAAGTCCGGTTCCGGCGGAATCGCGGGTGGATACCCCGTCCTTCATCATCCGGCCAAGCTTTTCGATGCCCGGCCCGTCGTCGATGCCGATCACGTGCAGCCGCACATGCCCCGCCGCGCCGGTAATGCAGGTCAGCATCCGCCCACCGCCGCCGTGGCGCAGGATGTTCTGCGCGATTTCGGTGGCGACGATGGCGACATGTTCGGTTGCGATCGAGCCGAGCCCCGCCGCGCTCGCATGGCGGCGCGCCCGGCGGCGCGCCTCCGCGACCGTGCTGGGTTCCGCGATCTTGAGCCATTCGCTCATCGTGTGTTCTGTAATCCGGTCATGCGGACAATCGTGCCTGTTTCGCCATGGGTTTCGATCTCGAACTCATGAGACAGCCTTTTGGCTCCACCCAATCCGCGACCGAGGCTGTCGCGCGTCGAAAAACCGTCGGTCATCGCCTGCTTTACATCGGCAATGCCCGGCCCCTCGTCGATGCATTCGATGCCGATCTTGCGATTGCCCGGAAATTCGTAAATCGCGAGCCGCCCGCCCCCGCCGTGCACGATCGCATTGCGGGCGATCTCGCTCACCGCCGTGACGAAGCGCGTCTGCATCAATTCGCGGCATCCGCGCTTTGCCATGGCATCGCCCACCCGTCGGCGGGCGATGGCGACGTCGCGATCGGTGTCGAGATCCAGCAGCGCGATCCTGCGACCGCCCCTGAGTATCATCCGGCGCTATCGTCCGTCAGCCCGTCCTCCCGCATGCGGGCCAGCGCGTGGCTCAGCGTGAGGGCGGTGCGATTGCCGCGGAGATACATGCCGAGTTCCACCAGCGTCATGGCGACCGCGGGGCGCATGCCCACGACATAGGTTTCCGCATCGAGCAATTTCGATATGGACGTCACCTGCGCCAGCACGCGGCCCACGAACGTATCCACGATGTCGAGTTCGGCAATGTCGATCACCACACCGCGCGCGCCTGTATCGGCGATGCGCTGCGACAGGACATCCTGCAGGTCGATGATGTCGCTGTCGGCGATGTCGGCCCGGATCGAGACCAGCAATATCCCCTCGACCGAATAGATGGAGGCGGCGTTCATTTGGCCGTGACGCGGTCGAGCCGCTCGACAGGGCGAATGGCGACGCCCACCGCCGTCAGCGCATCGGTAAGCGCGTTGCGGATCGACGAACGCGTCTTCACCTCGCCCACGTCGACGCCGAGCTGCACCATGGTCTGCGCGATCTTGGGGCTGATCCCGCTCACGATGCATTGCGCGCCCATGAGCCGGACGGCCGCCGCGGTGCGCAGGAGATGCTGCGCGACCTGCGTATCCACGGTCTTGACGCCGGTGATGTCGACGATGACCACCTCCGCCTGCTTGGCCACGATCGCCTCGAGCAGGTTTTCCATCACCTCCTGCGCGCGCAGGCTGTCGAGCGTGCCGATGAGCGGGAGGGTCAGCACCTTGTCCCACAATTCGACGACCGGCGTGGACAGTTCGAGCATCTCGTCGCGCTGGCGTTCGATGACCTGCTCGCGCTCGCGGATGAACACCTCGGTCGTGTAGATGGCAAAGGCATCGATGGCCGTCGTCACGAGCAGGATTTCATTGACCAGCCGGTCCGGCTCCTCTTTCAGCCGTTCCTTGAGCCGCTCGAACAGCGTCGCCTTGAGGCTGAGCACGAGAGCGGCCATTTCGCTCGGCAGGACGCCGCGTTCGACGCGTTCATACGTGATTTCCGACAGAATACCGCGCAGATCGGCCCAGTAATCGTCCTCCAGATCGAAATCGCCGTCACGGTAACCGTCGCGCACGCCCGTGCGGAACGCACGCAGCAGGCTCGCGGCCTGGTCGCGTTCCTCCCGTTCGGAGAACAGGTCGCTGCGCTTGGCGCCGTCCTCGTCGGCCTGTTCGATCCAGTCGGTCAGGACGCCCGTCTCATCGTCCTTCAATATGTCCAGCACGGTTTTCAGATTGGTTTCGGGCATGAAGCGCTTTCGAATGTCCTTGGGGAATATCTGCCTCTTTGATCGTGAAAAACCAGGAGCATGGCAAGCGTCAATGTCATCGTTTGCGGACTAATACCCTCTGGCACGAAACAGATGCGCCGTGATAGGCGGCCGAAGGAAGGGAAGGGCACCCGTCATGAAAAGATCACTCGCCATCACCGCCGTGGCCATGGCCGTAACGGCGCAACCGGCCGCCGCGCGCGACCCTCTCGTGCTTCGCCCCACCGAACCGTGGACGATGAATTATGGCGAGGACAGTTGCCAGCTTGTCCGGATATTCGGGGAGGGCGAGGATGAAACCGCTCTGATGCTCGAACAGTTCGGGCCATCCGAATATGTGCGGATGACGCTCATCGGCGAACATGCCGGGATGGGCGGGATGGGCTATCCCGCCTATCCGATCGACCGGGCCGCGTCGAACGGCAATCAGGTGCCCCGACTTCGCGTGCGGTTCGGTCGGAAAGGCACGTTCTTCACCCCGGAATTCAAGTCGGCCGAACTCGACGACGGGCGTTTCGTCACCATGCTGTCGGCCATGCGGCTGGCACTGGCGGAGCGGTCCGACACCGGGGAGGACGAGACCGCGCCCTATCGCATGCCGGAACTTTCGGTCGAAACATTCGCCGCACTGGATCGCATCGAATTCGATCCCGCCGAGGGGCGCAATCTGATCTTTGGAACCGGGCCGATGGGGGGTGCGGCAAAGGCGATGAATGCCTGCATGGCGGACCTGGTCACGCATTGGGGCCTCGACCTCGAAACGCAGCGTACGCTTCGCCACGGGCCCGTGCCGCGCAGCCCGGTTTCCGGCTGGCTCACCCCGCGCGATTATCCGGAGCAGGCGGTCCTGCATGCGCTTGAGGGGCAAGTCGCCTTTCGCCTGATCGTCGACGAGCAGGGCAAGCCGTCCGCCTGTCATGTTCAGTTCGCGACCGGGCCGGATGACAGCTTCAGTGAGGCGGTATGCGAACGCATCACGCAAGAAGCCGATTTCGAGCCTGCGATCGATGCCGAGGGGCGTCCGGTCCCCAGCTTCTTCACACGGCTCGTGAATTTCCGCTTGCGAACGCGGCGCTGAAACGCGCCAGACCGAGCGTTTTACAAGCGGGGTATCGTACCACGCACGATGCTTCGACCCGATGACTCTTGCCATTTACGCGGGAAAGGGACACAACCGGCGCAAACAGAGCGATAGGGATTTGGAGATTGGGTATGTCGATGACCGCTGCGCGTGAAACTCCGCGGCCACGCGGGCTGGTGCTGTCCATGCTGCTCCTCGTCTATATCTTCAATTTCCTCGACCGGCAGATCCTCGCCATCCTTGCTCCCCCGATTCAGGCCGATCTCGGCCTGTCGGATGGACAGATGGGATTGCTCGGCGGGTTCGCCTTCGCGCTTCTGTATTCCACGCTGGCGGTGCCGCTGGCGTCCGTCGCCGATCGGACCAGCCGCAGCTGGGTCATCACCATAAGCCTCGTGATATGGAGCGGGTTCACCGCCCTGTGCGGATTGGCGCAGGGGTTCTGGCATATTTTTCTCGCCCGGCTCGGCGTCGGGGTGGGGGAGGCGGGCGGCGTCGCGCCGTCCTATGCGATCATCGGCGATTATTTCCCGTCGAACAAACGTGCCTTCGCGCTTGCCATCTATTCCATGGGGATCCCGCTCGGCTCGGCGGCGGGCGTTCTGGTCGGCGGATATATCGCCGCGACGGTGGATTGGCGGCTCGCGTTTTTCGTCGTGGGCATGGCGGGCGTCGTGCTGGCGCCGCTGTTCAAATATGTGGTGAAGGATTTCCCGCGCGCCAACCCGGTGGACGCGGCGGCCAGGCAGACGGCATCGGACAATGCCTCCATCGGCCATGTCGCGCGCATATTGGCGAAGAAACCGTCGTTCTGGTTCCTGGCATTCGGCGCGGCGAGCGGGTCGATGCTGGGCTATGGCATATTGTTCTGGAAACCCAGCCTGCTGCAGCGCAGTTTCGGGCTGTCCCTGCTCGAAACCTCCTATTTCCTCGGCGCGCTGATGCTGATCGGGGGGATTTCCGGCGTGCTGGCGGGCGGGTTCCTTGCCGATCGGCTGGGGCAGGCGAACAAGGCATGGTATGCGCGCCTGCCCGCGCTCGCCTATATTGTCGCGGTGCCGCTGTTTTCGGCCGCGGTGCTGACCGACAATGTCACACTCGCGTTCTTCCTGTTCCTCATTCCGCAGGCGCTGGCCTATATCTGGCTCGGTCCCGTGCTGACCGCGGTGCAGCATCTCGTCATCCCGGCGCAGCGTTCGACGGCATCGGCGCTGTTCCTGCTCATCAACAATTTGCTGGGCCTGGGCGGCGGAATCTATGCCCTGGGCGCGGTGTCCGACCTGTTGACCCCACATTTCGGGACGGAGGCGCTGCGCTGGTCGATGCTCGGCTCGCAATTGCTCTATGTCATCGCGGCGTTATTGATGGTGCTGGCGGCGCGGCGGCTGCCCGGCGACTGGGTGGCCGAGGTCGAGCCCGACATGGAGAAGACAGCATGATCGGTTTCAACTGGGACGACCCGTTCGACCTTGCCGGCCAATTGCGCGAGGACGAGCGCATGATCGCCGATGCCGCCCGCGGGTTCGCGCAAGGTGAATTGCAGCCGCGCGTGATCGCCGCCTATCGCGAGGAGCGCGATGCCCCCGAACTGTTTCCCCTGATGGGCGAGGCGGGCCTGCTCGGCGTAACGCTGCCGGAGGAATATGGCGGGGTGGGCGCAAGCTATGTCGCCTACGGTCTCGTCGCGCGGGAGATCGAGCGGGTCGATTCGGGCTATCGTTCCATGGCGTCGGTGCAATCCAGCCTCGTGATCTACCCGATCCACGCCTATGGTTCGGAGGAGCAGCGCCGCAAATATCTGCCCGCGCTCGCCTCGGGGCAGGCGATCGGCTGTTTCGGCCTGACCGAGCCCGATGCCGGATCGGACCCGTCCTCGATGCGGACGTTCGCGCGGCGCGATGGCGACGGCTTTATCCTCGACGGGACGAAAACGTGGATTTCCAACGCCCCGTTCGCCGACGTGTTCGTGGTGTGGGCAAAGTCGGAGGCGCATGACGGCAAGGTCCGCGGCTTCATCCTTGAAAAGGGGATGAAGGGGCTTTCCGCGCCGAAGATCTGTGGAAAGATGAGCCTGCGCGCATCCACCACCGGACAGATCGTGATGGAGGGCGTGCGGGTCGGCGCCGATGCGCTGCTGCCCGAGGTGCAGGGGATGAAGGGGCCGCTGGGCTGTCTCAACCGCGCGCGATACGGGATCAGCTGGGGCGCGATGGGCGCGGCGGAATTCTGTTTTCATGCCGCGCGGCAATATGGCCTCGATCGCAAGCAGTTCGGCAGGCCGCTCGCCGCGACGCAGCTCTACCAGAAGAAGCTCGCCGAGATGATGAGCGACATCGCCTTCGGGTTGCAGGCCAGCCTGCGCGTCGGCAGGTTGATGGACGAACATCGTTTCGCCCCCGAAATGGTGTCGATGGTGAAGCGCAACAATGTCGGCAAGGCGCTCGATATCGCGCGCATGGCCCGCGACATGCACGGCGGCAACGGCATTTCGGAGGAGTATCAGGTCATCCGTCACATGATGAACCTGGAGACGGTGAACACCTATGAAGGGGCGCACGACGTGCACGCGCTGATCCTCGGCCATGCGATCACGGGGTTGTCCGCGTTCTGAACCGTTTGTGGGGCGGCGTCCTTCGCACGGCGGAGGGGCTTGTCCTCATTGCTATATCGGGTATGTTCCTCCAAACGCCTGAACATACAGGCTGGCGGAGAAGCCGATGCATATTCACCACGTTTTGGAGCGTGCGGATCATTCCGCTTTTCGCGATGATCGCCGCGGTGATGGGCGATCGGGCGGCCATGGTGTGGTTGTGCGGGGGATCGGGTGCGGTCCATGTCCATATTGCGTTGCTGAATATACGGTATGGGGCGGGCGCGTGGTATGAGCGGCGCCGGAATCGAAACCCGTACGATCCCGCCCGGCCGCCGCCTGTGCTACGGCTTCGGCGCCGTGGCGACCGGGGTGAAGAACGCGGCCTTCTCCACCTATCTCCTCCTGTTCTACAATCAGGTCGTCGGCGTGCCCGCCCTCGTCGTATCGACCGCGATCGCGCTCACCCTGTTGCTCGATGCGGTGGCGGATCCGTTCATCGGGCGCTGGTCCGACGTGACGCAGTCGCGGATCGGTCGGCGCCATCCGTTCATCTTCGGCTCCGCCTTGCCGACGGCGTTTTTCTTCGTCGTGGCATGGTTTCCGCCCGATGGCCTGACCGACATGCAGATGGGCGTGTGGATCTTCGCCCTCGCCGCATTGACCCGCATTTCGATCAGCGCGTTCGAGATACCGGCCACCGCGATGAACCCCGAATTGACCGACGAATATGCGGAACGCACGCGATTGTTCTCACTCCGCTACTGATTCGGATATGTCGGTACGTTCGGTTTCGCGGGCTTCAGCCTCGCCGTGTTCTTCGTCGCGACGCCGCAATTTCCGACGGGGCAGCTCAATCCCGCAGGCTATGTTCGTTTCGCGATCAGCGGCGGGGTGCTGATCTTCGCCGCGATACTGATCTGTGGGTTCGGCACGAAGGGGCAGGTGCGCCACATGCGGCAGGCCGACACGCCGCAGCACAAGGCCACAGCGAAGGATCACGTGCGGGAAATGGCATCCGCGTTCGGACATTGCGCCTTTCTCGCCATTTTCGGGTTCGGCGTGTGCAAATATACCGCGATCGGGCTGTATAGCGCGTCCACCTTGTATTTCAGCACCTATGTCTTCGACCTGACCGCTCCGCAGATTGCGTTGCTGACGCTGGAATCGCTCGTATCGGCGACATTGGCGGCGCCGCTCGCGCCCCGGTTCTCGCGCTGGTGGGGCAAGCGCAACACGTCGATGATCATGGCGATTGCCGGGATAAGCCGCGGAATTTCACCGCTGGCGCTGACCTATCTGGGGCTGTTCTTGCCACCGGGGGATCCGCTTCTTTTGCCCACGCTGTTCGCCATCGGCGCAGTCTATGGCGCGATGATCGCGATCTCACTCATCAATACGAGCTCCATGCTTGCCGACGTGGTGGAGGATCATGCCGTGCGCACCGGAAAACATGCCGCCGGCGTCTTCTTTTCCGCGTCCAGCTTCATGCAGCAATGTTCGACCGGGCTGGGCATTTTCGTCGCCGGGCTGGTGCTCAACGCGTCGGGCTTTCCGGAGAAGGTCATGCTCGGCGACGTCACCCGCGCGATGGAGCAGAGCCTGCTCATCCATTACATCCCGACCTCGCTCAGCCTGTGGGTCGTGGGCTGCCTGTTCCTGCTGTTCTATCCCATTACGGAGGAACGCCATTTGCGGAACGTCGCCCGGCTGCGCGCGACGGCTGCCGCCGCGCGGCTCAACCCGACGGCGGATCGGCGAACATGCCTGCATACAGGCTCCACGCGTAATATTTCACCGCCTCTGCCGGTTCGTCGAAACGCGCGGCCCATACCCGCGCCTCATACGCGGAATTGAGCGTGGACATGATAAGCTGGCTCGCGATGAGCGGGTCGATCGCCCGCACCGAACCATCCGTAATCCCGTCGATCAACATGCCCGCAAACCGCCGCGCGAGCCGGTTGGAACGCAGCACGACATCCTCCCGCTCGGCCTCCGGCAGGCTGGACAAGGCGGTGGTGCGCAAAAGCGGCATGTCGTCGAAGAATTGCAGGTCGATCAGTTCGGCCAGCGTGTTGCACAGCCGGACCCAGTAATCGCCGTCGCTGCGGATACCCGCCATCTGCACCGCCGACATGCGGTCGTAGCTGCGGGCAAAGCAGCTCGACACCAGATCGTCCTTCGCGTTGTGATGGTGGTAGAAACTGCCCTTCGTCACGTTCAGCGATTGCGCGATGCGGTTGACCGACGCCCCGCGATAGCCGCGCTGATTGATGAGCGTGGTTGCCGCGCGCAGAAACTCGTCGAGCGTTTGCGGATCCTCGTTCGCGGCGGAGCGCCATTGTGTGCCGAGCGGGCGGGGCGCCCATTCGCTGCCTCTACCGGCAAGCCCATGCTCCAGAATATCGAACCAGCGTTCCTCCACCCGATCGAAATCGCGGGTGGAATAGCGCGTCGACCAAACCGGCCACCAGAACACAGCCTCCAGCAAGGTGTGCGCGCGTGCCGTATTCAACAGCTTCATCTCGCGATCGTCGACCGGTCCGAAGAAATCGCGCACCGTGTTGCGCACGCGCCGGTAATGATCGAGCAGCGGTTTCTGCGCCTCGTCCTCCAGCGTGCGAATTTCGGCGAGCACGGTGACGAGCCCGCGCTCGCCTTCGCGGATCCGGCGGCGCAGCGCGATATGGGCGTGGAGGAAATGGCGGACCCGCGCGCGCGGATCGGGCTGCGCCAGCGCCTCTTTCGCCATCTGTTCCAGCAGATCGAGCGTCGCTTCGTACACCGCGGTGACGAGCCGTTCCTTGCGCCCGAAATAATAGGTGATGCTCGTCGCGTTCAGCCCGACCGCCTGCGCCACGTCGGAAAAGGTCATGCCCTTCACGCCAACATCGTTGATGAGAGTGGACGCGGCGTGGATCACGTCCTGCCGTTTTCTGCCAAATCGTTCGGTTTCCGCGGTGCTCATCGTCCGACCCTTCGTATCCCGCCATCCGGGCCGCGCCGTCCCTAGAGCAGCCCGCCCGATTCTGCCAGTCCCCTGCTTCGAAACTGGCGGAATTGACAGGAGCCAGGCGGTCACATGACTTCGAAAAGGCCTGCTGCACCCATGCCGCCGCCCACGCACATCGTCACGACCACATAACGAACATCGCGCCGCCGCCCCTCGATCAGCGCATGACCGACACAGCGTGCGCCGGTCATGCCGAACGGGTGACCGATGGAGATCGATCCGCCGTTGACGTTCAGCCTGTCATCCGGAATGCCGAGCCGGTCGCGGCAATAAAGCACCTGCACCGCGAAAGCCTCGTTCAGTTCCCAAAGCCCGATATCCCCGACCGAAAGCCCGAACTGCTTGAGCAGCTTGGGCACGGCAAACACGGGACCGATGCCCATCTCGTCCGGTTCGGTCCCCGCGACCGCCATGCCGACATAGCGGCCGAGCGGTTCGAGACCGCGTGCCTTCGCGACCTTCGCCTCCATCAATACGGCGGCGGACGAACCATCGGAAAGCTGGCTTGCATTGCCGGCGGTGATCGTGTGGCCCTCGCCCATGACCGGGGCCAGCTTGGCCAACCCTTCGAGCGTGGTGTTCGGACGGTTGCAATCGTCCATGGCGATCGTCACGTCCTGCTGCGTGACGTCGCCGGTTTCCTTGTCCTTCACGTTCATGCGGGTGGAGACGGGCACGATTTCGGCGTCGAGCCGGCCTGCCTGCTGCGCCGCGGCCGTGCGTTGCTGCGACTGCAGCGCATATTCGTCCTGCGCCTCGCGGCTGATGCCGTAGCGTTTGGCGACAACCTCGGCGGTGCCGATCATGGGCATGTAGGCCGCCGGGTGCATCGCGATCAGCCCGTCATCCGGCACGATATTGGTGTCGCCCGCGCGCAGGGCCGACACCGATTCTACGCCGCCGGCGACGCATATGTCCATGCGATCGACGATGATCTGCTTGGCCGCGGTGGCGATCGTCATCAGGCCCGATGCGCATTGCCGGTCCATCGTCATGCCCGCGACACCCACCGGCAGCCCCGCGCGCAAAGCGACCAGCCGGGCGAGATTGGGCGCCTGTTGCCCCTGCTGCATCGCCGCACCGATCAGCACGTCGTCCACCTCGCCCCCGTCGATGCGGGCGCGTTCCACCGCCGCGGCAACCGAAAGACTGCCGAGTTCGACCGCATGGGTGGCATTGAACGCGCCGCGCATCGCCTTGGCGAGCGGGGTTCGTGCAGTCGATACGATAACGGCGTCGCGCATGGCGTGGTCCTCTTGCATTATGGATAAGGTGTTTTCAGGTGGTTGCGGGCCTGCGCCGCCATCGCGCCGCAGACCCGCATCGGGTCAGAACGTGACCTTCGCCCCCAGCTTGTATGTGCGCCCAAGCGCATTGCCGATGAACGGATCGTAGCTGTATTCGAGCCGGGCCGCCGAAGGATCCTCGTCGAGGATATTTTCCACGCCGGCGGTGAACCGCACATTCGCCCGCGCAATCGGCACGGTCAGATTGGCGAAGATATCGTGTTTGGAAAACGAATCCACGGTGCGGCCGAAATCGGTGGGTCCGAATTCGGGCGTCTGCGTGCAGGGCCCGTCGTCGGGACAGCGATTGTCATCCACCCCGTCGATGAAGGTGAAATTATAACTCAGCCCGAACGCCCCCATGCGCGCATTGACGAAGGCGCTGGCCCGCCAGGGCGATACGGTGCCGGGATCGCGGTTGTAATTGGCAAAGCCGCTGGCCTCGTAGCCTGTGTCGAAGAGCAGGCCCTGATACTCGAAATCGGTAAAGCTGTATTCGAGGACATGGGTGGCATTCGCGCCGAAGGACAGGTCGATCCCGGCGACGGGACGGCTGTAACCGATGCTGAAATCGAGACCGCGCGTCGTGACATCGGGTCCGTTCACGGTCTGTGTGCGGATGCGCGAAATATCGTTCGCCACCGTATTGGCGTCGCATATGCCCCCGGTAAAGGTGATGAATTGCGCAAACGGGCTGTCGCAATTTACGGCTTGCGTGCCGTCGCTGACCGAACTGTTCGATATTGCGCTGGCGATCGCCTGCACCGGGAGCAGGGCGAAACGCCCCTCGAATTCATAGGTCCAGTAATCGACGCTGAAGTTGAAGCCGCGATAATCGATCAGCGCACCGACACTGTAGGTGAGCGCGGTTTCCGGCTCCAGTTCCGGATTGCCGACCGTATCGGTCGCCTTGAACGCGCCGCCTGCCGCATCGATACCCTCGACAAAGCTCGTGCCCGCCGGGCTGATGTCGGCGGCGAGCGGACCGCGGAAGGTGGTGCCGACCGACCCGCGAAACGACAGCCAGTCGGTCGCCTCGAACAGCGCGGACACCTTCGGATTGACCGTGGCGCCCACCGGGTCGCCGTAATCCTCGTACCGGACGGCGCCCACGATCTCGAGCGTGTCGAACGGGTTTACCCGCGCCTCGGCAAACAGGGCATAGACGCTTTGATTGAAGATGGCGGTGGGGAACTGGCCCAGGAAGGTGAACGGTCCGGTCGGGAAATTATTGTCGTTCGGATCGTCGAGGCAGGAAAAATCCCCCTCGATCGCGCAGGGCGCCTGCGTCGGGTTGGAAAAGCGGTTGATGCCGCGGCTCACGAACTCGGTCTTGCGATATTGCCCGCCGAACGCATAGCCGACGGGAAGGCCGACAAGCTCCGTCTCGCCATTGAAGACGAGATCGACGATGAACTGCTCCTCCGATTCATTGCTGCCGCTGGGCTGGCGCAGATAATCGAGAAGGGCAGGATCGTTTTCCAGCCCCGGAACATAGGCCGGGTTGTCGAGGCCGAGCGCGGGATTGCCCGGCGCGCTGTTGATGAAGGGATTGAAATAGAGGCATCCGTTCTCACCCGGCGTCGTGCCGGTGCAATCCGGACCGCCAAAGCCGTTCAACGCGTCCTGTAGCCGCCCGCCGAGGAAATCGAGGCTGAAGGCGGTGCGCTCGCTTCTGATGAACGTGCCATAGAGCGAGCCTGCGAAATTGGGCGTGAAATCCTTCTCCAGCCCTGTGGAAATGCGATAGGCATCGCTCTTCGCCTGGCCGAAACCGGAGCCGCGCGGATCGGTCGGATTGCCGCCCAGTGCAAAGGGCCGGCCGAGCAGGATCGCGGCATAGCCGGCAAAGGCGGTCGGGCTGCCTTCGGGAAACGTTTGATCCAAGAAGGTCTGGAACCCTGGGTTCGACCGCGGGACGAAGAACGCCTGCGTGCTACCGGGGCCGCGCGGGCCTTGTGTGGGCGGGTAGCTCGGCGAATAGCCGATGCTCGGCAATTCGGTGCGCGACCATAGCGCCGTACCCATCCGGTGAGCCCCGCCTTGTCCGGCGGGTGAACGACCGGTCTTAAGGGCGCTCGTATGAGCGAGCTTAGGAGCG
>NZ_JAIQCI010000047.1 GCF_022378335.1 Croceicoccus hydrothermalis
GACAAGTGCCCCGACAACTATCTCGCCGCCGTCAAGCTCATCTGTGCACGCATCTGGTGCGCCGCGTTATGAGTCTACGGCCTAGGGCGCGTTCACCTTGCTGAGGTGCCGCATTCGGCCATTGCCAAGCTGCTCGAGCGCTCAACTCATCTCGCTCGCGCGCTGTGGTTCTCCACCTTGCTGGATGCGGCCATGCACCGCGAATGGATCTTCCGGCTCGGACGGCTCGATGCAGAAGGGCGGATCGCGCACCTCGTTTGCGAGATCATCGAACGGCTCAAGTTCGTCGACCTGTATGACGGTCGCAATTTGCCGGTACCATTGCTGCAGCGCGACTATGCGGAGGCATGCGGTATCACACCGGTCCATGCCAATCGCCGCTTTCGTATCCTGAAGGAACGCGGCGTGCTGGAACCGCATGGCGAAGGACGGATCGAGATCCTGGACGAGGCCGAACTGAAACGGCTCGGCGAGTTTTGCGGCGACTATCTCTATGGCGAAGGAATGCTGGCACTGGACTCTTTCGAGGACCGGGACGAGCAGGCTTCGCGGTAAAGCGCCAGCGTCTCGCGCGCCATTCGCTGCGCGGAGAACCGTTCTTCGAACCGGCGCCGAATAGCCGAGCGGTCCAGCTGTAGCACCTCGTCCATCCTATCGATTGCTTCGGCAACGCTATCGACGACGATACCTGTCACCCCGTCCTCGATCACTTCGGGTACGCTGCCCTGCCGCCACGCTATGACCGGCGTCCCGCATGCCATCGCCTCGATCATCACCAAGCCGAAAGGTTCGGGCCAGTCGATGGGAAATACCAGCGCGGCTGCCTTGCCCAGAAAGCCCTGCTTCTGCGCATCGTCGACACTCCCGACATGCCTGATCCGATTGTCCAGTGCGGGCAGGACGACTTCGTCGAAATACCCGGGGTTGCCCGGATCGACGGGACCGGCGAGGCGCAAGTCCCGGCCGGTTGCGCGCGCGAGGTCTATCGCGCGATCCGGCCGCTTCTGGTCCGTCATCCGCCCGAGGAATGCGAGGTAGCCCCCCGATCCATCGCCCGCCCGATATCGCTCCGTAGGCATCCCGTGATGCACCACGCCTGCCAAGTTGCCAGCTGGCACTGCCCCTGCCTGCGCATTCGAGATCGCGATGATCCGCTCATGCGGGAATGCGCGAAAATGCTCGACGTGATCCGGCTCGTCGGCGCGCCAGTGGATCGTGCGGAGCGCCGGGATGCCGAGCGCGCTGGCGGCAGCGCTCGCATGGGCTGAGCCGTGCAGATGAACGACATCGTGCCCTCCGCCATGGGTCAGCACGTCGCGCAGCAATTGCGCCTCCAGAACGGCGGGCAGGCCCGGCGGGGCGGAACCCCCTTGCTGCTCGTGCCAGGATAGCGAATGGTAGTCGCCCACGTGCCACACATCCGGAAGCGTGCAATCGGCCGGGCCGAACAAGGTGACCTCGTGACCGTCCTCGACCTGCGCGGCGGCAATGTCCGCGATGACCCGCTCGGTTCCGCCGTAAGTGACGGGCGGGACCGGGTGAATAACAGGCGCGACGTGGGCTATACGCATGAAAGCAACATTTATCACCTTGATTGTCAGGAACTTGGAACAGCCACGCGCATAGGTACCCGCAGATCCGGAGCCCGTCGATGTTTGTTTGTCATGTTGCCCTTCAGGGCTGTCTCACACTGTCCGGTGTCCCTTATGGCATCAACGCGGACACCGGTGGCCACATCACCTATCTGCTGGAACTGGCCTGCGCGAGTGCGCGCGATCCGGCCATCGACCGTATAGACATCATTACCCGCGGTTTTGCCGACGCGAAGCTGGGCATGCGGTTCGATGCGCAATGTGCAGAGGCGCAAGGCAAGATACGGCTCGTCCGGCTGGATGATGGCGACCCGTCATACTTACCCAAAGAAGCCCTGCACGAGCGACACGGAGAGCTGTGCGAGGCGTTTCTCGCTTACCTGAACGATCTCGATCGCAAGCCCGACATCATCCATGCCCATTATGCCGATGCCGGCATCCTGGCCCGCAAGGCGAAGGAAGAGCTCGGTATCCCCTACGTCTTCACCGGCCACTCGCTTGGCGCGGTCAAGCGCGAAGTCAATGGCGGTGCCGACGCCAGCCTGCATACGCGGATAGCTGTCGAAGAGCGGGCACTGGCTCTCGCTGACGCCGTAATAGCAAGCTCGCGCGACGAGGCGGAAGCACAATACGCTCACTACGACAGCATCGAAGCGGGTCGCATCCGCGTGATCCCGCCGGGATGCGACCTGACTCGGTTCGAAAGCGCGCAACCCACCGACAAGGTGCGGGCGGATCTGGCGCATTTCCTGCGCGATCCGGCCAAGCCGATTCTGCTCGCCATCGCCCGGCCAGTTCGCAAGAAGAACCTGCTGGGTCTGGTAGAGGCCTACGCCGGTGACCCGAAGTTGCAGGACTCCGCCAACCTGGTGGTCGTCGCAGGCTGCCGCTCCCTGCTCGGCGATCTGGAAACGGAATGCCGCGAGGTGGTGCAGGAGCTGATCGAGGCGGTCGACCGACACGATCTATACGGCAAGGTCGCCTATCCCAAGCATCACGACCCCGCCGACATCCCGGCCTATTATGCCCTGGCGCGCGAGAGCGGTGGCGTATTCGTGAACCCCGCCCTCAACGAACCTTTTGGCCTGACGCTGCTGGAAGCGGCCGCGTCGCGCCTGCCGGTGGTCGCCACGGACAGCGGCGGCCCGAACGATATCGTGGAACGGTGCAGCAACGGCGAACTCGTTTGCCCGCGCGATCCGCAGGCGATTGCCACCGCTTGCCGGGACATCGTGACGGACAGGCGCAAGTGGGTACGCTACGCCACTGCGGGTGTGAAAGCCGTTGCAGCCTACGACTGGACAGCTCACCGCGACCAGTATCATCGCCTTCTGCATGAGTTGACCGGCCCGCTGGAACGAGCACCGCACTGGGACCGGATCCTGATCTGCGATATCGACAACACCCTGTTGGGCGATCGGGAAGCCTTGCACGAATTCCTCACCTGGCAAGCGGAACAGTCGGGCCATATCGCCCTCGGCATCGCGACGGGGCGCAGTTTCCATAGCGCGCAAGCAATCCTTGCGGCGGAAGGCGTACCGACACCCGACTTCATCATCAGCAGCGTGGGCACCCGCATCCACTGGTATGACCGGGACGAACGCTGTTTCTCGGAAGACGAAGGCTGGCGACGCCGGGTGGAAAACGCCTGGCAGGAGAATACGGTTCGCGAAGTTACAGAGACACTCGGGCTGAGGCAGCAGGCTTTGCTGGAACAGCACAGTGGCAAAGCCAGCTTCTTCATAGACCAGCATGATCCCGAAGACATCCGCCGCGCGTTCCGGAAAGCTGGCATGCGCGTGGAGATCGTGGCCAGCCATGGTCGGTATCTGGACATCCTGTCCGAAGGTGCCGGCAAGGGGCCGGCGGTCGTCCATGTGGCGGATGAGCTCTCGCTGACCCAGTCGCGTGTCGTCGTCGCAGGCGACAGCGGGAATGACGTGACCATGCTGCGCGCCTGTCCATTCCCGATCGTGGTCGGCAATGCGAGCGACGGGTTGGCGCAGGATCCGTCGCTGTCCCATGCCTATTTGGCGAAAGGGTGCTATGCTGCCGGCGTGCTGGAAGGCGTCCGGCACTACCAGGCGCGAGGCAGCTGGTGAGTACCTATCGATCCGTTTCGGTGCTTACGCTGGTGCGCGGACGCCAGCAACATCTCGATCATCTGATTGCAGGACTCGAGGCTCAGACCTTCCCGCCAGACGAACTCGTTGTCGCCTACATGCAGGACGAACCGCCGCAGATCGAAACCGACGGACGCTTGCTCGTCCGCTGCGTGCAGGTACCGGGAGAACCCATGCCGCTCGCCGCCGCGCGAAACCGTGCTGCGGAACTGGCGGAGGGCGATGTTCTGGCCTTCCTCGACGTCGATTGCATTCCCGATCCGGAATTCGTGCGCCGCGCGGCGGAAGCGCATGTGCACGATGGCAAGGGCATGTTCCTCCCCGAAGTGCGTTACCTGCCCGGCCACGACGACGGCTGGCTCACGTCTGACGGGGCGCCGGATTACTACCTGCTGGCCAGCACCGGCGTGCGCCATCCCAGCAAGCGGCCCTTGGACGATACCTCCTTCGATCCGATCGCGGATTTCGGTGAATTGTGGGGGCTGGCTTTCATCATGTCCTCCGAGACCTGGGCTGCGGCTGGCGGAATGGACGAGGATTACATCGGCTACGGTGCCGAAGAGACGGACCTTGGCCAGCGGCTGAAGCGTGCAGGCGCGCGCATGTACTGGCTTGGTGGGACGATCTGCTTCCACCAGCACCACCACGTCCACAAACCGCCCTTGCAGCATTTCAATACCATCATCCGCAACGCCCGGCTCTATCGAAGCCGCTGGGGCGAGTGGTGCATGCAGTACTGGCTGGACGATTTCGAGCGGCGCGGACTGGTAAAGCGGTCCGAAACACGCCTCGAAATCATGCGTCAGCCGACGGCGAGCGAAATTGCGGAGACTCGGCAGGGTGCTGACGTGCTGTTCAGCTGACCGCCCACAGGCGGGTAGCCTGTTCCTCCAGCCAGTGCGCGGCCTTCCGCGCGGCATCATCGTCATGCAGCGATGCAAGAACGCCGGCATCCAGCGCGTCGGTCTCCGATAGCGCGCGCTGCCATTCGGGGATCGAGGCGGGCCAGGTCTCCCGGTAAGTCGCCGCGCCAAGGCGCTCCAGCTCTCTCGCCTTGGCTTGCTGCTCGTCGAAATACCGCCATTCGGGGATGCACAGGAACGGCTTGGCCGCCCGGGCGATTTCGTGGACCGTATTGTCGCCGGCCGAAGCGATCACGCGATCAGCAGCGCACAGATAATAGGTCAGATTGTCGATCCAGCCCAGCTCTTGCAGATTTCCGAAATCGGTTTCGTGCCCTTCGCGGTGCACCGGTCCGGCGACCAGCCATTGCGTTTCCGGCTCCGCGCGCGCGGCGACCGTGAGCGGGGCGTAAGGCGTACCCGATCCTCCGCCACCGGCGATTACCAGCGTCATGGTCCTGTCTTCGGGCAAGCCGAGCTTGGCGCGTGCCTCCCCTTTTTCGAGCAGTGGCGCGCGGGTAGTGCACAGACCGCCCGTGTAGAATGTGCGCTCGCGAAGGCGCGGCGGGTAGCTAGCCTGCTCCATCCGCTCGTCGAACGGGGCCAGCATGGCGACACAGGCTTCGTAGCCCGCGACATGACCGACATCCTCACGGTCACCATGCATCCTGATAGTCACGGCCGGCACACTCATGATGCGCGACAACAGGGCGATCTCCGCCGAAACGTCGATGACGAACAGCGCCGGGTCGGCCTTCCGCAGCGTTTCTGCAATCGACCCCATGTGCTGGCGCATTTCCTCCACGCCGAGCGGGACGCAGTGCATCACCTCCGGCGTCGGCTGGTCGTGCAGCGCCGGACTGCGCGAGGGCGCACCGATCATGTTCGGCAGCTTGACCATGGTCGCATCGCGCGGCCGGTTGTCGAACTGCGAGGGCGCTGCCGTCATGATCGTGACCGGCCGATCGTCCGGGATGTGTTCGAGGATAGCCATGATCCGGTTGGCATGACCGCGGCCCTGATGGTGCGCGAAAAAGGCCAGTGGGCGCTTGTTCATTCCTGTTCCTTCGATTCCGCCTGCCGGCCACTATCCCGCGCTGGATTGACGATCCGGCCGGCAGTCCAGTTTTCGCTGAGCCGAACCTTGGGATTGGGGGCACACCAGATTTCGCCGGTCGCATCGATCGCGGTGACCCAGATAAGATTGTGCTCCATCCCGTAGTCGATGACCGCAAAGGCGAGCCCGGCGCCGCGATCGATGACGTGCACGGGAAGCGGGGGGTTCAGCTGGGTGAACATGTCAGGGGTTCCATCTCCCTGAAGGAGGGCTGCCTCTAGCCCGTCCTATTCATGAGGCTACCGCTTCGTGTTGTTCGGACGGCGATGTGGCGGTGCCTGATTGATCAAGGCGCACGCC
>NZ_JAIQCI010000048.1 GCF_022378335.1 Croceicoccus hydrothermalis
GACACCCAGTTCCTAATTCAGATCAGAGGCTTAGGCCACTCCCGCTAACCCTTTAGGACCGGTCCGGTGAATACGACGGGTTAAACCGATAGCGTAGGCCGCGCGCATCACCGTGTCCCGTTCTCGAGGGCTAACAAAATCGAGATCGATTGAGCGGATCGCTTTTATAGAGGCTTCGGCAAGATCGGCCACGAGGGGTGCCTGTTTAACGAGGCGGTCATGCTCCGTTTTCACGCGGTCGCGGTTCGCATCCAGCTTCGCCTTCCATGCGCGGGCCTTCTCGAGCCTTTGCTCGAATTCGGCGCGCTCGGTGAGCAGCGCGCGACGCTGCTCAGCCAGTCTGGCTTCCTCTTCCCGGACGCGAGTGAGCGATGCCTCGAGCTCAGCCCGCTGCCGCTCGATCTCCGCGCGCATGTCCACGATCTCGGCCCGGTCACCTTCAAGCTGTTCGCGCACCCGTTCACCCGCCTCGCGTTCTACATTCGCTGCCGCAATCGCATCACGCATCTCCGCCTGGTATTCCGCATTCGGCTTATTCGGAGCGCCGCTCCAGACCCTTCCACGCTCAAGGCCCAGAGGCGTCATGACCTTTGCAAACACGGTCTGCTCGTAGGCCATCTGCCCACGCGATCCGATGCCGCCACGCCAGAAGTTGGCGTAGTCGATCGGCGGAGCCCCTTTCTCCCGCTTCGGTGGAAGATCGCCACGGGCCGAGAGCATCCAGCGCTCACGCTTGTCCGAGAAGCGGGCATCGACTCTCTTACGCACAGGTAGCACGATGACATGCAGGTGCGGTGTTTGCTCGTCCAAGTGCAGCGTAATCGAGACAATCGCGCATCGAGGATACCGGCCAAGCAGGTAACGCATCGAGCGAAGAATGAACTGGCGGAGCTTGCGAACATAACACGCGGGATCTTCACCCGGCCAGTATTCTGGAGAGGTCGTCATCATCAACTCGAGCGCCAGCACGGCGTTCTTACGAGGCTGGATGCCGAGCTCCTTCAACCGATCTCGCACTCCTACCCACGCATTTTCCGGTCCATAGACCACGGCCGGCGGAGGCGCTGACCGGTCGGAATTGCCGACCTCTTCCTCGCGATTATTATGACCGCGCGCATGAACGATATCTGCTTGCTTCAACTTGCGCTGACCGAGTATGCAGTGGACTTTCTCTTTGCTCATGGGCGAATTGTCTCACCCGGGGCATCGCAGCGCAAGGGTCCGAAGACGATTGTCTAAGACATAATAGACAAATACAGAGCGATTATTGGTCTCGAAGGGTGATCCTTAATCCGCCGGGGCGCGGTAACCAATATTTCTCTGTTGCCAAGCGAACGATTTGCGCGTCGTCCCATGCGCTCAGACGCACCACGGCGTCGATTTATTCAGATTAAGAGTCTGATTCAAAACTAACCGACGTGATTTCATAGCCTTGTGATGCGGCGTGTGAGGAGCTGGATCGAGGCGATGAAAAGCCACGCGGTTGCCGAGGCGATGGTCTGCTCGAAGTCCTTTGCGAGACGTCGGTTTCGGTTGAGCCATGCCAGGGTGCGCTCGACAACCCAGCCGCGTGAGAGAACCTCAAAGCCCTTTGCTTTGTCGGACCGTTTGACGATTTCGACGGTCCACTTACCAACCCTGCGCAACGCCTGGCGGAGCTTGTCGCCAGCATATCCGCCATCGGCGAAGACATGCCGTAGCCACGGGAAGCGATGGATGATTTCGGCGAGCACCAGCGGTGCGCCATCACGATCCTGGATGTCGGCGGTGTGGATCGATCCCGATCTGACTGCACGCTTGTGCGGGCGACGCGACAGCTGGAAGCGAAGACTCCGATACCTCAACTTCGGCAAACGCAGGTAATGCTGACTGCTTCGTCCCGGTCAACTCACCCGACATCGCCAGGCGCCGCCAGGTATAGAGCTGCCCGCTGCCGACTTCATGTCGTTCGCAGGCCGAACGAACCGAGCCATCGGGTCCGAACGCGTCCCGCAGAATCGCCAGCTTCTGCTCCACCGTCCAGCGCCGACGGCCCGATACGCGTCCTACGATCTCGACCCGAGTAGCCGTATGACCACTCATATAACCGGTCGTATGACTGCTTGAATCCCGACCGTCAAAATCGTCCATCATCACCGCTCCAGAAAAGAGCGGCAATCAGCCTATCCCAACGCCATCGTGCAAGGCGGCCTCCCCGCCACGCTTACGTGTCGCCGGATAGCGCGCCGTCCGAACCTGGAGGAGATGTACCCATCCGGTGAGGCCCGCCTTGTCTGGCGAGTGAACGACCGGTCTTAAGAGCGCTCGTATGAGCGAGCTTAGCCCGTCGTATTCACCAGGCGGGTTCGGAAGGGTTGGCGGGAGTGGCCTAAGCCTCTGATCTGAATTAGGAACTGGGTATC
>NZ_JAIQCI010000049.1 GCF_022378335.1 Croceicoccus hydrothermalis
CGCCTAAACATCAATTCCCAGACGAGGCCCAAGCTCCGCTAATTTACGCAGCTAGGTGTGCCAAATGTTCTGACGACGGACACTGCAGCGCATTGTTTACAATATTCGAGCCGCTATCGGTCGACAGCCGCTTGGCCATCGCCGAAAAACGCGTCTTGTCGGGCGCATTGTCCGTGACCTTCGCCGCCGCAAGATAAAGCAGCGCCCGCGCCGCCTCCAGCTCCGTCGCCATGTCGGCCAGCATGAATTGCGTATTCTGGAAATCGGCAATCGGCTGGCCGAATTGCGTGCGATCCTTCACATAGGCAATCGCTTCATCGAGGCATCGCTGCGCCCCGCCCAGCGAACAGGCACCGATATTCAGGCGTCCGCCATCCAGCCCCGCCATGGCGAAGCGGAAACCCTCGCCCTCTTCGCCGATACGATTTGCGACCGGCACACGGGCATCGTCGAAAATGACCTGCGCGGTGGGGCTGGCGTGCCAGCCCAACTTTCTCTCGGCCGCGCCGAAACTGACGCCTTTTGTATCCTTGTCGACGACGAGACAGGTGATTCCGCGCGTCTTGTGATCATCCGTACGCACCATGGTGACATAGATGTCGTTGACCCCGGCACCCGAAATGAACTGCTTGGTACCGTTGAGGACATAATGATCGCCGTCACGGCGCGCACTCGCCTTGAGTGCGGCGGCGTCCGATCCGCTGCCCGGCTCGGTAAGGCAGTAGCTGGCGAGCTTTTCCATCGTGACCAGCTCGGGCAGGACGCGATCCTTCAGCTCCTGTGCGCCGAAGGTGTCGATGATCCACGCGGCCATGTTGTGTATCGAGACAAAGGCGCTGGTCGCCGGGCAACCGTAGGCCATCGCCTCCATGATCAGGGCGGCCTCCAGCCTGCCGAGGCCGATCCCTCCGGATTCTTCGGATACGTAAATCGCTCCGAAGCCGAGTTCCGCCGTGCGCCTGATCACGTCGACAGGGAAGATATGCTCCTCGTCCCAGCGCGCTGCGTGCGGCGTTATGGCGTCGGCGGTGAAGCGCCGAGCCAGCTCCTGAATGGCAAGCTGGTCCTCGTCGAGCTGGAACTGGCCCGTCATTTCGTCCCCCGCCCCGCCTTACTTGGCGGCCATGCGTATGGCCCCGTCGAGGCGGATAACCTCGCCGTTCAGCATCGGGTTGCCCGCAATCGCCATAACCAGATCGGCATATTCCTCCGGCTTGCCCAGCCGAGCGGGATGCGGAACCATCTTGCCCAGCGATTCCTGCGCCGCAGGCGGCAGACCTTCGAGCATGGGGGTCCAGAAGATACCGGGCGCGATCGTCATCACCCGGATCTGTTCGCGCGCAAATTCGCGGGCCAGCGGCAAGGTCATACCGGCCACGCCAGCCTTGGACGCGGCATAGGCCGGCTGGCCGATCTGACCGTCGAATGCCGCCACCGAAGCGGTGTTGACGACAAGCCCGCGTTCCTCGCCGATAGGCTCGGCCTGTTGTAGGCGGGCGGCAAAGCGCGAACAGGTCAGGAAGGTGCCGACCAGGTTTATCTCCACCGCGCGGCGGAAGCTTTCCATGTCATGGGGCACAAATTCCTTGCCCACGGCCTTTTTCGCAGGGGCCACCCCTGCACAATTTACGAGGATGCGCGCGACGCCATGCGCCGCTTGCGCGTCATCCATGGCATCGCAGACGCTTGTCTCGTCGGTGACGTTCACATTGGCGAAACGGCCGCCGATCTTACCGGCGTGGGCATTGCCGGCCTCGTCGTTGAGGTCGAAGATCGTGACCCTGGCCCCCTTGGCCGCAAGCGCCGCCGCCGTCGCAGCCCCGAGGCCCGACGCACCGCCGGTAACAATTGCCGCCACGTTCTCGATCTGCATTCACTCTACTCCCGTCGAACCAAAGACCACTCGTATTGCCGCGCCCGGACGCGCCCGTCTCAAACGACGAGCGACATCGGATTTTCGCATATCTCGCGGAAAGCCTGCATGAGCTGCGCGCCGTCGGCACCGTCGATGGCGCGGTGATCGAAACTTCCGGTCGCGGTCATGACGGTGGCCGATTCCACGCCATTTTCCGTGCTGACAGGGCGAAGTTCGCCGGCACCCACGGCGAGGATCACGGCCTGCGGCGGGTTGATGACGGCGTCGAACTGCTTGATGCCGAACATGCCGAGGTTGGAAAGCGATGCGGTGCCGCCCTGAAATTCGTGCGGCTGCAATTTGCCGTCCTGCGCCTTGCCCGCCAGTTCCTTCATCTCGGACGAGATCGACGCCACTCCTCGCGAGGCAGCATCGCGAACAATCGGCGTGATGAGCCCGGATGGCGCGGCCACCGCCACCGAAATATCCGAGCGCAGATATTTGTAGAGGACGTTCTCGCGATAGCTGACGTTACATTGCGGCACCCGCTCGAGCGCAACGGCCAGCGCTTTGATAAGCATGTCGTTTACCGACACCTTGCCGCCGTTTGCGGCCAGCGATGCATTGATCTGACCGCGCAGGGCAAGCAGCGCATCCAGCCTGATATCGACGGTCAGGTAGATGTGCGGAATGGTTTGCTTCGCCTCGGTCAGGCGGCGGGCAATGGTCTTGCGCACATTGTTGAGCGGCATCTGTTCATAGGGCGCTTCGCGTGCATCCGTCGACGAAGCGGCGACGGGTGCCTGCGCTTCTGCCTTCGCCGGGGCGGGTGCCGGTGCGGAACCGGGTTCGTAATTCTCGATATCGGCCTTGACGATCTTCCCGTTCGGACCGCTGCCCTTGACGGTGGCGAGATCGATGTTTCTTTCCGCCGCCATGCGCCTCGCGATGGGAGAGGCCGAAACATTATCCTGGGCTTCAGACGCCGCGGGCGCGGGTTCGGCTGCGGCCGGCTTTGGCGCTACGGACGTGGGGGGCGGACCGGCGGCTATCGCATTTTCCACATCGCCGCGCGTGATCCTGCCATTGGGACCTGTCGCGGTAACCGTTGCCAGATCGAGCCCGTGTTCGTCGGCCAGCTTGCGGGCGGACGGCGATGCGGGCGGTTGGTCGGGGGCAGCCATGGTAGAACCTTCTGTGAAAATTCGTCGCCCGCGAACACGGGCGCGCTTCGCCCTACCTCGAATTTGGCTGTTGAGACGGCAAAATTGCCCTGTGCCGGCGATTGATCGCCTCGCCGATGCGCTCGCTTCTCAGGACGCCGTGCCCGCGCTTTGCAGCAGGCGCCTCGCCTGCACCAGATGCGGCCGGTCGATCATCTTGCCATCGAGTTGCAGAGCACCCGCCTCTGGCTGCGCGGCGAAGGCGGCGACGACAGCCTGGGCATGCGCGATTTCCTCCGCCGTCGGCTCGAACGCTGTGTTGATGACGGGCACCTGTGCGGGGTGGATCGCCATCATCCCGGTAAAGCCGTCGCGCCGCCCCCGTGCCGCATAGGCGGCGAGACCGTCGGTGTTCCTGATGTCGGGATATACCGTTTCGATGGCGGGCACGCCGGCCGCGTGCGCTCCCAGCAGGGTGAGGTTGCGCGCCATCTCGTATGGCGCGGTGTAGCTGCCGTCGTCCTCGCGCGAGGTTGCGGCGCCGATCGCGGCGGGCAGATCCTCCGCACCCCAGGTCAGACCCATCAGCGGGGTGGTGACGTCCCTGTAGGTGCCAAGCTCGAAAATGGCGGCGGCCGTTTCGGTGGCAATCGGAAAGACCGGAATTGCCGCACCGTCCATCATCGCGACCAGCCGCTCGACACTTTTCGCGCCCTCGGCCTTGGGCAGCATCACGCCTGCGGGAGGGTTCGACAACACGGCGGTCAGATCGCTTGCTGTCTCCCCACTATCGAGTGGGTTTACCCGCACGATAACAGGCACCTCACCCGGCGATCGCAGGAATTCGGCCACCGCCTCCCGGCCCTTCGCCTTGTTGGCGGGAGCAACCGAATCCTCCAGGTCGATGATGATCGCGTCGGCGCCGCTCGCCCCTGCCTTGGCGAAGCGTTCCGGCCTGTCGGCAGGCACGAACAGCAGGCTGCGCATTCTCATGCCGCGCCCCCCTTGATGAGCGCCATGCGCAGGCACTCGCATACCGTTTCGTCGCGCTGATTGAGGAGATGGTGCTTGAACGTCACGATGCCGGAGCCGGGGCGGGACTTGCTCTCGCGCTTCTCAACCACTTCGGTTTCCGCGCGCAGCGTATCGCCAATAAACGTCGGCTTGGGGTGCAGCAGCTTGTCGTAGCCGAGATTGGCCACCAGCGTGCCCAGCGTGGTATCGCCAACGCTCAACCCCACCATCAGCGCGAATGTGAACGTGCCGTTCACCAGGATCTGGCCGAATTCGCTCTGGCTCGCCGCATGGGCATCGAGGTGGAGCGGCTGCGGATTGTGCGTCATCGTGGAGAACAGCAAGTTGTCGGTCTCTGTCACCGTGCGCCGGATTTCGTGCGCAATCCGCTCGCCCACCTGCCATTCGTCGAAGAACTTTCCCGCCATCAATCTATTTCCTTCTTCACTACGGCCAGTACCGCATCCAGCTCTATCTGCGACCCTGCGCCGACACGAAGCGGCGGCATCGTGCCGCCAAACGGCGCGGTAGGCGTTTGCTCCATCGTCATCGCGTTCCGCACCGTCGGGCCCCGCCCCAACGCAACGCCCGCGGCCATGGTTAGCGCGCGGATATTGGACGGAATGCCATCGTCCTCATACTCGCCACGGATCGGGACCATGGCTACCTTGTTGCTCCGCCCGTCGAAAACGGCGCCTTACCGCCTTTGCCACTTCGGCGCGCGTTTCTCCACAAAGGCGGTCATGCCTTCGCGCTTGTCCTGTGTCGCAGTCAGGATCTGGAACACGCGCCGTTCGAACAGCAGCCCTTGCCCGAGCGTGGTTTCGAGGGTGGGATTCGAAAACTTTAATTTATAGACTGATTAACAACGATTTTTTATATTTCAGCCCCCGCGTTTGCCCCCAAATATGCCCCCAAAGTTTTTGGACGTCCATGTACATTTAAGGACAGTCGGATCGCCCCAAAGGTCCTAGAAGTCTCTCGTCCGACCGTTGATCGATCGAAGGGCCGCGATGCCGACTAAGCGGATGTTCGGATTCAGAATCACGTAACTAAAAGCTTGCTTCGTTCACAAGCTCTACTGACCTCTTGGGACGCAGCGCAAAGGGCCAGCATCCTCGCTTAACTTCAGTTCGCTTCGATAGGGTGAGAGCATCGTCGATAGCGACGCACAGATAGCGAACGGTAGCGCGACAAACAGGATGAGGATTGCGCGTCAATCAGGATGAGAATGTGATTGTCGCGGCGCGTCATTTAGTGCCGATTTTAACTATCGCTGGCTAGGGCCTCGTTCTTATCCTGATTGTCGCGGATGGTCTCGAGGACTTTGGACGTGGTATAAGCGGCAGGACGTCCAGCCCCGGTGCGGCGGGCCTAAGCCGTTCGCCGGCGGTATCTTTCGACGTTCATCTCGAAAATCGTGGCGTGATGCACGAGCCTGTCGACTGCGGCGAGCGTCATTGCCGGGTCCGGGAAGACGCGGTTCCATTCGCCGAAGGGCTGGCTTGGAGAAACGACAGCTGAGCAAGCTGATGCTGAAAAAGAACGCATCGCATGAACGTAGTGCTCACAGAACTCGATGAGTACTTAGGCAGGCAGACGCTTGATCAATCTGTTCAATTCCACTGCAGTTCGAGGCGCGGGACAAAGGTTATATTGCCGACAAAGTAGGACGGCTCGAACCCGTCCTTGAACCGGAACTGCGGAATTTCAGCGAGAAAGATCTCAAGCGCCGTCTGAAGCTCGAACCGGGCAAGATGCATGCCGAGGCATTTGTGGATGCCTCCGCCAAGCGCAATGTGAGGAGCCTTACGGTCGAAGCGCACTTCGGAAGGGTTGTGGTGCTGTTCGGGATCCTGATTGGCGACAGGGGTGCAGACCGATACATATTCACCCGGCATAATTTTCTGACCATGTATTTCCAGTTCGCGCGTGGCGATGCGGAATGCCGTAACTGGACCATAAACCCGCAGGAACTCCTCGACCGCCAGGACAATCTTGTCCGGATTTTCTCGTAGTTCCTTCTGCTGATCGGGGTGGCGTGCGAGATGACAGAAGATGTTGCCAAGCATCGTCGTAACCGTGTCGAGGCCGCCGAGGAACAGGTTGAAGCAGTGGCCAAGCACTTCCTCGTCGTTCCATTTACGGCCATCGTCGACCTCGAAATCGAAGATGCGGGTGATGTAATCGTCTCGTGGATTGGCACGGCGGTCGGCGATTTCGCCGCGAAGGTAATCGACCACCTGCCCTACCGCGGCGACACGCACTTCCCAGTCATTGGTGTGCAGCATGTCCTTTTCCCAGACGAGGAATTCGGCCATCCGATCCTGCGGCAAACCCAGAAGATCGAGCACGATGAAGATCGGGAAGCGTTCCGAAAACTCGTTGACGAAGTCGCAGGACCCGCAGCCCTTAAATGCATCGATAAGGTCATGCGCGCGTCGACGCAGATCGTCCTTCCTTGCCGCCATCTTCTGTGGCGAGAATTGGGGGTTGAGCGCCTTTCGATAGAAGTTGTGGCTCGGCGGATCAATTTCCGTAGGCACCACCAGCCAGTTTTCATCGATGCTTTGCGACCACTGCCCCATCCCGTTCTTGGTAAAATTGTCGGGATCGCGCAGAAGTGCCATCGTGTCTTGATAGCCGGTAAGCAGCCATCCCGGCTTGTCGCCGGGGAAAATGTTCGTGACATAGGTGATTGGCCCCAGCGAGTTGTGCATTTCGGGGATCATCCTTTCCTGTGGGCAATCCTTAACTTCCTCACGGGCGAAAAACGGAAGGCGCATCGCCTTTTTGGCGGGTACATGGGCCGGGATTTCCTGGGTTGCAGCGCTAGCCATCCGAGTTCTCCACCATTCTTGTTTTGTTGCCGCCGCTTCGGGTCATTGGTAACCCCGCCGCAATCTTGCAGGCCTGCGCGGCTGAAGATCGACGCGTTCTAGAGCGATCGAAGATGTGCCCTCACGTCCTTGGCAAAAACCTCTCTTAAGATAGGCACGCGCCGTCGAACTACATTGTGCCGGTGCACCAACATCGTCGTTCAGCCCCAACAGCAACCGGCCATCGGGTAGGTTGCATACCATCCAGGGACACTCACCTTCCGCGATAAGCAGGAGCGGCATACGGAGAGGATGATGGATCGCCTAAAAGGTAAGGTCGCGATCGTGACCGGCGGTGGCAGCGGAATCGGCGATGCCAGCGCCACGATGTTCGCTTCGGAAGGCGCGACCGTCGTTGTCGCCGACATCGTCGCGGAAAGTGCAAGGCGCGTTGCCGATAGGATCGTTGCCAACGGCGGTCAGGCGATGGCGATGACGGTGGACATCAGTGATACCGAAGCTGCCAAGACTATGATCGATACAACCGTTTCGCAATTTGGGCGGGTCGACGTCTTGTTCAACAACGCCCTGTTCGTGAACTCCGAAATGGCGATGCGCGATGCCGACTTTCTGGCCTTCGACCCGGAGATATTTCTCGCCAATCTAAGGGTCAACGTGATCGGCGCGGTGATGGCCAGCAAGTTCGCCATTCCCTATATGCTGGAACAGGGCGGCGGATCCATCATCGCGACGTCGTCGGGCAGTTCGCTCGGCGGAGACGTCACGGCGTACAGCTACGGATCGTCAAAGGCCGCGTTGAACTGGTTCGTTCAGGCAATCGCCGCGACTTATGGCAAACAAGGGATCCGAAGCAACGCAATCTTGCCTGGCCCTACCCAGACCCCGTCCAAGATAAAATGGTCCACGCCCGAAATGGACGAGGCTTTCATGGATGTACTCAATACACCTTTCATCGGGGAGTCAGAGGATATTGCCGCCATGGCGCTTTTCCTCGCCTCCGACGAGTCGAGATATGTCAATGGACAGCTCTATTCGGTGGACGGCGGCCAGAGCTGCACCGTTCCTTTCATAAGCGTTACACGCAAGATGCAGGCAAAGGCCTGAAACCGGGAGATCGCCTCATGGGCAAGAAGCAGGAAGACTATGTCCGCGAATTCCACGCCGCATGGGGCGATGGCACGGCGGAAACCAAGCCCGACATCGATAAGATCCTGTCGATGATGTCCGATGATGCCGAGTGGCAACTATGGGTGCCGGGGGGACCGGTCATCAAAGGACAGGAAGCGCTTCGAAAGGAGATCGAGCAGCAAAGTAGAGTCGCCACGCATAATAAATGCAACGAAGTCAACATCTTGTCTAACGAACGCATGGTGATGCAGGAACGTTCGGATACCGCCTATATCATGGGAAATTGGTGCCCGCACCAGATGGTCGCGATCTACGAATTCGACGACGATGGCAAGATCGCGAAGTGGCGCGAGTATCTCGACATGGCCGATCTGACGAAGAAGATGGGCATGAGCCAGGACTTTGCCGGAACCGACGAACTTTCTGCCTTGGTTCGTCATGATACGGCGCCGGCATGAACGCTAAGCTGCAGCGAATTGTGCCGGATTGCCCAGCTTCTCCAAGGCCCCAGTGACATGAGCTCTACGAATGGCGATCCGGCCTACAGTGACGACGCATTGGCGCGCATTCACCTAGTGGTGGAAGATGCAGTCGGCGGTCGCATCATTTCCTCCCAGCGGCAGGTCCGCTGGCGGCCTGCATGGTTTGTGGAAGTAGCGAAGGATGGTGCGACCGAGACGATGCACCTGCGCGGCGACCGGGGCGGCAATGTCGCGATTTTTCCGGACCTGAAGCGGGAGGCCGACATCATCGAAGTTCTCTACAACAACGGCATTCCCGTGCCCCAGATCCACGCCTATGTCGCGGAGCCGCCGTGCATCGTCATGGAATCGATCAAGGGCACGCGGGACCTATCCGACTTGTCCGACGAGGAGAAACGCAATGTCGGACGCGAATACATGAAGGCTGTGGCCGCGATGCACGCCCTGCCCCTTGAGCCATTCGTCGCTATCGGGATGGACCTGCCCGACGACGCCCAAGGCATCGCATTGGTCGGGCTTGAGGCATACATGCCGCAATACAGGCGCACGAAAGCGCGGCCTGAACCGCTGATCGAGTTCGTTATCAAGTGGATCCGCCGCAACGTGCCACGCCACCGCGACAAGGCCAGCTTCATCCAGTTTGATTGGGGCCAGTTCCTTGTCGAGGACGGCAAGATGACCAAGCTTTACGATTTCGAGTTCAGCATGATCGGCGACCCCATGGTCGACCTTGCCACGATGGGCATGCGCAACACCATCGAGCCGCTAGGCGCGCCGCTGCCCGAACTCATACAATATTACGAGGCAGCGAGCGGACAGCCGGTGGATCACGACGCGATCCTTTTCCATGTGCTTCAGTTTTCGCTGCTCGGTACGATGCAGTTCACCGGCACGGTGGCAAGCCCGGAACCGGCGGACCCCCACTCCGTCTATCTGCAATTCGACCTCGCGCTGCGCCGCTCGATACTGTTGGCCCTGTCGAAGCTCGCCGACGTTCCCCTGCCGGATCTTCCCGAACTGCCCAAGCGCAAGGGCGATAATGCTGCCTTGATGGCCAAGCTTGCCGATACCGTTCGCTTAATCACCCCGTCGGATGAGCTTGCGGCGTCCCAAAAGGCGCAGGCGCTCGAACTTGTCGAGTGGGCAGAGCGTGCCGACGCCTACCGGGCCGAGGTCGTCAGGCAAGACATTGTCGACGTAACCCAGCTGATGGGAGAATACTTCGCCGACTGGCCCAGCGCAGAGGCTGCGCTGGAACGTCGCGTTCTGGAAGCCGGACCTGACGAGGATATGGCGCTGATCCAACTGATCGCGCGGATCGAGGGGCGACGGCTTCAAGTGTTCGGGCCGACTTCCATTGGCGAAGCTGCGCTGAACGTCCGACTGCCGCAGACCCGCTGATGTTGGCGGCGATCATCCGCGATCTGGGCAGCGAACCAGCAATAAGTGAGTTTCCGGCTCCTCCTGCGCGGTTGGGCACTTCGATTGTGCGCGTTCTTGCCGCTGGATTACAGCCGACCGACATCATGCGGTCGAAGGGCGACTATAATCCGCCCAGTCCCCCCTATGTTATCGGAGGCGAAGGCGTCGGTTTCCTTGAGGACGGTCGACGCGTTTATTTCGGGCACTCGATCGCGGGCTATGGCTCGGCCTGCGAGTGGACTGCAGTAGCTGACGAGGAAATCTGGCCGTTGCCCGAAGATGTCCAAGCAGAGCAGGCTATTTCGCTAGCCATTTCGGGAACCGGCGCGCTGATCCCCCTCCAAGAGGCCAAGGTGAAGCCCGGGGAAACCGTACTGGTGCTGGGCGCAACCGGCCCGCTTGGCCAGATCGCATTGCAAGTGGCGAGGCAACTGGGTGCAGGGCGAGTTGTGGGCGCGGGACGTAACGCCAATGCGCTGTCCGCCTTGATCGAACGCGGTATCGCCGACGCTGTCGTCCAAATGGGAACTGGGAATGACGATGCCGCACTAAGCTCTGCCGGTCTATTTGACGTTGTTCTCGACTGCGTATTCGGCGCTCCTGCCCAAGCGGCGGTGCGCGCGATGGCGGCGGGAGGACGCATGATGAGCATCGGCGTCGGAGCCGGCATGCACCTCACCGTCTCGCTGGCCGAACTGGTCGGCAAGTCGGTTCACGGCGTTGGCACCGGACAGCGACCGGTCGCCGAGCGCCGCGCCGCTTTCGACCGTTTGATTGAATGGCATCGAGAAGGAAAGCTTTCGGTGTCAATTCGGTCATTCCCACTCGAACACATTGGCGAAGCCTGGGCGCTGCTGAGTGACAGTTCGCACGGCAAGGTGGTGCTGCATGTGGACCAAGCCTCCCGATCGCACAGCAATTCCATTGCCCGCTAAACAGGAATAATACCAAGGCGCATTGATCAGAACCCATGAGCCCATTGTCGCATTCCAATGGACATGATGCGTCACGGCTGATCGACGAGCTTGTTCCAGGCGAAGCAACAATGGTCGACGATGTCGTCGTAGGATTTGAAGATGCGGTTCGACAGCCAGTTGTCGCGCATGAACTGCCAGATGTTCTCGACCGGGTTGAGCTCCGGACATCGTGGCGGCAGCGGCATCAGGGTAATGTTGTGAGGCACGACCAGTTCGGCCGATCCGTGCCATCCGGCTTGATCGAGCAGGAGAACCGCATGCGCGCCTGGCGCGACGTGGAAGGCGATCTCCTCGAGATGCATGCTCATCGCCTCGCTGTTGCAACGAGGCATGACAATGCCGGCGGCCTTGCCTTGTGCGGGACAGATCGCACCGAACAGCCATGCCGAAGACCGGCGCTGATCCTTTGGCGCTAATGGCCGCGTTCCGCGCTTCGCCCAGCGCCGGGTGAGCTTGGTCTGCTGGCCAACCCGGGCCTCATCCTGCCACCACAGCTCTATCGGCGTTCCTCTCGGAAGCCGCCGCTTGATTTGCGCCAGACGGGCGGCGAAACTTTTTTAAAAGCGCCAATGTCATCGCTCTTCTGGCCACGGTGGCGTGGCCGGGCCGAGAGCTTGCGATAACCCATCGCACGCAGTTCGCGCCCGAGGGTGTGGCGGGTGACCGACAGCTCGAACTCGTCCCAGATCCACTGCGCCAGATCGCACAGCCTCCAGCGCACCACGCCATGGGCTGCGGGTATCGGGCCCGCCTCGACGATCTCGGCAAGCCGGGCGCGCTGCTCGTCGTTCAGGATCGAAGCCCGCCCCGGAGCCTTGCGCGTCGCAAGACCGTCGGGACCACCCTCGTTGAAGCGAAGAACCCAGTCGCGCACGATCTGCAACGTCACGCCGGCAATCTTCGCCGCGTCGCTGCGCCTCCCGCCGTCCAAGATCAGCGCAACAGCCAACAGACGTCGGACCTGATCCGCATCGCCACTTCGTCGCGCAAACTGGCGCAAATCCGCCGATGTGTAGTCAGATCGAACCTCAATCGCTGCCGCCATCGCAAGCCTCCATGTGCTTGCCATGGTGAATCAGAAAATCACCAGCTTGGGAATCCCCCGGAGTGAGTCAGCCTCACCGCGCCTTGGTATAATCCCATGCCTGGGCCGAATTGAAGCCCCATGGTGTCGATGTGCTGGCTCTCCTTTTTCGGATCGCCGATACGCCCAAGCTGCGCGAGGCGCTGACCGCAAGAACATTCCAATAGAAGCTACAGGTGCTGTAGCTCCAAGGCGCCTGGCGTATCAGGCGATCCGCGCCCTTCCCAACGTAAATGTTTACAATTTCGACGTTGATAGCGCCGCTTGATCGTTCCGGACCACCCCTCCCCTCGATAGGTCAGAATGGAAACCGCTCTAACAGCGGGTTCTATGGCGCGCCGCGCACGTATGGTGTCGAACTGCGGGTCACGTTCGGAAAATAGCATCGCTTGGTGTCGATGTACGGTTGCCTTTGCAACGCCCGCCTAGGTCCTGTTGACAAAAGCGCCGTAGGGATTCCCGAAACCGTCGCGCACTGATTCAAGGCTGCTTTTTGCGGGAGCAGCCATGGCACGCGGTGATTTGTCGGACGAAGAATGGGAAGTGATCGGACCGTTGCTGCCGTCCGAGCGAGGCCGCTGGGCGCGGCCAGCAGGCGATAACCGGCGTTTCCTCAATGGGATGCTCCACGTCCTGCGGGTCGGTTGTCCTTGGCGCGACATGCATGAGCGCTACGGTAAGTGGAACTCTGTCTATGTCCGGTTCCGGCGATGGGCTGAGCAAGGTGTCTGGGATGCCTTGCTGCAAACGCTGGTCGATCTGGGACTGACCGACGACTGGCAGCACATGATCGACAGCACAAGCGTCCGGGGCCATTCGCAGGCCGCCGGCGCAAGGGGGGGACTCATAAGGAGGCTTTTGGTCGATCACGCGGCGGCTTTACGAGCAAAATCCACGCCCGATGCGACAATCAGGGACGCCCTCTCTGCTTCGTCCTGACCGGCGGCGAAGCCTCCGATTACACCGCTGCCGGACCGCTGATGGCGATCACGGCTGCCACGCCCAGGGCGCTGCTCGCGGACAAGGGCTATGACGGGGATCGCTTTCGCGAAAGCCTGTTGTTGCACGGCATTCTGCCGATTATCCCGCCTCGCTCGAACCGCAAGGTGCCCGAGCATCCCGACTATCGCCGCTACAAGGACCGCAACCGCATCGAGCGCATGTTCAACAAGCTCAAACAATCCCGACGGATCGCAACCCGCTACGACAAGACGGCCCTGTCCTTCGCCAGCTTCATCAACCTCGCGAGCATCCGCCTATGGCTGAAGTCTTTTGTCAACATGACCTAGGTTCTCGGAGGAATCGAATGCAGTGACGTGCCTTTCGTAAGAAAGGTTCATCGCCGCTCGGCGCAATCCAACCTGAATGAAATTAAAGAATACGACCGCGCTATGCACCGGCGCGCGCAATGCCGGCTTGAGCAGTTTGGAGTGGAGTGTCCAATGAATAGAGAGATGGAACCGCATATACGCGCGATCTATAGCGAGTGGAATGCCAAGAATCTTGGCGGCGTATTAGCTGCATTCAAGGCTTTGGGTCCTGGCGGCTTCACGGTCGAATATGTCGGCAGCGAACCTATCGAAGGCAAAGCGGCTGTCCAGGAGATGTGGGAGACATACGGCCCAAGCTGCACAACCGAACTCGTGCATTTGCTGGTCAATGGCAACGAAGCCGCGGCCTTGGTGCATAACATCTTTGCAGGCGAGACGGGCCAAACGGTTCTGCCCAGCATCGAAACCTATCATGCCGACGGGGATATTCTGCGCGTAAGATACTTCCACAGGGATCCCGCGAAGTGAGTGCCCAAGGAAAGCGAACGACAGGCGAACTTCGATGAAATCCGGAGAGCCACCTCAGTCGGCGGCCCCTTCCCCCGCATATAGCTGGTACGTTCTTGCCATTTTGACGGCGGTTCAGACCACCCACGGTATCGACCGGGCAATCATCGGCCTGATCCTTGAACCGATGGGCCGGGAGTTCGGATTGAGCGATGGCCGGCTCGGCGTTCTTGCGGGATTTGCTTATGGCATTTTCTTTGCGATGGCCGCGATTCCGTTCGGCGTCGCGGTCGATCGCTTCAATCGGCGCAATATCATGGCTGCCGCGTTGACCGTCTGGAGCGCCTCGACCGCGTTCTGTGGTCTTGCGGTCGGATTTTGGTCGATGTTCGCCAGCAGGGCCGTGGTCGGGATTTCGGAAGCGGCCGGATCGCCGACCGGTATTTCCATTCTCAGCGATTATTTCGACAAAAACCGTCGCGCTACCGCAATCGGCATCTGGTATCTCAGTTCGGGTGTAGGTTTGGCGATAGCCTTCGTCGCAGGCGGCGCGATCGTGCAGAATTTCGGGTGGCGCTGGGCATTCATCGCGGCGGGTATTCCCGGCATCCTGCTGGCGCCGGTCCTGCTGTTCGGCGTGCGCGAACCGGTGCGTGGGGGCATGGACGCCAGCGAAGATCCGGCCAGCAACGAACTTGCGTCGAAGACCGGTCTGCGTTCCCGCATCGCCGAATTGCTGGCGCGGCCCGGACTTGCCCATTGCATCTTCGCAATCATCCTGATCGCCACCGGCATATATGGGATGAGTACATGGCTGACGACATTTCTCATTCGTGTGCATGGCATGCCGATTGCCGATGCGGGACTTCTCATCGCCATATCATATGGGGTACTTGGCTCGGCGGGCGGCCTTGCCGCTGGATGGGCGGTGGATCTGCTGAACCGGCGCAGGGGCGGTTTCAATCCTGTTCGGACCGCACTGTTCGGGGCGATGATCCCCTTTGCCACTGCATTGACGGGGCTTGGGACCGTATATTTTGACAATCTCGGGCAGGTTATCGCAGCCATGCTGATGTGTGGCTTCTTCAGCGCTTCCTATAACGGGCCGGTCTATTCCGTGATCGTCCACCAGGCGGGACCGCGCCTGCGCGGCCTAGCCGTATCGCTGGTGCAACTGGGGGCCAACCTTATCGGGGTGGGCGCCGGCACCTATCTGATCGGCGCCGTAAGTGAAGCAGTTGGCGGGACGAGAGGCGTCGCCTGGGGCATCGGCTTTGCGATGATCTTCGTGGCCTGGGGGGGATTGCACCTTCTGCTGGCTACGCGGTCCATCCGGATCGGACAACAGGGCACGGAACTGGCTGCCGCCGATTAGCAGATTCTACTAAAGGGGGGGAAACATGCGAGAATTCGATCCCGAGATACGGGACCCGCTAGACGATTTCGAAAAGCGCAAAGTGACGCTCCTGGGAAAGACCAAGACCGTCTATGTGGCCGGAAGCGGTCCCGCCGTAATCGTGATGTCCGAAATTCCCGGGATCACACCCTATGTGGCGCGTTTCGCCCGCTGGGTCCGCGATGCGGGGCTGACGGTGTACATGCCCTCCTTGTTCGGACGCGACGGTGAGATGCCCGGCGCCGGTCAGGCCATGCTGACCGTGGCGCGCGCCTGTATCAGCCGCGAGTTCCATGCTTTTGCCTCGAACTCCTCAAGCCCGGTGACGAAATGGCTGCGCGCGCTGGCTGCCGAAGCGCACCGTGAATGCGGCGGAAAAGGCGTTGGCGCGATCGGCATGTGCTTCACCGGCAATTTCGCCTTGTCCATGATGCTGGAAAAGGCGGTGGTCGCGCCCGTGCTGTCGCAGCCTTCGATGCCGATGCACAATGGTTCGGGCCTGCACATATCTCCCGAGGATCTCGCGAAGGTGAAGAAACGCATGGAGACCGAAGACCTTACGGTCCGCGCCTATCGTTTCGAGGGTGACACGTTCTGCCCGGCACAACGCTTCGCAGCCTATGAGAAGGCGCTGGGCGATCGCTTCGTCGGCACCGTATTGCCTGACAGCGCAGCAAACCCGGAAGCCCCTCTCAAAACGCCGCACAGCGTTGTAACCTTGCACCTGATTGATGAGGCCGATCAGCCTACTGTGACTGCACGAGACGAGATCATCGAGTTCTTCCGCTCAAGCCTGATCAGGGACGGGCCCGAAAGCCGTGCTAACGCGGCAGGCGGTTAACCCAAGTGGCAGTGACCGATCAGCCATCTTCGCCGGACGTTCCGGTAGGCAGCCGCTCCTCCGTTGATCCTGCACAATACATCAGGTTGACGTGAGACGCACCGCCTGAGCCGATTAGGCATACTTTATTCCCGTGCAACGCACGGTCATCACACTCCCGACCCGAAACCGGCTCCGGTCCGGCGGGGCATTGGCGCGACCAGCCATAGGCGCGCTCATGATCAGGAGGATGCTTTGACCGATCAAGTCTTGGACCAGAAACTCGATACGCAGTCCTACGAAGTGCGCGATAGTTACTTCGGACAGCCTTACATCGATCGCGACGAATATCGCGAGAAGCCCTATCCCCATCGCAACGTACACGGCGGTTTCGAGAATACCGATACAAGGTTCACTTTCTATTTTCCCGCCAAGGAAGAATGGGGCGGACGCATGTATCATCCCCTGGAGGGTGCGCATGCCGGGCATGAAGAGGCATTCGCGGGCGCGATGGGCGAACTGCTTGGCGGACTTGAAATGATGGTCGGCCTTGGCGGGTATATGGTGGAATCGAATAGCGGCCACATCGGGGACGACATCGATCCGCGCGCAGGAGTGGACCCGGGCCTCTACGGCTATCGCGCCAGCGTGGAAAGCGCCCGCTTCTCCAAGTATGTTGCCCGACAGATTTACGGGCGCGAACCCGATTACAGCTATGTCTGGGGCGGCAGCGGAGGTGGACGCCGGTCGCCTCTGTGTCTCGAATATTGCGGCGGCGTCTATGATGGAGCCCTGCCCTTCATGGGCGGCGGAAACGTCGAGCCACACGGCACGAATTCAAGGGTCCGCAGCGAGCAGCCGGTTCACTTCGGAGCGATGTTCAATGTTCAGCGCCTTCTGCGGGGCGAAAAGCTGGAACGGGTTATCGATGCCATGCAACCCGGCGGCAGCGGCAATCCGTTCGATGGGCTGTCGGTCCACGAACGAGAGGAACTCGCCAATCTCTACCGTCTCGGATATCCGCGCGGCGACGAATTCATGATTGCTAAGCCGATGGGGCAAATTTGGCTGTGGACCTCGATCGCCGGGATGCTGCTGGAAGAGGATGCCGAATATTTCCACAATTTCTGGAGCGAGCCCGGCTACATCGGGCATGACGAGCGCCAATGGATAGAGCATGATCTGATCGACGCGCAGGCCCGGATCACGCGCATCATCACCGTACAGGACATGATGGGTGAGGAATTCTCGGGACCCGAATTCGCCGATGCCAAGCCGATGGCGGTCATGCGCGCCTCATCCACTGGAGAGTGGGATTTGCCGATCGGGATCGAGGTTGACGGGCTGTCTGGCGGATACCGTCAGGGCGCAGGCGTCAGGATCGAAACCGGAGATATTGCAGGCCGGCAACTCTATTGCATGCAAAACGTCGGCAACATCTTCTTTTGCGACGGACGGGCCGAAGCCAATCTGGAACGGTTCCGCGGCGCGAAAGCCGGAGACTTGGTGCACATCGACAACCACGCGTTTCTCGCGTTCTGCTACATGTATCGCTACCATTTGTCGAATGACGCGCTGAATGATTTCCTTCGGGTGGACGGTCAACCGGTCTTTCCCCAACATGGCGTGCCGCTGGCCTCTCCCCTGATGGGTGTACCCTACTCGGGTCAGTACGAAGGCAAGTTGCTTTGGATCCACCACACGCATGACGCGTCGCTCTGGCCGCCCCAAGGGGTCATCTACAAACAGGCGGTGGAGCAGGCGCAAGGGCCGGAGAAAGCGCGGGATAAATTCCGCCTTCAGTGGACTGAAAATGCCGAACACGTTCCCCCCATGCTGCTGCCCAGCCATGCACGACGGGCAACGACCACCTGGCTGATCGATTATATGCCTTCCATCGAGCAGGGCCTGGTCGATCTGGCAGCCTGGGTCGAAAAGGGCGTCGAGCCGCCTGAAACGAGCTTTTCGTTTGCAGACGGCAAGGTCAGTCTGCCCAAAACTGCGTTGGAGCGCGGAGGAACGCAGCCCGTCGTGCGAGTGCAGGCCAATAGTGCGCCATTGGCCGAAGTATCGGCAGGGGAAGACGTCACCGTCGTCGTAGACGCGGAGGCACCGCCACAGGCCGGAACCTTTACGCAATTGCATTGGGCAACAAACCCAAGCGGCACGTTCGACCGTGAAAGCAAGGTCGAACCTGGCAAGACCGCCTTGAGCGAAACCATTTCCTGCCGTTTCGATCAGCCTGGTACCTATTTCGTAACCGCCCGCGTGCGGCTTAACCGGGAAGGCAATCCAAACGCTCGGCGCCAGATCGAAAATCTGGCATCTGCGAGAATTATCGTGCGCTGACCGCACGCACCCTTGAAATGAAGAAGGGAGCCGCACGCCTTGTACGGCTCCCTTCTTTTTCGTTATTGCGCCGAAGTCAGCTTACTACGAGGCGTACCGATGCCACATTTTCAAGCCTGCGCTGCTTAGCCCCCAAGTCGCCGTCGCGATGGGCCGTAACCCTAACCGACGGGAAATAAATCCCCGGTGCATCGAAAACATGCTGGCCCCTTGCCTCCAAATGTGACTGCCCGGCGGCGATGTCGTTGGACAAAGGATAGACCCCCTTGCCGTCGAAGTCCCATTCGACGGCGATAATCTTGCCCCCCGACGGCGCTTCCGCGCTGGCCATAAGTTCGACGTTTTCGCCCACCTTCGTTTTTAGCTCTCCTCCAGCGGGTGATGCGATGTGGACCACGGGTTGGATGCCTCCGCGCTCCGCGGCATCGGGCGGCAGGACGATTTTGCCATCGACAAACGCAAACGAGGTTCCTGCCGGTTCCACCCCATTCTCAACCCAGTCGATCAGGTCCGCAAGGCTCTGCTCTATTATCCCTTGAGAATTGACCAGCCAATTGGCGCCCGAGCGGTTGGGTTGCGGCGGCACCATGTTGGGCGGGGTGTGCTCAGCATTTTCGGTCCAGCGTATGCGGAAACTGTCCCGCAATCCTGCTTTACCCTGCGCGTGTTCGACCGCTCGATGATAGCTCAAGCCCTGGGGCGGCCATAGTGATGTGTCATGCGTCGCATGGATCCACATCACCTTCCCATCGAACTGGCCCGAATAGGGCACGCCCATCAAGGGCGAGGCAAGCGGCACGTCATGTTGCGGAAAAATCGGCTGTCCGTCCACGCGAAGGAAATCGCAGATTGGCTCCTCAGACAGATGATATTTGTAATAATAGCAATAGGCGAGGAACGCGCGATTATCGATGCGGACCCGGTCGCCAGGCACGACACCTGTCAGCCGCTCCAGATTGGCCTCGCCCCGGCCATCGCAAAACAGCATGTCGCTTGCCTCGGCCATGGCGTAGAGGCGGCGCCCCCTCGCTGCGCCGCTTTGCATGTATACGCTCGCGCCCTGCCGATACCCCCCTGCGGGTAAGTCCACTTCAAGGGCCATCGGCAGATCGAGCGTGTGGTTCAGCGTTGCAATAAATATCGCGGGATAGGCGGCAGCCTGTATCGCCGCGTCGGCGAATTCCGGGTTCTCTTTCAAATCACGCGCGGTCAGCACACGTTTGACGGAAACTTCGGTGTCGATCAGGTCGGGTTTAACCCATTGCGGTTCGTCGTGGCCAATATAACCCGACTTGCTCCAGAAACCGGAGAAATAATCTTCGTCCTCCTCCAGCAGCATGTCCGCGATAGACGTCCACAGCCATATCTGGCCAAAAGGCTGGCTCATCATGAATTCGGCGCCGCGCGGAAAACCCAGCCGGTATAGATTAGCCAGTTCCTCGCGTTGGTGCACGGTCAATCCTTCGAAAGGATTGCCGCTGCCGCCGGGTTGCATTGCATCGATCACCCCGGGCAGCCTGTTACCCAGAAGCCGCCGGACGTTGAACATCAGGCCGAAATGCACCGGCTGTTCACTACGCACACGCGACCGTGTCCCATGGTCCGCGATGTTGCCCCCACCGTGATAAGGAAGGGCGCCTGTGTAGACCCCGGAGCCATATTCGATGCAGGCGGGCGAGCGCCTGCCCCCGCCGCTTCCGCCATAGACATACCCATTCGCCGGTTCGGCACCATATATCTGCTTTGCGAGATGGCGCGACAGGCGCGCGGATTCGATCGCCGCCCGATAGCCATAAAGCGTGGGATCGGGCCCAGCCCTTTCGTCGATATCGTCGCCGATGTGGCCACAATTCGACTCCACCATGTATCCGCCCATTCGAAAGGCCATCGCCATGCCGCCGGAAATCTCCGCGACTGGGCCTTCGCCGAAAATATTCTCATGCCCGGCATGGCCACCTTCCATCGGCTGGAACATTCTACCGCCATATACTTCGATGGCAGGAAAGTAGAAGTTGAAACGCGTATCGGCATTTTCAAACCCGCCATGTATGTTGCGGTGGACACCAGGAGCATCACGTATCTCATCGCGGTCTATATAGGGACGGCCAAAGTACGAATCTTGTGGAATATAAGTTGAAACCTCAACAAGGTCCGGGCCTATCTGTAAGATCGAATTCCTGTTCATGACAATTATTCACCACGCCTGATTGCAATACACCTCCACAATCTAAAGGCTTTGGCCCACGAAAATAGTCGTTCAATTGCAACTGGCTGCGACAATCAGGAGACCGGGGGACTCGCAAACCCAAGTCGGTAGCGGACGGCCGGACTTGAGCCGGCCGTCCGTGCGATCAGAAGTCGAACCTGATTTCGCCGCCAAATGTTCGAGGTTCGCCATAGAGATAGGAAACGGAAGCGAACTGCGTCGGGAGCTGGTTATTGCTGCCGACGATATATTCCTCGTCAAAAGCATTTCGCATGAACAGCGCCGCGCTGAACTGGCTGCCGGCGACCCGTTTCCAATCAAGGCGCAAATCCACCCGGGTGTAGCCAGCGCCGATTGCACCCGGAGGGCTTAGATCGGTGATTGGATTGCCGTTTGGCTTGTTGATCGGATCGAATGCGATCTTGCTGCGCGCATAGATGTTCGCAAGGAAGCTGACCTCGCCAATGTCGTCGGGCACGGGAAACTTGAACTTCGGTGCTACCGTAAGCTGATGTTCTGGCGTGTTCGGGAAGTCGCTGTTGCTCAAATCTCCGCGTGTCGGATCGATGTATTCATCGTATTTGGCATCTAGCCCGTCCTATTCATGAGGCTACCGCTTCGTGTTGTTCGGACGGCGATGTGGCGGTGCCTGATTGATCAAGGCGCACGCC
>NZ_JAIQCI010000050.1 GCF_022378335.1 Croceicoccus hydrothermalis
CTGAACCTGCTTCGCTTCATTCTCGTCCGACTCCTTTGCGTCGGACTCTACCAAAAACCGGTCACATTTCAGGGGAGCACGTCAGATAGCGCGAATATTTCCAGTGACCCGGTAGATAATCGCCGCTTTTTCTCGTCGCATGGAATGGGTGCCGTATTCGGCCTCGCGAAGACCGATGGCAGTGACCCATTCGTCGACCAGCCTGGCATACTGCCGCGTGCTCATAGGTTTCGGATTATCGATCCGGCTCGGAAAGACAAAATCGCTGACCGTCCCGCCGCGGTTTTCGAACCAGGTTTTAAGGCTCGCGCTGACGTCGGCGGTGATTTCGAACTTCACCGGCCAGATCTGCTTCAGGTTCAGTGGACGCTATGTGCCGACGGTCTTTCCAGTGTTTCAGGCTCGCCGGTTCTGCGCCACGGGACCATATCGAGACGACCCCATTGTCGTTCTCGTTGGCCATAATGGCAAGAACGGGAACGCGATCGCGCATCGAATCCTTCGACCCGGCTCGGAATTGGACCTGAAGCAATGCGTAAAAACTGATGCCCAGAACCATCAGATATTGGTCAGAATGAGGGGCCGGTAGCCGATAGTCTTGTTTCGGCAGGCTAAGCATCGAAAGCGGTCTTTGAGCATTCAGATTAAGATGCATCCCGAAGTCGGCCGAATTCCGGCTTCCCTCGTTCCGGTAAATGATGAGGATGGAAACACGATGACAGCGCGTCCATCCGTCGATATCCATTACTGCACCAGCACGACTTGATCCCACTTCCGATCACGTTGGCGGAGCCGTATTTTACGAGAAGATCGAGGCATGCGCCTTCATCATATCGCAACTTTCTTCATGACGGGCCCCGACCGATCGCGGAATGGACGGAGACTGGAGCCCAACTGGCGACTGAGCGGGCGACGGTCTCGCCACACGTAACACGCATTTTACGAATAATTAGTCGGCGACGTTTACCACAGCACCATGCTTGGACCGGTCACTGCGAGCCAGTCTCTGTAGGAGCTTGCTTTATGATCTCTTGGTTTCGCGCGCATGCGCCTATCCGTCGCAAGTTCGACATTATGGCTGTGACATTCATTGGCTTAGCCGCCGTGCCGGTCGTCACAACCTGGCTTTCGATCTCGATGGAAGCGCCTCCAAGCGCTTTAGGCGTGATCGCCATTATCGCGCTCGCTTCGACCTCTATCGCAAGCGCAATCTTCAAAAAGAACATCTGCGACCCGTATGTCGGGACTGTTGTTCGCATGGAAAGGTTGGCAGCCGGTGATTTCGAAAGCCCGATAAATCATACCGAGTTCACCGATTGCGTCGGGCGCATGACGAAGGCCATGGCCGTGTTCAGGCAAAATGGCATTTCAGTAAGCGAGGCAGGAAACGCACAGCAACGCGTCGTGACCAATTTGGGTGAGGGGCTGTCGAAGCTTTCCCAAGGCGATCTGAGCTACCGCATCGAAGAGCCGTTTCCTTCCGACTATGAAACCCTTCGGACCGACTTCAATCGCGCTTCCGAAGCACTCAACGAAGTCATTGCCGCCGTCGTCGAAGCCGCGAAGGGGATCAGCAATGGCGCTGCTGACATCGGCCAAGCGTCCGACGATCTGTCTCAGCGCACTGAACAGCAGGCCGCGAGCTTGGAACAGACTGCTGCGGCCATGGATGAGATAACCGGAACGGTGCGCGAAACCGCCAAAGGCGCGAGCGAAGCCGATGCCATCGTCGGACAAACACGCGCCGAAGCGCATGCGTCCGGTGAAGTAGTGCGCCGCGCCGTTGAGTCCATGCATGGAATTGAAAAAGCGTCGAGCGAGATCAGCGATATCATCAGTGTGATCGACGGCATCGCATTTCAGACCAACCTCTTGGCCCTCAACGCAGGCGTCGAAGCTGCGCGTGCCGGCGATGCCGGAAAGGGGTTTGCAGTGGTAGCGTCAGAAGTGCGCGCCCTCGCGCAGCGTTCCGCGGATGCCGCGATGGACGTGAAGGCGAAGATAACCGCTTCGAGCGATCAGGTCGAACAGGGCGTTGAGCTTGTCAGCCAGACTGGCGAAGCGCTTGAGCGCATTATCGCTCGCATCTCCGAAATCGCCGGGCTTGTGAACACCATCTCCGATTCCGCGAAACAGCAGTCGACCGGCTTACAGCAGGTCAATACCGCCGTCGGCGAGATGGACGGCGTGACCCAGCAGAACGCCGCAATGGTGGAAGAGGCGACCGCGGCGGCGCGAAGCCTTGCCGAGGAAGCGAACCAGCTCAGCCGCCGAGTGGCCAAATTCACGGTCAAGGTCGAGTCAGGCGCCAAGCCCCTCGTGAATCCCGTCCATGAGCTCCAGGCAAAAGCCGCCAACGTAAACCGGCAGCCTGACGCGGAACCACCGATCCGCAGGGTCGTAAATGGCGCCTCGTCCGGTGCGACCGGCGATGATTGGTCTGCATTCTGACGCGAGGTGCGGACCCGCCGATCGGGTTAACGCTTTTTACCAAGCGTATCGGGTAAAAGGAGCACCGAAGGGCTTCTCCAATGAAATTCATGTTTCGCATGGCGCACCGCAAGGGCCTCGACTGGCGGGTCTATCTCCTGATCGGCTGCGTCGTGATCCTTGCAGCGCTGCTGACAGGAGCAAGCTGGAGTGCGGCGGCCAGTTCGCGCGAACGCCAGAACGCGGCCGACTGGCAGGTCCACACGCTCGAGGTGCTGCTTCGGACAGACGATCTGAAGGTCGCGACGCTCAGCATGGTCCGCGGTGAGCGTGGATATCTGCTGACCGGGGATCCCGCGTTCCTGAAGCCCTACGAGCGCGGCCGCCTCGAAACCGATTTGGGGCTGAAAGGCCTGGCGCTTCTGACGCGTGACAACCCCGAGCAACAAGCGCGAATCCGCGAGCTCGAGAGCGAGATGAAAGACCTTCACGCTCTATTGGCGGAGATCATCGCGTTAGAAGACGCAGGAGCTCACGACGCGGCCGTAGCGAGAGTTCGAAGCGGCGATGGCCGGATCGCCACCGACACAATCCTCGACGATTTGCGCCGGATCGAACAGATAGAACACGCGCTCCTTGCTGACCGTGAGCGCGAGGCTGACGCAAAAGCCGCAGCCAACGAACTCTATCAGTATGTTCTTTCTGCCATCGGCGTCTTGCTGCTCATCCTTGCCATGTGGTCCACAACCCTCGTTCGACGTGCGCTGGCCGCCGAGGCGCAAGCCAAGCAATTGCTCAAGCGCCATGCATCGAGCGATGAGATGACAGGCCTCAGCAACCGGCGCGCCTTCTTGGCCGCCCTGGACCGGTCGGTTGCCAGATCGACCGACGGGCGAAAGGAACTGGCTTTTGCGATCTTCGATATCGATCGGTTCAAGGCCATCAACGACACGCATGGCCATGCCGCGGGCGACGCTGTGATCGCCGAGGTCGCTCGGCGGGCCGTAGCCTCGTTCCGGTCACGCGATCTGGTCGGACGGATCGGAGGCGAGGAGTTCGGCGTGATCCTGCCTGCGGCTAGCCGCGGTGAAGCAATGTCCGCCTGCGCGCGCATGCGTGCCGCGATCGAAGCTGAGCCTGTATCGGTTGGCTCGATCAGGATTTTCGTCACGGTCAGCATCGGCGTCTCGCAGCTTCGTAAGCAGGAAGACACGACCTCGCTGATGGCCCGCGCCGACGAGGCGCTCTATCTTGCCAAGAACGGTGGCCGCAATCTCGTTCGCCTGGCCGCTTGACCGATTAGATTGCTCGGAAATCAGGTGGAATGGATCACCCCACCTCGGCGATAAGCTTTAAGCCGACTTTTGTCGCAGTAATGTCGCGTAGGAGGTCGCCGTGTTGACGGAGCGGCGATCCGGGCGCTCGGACGCCTGAGCAATCAGACTGCGCAGGTGCTCGAACACTGGACCATAGACAGGTCGGTGAAACTCGATTCCGACCTGCCTGTCGTTAACCCAGCGGATCGTCGCATCGATCGGGCCGAGCGAACCAATTCTGATCGTCACCTGCGCCCCTGACCTCATCCACACGGATGGAGTAGCACAGGCGCATCCAGCTTCCGAAAGATCGGTCACTTCCGCCTGGATAGGTGTGCCTGCTCCAACGCGAATCTGGCAGCTCGCGTTCACATGGTAGCGTTCTTTGTCTCGTCGCCCCGCACGTTCGTCCATCAGACTTGTCCCTTGCAACCCAAGTCATTGAGGTAACAGTCAAATGTTGCCGACTGATGAAGGGCCCGGTGAGCACAGCGCAGGCGAATCCTCCCGCTCACGCCGAGCTTGCCCGGTCGCACCGAACACAGCATAAAACACGTGGTTCGGCCGATTACTTCGCCGCTGACACCTGTACCTGATTTCTAGGCAGCTTGGTCTTGCAGCACATGTTCCGAGGTTGCAAATACCGTGTGCGGGGCCGGGAGCCGGGAGGCGACGATCTCGGCACAGGCATAGAAGTTGCGTTCGGCATGACCCGCGGTTCGATCACAGCCGGTTTCCCGGGCCTTCAGAAGGCGGTCATACGATTTGCGAAATTCGTTCAAAAGCTCGTTCTGCGACATGTCTACCCTCCTTATACGAGTGAGATTGCAACGAATTTTCGAGGCTTGTCAAATCAGTCGCAATGCAACCGCTTTCATCACCTGACTGCTTATCATCTGCTGTATCGAAGCGCAGAAAGTCCCGAAAATTCCGGAGGGAGAGACCCGGGATACGCACCGTCGACATTCTATTGACGTCTTCTGCGAGACAGGGTCCTTCGGCTTGCGTATGTCAGCCATTCGACCCGGCTTCTTCCCTTGATGAACCGTGTCGGCGAAGGCGCGTCCGGCCGAATGCGACCCGACGGACGCGCCTTCATTCCCTTCCGAGCTGATCGACCCGATGGCCGATGATCTTGCGAACGCAGCTCGCTCGCGTTTGGATATTACTCAGGCAGCGGCTGACGCGGTGGGTATCGAAAGATAAGCCGCCAGCTGTTCTCCGGTAAGGGGTGCACTGTAGAGATAGCCCTGAAGATGACTTACTCCCAGCTGGCATAGCAACTCCTGCTGGGACAACGTCTCGACACCTTCGGCTACGACCTTCATCGAAAGTTGCTCGGCTAAGCCCACCACCGCGGTGACGACCGCCTTGGCGGCGCGTGAACCTTCTACCTCGGCGACGAACGACTTGTCGATCTTGACCTTGTCGAATTGAAACGACTGAAAGTAGCTCAGCGAGGAATAACCTACTCCGAAATCGTCGATCGAGATCTGGACGCCGTTTTCCTTGAGTTGCGCAAGCTGGGAGAAGGCTTCTGCCGGGTTCTGAATGACAAGGTTCTCGGTAACCTCCAGCTGCAGACGATCAGCTGACAGACCTGTCTCTCGGAGAACGCCGAGAACAGTATCGACGAGCCCGCCCGAATAGAACTGACGCGGAGAAAGATTCACCGCGACCTTGATTTGTTCGGGCCACCTCCTCGCTTCGTGACATGCCTGCCGCAGTATCTGCTCTCCAAGCGTATCGATAAGGCCGCAATTTTCAGCCAGTGATATAAACACGTCCGGCGACACCGGCCCCAAGTCGGGTTCCGCCCATCGCGCAAGCGCTTCGCAACTGCTAACCGCACCGGTCGAGGCGTCGATTATAGGCTGAAATGCGACATCGATTTTCCCAGCTTCGACGGCGTCTCGTAAATTAGTTTCGAGCTTACGCCGATCGCGCTCTGCGGTATCCATCGCATCATCGAAGAAACATGGCTCACCTTTGCCCTCCAGCTTCGATCGATACATCGCCAGGTCGGCATGCTGGCGAAGCGTCTCAAGGCACTCGCCGTCATCTGGGTGGACGACGACCCCGATTGATGCGCCAATGTGAGCGGTAATCCCACCTGCTGAGAATGGTGCACGGACACTGTTGATCAACGCTTCGGAGATGTTGCGCGCCCGATGACGCAAGTCCGCTCCGGTAAGCAGACATACGAACTCGTCACCGCCAATACGGGCAACCTGCGTATGTTCGTCGGCTAGCATGCCGATCCGATTGCCGACGAGCTTCAATACTTCGTCTCCGGCGACATGGCCGAACTGGTCGTTGACCGACTTGAATCGATCGAGATCCACGTTCAGAATTGCAAAGCGGACCCCTTCGGCAATGAACTCATTTACTCGGTCGAGAAAGCTGGCTCGGTTCAAAAGCCCGGTCAAAGCGTCATAATGGGCGAGCCTCCAACGCTCCGCCTCGGATAGGCGGATTTCGGTCACATCCTCCGACAGACCCAGAAGATACTGACCCGGCCGATCCGGACCATCGATCAGAACGCGCGTCGTCCTGATGTCCACGATAGAGCCGTCATCGCGCTCGAAGCTGGATTCCGTTTGTTCCGGTCTGCCGCTCGCCACGGCTATGGCGTCATTCTTCCTGAACTCGCCACCGCGGGATGGGAAGAGTTCGGAATCATCCCTGCCAACCATACTCTCGGCCGATCGCCCGACGAGATCTTCGGCCTTCCTGTTCACGAGCAAATAGCGATGCGTTGCGGCGTCTTTCACGAAGAGCATCGATGGAAGGTTGGACACAACCGCATCCAAGAACTTCTTACTGCCGTCGCGATCTGCTTGAAGAGCTTTTCGCTTGGTGATGTCCCGAACAATAGCCGCGAATCCGCCGTGAGCTCCATCACCCCAGGGAGCAAGCGAGAGCTCAATCGGGAAGTTGGCGCCGTCTTTCCGCTCCGCCTCGAGTTCGACGAACTTTCCGACCAAGCGGGTAGGGCCGCCATTTGCGGCCGCTTCGAAGCGGTCCTGATGGCCTGGGTGAAACGATTGCGGGATAATCAGTTTGACGTTCTGGCCAAGGGCCTCTTTTAGAGACCAGCCAAACATGCGCTCTGCCGCCTGATTCCAATAGACGATCCGGGCTGAGCGGTTGGTAGCAAGAACCGCATCAGGGGTGGAAGCGACTACCTCCGCGGCGATGTCCGCCCGTGTCCGCGCTTGGCGAGCTTCGATCAGTTCCTCCACGACCGACGCCAATTCCCTCAGCAGTCGAATTTCAAACTCCCCGAAATTCCGACGAGGTTGATCATCGATCACGCAGAGGCTGCCGATGCAGTGTCCGGAGCTCAGGAAAAGCGGCGTTCCAGCATAGAATCGGATTTTCGGTCCACCGATGACCAATGGGTTTGTGGAAAACACTTCGTCTTCCAATGCGTCGAGAACCACAAGAGGGTCCCGACGCGCCACGACCTCGTCGCAGAATGCAATATCGCGCGGGGTTTCGGAAAAATCGATATTATGCCGGGACTTGAACCACTGTCGGTCCCTGTCGATCAGGCTTACCGCTGCGCTAGACGCGCCAAGAACTGAGGCTGCTACCTGGACACCCGCAATAACCGAGGTTTCGTGGACGCGCTGATGCGGATTGACGATTGAGCGACCGGATTGGTGGTTTGATGGTGTGTTTTGCGGTGTCACCCGTCCATTTCCGGCCTTTCCGGGGGGGGGGCTCCTGACGCGACTATCCCGTTGCGGCCTGTCGTTCGTGGTAGATCAGGCGGTCGAAGTTGTATGCCAGATTGGCCAGCGTGAGTTTGGCCTGCGCCCTGGCAAGGCCGATGGTGCGGATGAAAAGTCCGTATCGACCTTTCTGATGCGCGAAGACATGTTCGACCCTGGCCCGCACGGCTGACTTGGCGGCATTGGCCCGCGATGTGCGTTCGGGCATCGGCTTACCCTTGGGCTTGCGGCGATGGATGCGGCTCGTGAACATATGCCGTGACAGCCACGTCTCGTTCTTTCGGCTGCGATAGGCACTGTCAGCCCAGACATCGCTAGCCGTGTTGTCCGGGTCGACCACATGGCGCAGTTCCCGCCCGTCACTATGGGCCGCCGAGGTTACCTTGCCCTTGCGGATAAAGCCGAAACGTCGGTCGATGCTGATATGCGACTTGTAGCCAAACACTGGCGTCGCGATCTGCGGCAGTGGCGTGCCATCGGGACGGTAGCGGACCTTGCCGCCAACCTTCACCGTCCAGCGCGCATCGACATCCTTCTGATGAGCCTTGTTCGGCCTGCCTGGCCATATCTGCTTTGCTGACCTGCCCGCCTTGACCGCTGCCTTCTCGTCCTCGGTGTTGCGTTGCTTTGGAGCAGGGACTAGCGTGGCATCGACGATCTGCCCGCCCATGGCGAGATAGCCGCGTTGGCGCAGTTGCTGCTCGAAGGCCTGCATCAAGGCTTCGAGCGTGCCGCTCTCGGTCAGCCGGTTGCGATAGTGCCGGATGGTGTTCTCGTCAGGCATCGTACCACCCAGATCAAAGCCGAAGAAACGCATCCACGAGAGCCGGTCGCGGATCATGAACTCCATGCGCGCATCGGAGAGGTTGTGCTGCGCCTGCACCACCAGAACCTTGAACATCGCGACCGGATCAAACGGAGGCCTGCCGCCCTTTGCTCCATCGCTATAGCCCAGCCCCTTTACCAGCAGCGGGCGAAAAAGCTCAAAGTCTATCGTCGTAGCAAGAACCTCCAGCGGATCGCCATCCCGGCTCAGCCGCTCCAGGTGCTCCGACAGCGAAAACAGGCTCGATGGCTGCATCAGCATTAACTCCTCGCGGAGCTTGAATCACATCATTGGCCAAAACGCGAGGGGTTATTGCGGGTGTCCACCTTGGTGATTGCGTCGAACTCTCGCTCGGAGTCCGTATCGAGAATCGCCAGGTCGGCCAACGCTGCCAAGCGGGCGCTTTCTGTCAGCGCGGCAGGATGTCCGGATGCGTCCACCTCGCTCTGATAGCGATCAAGTCTTAGAAATTGATTTATCTCATCGCTAGCAGGTGGGCAGTGATCCCAAGGCCCGCGAGCTCACGATCTGGGAACAGCATATTAGCGGGATGATGCCTGGGTTTTGAGCCGCTAGCCGTCGGTCCGCTTTTGACTGCCTTAAATGTGAAAGCTGCCGACCGCGTTGTAGTGCAAATCTGCGGCATGCTTCGATCACGGATTCTGACCAGATTGCACCCATGCAAACCAAAAAGGGGTAGCCTAGTGGCTAAGATTTTCGGCTATCATAGTCTTTCCTTCGCCAACCTTCAATTAGACAATGGTCTTTCGTCAACTCATTAATTACATGAGCAGAGTAAGTGGATATGCTTACGGTGTTGGCCTTTTTAAAGCTCACAATCCCTGATGTTTTAAGACAACCATTCTTGGTCCACCGCAATCGTTCCTGATTGGTAATATTCAGCGCCTTGCAAACCTCTTTCGGCGTCATGGCCCTCGCTGCAATCGCCTCTAAAGTGTCGGCAATATCGGCTGTGATTGACTTCAGTGCCTGTTCGTCGATCTGACTGCGGATTAGAAAATGAACGGCATCGATCTCCCACTTAGCCCGTCGTATTCACCGGACCGGTCCTAAAGGGTTAGCGGGAGTGGCCTAAGCCTCTGATCTGAATTAGGAACTGGGTGT
>NZ_JAIQCI010000051.1 GCF_022378335.1 Croceicoccus hydrothermalis
AGGCGTGCGCCTTGATCAATCAGGCACCGCCACATCGCCGTCCGAACAACACGAAGCGGTAGCCTCATGAATAGGACGGGTTAAGACTCGAGGCTGCGGAAAACGCTCACTGGTCGATCAAAGCGACGAGACGTGAGATTAAGGCTACCAGAGTCTCACGAGGACGATGACCGGTTTCTTTTTCGCCTCGCGATAGCGACGTAGGTTCTCTCCCATGTAATCATCAGGATGTTCTTTCATCTTCGTCAGCGTATTGGCTTTCTGCTTGGCGACGAAGCTAGCCGAGATTTTCGAATATTCGCCCATGTCGAGGCGTTGCTCGAAGTTGAGCAGGTCCCAGTTCGCCAGATAATCATCCCATGAGAGGTCCGCGACGAGGAGCGCTGCTTGTTCGAGGGTTCCGTTCATGGTCTATCACTGGAGTGGGCGCGGCGTCCGGTCGAAATCATCACGATGGCTTCGTCGGCTCTGTTGCATCATTTTCTTTCCCCTTGAGATGGACTCCCTCGGAGTGGAAGGCTTTACAGCAGCGGCAGCTGCCTCCTCTCGCGCTCGCGAATACGCGACGCAGCCGCCAGAGCTTGCTGAGCTGCACCGATAGCTCGGCGATATTCGGAAGTTCGCCGACGCTCAGCACGTTCGAATGACATATTCACTTCGTCGAAGAAGACTGAAGCGTAGATGGCCGACGCCATAGCGCGGAGAACTTCGTCATGAGCAAGAGGGCGGGTCCGATTCGTCATTCGATACCGCTAGAACAAAATAGGAACATTCAGCAAGTCGGGTAAGCTCAGAATATTTCAGAATGGGAGGCCGGGCTGGGTCGACGGTGGTGTCACATCATGGATTTCATGCACGACATAAATTGGCTTACTGACCGCGAGGCCATGAGCAGTCAGCCGCACGGTTTCTGTCATGCTGACCTCGAGGACGGTGTTTGGCGGCGCGGATATCCGGTTTGCTTGAAAATTCGGCGACCCACTTTGCTGTCTGGTTATCCATCTCTGCATCTATCGCGCGGCCCTGATATAGCAGAGACCATCGCGCGCCGCACTCGTATTGAGGACACTTGATCCGAACGGCACCGCGGATTTTTGACGCACTCTCGGTTTGGTCCTCTTCCGGTGTGATGGGCGGGGCCGAACGGATGGCGAGCGCTTCGTCCTTCTCGATCTGGGTGACCGGCTTCTCATCATGCAGGAAAGTGATATCTTCGTAGCCATCGTGTTCAAGGGGCTTCAGCACGCCTCGCACATTCTTCTGGACATCCTGATCGACGAGTAGCCGTGCGGTCTCGGTCGGCACGACTATCCCATGCGCATCGCCCGCAATGTTGATGATGGTCGTTCCAGTCTGATCGCCGGTCGAGAACGTCACTGCCGGCGAGGTGTCTCCCTTGCCGTAGATCCGCTTGAGGAGGGCGAATAAGCCGAGCCCGCTGCCACCGATGATGCCGATCCATTCGGCGATCTCTTTGGCCGTTGCGAGGTCCCTGTGACCGAGTAGCGTGGCTGCCTGGTTGAGGACCGATTGCACGAGGCTCAGGTCAAGCTGGAAGCACTGCTGCTCGACATCAGCATCGACCATGACGCGAATAGCGACTGCCTCGCCGTTGAACTTGCGATTGGCGATCTGAACGATCTCGGCCATAGCGAGCAGTGCGGGCGCCAGCTCCTGCACGTCCATCTCATGACCGATCAGAGCGGGGCCGTCGTATCGGATACGGGTCCGCACGTGTTTCGTCAGATCTACCATCGTTATGGATTATTCGGTAATCGACGGCTCAGGAAGGATCGGAGGAGTTGAGTCCGCGTAAGTGAGCCAGTGGGCCCAGATCGCGTGCGTGCGCGCTCGGGACAGTCTGGCCGAGCAATCGGCAGCCATGGTTCTAGCTATCGAACCCGGATACCAATTCGTGAACACCGCTCCGCATTCGGAATCCCGGTATTTGATCCAGGCCCGTTGAGCGTCACGGAGTTCGGTGCGCGCTTGGTGGTAGTCCTCGCCCTGTTCTTTAAGACGGTCCATTGCTGCCGTGTAGTAGCGGTTCAATTCCGCATCGGCATCATCTGCCAGTGCATTCGCCTGGCTGAGCGCTGCAGCTGCAAGCGTGAGAGCGTAGAGCATAATGGATTGTCCCCTCAGTGCGTTGTCCGTTGAATAGCAGCGGGTGAGGGCGGACGCTACTGGATCGTCACTCCGCTCGGTCGGCCGAGCAGATACGAACACGTCTTTGTTCGAATGAGATCGCCAAATCGCAGAGGCGGCTCTGGCATCGATCTGACTATGCCAGTGCGGATCCTCGTGCCGTTTTCCCAGCGGTTGAGTTTATCAAACCATACATCGCCGACAATTACGGGCCAATTGTCACCCTTGTTGTCGCGCATGTCGCACAGGGACCAATCCATGATGCAGGCATCGTAATGCCCTTTCTTCTCTTCATCTTCCATAGCGCCGCATGGGCGCCGAATCACCCTTCTGCGGTTAGCAGTGGAGATACCCTCTCCTCGGAACGCATCGGACGAATTAGCAGTGCGAAGTGCTAACCGGGTCTAGCGCCTCGATGGAGAAAAACATCGATTTATCAAGGGAGTAAATGGTGGACGCACTAGGGCTCGAACCTAGGACCCGCTGATTAAGAGAAGGGAATTTCGAAGGGAAATTTCCATTTTATACAGGTATCTAGCTGCGTCTTTGCACTTTCGAACTTAATATCGAGCAACACCGAAAACCAACGATTCACAAGAGGCAACGGCACAGTTTCACGTCCACCTAGGACCTGCTGATGTTCACGGCACAAGTTGGGATTCCATAGAAGGTATGCTTCCAGCTTGATTTCGAACTGTCACCCTTTGCCCATGCCCAACTGATCGGCCAATGTTGCGGCGGTGACGATGCGGCTTGATCCATGACGTTCGAGCGCGAGCAGATCGTCCTTGTTTCCCGTGACGAGCCAATCGGCTCTCCCCGCATCGCATAGGCCAAGGAGAAAATCATCCCGGGGATCGGGCGATCGTCTTACATGGGGAAGGGCGGTGGGCATGTCCGCCACCAACCCAATTTGGTTTACCAAACGTCCAACCTCGGCGGGACGGACCAGGACGCGTATCTTATCCCGCCGCGAAACATCCCGGATTTCATCGATTTGGAGCGCATGGCTGACGAGCACGAACCGGCGATCCAGCCATGTTTCTATGAGGCGGGCAGGAATACCGTTGGGGGATATGAGCCCGCTCAACAGCACATTTGTATCGAGAATGACGCGCACGTGTTAGTGATGGTCCTGTGCCCAGAAAGACTGCCGAGCGGCGCCGACTTCTTCATCGATCAGCCGTTCCAGCTCGTCCGGATCAGCATCTGCATTGCGAGCCTGAATATCCCGGACGGTTTCCCGCAGGACTTCTCGATTGACCGCATCCTCTACGAAGCGAGACATATCGCCCTTCTTGCCGCCACGCGTAGCCAGCAAGGTGCGAAGAGCAATGTCCGTTTCCCGCGATACTTTCAAACTCCACCGAGCCAACTCGCTCATAAGCCACCTATGCGTTTATGTGTCTAAACGTATATATCTACTCGTGCACTTTTATCAAGGGAAGCCCTTGCCCGGTAAGGAAAGCTCCCCATTCGGCGTCCCACTTCCTCATCGCCGGTGGTATAGAAGTTAAGAAGCCTGAGGCGTAGAATCCTGAGCTTTGGTCGCCCGCCGCGACCTCCTTGTGATGGAGATCTGAGCGAGAATTGTTGTCAGCAAGGCAAGTCCAATCAGCCCAAGAATGCCGTCGACGATCAAGGCCATTCCATCGCGGCTCTCCATGATAAGAGGATGGATGAGGGCAAGAGCGATCAACAATCCGGCGGTTCCGGCGCGTCCGATCCGCGACAGCGCAGCGGGTGGAAACAGGGTGGCCACGCCAAGCGCCGCAATGCTGACTATACCCCAAGTCCAGATCAAGGGCGCGACCAGGGAGGTAAACAAGGACGCCATCGCGGCGCATGCCAGCGCGACGGGTTGTCCCCACACGGTCGCGGTCCAGAGGCGCTCCCAATGGGGTGCCGGACGCCCCTTGTCGCGCCGCCGTGCCAGCCAGATATTGACACCTCCTACCGCCAAGTAGGCGAGGCTGACGCCCAGTAAGCCGTAGGCGATTTTGATCGCAACGCCGCCGAACCAGCCGAAATGCAGAAGCCCGAGAGACCCCAGAATCTGCTGACCGAGATTGTTGTCCGCGGCCTTGTGTTCATAATAGAGCTTGCCTGTCCGATCGAAGGCATAGCTATCCGCACTAGCGAGCCGTGAGGAACCGTCCTCCATTTCGAACATCGCGGCCGCGCCTTTTTCCATCGGGTGCTCGACGATGATATAGTCGATGCGAGCCGATGTCCGTTGGGTCACTTTTTCGAACAGCGGCCCGATATCTAGCGGGGGCGCTGGCCGTGCGTCCTCCACGGGACTGGGCTCGATGAAAATGGCATAGACCTTGGCTGTGTCGCCATTGAATACGGCAAAGCCGAGCGCGCCGATGATGAGGGTGCTCAGGCCCAGCAATGCTCCCGTCAACGAAACCGTGATGTGAAAGGGCAGGGCCCATACGCCGATGCGGTTGTGCAGGTCTGCTTCTTGCAGGCGCCGCGAACCGCCCAGCCGTAGGTGAAAGGCGTCGCGAAAAATACGCGGGTGGGCCAGCAGTCCCGAAATGAGCGAAGAGAGCAGTGCCACCCCGGCCAGCCCGACGATGAGGATGCCCCAGCTTTGCGGCAGATGCAGGTTGATGTGCAGCCGCGTCAGAAATTCGGTCCAGCTCTGGCGCAGTTCGCCCGTGATGCGGCCGGCGCTATCGGCGATCCACGTGGTCTGCGTGCCGTCCTCGGCATCGACCCGCAGTGTCGGCCACGGGCGATCCTCGCTCGGCATGATGATAAGAACGTGCTCGACCGGTCCATCGACGCGGTCCATCGCGGTGCGATAGGCGGTCTGGGCCGCCTTGCCGGACAAACTGTCCATGCGCGGTGCGTCGGGATTTTCCCAGCGCTGGAATTCAGTGGCGAAGACCGCGATCGCGCCGGTCAGGCAGACCAGATAGAGAATGGCCGCGAAGGCAAGGCCGAGACCGCTATGTCCCTTGAGAACGGCGCGCACGAGATCGGACGACGGAAATGCCGAGCCATTTTTCCGCTTCGTCATGCGAATCCCCGGAGCATCGCCGCGCCAAAGCCGACCACGGCTGTTCCGACCAGCACACCGGTCGCACGCAGGATGCGGCTGTCGGCCAGAGTCCAGGCCATCGCTCCGCCCCAGGCCACGGGCACGATCAAGCCACCGACCAGCAGGCGGGTTTGCGGTTCCCCCGGTGCCCAGACGGCATAGCTGATGCCGAGTGCCATTGCCGCGATCATGCCGACCGGACCCGCCAGCGCCCAGCGCAGTGCTGTGCGCCAGGCGCTGGGTGCGCGTTCCGCGGGTTCAGGCGCCAATCCTTCGCGCGCCGCTCGGCTCGCCCTGACTGGCCGGAGCGTATATCCCGAGACGATGACGCCGAAGGCCGCGATCGACAGCAGCGTCAGCGCGATGAATGGGCCGCGCGCTTCTCCCAGGAGCCACGTGGGCCACAGGACGCTAAGTGCCAGCAGCCCAAGCCCGCCACATCGCCACGGCGCTTTACCGGTCTTGAGGCTCCAGGCCCTTCGGAGCATCCATGCCCCCACGGCTGTCTCACAGAGAATGACCGTTACCGCGCCACAAAGCGCCAGACCGTTCAAAACCCGGCTTCCAGTATCACGCCAACGTTGCGCGGCGCACCGATGATGGCAAAGTTGGTGTGGTTGTTGACGTACTGATTGTATTTCTCATCGAACAGGTTGTTGGCGAACAGCGACACGCTCCAATGTTCAGCGTCATAACCGATCTTCGCATTGACCAGTGTCCGGGCGCCGACACGGTTATCCGCTTGCGGGATCGATACGTCAGTAAAGACTGCGCTGCGATAGCTGGCGTTCAGATTGGCGTTGAAGCCTCCACCGAAACGCACATTGGCCCCGCCCGCCAGCGTCCATTTGGGAGCGTAAGGAAATTCCAGACCGGACAGGTCGGTGATCGAGCCGACATTGGTCACGAACTCGTCGAATTTGGTGCGCGTATGGCCCACGCTCGCATACCAGTCGAAGACCGCAGACACACGGTGCGCCAGTTCCAGTTCAAACCCGTAGAGGTGTGACTTGCCGGCATTAACCGTGTGTGTGTCGTAGGTGCCGTTACCGAAGTTGGCGATGGTCTGCTGGTCGGTCCAGTCGATGTAGAAGGCGTTGGCGTTCACCGTCAGGCGGCCGTCAAGCCAGGCCGAACGCAGCGACAGTTCATAGTTCCAGGTGAACTCGGGGTCATAGGGAAAGAGCTGCGAGCGGGCGGTGTTGAATCCGCTTCCCCCGGAGCGGTAGCCGCGCTGGACGACGAAGGCGGTGGCAAGGTCGGGTGTCCATGCCATCTCAATCCCACCTTTCGGCAGGAACGCATTGAAAGTGCGCGTGCCCACGGGCGCCGAACCGCTTGCGTCGTCGACAAGTCCCAGGACCGCGGCATTGACTCCGACGAAAGCCGGAGCAAGCGGGCCATAGGCAGCCGGGTCGGGCAGGGTGCCCACGAATGTGGCGATAGCCTCGCCGCCGATCCTGTTCTTTTCGCGGTCGTAGCGGAAGCCACCGAGCAGCGAGAGCCGGTCGGTCAGGCGATAGCGCGCGTCGGCAAATACGGCCATCGTTTCGACCTTGGTCGGGAAATCCGAGGTGTAGTCGACGGGGATATTGGGCAGCGCGGCGGTGTAGAGCGCCGCGACCTGCGCCGCGGTTTCGGCGCCCAGAGTACCTGTCAGCAGGTTTGCGATGGTCGGTCCAGGCGTCGGCACCAGCGTCACCTGGTGAGAGCGACGGTACTGGTCGCGACTATAATAGAACAGCCCGACAAGGCCGCTCAGCCGATCACTTTCATAATTGAGGCGCAGTTCCTGCGTGAACGTGTCCGCTCCGCCTGCGATGTCGCTATAGGCTATGCTCGCAGCGGAAAAGTCGCCGTCGTATTTGCGGACGAAGTCGGTGTCGGTCCATGTGCCGAGTGCGCTCAGCGACAGGCCGCTGCCAAGGTCGTAGCGCAAATCCAGGGCGATCTGGTCGTTGTCGACGTCACTGCTGTTGGGATAGTCGGACGGATTGGTCCGATTGTCGAAATAGTCGCCGACTGACCGGTCGACATAGGTAAAGAGATAGCCGCCCTTCGTCTCGAAATGATGATAGCCCAATCGCGCCTCGAAGTCAGGCAGCGCCGATGGCGTCCACAGGAGCTTGCCCCGGATCGAGGAGGAATCCACACCGCTCTCCGGTTCGTTCCGGGTGATGTTGCGGATATATCCATCGGAATCGCGCTTTTCCGCCGAGACGCGGAAGGCGAGTTCGCCCGGCACGAGCGGTCCGCCGCCCGCAACCGCGAACTGCGTCGTATCGAAGGAAGATACGAGCACGCGGCCTTTCAGGCCCCAATCGAAGGTTGGATCCTGCGTGCGGATATGCACCGCGCCGGCCAGCGCGTTGAGGCCTTGAATGGTCGATTGCGGGCCCCTGAATATTTCGACCTGCGCCACGTCCCACATATCGGTCGGGCCATTCGAAAGCACATCCTGCGGAACCGGCGCGCCATCCACGAACACCGTCGCCGTGGCCGCGTCCCCGCCGCCTGAAACACCGCGTTGATCGATACCGCGGATCGAGAAACCTGACGAGCCATAGGTTTCCGACAAGTTGGCCGTGCGTTGATACACTTCCTGGATCGTGAGGATATTCTCCTCGGCCAGCCGTTTGTCGGTCGTCACGCTCACCGAGGCCGTTGTTTCCTGAAGACTGCGCGATGCCTTTTCGCCGGTCACGATAATCACGTTCGGGTCATCCGCTGGCGGCACATCTTCAGCCAACGCGGTCGACGGCACAGCCGAGATGACGAGCAGTGTTGTGGACAGCAACCAGTGATGTTTCATGTTTCCCCCTTGTGACGGGGGCGCCCTAATCTGACTCGCTATTGCGAGTCAATTGCATTTAGGCTTTTGCCGACGTCATTGGGGCTGGGCTTCCGTTGTACACCAGATGTTCGATCCATAAGTCGCAACACGACGGGCTACATCCTCCGCGCGCTCAAGGGATCGAAGAGCCGCGCAGTGCCGTGGCTGGATGATGGAAAATAGAAATGCACGAAACTGGCGGTGAGTGAACCGCTGCGAAAAATCGGCTCGCCCTCCCGTCCCTGAGTGTTCCCCGCCGTCGCAATGGGGGTAAGCGGCGTCTGCATCCGCGCGTAATGAAAAGTGTGGCCGCGCAGGGTTTCGCCGTCCAGGACCGTTCGTTGTAGACCAAGCGCAGCAAGCCGAGGCTGCATGATGGCGCTTCCGGGCAGGATGGCGGCAAGTGACCGGCGAGTGCCATCGTGCAGCTCCATAGCATCCAGACAGTACAACATGCCGCCACATTCGGCGAGGATGGGCTTATTCGCGCTGTGATGACTGCGTACCGATTCCAGCATGGATCGATTGCCAGCCAGCGCATTCAGATGAAGTTCCGGATAGCCGCCCGGCAGCCAGAGCGCATCGCATTGAGGCAAGGCCTCATCCCTCAACGGTGAGAAGAACGATAACCGTGCGCCCATCGCTTTCAGGCACTCCAGATTAGCCGGATAGATAAATCCGAACGCCTCGTCGCGGGCGATGGCTACACATACGCCCTCCAGCAACCTTTGCGGCTTCCCTTGTTCGGTGGACCGGGCGAACGCGACCGCGGCGGGCAGTTGGCATGCGGTAGCAGGAAGATGAGCGACGACGTTTTCCAGCCGTGTGTCCAGGTCCTTGATTTCGCCAGCTTGCACCAAGCCAAGATGGCGCTCCGGAACCGAGAAGCCGGCATCGCGGGGCAGGGCGCCCAGCCATTCGATCGTGGGCGGAAGGCTTGCCTTCAACATTTCCGCATGGCGTTCGCTACCAACGCGATTGGCCAGTACCGCCGTCAGATTCACATCTGGGCGGTAGCTGGCCAGTCCGTGCGCGAGCGCCCCGAATGTTTGTGCCATGGCCGAACCATCGACGACCGCCAGAACCGGCAGACCGAAGCGCACGGCGAGATCGGCAGCGGACGGATCGCCATCGAATAGTCCCATGACCCCTTCGACCAGAATGACGTCCGATTCCATGGCCGCCTGGTGCAACAGGCGATGGCATTCATCTTCGCCAACCATGAATAGGTCGAGTTGATAAACCGGTGCGCCGCTCGCCTGTTCGAGGATCATCGGATCGAGAAAATCCGGGCCGCATTTGAACACACGGACGCGCCGCCCGGCCTTGCGGTGAAGGCGCGCCAGCGCAGCCGTCACCAAGGTCTTGCCTTGCCCCGAGGCCGGGGCCGAGACCAGAAAGGCTGGGCAGCGCGCCACTTCCGTCACAGGTCGATGCCCTGCTGTGCGCGCACGCCCGCGCGAAAGGCGTGCTTTTCGTCACGGATGGCGCTGACCGTGTCGGCCAGGTCGATCAGATCGGCATGTGCCGCCCGACCGGTGATGACGACATGCTGCATCTCCGGTCGATCCCGGATCGGCGGCAGAACCTCGTCTAGCGACAGGTAGCGATAGTTGACCAGATAGGTCAGCTCATCAAGCACCACCAGCGAGATAGAAGGATCGGCCAAGGCCTGTCTGGCCTTTTTCCAACCGGCCCGCGCAGTGGCGATGTCGCGCCGCAGATCCTGCGTTTCCCAGGTAAAGCCTTCACCGCAGTTCTCCCAGATCACGCCGGCCTGACGGGACAGGAAAGCGCGTTCGCCGACATCCTCCTTGCCCTTGATGAACTGGAACACCGCCGCCGTCCGGCCATAGCCGAGCATTCGCGCGACCATGCCGAAAGCGCTGGAGGACTTTCCCTTGCCATTACCGGTCAGGACCAGCACCAGCCCTTTGTCGATCGTGGCAGCGGCGATCTTCGCATCGACCACTGCCTTGTGCTTGCGGGTGCGTTCCTTGTGGCGCCGCTCCTTCTCGGAAAGTTCTTCGCAGCCGCTCACTGCGAATGTCCGCGACGCAGTTCAGGACGTGCGGTGAGCAGCAACGCCCACAGTGCCGCTGCAACGCCGGTCCACATCACACTCGATGTCAGCGAAAACGGGAAATAGCGGGCGATACGCGGCAGGAACTCAGCGATAGTAGGATCGGGAAAGCGCCCGCCGAGGAAGTAGAAACCCCCGCTGGAGAAAAGGTGGGATACGAACGTGGCTGCCACCAGTAGAACGGCAATCGCGGGGAGCGACTGCAGGCGCTCGGGCATGAGGGCGGCATAGCGACCCGCCATCCACATCACGGCATAGGCCGGGATCAGCATGGCGTAGGCAGGGGTGTAGCAGAAATCCGATACACCAAGGATCGAGATCGACACCACGTCGATCACATAACCCAGCGCGAAGAGCGCGGCGAAGGCTGTGAAACGCCGCACGAAGTATCCCAGCACGAAATAGCTGGCGAGCGCCGTGCTCGGGATGTGGACCAGATGCGTCAGGGCATGCGATCGCGTGAGCAGCATCACGGCGGCAAGGATGCCGAAAACCGTCAGTTCGAAGCGGTTGAATTGCAGAGCGGGTGAACGATTCATCGTCGGTATCTCCGTTAGAGTCAGGAGGAATGCGTCTGATCGCGCGCCAACACAGCGCGCGTGGGAGCCAAGGACTAATGCCCCGGAAGGTTCAGCGTTTTGGCATGGACTTCACAGGCTCCCTTCGACGCGACACACAGATGTCGTCCGCCAAGGGAAGCTCCCCGCCTATGCGAGGCCCTCGTCCGCCCGGTTCATCCCGCCCGCGCGAAGGAACGACGGTATCGGGCCGGTTTCCTGACTTCCGGTTCGCCGCGCTTTTCGCCGCCTTCTCGGGGTAAAACCCAATGGCATGAGGCGATGCGCTCACCGGTTACAGTTGCGGGAGCAGTGCCGGCCTAGGCGACATTCGCCGCCTTCCGGACTTCCCGATTAAGCCCTTTCGGGCACCCGTTACATTGCAGCGACTACGCAAGCTTGCAGCGCTTCGCAAGTATATTGCACTTGCACACATCCGATCGCCGCGATAGTTGCGGCGTCGCGACAGGTTCCCCCGCAAGGGATCAAAAGGGAACCGGGTGAGAAACCCGGGCTGCCCCTGCAACTGTAAGCGGCGAGCCATCAGGCCATTACGCCATTGGGACTCACCAGTCCTGAGAAGGCGGCCGGACCGGCACCGACCCGCGAGCCAGGAGACCTGCCTGACGCGGTCGTTCTTCATCCGGGCAGGGTGCACCGGGTGTTCGAGGGCCCTGCGATAAACAGGGTCATCCCTCGCGCAACGACAGCCACCGCCTTGCCGGCCAGTTCCGTGCGAGGGGCGTCGTTTCGTGCCCGATCCGGGCGTGTGGGGCCGTTCCTTCGTGCTGAATGCAACCGGCGGGCACAACGCCGTTTGCATGAAGGGACCCGTCCCATGTTCAGATTTTTTCGTATGGCCTCCGTCCCGGCCATTCCCGTCCTCGTCTCCATCGTATTCACAAGCGCCGCGCGGGCCGAGGAAGCACCCGATAGCAGTATCGTCGTCACAGCCCTTCGAACGCCGGTGCCGCAGGACCGTGTGTCCTCGAGCGTCACCGTGCTCGACGAGGCGGCGATTGTCGAAAACCAGTCGATCACGCTGACCGACATCCTGCTGCGCACGCCCGGCATCAACCTGTCACGCAATGGGGGCTACGGCACCACAACAAGCTTGCGCATCCGTGGCGCCGATGGCGGTCAAACGGTGATGGTCCTCGACGGGATGCGCCTGTCCGATCCTTCCTCCACCGCGGGCGGATTCGGCTTTGCCAATCTCTTCCTCGACGATGCCGAACGGATCGAGATCTTGCGCGGCCCACAGTCGATCCTGTGGGGTAGCGATGCGATCGGCGGAGTGGTCAACGTCACCACCCGCAAGCCCGAAAAGTCGCTGGAGGGCAGCTTTGCGGCCGAAGGCGGCAGCCACGAGACATTCTCCGCCCGTGCGGGCGTGGGGGGCACCAGCGATGCTTTGGACTGGCGGCTGGCCGGTTCGACGTTCACCACCGATGGTATCTCCGCGCGTGCGGGCGGCACCGAGGACGACGGCTACCGCCGCAACGCCGCCAGCGGCACCGTCACCGCGCTTCTGGCGCCCCATGTCTCGCTTGACCTACGCGGATATTATTCCGACGCCCGCAACGATTTCGACAGTTTCGCCGGGGATTCGCCCAGCTTTGGTCTGACAAAGGAATGGTCCGGCTACGTCGGCCTGAATTTTGCTCTGCTGGGCGGGCGGTTCACCAATCGCCTTGCAGTGATGCAGTCGGTGACCGATCGTAGAAACTACGACCCCACCCGCGATGTTCGCCCGCTCAATTTCGACGCACACGGCCGAGTACGCCGTTTCGAATACCAGGGCACCTACAGCTTTTCCGATGCGATCCAGTTTCTGTTCGGGGCGGAGCGCGAGGAGCAGCGGATGACGACAGCCTCGCCCGCCAACAGCAGCACCCCATATGACAAGACCCCACACAGGGCCGACACCAACAGCGTCTATGGACAGCTCCGCGTAACACCGGTGACAGGATTTACGCTCGACGGCGGAGTGCGATACGATCATCAGTCGCGGTTCGGCGGCAACACAGTGATGAGCACCGGCGCGGCCTATACCCCCAATGATGGCGCAACCGTCCTGCGGGCCAGTTACAGCGAAGGGTACAAGGCACCTTCGCTCTACCAGATGTTCAGCGCCTATGGCGTTGCGGATCTTGGCCCGGAAAAGGCCAAGGGCTGGGAAGTGGGCGCGGAGCAGACCCTGGGCCAGATCTTCCGCGTTTCAGCCACCTGGTTCGAACGCGATACCGACAACCTGATAGATTTTGCCTATTGCCCCACCAGCGGCACCTTGCCCGATGCGTGCAACATTCCGGGCACCTCCACGACCCGCTTCGGCTATTATGCCAATATCGACAAGAGCCACACGCGGGGCCTCGAACTGGCCGCTGCCGCACGCTGGAAACTGCTCTTCGCCAATGCCAACTATAGCTGGATCGAGGCGGAAGACCGTACGCCGGACAGTAACACCTATGGCCGTCAGCTCGCCCGCGTGCCGCGCCATCTGGCAAATGTCGAAGTGGGTGTGGAACTTCTCTCCGGCCTGCGCGGCAGCTTGGCCGCGCGCTATTCGGGCCGGACATTCGACAGCGCCAGCGGCACGGGGATGCTGAACGATTACTGGCTATTCGACGTGCGTGCGCAGTGGCCGGTTACCGATGGGCTGCTTCTGCAGGGCCGGATCGAGAACCTGGCGGACAAGAGCTATCAGACTGCGAGCGGCTACGCCGCACTCGGCCGGACGTTCTACGTCGGCTTCAGGAGTCGCTTCTGATGCTGCGCGCGGCCGCGCCCGGAGCTGCGATAGTGGTTTGCTCTACCTGCCGCTTCAGCGCCGCTGCGCGCGAGGACGAAGGTGGGCGGCGCGGTGGCGCACTGCTCGCCGAAGCCATGCGAGCGCTGCAGGCAGACGAACCGGATCTTGCAGGTGTGGCGGTGCAGGAGATGCCCTGCTTGTTTGCGTGCAAGCGCCACTGCGTCGTCCTTATCCGCGCGCCGGGCAAGGTAGCCTACGTACTGGGCGACTTCGCGCCGGATCGCGAGGCAGCCCGCGCCATTCTGGAATATGCCTCGCATCATGCCGCCAGTGATGAAGGTGTGGTGCGCTACGCCGACTGGCCCGATGGCGTGAAGGGTCATTTCATCACTCGTACTCCGCCCGAGGGACACCTGTGCACATGATCCACTTTGACGATCACGCTGCCTTTTCGGCGACTCTACGCGCTCTGCCTGTCCCGGACGAGGCTGCCATCGCGGCTGCGCGCGCGCGTCAATCCGAACTGACCAAGCCCGCCGGATCGCTAGGACGACTGGAGGACATCGCGACGTTCATGGCTGGCTGGCAAGGCACGTCGCGCACCCGGATAGACCGCGTGCAGGCTGTGATTTTCGCGGGCAACCACGGCGTTGCCGCCCACGGGGTCAGCGCTTTTCGGGTCGAGGTGACAGCGCAGATGGTCGCCAATTTCAAGGCGGGAGGGGCTGCTATCAACGCGCTGTGTCGCGCCGGCGGGGTTGAGCTGTCAGTCGTCCCGCTCGATCTCGACCGCCCCACTGGTGACATCTCGCGCGAAGCTGCCATGAGCGAGGCGGAATGTCTGGCGGCGCTGAACGCGGGGGCAGGGGCCGTCAGCCCGGACACGCACCTGCTGGTGGTTGGCGAAATGGGCATTGGCAATACGACGCCCGCCTCTGCTTTGTGCGCCGCCGCTTTCGGCGGAGGCCCGGCGTTGTGGTGCGGCAGTGGATCGGGGATCGACAGTCATGCCATGGCGCGCAAGGTCCGTGCCGTGGAGCAGGCTCTGACCCTGCACCTGAGCGATTGCAGCGATGCTTTCGAGACGCTGCGCCGTCTTGGCGGGCGTGAGATTGCGGCGATGGCGGGCGCGATCCTAGCCGCCCGGCTACTTCGCATGCCGGTGCTGTTGGACGGCTTCATAGCCTGCGCCGCGATTGCGCCGCTCGTTGCCCGGATGCCGGGATTTACCGATCATTGCCTTGCCGGGCACTGCTCGGCCGAAGCTGGACATGTGCGGCTGCTCGAACATTTCGGGCTGGCGCCGTTGCTCAATCTGGGAATGCGGCTGGGGGAAGGCTCGGGCGCCGCCACCGCCGTTCCGATCGTGCGCGCGGCGCTGGCCACGCACAACGAGATGGCGACCTTCGCCGAAGCTGAGGTGGCCGGCGGATCGTGAGTGAACGTATCGTCCATTTGCTGCGCCACGGCCCGCCTGTGCGCACCGGGCTTCTGCTCGGCCATTTGGACGAGCCTCCGCTCGTCAACGATTGCCCCGTCATGCTGCGCAGGGTCGCAGATTTGCGCCTTCGAGGGATCGTAAGCTCGGATCTGCGCCGCGCCAGGCTGCAGGCAACGCATCTCGCCGAAAGATGCAGCATTCCACTGACATGCGATCCGCGCTGGCGCGAACTGAACTTCGGTGCGTGGGATGGATTGCTATCCAGCGTCGTAGATAACGCCGCCCTTTCTCGCTTCTGGCAAGACCCCGACGGCAACGCACCACCACGGGGTGAACGCTGGACGGACTTGTGCCAGCGCGTAGACGAGAGCTTGACCGGGCTCGCAACGGCAACGCTGGTGGTCACGCATGCCGGCGCCATGCGCGCTGCGCTTTCGGTGCTGACCGGGCTTGACCACCATGCGGTTTGGGCGATCGATCTGCCCTACCGTGCACTCGTCTCCCTGCGGATATGGTCCGGCGATCCGCCGTCCGGCCAGATCATCGGGCTCGAAACGGGATATAGCGAATGAAAGCGCTGATCCTCGCCATCCAGCTCATGACGCGGGTGCCGCTGCCCGCGATCGCCACCAGCGAACAGGACGTTGCGCGGGCGATACGCTGGTTTCCCGTCGCCGGCATCTTAGTCGGACTTTGCGTGGCCGTTGCGGCATGGGCAGGCCTGCGTCACGATCCCTGGGCAGGCGCAGTCGCGGCATTGCTCGGCTGGGTGGCGATAACCGGCGCGCTGCATCTTGATGGTCTTGGCGACATCGCCGATGCCGCCGGTGCGGCCCATGAAAAACCGGAGCGGCTTTCCGCCGTTCTGGCGGACCCGCATATAGGCAGCTTCGGCGTCACTGCCATATGCCTGCAACTGATCGCAAAGCTGGTTCTGCTGCGACTAGCGATGGAAGCGGTCCCGCTCGTGGTGCTGGCCGCCGTTCCCGTCGCGGCGCGGATCGGGCCGCTGGTCTGGGCGCTGACTCTGCCGCCGCTGCACAGCGGCATGGGAACAAGTTTTGGTGCTGGGGCCAGCCGGACTGTCTGTGCGATATGGCTTGTGGTGCTTTGCGTATCGGCATGGTGGACCGGACCCATGCTGCTTGTCGCCCTTGCCGCCATTCCTTTGTGGAGCCTGTGGCTGCGTCGGAAGATCGGCGGTATCTCGGGCGATGGCCACGGAGCCGGTATAGAGGTGGTCGAAACCGTCACCCTGGCCGCACTGGTCCTTTTCGCATGAGTGCGTTTGTCACCCACGGTGGCCGTCTGGACGAGGCCTGCGCCCACTTTGGCGGCGATCCGGCCGACTGGCTGGATCTGTCCACCGGCATCAATCCCTGCTCATGGCCCGGCGTCGACGCAATCCAGCTGGATTGGCGGGCCTTGCCCGATACAGGCGCGCTCAGGCGGCTTGAAGAAGCCGCCGCCGCGCATTTCGGCGCCGATCCGGCCCTGTGCTGCGCAGTTCCCGGAAGCGAAGCGGGCCTGCGGGCGCTTGGGCGGATTCTCGACATGCCCGCCCGTCATGTCCCGCTTGCTTACGGAACATACGCGAAAGCATTCACCAGTCCGCCACCGGACCATACCGGGCCTACAGCCCTGATCGTCGCCAATCCGAACAACCCGGACGGGATGCTCCACCCACGCGAATACCTCTTATCCGCATTGGAGAGGCAGGAGCGGGACGGGGGATGGCTGATCGCCGATGAGGCCTTTGCCGATTGCCACCGGGATGCAAGTATCGCGGGCGATGTCGCCAATGGTCGTAACCTTGTCGTGACACGTTCATTCGGCAAGTTCTTCGGGCTTGCGGGGGTTCGGCTCGGCTTCGTCTTGGCGCCCGCGCCGCTGCTGGCGGAATTGCGCAAGCTGCAAGGCGACTGGCCGGTCTGCTCCGCCGCATTGGCCTTTGGCAGCGAAGCCTATATCGACAGGCGTTGGATTGAAAAGGCTCGCACAGACCTGCCGGAAAGGGCGCGCCGGCTCGACGCGGTTCTGACGCGCCACGGGCTGGAGCCAACGGGCGCTTGCCCGCTCTTCCGGTTGGTCGAAATTCCCAATGCGATAGGCCTGTTTTCTTCGTTGGCGCAGGCCCATATCCTGACGCGCCCTTTCGCAAACCATCCGCGCCTGTTGCGCTTCGGGCTCCCTGCCGATGGCATGCAACTGGCGCGACTGGATGCCGCTCTGACCTGCTGGTTCCGCGATGCTTGAACCTTTCGCCATCGGCGCGCTGGCGCTGGATGCCGCGCTTGGCTGGCCGGCCTTGCTCTATCGACGGGTCGGTCATCCGGTGGGGGCCTTCGCGCGGATAATCGCGGCGTGTGAAACCCGATGGAATCGTCAGGATTATACAACCCTGCGACGGCGCCTTGCGGGTGTTGCCGCCATGCTGGTGTTGATCCTGGCAAGCGGCGGGACCGCCTTTGCCGTCGAATGGAGTATACGCGCTTTGGCCGGCGCATGGGCCTGGTTGCCGCTGGCATTCGCAGCATGGCCCGCACTGGCGCAGCGCAGCCTTTACGATCACTACCGGCCGGTGGCGAAAGCGCTGAGCAAACACGATCTGATCGCGGCGCGGACGGCTGTTGGACGGATCGTCGGCCGCGATACCGGCGCCCTCGACAATGCCGGTGTGTCCCGTGCGGCGATCGAAAGTCTTGCGGAAAGCTTCTGCGACGGCGTGATTGCGCCGCTGTTCTGGTTATGCGTGCTCGGCCTGCCCGGAGTGTGGGTCTACAAGGCGATCAACACGGCAGACAGTCTGATCGGGCATCCGGAAGAGCCGCTGCGTAACTATGGTTGGGCGGGGGCACGGATCGACGATCTTGCCAACGCCATACCCGCGCGGCTGAGTGCGATCCTGATCTGTCTGGCAGGTATCAAAGGCGCAGGGAACGGGTGGCGCGTCATGTGGCGCGATCATGGTCGGCATGCGTCACCTAATGCCGGATGGCCCGAATCGGCCATGGCAGGATTTCTCAACGTACGGCTTGCCGGTCCGGTCCGGTATGATGGCATTGTGTCGGCGAAGCCATGGATCGGCGATGGCGACGAAGCGAATGCGGAAACGGTGCGGCGGGCAGGGGGCATTTATATCCGGGCCTGCGTGCTCGCGTGGTTTGCAGTGGGGGCGGCGACGTGGCTGGTGTGATGTTGCAGGGAACCGGGTCGGACGTCGGCAAATCGGTGCTGGTGGCGGGGCTGTGTCGGGCCTTGTCCAACCGGGGCTTGAAGGTGCTGCCGTTCAAGCCGCAGAACATGTCGAATAATGCGGCCGTAACCGCCGATGGCGGCGAAATCGGACGTGCGCAAGCGCTGCAGGCGATTGCCGCGCGGGCGGAACTGCACACGGATATGAATCCCGTGCTGTTGAAGCCGCAGGCGGACCGGACATCGCAACTGATCGTCCACGGCACGGTACGAGGCACTCTTGATTCGGCGCGCTTCCGTGAAGATCGATGCAGCCTGATGCCGGAAGTGCTGGAAAGTTGGCGGCGCCTGTCCCGGCAATGCGATTTGGTGATCGTAGAGGGCGCGGGGTCGCCGGCCGAAATCAACCTACGCGCTGGCGACATCGCCAATATGGGCTTTGCCCGCGCGGCCAATGTACCGGTAGTGCTGGTAGGGGATATCGACAGGGGCGGGGTGATCGCCTCGCTAGTAGGGACGCGGACAGTGTTGGATCCTGACGATGCGGCGATGATCCGGGGTTTCATCGTCAACAAGTTCAGGGGCGATCCGGCGCTGTTCGACGATGGCTATGCTGCCATTGCGCAGCGCACCGCCTGGCGCGGCTTTGGCGTGGTGCCTTGGCTGAGTGCCGTCACCCGCCTGCCCAGCGAGGATGCCGTCGTGCTCGAGCGCGGGCTCTCTCCCACAAGCGGCCGGACGCTGATCGCCTGCCCGATGCTGCCGCGCATCGCCAATTTCGATGATCTCGACCCGCTCAAGGCTGAAAAGGACGTGGATGTCGCGATGGTCCCGCCGGGCGAACCGATACCGCCCGCGGCGGACCTGATCGTCCTGCCCGGGTCAAAAGCGACCATCGCCGATATGGCGTTTGTGCGTGAACAGGGCTGGGACATCGATATCCTTGCTCACCGCCGACGTGGCGGCCCAATACTGGGGCTATGCGCGGGCTACCAGATGCTGGGCCGAGCGATTGCCGATCCGCATGGCATAGAGGGCGTGCCGGGAGAGATCGCCGGGCTCGGCCTGCTCGATCATCGTACGACCCTTGGGACCCAAAAGACATTGCGGCGGGTACGCGGGACCGCACTGGGGGCCGACTTCGAAGGCTATGAAATGCATATGGGCGAGACGCATCATGCAACGATCGACCGTCCGTTTGCCGTGCTCGATGGCGAGCGTCCCGATGGCGCTATATCCGCGGATGGGAATGTCATGGGGACATATTGCCACGGCCTCCTCGCCTCGGGCCACCTACGCCGCGCGCTGCTGGAAAAGATCGGCGCGAGGTCCGACGCCCGAGATCACGGACAATATGTGGACGCGGCGCTGGACGAACTGGCCCAGGACCTTGAAAGCCATGTCGATATCGATGGCCTGATAGCGCTGGCGGCGCTGGCGGCGGAATGACGCGGCTGTTCGTCATCGGCGGCGCGCGATCGGGGAAGAGCGCCTATGCGCAAGAGCGTGTCGAGGCGGTGCCGGGGCGCCTTGGCTTCATTGCCACGGCCCAGGCACTTGATCGGGAAATGGAGCAGCGCATTGCGCGCCATCGCGAGGATCGCGGAGCACGATGGCGTACATTCGAGGTTTCCATCAATCTTCCCGATGCGCTTGGCGAAGCAGCAAGATCGTCGGACGCGGTGCTGATCGATTGCCTCACGCTATGGCTGTCGAACCTGATGCTGGCGGAATGCGATGTGGACACGATGACCCGGGGGCTTGTCTCGGCAATAGCGGCTTGTCCCGTTCCACTGGCGTTGGTGGCCAATGAGGTCGGCATGGGCATCGTACCGGAGAACGCTCTCGCGCGACGATTTCGTGATGAAGCGGGACGATTGAACAAGGTGATCGCAGCAATCGCGCAGGAAGTAGTGCTCGTTACTGCAGGAATCCCGCTCTTCCTCAAGGGCGCGGCAATGGAGACCGACTGAGAGCAATCGGCCCCTACGTCCTATTTGGCGTGCGAAGCCGGGTGGAAGATTGGCGGGAAAATTGCGGCATACTTATTCGCTCCGGCCAATTGTTGCCGAATGCAATTCTGCTTCCAGAAGCGCGACGAGTTCAGCGGCTCGCATGCTACGAGACAGCGGAGCGCCTTGTCCTGCCCATTGGGCGGCGTAGCCGGTCTCGCCTGCCGCCTTGGCCGCCGCGATCAGCGCCTTGCCCGCGTCATAGGTCATAGGATAGCCGGGATGCGGCAGGGCGACGATGTCGCCCCATTGCGTAAAGAGGTTGGGCAGCCCCCGTGCAGGTCGCCCGGAAATTGCGGAGGTCATGACCGTGCTCGTCGCACCACGGCCGGCGAGCGCCTCGCGATAAGCAGCATCGGCATTACTTTCCGGACAGGCGACAAAGGCAGTACCCAACTGGGCCGCGATGGCGCCAAGATCAAGCGCGGCGCGGATGCCCCGACCGTCCATGATTCCCCCGGCCGCGATAACCGGCAAGCCACATCGCTCTACCAGCAAGCGGGTTAGCGGTATTGTGCCAAGGCAACCGTCAGGTGCGTCCGGATCGAAGACGCCACGATGGCCGCCAGCTTCCCATCCTTGAGCCACAACTGCGTCGATTCCTGCCGCTTTTGCAGCAAGCGCCTCGTCGAGGTTTGTGGCGGTCGCAAGCAACGCACACCCGGCGTTTTTAAGCGCACTGATCCGTGCGGCATTGGGCAGGCCAAAGTGAAAGCTGACAACGGCTGGCGCGGCATCGATCAGCACTTCCAGCATGTCGTGGTCTTCGATGAAGCTCTTATAAATCGGACGAAGCGCTGTTGGGGGTTGCGCACCGAATTTGTCGAACAGTGGCCTCATCGCCGAGAGCCATGCCTGTTCGCGGGCGACATTTTGCTGCATTGGCTGATGGACGAAGACGTTGACGTTGAACGGCCGGGTACACAGCGCACGCACGCCGGCGATCATCGCCCGTGCGCCGGCAGCATCGGTCGCGGCAACGCCGATCGAGCCCAGAGCACCCGCATTGCTGACGGCAGCGGCCAATTCCGGGGTGGACACGCCCGCCATAGGCGCCTGTATGATTGGGAGCCGAACTCCAAGCTCTTCCAGCAGCGACATTTTTCCTCCTTAGCAGGGTATCCGGTAATTTCGAACGGAAGCGAAAAGGCGATGCTAGCGTCTTCACACGAGCCAACGTCGTGTATTGACGCAGGGTGTCGGCGACCAACAGGTCAGCGATGTCTGCAACATCGAACTCCGCGTGCGATCATCCGAAGTCAGGCCGAAGCCTGCCGTTGGGCTGCGTGATGCTCGGCACGCGAAAACAGAGCTTCGAGGTCTTCCCTTGCAATGTCGAAGCTCTCATGCATGTCGTCGAGAGCGGCATCGATATCCTGCAACTGTACGCCAGTGCTGGGCAATGTGATTGGCGTGACGACCCGGTGTGGGTAGCTGTGGCCGGACATCCGCTGAAACAGCATCGCCGCTAGGACCAGAGTGATCGAATTCAGGCCTATGGGCACGAAGGCGAACGCATAGCCGGCAATGTGAATGTTCTGACTTCCGATCACGGCGGTCAGCGCGGCCGCTCCGCCGGGCGGATGAAGGCAGCGCAGCATCGACATCGCCAATATCGCCGCTCCCACCGCTACACCGGCGGCGATCGTCAGGTGGGGAATTGCCTGAAAGACGGCGACGCCAATCAGCGTGGAGATGATGTTGCCTCCAATGACAGGCCATGGCTGCGCCAGAGGACTGGAAGGCACGGCGAAGACCAGAACAGCCGAAGCGCCAAGCGGCGCAACGATGATCGGGAGATCCGCGATCTCGTGCGGAATGCTCGCGCAGACCATCACAGTCACTATGATACCGAGTACCGCGCCGATGCAGGCAAGAATTCGATCTTTGCGGTGCGCGCCCGCCAGAATGGGCTTGAAAAACTTCACGTATGAATGGTCCAGATTCTATCGCTCCCACCCCGAGGGGCGAGACCAATGCTAATTGGGATTGTGAAAGGCGCCTGCAGGGCGCGGTTCGATCCGTTTCGAGGCTCAGAACAGGGCGTGGCTGCCCGCGACAGCGCCAAGCACCGTAACCACCGCGATCAGGAGAAGAATGCGGTGCAGCCGCTCCATGCGCCTGAAGTCCTTTGCAGGGTCGGACGAATTCTGCATGCGCCGGTGGAGAAACAGCGGCTCGACCAGGAACAGCATGGCGAAGAAGATCGCCCACAACCCGATCATCGCATGCATCCACCAGAACTGCGGATAGGCAAACCGATCCCACATTTGCGCGCGATGGATCATCCAGAAGCCGCTGGCACCGGCGAGCAGAACCCAGACCCGGGCTTGCGGCGCAAAGCGCCCCTCGATCCGGTGGAATGCGGCAAGCCTGTCATCCGGGGCGGTTGAGCCGCGAATGGACGGCATCACCACAAGCGTGACGAACGCTACGCCTCCGATCCAGAAGAGGACCGAAAGAATGTGTATGGCGCGTGCTATGATGATGTCGTCCATCTGCCTCTCCTTCAGGCGGCGAGCAGTTCGTCGGCAGGGCCGAAGAATTCGTAATGGATGCGGTCAGACGGGACGCCCGCGAGCGACAGGGTGGAGACGGCGTGGCGCAAAAACGGCCGCGGTCCGCAGATATAATAATCCGCCTCTGCGACAGGCGTATTGGCGGCAAGCCACTCGTCCGTGATGATGCCGGCTTTGTCATAGTCGCGGCCTTCCACTTCGCCGACAAGCGGGGTTTGATGGAAGTCGGTCACCTGAACCGCTCTGCCTTTTGCCGCAAGGTCGCGAATATGATCGCGCATCGCATGGGTGTCGCGATTATGGGTGCCATGGACATAGTGAACCGGCACATCAGCCTCGGCTTTGACCAGTGCCTCCAGCATCGCGACCAGTGGCGTGAGGCCGACGCCGCCGGACAGTAGCACGACCGGCCTTTTGGCATGTTCACCGAGGAAGAACTCGCCGGCAGGCGCGGCCACTTTCAGGATGGTTCCGGCCTTCACCTCGTCATGCAGCCATCCCGACGCGAGCCCCTGTGGTTCGCGTTTGACCGAAATGCGGTAGCTCTCACCGTTTGGTGCCGACGAGATGGAATAGTTGCGCTTGACCGGAGGATGGCCCGGAATCTCGATCCAGAAGGTCAGATATTGCCCCGGCTTGTGGTCCATCACCGGTCCACCATCGGCGGGGCGCAGGACGAAGGAACTGATGACGCTGCTTTCGCGCGTTACCTCTTCCACCCGGAAGTCACGCCAACCGTTCCAGCCTCCGGTTGTTTCCTTCTGTTCGGTGTAGATGCGGCCTTCGCGGGCGATGAGGATATTGGCGAGGAACCAGTAGGCTTCGCCCCAGGCTTCCAGAATCTCATCTGTCGCGGCATCACCCAGCACGGCCTTGATCGCACCGAGCAGGGCTTCGCCGACATAGGGATAGTGATCGGGCAGAATCTGCAAGCCGACATGCTTCTGCGCAATCCGCTCGACCGCAGGCGCCAGTGCGCCGAGATTGTCGATATTGCTGGCATAGGCCAGAATGGCACCGGTCAGCGCGCGCGGCTGCGAGCCGGCATCGCCATGATGCGACTGGTTGAACAGGTCGCGGATTTCCGGGTTCTGGAACATGCGCGAATACATCTCGTGCACAATGTCGAGGCCGTGGGCTTCGAGGGCCGGAACGGTCGCCTTGACGAGCGCAATGGTGTGATCGCTGAGAGGCTGCGACATCGAAATCTCCTGTGATGAATGGGAAGTGGAAAGAAAATGCGCGGATCAGCCGTCAGGCGGCGGCTGATCGTAGAAATCGACCTGCATTTTCATTGGGCCGAGCGGCGTCACGAAATGCGGCTGTTGCGGAAGGATCAGGCCGGGGGTGCCGGGCGTCAGTACGACTTCCGAAGGCGGATCCAGATAGGTGAGCCTGAGTTCACCTTCGATGACACGGACCAGGCCCCACACTCCTGCTTTAGTATCGTGGCGGGCGCGCAGGGCGGCGGGAAGCGTGTCCTGGTCGAAAACCGGCGTGGACCGATAAGGGCGAATGTCGGTCATCGTCATGCGACCTTGCGGCTGTCACTAGCGTGGGGCCGGTGATCCAAACGAAAGAACATGGCGAGCTGCAGGCTTTCCGCGATGCGGGCAGCCTTGGCCTGGAGGGCAAGAGCCGCGTCCGGCTCCATCATCTCATTGGTGGTCTGCTCCCACAGGCCGAGCCAGCGGTCGAACAGCTCGGGCGTGATCCTGTCCTTGTGCTTCACATGCGCGGGAACAGGCTGCCCCTTGTAGCGCCCGCTGGTGAGCATGACCGAGGACCAGAAGGCGGTTAGCTTTTCCAGATGAGACGGCCAGTCATCGATCGCATCATTGAAGATGGGGCCGAGTTCGGCATCCGCCCGTACCCGGGCATAGAAGGCCTGCACCAACGCTTCCAATCCCGCATCGTCCAGTTTCAATCCGGCCATTGCCACGACTCCAAATCATGTATCAATAATGCATCTATACTGATGCAATAAAACATCCAACAATTATACATCTTTTGGAGATGAGACGATGCGCCTCACGCGCTACACCGATTATGCGATGCGTGTGCTGCTCTATCTGGGTCGGCAACCCGACCGGCTATGCTCGATCGCCGAGATCGCACAAGCCTATGCCATCTCGCAAAACCATCTAATGAAGATCGTCAACGACCTGGTAAACGCCGGCTATCTGGAAAGCGTGCGCGGGCGCAATGGTGGTATCCGGCTTGCGCGTTCCGCAGAAGAAATCAATGTCGGCGCACTGATCCGTCACACCGAGGACGATTTCGATCTCGTCGAATGTGGCTCATGCCTGATCGCGCCCGCCTGCGGCCTGACCAGCGTGCTGGACGAGGCGCTGCGGGGCTTCCTCACCATCCTCGACGGCTATTCGCTCGCCGATGTGCTGGCAAGGCGCGGAGATTTTGGGCATCTGCTCAATTCCACGACCGACCATCCACGGATGGCTGGCCCTGCAAACTGAGGGCCAGGCGAAGCCGGTCAAGAAAATCTGCTCCTTCTCTGATGGTCGGAGGCAGCCGTGAGAGGCACACGATGCTTATGCATGCGTGGGTGTTTCTATGGATGATTGCGGGAGCGATGGCATGGGTGCTGTAATGCTGCAGGGAACCGGATCGGATGTCGGCAAGTCGGTGCTTGTCGCCGGACCATGCCGCGCGCCCGTCAATCGCGGGCTTAATGTCCTGCCGTTCAACCCGCAGAACATGTCGAACAACACTGCCGTCACGGTCGATGGTGGCGAGATCGGTCGCGCGCTGGCTCTCCAGGTAGTGGCCGCCCGCGTCGAGTTGCATACCGACATGAACCCTGTGCTGCTGAAACCGCAGGCGGATCGGACTTCGCAGCTCGTCATGGATCATCCCTTACTGTGCGGCACTCGGCGCTCGACGGGCTTTTCGGATAAGCAGGCTAAACGCCATCGTGAACAGGAGATGGATGATCAGAAAGATTTTCGCGATTTCCCGCGTTTCTCCGGTTGCCACACCCCACATATCGTTGATGGCCACCGCCCCGAATCCGATCAGATTGGCAATCAGGACGTTGCTCAGCGCGGAAGGCTCCTGCCCGCGCGACAGCCAGTTGAGCGCCGCGATTCCGAAAAACGGCCCGCCTAGCAGACGGAGCAGTGAAATGAGTTCCAGCGAAGCATCTGGCGGAACAGCACCGACCCCGAAAGCCAGCGGGAAGAATGTCAGTCCGATCCCAACAGCAGCGAGATAGAATGCGGACAGTGCAAGCGTGGTCCTGAGCATCGCGCGTCTCCCAAAGGGTTTCCGTCAGCCTTCCGACGAAGCCTCGAACACTTCCAGCTGCGCCGCGAACGCGCGCTTGTATGCCGGCCGCGCTTCTCCGCGAGCAACATAGGCCGACAGGTTCGGAAATTCGGCCAACATATCCGACGATGCCTTCAGCCGGAGCAACACCGATACCATCATCAGATCGCCGGTGCTGAATGCCCCATTGAGCCATTTCGCTTCGCCGAGCCGCGCGGAAAGTTGGTCGAGCCGCGTGCGGATGCGATCTTCCATGATCGGCAGCCGATGCTCGTGCCACGGCTTGTCGCGCTCCATGTACGAGGCGGCTTCGCGTTCGACAATCGGCGGCTCCACCGTGTTGAGCGCGGCGAACATCCAGGCGATCGCGCGTGCCCGCCCCTCAGCATCGCGCGGCAGCAGACCAGCATGGCGCTCCGCGATATGAAAGGTGATCGCCCCCGTCTCGAACAGCGCGAGATCGCCTTCCTCATAGGTCGGAATCTGTCCGAACGGATGCAGCGTCAAATGCGCGGGTTCTTTCATCTCGGCGAACGAGAGCAGGCGAACTTCATAAGCCTGGCCGACCTCTTCAAGCGCCCAGCGGATCCGCATGTCACGTGCGAGACCCTGCCCGCGATCGGGGGAGTTGGCAAAGGCGGTTATGGTGGGTGTCATGGGACGCCTCATTTTCCGTAGTCGACACTCGGGAACCAGTCTCCTCGCCCTTCCGGCGTCGTATCGAGCAGGCCCCAGACCGGATCAGCACAATCGAGGCCGCGATGATCCTGCCCCGGATCGTCGGGCGCGAACACCAGTTCGCTGCCCCAGAAGTGCCGGATCGTATCGCCTTCCTTCCGGAAGACATTGAGCATCGGCTCGTCCCAGTTCTCGTTGGGCTTGTAACCGCGCGCGGCGCGCATGTCCTGTGTCAGCGCAGCGGTGTTGCCATAGTAATGCGCGTTATAGTCATTGCCAGCCGTGGAGAGCAGCTGAAGATGCGTCCATCCCCTCTCATGCGCCCAGGCGGCAAGCCGGGCGATCGGGGAGGCGGCCACCACATAGAACGGCGCGCGCTGTGGCACATGGCGCGCCGCGCCGTCGATACAGTCGAGCAGGTGCGTGCAGCCAGAACAGGGAACGTCACGTTCAGGCCCGAACATGTAGCTGTAGATCAGCAGGGTCGGGAAATCGCCAAACAATTCCGACAAATGCACTTGTTCCGGCCGTTGATGGGCGCCGATCCGTTCGAAGACAAAATCCTCCGGGATCGTTCCACCGGGTGGCAGCTCACGACGGATTCTTGCAACGGATTCAGCCTGCCGTCGTAGCGCGATCTCCGCATCGAGCAGCGCGTTGCGTGCCTCGCGATATTCCTGACTCTCGTTTGGGAAGGACATGTGGGGGAATTCGTCGGTCATTCGATGGTCTCCCTTTGCCGCGCCTCGACATGGCGCTTGAAGTTGTGGAGGATCGACTGCCATCCATCGCGCTGCATCTCGATCGAATTTTCTCCTTCCGCTTCGAACGTCACACTAACGCGCGCACCCTCGGAACCGGGCGCAAATTCGACCTTGGCGTGGCGACCGCCGAATTCATATTCGATCAGCTTGTGCGTCTCGATCTTCGTGTAGGTTCCGGCAAAGTCGAAACCCATGCTGCCGTCCTTGGCCTCCATGCGGGAGGAAAAGATCCCGCCTTCGCGCAGATCGACTGTTGCAGTCGGTGTGTGCCAGTCGTCGGACGCCGCGTTCCACTGCTTGATGTCCTCGGGACTGGTATAGGCCTGCCATACCCGTTCGACCGGTGCGTTTACGGTCGTTTCTACCGTGATCTTTTGGCTGGTCATATGATTGGCTCCTTCGGAAATGAGGATGAAAGATGCAGTTCGGCGCTATTGCTCGATTTCGGGCGTTACGAGCCGGATCAGTTTGTCCAGGCATTCCTGCCAACCGAGATAGCAGGCCTCGGGCGGGATCATGTCTGGCACGCCTTCCTGTTCGACAGTCATTTCCGTGCCCATCGAAACAGCCCTGAAGGTGACGGTCGTGCGCATTTCACCAGGCATATTCGGATCGTCGAAGCTGTCGGTATAGACCAGGCGTTCGCCGGGGAGGAATTCGATATATTCGCCGCCAAAGCTGTGGCTGTGGCCGGTGGTAAAGTTGCGAAAGGACATTTTGTACGTTCCGCCGACCTTGGCCTCCAACTCGTGGACCGTGCAGATGAAGCCGTAGGGCGGAAGCCAGCTGGCGACCGCGTCCGGTTCGATGAAAGCCCGGAAGACCTTTTCCGGCTTGGCCGCGATGACGCGGTGCAGGCGAATTGTATTCGGCATTTTGCTCTCCTCTTGAATACTGGTGTCCCGAGGACGAATGGATCCCCGGCGTCCCGACATCGGGTCTAACTTTTTTCCGCCGCCACTTGTGCAAAGGGAAACAAGGCCCTGAGCTGTGGGCTGCGCAGCCACAGTCCGCCCCACATGAAGAGCCCGAGATACAGACCGAACAGGATGTGGCTGAAGAGCGGACTCTCCGCGCGTATCTGTGTTGCCATGGCACCGCCAAGCAATCCGTGTCCGTCGTCAGAACATTTGGCACACCTAGCTGCGTAAATTAGCGGAGCTTGGGCCTCGTCTGGGAATTGATGTTTAGGCGG
>NZ_JAIQCI010000052.1 GCF_022378335.1 Croceicoccus hydrothermalis
GTCAACTACACCACCAGAATGAGGGGTCCCATTTAGACGCCGATCACCCCGCTAACGGGGTCCCTTTTGCACGCCGGTCCACAGTCGTGGCTGACGTAGTTGCCAAGGGTCGGCCGAACCCAGGCAAGGCCATATTCAAGCGCGGTCTTTTCTGCGGCTTCTTCCATGGCCTTGTGCGCGAGGTCCTCAAGCAGCGCGATATCGATCCAGCTTTCGCTGGCATCATCGTCGAACAGTTCGCGCTCGATCCGGCCACCTGCGGCGAGATAGGCATCGCGTCCGACGAGCGCTGCACGCGGATCGGAACCACGCACCGTAGCATCGAGCACCATGCGGCGGATCGTGTCAGGCGTGATCTGGTACCAGGCGTCCTGCAGCTCGGCATAGACATGCGCCTGGCGCTCTACGTCGGAAATCGCGCCGTAGGCCTTGGCCATGTCGAGCGTGATCGTGCCTTCGGCGAGTGCTTCGAAGACGCAGGGTGCGAGACTTGCCAAACGCAGGCGCCCTTCGACGAAGCGGACGGTGAGGCCGAAGCGACGGGCCACGTCTTCCGTGGTAGCTCCTGCTTCGATGATGGAGGCGAAGGCCTGTGCCTCGTCGGCCGGGTTCATTGCGAGTCGCTGGAAGTTCTCGGCAAGGCTGGCCTCGCGCACTTCGCTTTCCTCGCCTTCGATGACGAGGCAGGTAACCTCGTAGTTTTCGGGCAAGGTGCCCTCTTCGGCCAGCGCCTGCAGCGCGGCGAGGCGGCGACCGCCGGCCTCGACCTCGAACTTGCCGCGCTTTCCTTTGCGCACGACAAGGTTCTGGAGCAAGCCGCGCGCTACAATGTCTGCCCGCAGCTGGAGGTCGGCCAGCACGTCGCTCGACTTGCGAACGTTGCGCGGGCTCGCAGCGAGCTTCTTCAAGGGAATCGACTGGATCATGGGTTTTCTCCTGATGGAATGAAGGCGCAGGTGAGGATCACGAGGCCCACAAGCCCAAAGGGCTCCCTCCACTCTCTTCAATGGCTGTGGCTAACATCTATACGACAGAGATGGGGCGATCAGGGATCGGCTAAGTTCCGTCCATGAGGGCAGTTGTTCTCAATGCGCGAACCCATTCGCAGGCCCGTCATCAGCGGGCACAGGCAGATCAGTCGCCCGGACTTGAGGAAGGACGTGATCAGGCTCCGGCGTACGCGACACGGGAGCTTATCGGTTCATTCAGACACACGGAGGGGAGGAGAGAAGGGGAAACTTGAGCGCAATCGGAGGCAGCGCTCAGATTCATCCGGACCCTGACCTCTTCAGCGGAGCCTATGCCTATCCGCTGCTAAGCAAGCGCTCTTCGAGAAGCGTCCGAAAATCCCGACGCGCATCAGCGATTACGAACACGGTCACCTGACCGGGTGCTGGCTCGGGCTGATACCCGTAGATGATGCGGAACGGAAAGCGCGACAATTGCCGAAAGTCGGTGATCCCGAGAGCCTCAAGTTCCGGTGGAACCGGTCCTTTCTCAGGATTGTTCACAAGGGATTCGATAGACGCGACAAGGTCATCCAGCAGTGCGTCCGCACCATCGTCGCCATCCGGCCCGCGCTGCGTCAGGCGGCGCTGCCAGATACCCGCGAGATCGCGCTCCGCACCGGAGGTGATCTCGATCGCTACGGCGGCCGTCATCATTCAGTTTGACTTACCCCGTACGCGATCCGCAAGGCCTGCCACCGGGCGGGTCCGACCGGCGGCAACATCGGCCTGTCCGAGCGCCAGAAGTTTTAGCAGAGCGAGCGTTTCCTGTGCGCGCTCGTAGCTGGCGACATCCTGCAGAACTGCCTTGGCTTCGCCATTCTGCGTGATGACCATTGGCCCGGCGCCATCTCCGATCTCCCGGATAATTTCTGCACTGTGGGCCTTCAGATAGCTGATCGGTTTGATGCGCTGGTCCAGTTTCATAGAACACCTTAGGACTGAATTTGGTCTCCATATAGACCCGATTTGGGCAAATGAGAAGTTCAAGACTTGATTGCGATGCTTTGGAGGGTCTCGCTTGCTCTCGGCGTCGGGACAAACAGCCGCGTGCGGTAGCGAATGATCTCGGTGAAGCAGCCCTTGTTCTTGTACCAGTCGAGGCGATCCGGCGAGAATCCGGTCAGTTCAAGGCGCTGTTCGCCGCCGACCAGCGATCGCTTCACGGTGAGTGGATCGTGGCTCGCAAGGCCCAGCGGTTTGCCGCTGGCGAGGACGAGGTCGCCGATCTGATCTGCCGATGGTCCGACAACGCCGGAGAGGCCAAAGGTTTGGGCGATTGAGGCAAGGTCGACATCGAGCACTTCGCGGCCGATGATCGACTGGCCGTCGTCGGCAACGAGCCGGGTGACCCGAACATGATCGCCGGGCAGCCGCTTCCAGACCGGCAGCAGCAGCCCGGTGGCAAGATGGACGCGCTCGGTCACCGGTGACTTGGCCGCCTCTGCTTCCTCGGCCCGCCAGGTGCTCGTGAACGCGGTGACGCCAATTTCCTCCCAGTGGCTCTCACCGAGTGCTTCAAGTGTCCAGTTCGCGGACTTGAGCGGGCGCAGCAGGCGGCGGCGTTCGATCACGGCCCCGTCGTCAGCAATGAGGCGTCGGGCCGGAACCGACAGTGCGACCATGCCAGAGCGCGCATTGCGCATCGGGGTCGCGTGCGGGCTGCCGATCTCGTGCATGCGTACGAGGCGCTGCAAGCGTAGAGGCCGAAGGTGCCTCGTTACTTCGAGCGAGACGAGGCGGGTCTCCGCTCCGGTCACGGGATCGGTGCGGAGAAGTTCGTCGGCTAGGACCGTGAAGTGATCGACCCTCACGGTTTCCAGTCCCTGATCGAGCGTTCCGGCTTCACGCGCGGCTTCGATCCGCGCTTCGACGAGGCCGAGATATTCCTCGAAGATCGCGTTCTGGAGCGTGATCGGTAGCGCGAGAGTGCGGTTGAGCCAGCGCTGGATTGTCGGGAGATTATCGGTCAATCCGCCATCGGGGTTTTCAAGCCGGAGGCCTGTGCGCCCGACGAAGTTGCCGAAGCTCGTGGCCTCAAGCTTGCCGTCATAGAGCAGCTGGAACCAGCGGCTGAGCGCGTCGCGCGCATAATCGCTTTCGAGATTGTCTGCCGGGTCAAAGAGGTTCTGTCCGCCGGTCTGGCGCTGGCCGCGCGTAAGCGCGCCCAAGGCATCGAGCCTTCGCGCAATGGTCGAAATGAACCGGCGCTCGCCCTTCACGTCGGTGGTAACCGGCCGGAAGAGCGGGGCCGAGGCCTGATTGGTGCGGTTGGTACGACCGAGACCCTGGATCGCGTTGTCGGCGCGCCAGCCCGGCTCGAGCAGGAAATGGACCCTGCGCTGCTGGTTACGGCAGCCAAGATCGGCATGGTAGGATCGACCCGTGCCGCCTGCGTCCGAGAAGACCAGGATGCGCTTGGTTCCTTCCATGAAGCTTTGCGCTTCGGCGACATTGGCACTGGGGCTTCGCCGTTCGAGGCGCTGCTGGCCATCACGGCCGAGGACAAGCCTGCGGGTCCGGCCCGTGACTTCGGCCACGGCGTCGGTTCCGAAGTGCTCGATGATCGCGTCGAGCGCAGTGGCGATCGGCGGCAGTGCGCAGAGCTGCTCGATCAGCGCATCGCGCGCGGCAACGGCGCGCGGGCAGAAAACGGGATTGCCCTCCTCGTCGCTCATCGCCTCGGAGCGAAGATTGCCGTCCTCGTCGGCGAAGACCTGCATCAGGCGCACCGGAAAGCTCTTGGAAAGGTAGTCGATGACGTATTCACGCGGGGAGAGATCGATATCGAGCGCTTCGCGTTCTTCCACGCTCAGGTCGGCAAGGCGCCGGTCGAGCATGGCCTCGGCGGTCGAAACCAGCTGCACGACAACCGAATGCTCTTCGCCAAGCGCTTCTTCCATCGCGGGGATCAGGCTCGGCAATTTCATCGAAAGCAGGAGCTGGGCAAAGAAGCGCTGCTTGGTGCCTTCGAAGATCGAGAGCGCTGCAGTCTTGGCGTTGCGGTTGAGCGTGTCGCCGCTGTCTTCGTCGACCACGCGGGTTGCTTCGAGTGCGGCTTCGAGGTTGCGGTGAATGATCGCCCAGGCATCGGCATAGGCATCGTAAATCCGTACCTGTGCTTCGGTCAGGCTATGTTCGAGGATCTCGTACTCCACCCCGGCAAAGGACAGCGCACGGGCAAGATAGAGACCCTGCGCCTTGAGGTCGCGAGCAACAAGTTCCATCGCCGCGACGCCGCCAGCGCGGATCTCGGTCATGAACGCCTCGTGGGTGGGAAAGGCGGTCTCGGGTCCCCACAGACCAAGCCGTGAGGTGTAACCGAGATTGGCGATATCCGAAGCGCCGGTGGCAGAAGCATAGAGCACCCGGGCGCGCGGGAGGTGGTTCTGCAGCCTGAGGCCCGCCATGCCCTGTTCGGAGCCCTTGACCTGGCCGCGGGTGGAGGAGGACCCAAGTGCATTGGCCATGGCGTGAGCTTCGTCGAAGGCGATCACGCCGTCGTAATCCTCGCCCGCCCATGCAAGAATCTGGTCAAGCCGCGTATCCTCGGCGCGCCCAGAACGCAGCGTCGGATAGGTGACGAAGAGAATGCCTTCGGACATAGTTACGGGCTGGCCGAGCTTCCAGCGCGAGAGCGGCTGGAGATCGAGCGGCAGCCCGCCAAGCGCTTCCCAGTCACGGCGTGCATCTTCGAGCAGCGCCTCGTTCTTGGTGATCCAGACATGCCGGCGCTCGCCTGCAAGCCAGCGGTCCATGATGACCGCCGCGATCTGCCGTCCCTTGCCCGCTCCGGTCCCGTCGCCAAGGAAAAAACCCTGCCGATAGGGTTGCCCATCTTCGGACAGCTCCAGCGAGGTGCCTTCCTGGCTGACCTTGAACTGGCCCGGCAGGTCCCGCGCAAATGCCTGGGCGGCGTAGACCAGTGTCTCGCACTGCGCTTCGGACAGAAGGCCGTCGGCCTGCCAACCTGCGGGAAGGCGCGGGCAAACATCCGGCTGGGGCGCCGCGACCGAACCCATGGCGACCGATTCCACGAGCGGGGTGGGATGGACCGGCGCGTCTTCGAACGCGATGCGACTGGGGCGGTAAGGCAGGTAAATGCCTGCCTGTTCAGGCACCGGTGCTGGGTCGGCCAAGACCGAGTAGGTCAGGTCCATCGCGTTCGATGTGGCTGCTGGTGTCGCCGCGAACGGCGCCACCGGCCGGACCGGCGCGCGATCAGTTGAATTCTTGCCCACGAGGCGCACTGGCTTGCCGACTGGCAGGCGATGGATTTTGGCGGATGTCTGCGCACGGGGCGGAAGCGCAGTGATCAGCTCGTGGAGCGCGATCAGGTCGGCAGTATCTCCGGTGATCGCGGGGGAGGACGCAGTCGGCGTCTTGTCGAACACGACCAGGCGAACGGCGATCCCCGTCCCTGTGCGGCGAAACATCTGCTGCAGCCGGACATCGAGGAGCAGCGACGCTTCGTCCTGTGCCTGGGCGAAGGTGGAAGCATCGAAGCCTTCGGGCATGATGGCGACAATCCTCGCGCCACCGGCAGCGGCCCTGATCGCGGTGCGCAGGTGGCGCTGCGCCGTCTCACCGTCCCTGCCGCGTTCCCGACTACGAGCGAATGGAGGGTTCATCAGCACGATCGAAGGGAGCGAGCCGCAATGCAGGTCGGCGATCAGTTCCCCGTCATGCGCGGTGATCGCGGCTGCGGGGAAGAAGTGGCCGAGGCCGTCTCGTCTTGCTGGATCGATCTCATTGAGGGCCAATGAGGCCTTCCGGACGCTGCCCCATAGGGCAAGCGCACCGTTGCCGGCTGATGGTTCGAGGACCGTGTCTTGCGCAGAGACGGCTACGGCCTTTGCCATCAGCCAGGCCAGCATCGGTGGGGTCGAGAATTGCTGGAGTTCGACTTGTGCTTCGCTGCGAACGTGCCGCGGCGGCAAGGCAGCTTCGAGCCAGTCAAACCGCGCTTCGGCTTCGTGCACGTTCGTCGCCAGATCGATCCGTGAGGACTCGCGAAGCCAGAGTAGTGCGCCGATCTCGACCGCGTTGTTGTAGTAGTCGATCGTCCAGGCACCTCCCCAGTCCAGAACACCGGTCTCTTCGGCGAACAGCCCGGAAATGTCGGCACGAGTAAGATGACGCCCCGAGACAAGAAGCTCGGCAACTCGGCTGCCGATGGCATAGGCAAGGGGCATTGACGGCAAGTGCTCGCCGGCGGGAAACAGGTCTGATTGAAACATGGCAATTCGTCCTTCTGATGAGGGCATCGGGACACGCCCTCTGCCGGTTCAGGAATTCGAGAAGCCTTCTCTCCTCTTACTGTGCCGCTTTGCGGCGCAGCCACGCTGTCAGTTCATCGTTCCAGTCTGTGTCGCGTGATGACGGCATGCGAACCTGGATCGTGCGTCCATCACGGGCATAGGCGGACAGGGCACGCGACGCGGCAAGCTCGCCGCCAGCATCGTGATCGACGAAGAGGTGAAGCTCGGTCACGCTCTCGGGCACGCTCACGAGGCCGAAACGCTCGTTGCCCAGGGTCGCCCAGACGGGAATGCCGGTGAGAGCAAAAGCCGACATCGCGCTCTCGATTCCCTCAGCAAGGCCGAGCTTGCCGGAGGCCGGAGCAAAGAGGCGGACAGCAGCTTCACCGAGCGCGCCGAGCGCGCGCTTCGGCTTGTCGAAGTCGGCCTTGGCATTGCCCGAAAGGAACGTTCGATGGACGGCGATGGGCCCCTCATCGAGGCTGACCGCCGCAATCATGGCCGGCAGAAAGCGGGTGCGGCCCTTCGGACCAAGTGGCGTTTGTGGGTGGAAGCGCAGCGCCGGCGATGCGGCGATGATGCCGCGGCTTTCAAGGTATGCCTTTGCAGGACTGGCTCGCAAAGCTTGCGCTTCGCGCCAGATCCTCAGCGCTGCCGCCGAGGGTTTGCGGGTGCTGGTCGGCTCGGGAAGATCGGTCGTCGTAGGCCCTGAGAAAAGCGCAGGAGCCTCGAAGCCTTCACGCGCCAAAGCAGCCAGCACGCTCTGCTGATCGCATCCCGCGAAGCAGTGGAAGAGGATGGCCTTTTGGCCGAGCGACACACTGAGTGACGGCGTGCGGTCATCATGCGCAGGGCAGCGGGCCATGCCCCTTGCGCCCGACCATTTGCCCCCGCGCGATTCGCAAATGCGACGGGCGGTTGCTTCCAAAGAGCTGTTCTGGGTCGAATATAGATTGGGGTATTGCACATCGCGATCCTTTCGGCTCGCTCACAAAGGCCCTCCTCCCCTCCAGCCCTTCTGTATTGTGAGAACAGGTTGGAGGGGATTCACTTCTACACTGTGAAGCCCGTCTGTTTGAGCGTCGCATCGCCATCGCCGCTCGGCCGCGAAGTCTACCCCTTTGTCACAGTGACTTCTCACTAGCGCCATTGATTCCTTGCACAGGGGCGTTGAAGCATCTTCCTTCGGTCAATCTGCTTCAAGCGAAAGAGCACAAAAACATGACATATCATTTCTATTTGCGGAATTTCGCATGATATGTCATATGTCGAGCCATGCCCCGTTCGTCCCGAGCAGCTAGCGGACTACCGCCCCAGAGCCAACGTGCAATTGCACGGCTGGGCAAGGATATCGCCCTTGCTCGCCGCCGGAGAAAACTTCCTCAGCGTTTGATGGCCGAGCGCATGATCGTCTCGGTTCAAACGCTGCAACGCCTCGAAGCGGGGGATCCTACCGTGGGCCTCGCGGTTCTGGCGAGCGCCCTGCATGTCCTTGGGATGACACAGCGCCTTGCCGAGCTGGTAACCCCAGACAGTGACCGGGCCGGCATAAGCGAGGATCTGTCCCGCCTGCCCCAAAAGACCCACGCTGTCAGCGACGATGATCTGGATTTCTAGCAAGCCGTGACAACCATCCGCACCTATGTCTTCGTGCATCTTGAGGAGGGGCCTGTTCCGGCAGGCCTTCTCACGATGACCGATGAACCGCGCAACCAGTTTGCTACCTTCGCTTACGGGCGGCGTTATCTTGAACGCGCTGACCGTATTGCGGTCGATCCTGTAGCTCTGCCGTTGCACGAAGCTGGAACTTCTCAAACATTCAGGACGGAAGAAGGCTTTGCCGTGTTTGGTGGCATTCGAGATGCTGCTCCTGACGGCTGGGGCCAATACCTGATGTACAAGGCGATGGGCGATCGCTTGCCGAGCGAAATCGATCTCATTCTGGCCTCGGGCGAACATCGTGTAGGGGCGCTCGCCTTTGGGCCGACATCCGCCCAGCCGGAGAGAATTACGCCATGGGGGGGTGGTTCTGCTCCGGGCGAAGAGTTCACGCTCGCAGAGCTAGCGGAAGCCGCCGAACGCGCGCAGCATGTCGACGAACTCGACGAGAACTTGAGAGCCTTGCTGGCAGCCGGATCATCTCTGGGCGGCGCCCGGCCGAAGGCTGCTACAAAAATCGGCGACCAACCTTGGATCGCGAAATTCCAGAAGCGGGGAGACAGCTTTCCCGAATGCAGGGTCGAACTAGCGACAATGCGGCTTGCCAGCGAGTGTGGTCTGGACGTTCCGCCACTCGACTTCCGCTGTGTCCTTGATCGCGACATCTATCTGATCGAGCGGTTCGATCGGATTCCTCACGGCAACTGGCTGGAACGCAGGCCCTTTGCTTCGGGGCTCACAATGCTCGGGGCGCATGAGAGCGAGGTCAGCAGCTTCAGCTATGCGGATCTCGCAGGAGCGATCCGGCAATTCGGAACCGAAGTGCGCCAGGATCTACACGAGCTATTTCGTCGAATGCTGCTCAATATCCTCGTCACGAATGATGATGATCACCTACGTAATCATGGCTTCCTGTTCGATGGTGAGGGTTGGCGGCTATCGCCGCTTTACGATGTAGTGCCGAAACCGCAGCTGGGACTGGAGCGACGGCTCGTCCTCGGCGTGGGGCCGGAAGGCCGCAATGCAACGATCGAGAATGCTCTCGCCGGTGCCGCGGTCTTCGACCTCAGCCATGATGACGCGAAAGCAATCGCCGAAAACATGAGCAGAACCGTAGCGACACGGTGGGAACAGCTGTTCACGGAGGCTGGGATAAGCGCGGCTGACCGCAAGCGTTTCGCAACCTGCTTCCGATTGGCAGCGCCTGCATCATGATCGCAATCGCAGAAATCCGTTCATGGGGGCGCGTGCTTGTCAAATTTGACGTGGTGATTACCCGGTGATTGCTAGCCGAGAAAATGGGCATCAAAAAATGCCAATTAATGACTACATATCAGTGCATTATGATGGTATTACCACTAAGGTCTGGTATTTCCGCTATCGCCGCCGGTAGCGTAATTTTCCAAAAGCAAATATTTGCGATCAGCGACCAAAATTGCTTCGCGCCGCAAATGAAACCCGCGATATCTCCGCTGGCACTATCTCCTGCCGTGAGAAAACGTCCGTGGGTTTCGATTCGTTTGCCGACCTCCTGCCCTATATCGCGATCGGCTTTGCCGCACAGCTTGTCGACGGCGCGCTTGGCATGGCGTTCGGGGTCATCACCAACACGCTGCTGGTCGGGGTTCTCGGCATGCCGCCTGCGTTGGCGAGCGCGAAGGTGCATCTCGTCGAGTGTTTTACCACGGCCAGTTCGGGGATCAGCCATCTCTATCACCGCAATATCGACCGCGGCCTGTTCCTGCGCCTGCTGATTCCCGGCGTGCTGGGCGGGGTGGCGGGCGCCTATCTGCTCAGCAATATCGACGCATCGGCGATAAAGCCGTTCGTCCTGCTCTATCTCGCCGGCATCGGTATCTATCTTTTCGTGCGGGGATTGCGTCATCCGGGCGATCCGAAACCGGCACGGCGGGTTGCGCCACTCGGCTTGCTTGGCGGTTTTCTCGACGCGGCGGGCGGCGGCGGATGGGGGCCGGTGGTCACGTCCAACCTGCTGGTGCAGGGGGTGGAACCGCGGCGGGTGATCGGGTCTGTCAGCGCGGCGGAATTCTTCCTCACCGTTGCGGTGTCGGTGACCTTCATCGCGCATATCGGGATCGCCGACATGGCGGGGCCGACGCTGGGCCTTATTGTCGGCGGGGTCGCGGCGGCGCCGATCGGGGCCTATGCGGCGAAACGCGTGCCCGTCAGGCCGATGCTGACGCTGGTCGGCGTGGTGCTCACCCTCACCAGCCTCTACGGCATATGGAAGGCGTGGGGATGATCGACGGGCTCAGGCGATGATGTCGGGGATGAGCGCATCCTCGAAAAACATGATCTGATCCTTCAGCCTGAGCTTGCGCTTCTTCAGCCGGGCGACCTGGAGCGCCGCCGCGGGATTTTCCGACAATGTGTCGATCGCCGCGTCCAGATCGCGATGTTCGATTCGCAGTGTTTCGAGCTGCCGGCGCATCTCGTCTTCGGTCATCGGCGTATCAGATCCTGTCGAATGACGCCGGCGACATCATCGGCGCGAATTGCGCGCGCGTCATGCCACAGGCGGTCGCCCGTTCGCAATCGCTGTATCGGATCGCAAACGGATTGTCGCAAGAGGGCCCCCGGTTCGTCCGAAACAACAATCGAAACAGCTTTTTTACATCTTCGAAATATGATTTCATTTCCATGACAGCCAGGTGCCCGTTTCGAGTCGCCAACCTGTCGAATGGGGGATATCACTCGCAAAGGAGCTTTTCGATGGAATCCACGCATGTCACCGCCCTTGAAACGAAGCATGCCGGGCTTGAGCGGCAAATCCGGGACGAGGAACTGCGCCCTGCACCCGACGCCACGCGGATCAAGGACCTGAAGCGCAGGAAGCTCAGGATCAAGGAAGAGATCGCCCTGCACTGACCGCCCTCCCATTCATCGACGCCCCCCGGCCGCATGCGGTTCGGGGGGTTTTTCGTGCACAGGCCATGCGGACAAACCCGTGCCGTGCGAAAGCGCGCGGCTTTATCGCGGCGAATCGCAGATGGATGTTTTGCGAAACGCGCGCCATGCGCTACTTCTAATCCATGCCAGTCAGCCAGCCACCGAACGCGCCACCCCCCGGACCATCCCCCGCGATCGCCGCGCGTACGATACTGACCGGCCTGCACGAGGTCATGGCATCGCGCCACAATGCACAGGCCAAGCTCAACCAGGTGGTCGAGATCATCGGCGAAAGCCTCGATAGCGAGGTCTGCTCGATCTATCTCCTGCGCGAAGGGATGCTCGAACTGTTCGCGACGCGCGGCCTGAATGAGGAGGCGGTGCACGTCACCCGGCTCGCTATCGGCGAAGGGCTTGTCGGCACCATCGCCAAGAATGTGGAGATGCTCAACCTCGCCGAGGCGGCGGCGCACCCCGACTTTCTCTACCGCCCCGAAACGGGGGAGGAACGGTTCCACTCCTTTGCCGGCGTGCCCATCGTGCGCAAGGAACGCGCGGTCGGCGCGCTCACCGTTCAACATGTCGACCCGCGCCGCTACGAAGAGGTCGAGATCGAGGCGTTGCAAACCGTCGCCATGGTCCTGTCCGAACTCATCGCCAATGCCGACCTCATCGACGAGCAGGACGCGTTCCTGACCAATCCGCAGCTGTCGGGACAGCAGCAGCTCAAGGGCCTGCCGCTGGTCAAGGGGCTGGCGCGCGGCTTCGCCGTGTTCCATCAGCCGCGCATCTCCATCGAACAGGTCGTCGCCGAGGATACCGAGGCGGAGCGGCAGCGCGTCTACCTCGCCTTCGACAAGATGCGCGAACAGATCGAGACCATGACCAACCAGGCCGAATTCGGCGTGGACGGCGAACATGCGGAGGTTTTGAAAACCTACAAGATGTTCGCCTATGACGAAGGCTGGGCGCGGCGCATCAACGAGGCGATCGACAGCGGCCTTACCGCCGAGGCCGCGATCGAGCGGGTGCAGCAGCGCACCCGCATGCGCATGCGGCAGATCGACGATCCGCTCCTTGCCGACCGGATGCACGATCTGGAGGATCTCGCCAACCGGCTCCTGCGCATCGTGTCGGGACAGATCGGCACGGCGGCGGCGCTGGGCTTGCGGCAGGACACGATCCTGATCGCGCGCAATCTGGGCCCTGCGGAATTGCTCGAATACGATCGGCGCCGGTTGAAGGGCGTGGTGATGGAGGAAGGCTCGCTCACCAGCCATGTCGTCATCGTCGCGCGGGCGATGGGTGTGCCGGTGCTGGGCCGGGTGCACGGCGTGCGCGGGATGATGCGCGAAGGCGATGAAATCCTGCTCGATGCCGACCAGGCCGTCGCCAATGTCCGCCCCACCCCCGTCCTGACCGAGGCGTTCGAGGCCCGCTCCCTGCGCAATCGCGAACGCCAGGCCGGCTATGCCGCATTGCGCGATGTCGAACCGTTCAGCCGCGACGGCGAGCGCATCACCGTCATGATGAACGCCGGGCTTCGCGACGATATTCCGATGCTCGGCATGACAGGCGCCGACGGCATCGGCCTGTTCCGCACAGAGTTTCAGTTCCTGGTGTCCGCCGCACTGCCACAACGCGACCGGCAGACGCGGCTGTATCGCGACGTGCTCGATAGCGCGGGGCAGAAACCCGTGATCTTTCGCACCGTCGATGTGGGCGGGGACAAGTCGCTGCCCTATTTGCGCGGGGATGAAAACAACAGCGACGAGGAAAACCCTGCGATGGGCTGGCGCGCGTTGCGGCTCGCGCTCGCCCGCGAAGGCTTGATGAAGGCGCAGGCCCGCGCCCTGCTCGAGGCGGCGGGCGGACGGACGTTGAACGTGATGTTCCCGATGGTGTCCGAACCGTGGGAATTCGACGCGGCCAGGGCGGTGTTCGAGCAGCAGATCGCGTTCCTGAAGGACCGGCGCAAGACCTTGCCCGAGCAGATCCGCTACGGCGCCATGCTCGAAGTGCCGGCGTTGGCCGAAATGCTCGACGTGCTGGCGCCCAGGCTGTCGTTTCTGTCGATCGGCACCAACGATCTTACGCAGTTCCTGTTCGCCGCCGACCGTTCGAACCCGCGCCTCGCCGAACGCTACGACTGGCTCAGCCCCGCGATCCTGCGGTTCATGCGCCGCGTGGTGCAATCGCTCGCGCCCTACAGGATCGACCTTACCGTATGTGGCGAGATGGGCGGGCGCCGGCTGGAGGCGCTGGCGCTGATCGGTCTCGGCATCCGGCGTCTTTCGATCACGCCCGCATCGGTCGGCCCGCTCAAGGAGCTGGTCCGCAAGGTCGACACGCGCGAAATTTCCGCCGCGATGGATCAATGGCTGGCCGAACCGGTCACCGATCTTCGCGGCGCGCTGATCGCCTGGGCGGACGAACGCGGTATCGACTGGGATTGAACGGTTCGGCCGGGCGGCCGGAACCGGTCCGCCGCCTCGCGCTTTCCTGTTCATAAGCCGGGCTGGACGGTGACGGCACGGCTTCGATGCTTGACATGGGTGGCCGGTGCGTATTGCCTGCCGGACAGGTTGAATATCTTTCGCAAACTGATGGGGCTTTGGTGGACGAACACGAAGAACAGTTCGAGCAGGATGGCACGGACGCCGCCATCGGCGATGCCGGAACGGGCGTTGGACAAAGGCTTTTGTCGGAACGGGAACGGCAGGGTCTCTCTCGTCAGGATATTCGCGAGCGTACCAAGATACCCGAACGCCACCTGATCTCGATCGAGGAAGGCGACCTCGCCTCGCTTCCCGGCCGCACCTACGCCATCGGCTTCGTGCGCAGCTACGCCCGCGAATTGCAGCTCGACGAGGAGGCGATGGTCGAGCAGGCGCGCGCCGAACTGGGCGCTGTGGCCCCGCCCCCGCCCCCGCGCAGCGTGCAGCACATGGAACCGGGCGATCCCGCGCGCGTCCCCTCGGCAAGGCTGGCGTGGGGCGTGCTGGCGCTCCTCCTCGTGATTGCGGTGCTCGGCTTCTTCTTCTGGCGCAGCTGGTTCCTGCCGGCGGCCGAACTCCCCCCGCTCACCGACGAGACGCAGAATGCGCCCGCCGCCGGTCCGGCAACCCCCGGCGGAGAAGCGAGCCCGGCGGCGGCACAGACGCCAAGCGGCCCGGTCGTCTTCACCGCCACGATCGACGGGGTGTGGGTGCGGTTTTACGACGGGTCGGGCGACCGGCTCTACGAATCGCTGATGAACCAGGGCGACAGCTTTACCATTCCCGCCGATGCCGAAAATCCGCAGATCTGGACCGGGCGGCCCGATGCGCTGTCCATCACCATCGGCGGGCGCGACGTGCCCCCGCTGGCCGAGGAGGACAGTGTGATCCGCGACGTTCCGGTCTCGGCGGAGGCATTGGGCGCGCGCGGTCCCGGCCCCGGATTGCCGTCCGCACCGGAATCGCAAAACACGACGCGCTGAACGCCGCCGCCAATGCGACCGTCGTTCAGCGCGGGTTCCGGCGCGGCGGGCGACATTGCGGCGCTTTGACGAATTGACAGACGAGAAGGTTTCGACACCCCCATGCCCCATTCGACGATCCGTTTCCCCCGATTGCGCCGTGCCGGATGGCTGCTCGGCGCCGCGATGTTCATCGCGCCCATGATGGCGCCGCCCGCCATCGCGCAATCGGCCGACGATATCCGCATCCGCAAGCTGGAGCAGGAAGTCCGCGCCTTGCAGCGCAAGGTGTTCCCCGGCGCCGACGGACGCTATTTCGAGCCGGAGGTGACCGCGCCGCCCCCTGCGCCGGGCGCAATTCCGCCCAATGCGGGTGGGCCGGTGACGGACCTGCTGGCCCGGATGGACGCGGTCGAGGCTGCGCTCCAACGCCTCACCGCGCAGACCGAGGTGAATCAGAACGCACTCAACCTCCTCAACGCGCGTGTCGAAACGCTGGAGGCGAACCGGACCGCCGCCGCGCAGGAACCCCGCTATGCCGAGGAACTGGCCGAAACGCCTGCGCCGTCCGGCAATAATGCTTCGGGTAACAGCAATGCGACATCCGCCAATATGGACGCGATGACGGGCGGTGCCTCGTCCGGCGGTTCGGCGGCGAATGCAAATGCCGCGACGGTGGAGAAACCATCGACCGGGGACGCGGGCGACGACGCCTATGTCTACGGTTTCCGGCTGTGGGATGCGGGCCGCTATGCGCAGGCGCGCGACGTGCTCGAAGCGATGGTGAAATCCTATCCCAAGCATCGCCGGGCGAGCTGGGCGCGCAATCTGATCGGGCGCTCCTATCTCGATCAGAAGCAATATCGCCCTGCGGCCGAGGCGTTTCTTGCCAATTACCTCGAAAATCGGGACGGCGAACGCGCACCCGACAGCCTTGTCTATCTGGCGCAGGCCACCGCCGCGCTCGGCAACAATGCCAAGGCGTGCGAGGCGCTGGAAGAGTTCCGCCTCGTCTATCCGGGCGAAGCGGCCAATCGCCTGTCCTCCCTGTCGCAGCAGGTCGCAACGCGGGCCAAATGCAATTGACACGCATGGTGCCTCCGCGCGCCTGAACGCGGCCGCAGACCGCTTCGCTCGCGATATCGGCGCGTTGGTGGAGCGGGCGGGCCTTTCGCAGCAATCGCGCGTGGGCCTCGCCGTTTCGGGCGGGCCGGACAGCATGGCACTGCTCACGCTTGCGGCGCGGTCCTGCCCGTCCCGCATTGCGGTGGCGAGCGTCGACCATGCGTTGCGACCGGAGGCGGCGGCGGAGTGCGCCCATGTCGCGGCGGTATGCGCCGAATTGGACGTGCGCCACGACACCCTGCGCCCCGCGGTCGGCGCGCACGGAAACCTGCAGGATCGTGCCCGCCGCGCGCGCTATGCCGCATTGGCGGATTGGGCCGGACGCTGCGAACTTGACGCGATCGTCACCGCCCATCACGCCGACGATCAGGCGGAAACGATGCTCATGCGGCTGGCGCGCGGAGCCGGGACGAGGGGTCTTGCCGCGATGCGCGACATTGCCGTGGTTCCGGGCGGAACGCTCCCGTTGCTGCGCCCGCTGCTATCGTGGCGGCACGATGCGTTGACACGGATCGTGGCCGATGCGGGGATCGTGCCGGTCGAGGATCCCTCGAATCGCGATCGGGCATATTTGCGGGTGCGGGTGCGGGAGTGGTTGACGACGGCGCCCGGCGATATCGACCCGGTGCGCATGGCCCGGTCCGCCGCGCATCTGGCCGAGGATGATGACGCGATGGAGTGGGCGGCCCGGCGCGAATGGGACGAATGCGTGGTGCGGGACGGCGATGGAACAACGCTGCGCTATGCCCCTGCGGCACCGGGGGCGGTCCGGCTGCGCGTGTTGGGCCGCATCATGCGCGAATCGGCGCGGGAAGGCACACCGCGCGGCGATGAGATCGCGCGGCTGCACGACCGGCTCACCAGGGGCGAAACGGCGACGCTGGCCGGCATCCGGTGTACGGGCGGCGGGGATGTGTGGACCTTTCGCCCCGCCCCGCCGCGCAGGGGTGCCGCGCGGTGATCCTCCCCAAAGGCGCATCGGAGTTTACGGTGCGCGCTGTTTGCTTGTCATTCACACGGCTGCGCCTACATTACAGGGGCGAAAGGACGGGATTTCCTGAATCATGAATAACCAAGACCAGCCCGGAAACGGCGACAATGGCGGCGGGGGCAACCCCTGGGTGAAAAGCCTGATGATCTGGGGCGGGATATTCCTTGCCCTTTTGCTCATCGTGTCAATGTTCGGACCCGGCAACGAAACGCCGGGCACGCAGATCCGCTATTCCGATTTCCGCGACCGCGTCGCCGCCGGCGATGTGCGCGAGGTGCAGATCGGCACGGACCGGATCACGGGCATGCTCGAAAACGACCAGGCGTTCAGCACCGTGCCGGTCGCAAGCGATAGCACGCTGACCGACCTTCTGGAGGCGAACGATGTCGAATATTCCGCCGTCCCGCGCGAGGAAGGCAGCCTGCTGGCCGCGATCCTGATCAATCTCCTGCCGTTCCTGCTGATCCTCGGGATCGCGTTCTTCGCCCTGCGCCAGGTGCAGAAGGGCGGCGGTGCCGGCGGGGCGATGGGCTTCGGCAAGTCGAAGGCCAAGATGCTGACCGAAAAATCGGGCAAGGTGACCTTCGCCGATGTCGCCGGCATCGACGAAGCGCGCGAGGAGCTGGAGGAAATCGTCGAGTTCCTCAAGGATCCGTCGCGCTTCTCCAAGCTGGGCGGCCAAATCCCCAAGGGCGCCCTGCTCGTCGGCAGCCCCGGCACGGGCAAGACGCTGCTCGCCCGCGCCATCGCGGGTGAGGCGGGCGTGCCGTTCTTCACCATTTCGGGTTCCGATTTCGTGGAAATGTTCGTCGGCGTCGGCGCGAGCCGTGTGCGGGACATGTTCGAACAGGCGAAGAAGAACGCACCCTGTATCCTGTTCATCGACGAAATCGACGCGGTCGGCCGTTCGCGCGGCAATGGTCTCGGCAATTCGAATGACGAACGGGAGCAGACGCTGAACCAGTTGCTCGTCGAGATGGACGGGTTCGAGGCGAACGAAGGCATCATCATCATCGCCGCGACCAACCGCCCCGATGTGCTCGACCCCGCATTGCTGCGTCCCGGCCGTTTCGACCGGCAGGTCGTCGTGCCGGTCCCCGATATCGAGGGACGGGAGAAAATCCTCGAAGTGCACATGAAGAAGGTGCCACTGGCGCCCGACGTCAATGGCCGCACGATTGCGCGCGGCACACCCGGATTTTCGGGGGCCGACCTCGCCAATCTGGTGAATGAGGCCGCCCTGCTCGCCGCGCGGCGCAACAAGCGCCTTGTCGCGATGCAGGAGTTCGAGGACGCCAAGGACAAGGTCATGATGGGCGCCGAGCGCCGCTCCATGGTCATGACCGAGGATGAGAAGAAGATGACCGCCTATCACGAGGCGGGCCATGCGCTCGTGTCGATCAACGAGCCGGCGTCCGACCCCATTCACAAGGCGACCATCATCCCGCGCGGCCGTGCGCTCGGCATGGTGATGCGCCTGCCCGAACGCGACAGCTATTCCTACCACCGCGACAAGATGCACGCCAACCTCGCCGTCGCGATGGGCGGGCGCGTGGCCGAGGAAATCATTTTCGGCTATGACAAGGTGTCGTCGGGCGCGTCGTCGGACATTCAGTATGCCACCGATCTTGCCCGCAACATGGTCACCAAATGGGGCATGTCGGACAAGCTCGGCCCGCTTCAGTACGAGCAGAGCCAGGAAGGCTATCTCGGCATGGGTCAGACGAGCCGCACCATGGCCTCCGACGAGACCAACAAGCTGATCGACAGCGAGATTCGCGAGCTGGTCGAGAAGGCGCACAAGGCGGCGGACGAATGCCTGCGCACGCAGGAGGACAAGCTGCACCTCCTGGCTCAGGCGATGCTCGAATACGAAACGCTCACTGGCGACGAGATCACGACCCTGCTCGCCAATGGAAAGATCGACCGGCCCGACACGCCCGCCGGTCCGAAACGGCCCGTGTCGGTCGGCGGTGTCGGCGTTCCCAAGGCTGGCCGCAGGCTGGATGGCGGGGCGGCACCGCAGGGCGCCTGATCATATCGTCAAAACCTTGGACAAAACGCCCCGGCCGACCTACGCGCTGGGGCGTTTTTCTTTGCAAGCGGGGCCGGATGCTCGGAACAAAGGGCGAACTGCGCCGTTGGATTTCGTAAAGGAGACCATGGCAATGACAGCCCCCAATCCCAGCGATCACCCCAAGTCCGATCCTGTGTCCAATGCCGAGAAAGACCCGGAAAACTGGGTCACCGGCGATGAGGCGATGACCGGCGCACAGGCCAGCTATCTCAAGACATTGAGCGAGGAAGCGGGCAAGCCCGACGCCTACGACACCTCGCTCAGCAAGGCCGAAGCATCGAAGCGCATCGACGAATTGCAGGACACCACCGGACGCGGCGCATGAAAAAGGCCCGCCCGTCGCAATGACGGGCGGGCCTTTTTCAAATCCGGTATCGCCGAGCAGATCAGCCGTCGTAATCGGACCCGATCGAGGTATTGCGCGTCGGTGCCGCCGCGGTCAGGCGAAGCGCCTCCGCCGAGCGGGACAGCGAACCGATCTCGTCGATCTCGTCGTCTTCCTCCACCGCGACCTTCTGCAACCCGGTGATCACCGTTTCCTTCAGGTGCTTGGGCTTTACCGTCTGTTCCGCGATTTCGCGAAGGGCGACCACCGGGTTCTTGTCGCGGTCGCGGTCGACGGTGAGTTCCGCACCGCTCGAAATCTCGCGTGCACGCTGAGCGGCCAGCAGGACCAGGTCGAAACGGTTGGGGATCTTGTCGACGCAATCTTCGACGGTAACGCGCGCCATGGGGCACTCCGTAATCAGGGTGTCGGGAAAGCGCGATGCTTAACTGTCGACAGGCCCGGAGTCAACGCAAACCGCCGCACGCCCCGCTCCCTCGGCCCCAGCCCCCTGCTCTCGCCCCCTTGCCCTCCCCTGCGCAAGCTGCGACAGGCAGGGCCATGACCGATACGCCAGATGACGGGACCGGGCCGGACGATACGGCGCCCTCCGGACACCCCGGCGCCTATCGCAATCCCGCGCCCTTCGCATGCGAGGCGCAGGGGCAGAGCCTCGTCTTCTACCCCGCGGGGAAGGACCGTCTCGATGCGCTGCTCGACCTGATCGAAGGGGCGAGGCACACGCTGCGCCTGTGTTTCTACATCTTTGCGGAGGACGATGTGTCGCACCGGGTCCGCGACGCGCTCACCGCCGCGGCACGGCGCGGGGTCGCGGTACAGCTTCTGCTCGACGGGTTCGGCGCGGACGCCAGCGACGAATTCCTCAGCCCCTTGACCCAGGCCGGCGGATGGCACGGGCGGTTCGGGACCAAATGGTCGCAACGCTATCTCATCCGCAATCATCAGAAGATGGCGATCGCGGACGATGACATCGCCATGATCGGCGGCTTCAACATATCCGACGATTATTTTGCGCCGCCCTCCATGAACGGGTGGAACGACATGGGCGTGACCGTGCGCGGCTGCGTCGTGGCATCGTTGATCGGCTGGTACGACCGGCTGATCGCACTCGTTGCGGGTAGCGGGACGCGATGGCGCGACATTCGCCGGGCCGTGCGGCAGTGGGATCCGGGCGGCGGGGCGGTGCAATTGCTCATCGGCGGGCCGACGCGGGGATTGTCGTCCTGGGCGCACCGGGTGGGGCAGGATCTGCGCGGCGGCGACCGGCTCGACATGATGATGGCGTATTTCTCCCCCTCGCGCCGGTTGATGAAACGCATCGGCAGCATCGCAGCCAAGGGGGATACGCGGCTGGTGATGGCGGGCAAGTCGGACAATGACGCGACCATCGGGGCAACGCGCTCCCTCTATCACGACCTGTTGCAACGCGGTGCGCGCGTGTGGGAATTCATGCCGTGCAAGATGCACACGAAGCTCATCGTGCTCGACGATGCGGTCTATTTCGGGAGCGCCAATTTCGACATGCGCAGCCTCTATCTCAATCTGGAAATCATGGTCCGGATCGAGGATGCCGCCCTTGCCGACCGGATGCGCGAATTCGTCGGCGCGCATCTTGCCGCGTCACAGGAGATCGACCGCGCCTGGCTGCGCGCGCGGGACGGCTTGTGGACGCGCATACGCTGGAACCTGTCGTGGTTCCTCGTCGCCGTTGCCGATTACACGGTCAGCCGCCGGCTCAATATCGGGCCATAGCGCGAGGCTCAGTCGTAATCGGCGGCGTAGCTGTCGTCTGCCAGATCGGAGAAGCGGGTGATGCGCGGTTCGAAGCGCATGCGCACCTTGCCGGTGGAACCGTGGCGCTGCTTTGCCACGATCAGCTCGGCAAGGCCGTAGACCCGCTCCATCTCCGCAGCCCAGGATGCGTGCGCCTCGTGCACCTTGGTGTCGTCGGTTTCGACGGGGCGCTTCGGCTCCTTCGCCGCGACATAATAATCCTCGCGATAGACGAAGAGCACGATATCGGCGTCCTGCTCGATCGAACCTGATTCGCGAAGGTCGGACAGCATCGGCTTCTTGTCCTCGCGCTGCTCCACCGCGCGGGACAGCTGCGAGAGCGCCATGACCGGGATGTCGAGTTCCTTGGCCAGCGTTTTCAGGCCCCGGCTGATCTCCGAAATCTCGTTGACGCGATTGTCCTGCGCCCGGCCCGACCCTTGCAGCAATTGGAGGTAGTCGACCACGATGAAGCCGATGTCGTGCCGCCGCTTCAACCGCCGCGCCCGCGCGCGCAACGCCGCGATGGTCAGCGCCGGGGTATCGTCGATGAACAGGGGCAGTTCGGCCAGCTCCTGGCTCGCGCGGGAGAGCGCCTGAAAATCCTCGCGGCTGATCTTGCCCATGCGCAGGTTTTCGGAACTGATCCCCGATTGTTCGGCAAGGATACGGGTCGCAAGCTGATCCGCGCTCATTTCCAATGAGAAGAACGCGACCGGCGACCCCACCGATTCCTCCGCCGGGATGCCATCGGCCAGATCGCGGCGATACCGGTTGGCCGCGTTGAAAGCCATGTTGGTGGCGAGCGAGGTCTTGCCCATGCCCGGACGCCCGGCGAGGATCAGGAGGTCGGAATTTTTCAGGCCGCCGATCTTCTCGTTCACGCTGTTGAGGCCGGTCGTCACGCCCGACACATGTCCGCCGGAATTGAGCGCCTGCTCGATCAGCTTGATCGACTGGCGCGTGGCGGCGGCGAAATTCTTCGTCTCGTTCCCCGTCGCGGCCCCCTCCGCCACGCGGTAAAGCGCGCTTTCCGCCCGCTCGATCTGTCCCATCGGGTCGACATCGTCGGAGGTATCGAGCGCATCTGTCACCAGCGTGCGCCCCACGCTCACCAGCTCGCGCAGGAGGGCCAGCTCGTAAATCTGCTCGGCCAGGACCTGCGGCGCCAGAAGCCCCTGCCCATCGGCCGTCAACCGCGCGAGATAGGTGATGCCGCCCATTTCCTTCAGCCCCTCGTCGGCCTCGAAATAGGGTTTCAGCGTCACCGGCGTCACCACCGCCTTGCGATCGACGAGGTTCAGGATCCGCTCGTAAATACGCGCGTGCAGCGGTTCGAAGAAATGATCCGGGCTGAGCGCCTTGGGCAATTCCTCGATCACGCGATTGTCGATCAGCACGGCGCCGAGAAAGGCGGCCTCCGCCTCCACATTGCTGGGCAGGGTGCGCGCGTCGCCTTCGCCCTCATCGGGGCGGAGCAGGGTTATCTCTGTTGCCATGGCCGCAAAATAGGCGGGTGGCCGCGCGCGCGCCAGCCGGATTATCTCACAAAATTAATCCACAGCCTGTGCATATCATCGCGACAGCAGGAACACCGCATATTCCGCGCGCAGATTCGCCGCCGCCGCACCCGTCAGCCGGTCGCCGTTCAAAAACCAGCGCCGTTCGATAACCAGCCCCCGCCCCCGCGCCAGCGCGGCGAAATCGTCGATCGTCACATGGTGGATATTGGGCGTTTCGTACCACGTCACGGGGAGCAGCCGCGTCACCGGCATCCGCCCCCCGAACATGAGCGAGGCCCGCACCCGCCAATGCGCGAAATTGGGAAAGGACACGAAGGCCCGCCGCCCGATGCGCAGCAATTCATCGAGGATGAGATCGGGGCGGCGCGTCGTCTGCAACGTTTGCGACAGGATGGCGTAATCGAAGCTGCCATCGCCGTAGAAGCCGAGATCGGTATCGGCATCCCCCTGCACCACCGACAGGCCGCGCGACACGCATGTGGCGACCTTCTCCGCATCGATCTCCAGCCCGCGCGCATCGACATCGCGCGTGTCGCGCAGCGCCGCCATGAGGTCGCCATCCCCGCACCCGATGTCGAGCACGCGGGCGCCGGGCGCCACATGGTCGGCGATCACGGCAAGATCGGGGCGCAGTATCGTCACAGAAACCCCCCCACCACCCGGTCGAGCGCCGGCACGTCGAGCAGGAAGCTGTCATGCCCGAACGGGGCGGACAATTCGACGAAGCTGACCGGCGCGCCCGCGGCATTCAGCGCATGGGCGATGCGCCGCGATTCCGACGTCGGGTAGAGCCAGTCGGTGTCGAAACTGACGAGGCAGAACCGGGTCTTCGTGCCGGCAAAGGCATCGGACAATCGCCCGCCATGCTCCTCCGCCAGATCGAAATAATCCATGGCGCGGGTGATGTAGAGATAGCTGTTCGCATCGAACCGGTCGGTGAAGGCCAGCCCCTGGTATCGCAGATAGGATTCCACCTGAAAATCCGCGTCGAAGCCGAACGTCTTCGCCTCCCGGTCCTGAAGCCGGCGGCCGAATTTCTCGGTCAGCCCCTGCTCCGACAGATAGGTGATGTGTGCCGCCATGCGCGCCACGGCCAGCCCGCTTTCCGGCCCGACCTTACGCGGATCGGGGCGCGGATCGGCACCCGCGTCGGCATAATAGTCGCCGCCGTTCCATTGCGGGTCGGCCATGATCGCCTGCCGTCCCAATTCGTGAAAGGCGATGTTCTGCGCGCTGTGCCGCGACGTGCTCGCGATGACGAGCGCGGCCTTCACCCGCTCACCGAAATTCGCCGCCCAGCTCAATGCCTGCATCCCGCCCATCGAACCGCCGACGACCGCGTGCAGCGTGTCGATGCCGAGCGTGTCGAGCAACGCGACCTGCGCGCGGACCATGTCGCGGATCGTGATGACCGGAAAACGCATCGCATGGGGGCGCCCGTCCGGCGCCAGCGCGGCTGGCCCGGACGAGCCCATGCAGCTTCCGATGACGTTCGAGCAGATGACGTGAAACCTGTCCGTGTCGATCGGCTTGCCCGGCCCGACCATGCGCACCCACCATCCCGGCTTTCCCGTCGCGGGGTGCGGCGATGCGACATGCTGATCCCCGGTGAGCGCATGGCACAGCAGGATGGCGTTATCCTTCGCCGCGTTGAGCGTGCCATAGGTGCGAAAGGCGATGCGCACGTCATCGAGGCTGCGCCCGCTGTCGAGCGGCAGCGGATCGGCAAGGGTCAGCGTCGCGCCGGTATCGTCATGGACAAGGTCAACCATCGGTCCCGGCGATTGGGACGAAGGCGCGGTGGTGTCAACACGCCATCCGGTTGCACATGTTTCATTTGACGCAAAGCCTGCGCGGATTAAGGCATCGGGCCCATGACACCCGCCGATGAACAGCCCGCCACCGCCCGATCCGGGCCGCGACCCAAGCCGTGGATCGAAGGCATCCACGCCTATGTCCCCGGCCGGTCGAGGAGCGCGGACGGCGCGCCGCTCGTCAAATTGTCGGCCAATGAAAACCCCCTTGGCACCAGCGCGGCCGCGCTCGCCGCCCGGACCGACGCGCCCGCGCCCAACGCCTATCCCGACCCCGATGCCACGGCATTGCGCACCGCCATAGGCGCGCGCAACGGCATCGACCCGGCGCGTATCGTGTGCGGCACCGGAAGCGATGAATTGCTGAACCTCGCGGCACAGGGTTTCGCGGGGCCGGGGGACGAGGTGATCTACGTGCGCTACGGCTTTGCCGTGTACGACATTGCCGCGCGGCGTTGCGGCGCAGTTCCCGTCGTCGCGCCGGACCGCGATTACGGCACCGATGTGGATGCGCTGCTCGCCTGCGTCACCGAACGCACGCGGGTGGTGTTCGTCGCCAATCCGAACAATCCGACGGGCCGCTATATCGGCGCGGAGGACATGCGGCGCCTGCATGCGGGGTTGCCGGAAAACGTGCTGCTCGTGATCGACCAGGCCTATGCCGAATATCTCGCGCCGGGTGAGGACGATGGCGGCATGGCGCTCGCCACCGCGCATGGCAATGTGCTGGTCACACGCACGTTTTCGAAGATTTACGGGCTGGCGGGCGACCGGATCGGCTGGGCGACGGGGGCGCCGCCGCTCATCGACGTGCTCAACCGGATTCGCGGGCCGTTCAACGTCACGCTGGCGGGGCAGGCGGCGGCCATCGCGGCGGTCGGGGACGAGGATTTCGTGACCCGTTCGCGCGACCATAACGCGGCGGAGCGCGCCCGTTTCGTCGCAGCCATCGCGGCGATGGGCAATCATGGCCTGCGTACGGTGGAAAGCGAGGCGAATTTCGTGCTCGTCCTGTTCGAAGGGGCGCTGTCGGCCGAAACCGCGCTCCTCGCGATACAGGATGCAGGCTATGCCGTGCGCTGGCTTCCGGGGCAGGGGCTGCCCCATGCGCTGCGCATTACCATCGGCACGGCGGCGCAGATGGACGCGATCGCCGGGGTGCTGTGCCGGCTCACGGATGCTGGGGCATGACCGCGCCCGGTGATGCGGCGGCGCCCTTCGATACGATCGCGATCGTTGGGCTGGGATTGATCGGCGGGTCGATCGGGCTTGCGATCCAACGCTCGCTTCCCACCGTGACGGTGCGGGGATATGACGCGGACCCGGCGGTGCGGGACACGGCACGGCGGCGCGGGCTGACACATGGCGTTGCGGACAGCATGGCAGAAGCGGTGGCGAGCGCCGACCTCGTCATCCTGTGCGTGCCGGTGCGCGCGATGGGCGCGGCGGCGGCGGACATGGCAGGCGCGCTGCGCTCCCATTGCATCATAAGCGACGTAGGTTCGTGCAAGGCATCCGTTGCCGAGGCGATCGGGGCGGCGCTTCCTGGTCATACCATCATTCCCGCGCATCCCGTCGCCGGGACGGAGCATTCCGGGCCCGATGCGGGATTTGCCGCGCTGTTCGACAATCGCTGGTGCATCCTCACCCCGCCGGAGGGGGCGGATGCGGGGGCGGTGGCGCGCCTGTCCGCGCTATGGTCCGCGATGGGCGCCACGGTGGAGCTGATGGATGCGGAGCATCACGATCTCGTGCTCGCCGTGACGAGCCATGTGCCGCATCTCATCGCCTATACCATCGTCGGCACGGCTTCCGACCTTGAGGAAGTGACGCGCGGCGAGGTCATCAAATATTCGGCTGGCGGCTTTCGCGATTTCACCCGCATCGCGGCATCGGACCCGACCATGTGGCGCGATGTATTCCTGTCGAACAAGCAGGCCGTGCTCGAAATCCTGCAACGCCTGTCGGAGGATCTGAGCGCGATGCAGCGGGCGATCCGGTGGGGCGACGGCGATGCGCTGTTCGAGCGTTTTTCACAGACGCGCGCGATCCGCCGCTCAATCATCGAGGAAGGGCAGGACGATGCACGGCCCGATTTCGGGCGCGGCGATCACGCATCCGGCCGGCGCGGCAAGGATGACGCGGGGGACACGCCGACGCGCTGATCCTGCGGGTTGAGCGCGTTGATCGCGGCATGGACCCGCGCCTCGACCTCCGCGCGGTCGAGGCCGGGCGGAATGGCGGCGCCAAAGCGATAGGTGATGGTGCCGCTGCGTTTCGGCGTCGTGCGATAGACATGCCCGCTATCGACCGCGACAGGGACCACCGGCAGGTTCATCAGCTTGTAGATCCCGGCAAATCCGGAACGCAGCGGCGGCGCGCTGCCGACGGGTACGCGCGTGCCTTCGGGAAAGATCGCGAAGTCCCGGCCGGTCTTCTTGTACTCGCGCGCCGCTTTCGCCATGGTGCGCAGCGCGGTCGCCCCCTGCGTCCGTTCCACGAACACCATGCCATAGGCCCGCGCCGCCCGGCCCCAGAACGGGATGCGCGACAATTCCGCCTTTGCAAAAGGAACCGGATCGTTGCCGAGCAGGCGCGGCAGTTCGATCGCCTCGAAAAAGCTTTCATGGCGCATGGCGTAGATGACCTGGCCTTCGGGTCGCTCCCCCTCGAGGACGACCCGGATGCGCATGATATGCGCCGCGCAGGCCCGGTGAAATGCCGACCATCCGTAGGCCACGCGTTGCACCATGCGTTCCGAAAACGGCGCGGCGAGCATGCCCAGAATCGCGAATACCGCACTTCCGGGATAGAATATCAGCGCGAAAAGTGCCGTGCGCAAACGGATCATATCAACCCTGTCCAATCGGCGACATGGCGCGCCACGAACTTGTGATATTCGAGGAACAACATGAACATCGACGGTTCTGTCGGGACCGCATCGACCAGCACGGTCATGCCGGGGTCGAGCGTCTGCTTCACATCGAAAAGCGCGCGCCGCATGTGCCAGTCGCTCGTGACGAGGCGAAGCGTGCGATAGCCCTGCGCATCGGCCCACATTGCCGCCTCGTCCGCGTTGCTGCGCGTATCGACCGCGTCGTAACCCAGCGCGATGCAGCATTGCAGCAGATCGGCCGGAATGTCGTATTCGGCGGCCAGTTCCTCCGGCTTCACCTCCGGATCGACGCCGGAAATCAGCATCCGGTCCGCCCATCCGCGCTCGAGCACGTCGAGCCCGCGCTCGATCCGCCCCGCCCCGCCGGTCAGCACGACGACGGCGTCGGTGCGCGTATCCCCCGCCGGTTGCGGCAGGACAAGCGCGAACCACGCAAAACCAAGCGCCCAGGCAAGTAGATTAAAGGCAAAGATACGGCGAAGCATGTCGTCAGCGGCCTTAGGGCGCACAGCCCGGCGCCGCAATCGCGTAATCCGAAACTCATGCTTTCCAGCCGGACGGATCGCCATGTTGGGGCCGCGGCCTTTTTCCCGGAATGCGCCCCTCGGCTTTCGCGCCAAAGGTTTCGTATTTGCCCGCGATTGCCGCGCGCATGTGGATAACCGCGCATTTGCCATTGCATTGATCGCTCGCCGGCTTGCCCTGAGGCGACTCGCGCTGTTTAAGATAGGCATATGCTCATCGCCTGCCCCGCCTGCCAGACGCGATACGATGTACCTCCGGGCGCGCTCGGCGAGAATGGCCGCACGGTGCGCTGCGCCAAGTGCGGCAATAGCTGGTTCGCCGCTCCCGATGCGATCGCCGATACCGCTCCGGCGAGCGCGGACGATACCGATACCACCCGGTCGCCGGTTGGCGAGGCAGAGCCGGAAGCACGGATCGAAGATGTCGGCGCGGATCAATCGGTGCACGACCCGGTTGACGCGCCAGCGCCCGACGACGACTGGCGCGAGGAAAGCATATCCGATGCCGCACCGCCGCGTTCGCGGTGGCAGGTCTGGTTGATTGCGGCGCTGGGCGTGGCGGCCATCGCGGCGGCAATCTACGGGACGGCGAGTCTCTACGGCTTGCCGGACTGGGCGCCCGGCGCGAACAGCACCTTTGCGGCCGCGCCCGAAAATCTCGAACTGGATTTCCCCGACAAGGACCAGATCCTGCAGACGACGGAGGACGGCGCCCGCTTCTTCACCGCGAGCGGCCGGATCGTGAACACCGGAAGCAGCGCCAGACGCGTGCCGCCGATTCAGGTCATCCTGCGCGATTCGCAGGAACGGATCGTCTATAGCGTGGAGATGATCGCGCCGAAAAACGTGCTTGAGCCGGGCGAATCGATCGCTCTGCGCGAGGCGATGACCGATATTCCGCGGTCCGCGCGCGTCGTCGAGATCGGCTGGAAATCGTTATAATCGCGGTGCATGTCAAAAGGCGGCAAATTGGCGGTTGCGCCGCTCGATCCGTGTTGCTAATGGCACCGACCTACCGGACGGGGGCAGCCCCGAACCTTCTCGGATATGCGGCCGTGGCGGAATTGGTAGACGCGCAACGTTGAGGTCGTTGTGGGCGAAAGCCCGTGGAAGTTCGAGTCTTCTCGGCCGCACCATTTCCGGTCAAAGATGGGCACCTCGCCCGTTGATCGGGCAACCGACGCAGCGCCGTGCGCCAATGCGTCCGTCTGCCCTGAGATTTCGACCTTCGGGCCAATGCGGATCTTCTCGATAAAGGCACGAGCAATCTGCTGGCGCGCCTCGTCTTTGCCGTGCTTCAGCTCTCGGCGAACAATGTCGCCAAATCTTTGAACGGCGGCTGAAGTGATACTAGCAGGCCCACGTTCGAGCTGCTGATGTAGTGTCGTCACAGTCGTATTAAGGGCATCGATCTCCGTACGCCGTTGCTTCAGCCTAGCCGTGATGTCGGGATCGCGGGGAGAGACTGCACCAGTCTCAATCGCGTCGTGCAGATTGGAAAGACGGCGACGGGCGTCTGCTAACTTCGCCTCGCACTGTTCCAATTCTTGTAGCTTGCGCTCACGGCCCTCATCAGAAGTGTCGAGCACCTTCGTGAGCAACGGTTCGAGATGCTCTTCCCCGAATACCCTGTCAGCGACTTCGCCCAGAACGAGTTCGTCCAGCTTCTCAGCCCGTACGTTGGGACAATCGCACGCCGATGCACCCCGGTTCACTTTCGAATTGCAGGAATAGTAGCGATAACGGCCACCCTTTCCTGTCCTGATCGTCATTCCCGAACCGCAGGCTTCGCATTCCGCTAACCCGATGAGAAGTGTTGGACCGCTTACTACCCGCGGAGGCGTATTTCGCGGTGCCCGCTCTTCCCTGAGCGCTGCAACCCGGTCGAATTGGTCTTGGGTGATAAGCTGCGGACAGTCCACCCAGGTCCACTCCTCCTCAGGCAGGAGATTGCCAAATTCGTCGAATTTGTTACCTGGAAAACGGCCGAGGTAGTGGGGTCGAGACAGGATGCCTGCGACAGTCGCATTGTAGAATATCTTCCCACGGCGGGTGTAGCCACGCTTGTTCAGGTATTCGGCGATAGCCCGGCCCCCCATAGGGCTACCATTCATACCTTTCTCCGCGAGGTCGAATATCATCCGAACGATCGCCGCTTCGGACGCGTTCAGGAAAAGCTTCTTCTTCTCCTTCTTCGAACGCACTTCGACTGTTCGGGACTCGTAGCCAAGCGGAACGGTCCCACCGACCCAGAATCCTTCCTCGGCGGTCCCTCGTAGACCCCTTCGGGTGTTCATTGATGCCTTAACGATAGCGTCCTGATCCTGCCAGCTGGTCAGCAGTTTGTGCAGCATGCCGAAATGACTGTCTTCGAACTTCTGGTAGACGAACAGGCACTGCACCCCAGCGCGCTGGAGTTGACCTTGCGTTATTACCGTGAATTCCACGTCACGTGCGAGACGGGCCATGTCACAGGCGACGATACAATCGACCGGACGATCATCGCCGGTGGCGAGTAGCATCATTCGGTTGAATTCTGGTCTTTTCCAGTCGGAGCCGGACAGTCCCGGTTCTACAAAGATCTCGATGAGATCAATGTGGTTCTGATTGCAGTACTTTTTGAGATCGACTGTCTGCTGCCGGAGCGAAGTCTGATGCTGGGCCTGCTCGGCCGTGCTGACACGGACATAGCCGTATGCCTTTCGCCGATCGGGTGAAGCCCTCTTTCTCACTTTATCTCCTCTGCCGCTTCATTCTTCGTGACCATCGAGATGCCACGCCATCTTACCCATGCCGATCGAGCAGCGCTTCCCTTTCCTCGTCTGCGCAGATGAACTCGATACCAAGCGCTTCCAGTTTGCCGAGTGTTCGCCGTCAGCACCAATGGCACAGATTTACGGTTGTAGATTAAGGAGGATTTGGGTCTCGTCGTAGTGACGAAGGAACGA
>NZ_JAIQCI010000053.1 GCF_022378335.1 Croceicoccus hydrothermalis
TGTGGCTGCATCGATGCTCTCCTTCCAATGCACCGAATGAATCACACCAGCGGTCTCAAAGCGAGAGGTTATTGCGGGCGTCCAGCTCGCCGGTCGCATCAGATGTGCTGCACCGCATCGCCGAACTCTATGCCATCGAAGACGAAGTGCGGGGATCGTCGGCGCGGCAACGCCAGACCGTCCGCAATGCACGGAGCAGGCCCATCGTGGACGATCTCCACCAGTATCTCGACACCCGTGGCCGGCAGGTCAGCACCAAGAGCAGGCTCGGTGAAGCGATCCGCTATGCGCTCACCCGGTGGGATGGCCTCCTCCGGTTCCTTGATGATGGCCGCATCGATCTCGACAACAACACCGTCGAGCGCTCCATCCGCCCGCTCGCCCTCAATCGCAAAAACGCCCTGTTCGCCGGTTCCGACGAAGGCGGCGACAACTGGGCGGTGATCGCCACGCTCATCGAAAACTGCAAACTGAACGGTATCGATCCGAACGCCTGGTTGACCGCCACTCTCTCGAGCCTCGCCAACGGTCACCCGGCCAACCGCGTCAGCGAACTCATGCCCTGGGCCGACGTGGGCTGAAAACAGCGCTTACATTTCTATTGCCCACTTTTGCGGAAAATTAAATGCTCGGTGACACCGCGGCTATTCTGAATCGATGGCGCCGTGCGCGCACTATCGCAATGTCAATGACGCCAGGGGACGTCTTCCAAAAAAAGAAAAGGGGGGCGCACCGAAGTCCGCCCCCCCCCGCCGGTCCGCTCAATACAGGACCGCTTCAATGCCAGTGATCAGAAGCTGTAACTGGCTTCCACACCCCATGTGCGCGGCGGCCCCAGATAAAGACTGTTGTAGGGTGCAGCCGGCAGGATAACCGAAACACCAGCCTGATATTCCACATCGAAGATGTTTTTAAGATAGAAGCCGAGGTCGAAGCTCGAGCCGCCTATGCCCTTCAGATCGATGCGGCCATTAGCCAACGAATAGCCTTCCAGCTGGAAACCCTGCTGACCGCCGTAGTCCGCCGTCATGTACAGATCCCCACTGAAAATCAGGTCAGCATCTGCCGGCTTGACCGGTGCAATCCAGCTTGCGCTGAACGTACCTGCGAATGTGGGGGTCAGCTTGTTGATTTGTCCCTCGCCGAATGTGCCAACATTGGGCCCCAGCTCCCCATTGGTGTTCACGGGCAAAAGCTCGTCGATGTCCGTTTGCGTAATAGCGCCGTTGAACCCAATGGTCAGGTTATTATCGGGCGACACGCTTGCATCGATTTCGACGCCATAGATACTGAGATCGGCGGCATTGATAATGAACGATGACGGAGGAGCATCAAGCGTACCGCGAGGAAACAGGAAATTGCCCGAATTGGACAAAAATTGGGTCGCATTCTCGTACTTTGAATAGAAGGCGGCAAGGTTCAGGCGACCTCGCGCACCTCCCAGAAAAAAGTTAAGCTTTTCGCCAATTTCTACGTCGGTCACGCGTTCCTGCTTAATGGTCTGGTATCCCGTAAGGTCGACACAGGATAAGGAATAATTCCCTGAAGGGCAGGTAACCGGATCGGACTCGAAGAGTGGAAAGTTTAAGTTTCTTGGGCGGACGCCCCGGCGACTAGTGATATAGACCATCAGGTCCGGATTTACTTTGTAGTCGAAGCCGATTGTCCAGGTGGGATAATCATCTTTCGTAGACGCACGACCGAAACCGTCACTGAATTCCGTCGGCGTACCAACGCGGTCCGCAATATTTTGCTTACACTCGTCAAAAGAGACCGATTCAAACGTTGCCGGATTACCAGGGCTATAGCAAAACTGTGTCTTGTCCCAGCTATACCGACCGCCAACGTTGAAATTCAGCCTTTCATTAAGCGGAATTGTGATCTGACTGTAGATAGCAAAGCTCTGATTTTTCACATGCGTTGTTGTGGGTGGAATGCGGCCCAGCGAGGAGAAGGTCGTGAATTGGTCACCAGAGGGACCGGCGGGGCCATCGACGCTGTAGTATGCGCCTAATATCCCGTTTAGACCGCTGCCACTATCGAAGATGAGTTGAAAATCGTTATCGATATAGTCGCGCACGTAGCGCTGCTCGGCGTAATAAACGATAAACGGTTGGGTCACGAGCCCACCTAGAAACGGATTAGAGAATCCGCCTTGATCTAGGATCGGCACGGCACCGGTGTTGATTCCTTGATTGTTAGTATTCTTACGATACCCGAAGATGTTCCGGATCGACAGGCTATCGCTTAAATCCACATCGGTCGTGTTCACGACAGCGATCGATTTTCGATAGGCGCGGCCGCCGTTGATACCGCCATCGAATGCACCGCGCGGATTTTCTCGTGCATAATCGGCAGCAAGGTTAGCAAGTGAGACCGCTGCGGCTGCCCGGGCTGGATCGCCCATGAGCGGCAAGAATGCAGTGTTTTGGAACGGCGCAAAATCGGCTTTATAGAGAAATAGGCCAGCTGCCCGCTCATCCGCCTCGAAATATTCGAACACGGTGGTGTTCGATATTCTATCGGTCGGCTTTATCGTTAGCGATGCGCGAACGCTGTCATTGTTAATGTCATCGAACCCCGGGTAGCTGCCTGCATTGGGATCGTTAACTCCTAACGCCTGAACCTCCGGAAGGGCGAAGAAGTCAGAGTCGAGTGAACGAATTCGTTCATCCTGCCGGCGGATCTGCCCAGCGACGCGCAGCGCGACAGTGCCAGGAATGATGGGGATATTGATTGCGCCTTCAAGAGCGCGATATTCATACCGTCCATAGGTTCCACGGACATAGCCTCCAAAATCATACAGATCCGGCTGCACTGTGTTGACTAGAATCGCTCCGCCAAGCGTCGATTTGCCAAAAAGTGTTCCTTGAGGCCCTTTCAGGACCTGAATGTTCGCGATGTCATATGTAGGGATACTCGAACCGAGGCTGGGGATCGCAATATTGTTGAAATAGGTTACGACACCCGGAGTCGTGAGCCCGACAGGAAGCTGCCCGATGCCGCGTAGGCTGACATTCGTCGTGCTTTTGCCGCCTTCCGAGTTGAAATTCAGACCAGACGCAATCGACCGTACGTCGGACAATTCCTGCACAGTACTGCGCTCAAGCGCTTGGCTGTCAAAAGCAGTCACCGCAACGGGGACATCCTGCAGTCGCTCATCGGTGCGACGCGCGGTAACGATGATCTCGCCTTGCCCTGCGGGTGAAGCTTCGGCGAGCTCCACTTCGGCACTGTCCTGATTTTCAGTATCCTGTGCGTGCGCGGGAAGCGCGACTGCAAGCGCGGCGCTAGACGCCAACAGGGCAGGATGAAGTAATTTTCGCATTGACCATCTCCCATAGAATTAAAATCTTTATGTCTGCTGCGAGGGTAGATAGCTCGAATGCCGGTGCCATGACCTATCTTAAGGTGGGGACCGTTTTTTTTCCATTGGGGGGCGTTTGCGTACGCCCACCGTGGGCATTTCGGCAGACGATGGGCCCGAGGTATTTTGCCTTTCGCAGACTATGCACTCGTGATCCGTTTTCTGATCTGGATGTCGGTGGCTGCGCTGAACGAGTGCGCGACAAGGTCGAAGCGTTGGGGGCATCCCGACCGCAGCAAATGGTCGTCGGGTGCGGCATGCGAGAATTCGACATTGCCGGCATGGCTTCGGCCTAGCCCGTCGTATTCACCAGGCGGGTTCGGAAGGGTTGGCGGGAGTGGCCTAAGCCTCTGATCTGAATTAGGAACTGGGTATC
>NZ_JAIQCI010000054.1 GCF_022378335.1 Croceicoccus hydrothermalis
GATACCCAGTTCCTAATTCAGATCAGAGGCTTAGGCCACTCCCGCCAACCCTTCCGAACCCGCCTGGTGAATACGACGGGCTAAAGGCGCAACCTCCGATAAACCCTTACCGGATTGGCCAAACTTGGAATGGGCCAAGCAGTGGGCTGCGATAGAGCCGTCATTGGCGGAGCATGACCTCCGGCCCTACGTCTTTGTTACACGGGATCGACGAAACGTGTTCGGTGCTGTGGCGTCGCTTGGCGATCTAGATGAGCTGGTTGCAAAACTTCAAGGGTCGCCTCTGCAAGTGAAGCAGGCGTCGGCCGAAGTAGCTCGTCTACAAACACTGGAAGCCGAGCAGGTTTTTGATGCTCTCCGATCAAAGGTTCGGGATGCTGAGGATTTAGCTCAAGAGCCAGTGGGAGTTCGCGGCCTTGCTGAAGTCGCCAAGCTACATCCGTTCCTCCAAGGCCCACTTCTCGCATTCTTGAAAGACCTTCCAGTGTCGAAGCTGGGGCCATGGGCCGTAAGTGGCTGGACAGGTGCCTTCAACGAAGAGGAAGCCAAAGGGGAATTCAGCGCTCTGCTTACCGAATGGGCGGGACAAGATGAAAACAAAGGTCTGAAAACGGCGGCTTCCGCAGTGATAAAGCTCTTGGGCAAAGGGGGACGGAGCTAATGGGGACCTCGGGGACATTTGGCGGATCAAAGAACGGACTCGTGCCTAGCTGGGTTGGAGAACCTCCTTCCCAACCTGCGGCTGCGCCTGCGGATGGAGGAAATGGAGTCGCAGATGGTCAAGGTGACGGAGGCCAGGACGACGGTAATGTCCCGCCTGCAAATCCTACGAAGTATCCGCCAATCCCGCCTGTGTCGCCTTCCTCAGGGCTGGGGCCAGCGAGAGGCGATGTTACTCGTGGGACCCGAACATCTGACTCTCGTGCAATTCGTCGGGGCGCAGGAAAGTACGTCGGCGCGAGTGGCGGAGGTCGCGCAGCGTCAAATAGGATGTCAAATTCTAGGGCGGTAGCAGGAGGCATTGCCGGATTCGCCCGCACGTTCGCTGAGCAAGGTCCGGCGGAGGCTCTGCGTCGGTTCAATCTGGAAGGAATGGCCGGGGCACCAGCAGAAGATGTATTCGTCGCGATGACGGATATGCTTTGCCCAGAAGGTGGCACTCTGGATGAAGCCATAGCTCGCGATGCCATGCTGGAAACCGTTGCCGCAATGGCAACCGAGGGGGTTGGCAATTTTGACGAACTAACCGCCGCTGACCTTCAAGAGTTTTTCATTGGGGTGGTGAGCCGTTCCATCGAAGGCAAAATCCTCAATGAGGTTGGCACCAATGCGCTGTCCGTGGCTTCAGATATCGCCGGTGTTGAGAGGGCGCAAAAGATGCTTCACGATTTTGTAAACGGGTGTGTGCGTGATCGATTTGATGAGCGAGGGGCAGACCTAGGAAACCTTGATAGCGCAGACATTAACGGCTTCGTCGATGACCTGTTTTCTGCCGCATTTGACCTCATCCAAGCCCTAGGGGAGCGCGAATGAGACGATTTAGCCTGATAGGTCGCCTCGGACCAAACGACACCGCAAAGATTAAGCTGGTTCAGACAGATTCCGCTGATTACGAAATCGACTTTCTGGATAATGACTTGCGTCCGGGTTTTGGTATCGGACAAGCGCTGGATCAACTTTCGTCGCTCGGCTTGCGACCACAAGAGTCGGCAATCGACCTGACCATCCTTGCGGCGATGGTAAATGCGGGAGATACACGCATTTCCCGCAAGGTGAACGCTCAGGACGGCTGGAGCCGGGAAATTGATCTTTATGTGCCCGTGTCATCCGCTTCGACATGGACAAGCCAAAAGCAGCACATTGAGAGGCTGTTGAGATTTCTGACCGGTGACCGTTGGCGTGTGTTCTTCAGGGATAGACCAAAGAACGCCGCAACTCTTGCGATACAGCCTAAGCGGTTGGCCATCGACGGGTTGACCGAGGTGAGCCTGCTCTCGGGCGGGCTTGATAGTCTAATTGGCGCCATTGACTCTCTTTCAAATGGCAAGCGCCCACTGTTCGTGAGCCATTACTGGGATGCTGAAACGGCAAAGGCGCAGGCCTATGTTATAGACGCGTTAGAAAAGCATTTTTCTCCAGAGAACGTAAACGTGATCCGTGTCCGGCTCGGTTTCGACAAAGGCCATCTCGACACCAAGGAAACAGAGGACACCCAGCGCGGGCGATCATTCCTTTTCTATGCGCTTGCAGGTCTCGCGGCATCTGCACTTGGGAAAAGCGCTGCTGTCAACATTCCGGAAAATGGGCTAATTGCTCTCAACGTACCGCTCGACCCGCTTCGGTTTGGCGCACTCAGCACTCGTACGGCGCATCCGCATTTCATAGCGAGCATGGCCCAACTGGCCGCCGCAGTAGGACTGACGGTCAGCTATTCGAATCCATACAGGCACGCAACGAAGGGAGAGATGGTGGCCAACTGCGCCGACCTTGATTTCCTGCGTAGGATCGTCGGCGGTTCTATGTCATGCTCGTCGCCAGCCAAGGCTAGATACAAGGGGCTTTCACCCAGGCATTGCGGTTATTGTGTTCCTTGCGTTATCCGAAGGGCCTCACTGAATTCGGGGTTGGGTGTTTCTGATCCTACCCTTTACACTATCCCGGATTTGAAGGCGCAGACTCTAGCAGCCGATCGCGCAGAAGGTGAACACGTTCGTTCATTCCAACTCATGACGAAGCGGATCAAGACGAACCCATCGCTGTCAAAAATTCTCGTGCACAAGCCAGGCCCCTTAATCGATGCCGTTGACGAAATTCCTGATTACGCCGACGTGTTCCGTCGTGGTATCCTTGAAGTGGCTGACCTCATTGAGGGCGTGAAGGCGAAGCCCGGCAGATAATATGATTCCCGAATATGTCGATTTCCACGCCCACTTGGACCTCTACCCGGACTTGCAAGAGGCGATCCGATCTTGTGACAAGCGAAAGACCGCGACACTCGCCGTGACGACGACGCCTTTGGCGTTCAAACGGAACCACGAACTCGCCTCATCCAGCAAATTCGTGCGGGTCGGAGTAGGTCTTCACCCGCAGCTCGTAGAAGAGCGGTATGGGGAAATCGAACTCTTTGAGAAGATATTGCCTCAAACTCGCTACGTCGGTGAGGTTGGTCTCGACGCTGGACCTCGATTCTACCGCTCCCTTGATCTGCAAAAGCAGGTCTTTGAACGGGTTCTTCGACTTTGTGCGTCGTCAAAAGATAAGGTCCTCAGCGTTCATAGTGTAAGAGCGACAAAGGCAGTCTTGGACTTGGTGGAAAAACACCTGCCTCAGGACAGGGGCAGGGTCGTATTGCATTGGTTCACCGGCAGCGTTGCCGAAGTTCGGCGTGCAGTTGCGCTTGGATGCTATTTCTCAGTGAATGAGCAGATGCTCTCTTCACCCAATGGACTGAAAGTCACTTCTGCCATACCGACGAATCGCCTTCTAACCGAGACTGACGGCCCGTTTGTGCTCAGGGAAAAGGCTCCCATTCCCGCAGGTGATGTTCGCCGGGCCATCTCTTTATTGGGTAATGTGCTGTCCATCGACGACCATGCAGCAGGACGTATTGTCCGCAGCAACCTTAAGGCTATGTTGCAGGATTAGGTCGCCTGACTGCCCATCGGACGAGCCACGAACTTTGCCCAGTCCGCCATCAGCGGTTTGCGTTTGTCGAGGTAGTCGGTGCGCCGATACGCTGCTTCGACCTTGTTCGCGATCGTATGAGCCAACGCGGCTTCTGCGACCTCGCCCGGATAGTTCGTCTTTTCGGCGACCCAATCGCGAAACGACGAGCGGAAGCCGTGAACGGTGTAATCGTCTCCCTTGTCGCGCAGGACTTTGAGCAGGGTCATATCTGACAATGAGCGGCGTGGGTTTTGTCCTGGAAAGACAAGATCGCTGACGGGGGAACGGAACGCTTTCGCTCGCTTAAGTACACCTAAAGCTGCTTCTGAGAGAGGGACAACATGAGCAGTCCCCGCCTTCATGCGTTCAGCGGGGATCGTCCAAAGCTTCTTCTTGATGTCTATCTCGTTCCAGCGCGCGCCACGAACTTCGCCGGAGCGAGAGGCATTCAAGATCAGAAATTCCAATGCGAGACGGCCGACCGAGGAGCGCCCACGCAACCATGTCACGAATACGGGGAGGTCAGCGTAGGGCATCGCCGCGAAATGGCCTTGCTTCTTTGGCTGGCGCGGAAGGCCACGAATAACTGAGCGCATCGGGGCTTCAGTCTCACGAAAACCCTTTGCGCAGGCCCAATCCAGCACCGATCCGATTCGTTGTCGTACCCGCCGCGCCGTTTCTGGCTTTGTCAGCCAGATCGGAGAAAGCGCATCGCGGATTGCAGGTCCCTCTATCTCCGAAACGAGTTTGTCGCCCAAAGTCGGAAAAGCGTAGGTTTCGAGCGTGTTGATCCACTGCGCTTGATGCTTTCCGTTCTTCCAAGCTGCCTTGTGCTCCTCATGGACAAGCTTGGCGGCATCGCGAAACGAGGGGATGACCAACGCTTCTTTTTCACGCTCTGCCAGAACGTCGATTCCCGCCTTCATTTCCTTGCGAAGCGCCCTCGCGGCTTCTCGAGCTTCTCCTAGTGGTAAGTCAGCGAGGGTGCCCAGACCGATGTCTCGGCGCTTTCCATTGGCCTGAATCCGGACGATCCAACTACCTTTGCCTTTTGCGGCAAGTTTGAGGATCAAGACCTTCTCCGTCAGAATAGCGGCCTGGTTCAGTCAGGTTCTTGACCCCCATCGCCGTTAATTTTCCCATCGCTCGCTCCTTCCAGACCCACACTCAGACCCACACTCGACGCCGGATCTATAGGAACATATAGAGAACTATACGGACGACGAAAAGCAAAAAACGCCGCATTTCTGCGCGCTTAAGGACTATAAGGGATTGTCTGGGAAAAGCGAGGTGGCGGAGACGGAGGGATTCGAACCCTCGATACCCGATAAAGAGTATGGTTCCTTAGCAGGGAACTGGTTTCAGCCACTCACCCACGTCTCCGGAACCGCGGCCTATAACGAGGTCCGTCGGTGGCTTCAAGAGGGCGCCGATGCAAAATGCAGTATCGTCTGACCATCCTTCTCGACATGGCCTCAGTGCCGGGCAGGCATACGATCGGGCGGTGAAGACGGATCGACGCCAAGTGGTGCGAATTAACCGTCAGTTCAGGGCGTCCGATGCCTTTTGCGCAAGGCTTGCGGACTTGCCATCGGCCGTGCATTCGCGCACGCGATACGCCAGGCGCGCGGCGGTCGATGGACTGCTCCGCAACGAACGGGAAACGACAATGGGACGGTTTATGCAGCGCTTTTCAGGTCAATCGGATCGGGTGTCGTCGCCATGGCCTCACGCCGCAACGCTGCCTGTGGCGGCGATGGCGCTGTGTCTTGCCGGCACCGTACAGGCGCAGATCACCACGATCGACCCCAACCGCGCGATCGACGGCGATCTGGAGCAGTCGCAACCCGCTCCCTCGCCAACGGCGCAGGGCGCGCAGGGCGAATTGCCGCCCGTCGCAGGCGATCCCTATGCCGATCCGTATGCGGCGCCGCCGCCGTCGGACTATGTCTATCCCGGCGAAGAACCTGTTCCCGCCACGCCCGCGCCCACCGCGCCCGTGCCGCAGCCCGCGCCATCGACACCGCCCGCCGCCGCGCCGCAGGCCGCCACCACCTATCAGCGCGACGACGTGCTCGGCGCTGCGGAGCGCGCGTTCGGGAGCGGTGCCGAAGGGCTGGCCAAGCTGGTCGAGGACATCCTTAGCAAGCAGGGCGAGCCCAACGCCTATATCACCGGGCGGGAGGCGGGCGGTGCGTTCGCCGTCGGGCTGCGGTATGGCGAAGGCACGATGTATCACAAGGTCGAGGGCGAGATGCCCGTCTACTGGACCGGGCCGTCGATCGGGTTCGACGCGGGCGCCAATGCGGGCTCCACCTTCATCCTCGTCTATAATCTGTGGGACAGCGAGGATCTCTACGAACGCTATCCCGCAGGGGAGGGGCAGGCCTATGTCGTGGGCGGCTTCAACGCCAGCTATGTCCGCAAGGGCGATGTCGTGCTGATCCCCATCCGCATGGGCGTGGGGGTCAGGCTCGGGGTCAATGCGGGCTATTTGCGCTTTTCGAAAAAGCATCGCTGGTTCCCGTTCTAATACCACCCCAATAAAAATTGATGGTGCTTGAGGCTTGCCCCGTGGTCCTGCGGTCGGCATGAGACGGCCATCTGGCGCCCGATGCGCGCTTCGTTTGTACCGCGAGATGTGACCCCATGCCGATGCTTGCCGATCTTCCCGAACAATCGCCCGATGCGCTTCTGGCGCTGATCAAGATGTACGCCGCCGATCCGCGCGAGGAGAAGATCGACCTCGGCGTCGGCGTGTATCGCACCGACGACGGCGCGACGCCCGTTTTCGCGGCGGTGAAGGGCGCCGAAAGGGATCTGGTCGAACGGCAGGATTCCAAGGCCTATCTCGGCCCCGAAGGTTGCATGGATTTCGTGCACTGCCTGATGCCGATCATCCTGGGCGACGACATGGCGAAGAGCGACCGCATCGACGGCATGCAGACGCCAGGCGGAACCGGCGGCGTGCGGCTCGCCGTGGCGCTGGCGCAGGCGGCGGGCGTGAAGCGCGTGTGGATGGGCACGCCGAGCTGGCCGAACCATGCGCAGATCCTGAAGGACATCGGCATGGAGGTCGCGACCTTCAACCATGCCACCGATGGCGAGGCCGACATGGACGCCCTCAAGTCCGCGATCGCGAAGGCGGACGCAGGCGATGCGGTCCTGCTCCACGGATGCTGCCACAATCCGACCGGCATCGATTACACCGTCGACCAATGGCACGAGATTGCCGCGATGATCGCGCAAAAGGGCATCCTGCCCATTCTCGACCTCGCGTATCAGGGGTTGGGGCAGGGGCTGGAGGAGGATGCGCAGGGTGTGCGTATCGTCATGAAGGCGGTGCCCGAAGCGCTCCTCGCCTATAGCTGCGACAAGAATTTCGGCCTTTATCGCGACCGTGTCGGCGCCGTCTATGTACAGGCGGCCGAGGCGGATCACCTCCCGCGGATCATGTCGAATGCCGCGTCCTTTGCCCGCGCCACGTGGTCGATGCCGCCCGATCACGGCGGTTCGGTGGTGCGCGAGGTCATGGCCGACGATACGCTGCGCCGCGAATGGCTGGACGAGCTTGCGGGCATGCGCCGCCGGATGCTGCAGGTGCGCGCGCGTCTGGCCGAGGCGGGGACCGCCGGTTCGGTCGATCTCACCCCGCTGGCGCAGCAGCATGGCCTGTTCGCGATGCTGCCGCTCGACAAGGATCAGATTCAGGCCTTGCGCAAGGATCACGCCGTTTACATGGCGGGTTCGGGGCGCATCAATATTGCCGGGCTGACTCTCGGCAATATCGACAGGTTCATCGCCGCCCTTGCGAAGGTCAGCAGCTAGGCTTCGCGCAACGATTGCATCCGGCGCAGGTAGCGGGCGAGGACGTCGATCTCCAGATTGACGCCATCGCCTTGCTGCCGCGCACCCAGTGTCGTGACCCCGGCCGTATGCGGAATGATGTTGAGCGCGAACCGCGCGACGCCATCCGGCAAATCCTCCACCGCATTCACGGTCAGCGATACGCCATCGACGGTGATCGATCCTTTTGCCGCGATAAAGGCGGCGATGTCGCGCGGGGCGTCGATCTCGAAATGGACGGAACCGGCGCGTTCCTCGCGCAGGGCGACGGTGCCGACCGCATCGACATGGCCGGTCACGATATGCCCGCCAAGCTCGTCCCCGAGTTTCAGCGCCCGCTCCAGATTGAGCCGCGCCCCTTCGCGCCATTGTCCGGGCGCGGTGCGCGAAATGGTTTCGTCCGACACGTCGACCACGAACCATGCATCGCCCGTCGTCCCGCCGCGATCCACCACGGTCAGGCACACGCCGGAACAGGCGATGGACGCGCCGATCGCCATGTCGGCAGGGTTGAAGGGGCACGCGACGGTCGCCCGTGTATCGCCGCCATCGCGCGAAACGCGGGCGACCGTGCCGATTGCTGTGGTTATGCCGGTAAACATGGGATCCGCTCGTATAATTCCATCGTGTCCTTGCCAAGCATACGCCGGTCACGCAATTGCCATTGTTCGTGCGCATCGGTCAGCGCGCAAAGGCCGATGTCGCCAATGCCGGCCATCCCCCGCCCGATGACGATCGGCGCCCGATAGATCAGCAGCCTGTCGACATGGCCTGCGCAAAGAAACGCGGCGGCGGTTTCGGCCCCGCCTTCGACCATGAGATATTGCGCGGGCAGAAGCGGGGAAAGATCGCCCGGCGAACGCAATGCCGACCATCCGGGCGGCGCATCACCACGGCTCAGCACCCAGCGCGCCGGGCTGCGTTCGCCAAGGCCGGGCAACCGCACGTCGAGCCGGGGCCTATCCGCGCGCAGCGTGCCGCCGCCGACCAGTATCGCATCGTGGCGCGCCCGCACCGCGTGGGTATGGGCGCGGGCAGCAGGGCCGGTGATCCATTGGCTGCTTCCGTCGGCCATGGCGATGCACCCGTCGAGCGACAGCGCCAGTTTCAACGTGACGAGAGGCCGGTGCGAAGCTTCGCGCAGCAGGTATCCGGCAAGCGAATCGCGCGATGCCGCGTTATCGCAGGTTGCGGCGCCGATGCCCGCGGCGCACAGCGCGGCGATCCCCTTGCCCGCGGTGCGCGGGTCGGGATCCTCGCAGCCCACCACGACCCGCGCCACGCCCGCCGCGATCAGAAGCGCGGAGCAGGCGGGGCCGCGATTGGAGGCATGCGCGCACGGCTCCAGCGTGACATAGGCGGTTGCCCCGCGTGCATTGTCGCCGGCCTGCCGCAGGGCCATCGCTTCGGCATGCGGGCGCCCGCCCGGCTGCGTCCAGCCGCGCCCCACGACGATGCCATCGCGCACGAGGATGCACCCGACCGCCGGGTTCGGACGGCTTAGGGGACGGCCGCGTATCGCCAACCGCGCCGTGGAGTCGAGCCAGCGGGAATCAGAAATTCTTTTCGACTCGTTCGATCGCGCGGCGGCGGGCCTCCGCCTCGCGCGCTTCGCGCATCGCGCGCTCGCGCTCACCCTGTTGCCGGGCTTCCTCCACGTCGATGCCGGACACGCGGGCGACCGTTTCGTAGCGCTGGCGAATCTCCTCCTCGCGCGCGGCACGTTCGGCGCGCAGGGCATCCTTGCGTTTCTGATTCTCGATATTGGAGGCGATGATCTCCTCGTCGGAGCGGCCCGGCTCGAACGTGTTGATGTAGGTGATGGTGGGCGCGCGCGGTTCGATCCGGTAGCTTTCGCCGAAAATCGTGCCGAAGATGCAGATCGTCACCGCCGCCGCCAGCGCGAAAAAGCGCCAGCGGTGCGGGTTTTCCTGCATCCACACGCCGCGAAAATCCCGCATCGCACCCATGGGGTTGATGAGGGAGAGAAAGCGCAAAAGACCTGTTTTCTGAACTGCCATGTCCTGCCCAAGATAGGAGCTAGGTCACGCCGTGGCCAGCCCGCTGCGTGATCCGCGATGCGCGAGCCTACCCGAACGCGGCGTAGAGCGTGCGCCCCTGTTCGTTGAGCCAGCGGTCGGCACGCGCAAGATCGCCGTCGAAGATCCTGGCGTGGAGCGCATGGAACGCCGGTGAATGATCGAAATGAACCAGATGCGCGACCTCGTGCGCGGCAACCGAACGGCGCACCGCATCCTCCGCCATGACGAGCCGCCAGTTGAGCCGGATCGTCCCGTCGCGCGCGCAGCTGCCCCAGCGGCGCTGCGCCCGGCTGAGCCTTACCGGCGGGGCGGGGATGGCGGCCCGGGCGCAGAAATCGGCAACGTCGGCGGTCATGAGCCGCAGCGCTTCTTCTTCCATCCAGCGGCGGATGCGGGCTTCGATGCCGTCGGCTGACCCGCCGCACCACAGGACTTCGCCATCCACCACCGGACGGCGCGGGCGGGCGGCATCGCGCGTCACGCGAAGGACCCGCCCGCGAAAGGGCAGCGCGGCGCCATCGGCGATGACGAGCGGTTGCGGCCGCTTCGCCCGCTGCGCCGCGAGCCAGTCGGCACGCGCCGTCGCAAATCGGACGCCGTCGTCGAGCGCGCCGAAGCGCGGAATGCTGACCCGCGCCTCACCTCCATCGGGCGACAGGCGCAATGTCATTTGGCGCGCGGTCGGGTGACGGCGCACGACAAGCGGCAGGGGACCATCGGGCAACGGCACCGAGCCGCGCATGTGTGTCGCCGGCGGCGTGCGGCGGGAGAGAAAGGCGTCGAGCCCGGCGCGGGCGCGGTTCTTCATCCGCCGTCCTCGTCCGCGCCCTCTTCCCCGTTCTCTTCGCCATCGGGGGCGAGCACGAGTTCGTAGCCGGGAATGACGACATGTTCCTCGATCGGGCCGGCGTCATCCTCCGATATGACCTTTCCGGCGACGGAAATCCCGGCGCGGTGGACCGCATCGCGATCCCCGCAGATCAGATAATGCCATGCGCGCAAGGGTTCGCCATTGGCGCGCAGGCGATAGGCGCACGTGTCGGGAAGCCAGTGCAGTTCGTGCGCCTTTTCACGGGTAAGCTGCAGGCAATCGGGTACCTTCGCCTTGCGATCGGGGTAGTCGGTGCATCGCGCGCTTTGCGTGTCGAGCAGGCGGCACGCCACATTGGTGGGGTATATCTCGCCTGTGTCGGCATCCTCCAGCTTGTGCAAACAGCAATTGCCGCACCCATCGCACAGCGCTTCCCACTCCGCATCGTCGAGCGCGGCAAGCGGCTTTTCCCAGAACGGCGGATCACCTGTCACAGGGCCTTTTATCGCACCCATTTCGCCAGCTCTTCGGCGACCGCGGCGGCGCCTTCGTTCGTGGGGAGCAGGGCGACCGGATTGCCGTCGGGATCGAACAGCATCGCCGCATTGCTGTGGTTCATGAGATAGCCGCCGCCCGCCGATTCGGCACCCTTTTCGTGATAGACGACGAAGGCATCGGCCGCCTTCGCGATCTGCGCCTCCGTCCCGGTCAGGCCGACCATGCGCGGATGGAAATTGGCGACGAATTCGCCGACCGCCTGCGGCGTGTCGCGCTCCGGATCGATGGTGATGAAGATCGGCGTGACCCGTTCGGCGCGATCCGGCGCCTCCTTCGCGAACAGGGTGAGCCCCTGTCCGATCGCCTGCGCATCGACGGGGCACACGTCGGGACAGAAGGTGTAACCAAAATAGACGATGCGCCACTGCCCCGCAAAATCGGCCCAGCGCACGGTCTGCCCCTCGCTATTTACAAGCGCGAAATCGCCGCCAATGGCCGCGCCCGCCAGCGGGGGCGCCTCCGCCGCGCCATCGCCCGCATCGCCCCAACCGCACGAGGCGAGCCCCAGCGCGAGCGAAAGCGCAAGACCGGTCAGCATCCTGTGCCGCCACGGACGGGCGTGCGGATGCGGGGCGGGGCGGCGGATATGATCGTAATGGGGCATGGAAGGGCGGTTCATGTCCTGCTAAAGCATCAGGCGCAAGTGAAAGCGCCGGATCAGGATATGGCAGGGATACGAACCGGAATGAATACACGTCTTTTCACCGTTCTGGCCACCGCGGCGGCGGCCTGCCTGTCGGCGAGCCCTGCGGCGGCGCAGTTTTCCGAGGGCTATCGTTTCCTCGAAGCGGTGGAGAAGCGCGATGGCGATACCGCGATCGCCGCGCTCAACCAGCCGGGAAGCACGCTGGTCAATGCCCGCGACGTCGGCACGGGTCGGTCCGCGCTGCATATCGTGGTCGCGCGGCGGGATCGGACCTGGCTCGATTTCCTGCTCGACAAGGGGGCCAACCCGAATGTTCGCGATGCGAAGGGCATTAGCCCGCTCGAAATGGCGTCCTCGTTGCGCTTTCTCGAAGGGGTGGAAATGCTGGCAAAGGCAGGTGCCGACGTGAACGAGACGAACGCGACGGGGGAAACCCCGTTGATCGTGGCGACCCATCTGCGCGATGCGGATCTTGCAAAGATCCTGCTCGACAACGGGGCGAACCCCGACCGTGCCGATTCGTCGGGACGCAGCGCGCGCGATTACGCAACGCTTGCCGGACGCGGCAACCCCGTGCTTGTCCTGATCGAACGGCAGGACAACGCCGCCCGCAACTCTCAGACCTACGGACCGAGCCTGTGATCGACGCCGATACGCTGACCCTCGACGCGCTGGCCATCGCGCTGGCCCCTGCCATTGCCGATGCGGCGATTTTCGACGGGTGGAGCGATACCGCGCTCGTTGCCGCGGCGGAGATGGAAGGCGTCGATCCGGCGGTGGCGCGGCTCGCGTTTCCCGGCGGCGCGATGGACATGATCGCGGCGTGGATCGGCGCCATCGACCGCCGCATGGCAGAGGAGCTGAACCCCGCCGAACTCGCCGCGATGAAGATTCGCGACCGTATCCATGCGCTCGTGATGTTCCGGCTCGATGCCGCGCTGCCGCAACGCGAATCGCTGCGCCGGGCGATGACGATCATGGCCATGCCGCAAAACCTCGCCCGCTCGGCCCGGCTGGGATGGAGCAGCGCCGATCTCATGTGGCGCATGGCGGGCGACACGGCGACCGATTACAACCATTACACGAAACGCGCGATCCTGGCCTCGATCTATGCCGCCACGCTCACCGTTTTCGCCGACGACGACAGCGACGGACAGGCCGACACGCGCGCCTTTCTCGACCGCCGGATCGAAGGCGTGATGAAGTTCGAGAAGGCCAAGGCCAAATGGCAAAATCCCGATCGCGAGCGATTCAGCCCGCTCCGCATGCTCGGCCGGCTGCGGTATCCCTCGCGTTGAGGCCGGCTTTCGCGGGGTGGACAGTCATCTCCTCAACAAGCGCGCTTTATTGAGAATTAGTTGCAAAGAGCGGCGCTATGTGCGACCGGCGCACCATGACCAACGGGTTCGAAACACTGGCCGAAAGGCCGCGGGGCAGCGTGTCGCGCATCGTCGCGGTGGACTGGGACACGCTCGCGCCCGAAGAGGCGCGACGCCTGCGTGCGCTGGGCATCGATGACGGCGTCACGGTCAAGCTCGCGCATCGCGGCATTTTTTCCGGGCGCGATCCGCTCGCGCTTGAAATCGGGCGCATGACCATCGCGGTGCGGCGCGTCCATGCCGAGGCGATTACGGTCGAGGCGGTAGCCGATACAGGCGCGCAACCCGCCACCGGCGCGGACGCGGCGGCATGAGCCGGCCCATCCGCACCGTCGCACTTGTCGGCAACCCGAACGCGGGCAAGAGCGCATTGTTCAACGCGCTCACCGGTGCGCGGCAGAAAATCGCGAACTATCCCGGCGTCACGGTGGAGCGCAAGGCGGGCCGCATGGCGCTCGCCAATGGCGAGCCGGTCGAGCTGGTCGATCTTCCCGGCAGCTATTCGCTCGACCCGTCGAGCCCGGACGAGGCCGTGACCCGCGACGTCATCCTCGGCGATCAGGAAGGGCAGCGCCGTCCCGACGCGCTCGTCATCGTGGTCGATGCCGCCAATCTGGAACAGCATCTCGTCTTCGCGCAGGAGCTCATCGCGCTCGACCTGCCGGTGGTCGTCGCGCTCAACATGGTCGATCTGGCAAAGCGCGACGGGCTGGTGCTCGATGCGAAGGCTTTGGGCGAAGCGCTCGGCGTGCCGGTGGTGGAAACGGTGGCGGTGCGCCGCCGCGGACTGGACGCACTGACCGATGCGTTGCAGCGCGCCGTCAATGAAAAGCATCGGTCGCCCTTTTTCTCCGCCGACCTCGGCATGACCGAACGCCGGGTGAGCGCCCATGCCATCGCACAGCGCGCGCTGGTATCCGAAACGCGTACGCGGCGCATGCATCGCGGGCTCGACAAGGTGCTGCTGCATCCCTGGATCGGGCCGGTCATCCTGTTCGCCCTGCTGTTCGTGGTATTTCAGGCCGTGTTTGCCTGGGCGACGCCCTTTGCCGACGGGCTGGAGGCGGCTGTCGGTTTCGTGAGCGAAACGGTCGCCGCGATCCTGCCCGACGGGCTGATCCGCGATGCGATCACCGAAGGCGTGCTGGCCGGTGTCGGCTCGGTCGTCGTGTTCCTGCCGCAGATCGTGATCCTGTTCTTCTTCATCCTGTTGATGGAGGCGACGGGATACATGGCCCGCGCCGCGTTCCTTATGGACCGGATGATGGCGGGCGTCGGCCTTTCGGGACGCAGCTTCATCCCGCTGCTGTCGAGCTTTGCCTGCGCCATTCCAGGCATCATGGCGACGCGCTCGATCTCCGATCCCAAGGATCGGCTGACTACCATCCTCATCGCGCCGCTGATGACGTGTTCGGCACGGCTTCCGGTCTATGCCGTCATCATCGCGGCGTTCATTCCGGCCCGCGCGGTCGGGCCGGGGATCGGGTTGCAGGGGCTGGTGCTGTTCGCGCTTTATGTCGCGGGCATTATCGGAGCGATGGTCGTCGCGCTGATCCTGCGGCGCAGTGTGGCCAAGGGCGCGGCGAGCGGGTTCATCATGGAATTGCCGCGCTACCAATGGCCGCGGCTGTCCGACATCGCATTGGGCCTGTGGCAACGCGCGTGGATCTTCCTGCGCCGGGCGGGCACGATCATCTTCGCCGCCACGGTAATCCTGTGGCTGCTGCTTTCCTTTCCGCAGGCGGAACCGGGCGAGAGTCAGGTCGATGCCAGCATCGCGGGCCATATCGCCGACGGGCTTCACGTCGTGGTCGAACCGATCGGCTTCAATCGGGACATCGCGCTCGCATTGATCCCCGCGATGGCGGCGCGCGAGGTGGCGGTATCCTCGCTCGCCACGACCTATGCGGTCGATAGCGGGGACGAGGAGGAGACGGCGATGGCGCTCACCGATCGGCTGTCGAGCCGGTGGAGCCTGCCGACCGCGCTCGCCTTTCTCGCCTGGTTCGTGTTCGCGCCGCAATGTCTTTCCACCATTGCCGTGGCGAAGCGCGAAACGAATGGGTGGAAATGGCCAGCCTTCATGTTGGCATATCTGTTCGCGCTCGCCTACATCTTTGCGGGAATCACCTATTGGCTCGCCGTCGCGGCCGGGCTCTGACGCGAAAAATCGAAGGCAATAATTTATGGCAGGCAGTCTCAACAAGGTCATGCTGATCGGCAATCTGGGCGCCGATCCGGAGGTCCGCAGCTTTCAGAACGGCGGCAAGGTGTGCAACCTGCGCCTCGCCACTACCGAAAACTGGAAGGATCGCGAAGGCCAGCGTCAGGAGAAGACCGAGTGGCACACCGTGTCGATCTTTTCCGAAGGGTTGATCAGCGTTGCCGAACGCTTCCTGCGCAAGGGCAGCAAGATCTATGTCGAGGGACAGCTCCAGACCCGCAAATGGCAGGATCAGCAGGGCAATGACCGCTACTCCACCGAAGTCGTGCTGCGCGGGTTCGGCGGTACGCTGACCATGCTCGACGGCAAGTCGGGCGGCGGCGGCGGTGGCGGTGGCGACTGGGGCGGCGGACAGTCGGGCGGATACGGCGGCGGTTCGGGCGGCGGGCAATCCGGCGGCTGGAACAAGGGCGGCTCGGGCGGCGGATCGGGCGGCGGCTCCGCAAATGGTTCGGGCGGCGGCTTTGGCGGCGGCCAGGGCGGCGGTGGCGGCTACGACGATCTCGACGACGACATCCCGTTCTGATCGCGGGCCGCTCCGCACGGCCACCCCGATAGTTTCAGTCTTTTGAAGACCCCTTCGATACCGCGCCCTTGAGCACGGCGAAGGGGTTTTCCCGTTCCGGCTCGTCCAGCCCGACCTCGTTGCGCACGCGGTCCGCCTCCGGTCCGGTGGCGAACGGGTCGATGGCGAGCGCGACGCTTTGCGCAACCGCTTCGCCCAGATCGAACTGATCGCCGCCATAGGGGATCTCGTCGAGCTCGTCGGCTTCGAGCTCGATCTCCTCCGGCATTTGCGATGTCTCAGGCACGAAACGGAAATGCAGCGGTTCGCTGATCTTCGTGCGCAGATCCTCGCCCGACACGGCGCAGGCCTGCGTGACGGCGGCGCTCAATTGCCCGCGCGCCTCCACGACCCCCCCATCGGCTTCGAGGCTGAGCCGCGCGACGAGCGAATCGAGCGACACGATGCCGAACCGCTGCGCGAGTGCGCTGCGCTCCTCCGGCTTCGCGGTGATCTCGACGATGCGGCCATCGGCCTGCTGCACCGCGACCCAGCGCGGCATTTCGGAGGGTATGGTCTCGCTCATCGCGCGATTTTTCCTTTCAACACATCTTCCATGTTCACGGCCCGGATGTCCGCCATCAATGTCCGCAGGCCGGCGGCCAATCGCGTGCCCGAATCATCGGGGTCGATCATCGTCGTATTGCGCCGGGCCGCCTCGGCCAGCGCCGTATCGTCGGCATGGGACAGCCCATCGCGATAGGCGCCGATCCGCCCGCCGAGCGCGGCCATCAGTTTGCCCATGCGCTTGCCCACGACAAGATCGCCGACGCCGGCCTCGCGCAATTGCCCGTCCATGTCGTCGATGAACAGTTCGGTCAGCCGTGCGGCGTGCTGCGCGGCGCCCTCGTCCTCGAACCGGATCATGACGAGCGCCATCACCGCGCTGATCATGTCGAAACGTCCCTCCACCGTATCGGCGACCCCGTCGGCCGCGTACCAGTGCGGCTCGCGCGCGATGGCGACGATGCGATGCCACAGATCGGTGAGGTCGGTGGCGCGCTGACGCTTGAAAAGCCGGGATAGCATGGACTCGTTCCTTCGATGTGTCGCCGGCGCCGCGGCATCGCCGTTCAGCGCCGATTAAACGCATGAACCCCAATTCCCGTCCCGATGGGGGACCGGCGGGGCGTGCGTATCGCACGGTCTTGTGCGCTTCGCCCGCGTTCCGTAAGGGTTCGGCGCCCGTCCGGCCGATATAGGTCGAAACACGGGCATGACAACGTGGGCGCGCAGCCATTTGCGATGACCCGGCAGTATGACGAAAAGGCGCGTTGAGCACATGAATTTCACTTCCGGCACCGCATCGCGCCGTTCCATGACCGGCAGGATGATGAGCAGGGCAGTAGTCCTCGCGCTTGTCGCCCCGGCGCTGCTGGGGGCGTGTACCTCCATTCGCGACCGGCGCGGCTATGTCGGCGACGTGGCGCTCACCCAATCGATTCAGCCGGGCATCGACAACGCCCGCTCGGTCGAAGGCACGCTCGGCCGGCCCAGCTTTACCAGCCAGTTCGGTGAGAATACCTGGTATTACGTCACCAGTGCGCAGCAGCGCGAGATTTTCGGCGGATCGCATATCGTGGAACACCGGGTCCTGCGCGTGCGGTTCGATCCGTCCGGCAATGTCGTGGACGTCGACAAAACCGGCATGGAACTGGTCCGCGACATCAATCCCGATAACAAGACCACGCCGACGCTCGGCCGCGATCGCGGATTTTTCGAGGATCTGTTCGGCAATATCGGTTCGGTCGGCGCGGGCGGGCTTCCTGGTGCGGGTCCCGGCGCGGGCGGCGGCCCGCCCTGAGCCTGCGGAGCGATATGCGGGCCGTGCACGGTTGAACCGCGTGCGGCCCCACCCATATCGCCGGCATGAGATCACATGACGAAGCCCACGGCCTGGTACCGTGGCACGGAACCACCATCATCGGCGTGAAGCGCGGCAACCGCACCATTGTGGCGGGGGACGGCCAGGTGTCGATGGGCAATACGGTGATGAAGCCCAACGCCCGCAAGGTACGCCGCATCGGCGAGGGCGGTCCGGAAAAGGGCAAGGTCATCGCAGGCTTTGCAGGCGCCACGGCGGATGCGTTCACCCTGTTCGAACGGCTCGAACGCAAGCTCGAACAATATCGCGGGCAATTGATGCGCGCCGCGGTCGAACTCGCCAAGGATTGGCGGACCGACAAATATCTCCGCAATCTGGAAGCGTTGATGATCGTCGCGGACAAGGACGTGCTGCTGGTGATCACCGGCAATGGCGACGTGCTTGAACCCGAAGGCGGGATTGCCGCGATCGGGTCGGGGGGCAATTACGCGCTCGCCGCGGCCAGGGCGCTGTCGGATTACGAACAGGATCCCGAAAAGATCGCCCGCCGCGCGATGCAGGTCGCCGCGGACGTGTGCGTCTTTACCAATGGCAATGTGACGGTCGAGGCCGTCGGCGAATGAGAACCCCCGAAACCATGACGAATACGAACCTCACCCCGAAGGCCATCGTGGCCGCGCTCGACGAACACATCGTCGGGCAGACCGATGCGAAGCGCGCCGTGGCCGTCGCCCTGCGCAATCGCTGGCGGCGGCAGCGCCTGCCCGAGGAATTGCGCAACGAGGTCACGCCAAAGAACATCCTGATGATCGGGCCCACCGGCTGCGGCAAGACCGAGATCAGCCGCCGCTTGGCAAAGCTTGCCGATGCGCCTTTCGTCAAGGTGGAGGCGACCAAGTTCACCGAGGTCGGCTATGTCGGGCGCGATGTCGAACAGATCGCCCGCGACCTTGCCGAGGAGGCGATCCGTCTTGAAAAGGACCGCCGCCGGGACGCGGTGCGCGATGCGGCATCGGCTGCGGCGATGAAGCGCCTGCTCGACGCCCTCGTCGGTGACAGCGCCAGCGAGGCGACGCGCGAAAGCTTCCGTCAGCGGATCGTCGACAACCATCTCAACGATACCGAGGTGGAGATCGAGGTCGAGGATCAGCCCAACATGAACATGGAGCTGCCCGGCATGGGCGGCAATGTGGGCATGATCAACCTGTCCGACATGATGGGCAAGGCGTTCGGCGGGCAGAAGCTGAAACGCAGGAAACTGCGCGTGGCCGATGCCTGGGACAAGCTGGTCGACGAGGAATCGGAAAAGCGCATGGATCAGGACGACGTCGCCCGCGTCGCGCTGCAGAATGCGGAAACGAACGGGATCGTGTTCCTCGACGAGATCGACAAGATCGCCGTGCCGGACAATCGCGGCGGGCAGGTCAGCCGTGAAGGGGTGCAGCGTGACCTCCTCCCCCTCATCGAAGGGACGACGGTGTCGACCAAATACGGCCCGATGAAGACCGACCATATCCTCTTCATCGCCAGCGGCGCGTTCCACGTCTCCAAACCGAGCGACATGCTCCCGGAGTTACAGGGGCGTCTGCCGATCCGGGTGGAGCTGAAGGCGCTGACCGAAGAGGATTTCGTGCGCATCCTGTGCGAGACGCGCGCTAATCTGGTGCAGCAGTACAAGGCGCTGATCGGGACCGAGGACGTCACGCTCGATTTCAGCGAGGAGGCGATCCGCGAGATCGCCACCATCGCCGCGCAGGTCAATGAAAGCGTCGAGAATATCGGCGCCCGCCGTTTGTCGACGGTGATGGAAAAGCTGCTTGAGGAAGTGAGCTTCGATGCGGAGGAGCGCGGCGGTTCCACCGTTTCGGTCGACCGCGACTATGTGCGCGAACGGCTCGCGGAACTGGCGCAGGATAGCGATCTGTCGAAATATATCCTCTGACGGCGTAGCAATCGCTGCAATGAAAGCGGCGCCATCTCCATGCGGGGATGGCGCCGCTTTCGTGTCGGGCGGCACCGTTCCGCCCCGTTCCGCCCCGGTCCGACCCCGTCCGCCATCGCGTGCGGCGGTCTTGCGCGGTCAGGCAGGCTCTTCCTGGCTATCGGTGGCCTGACGCGCCCACATTTCGGCGTAGAGCCCGTCCCGGCGCAGCAATTGCGCATGGCTCCCGCTCTCGGCAAGGCGGCCCTGGTCGAGCACGAGGATGCGGTCGGTATCCACCACGGTGGACAGCCGGTGCGCAATGGTAAGCGTCGTCCGGTGTTGCGCGATGCGCCGCATGGTGCGCAATATGTCTTGCTCGGTCCGCGAATCGAGTGCGCTGGTCGCTTCGTCGAACAGGATGATGGGCGGATTTTTCAAGAGCGTGCGAGCGATGGCGACACGCTGCTTCTCCCCGCCCGACAGTTTCAGGCCGCGTTCGCCGACTTCGGTGTCGTAACCCGATGGCAGGCGTTCGATAAATTCGGCGATGGCGGCGCCTTTGGCCGCGGCCGCGATCTCGTCCTGCGTCGCCCCTTCGCGGCCATAGGCGAGGTTGTAGCCGATGGTTTCGTTGAACAGCACGCTGTCCTGCGGGACGATGCCGATATGACGGCGCAGGCTTTCCTGCGTCACGCCGCGAATGTCCTGTCCGTCGATGAGAATGCGGCCGTCCTGCGGATCGTAGAAGCGGAACAGCAGCCGCGCAATCGTCGATTTCCCGGCCCCCGATGGACCGACGATGGCGATACGTTCCCCCGCGTCCACCTCGAAGCTCAACCCGTGCAGGATCTCCCGGTCGGGATCGTAGCCGAAATGCACGTTGTCGAAGGCGATCGTCGCGCGCGCCACGTGAATGGCCGGGGCGCCCGGCTTGTCCGCAACCTCCACCGGCGTGTCGATCAGCCGGAACATCTCCGCCATGTCGATCATTCCCTGCCGGATCGTGCGATAGACCCAGCCCAGCATGTCGAGCGGGCGGAACAGCTGCGTCAGATAGGTATTCACGAACACCAGATCGCCGGTGCTCAGCTCCCCACGGCTCCACCCCCACACGGTATAGCCCATCGCCGCCGCCATGAGCAGGTTCATGATCGCGGCCTGCACGATATTGAGCAGGCCCAGCGAGTTTTCGGATTTCAGCGCCGCCTTCGCATAGGCGCGCGCCGCGCCGGCATAGCGTTCCTGCTCCCTGTGTTCGGCGCCGAAATATTTGACGGTTTCATAATTCAGCAGCGAATCGACCGCGCGCGACAGGGCATGCCCGTCCATCTCGTTCATTTGCGCGCGCAATTTCGTGCGCCATTCGGTGATCCAGCGGGTGACCAGGATATAGGTGACGACCGTCGCACCCGTCGCCAGCACCAGCCCCCACCCGAAATTGAGGTAGAAGATGACCGCGACCGCAATCAGCTCGATCAAGGTGGGCGCGATGTTGAACAGGAGGAAATAGAGCATGGAATCGATGCTCTTGGTTCCGCGCTCGATCGTCTTCGTCACCTGCCCCGTCCGCCGGGAGAGGTGAAAGCGCAGGGACAGGCGGTGAAGCCGGGCAAAGACGTCCTCGGCAAGGCTCCGCGTCGCATCCTGACCCACGCGTTCGAATATGATGTTGCGAATATTGTCGAACGCGACGCTCGCGAAGCGGCCGAGCGCGTAGGCCAGCACGAAGGCGAGCGCGACCATCGCGGCCTCGTTCGCGGGCGTCGCCATCGAATCGACCGCGCGCTTGTACGCGAAGGGGAGAGCAAGGGTCGTCGCCTTGGCCAGCAGCACGAACACCATCGCAAAGACGATCCGCCGTTTGAGCGCGGCATCGTGGGCCGGCCATAGATAGGGAAGGAAGCGCCGCAGCGTTCCCCAATCGGCTTTGTCCTTCAGGTCGCGGGCGGAAACATTGTCTGGTGGCATGGCAGGCAATGTAGGGAAGGGCGGCGGAATGAACAGGCAGCGTCACCGAGCGGCCGCGATTCGAGTGATCGAAGGATTCGGTGAGAATCAGTGTGAGCCACGGGTTTCCGCCAATTTGCCGGGAATGTTCCCCTGTGCGGCGTGATCCAACCTGCGCAGGAAAAGGCCGAACCGGTATCGAAAGGAACTTTTTTTACGTCCTAAGGTGTTGGATTTGCAGGATTTCCAAAATTCCTGCAATATTTCCGTAATCCTGCTGTTGACCGAATCGTTGGGCCCCCATATATGCCCTCTCACCGGACGGCGAGACGCTCTTCACTGGGTTCTCGGAGG
>NZ_JAIQCI010000055.1 GCF_022378335.1 Croceicoccus hydrothermalis
TGGGCCGGTGCACGAACCGCTGCGCGGAGGGGTGCTTGCGGCGCGGTTGAGGTAGAACAGCGGGCGCAGCGCCTGGATTGAGCAATTCCCAGCATGGGCAGAGCATCCCGGCTCCTTCAACCAAGGAGTCGACCAATGAACGAGCTTGTCCCTGTAGCCACCGCCGAGCCTGTCAGCCCGCTGCGCCAGCGGCTGATCGACGACATGAACATGCGGCATTTCAGCCGCGAGACGCAGCGCAACTATGTCCGCGATGTCGGGCGCTTCGCGACCTTCCTCGGTCGCCCTCCTGATACGGCGACGGCAGAGGATCTACGCCGCTTCCAGATCGAGCAGCGCGAGGGCGGGATGCCGGTGCCGACCATGAACGCCATCGTCGCAGCGTTGCGCTTCTTCTTCACCCATACGCTCGACCGCCCGGACCTCGCCCGCCGGCTCGTGCGCATGAAGCAGATCCGCAAGCTGCCGGTGGTGCTGAGCCGTGACGAGGTCGCCCGGCTGCTGGGGGCGACCACCTGCCTCAAGCACCAGGCGGCGCTCTCGGTCGCCTATGGCGCGGGCCTGCGCGTGGGCGAGGTCTCGATGCTCAAGGTGCGCGACGTGGACAGCGAACGCATGCTGCTCCGGGTCGAGCGCGGCAAAGGCGGCCAGTATCGCAACGCCATGCTCCCGGCGGACCTGCTCGTGCTGCTGCGCCAGTGGTGGAGGCTGGGCCGCGAACAGGGCGTGATGCACCGTGATGGCTGGCTGTTTCCGGGGCAGCATTATCTTAAGCCGATCTCGACCAAGCAGATCCATCGCGTTGTGGCGGAAGCGGCGCAGGCGGCAGGGATCGCCAAGCGCGTCAGCCCGCACACGCTGCGCCACAGCTTCGCCACGCACCTGCTCGAGGACGGCACCGATATCCGCATTATCCAGGCGCTGCTCGGCCATGCCAAGCTGGAGAACACCGCCTTCTACACCAAGGTCGCGACCAAGACCGTACGGGCGGTGACCAGTCCGCTCGATCGGCTTGGGCTGTTCACGCCAACACAGACGGCGCCGCCCGGCTGAGCCCGTGCGGACCTCGCTCGAGGTCGCCGACATCTTCCGCGCAGCCGGTCCTGCCTACCGGGCTGCTCATGCCGGGCATCTGAGCCTGCATCAGCTGAAGGTCATGTCGGCGATCGAGCACTGTCGCACCGCTGCGCTCGGCGGGCATGTCGAGGCCTGCACCGGCTGCGGGCACTGGCGGATCGCCTACAACTCCTGCCGCAACCGCCATTGTCCCAAGTGCCAGGGCGCCGCGGCTCGCACCTGGCTGGAGGCGCGTGAGGCGGACCTGCTGCCGGTCGGCTACTTCCATGTGGTCTTCACGCTGCCGGCCGAGATCGCCGCCATCGCCTTCCACAACAAGGCGCTGGTGTACGACCTGCTGTTCAAGGCGGCCTCGGAGACCATGCTGACGATCGCCGGCGATCCCAAGCATCTGGGCGCCCGCATCGGCATCACCGCCGTCCTTCATACGTGGGGATCGGCCCTGACCCACCATCCGCACGTGCACATGATCGTGCCGGGCGGCGGTATCGCGCCAGACGGCAGCCGGTGGATCTCCTCGCGCCCCGCCTTCCTGCTGCCAGTCCGGGTGCTCGGTGCGCTGTTCCGGCGCCTGTTCCTCACCAGGCTGCTCCAGCTCCACGATACCGGGCGGCTCGCCTTCTTTGGCAGCCTGTCCGGGCTCGCCGACCGCCGTGCCTTCCTGCGGCACCTCTCACCGGTGCGGAAGAAGCGTTGGGTAGTGTACGCCAAGCCACCCTTCGCCGGACCCGAAGCGGTGCTCGCCTATCTGTCGCGCTACACGCATCGGGTAGCAATCTCGAACAGCCGGCTCATCTCCTTCGACCAGCGCGGCGTCACCTTCCGCTACAAGGATTATCGTCGCGGCAGCGCAGACCGCCAGCAGGTCATGACGCTTACCGCCGACGAGTTCATCCGTCGCTTCCTGCTTCACGTCCTGCCGACCGGCTTCCACCGCATCCGCCACTATGGCCTGCTCGCCGGCGGATGCCGCAAGGACAGCCTGGCGCTTGCCCGCAGGCTGCTGGCGGTCGCGCCGCCTCCCGAAGACAACGCGACCGAAGAGCCGCCTGACACGCGACCGCCGTGCCCTTGCTGCGGTGGGCACATGGTTGTGATCGAGACCTTCGCACGCTGGCAGCAGCCCCGCGCGCCACCGGCCGCATCATCGCCCAACCGGACGATCGCGCCATGATCCGGCATGGCTCGCCTCTAGCACGCCGCGTAGCCACTGCGCTTCCGGCGATGTCACCGCCTGTGCGATCACCGACAGCAGTCGTCCTGACGACCCTATTAGGCAGCGATCGCAGTGAGGATCTACCTCGCTTGGCAGCCGTGATCCCGTCAGCCACCATGCATCCTGGCGCCTTGGCTACTCGCCCCCGGATCAGCCGAAACCCGAAAACCCCATAGCGCACAGCGTGCGGCCCACGGTTCGTGCTTCGGGGACTTCCGTACGCCTCCGGCGCCCGGAACCCTTCACG
>NZ_JAIQCI010000056.1 GCF_022378335.1 Croceicoccus hydrothermalis
GCCTAAACATCAATTCCCAGACGAGGCCCAAGCTCCGCTAATTTACGCAGCTAGGTGTGCCAAATGTTCTGACGACGGACACTCCCATGGAGCGTCGGTGCTTCTCAAAGAGCGATTTCGTCTTAGCTGCTGTGCAATCGGACGTTCCTTTCTGAGAGATCTCAACGCGTTCCCGACTCTCCTCAAGTCTCTTTCAAAGACCGCTCACTGCGCCGGATATCCGCGAGAATGATCTTGCTTACTGGCAGCGCCGGCATCCGGGAACGATCGATGCGCAGATTCTGCGCGGGAAGCCGATATTCCATTTCGCAAAGCAACATACGCAACGCGCGCTCCATGACTTCGAGTACGACTGTCTCGCCGGGACAGCGATGATTTTTGGAGACATCGCCGCCGCCCTGAGGGATTAATGCGAACGCGGAAAAGTCTTCCTTGCGAAAGCGATCCGGATTGACGATTTCCGGCTCGTTCCAGAGATGAGGATCAGTGTTGGTTGCGTGTAAGTCGAGCAGGAAACGTCGGCCGGCGGGAAAACGGACATTTCGCCAGCGAAAGTCCTTTCGGCTCCTGGCAGCGACCGCAGGGAAGAACGGATAGAACCGGCGCACTTCCTGCACGAAACGGCCTAACTCAGAGCGATCGGATGCATTGGTCGGAGCCACATCGGGAAATGAATGGAGAGCATGCGCCAGGAGAGTGATATAGACAGACGTAGCGACGGTTGGGCGCAGAACGTTCAGCAGTTCGACGGCAGCGATCCTGGGACTTAGCAGCGCACCATCCTCATCCCGGTGCGCAGCAATCACAGCCAGCGCCGATTCAGCGGGTGGGACCAGACGGCGGTCACGCGCATCCTTGATGACGCGAGCAAGCCACGCTTCGGAACGGCTGCGAGCGCGCCGGGCCCGAAAATGGCCCAAGCCGAGCGCGGCCGCGCGGTCGAAGAGTAGAACAAGGTCGCGAGTTCGCTTGATGCGCTCTTCAGCCGGTAGTGGCACACCGGCCCAGTCGCACACTGCTTCGGCCAATATGGGATGCAGCGCTTCGTAGAAGATTACCTGCGATTCCCGGGTCCATGCCGGGAGCTGGGCCAACCACATTTTCTCGAATTTCTCTCCCAGAGCCTCGACACGCTCTTGCGTCAGCAACGACACGAACATTTCCTTGCGCCGCAGATGCCGCTCGCCATCCAGACCCTGGACTCCGCCCTTGCCAGTCAAAGTCGCCCGAACCGGTTCCGGCATCGCGCCGTCGCGCGACATTCGCGCTTTATCGTAGAACATCTCGGCCGCAGCTTCGCCGCGCAGGCACACAGTCCGCCGGAGCAACAGGCGGGTTTCGAACATATTGCCACCGGTTCGCGAGCAGACCGTGCTTACGAAGTCATAGGGCCGCCTCAGGAAATGGAGTGTGCTGTCGAAGGGCCCTTGCGGTATGAGTTCTTCGCTCTGTTTTATGGAACGTTTCATAGACCAATACCGTCCTCTCGATTTGGCATATCGGTGCCGAGCCAGGCACGGCAAAACCAACCGGCGCGCTTTTGATTATGCTCCCGCCGATAAGTCTCGCATTGCCCCTTATGCTGCGATCAATCCTGCGGCTGCGGTGTGACGCGCAGATAAGGTTTTACCGTCTCCCAGCCTTTGGGGAATTTCTCACGCGCTTCTTCATCGCTGAGCGAGGGCACGATGATGACGTCCTCGCCATGCTGCCAGTTCACAGGCGTGGCCACGCTGTGGTCGGCTGTCAGTTGCAGCGAATCGATGACCCGCAGGATCTCTTCGAAATTTCGACCCGTGCTCGCGGGATAGGTCAGCGTAAGTTTCACCTTTTTATCGGATCCGATTACGAAGACCGAGCGTACTGTAAGAGTGTCGTCGGCCTGTGGATGGATCATTCCGTAGAGATCGGCGATTTCACGATCCGGGTCCGCGATCAGCGGAAAGTTGAGAGCATGACCCTGGGTTTCGGCTATGTCGCCTGCCCAGGAGCGGTGGTCTTCGAGTGGATCAACGCTGAGACCGATCACTTTAACGCCGCGTTTGTCGAATTCCGGTTTCAGGCGGGCAACCTCACCAAGTTCCGTCGTGCAAACAGGAGTGAAATCCGCAGGGTGCGAGAACAGCACCGCCCAGTCGTCACTCATCCATTCATGGAACTTGAGCGTGCCATCGGTTGTGTCGGCCTCGAAATCGGGTGCGGTGTCGCCAAGTTGAAGTGTCATTGAAAATCTCCTGTGGTGAGCGCTAACATAGCGTGTTCCATCAGCAGATGGGTGCTACAGTTACTGTAGGTGCAAGCGAGATCGCGACGGAGCGGCGTTCTGGCGCGACGGACGGCATCAGGAGCGCGCTGGTGTTTCGCTCGCCCGCGCTATGCGGAACCCTAGGCCCTTCCTTGCCTTACGCTATTTTTAACTCAGTTCATGTCGGGGCGGTTTTCAGGCTGCTCTTCGCCCACCAGGACCAAAAGCCCCAGTCCCGCTACGATCGCGAGGTCGGCCAGATTGAAAGATGGCCAATGAAAATTGTCCCAGTACAAATCGATAAAGTCCCTGACGGCGCCAAACATCAGCCTGTCCGCAACGTTGCCGAGCGCTCCGCCAATCGCGAGGCTCAAGCCGAGCGCATGGATGGGCGATCGGGTTCTCATCAGCCAAATCTCGAGTAGTCCCGAAAGCAAAACGCCGATCGCGATAAGGATAACCGGTGCTGCTTCACCAGCCAATCCGAATGCCACGCCGCTATTGGTGATGGCGGCTAGATTGAAGCCCGGGAACACTGCGATCACGTTACCCGAACCAACGAAAGAATGCGCCCAGGTTTTCGACAATTGGTCGAGGCCGAAGCTGACCAGAATCAAAACGGGCGCAAGCCGTTTCGCCGCGCTCAAAGTCATCGGACGCTGGAGGGTGCATTTACGACCACCATCTTTTCTTCGCTCATATCGGCCATCGTGTAACCGATACCGCCTGTTCCGAGACCCGACTGACGGCGTCCTGCGAACGGCATCCAGTCGACGCGAAATGCGGTATGATCGTTGACCATTACGGCTGACGCGGCCAGCGTTTCGACGCAGTAATCGGCCCAGGACATTCGGTCGGTAAACACAGCCGCCTGAAAGGCGTAGGGAAGCGCGTTCGCTTGGCCGATCGCAGCATCGACGTCGTCGTATCCGTAAATGCAGACCACAGGGCCGAACACTTCCTTCTGCGATACATCGGCATCGCACGGCGGATCGACAAGGACCGTGGGCTGGTAAAGGGTGGAACCCGTGCGCTTACCCCCTGCGGCGAGCCTGCCGCCGCCCTGAACGGCTGCATCGACCCAGGATTCAACGCGGTCGACTTCGGCAGGGCGAATGAGCGGACCGCATTGGGTTTCCGCATTGGTCGGATCGCCCACCGTCAGCGCTTCTGCTCCCTCAGCGAGCTCGGCAGCGAAGTCCGGCAGTTCGGCGCGCGGAACGAACACGCGCTGCACCGAGACGCAGACTTGTCCAGAATGATAAAAGCCGCCTTTCAGGAGAGGAGGAATTACCTTGCCGCTTGCGACGCCCTCATCGACGATGACCGGAGCCGCGCCACCGTGTTCCAGTGCCAGGCGGGTGCCCGGCGCCAGTTTGGAGCGGAGCATCCAGCCAACTCTGGCCGAACCGATGAAGGAGAAAAATGCCGTCCGCGAATCGATGACCATTTGTTCGGCGACATCGTTCGAACATGGCACAAAGCGGCACCAGCGTTCATCGAGTCCGGCTTCATAAAGGATTTCGACGAAGCTCTTGCAGGAAAGGGGCGTGTCCTTGGCCGGTTTCACCAGAACAGGGCATCCGCTTGCAACTGCCGGTCCCACCTGATGGGCGATCAGGTTCAGAGGATGATTGAAAGCGGAGATCGCCACGACCGGCCCAATCGGCTCACGGAAGGTATAGGCTTTGCGTCCTGCCCCCGCCTGCGTCAGGTCCATCGGGATTTCGCGCCCGCCGCTGGCGAACAATTCGTGTATGCACAATTCGACGCTCTGAATGGCGCGACTGGTTTCCACGCGCGCGTCGACGATGGGTTTACCGCCCTCGAGCGCAATCTGCATTGCCAGTGTCTCCGCGCGCTCGCGCATCAGCCCGATGGCGCGCTGCAGGATGGCGATGCGTTCATGCGCGGGGAGCCGCGCTTGTCGGTCTTCGTGCAGCGCGCGCGCCTCGTCGAGCCAACGATCGACTTGCGGCCAGTCGACCAGCTCAACGCTGCCAATGCATTCCTGGTCGTAGGGATTGAGGACCTGCCACGTCATTGGGGACACTCCATCGCCTTGAGTTCATCGATCAGAACCTTGCGGTTCTCGGAGTAATCCACCGGCAAGTCGACAAGGTGAACGCCGCCGCTTTCAAACCCTTCATTCAAGGTCGGTACCAGTGCTTCGCTGCTTTCGATCCGGTGGCCCGTCGCACCATAACTCTTCGCATAGGTAACGAAGTCGGGGTTGGCGAAGCTCAGACCGTAATCGGGAAAGCCAAGTTCTTCCTGCTTCCACCGGATCATACCGTAAGCGGAATCATTGAGGATGAGTACGACGAGGTTGAGGCCGAGCCTGACCGCGGTTTCCACCTCCTGCGAATTCATCATGAACCCGCCATCGCCGCATACGGCGAGCACGCGGCGCTCGGGCGACAGCATCGCTGCCATCATCGCCGAGGGGAGACCCGCTCCCATCGTCGCCAGCGCGTTGTCGAGCAGAATCGTGTTCGGCTCATGCGCGATATAGTTGCGGGCGAACCAGATCTTGTAGATGCCGTTGTCGAGTGCGACGATGTCGTCGCGGCCCATGACCGCCCGTACATCTGCAACGATGCGCTGGGGCACCATCGGAAAGCGGCCATCGTCGCTGCCTTGGCGGATGTGCGCCGCGATGTCCTCATGGACTTTGGCGTAGGCTGCCGGGTCACTAGGGTGTTTGCCGCGCAGCCGGTTTCCCAGTCGCTCGACAGATCCGGCAATATCGCCGATGACTTCCAGCTGCGGGAAATAGACCTGGTCGACCTCTGCGGCCTTGTAATTCACATGGATAACAGTGCGTCCGTCAGGCTCCATGAAAAAGGGCGGTTTCTCGACCACGTCATGGCCGATATTGACGATCAGGTCTGCGCGATCGATGGCGCAATGAACATAGTCATCCGATGATAGAGCCGCCGTTCCAAGATACAGAGGGCTTGCCTCATCAAGCACTCCCTTGCCCATTTGCGTATTGAAAAACGGAAATTGTGTATCGTCGACGAACTTTCGGAGCGCCTTACAAGCGCTACGTCGGTTGGCCCCGGCACCAACCAGTAGCAGCGGGCGATCGGCGGCCAGAATACGCTCGGCGGCTTCGTCTAGCGCGGCATCTCCGGCCACCGCATATTGTCGGGAGTGGGGCGCCACGACCGGTTCGGAGGTTTCCTCCTCGGCAATATCTTCAGGCAGCTCCAGCAGAACTGCTCCGGGCCGCTCTTCCTGGGCTCTCCTGAAACCCTCTCGTACGAGCGCGGGAATGCGCTCTCCATTTACGACCTGCTTCGCCATCTTGCACAAGGGGGTAAAAAGCGAGACGACATCGACGATCTGGAACTGCGCCTGCTTCGAGACCTTGATAGGTTTCTGGCCGGTTATCATGACCAGCGGGAAAGCGCCCAGAGCGGCATAAGCTGCGGGCGTCGTGAGGTTTGTCGCCCCTGGTCCCAGCGTGGCAAGGCATACACCGGCTCTACCGGTAAGACGTCCATAGGTTGCCGCCATGAACCCTGCCCCTTGCTCGTGCCGGGTAACGATCAGACGGATCGACGAGGTCCGCAGTGATTCCAGAAGATCGAGGTTTTCCTCGCCCGGAACCGCGAAGATATACTCGACGCCTTCGGCTTCCAACGCGGCGACAAGAAGATCGGATGCTTTCATGAAATGGTGCTCGCATTGGTGAGGGCCTGGAGGCCGTCGGTGGCAGGTCTTCTGCCCGGTTACTGATTCAGGCTGTGACGGTGAATTGCCCCATCATGCCGGCGTCTTCGTGCTCGAGGATGTGGCAGTGATACATGTAAGGCAAATCCGGGTCGGTATAGTCCTCGAACCGCAAAAGGAGCCGCACGGCTTCGCCCGGATAGACGACAACCGTGTCCTTTAGCCCCTGTTCCGTCGCATCAGGGGCCCTGCCGTTCCGGTCGAGGATACGGAACTGCACATCGTGGATGTGGAACGGATGCGCCATCATCGAGGCATTCTCGACCTGCCAGATTTCGGTGGTATTGACCCGTACTGTCTCGTCGACACGCTGCGTATCCATCGATTTGCCGTTGATGGTGAAACCACCTCCACGCATCATGCGCATTCCCATGCCCATATCGAGAACAAAACGGCGCGTGCGAACGAGATTGCCCGGATCGACCTGAGGCAAAGTAGCGAGCTGGCGAGGCATAGCGATCGCCCGCCTGCGGCTCGCGGCCGGCTGGATATCCAGCACGATAAAGCGACGCCTTTCATCCATCATGCCGCCCATCATCCCATCGCGACGCTCCTCTTCGCCCATCATACCGCCACGGCCGCCTCGGTCGCCCATCATCCAATTGTCCGTCGGCCGGTCGGAATCGCCCATGGATCCGGACCCTCTCATTCCCCGGCCCATATTTCCCATACCCATGATTTCGAGCCCGTCCGCAAGCAGCGAAACCGGCCTTCCATCGCTGACATCGACGATTACCTGCGCGCGTTCGCCGGGAGCGAGAACAACATTGTCGGTTGGCAGCGGCGCAGTGAGCAAACCGCCGTCGGTTCCGATCTGATGGAAGCTGCGGCCATCGTCGAACCCGAAACGGTAAAAGCGTGCGTTCGAGCCATTGACTAGTCGCAGCCTCAAACGATCGGACTTTGCCTCGAAGACGGGCTCGACGACGCCGTTGACCAGCATAGTGTCACCCATCATTCCCATCATGATATTATGCATGCGTGTGGAATAAACGAGGCTTCCATCGCGCTCGAAAGCGCGATCCTGTACGACCAGCGGTATATCATCGATGCCATAGTCGTTTGGAAGGTCGAGCGCCTCGCTCGCGCTGTCGCGGACGTAGATCATTCCGGCCAGACCCTGATAGACCTGTGGCCCCGAGCGGCGGTGCGCATGCGAATGATACCAGAACATCGCTGCGCGCTGTCGGACATCGAAACGCGCGGTCCAGCTCCCTCCTGGCTCGATCGGCTGATGCGGTCCGCCATCGGCTCGCGCCGGAAGATGAAAACCGTGCCAGTGGACGGTCGCCGTTTCGGACAGATCGCTCGTGACATTCATCCGCACCGTATCGCCGGCGTGCATCTCAAGTGTGGGGCCTAGATAGGGTTGGTTGATGCCGATGGTCGGCGTTTCGATCCCTTCAAAAAAATGTGAGACGCCGTGGCGCAGATTGAGATCGAAAACCCTCTCGCCGCCTTCTCGTTCCCCTGAATAAAGAGGAGGAACGAGAAGTTGCGAGCGCGCTGTTGCCGAAGCAAGCGTCGCTTTCTTGCCTATCAACAGGTCGCGCCCGGCATATGCGGCTATTCCCAATACACCTGCGCCAAGCACCGCACCGCCAAGAATGGAACGTCTGTCGATCATATCGCTTTCCAGCTCCCGGAACGTCGTCAGCCGGTTTCGGCTTGCGGCGTCCGGACTTGCAGGCCTTTCATTTTGTTGCGCCAATATCCCGAACCGATAATGGCGAGCGTGAGGATTTGCGCCGCTACCGGCTCAAGTGCTGGTGCGATGCCCAGTATCGGTATGCGAGGTAGATTCGGAAGCGGAGTGATGCCCAGCAGTCCGGCTTCCTGGAGGCCCGAAATGCCCTTTCCGGCCAGAACGACGGCAAGAATGCCAATCAGAACCGAACTATACGCGAAGAATGATCCAATCGGCAGCCGGCGACTGTAGCGCAGCATCGCCCACGCAATCAGCGCTAGCAAGACGATTGCGGCGGCAGCGCCAGCAAGAATCGCGTCGGTATGGCCCTGACTCCAGAGCGCTGCGAAGAACAGGATCGTCTCGAAGACCTCCCGGTAAACCACGAGGAAGGCCAGCCCGAACAGAAACCATGCGGACCTGCGCGAGAGGGCGTGCTGCATGGTTTTCCGGATATAGCGTTGCCATTCGCCGGCCTGCGATTTGCCGTGCATCCATATGCCGACCGACAGCAGGACGAGCGCGGCAAAAAGCGATCCGAACCCCTCCACCAGCTCGCGGCCCGCACCACTCACTCCGATCAGGTAAGTCGCTGCCACCCATGTCAGGGCTCCGGCACCAAGAGCGGAGAGCCATCCGCCATGGACGAAGGGCAGAACTTCCGTTCTCTTGGCCTTGCGCAGGAACGCGATCATCGCAATCACGATCAGCAAAGCCTCTAGCCCTTCGCGCAACAGGATCGCAAAAGCTCCCAAAAAAGCCGACGCTTCGCTGGCATTGGCCGGGGCGAGCACCGTCTCGGCCCGGTAGAAAAGAACGTCGAGCGCATTCACCTTCTCGGCGACGTCGGCCACCGGATCACCGCGGCTGATTGCCGCTCGAAGCTCGGCCATGCCGATTTCGACCGATGCGAGGAGATCGGCATCGCGCGTGCTTAAAACGGCCTCCAGCGGTTCGAAGCCATCGAGATAGGCCGAGAGTGCAAGTTCGCGCGCCTCGGTTTTATTACCCGCTTCGTAAGCGGCAAGACTTTGCTGCAATCGTTCGCGCGCGAGAGCGAGTGAGCCGGTCGTATCGCTCGCCACGGCTTCAGGATGAGCCCTCAAATAGGCCATGACGGCATCGGCCCGCTCGGTGCCGAGCGCCTCGCCGAGGGCTGCCGGTGTGAGACCGGATAGAGCAGCGAGATCGGGAATGCGTGCCCGGATCGCCGGTTCGTCATTCCAGATACGCCTTCCCCGCTCTACCTCCGGAAATGCAATCGACCCAGAATAATAAGCAAGGCTCCAACGATCTTCCGCCGGGAGATCGGAAAAGCCCGGCATGGCGGTTCCCTCGAGACCTTGTCCAATGACCTGATAGAGCGCGAAAGCGCTCCTCTCGCGGGCTCGGGCGACGTCGTCAAAAGCGATTGGCGGGGGATCGAGTCCCTCTGCGGCGGGGCCGGCGCCGTCTCCGCTTACCCCATGACAGCTTGCGCAGCTCTGGACGTACAGCGCGGCGCCTCGCGCAAGGTCGGGTACCGCGTCCGGGGCCAGCGGAACGGGAAAGGCCGCGATCAGCTCGCTTGCCAACCTGCGCGCGTCTCGTGCGACGACAGCAGGCTCCACTTTCGCCGAGATTGCCTCGGCAAGCGCCTCTGCATCCGCAACCAGCTGTGCACGTTGCGCATTTGCGGGTAGGGCCGCCATGCGTTCGACTATCGAAGCAGAAAATTCCTGCATTTCGGCATACTCCAGCTCGTTCGTGACTTCACCGCCGCTAACGGCTTCGGTGTAATCCACGGCGATGTAATCGAGCAGGCGCCAGGTCGTCTGAACCGCGTCATGCGTGCCTGCAGAAGCGGGCATTGCGACTGCGATCGACAAGAAAGCGATCAATTGGACCGCAAAAGCACGTAGCGTCATTTGGAGGCGGCCTTTCCGAGAGCCGGAGCATGTTGCGCGCGAAGTTCTTCGGTCGCGCGTTTTACAATGAGGTAAGCCGAATGCAGGAAGATCAGGGCGATCACCGCTGCGACCATCAGATCGGGCCAAGCTTGCCCGGTCCAGGCGACCAGGGCAGCAGCGATGATCACTCCGACATTGGCGATCGCGTCATTGCGGCTGAACAGCCAGATCGCGGATACATGTGCGTCGCCTTCGCGAAACCGCATCAGCACAAGTGCCGCCGCGATGTTGACTATCAAGGCTGCGACGGCGATCCCGCCCATCAAGCCGGCTTCCGGCGCGACCGCGTTAAGCGATCGCCAGACCGCCAGACCGATCACTCCGAGGCCTAGTACGCCCAGAAACAGGCCCTGTGCCAGCGCGACCCGGGCGCGCGTGCGGGCAGTCCACGCAAGAGCAAGGATGCCGATGAGCGTGATCGATCCATCGCCGATGAAGTCGAGAGCGTCGGCCTTGAGCGCTTGGCTGTCCGCCAGAAACCCGCCGAAGGCCTCGAAAACGCCAAAGCCCAGATTGAGCAATACGACGATCCAAAGGGCGCGGCGATAGGCCGGGTCTGTATCTGCTCTTTGCGTATCGCCTGTGCAACCGCAATCCGATGTTTCGTTTTCTAACATAAGCCAGTAGGTAACACCTCCAGTGGCTGTAGAGGCAAGCTGAAATTGCGACACATTCGCGATATGGCGCACAAGGAGTAGATTCATGCTTATCGGAGGTTTGGCAAAGGCAACCGGAACGAAGGTGAATACGATAAGGTTTTACGAGGACATCGGACTGATGCCCAAAGCCGCACGCACGGCAGCGGGCCAGCGAACCTATACGGAGCGGGATGTAGAACGACTGGCGTTCATCCGGCAGGCGCGCAAACTTGGCTTTTCCATCGAGGAAGCGCGCTCCCTCTTGGAACTAAAGAACACGCCAAATGGAAGCTGCGACAAGGCGGGCGATATTGCGAAACAACACCTTCTGAGTGTGGTAGATCGCCTTACCCGTCTGGAAGCTCTTCGCGCAGAGCTGGAAAATGTAGTGGTGTCTTGTACCGGCGGCGACGTGTCGGACTGCAAGATTATCGAGACGCTTTCCCAATCCCGAGCAAAATCTGTGTCCGCAAAGCCAAAAAGGCGAAGCCATGCGTTTTCGTCTCTCTGAGCGGCGCTGCGGTGCAATTAGAAACTATGGAGAGCTGACGGATCACCTCGTGATGAAGGCGTTCCAATAATCTATTCGCCACATTGAGAGACGACTGAAGCCCCGTAGGCGCGAAAAATCGCTTGCCCCTACAGTCGCTGGAGGGGTTATTTGGCAATCCGGATCCGGTTTAGGTTCGCTAGAGGCACCAGGATGTTTGAGCTGCATGGATTGATTTCCTTCAGAATTGTCGCCGCTGTTTTGGCGGTGGCGGCGCTAATGGTGTCGCCGGTGGCGGAAGCCGCTCAATGCGGCGATGAAATGTCTTCGGCAATCTATGCGAACCAAACGATTGATGCGGTTACCAGTGACGGATCTGAGCGAGATAGTCCGCAGCCCCAGGTCTGCGCGCATGGACATTGCCACCACCTGTTCGCAGCGTTGGTATCCAATAGTCATAGTCAAACGTTCGGCGAAACCGTCATCGTTACTACCTCCTTTCCAGACGTGAAAATCACTGGCGAGGCGCACGGCCTGCCCCAACGCCCTCCTCGAAGCTGACGGGTTGAATCGCGCTGTGCAACGCGGCGCACACCGGATCGTCAGCAGAGGAACTATACAGAATGTCAGCCATAAGTTGGCGGGATGCCTTGACTGCAGGGCTATCCCTCGTCGCCATTGCCACGCCCGTGGCAGCGCAGGAACAGGAGCTTCTGACGCTCGAGGATGCATTGAGCCGGACAGGCGTGGTCGGCGAAACTGCAGACCCCGAATTAAACCCGCGCATCGTCGGTCCGCGGGCGGATGTCCGTCGTCAGAACATTTGGCACACCTAGCTGCGTAAATTAGCGGAGCTTGGGCCTCGTCTGGGAATTGATGTTTAGGCG
>NZ_JAIQCI010000005.1 GCF_022378335.1 Croceicoccus hydrothermalis
AAGCCGTTCTGCATCGGCTTGCCCGGCGCGATGTAATGCCACTCGACGCGCCGTTCCTGCGACCAGCGCAGGATGGCCGACGAGGTCAGTTCGGTGCCATTGTCGCTGACCACCGTGTGCGGCTTCCCACGCATCCCGATCAGGCTGGTCAGTTCGCGGGCGACCCGTGCGCCGGACAGGGACGTGTCAGCGACCAGCGCCAGGCACTCCCGCGAGAAGTCGTCGACCACGCACAGGATGCGGAAGCGCCGACCGCAGATCAGACTGTCGGAGACGAAGTCGAGCGACCAACGCTGGTTCGGTCCATCGGGTAGCACCATCGGCCTTCGCGTGCCCAGCGCCCGTTTCCGGCCGCCACGACGGCGCACCCGCAACCCTTCCTCGCGGTAGATGCGCAGCAGCTTCTTGTGGTTGGGCCTCATGCCTTCCCGCGCCAGCAGGTAGCCCAGGCGGCGATAGCCGAACCGGCGACGCTCCGCCGCCAGCTCGCGCAACCGTTGCCGCAGCGCCCCGTCATCCGGCCTCGTCGGCTCGTAACGGATCACCCTGCGGCTTACGCCGACCAGACTGCACGCCCGACGCTCGCTCAGCCCGTGCTGTTCACGGGCATGGGCGACGGCTTCCCGCTTCGCGCCGGGCGTTACCATTAATGGGATGACCCGCCCTGTCCTTCCATGCACATTCGGCGGACTGAGAAGGAGGTAATTATGAGCATACGCAACCAACCAAGAGATGCAGCCGTCTTCGGCATCGACATTGGCAAAACAGTCTTTCACGTTGTCGGCCTCGATGCGGCCCATGCACCGATCCAGAAGGCGACATTCAGGCGGGAGACGTTGCTGCAGTTTTTCGAACGCGCGTCGCCGGTTCTGGTCGGGATGGAAGCATGCCCCGGTTCGCAGTGGCTGGCGCGCAAGCTGCTAGGGATGGGGCACACAGTTAGGATCGTGCCGGCACAATTCGTGAAGCCCTTTGTAAAGTCGAACAAGAACGACATCATCGACGCGGAAGCCATTGCGGAAGCCGTCACTAGGCCGACGATGCGCTTCGTAGAGATAAGGACACCGGAGCAGATCGACCTGCAAGCACTCCACCGGGTGCGAGACCGGATGATCGCCCATCGAACGAGGCTGATCAGCCAGATGCGCGCCTTCTGTCTCGAGTATGGTATCGCGATCCATCAGGGCGCAGGCAAGTTCAAGGCCGAGATACCGCGCGTGCTTGCGGATGAGACCAACGAGCTCACCCCTTCGATGCGCCGGATCCTGACGGAGGTTCACGGCGAGATGATGGAACTCGAACAGCGCATCACAGCCATGAACCACGAGATCGAAGCCATCGCCGCGCGCAGCGATACCGCACGGCGCCTGATGACTGTGCCGGGCATCGGACCGCTGGCCTCGACCGCTCTGCTGGCGGCGGCAGGGTCGGGACGTCAGTTCCGCAGGGCACGTGATCTCGCTGCCTGGCTCGGTCTAGTGCCGCGCGAACACTCGACCGGCGGGAAGACTAAGCTGCTTGGCATCAGCAAGCGCGGCAATAAATACCTGCGAAGGATGATCGTCCATGGTGCTCGATCCTGTGTTACACATCTCGATAGAAGCAGGGACCGCTTGGGCCCATGGCTCGACGGGCTTGAGAGCAGGATGCACAAGAACAAGGTCACGGTCGCCCTGGCTGCCAAGATCGCTCGCGTTGTCTGGGTGATTCTGACCAAGCCGGGCGCCACCTACGAGCGGCGCGTTCCAGCGTTCGGCTGAACGGCGCCGCCACCAACTGCGAGGTTCGTAAGAGTGATGACGAGACAGTGGACCAGCGCATCGTAAGCCCCGTCAAAAAAGCGGGCAGAAAGCCCGAAGCATTTATCTGGGAACGAGGCGCGCGGATCTCATCAAGGCCTGGCCGCAACAGCGGCCCACTCGCGAGAGGCCGGATACATTTGTGCAGACTGGCACCGTCAACACCAATCGACCCTTGCATGGACAGGGCGGGTCATACATTTTTTGATGCCAGATCCTTCAACACGACATTGTTGAGCATCGCCTCGGCCAGCAGTTTCTTCAGCCGGGCATTCTCCTGCTCGAGCGTCCGCAGCCGACGGGCATCGGACACCTCCAGCCCGCCGAACTTCGACTTCCACTTGTAAAAGGTCGCCGAGCTGATCCCGTGACGGCGGCACACATCCACCGTCGGCATACCAGCCTCCTGCTCCTTCAATACCGCGATGATCTGCTCTTCGCTGAACCTGCTTCGCTTCATTCTCGTCCGACTCCTTTGCGTCGGACTCTACCAAAAACCGGTCACATTTCAGGGGAGCACGTCA
>NZ_JAIQCI010000057.1 GCF_022378335.1 Croceicoccus hydrothermalis
CCAGCCTTCCAACTTGCGGATAAACTTCTCGCTCACCTCGCCCTGTCCGAAAATAAGGCAGTTCAACGATATATCGCAGGTGTCCGAATTCGTCACGCCGATGTAATTAATCGCTTCGCTTTCGCCGGTGTAGCTGTAGCGATAGTCGGGGTGCGTGTGGTTCGTGTGCGGATTCCCGTTAAGGCGGGCATAGGTTTTGCCGTTATGCCGGCCAAACGTGCCGATGTTCCAAGTCTGACCATCCGTAATCGCGCCATCGCAATCGATCTTGATCGTGGCGCGCTGCGCATCAATGAACTGGCCCTCGGTGTCGGTCGTCGCGCTAAACGCGCCCCAGATAACCTGCATCTTGCCGTTTGTGTATTGGACAGCAGGAGCGTAGCGGTTGGAGCTGCCGCCGCCCATCATGGTGCCGATGTTAGCGCGCTTGCTCATGGCCGTATCGTTGACGCGGAAGACCCCGATACCCCAGCGGGTGAGCGACGGCGCGACGGCGCCCATGCCCTTGTAAACGAGGATATCTTTGCTCGCAGTGCTGAAATGGATGCCGTCTGTGTTGACGACCGGACGCCTTGCAACGTCCGACTGTTCGAAAGACGTATAACTGAACATGGTCGGCTCGTAACCGGCACCCTCCGTGAAACCAGCGTCGAGCATTTCTTCGGGATAGGCCCGGATGACCTGGAGAGTTGGAAACAGTTTGGGTGACCATTCTGTCCCTACCGCAGGCAATAGCGTAACAATTTCCTTTAACTCTCCATCACCGATATCGACTTCGTATTTTACTTCGGAAGGAAGCTGATCGATGCGAAAGCCAGTCGCGGGTCCGACGCAACGGTTCCAAACCGTTTCGCCCTTCTTACGGTAAAAGATGCTGCGATTTGCCATAATCATTTATCCTTCGAATTTGAGAGCGTGGGGTGCAGGTTCGATGTTGCCATTGGGCGGGGAATCGGGACCGGAGATTTCAATCCCGTGCGGGGCCCCTACTGCGCTCGCCTGTTCCACGACCGTCGTTGTCGGCGGCGGCGCTATCGTTGCCCTCGGGACGACAAAGATGTTTCGGAACTGAACGGTGCCCGCTTGGGAGCCGGCCACCAGATGGATTACATTCGTTTCTTCGGCTTTAAACTCAAAACTTGCTTCGTTTTGCCATGTACTGCCTGCATAATTATCGGGATGAACCCCAATCGTTGTTGTCCCAAGTGAGACCCCTGTCTTGATGGCAACTTGGACTGTGGTTGAATTACCGCCGGCGTTTCGCCGATCAAAAATAACGCGATAACTTTCCCCGGCTATCAAGTTGAGCGTTTGGAAGACTGTCGGCGCACTATTTGATCGAGTAAGGCTCATTACATTGTCGGACGTCGCAACCGTTCCATTCGATGTGACCTGCCATGGGGAAAGCCCGTCGAAGGTTCCATTCTGCACAAGATTGTCCGACCCGGCCCTTATCGTCATCGACAGAACCGTATCGCTTGGGCTGTTTACGCTATCCGGCAACGTCTCCCGCAGCGTAAAGCTGCTTGTGCCTATCGCGTTCGGGGTCCCCGTGATCACACGCGCCGCACTGTCGAGAGTCAGACCCGCCGGCAGCGATCCTTGTGCCAACGCGATCGTACTTCCCGGTGTCGCTCCGCCAATGTCGATGGCGGACGGCTGTCCTACGGTGATGCTGATCGACGCGAGCGTCAGCGCGGACAGTTGAGCTTTCATCTCGACGTCCGTGATTGCCCCCGCACCCATCGCCGGCGGACTGCTCGAAAGGCGGCCGAAGGCGTTGTATGTCGGTTTGACCATCCCGATTATCGAAGGCTCGATACCCGCTAGCGGTGCAACAGGCGCATAGGCGTCGGCCAGTGCATTGGCGTCGTGATGATCCAGAGCTATCGGTTCGGTGCTCGGAAGCTGAGGGTCGGCATAGATGGAGGTGTTCGAACGCCCCGCTCGGAACGCCGCGAAATCGGCATACTTGTCGCCGCCCACATAGTAGCTGCCTGGACCCCAATATTGGTTTTTCCGAAAACTCAGTCCCGATGCATCGCCCGCGAAATCAAGATGTTTCCCGGTGGACGAGATGATGAGATTGTTGGCGAACGTCGCCGTCGCATTGGTGACATCGCCGGACATGCTTTCCACCCCGGGGTTGGCATTGATGATCGTATTTCCGTAGATCATCGCGTTTTCGAGACGGTCGTGGCTCGGCGGTGTATACAGGGTGATACCGCCGTAATAGGATTGTCCCGATACGTTATCGTTCACGCTGATGTTGTTGCGAACAATGTTATTGTACATTGGTCCGTTTTCGTAGGAACAGACTAAATACCCACAGCCTTGGTTCTCGAACGTATAACAATATTCGATACCGCAATTACGGCACCCGCCATCGATATCGATGCCGTCCCCGTCAACATGGTTGCCGGTCTTGTTATTATCGGACACACAATGACGGAACCAGACGTTTTCGCAATTGTACATCCAGATGCCGACGGGACCGTCAGTGCTGGCCGCGCCATTGTTGGTCGAGCGCGTCCATGTGACGCTCCCATCCCGTACATGGCCCATCACCAGGCCGCCACGGGTATTGCCGTCCACAAAACAATTATCGAAATGAACATCGGTATGGACCGGCGCGCCGTCCGCACTTGATCCTGGGCCGTAGCCAAGGACGGCACGCCCGCAATTGCGAATGTCGCACCCGCTGATCCGCACATCGTCATAACCAGCGTCGCCGCTATCGCCACCGAGCAAGATGCCGTGTCCGGATTCGATGAAGTTCGACATTTCGACGTTGATGACGCGCACGAAACGTTCGCGCTGCGCGCGGGAGCCTGCATTGCCGATCATGATGGCATCGGTGCCAATGTTATCGCCGTCGAGGATAAGATCCCGAATGACGATGCCGGAACTGTCGTAAACCAATATGCCGCGATCAGCTTGGACACAGCGTATTCGCGCGCGTCCCTCGCCGTAGCTTCCGATCGTCATCGGGATGGCTGCGTCGCCCTGCTCGCGGAACTTGGGATGACCTTCGAACGTATCACCGCCGCGGAACAGGATGGCATCCCCCGGTTGCATGGCGGGCATCTGCGCCACGGCCTTGGCCATCGATTGCCACGCCGCATCGGCCGAGGTGCCGGCAGCGTTGTCATCGCCGTCCGACGCGACATAGTAACTTGTACCGGTGATCGCAGGAGACGAAGCGATTGCGGTACGCTGAAATTCGTCGGGCAGCGTATAGCCAAACACCGGCTCTGCCACCGTGGTGAAAGCCAAAATGGTATCGCGCGGGCTGTTGGGGCTATTTTCCAATGTCTCGCGCAGAGTGAAATTGCTGCTGCCCGCCGTGGTCAATGTGCCGGTAAGCGTACGCTCGGCGCTGTTGAGCGTAAGACCCTGCGGAAGCGATCCGCCTGCAAGTGTAATCGTACTGCCGTCTTTCGCGCCATGGATATGGATTGTTGCGGCTTGACCTTGCGTGAGGCTGTCGGGCGAGACCGAGAGCGTTCCGAGAGTGGCAACAGGATCAGCGACGGTGACGGTCACCATCGTATCACGCGGGCTATTGGGACTATTTTTCAGCGTTTCCGTCAGCGCAATCGTTTTGTCACCCGCGTTTGCGAACGTACCGCTGACGATATTGTCCAATACGGTTAGCGGCGTGCCGTCCGAACAAAACGCGGTAATCGTGGAAGAGGCGGTGTTATTTACGACGGTTCCGTTCCACAGCTCTCCGGTCGTCGCATCTATCGGGTCCAGGTCGAGAGAGCTTAACGCAGGCGCGGCCTTTCGCGCCTGTAATGCTGCCCATTGGTTATCCACCTTAACCCTCATTGTGGCACCGGTAAGATCGATAGGATCGGCTATCGAATTGTAGATGCCGACCGTCACGGTCCCATCGCTCGTAACTTCGCCGCGCGCGATCAGCCCGGTCGTATCGACCGCGCCGAACGAAATGGCGCTAACGATGTCGCCGACACGTGCGCCTTCGACAGGCACGGACATGCTGATCTTTTGGTTTGAGACAATGGTCGAGGCGGTCCAGGTTTTCTGACCGAAAAAGGAGAGTTGGGCGCTAGTATTGTAACCTGTTTCCGCCCAGACCTTGTGAACATCATCCCAGCGCAACATCAGCCGGTCGCCCTGATTGATCAGAGAGCGATCCTGCTGCAACTTCATACCGTGACCCACGCGCGGGAAACACACGATCTGCGCATCGCTACCACCGTGCACAATCGTAGCAAGCTGCCCATCGACAAAGCCGGTCGAAGTTTGGTTAAGGCTCACCATGACGGGGCCTTTCGCCGCCGGTCGTACTTCATTTGTTCCTGGCAGCAGCGTCATCGCCGAATCTTCCGCCGCTACGAACGATTGCACCATACCGCGTTGCCCGGATGCATCGTCGAAACTATCGGCAATGACGATTCGAGGCCATACGAAGCCCGGCTTCGAATCCCGAAGCGTTACGGGAAGACAGGCGCCGTCGCCTCGCACGGTCAGTGTTATCGTGTTCGCATCGTACAAACCGCCATGAAGGAGCACCGCCTGATCGAAGGAACGGTTCGCTCTATAGGCCAGATTGGTCCGATCGCAGGTAAGGTCGACCTTGATGTTGCTGGCGGGCGGGACGACAACATCAGTCCCCGCAACTGTCGTTGCGGCATTCGGTGGCCCGGCAATCGACAAGGCATGGGTGCGGTCGCTGCGGTCGATCACTGCAACAAGCTGCAGATCGACATCGACGAGCTTTCCGAAACCATCGAGCGCCAGGGTCGTATCGATCAGGCGAAGCTGACCACGCATGTAGCTGCCAGCAACCACCTCGCCGCAACGTTCCATGGTAAAGCCACCTTCGAAGGTGATGTACGGTGCGCTGCCCGAACCGGGACGCAGCGGATAAGCAGGATGCGGCGCGCCATCCGCGCCATTGTCGCCGCCCGCGGCCCCGCCCATGAGCGCTGCTCTTTTCAGGTCATAGAAACGGCCACCGACAAAAATCTTGCCTGAACCGCCCGTCACCAGGTTCTGATGCGCATTACCAGCTTGCAAATTTACACACAGGCTATGGGCAGCGGTTCCAGGATTCCAGGCGCAATGCGGAGAGCCGTCCAACACAACGTTCTCGAAATATTCTTCGGTGACTTTTGCGTTTCCTGCGGTGCAATAAATCTCACCGCCGAAATTGCGCATGTCGACATTACGCATTTCGATTCGCGTACACGTCACATCTTGAGCCCAAAAACCCTTGTGTGTTAGATTGACCTGAGGCTCGACTGGAAGTTCGGCATGATAGGTTCTCGTGCCGTCTAGTTCGACATTCTCCAGTTTGAAGAAGTCCATGGTCGTGCGGGGCAGTATGACGATGCCGCTGCCGATCCAGTCCGATTGCAGATCGGCGCCAGAACCGGCCAAGGGCGGATCGTAAGTCATGCCGAACTGTGTGATGCTGTCGTTGCTGCTACCGTGGCTATTCAAAAGCCGCAGCGTGGTCCGGTGGCGGCTGGCTCCGCCAATGACCAGGTTTTCCCGCACGACCATATAATGACCGGACGAGCCCGTCGTAGCGCTCTCTTCAGGGTTACGAAGCGGCGCCCACAAATCGTAAGTGCCTGCGCGCAATTCGATCCGCTCGATGCCTACGGCATTGGCATAGTCGATCGCCGCCTGAATGAACGGCTGCGCATTACCGCTTCCGGTATAGCCGAACTGATCGGGCGAAATGGAGCCGCTCTCGGAGGGCAGCAAACGGAAATGGCTCTCGCCCTCCCCTTTCAGGCAGGCGCGTGGATGCGCAGCAAGCAATTCGGCGGTTGCCAGCCCATCACTGACATAGGACGCGCATCCGGAACCGGTCTGCGCATAGCCGCTGCTATGGATCCTCTCGACATGGGGCGGCGGGGATATACGCATCGTCGTGAATAGTCGTGGGATGGAAGCCGACAAATGCTGCGCCAGATCCTGCGCAAGTTCGGCGACCTTATCTCCCGTACCGGTAGCCACACGCGCGACATCATCGGTCGCTGCGCGCAAATCGGTTATCGCGTCTTGGGTTTGCTGTGTGGAAACTTCAACCGATTTTGCGGTTTCGAAAGCTTCTGCGGCTTGCTGACGCGCGCCACTGCCCATGGCGCGGGCGATATGATCGAACCCGCTCATAGTGACACCTGTACGAAGCTGAGCTCGAAATTCTGGTTATTGGCTAAATCGAACTTGAGGTCACATTCGCAAACCACCGTGGAAACAGGCATGGCGTGATCGATTCGACTTTTTTTCGAGAATGTTCGGATCATGTGGACTCTCTTTTTTTGGAGGCCCACGATCAGTGCATTGGTTATCCTTTGTAGGAAAATAAAACCTTATTGGTTATAATCGGAGTGCGTCCGTTTGCCGATATCAATCGGTCATAATTTTCACTTACTTTTTCAGCATTGTACCGCCAACGATCCGAACACCGGCATCCTCGCAACGATTCAACATCCGTGCCGCAGATTTTACCTTGGTAACGCCTTCGCGGGTCGCGACGACTGCGCCCCCTGTAGAAAGTGCCGCAAAAAGATAGTCGTCAGAAATGGAAGCTGCGTTCGTGTCTACCAATATCAAATCGAAATTTTTCTTATGTGTCTCGATCAGCATCGACATCGTTGAACGCATGAACAGATCATGGTCCAAACCCAGATCCTTTGAACAGGACAGTGCAAACAAATTTCTCAGGGACGTAGGGACCGGATTGCCCGCCATCTCTTGGCTGACCTCTTCGACGCCCAAATTCCTATGGACCGTCGGATTGTAAAGGTCCGCGTCGATCAACAAGGTTCGCGCGCCGGCTTGCGCAAAAACACAGGCCAGATTGGTAGCGACAGTCGTACGCCCCTCTCCACGATCAGCGCTGATAATCGACAGCGCGCAACGCACCTCGTCACCAAGAAACCACTGAACCGCCAATTTTTGCGCTAGTCGTCGCAGATCGGCCGCGCGTGCCGACATAGGGTCCTTCAAAACGACGATTTCGTCGCTGACGTACTCCAGACGATCCCAATCGACGTTTTCGCCCCCCTTGTTAGGGGCAGTAAAATTTCGCTCAGCCGACGCCATACCGCCTTGCGCGGCAATTGCGTCAGCCAATCCAGTATGCGAGCCTTCGTCCGCAATCGCCTCGTTTGCGGACTCGTAATGAGGCCCATCCTTAGCAGGCGTATCGGTCATTGTGCGTTGATCCACTATGTATTCCCTAAGGATGGCAGCAATCCAGCAAATCTTCGGGGTGGCAAAATGTTCTGTCCGTCGGATGAACGCACCGACCCCAAATCTGGAATTCCGAGCCAGCCGTCGAGTTCTTCAGCCATCCGAATTTTCAGGTTGAGAAGCTCGAGCAAAATGGCCACGGCTATTCCAGCGATCAAGCCGCCAAGGACGCCCAGGACGATAATAAACAATCGCCTCGGACCGACCGGATTAAAGTTCGGGGTTGCCGGCGTAAGCAAAGAAATATTGGTTTGCGCGGATTGACTCAACACTTCGAGTTGCGTCCGACGCTGGGCCATCTGGTCATAGGCTTCTTGCACGCCTGCGACGTCAAGACGCGCCTGAGCAAGCTCGCTTTCTGCTGCCTGCGATGCCATGGTACGCTGCATCTGCGCAGCGACTTGGTTTGCAATTCCCTGCTGCGCCTGACGCGCCTGTGCAGCTTCGGCCGCCTTGCTGCGTCGCGCTTGTGCAATCTGTTGCGATTTTTGCGATTCCACGCTGGCAATCTGATCGCGAAGCTGCCGGACCTGCGCATTGTTGGGGCCGGCGATGGTATTCAGTTGGGCGAGCTGCGATCGCAGCGCGGAGAGCTGTACGTTAAGCTGCGTGATTACAGGGTCCGATTGCAAGGCAGGAAGCGCACCGCTGGCTGCCTGTGAGCTTGCGATCTCTGCATTTGCGGCGGCACTCGCGAGCTGCGTTGCGAGCGTAGTCAACCCGACGTTGTCCGCACTGCTTCCGCCCTCCGAATCGATGACACCGAGCTGGCTTTTCAAGCTTGCCAAACGGCGCTGTGCCGCCTCCAACTCATCCGCCTTTTGCGTAAGCTGATTATTATAAGATTTGACTGCGGCGCGAGCGGGTTCCGTCTGTAATGCGAGATTTACATCAATAAACGCCTGCGCAAACGCATTTGCCATGAGCGCCGAAAATTGAGGGTCACTGCTTGCATACCCGATTCGCATGAGACGCGAACTTGGTAGGCTCGATTGCACAGTCATGCGCGGCTGCAACACTTTCGCGAGGAATGGCTTGACCGGAGTCGAACCTGGCACCCATCCAAAACGGGACGCGAGAACAGGCAGGGATTCCTCGTCAAGCAAATCCACGACACGTTCGGCCACGCGATTGCTCTTCAGAATATCCTCCAACGTAAGAAGATAATCAGGAGACAGACTTTCCCCCTGCGTACGGGCGCCGATCGTCTCCGACGACCGGGTTTCCACCACGACCGAGGCATCGGACTGATAAACGTCCGGAGCGAGAAGAGCATATGGCCCGGCCAAGGCGAGACCGGCGAATGCAAGCCCTGCGATAATAAGCCACCGCAGGCGCAACACCTTGAGCATGTGGCTCAAAATCATATTCTACACCCCTTAGAAAATGCGCGCACCGACGCGAATGAGATCGTTCGGCCGGATCTCGGCATCTCTGTCAACCTTGCCGGAAATTTCCACACCATTTGGCGCCTTCCGTGTCACCTTCAGCTTGTTTCTGGAGCCACGCGGCGTCAAGCCACCAGCAAGTGCCATCGCACGCTCCATGGTCAACCCTGGCTCTAGGGGATAGGCTCCGGGATTCTGCACCTCGCCAAGGATATAAAAGGTCGGGGCTTCCGTCACAACGATCGTTTCATAGGGCTGCGCAACGCGATCTCGCTCGCCACTGACCACGTCCGAGGCGGGGATTTCGACCATTTCACCTTTCGCATTCGTAATACGAATGACACTCGCACCCTGAGCAAGATTGGCGCCTGATCGGGCAAGAAGGTCTGTCAACCGCATTCCCGCTCGATCAAGAACATATTCACCGGGCCGTGCTACGTTACCAAGCACCGAAACCCTTTTGCTTTTGTATTCTTGCACAACCACATTGACGACCGGATCCCGGAGAATTCCGCGCCGTCTGAACTCAAGGGCAAGTCGTTCGCCTACCTGCGTGGCGGACAAACCGCCAACCATCACTTCACCTAGTTCGCCAACGGGGATCGTGCCGTCGGCGGACACCTGAACCAATGCATCATAGACATCGGTCCCGTAAACGTTGATCTGGAGTACGTCACCTTCTCCCACTTCGTAAAGGGATTGGGGTGCAGCTATTTCCTGTGCAGCGGCAATTGCGGCGAAGGCAGGGGCCCCAAGCAGCGCAAGAGACGCAAGGAAAGCGCGATAGGCACGCGGCATAATGAAATTCCTCATGGTAACTGTCCGTCGCACAACCGTTCCGCCGCCCTTCATCCTGGCGCTCTCGGCGCCCGTGAATCGAATCCTTGGAAGCGATGTGACGACAATATCAATACCCGCTCGGCATAAATAGACGATGAACGGAATTGAGTGCGCTATCTTTTCCGAAATTGAATGGCGCAAGCCGATCATAGAGAATTTAAACTGCCTCTTGCAATAAATGCAGCATATTATTCAATTTTAGCTGGATCTGAATAAGTATTATTACGGAACGGATTTATTTCGGAAATACGGCTTTTTAGGTCGAATTTGAATTCTTGGCGAAGATAGCGGCCTTCGGTTTTCAATAAATAATGGCTAAGATTTTTGAACTTTGTTCCACCCCAAACCATTTCGATTTCTCTGTCCTCAAACCCGGCTATCGAGGTCAACGCAAGCTGGTGAAGCAACCAATCTCGCAAACCCGGAAAATCCGCCTTGGCATATTTTTTCCCTTTGTAGATAGCATCTTGCAGAAACAGTGCCTGATCGAGACAGGCTGAAACACCCAACTGATTTGCAAGCTCGCTAGCATCCACAAGAGTATCGCGGCCCTCCACGGCAAGAAGGGCATTCATGTCCGCCAGCCATTTCAGGCGAGACCATCCATGATGTGCGCCATGCACGGATAAATACACGATATTGGCGTGAGGCTGGAGCACCTGTACCGCGCAGTTTCCTAAAATATGTTCCGTCCTAGTAAGGTCGGCGGACATGACCGGCAGGAGAAAACGATTAACGAAAAAGCGCCAATGCAAATCCACTGCGACCTGAAGGCGATCGCTATAGAGTTCCAAATCCTTGCGCTTCGACATTACTCCGGAAGCGCGAATATCGCCGCTGTCGGAATTTCCGTTGAACCCGAGCCGCGTCAAACTTTTCTTAGCGGCCACGACATCGCTTTCGTCGACGAGAATGTCGATATCGTGATTGCTGCGTATACCAAGACGCCCATAAGCACGCGACGTGATCTGCAGGCCTTTTATCAGAACGAAGCCAATTCGGTCGTTGTCGAGCTGATCCTTGATCATCTTAAAGGCCGAAAGCATCCGCATTTCAGAAAATGCAAGTGCATCTTTTTCGGTCTTTAACTTCGTCAGAACACAGGGGGGCACGCCGGTTAGATTATCGGAGGCGCCTTTCAAAACATATTCTGCCAAATGCCCTTTTACACGATGACGCTTGGCAAGCCGCATGACGAGATCCCAGTCTAACGATCTTGCATCGACCTTTTCTACATGCGCCGGATGCGTCGCCATCGATGTGCATCTCGCGACGAACGCCAGTTCCTCCGTAAAAACAGGTTTCAATTATTTTACTCCGATATCGGATCAGGTTTTTACTGTAATTTAGTAACAATCTTTAGGCCTGCCGGAACTGTATGTTATTGGAACAGATCGAATTTCCGCGTGTTCCTAGTCGATGAGTCGGGGTATCTCGATGCTTAGGCTTTTTCGCCTGCTGATACTAGGAGCGCAGATATGGAAACCTTGAAAAATAACGGCTATGAAGCACCGAAGATGGAAAAAATCGGCTCGTTTGAGGAGCTGACGCTCGGTAGCTCGACCGGCAACTTCCTTGACGCAGACTTTCCGGATGGCACGCCATTCGGTGATCTTACCTTTTCCTAAAATAGGTAATCACCGAGGGATTGAATTCCCAAAGTGATCTGAACGAGACTATGTTTCGTTTTTATAGCCCGCCGGTAACGTGCTTTGCGTCCGGCGGGTTTTCATTTTATATAATTCTTAATTACTAGGCCGTGTTGACAAAAGGAATTGGCAAATTTGCTTGGTTGTGATTCGAGCCTGCTTTTTGAGGGCCAGTCATGGGTCGCGGG
>NZ_JAIQCI010000058.1 GCF_022378335.1 Croceicoccus hydrothermalis
ACACCCAGTTCCTAATTCAGATCAGAGGCTTAGGCCACTCCCGCTAACCCTTTAGGACCGGTCCGGTGAATACGACGGGCTAAGGGTCTGGTGGTCACGTCCGACTGGCCGTAGCACGTGCCCTTAGCGATCTCAGGCTCACCGTGACGCAGCAAAGTCAGAGCCATGCCAGCATGCCGAGATAGAAGCCGACTTCGCTGATCTGCTGCACCCCGCCGAGGCAGTCGCCGGTATAGCCGCCCAGCTTGTGCTCGAAGAGCAGCCGCGTCGTAACATGGCCTATCGCAAGGCCGGCCAAGCCGCATAGTGCAGAGCCGGGCCCAAGAATGGTCGCACCGATTGCGGCCGCAGCGATCCCGGTGAGCGTCGCCACCACCAGCGGCGCTGCTCCGATCCCCTTCGCAACCGGCTTGGCGATCCCCTCGGCCCGTGCGTAACGACTTGTCGCGATCACGATCACCGCCGACAGGCGCGAGGCTCCGTGCGCCATGGGCAGAGCGGCGAGTGCGACCATGAAAGGGAGTTGCGCCAGCGACGCGATCTTGAGCAGCAGAACTATGAACAGCGCTGCGGCTCCGAAGGTGCCGAGCCGGCTGTCGCGCATGATCTCCATCATTCGCTCCGGCGTTGTCGCTCCTTGCCCGTCGAACAGGTCCGCCAGGCCATCTTCGTGAAAGGCACCCGTGGCCAGCAAGGTAGCGGCAGTGCTTAAGATCGCTGCGATGTAGGCCCCGCCGATCGCCCAGCCGAGCGCGAAAGCAGCAGCGCCAATTGCGCCGATCAACACACCGACCAGCGGATAGAAGCCCGGCGCGGCCTCGAAATCGCGCTCGTCCAGCTGCGCCGCAGGTAAGGGAATTCGCGTAAAGAAAACCCACGCGGCCAAAGCGGCGGCGAATGGTCGCTTCATGAGATCGGGGAGGCGCCGGACACCCCGGCCTGCGAGAAACTTGCCATGCCGAAAAGCGAGAGCGCGGCGCGGATGATCGGCACGGCCAACAACGCGCCGGTCCCTTCGCCCAGCCGCATATCGAAATCGAGCAGTGGCTCGGCTTGGAGCCAGTCGAGCAGCGCCCGATGGCCGTGTTCTGCCGAGCGATGCGCATAGACAAAGGCCCGTTCACAGTCTGGCTCGATCGCCCGCGCAAGCGCGGCGGCAGCGGTCGCGATAAAGCCATCGACCACCACAAGTTTATTCGATGTCCCGGCGCCAGCCATCGCACCCGCCATCGTGCCGATCTCGAAGCCGCCGACCTCGGCCAGCGCTTCAACCGGCGCAAGCGCTCCAGTTCGCGCAGCTGCGCGTTCGAGAACCTCTTGCTTGTGCGAGAGACCGGTATCGTCGAGGCCCGTCCCTCGCCCGACGAGTTCGGCCACGGAAATGCCGCTTAGGTTGTGAGCAAGTAGGGCCGCAGAGGAAGTGTTCGCGATGCCCATCTCGCCGAAACAAACGATCTTGCTTTCAATACCGCACGCGAAATGTCGCCCTTGCGCAATCGCCTTCCTTGCCGTCTCGGGCGACATCGCAGGCCCTATCGAACTGTCGGCCGTTCCCCCTCCTAATGACAGATCGATAAGCGCATCGCGTCGGCGCGGCGGATGTGCGATTCCGCAGTCAACGACGGTCATCGGTATGTCGAATTGCGCCGCGATGACATTTGCAGCGGCTCCGCCGGCTAGAAAGTTGGCGACCATTTGGCCGGTAACCTCCTGCGGGAACGCGGACACGCGCTGTGCGGCAATCCCATGATCGGCTGCGAAAATGGTCAACGATGCTGAAGCATTCGACGGAGTCATGTCGCCAAGAATCGCAGCGGCCTGAACTGCAAGGCTTTCGAGCCTCCCCAATGACCCTATCGGTTTGGTCTTGTCGTCGATCAGGCGCTGGAAGTCGGCTCGGGTCATACGATGCGCGTCTAGCGAATACGGAATGGCTTTGGAACGGCATAACAAAGCCATACGCAATGAGCGCTTGTGGAGGTCCTTTGGCGAGGGCAGGGCCGTTTTGTGAGCCCAAGCAATATCGCCACAGCGGCGTGTTGAGCAAACGGCAGCTTTCATGTCGCGAGGCGAACCATGATAATGACCGAAATTGGGGCGCAAACCTGCCCTCGCCAAACCACGAGAATGTGAGTCTGAGCGACCTCGGTTTTTAAGCTTGCGGAGGGCGGCTACGACAATTCCTTCGCCGCTTGAGGAGGAAAGATCAAATGGTCCGAGAAGGACCATTTTTTAGGGCGCAACAACGCAATATGGCGGATGCTCCGCTATATTGCTGGCAAGCGACCGCCCATCGCACTGTAAGGGGACGGCGGTTGTCCTCCAGCGCAAGCGCTTCCGGAAGGCGAAGAATCGTGTCCCGGTGTCTTGTCATTCTGGATACAGACAAAGATAATTCGAGAAATGGAGGAGCAAGGCAGAGATACGGAAAGTGGTCCGCGCTGGCAGCACCAGTGGCAAGCTATTGCCGCGAAGCGGCGCATTGACGAGCTCCAAGCCATCGGCGCGCTGCACAAAGGGTTCAGAAGGCGAAACGACGCCGAAGGGTATATACCGGCATTATCGAGGAAATCGGGTGGTAAGCGGGCCGCCGAGACCACGATCGATTTTGCGGTCCCCAGCTCACTTACAAGTCGGGACCGTCAAGGCGGCGGGAGGCGGATTCCTCATTTCGATATAACCAACATCAGCGCGCGGGGAGCGCCTACCAAGAATGGTCAGCCTCCGCGCGGCTGTGCGATCGCAGACTCTAAAATTTCCGGCCATGTTGATTATCTTCACGACGGCGCGAAAGTGACGTTCCAGAGTCACATCGATTACATCAGACGGCAGACGGACCGAGAGCGTCCTTGGGAGACTTGCGACATCGACATGGTCGATGAGCCGCATATGCGCGCCAGGCTAAACGAGCTTTCGATCTATTCCAATATCGAAGGAGGTATCGAACGTCAGCGATCGTTATTCGAGGCTGCCGGCCGGATTGAGCCCAAGCCGAAAACCTTCGAGTTGCTGAGTTCTACTGCCGACCTCGCTGAGCTTTCGGAACTCGCCCAGGATCTGGATACATCGCATTTCATCCACGAGATGCTGGATAAGCTCGAGCGAACGAAGGCGGAAGCGGAGAGAAGGGCGGCGAGAAAGGGAAAGCCACCAAAGGCGTTCGAAGCTGTAATCGCTTCCGGATCATCCGAGCAGGTTTACGACTGGCTTACCGGACTGGATGAGACACCCGAGATCAGGGCCAAGGTGGATTGGAAAGCCGGACGTGCTGGCCGGATCCAAATCCGCTTCGTAGCCGAGTTTCCACTTGGTTTGACAGACATCGAGCGCTTCAGAATTATGAAGCTGTTTTGTGACAGCCTGGCCGCCGATGGAATGATGGTCGTAGGCGCGATCCATTCTCCTGATCAGACCAACGACAAGCGTAACTATCACCTCCACGTCGATGCATATGATCGGCCTGCGGTTTGGTTGGCCAATCATCGATGTTGGGATTTCGAATACGCGGAGCGCAAGAACGGGAAGACGGTCTACCCCATCCGCCAAAAGAAGGTTCGCTATGCAGAACCGCCCGCGAAAATTTGGAGACAACGGTTCATCGATCAGGTGGAACTGATCCGAGCAGGCCGTCCTGAGATCACGCAATTTGTTCACGGCACCTACAACGAAAACGGGATCGAACTCACGCCACTGGAACACATGGGGTCACGTGCGATCAGTCTCGAGGGTCGTGGCATTGTTACGGACATCGGATCGCGAAACGCCGAACGCATTTGGAATGATGAAAAGTCTGCCGCTGAGCGCCGCGTCAAACAGAAGCTGAAAAGGGAAATCGGGCAGATTGAGGCTTTCCGTCCTTTCATCAAACACGATGCGGATGCAGTTGCCGCCTCAAAGCGCTACCTCGAGCTCTGCCACGAGAAGACTGCACGAGAGCTGCAAGAAGAACTGATCGATATCGAGATCCGAGTAGCACGCTCACGCGCAGAAACCGTCATACAAACCCTAACCCGTCGTATTCACTGGACCGGTCCTAAAGGGTTAGCGGGAGTGGCCTAAGCCTCTGATCTGAATTAGGAACTGGGTGTC
>NZ_JAIQCI010000059.1 GCF_022378335.1 Croceicoccus hydrothermalis
GCCAGCGGAAACTGCAGCCAGCAACCGGTCCCACACCCCGGCTTTGCGCCAGCGCACGAACCGGTTGTAGCAGGTCGTCGGCGGACCGTAGCGCTCGGGTATCTCAGCCCACGGCGAACTCGTGCGGAACCGCCAGAGGATGCCGTTCAACACCCGCCGATCATCAACACACGGCACCCCGCGAGGCTTGTTCGGTAGCAAAGCCTCGATGATCGACCACTCTGCATCCGTTAGTTCGTATCGTCGCAGCGCCATCAAGCCCTCCATCACAATGAAGAACCTGAATCATGCGGCCCCGCAGATCACAAGCCGTTTTATGAGTTTACCGCCTAGTATATCGCGCTCCTCGGTCACCCGGGCCAGCTCACGCTTCAGCTGGCGGATCTCGGCATCCTTGCCGGCATCGCCAGACACCACCTTCGCTAGTTGCCGCTTCCATGCGTACAGCGAATGCTGACTGACGCCGAGCAACTTAGAAACCTCCGCCACCAGATAACCGCGTTCGGTGATTTGAGCCACCGCATCACGCTTGAACTCATCGCTGAAATTGGGCTTCCCCATCGTCGTCTCCTGTCCTTAAAATTAGGATAGAATACGTCCCGAAATCTAGGGGCTACTCTGTGCTGACGGAGGCAGAGGCGGGTACGAAGACCACTGATCTGGCCCGGCACGGGGTTTCGGAAGCGACGATCTACAACTGGGAGGCCAAGTATGGCGGGCTGGAGGTATCCGAGGCTCGGCGTCTGCGGAATCTCGAGAGCGAGAACGCGAAGCTCAACCGGCTGCTGGCCGACACGATGGTGGACAACGTGGCGCTGAAGGATCTGCTCTCAAAAAAGTTGTGACGCCCGCCGCAAAGCGGGAAGCTGCTGCGCATCTCCAGGTATGCCACGGGATAGGTGAGCGGCGGGCGTGCCGTGTCATCGAAGCCGATCGCAAGAGCGCGCGCTACCGTTCCACCCCGGCACGATGACGCTGCTCTGCGTGAGAAGTTGTGCGAACTGGCCAACCAACGGCGTCGGATCGGCTATCGCCGTTTGCCCATCCTGCTACGGCGAGCCGGGGTGATGATCAACCGCAAGAAGACGCAGCGGCCTTCCAAAGAGGAAGGTCTGTCGGTGAGGCCGCGACAATCGCAGGCGCGCTGTGGGGAGCAGAGCACCAGCCGGACACCCGCAAACAATCACAAGTTTGGCGGAATGATTGGCTGGGTCGCTGAGGCGGCGTGAGAGGTCGCATTCGAAGGCGTCGATGGGCTGTTCTGCGAAGGTGTTTCTCGGCTTTTGAAGTGACTCCTTGGATTTCAGGCGCACCTATCCCGTGGAGGCACGCCGTCCGCGGAATATCAAGCTGTCGAAGTTCTAGATCAGGTTGGCCAGCGTCAGTTTGGTTTGCGCCCTGACGATGCCGATGGTGCGGATGAAGAGCCCATAGCGGTTCTTCTGTTGGACGACGACATGCTCAACCCTAGCCCGCGCGGCTGTCTTTGCACCATCGGCACGCGACATGTGCTCTGGCATCAGCTTGCCCATGGGCTTCCGGCGATGGATGCGGCTTTTTAGCGTCAGCCAAGCCTCGTTTTTCTGGCTGCGATAGGCGCGGCCGGCCCAGATATTGCCAGCGGTGTTGCTTGTGTCGATTACTTGTCGCAGCTGGCGCCCATCACTTTCTGCGGCCGAGGTCACCGGCGCCTTTCGGATGAATCCAGAGCGCCGATCGATGCTGATGTGCGACTTGTAGCCGAACACCGGCGGGGCGATCTGAGACAGCGGCGTTCCGTCGGGACGATAGCGGATCTTGCCCCCGACCGTCAGGGTCCAGCGCGCATCGGTATCCTTCTGGTGCGCTTTGCCCGGCTTGCCGCGCCAGATCTGCTTTGGTGACTTGCCGGCCTTGATGGCAGCCTTTCTTACTGCGTATTGCGCTGGTTGGGCGCAGGAACCAGGCTTGCATCGACAATCTGCCCCCCATGGCGAGATATCCAGCCTCGCGCAGTTGCTGCTCGAAAGCATGCGTCAACGCCTCGATTGTGCCGCTCTCGGTGAGCCGATTGCGGTAATGGCGGATGGTGTTCTCATCAGGCGTTGAGCCGCCCAGATCAAAGCCGAAGAAGCGCACCGACGATAGTCGATCGCGGATCAAGAACTCCATGCGCGCATTCGACAGATTATGTTATGCATGGACCACCAACACCTTGAACGTCGTGACCGGATCAAACAGTGGCCAACCGCCCTTGGCTCCGTCGCTATGGCCAAGCCCCCGGGTCAAAAGCGGCCGGAAGCGTTCGAACTCTACCGCGCCCGACAAAGCCTCCAGCGGATCGCCGTCCTTGCTCAGACGCTCTAGGTGCTACGCCAATGAAAACAGGCTGTGCGGCTGCATCGAGACTCTTCGTCCAATCTACGGAATGAATCATAATTAGCACGTCAACGCGAGGGGTTTCTGTGGGTGTCCAGCTCCGGTGCTTGCCCTGCCGAACCAACGCTGAGGACCTTGGACTTTGTTCACGATCAAATCGCTTCTGGCCGACGGTTCCGCGTGCTCAACGTGGTCGATGATGTGACCAAGGAGCGCCCGGTAGCGGTGCCGAACACTTCGATCTCGGATCACCGTGTCGTGCGTGGGTCGACCCAGCTTATCGCTCAGCGGGGCAAGCCGGGGATGATCGTCGGCGACAAAGGCACCGAACTCACCAGCAATGCCGCGCTCGCGTGTTGTGGCCAGATCGGGGTGGAGTGGCATTACGTCGGCCCGGGCAAGCCGATGCAGAACGGCTACGTGGAGAGCTTCAATGGCCGCATGCGCGACGAACTGCTGAACGAGACCCTGTTCCTCGGCATGATCCATGCACGGTCGGGGATTACAACCGGGTGAGACGACACTCGTCCTTGGCTACGCAACCCAGGAGGCGTTTGCCGCCAAACTGGATAAGCAATGGGCTGATGCGCAAAACAACCGCCCGGCTTTGCTCCCACGTGGAGAAAGGTGGGGGTCATGTGTGGACGGCCTCTGCTGCGCAAGGGTTTTCTGCACTGATGATTTCGGTCGGGTGCATCCATGTGTTCGGCCT
>NZ_JAIQCI010000060.1 GCF_022378335.1 Croceicoccus hydrothermalis
CCTAAACATCAATTCCCAGACGAGGCCCAAGCTCCGCTAATTTACGCAGCTAGGTGTGCCAAATGTTCTGACGACGGACAGCGCACGGCCTCGCTTATGGTGCATGGTAAACTCCAACTTCAGGGACTGCAAAACAGGCTGCACCGATCAGCAGTATCGCGCGAAAGCCACGCATTATATCATATTAACGCTGAAAAGCAGTGCCCATGCCAAACTAACGCGTCCGTCGCCTGACATACCATGCGATTGCCACCGGCAGGGCCAGCGCCATCGCGACCGGCGTTGCCAGCGACAGGATGGCAAAGGTCCAGTTCTGCCAGTTCGATATACGATCGTGGGCGAATTGTTCGACCTGGAATACGACCTGGATCACGCCCGAAACGCCGAGGATGCCGAACAGCAGGTTAAGCAGCCTTTCCTGCGTCTGCGCGTGCTCGTCATCTTTGTCGCGTTGGCGGCGATGCAGGTCCCGTACGTCTTCCTCAAGCGCGGCCAGCGCACCCTGATAGGCTTCTTTCAGGCGCGACGTGCCGCGCAGCAGCTCAAGCTCTTCAAAGACATCGCGCTCGGTATCGTAACGAAATGGATTGCGATAGCGATGCCTTTCATATTTCTCGAACGCATCGCGGCGCACGGCATTGATTTGCGCTTCCGCCTCGGCAAATCTGCCGCTGCCGATCTTTGCCTGAATCTCGTCTATGGCTCTGAAGGTCTCGTCCTCCTGCTCGCGGGTCAGCGCCTCGTTATGCATGGCGAGTGCGTGGATCAGAAAGGCATACGGGCAGGTTCCGATATGATCGTTCCCCACCTCCAGCGTGCGCGAACGGGGGACGAAGGTGATCATCGCACGGGGATTGGCAAAGCGGACGAAAAAGCCCTCTTCCTCCTGTTCGTCCGATTTCGGATAGATAGGGTCAAGACTGTCGAGCACTTCGCTCGCTTCCTGATTGGTGAAGTCGATGATGTTCTGGCTGAAGCCCGCGAGGAAAAGATAGGCCAGCCGCGTTTCCGCAGGACGGCTGCGCAGACGGCGAACGCTTCGCCAGTAATCGGCGCCCAAAAGGACATGGGGGGATGACGATTGCGCGGCCTTTTGCTGCGCGATCAATTCCGGATATGCGCGGAATTCGGCATCGGGCACACGGGTGCGGCGCTTGACCAGCACGCCTTTCTCCACCGGCTCGATCAGTTCGAAAAACCGGCGGTCATGGAAATAGAAACTGGACCGGTTGGCAGGAACCGTCAGGCCCGGCATCTCGATCGAGGGCACTTTCTCGACCGCGTCGTCAAACGCGGGCAGCCCGATGGCGCAATCGGTTTCCAGCAGGTCACGATCCGCATGATAGCATCCGGCCACGAAATCCCAGAACGGCACGGCTTGCGCGTCGCCAGCCCCGCGCATGACGGTCAAACCCGCCAGCGCGTCGAGACCTTCCGCCCCCCGTGCCGGATCGAATTCCTTGGGCCATGCCAGTTTCTGCAAGAGCGACAGGAAGTAATAGGTTGCAGGCACCGTACCCGCGCGTTCAGCCGCAAGATCGGGTCCATAGCGATATTCGAAGCCAAGGTTCCAGCTGAAGGCGCCATCGGGATAACGGTACCAGAACCGGCGCAGGGAAATATCACGGTTGCGGCGTTCCGGTTCGATCCGCACTGCAAAGGCACTGCCTTCCGTCATCCACTCGACAAGATCGGGCATGGCAAAAACGAGCGTTTCGGCGGGGCCCGCGCAATACAGGCGGTCAGGCACTTTCTGCTGGCGCGACCGGTCGGCGATATCGTTGAACAGGGGATCGATCGCCTGGCTGAGAGCCAGTGAGCGATCGCATTGAAACCCGTCCGGCACTGCCCCGATGCGCGATCGTGGCAAATAGAACGACAAGGTCCAGTAGAGCGTCCGGTCTTCGGCAACCGATCTTGCCGCTGCCATGGTCTTGATCAAGTGAAGCCCCCCAACATTCACGAAACTTGCGGTTCAGCCCGCCATCAGCCGCAATCGCCGCGCGCCAGTTCCAGGATTGAACCGCATCGCGGCCAGTTCCCCCTGTCACCGGATAGCGTCTCCAGCGCCGGTCCGATGTCCAGCAGATCGATCAGCCCGCCTGCATCGGCGCGCGCACCCAATTCTTCCAGCTGGGCGGCGGCGGTCGGATCGACGGTCGGATCCTGCCCCTTCAGCACCGAAATCCGGAAAAAGCTTTGCAAATGATCGTGGAGAAAACGCGCGGACATATGTGGTCCGTCGAAGCCCAGAACCGAATAGACCAGCGCATCCTCGGCCGCCTGATCCGCCGACAGGGCCGGCTGCACATAGGCAAAGTCAACCGCCCGCGCGCCCAGATGCTGCCAAAGCCGCAACCGCTCGACCTGATCGGTCCCGCCTCTTTCGTTGTCCTCCTCATACTCGGCCGCCGTCATGCGGAGAGGATCGTTCTGCTCGATAAATATGGCGGGATTGCCCGTCCGATCGCCCAGAGCGCGAACCGACAATTGCGCCACCATGGCCAGCAACAGGCGCGACAGTCCCCTCCCCCGTGCGGCCTGATCGACGAAAAGATAGTTCAGCGCAATCGAGGTGGAAGGATGACCGTCTATCGCCTGTATCGCCGATGCCAGAAAATTGGCGCCTCCCAGCAGGGCTCCCTCGTCATCCTCGATAACAGCGATGAGTTCGCGGTGCGATGGCGGGCCGGAACATCCCCTGTCGGCATTCATCGCGAGGCAGGCACGAAATCCCGCGATATCCTCCTTCTCGTCGGGGAGCACGAAAGCGCGTTCATAGGCTTCGAAAAATTCATCGACTATGGGCGATGCGGGGCTGGCGGTTGCCCTGATGCGCAGGCCACCTTCCAACGACAGAGCCCATACTTCATCGGAATCGGGAATAGGCTGATTGACCTGCATCAGTAACTATTAGCCTTCATTCAGAAACGTGTCAGCCGCCCTGTCGCTGCATCATTTCATATGGGAAGCTAAATGCGTTCAGGAACGTCGCTGTCGGTCGAACATTTGCAGCAATACCAGTGCAAAAGTCACAGATTTTCAAATTCCCCTCCCCTTCAAAAAGCACAGCGCAGTGCGTTATGATGGGAAGTGAGACAAGCTATGAAGCAATACCGCCACGCCAATTGGATTGCGTTTCGAAAGGACGTTATCAAGTTACACAACGGCTGTTGTGTCCGTTGTCTCCGTTCGGGCATAGACGACGACGTAGTACTGCAAGTGCACCTCAAGCGATACATTCGTGGGCGATTGCCGTGGGATTATGAAACGACAGACTGCGAAGCCCTGTGCAAGGGGTGCCATGCCGCAGAGCATGGTCATGTCATGCCGCGTGACGGATGGAAGTGGGTTGGCGTCGATGATTTGGGCGAGTTGGATGGTAACTGCGAGTTGTGCGGGACCGAAATTCGCTACGTCTATGCGATCGAACATGAAGCATGGGGCGCGATGGCCGTCGGAACCGATTGCTGTGACCATCTAACTCAAACAAATGACGCGAGTAAACATCACGAGATCTACCTGAAATCGATCGATGCGAAAAAGCGTTTTGTGGGTTCAAAGCGTTGGAAGATCAGGCCTGACGGAACACATGTAATCAACCAAAAAGGAATTCTGGTCGAAGTTCGTGAAACCACCGATGGTTTCGGCATCGCGATGAACAATGTTCTGGGCAAGCAAAGGTTCGACAGCATCATCGATGCAAAAATCAAAATCTTCGAACTCATCCGTTCCGGCAAAGCCCAGTCATATCTGGCAAGCCGCCGCCATCGATATGATAACTTCGATCTCGATAGCATTCGCACTTCACTGGGTTTCAACAAATAGGAGCGCGTAGCGGCGCGTGCGGAACAGACATCACGCTGACTGCAACGCATTCGCCAATGGTTGGCGCGAGGTTGATACCACTGAAGGCCGTTACATCGCGTGTAGATGACCGAATGTACGGCAGGCAGGTTGTCCGACAGGAAAACTACTGGAAACTGCGTTGCCGCTCTTTCGGCTCACTCGACCTGCCTGGTCGTCAGCCACTCGGCAATAGCCCCCTCATCGAGTTCGCCTGAGGCAAGCTGAAGTACCATCCGGACTGCATCTTCTGGTTTATAGGTAATCTTATAGCCATTCAGCGCCAGAAAAAGCCGCGCGAGCACCCAGGCAGTCCGCTTATTGCCATCCGTGAATGGATGGTTACGGGCCAGACCATAGGCGTATGCAGCAGCGAGTTTGCAGAGATCGGTATCGCCATAGGCCCACTGATTGCGAGGGCGGTCTAAAGCAGATTCCAAAGCATCCGCATCGCGCAGTCCGATGGGGCCGCCATGCTCCGCCAATTGACGATCATGAATGGCAAGCGCCAGTTCGGTCTCAATCCAGACCGGTTCGGATGTTTGCACCATTTTACTTCGCTAGTGCGCGCAGGATATCCCTGTCTTCACGCATAATACGTTCTGCCAAAGCCATTTTGGCTTCGAACGAAGGGTCCGACACGGTAATGCGGATTCCTTCGGGCGTTTCAGAAATGTATAGAGTATCACCCACGCCCGCCCGAAGCTTGGCAAGCAGTTCCTTGGGCAAAACAACACCGGCAGAATTGCCGATTTTAGTGATCTTTAGGCTCGCGTTCATACGTTGGTTATAACGCGCCAACGCGTTCGGCTCAAGTCCAACCGAACGTCTGGCCCAATGGGCGCAAAGGGTCATTATCCATTCACAGCTTTGGCCTTCCAATCATTCCCGCTCAACAGTCACCCGACAAGTATTGCGACACACGCTTCTGGGTCTTGAGCCTGGGTCGCCGCCCGTCGCGAAGGTCCTGCACGAAACGAGGGTCCGCGACGACAGTTCTGCCGAAGGTACTCGCCCGCATTCCGGTTCGCGCCATATAGGTTTCAATCTGCTCCAAAAGCTCCATCGACCTCGACTCACTTTCCGCTTGCGTTCTTAATTTGTTCTTAATAGGAAGAGTTCCTATAGTCTAGGACAGAAATTCCTAGACGGACCCAACAGGACCAACAGCGATGGACGATGCGCGTAGAGCTCTGGACGAACTGATCCAGCAAAGAGGCTGCAACTATTCTTCGGTTTCCCGGCTCCTGGGACGCAATGCGGCCTATATCCAGCAGTACATCCGGCGCGGTAGTCCGCGGCAATTGGACGAACAGGATCGCGCGGTCCTGGCGCGCTTTTTCGGGGTGGACGAGAAAGTCCTCGGCGCGCCCGAGCGGCGCGCAGGCCCAGTGGTCGAACTGGTCCATGTGCCTATTCTCGATGTCGAGGCCTCGGCAGGACACGGCGCACTCGCCGAGATGGAAGCCAAATGCGCCCAGTTCGGGTTTGACGAGAACTGGCTACGCCGGCTGACGGCGAGCAAGGCAAGCAGTCTTTCAATTATCGCTGTGCATGGCGATTCCATGGCGCCGACACTGGCCAATGGCGACGAAGTCATGGTCGATTTGAGCGACGGTCAGGCGCGGCTGCGCGACGGGATCTATGTCCTGCGCATGGACGATATGCTGAGCGTGAAGCGTGTCGCGATCGAACCACAGGGCAAGCGCGTCTCCGTGCTGAGCGACAATCCTGCCTATCCCAGCTGGCGCGGGCTGGAGAAGCGCACGATCAATATCGTGGGCCGCGTGCTCTGGTTCGGCCGCGCATTGCGCTAGATCCCGATTTCGAAAGGCTTGGTGAGCGAGCGGTCGAGTTCGGGCGGCTCGCGGGTAGGTGCTTGCGTCGGATCGGTTGCCCTTCCCCTGGCCTGTCCGGTGGCTGCGGCATGGCGCAGCAGATCGACCGTCTCGAGCGCCGAGCGCTTCATGCCCGGATTGTGCTCAACCGCGGCTTCGAGCCTGTCGGCATTGTCGACAAACAGGGTGAGGCCGTCGCGCAGGCGGGTTATCGTCACGAGAAATGTCTGCTGGTTGGCGAGTTTGCGTTCTCGGCTGTCCATGACGGCAATCCCGCGGTCGGAGGTCAGGCCCTGCGCCATATGCGCGTTGAGCGCATAGGCAAGATCGAGGCGCTCGAGCATGGGATCCTTGAGCCCCAGCTGGTGTTCGACACCGAGCGAGGTTCTGACCGTCACCGATTTCCCATCGACCGCCACGATGCGCGCCTGATCGGCGTTGAGCAGTCCGCGCTTGTGATCCGTTGCCGTCCAGCGGATGCGGTCACCATCGTGAATTTCGAGTGGGCGAACCTCAAACAGACGCAGCGGATCCTGCTCACCTTGCGGTCGCATTTGGCCCGGCCGAAATTCAAAGCGCTTGCCCCGCTCGTTCTGTAGCATCACGCGTTCGCGGGCGGGATCGGTTTCGATCACATCATAGCGGCCCTTCTGCAGCCCCTGCCCCCTTTGCCGGCGGTCGACTTCGAGCACCATGCCGGCCGCATAGCTGCGCGCATAACGCATTTCCTCACGCGTCAGATTGACGCGCGACAGGACATTCAGCCGCAAAGAACCCGGTCCCAATTCGCCATTAGCCTTGAGCCCGATCTGGACGGCGTCATTCACCTATCCGCGCAAGTTGCGACCCGAAGCATAGATAGCGGTCACCTCCCGCTCTGCAGGCGAAAGCGATAGCCAGGCCGCCGCAGCATCGACGGCAGCTGTATTTCCCGACGCGACGACATGCGGGCCAAGATGTCGTAAGCCCTCGTCGATATTTCCGCCCTGCGCTGCATATTGGGCATCGCGCAGCGCCGTCTCGCGGGCCCGGAGATTGGTGTTCATGATGGCGGTTTCGACGCCTGCCTTCTGCATGACGTCGAAGGGTTTGCCCGCATCGACAGCGCCCAATTGCTTCCTGTCGCCGATGCTGGCGAAGCGGTCGAGCTGAAGCAGATTGGCGAGGCGCACGAGCTTTTCCTTGTCGGCATTGCCGACCATCGAAGCTTCGTCGAGCAGCACCGTGGTACCGCGCAGAGACGCGCGAGCTTCGGCAAGCCTCGCCTGGTCCGCTCCTTCTAGAAGGCCCTGATGTTGGCGTAGAAAGCGCGCGACCGTCATCGAGGGAATGCCGGTATCCCGTTCGAGCATCTGCACGAGCGTGTTCTGGACTGCGAGCCCGAGCACGGACGTGCCTTCCTCGCGCAAGATGTCCGCCACAGGTTTGAGGACGGTACTCTTGCCGGCGCCAGCTACGCCTTGAATGGCGACAATCCGGTTGTGCGAGGCGAGAAGCAGGCACCCTGCCCCTTCCTGGCCAGGGTTCATGGTCAGGCCGTATTTGAGCTGGGAGAGCGCCTGTAGCCGCTCTCCGGCCACATCAGCTTCGACCACCGCAGTTCCATGTCCCCGGCCACCTTCGACGGCCGCAATGATGCGCTGCTCGAGCCCGATTGCATCGCGGGTTGTGACAAGATTGCGATCTGCACCCTTGCCTTTTTGCAGGTGGCCCTGGCGCAGCAATTGGTCGACGCGGTGTTCGATATCGGCAAGAGTTGTGGGCAAGGCGAAGCCTAGCGCTGAGCGATATATCTCGGTTCGCGAGAAGGCCGCCTCGCGCTCGCCCAAGTGCCTGATCGCCGATGCGACCGCATGAACGGCCGCGATCTGCTCGGGCGTCCGGCGCCCCATGTCGCGAGGCACAAGCGGGTCGCCCTGACGTAGCCCCAGACGCTCCGCAAAGGTCGCAGCCAAAAGGCGCGCGCGCTGGCCGATCGATCGTACTGAATTTCCAATTCCGGAGACAGAGCCAATGTCGGTGGCGGCCCGTGCATTGGCCTGTGCAATGACAAGCCTCGGATCAAAGCCCAACTGCGCTGCTGCCTCGCACCATTGGTTCACGAGAGCCTGGCGGTCTGCCACCGGCCCTTTGTCCGCCCGGGTCATCAGATTGGCCGCATTGCGCGCCGCGAGGCCCTTGCCTTCCATCGTCGAAAGCTTGTCGAGGATCTCGGCACGGCGCGAACTGAAGGCATCACGAACGGGTTTGGGAACGCCCACCGCTTCGAAATTGCCATGCTTGCCGTATTCCCCAACCTGGTAGCCGAGCTTTTCTACGGCCAGGCGGAAGCGCGCCATGGTCATGGCATTGAGCAGCGTGTTGTGCTCCCAGATCTTGTCATTTCTCAGCGCTCGCCATTTGCCATCGGGCCCCTGGGTTACATTGGCAACCACGGCGTGAAAGTGCGCGTTGGGCTCCTGATTGCGGTTCGTATCGTGCTGGAAAAGCCCGATCACGAGATTGCGCGTCGCGACCACCCGTTCCTTGCCTCGGACCTCCATGCGGGTTTCGGCGAGATTCTTCTCAGCCCAGGCCAGAGTCTCGCGGACGGCAGCGCCATAGGCATCGAGGATACGCCTGTCGCCGCCGACAAGGGCAAGGATGGACCAGCTCTTGGGCATCGAGAATGTGAGGTCGGTGCCGGCGCGATGCGCCCTGTTGTCGCTCCCGACACGGCTTCCATCGGGCAGCATGCCCTTGAGCACGGCCTCGAACTGCGAGGCTTCGATAACGCCTCGCAGTCCAAGCGCCTCCGCGCCTTTGCCAAGCCATTGACCAGATCTCTCGGCATCGGCGCGGGTATAGTAATTGTCAGCGGCAAAGTAGTTGGCAGCGCCGCCAGCCGTGCGGACGTTGGCTACAGAGAGCATCAGGCGTCACTCCGCCCGGCGGCGTCTGGCTCGTGCGTCACAGTTCAAAATCGCCGAGGTCGGGACCCTCGTGTGAAGGCTGATCCTGCTCGGGAACGCCGTCTTCGAGCATGAGCTTGCGGGCTTCTGCCTCTCGCTGGCGCTGGGCTATCCGATCGACGGCTTGCGGCTTATCCGAGGGCGGATTGGCCCGCGGCAAGTCGCTTCGGCGTCCCTCCTTCACGCTTTTCGATGGATCCTTCTCATCGGGATGATCGCCTTTGCGGAGCGTCGCATTCGTGGGCAGCAATGGACGGGAGTTACGCGGCGTTGCCGTGCGCTCTTCGGGCGACGATTTTCGCGGATGACCGGACTTACCTGACGGCTTCCTGATGTCGTCGGGAATGTCCTTTTTGTCCTGTTTCGCCGCCTGCTGGCGTGATCGCTTGGCATCCGCCTCGACTACCGGCTCAAGCGGAAGAGTACCTTGCTTTGGGACGACAGGCTTGCCTGCCCCGTCATCGTTCGACGAAGGATGTTCGCTCTGGTTTGTTGGCGGATTAGCAGACGTCTGGCCGCCCCCAGTTTCGCCTTCGGCTTTCCGCATTGGCTCTCGATCCTTGGCCCGACCGACGAAGACATGTGCGATTCTTTCCCGGTCTATCGGCTTCAGACGGACCGGCGCTGCAGGAAAGCCATCCGGGAATTTGATGAAGCCTGACAGGCGCGGCAGGTTCATCAACTGGTCGGGCAGCAGCAAGGGCTCGATATGCTTGCGCGGCGTCAGGCTGACGGCGTCGCGAGCATTGTTGTAGCCATAGGTGTAGCCTTCTTCCATGTCGCGAACCTGGCGATGGCCGATGAAGTCGGAACACCAGGTGGCGGTCTCGCGGTCTGCCGTACCGAGGATCAATTTGGTCCGGGCAAGCGATGCAAGCGTCATCGCCATGTTCTCACCGTAGACCTCCTTGAGCTTGGCGTAGGCATGGATGCCGGTGACGATTGCGCCGCCGAAATTGCGCGCCGTCTGCAGGCCTTTTTCGAGAGCGGGGAGCCGGTGAAGCGCACCCAGCTCGTCGATGAAGAACCAGCATTTGAGGTCCTTGGTGCGGGGCATCGTCATCAGCGTATTCATCGCCGTATCGAGCCACAGTGTGAGAAGCTGCGCGCACACGCTCATGTCGACGTAGCGCGCGGAGATGAAGACCATCGAGCCACTTTTCTTGGCGTTAGTGCCTTCGTCTTCATTGGCGCCCTCCTCGATCCAGTCTCGGACCGAAAAACGGCGCCCGGAAGTGGGCAAGAGCTTCAGCGCCTTGGCGTTCACGTTGAACACTGCCCGAATCGATTCCGCCATGCGCGCGGCTTCAGGAGCAGTCAGGGGATCGGCGATCGTGCCTCGCATCATGGCGTGGACCCGCGAGAGATCAGCGGTCATCAGTTCACGGGCAAGCGCAGCATTGGTGCCCCGCCCTTCGGCCACCAGCTTGAGGCAGAACTCGACGAACAAGGCACGCGCCGCGATGACCCAGAACTGCGCCTCCCCGCCCCCGTCATGAGGCACGAGGGCTTCCGCTGCCGCCCAGAATTCACCTTCGGTGCGGCATTCGTCGAAGAGGCTCCATTGCGGACAGCGCGCGTCGAGCGGGTTCAGAATGATGTCCCGGTCGGCCTGGTAGAAGTGTTCGATGAAAGCGCCAGTTAGGTCGAAGACGACGCAGCGCTGTCCCTTGCCGCGGGCTTCGGCAATCATGTCCGACATGGCGACTGTCTTGCCCATGCCGGTGGTCCCGATGAGCATGGCGTGGCTCTGTTCAAGCCGCCAGGGATAGACAACCGTCGCAAGATGCGAGGGCCGGTATGGAAATGCCGCAGACAGTTCCTTGGGCGAACACAGATGCCATTTCCAACCCATGGCGCTCGAAATCTCTCGGGCGCGCTCGCGCTGGTTGTGCCCGCGCAGCTCATCGACCAGTTCCGGTAGCGTAACGAGCATGGCCCCGCGCTCATGCTTTCGCTCTTTCGAGCGACTGCCGAAGCGCGCTGCGAACCAGTAGAACAACACGAAGGCCGGCACGAGAAGCAAGGCCGAACGCACCAGAGCATCGCCCAGCAAGTCGAGCAGATGATCCCAGGCATTGATCACCGGCGGATAGGCATCGAGCATGATGATGGGGAGCTGGACGGTTCCTCCAAACCCCGTTTCGAGTGCGACCTGTTTGGCCGGATCGAACTCCATGAAGCCGTAGATGGCAGCATAAATTCGCATCCAGACGAGGTAGGCTTCGTGATCGCTCAGCCCTGCCGAAATGGTCCACCAGCTAGTCCAGGAAATGCCGATGGCGGCGATGATCAGCGGCCCCTTGAGACCTGCTGCAAACATGAAGCTGAAGTGTCCGAGCAGCTGACTTCCGCGCGTGAAGTTGACGAGGTTACGCTTCATCGGAACCTCCCTCGCTGGCGTTTGCGGTGAGCCCCAGTTCCTTGCATTTGCGCGCGTAGGCCTGATGGGCTCGCTCACGCAGACTGTGATCGGCATGCCCTGCGAGAAGGGCATCAACGCCGACCATCGTGAACACTGATTGACGGCTGATGCGGTCGACCGATGTTTCGAGCTTCGATGCAAGATCGTCATTTTCGCATGCCTGCGAAAGCAGCGACCGGATCCATTCGCTGACGCTTATATCGCGCCGCTTTGCTGCAGTACGAACCCGCTCAGCGAGCTCGACGGTGACATGTACCTGGAGAGATTTTGGCCGTGTCATGCACGGACTCCTTGTGGTCAGGAGCCCGGACCGCACTGCGAAAGGCGGTTATTGTCTAAATCAGAAACGAGAACATGTCAAGAACGTGCAAGATGCGCAGGAATGCGCCCTTTCTGGCTGCCTTCAATCAAATTCGATTGGCGAATTGGCGACCATTCATTTCTGATTGAGAAGCAGCCATTTTTGCAAGAATCCATCAACACCCTGTATTTGCTATCTTTTTTACTGACTACCGCCTGCGATTTGTCGCGTACGGTGTGCGCGAAGTTGTTCCCTATTTGGACCGTTGTGACCGACCACTTCCCCGCCAGATTTTCGATGGCAAAGGCCTTGGATTCACGTGGATTTAGTAGCCCATCCGGCGCATGATGGATAGCCACCCGAGTACCAAGGTTCACTGCCCAAAAGTGAAATTTGTAGCAAATGGCCACATCTCGCAATCGAACCGCAGTGGCCCAACCTTACGATGGGCGTTCTCCCGTTATCTCTTCTAGCTGGTCGGCGAGTTCATCGGCTTTCGCCTGAAGGACAGCAGCCTCGTCGGTCAGGTTGGAAATCTGATGTTCCGCAATGCGGGTCACGATTGCCGGGTCCCGTTCGTAGGCACGGGCCAGTTCGAAATCGCCACCTTCGCGCAGATCACCGAGCGCTTCCAGGCGAGCCAGAATCTCCGATTGAAGGGCGTCATAAAGCGCCTGAAGATGCTGCAATGAGTTGTCTTCATCGATACCAATTTCGTCACTGCCGAAGCCTGAAAGATAACCATCCGGGTCGGACGCTATGCGTTCCAGCGTATCAATATCGCCGGCATCACGAGCATGGTTTATGGCCTTGATGAGGGCTTCGTACTTCTGACGTTTAACGGGATCACCGGCAAACCTGTCAGGATGAAAGAGGCGCACAAGCTTCTTCCAGAGTGCCGTCAATCGCTCTTTATCGGCATCTGAAAGTGGCCGCTGATCTTCCGCTTCGCGGTTGGCTTGGTCGTACTCAGCCTCGACCTTCTCACGTCGGTGCGCATATCCGGTGTCGAGCTGGACGACGTCATCCTCTCTGCCCAGCAACAGAGCATCAATCAAGGACTGGCGATAATCCACAAGATCGCGCAAGCGGTCTCTATTGCGATGATATGCCCCTACCAAACGGAACAGGGCGGCCTGAACCACGTCGACAGCCATTCGATCTCGGGTGTAGTCCGCTTCTAGCGAAGCAAGACGTTCGCGAGCCGCAGCAATCTTGTCCCTAAGAAGCCTCGCCTCGCGATCACCAAAAACTACCATGTCAGACGAAGTTACCCCTGCGCCCGCATTCGTTCCGGCAGGGCCATTCGCGCGTTTCTCAAAGAGACCCGGCCCGTCTAGGTTCGCAATATACCAGCGTCCCATGGCTGCCGTTCGGGGATTGGATGATCGGGCCAATCCTTCGATCCAGCTACGGAGTTGTGGCTCTCGTGTCGCATCCCGATAGTCTCGCCCGCGAAACTTTCCGAAAGCAAAGCATGTCGGAAACCATTCATCCTCAACGAAAGCTCGGATAGCATCCCATTCTTCGAGACCTCGCGATTCTGCCAGGGGCTTGAGGACCGTGTCCAAGAGATCGATCACGGTCTCGACATCGCCAAGCGCAGTGTGCGCCCCTCTCTCCGGCAAATAGTAGAATTGGCGCAGGGTTTGGAGCTTGCAGTTCCCTGCCGGGACTGGGTCAAGTAGTCGCTGAGCCAACCGCAAGGCACAAAATCCACGCGATCCGATAGGGCTAATTCCTAGTCGCTTCCATTCCGGGATGAGTACCTTGTCGAGATCGTATTCGAGGTTGTATGAGACTAGCGGGAGATCACCTGCATAGTCGGCGAAGGCAGCGTACACTGCTTCTGGCGGAAAGCCGTCCCTCTCAAGAATCTCAGGGGTATAGCCGTGAACCCGGGAAGCTTCGGGCGAAATCCATGCGTTCTGATTGATAAGCTTCCGGAACGGCTCCCCGAATGGTGCCCACCCACGCATTCGCTGCGCGGCCAATTCGACCGTGTATATGGGCGATGAAAGACCGCTGGTCTCGGTGTCCAGAATGATCCAATCTGTATTCATGGTTTCTCGTGCGCGGGAGGTTCGATCTCACCATCAAGTGCGGAGGAAATGCCTAGCCGGTGTAGTGCCAAGCGCGCTGGTTGCGATCCCCGTACCGCTGCGGCGGTGTACAAACAAATTGACCAGATTTGTCGCTCCTCCTCCGTGTATGTCTCGACACTGTCACCATTTTCGACGCTCTGGCCAATGCCAAAAAAAAGCTCCGCGCTCGTGCACCAATCCTTCCGAAGCCAGCGCAGAGCCTCTCCGACATCCTGCGGAACGCCCTTCCCAAAAGCATAGAATTTCGCAATTTTATCGACCGCCCCGAGATGCCCCTTTTCCGCATCGATGCGATACCAATAGGCAGCCTTAACCAGGTCTTTCTCTACCCCATGACCATGCTCGTAACACGCACCGAGCATGAAGCCATCAGCATGGCCATTCTCTGCAGCCAACTCGTACCATCTGAAAGCTTGTGCGTAGTCTTTTTCAACACCGCGACCGCGATAGTGGTAGAAGCCCAACGTTTCTTGCGCGCTCGCAAAATTCTGAGCTGCGGCTTTGCGAAACCAATCGATTGCCTTCACATAGTCGAGCTCAACCCCTTCCCCCCGATCGTATAAATGACCAAGGGCGTCCTGCGCTTCAGGGCAGCCCTTATCCGCCGACATGCGGAAATATTCAGCCGCTTTGGCAGCATCATCTTCAACCCCTTTGCCACAGTAAAAGCAGTCCCCGAGATGGAACTGTGCTAAAGCAAAACCTTGCTCTGCCGCCTTCTTGTACCATCCCAAGGCACTGGGTATATTTTCGACAACCCCCTCGCCAAGTTCGTAAAGTTGTCCAATAGCGTCTTGTGCGGCACTGTGCCCCTGCTCAGCAGCGAGCATGAAGAGCCGGAATGCTTCAGTGCTATCTTGTGGAGCGCCACGCCCCTCGCGAAAAGCAAGGCCGCGTTGATACAAGAGTTCAGGATCGCCGTGCTCCAGTCCGACTTGGTAGGACCCAGCGGCGATCCTTGCAAAGAGATTGCGTGCCCCGCGGTCCTTACCCGTAATGGCACTGGAATCACGCGAAACGGGAAGTTTCTGTTCACCGTTGCTCATCACCAGATGCCTCGTTTCTCGTAATGGCCTCGCAACCAAGTTGCCCCGACAGAGTCGGGTTTACTCGATGAACAGCACACATGCAGGAACCTTCGCGGCAAGCCGATCACAAGCGCTTCTCCCGAGAACGAATTTTATACAAGGGCAGCCACCTCCTCCGCGCGAGTGGAAGGCGAGGAGGTCACCACATGTATAACCGCAGGATGAGAGCAAACGGCCTGAACAGCCCGCGAGCCGGGATGATTCCAATTGCGGAACCGGTCAGCCGCCGCCAGGCAAACGCGAGGATCGGTGCTCGCCAAGAGACGCGCTCCGAAATTATGATCAGACCCGTGGTGTGGGAGCGTTAGCGTTGTCACCTCCCGCAGCAGTTCTCCGTAATGCCTCAGAAAATCGGATTGCCGACGAGAGTGCTTCAATGCAGCATCGCCGGTACCCAACCAGCCAAGTCGGGTCGAAGCGTTCCCATGTGCATAAATGCTGCCAAACGTGCCGATGTAGATGCCGCGGGAGGGAATAGGCCGCCTGCTCGTTGGACCAGAATATAGGCACATCGAGGTGATATTGAGGTCTTTCGAGACGACCTTGTAAGCGGCTTTAAGGCAGCTCGCGTTTCCACTCAGCAGTCTCTTCACGTTCGCGTTCGCTTGCAGCCATGTTTCAATTTGACGTTGCGGGATTCCGCACTGCTTCGCCAACTCGTTTCAGAATAGTCTTCGATGCGAAGCGACAGTTGGATCGACAAATGGTGCAAGTAGCCAATCACCGTGCGGAGAACGTATCAGCATCGCCAAATTATCAGGGATAAGCGATTGGGTAATTTGTTGTGTCGCGGAGCTATCCAGTCGAACCGGTCCACCATCCATGTGACTCACAGTCCCACGGCCGACCAGTTTCCAAGTTGGAGCATCTTCCGTGTCATCCCGCCCCGAAAACGGCCCACCATCCGGTGGCTCCAAGGGGCGATCCCCTCCATCAGGGGCGCCGATATCGCGATTACCAGCCTCAACAAATATAATCTGACGCGGACGAAATCGTGACAGTGCATCGACAGGATCGGTCACAAAAGATTTGTAGAAACTACTTCGGGCTGACGGCCAATCCTCGCTGGCGGATCGGGCAAATGCAATCAAACGATCAATTTGATTGAGGAGAGGCAGCACTATCGTGTCGACCTGCAGTCCCTCCTCACGACTGAGTAGTTGCTCCACGCCGCTTATATGATCGGAATGGACATGCGAGATGAACAGAATATCCAACTTCGATGGTGAGGAACGTGAAAGGAGATATTGGCAAATTTGAAGCTTCCGCTGGGATGCATATCGCTCCATGGAGCCGCAGTCGTACACATACGACACGCTAGGCCTTCCGTTCACATAGATGTCAGCTGAATGAAAAAAGCCCTGACCAACCGGATGCTGCCGCCGCTTGTTAACAATGGCCAATTCGACATCCCATCCGTCAATAGTGAACAAATCAAGCGACAGCTTGTAGGCCATTTCTTTGAATGATCGAGAGTAATCTCAGTGCCGGACCACCCGGCTTCTTGGCTCCACGCTCCCAGTCCGACACGAGATTCTTCGACACGTTGAGATAGCGCGCGAAGACCGGCTGCGAGACATGCTCTGCCTCGCGAATCGCCTTGATCTCGTCCGGCGAAAGAACCGGCGCAGGCGAAAGGCAAGCTTCATCGAACTCGCGCATAGTGCGCTTGTCGATGCTGCCTGCGTCGTGGAGGCCTTCCATCATCTCGTGGACGGCGGCCATCGCCTCGCTCTTGTAGGTCTTTGCCTTAGCCTTGCTCATCGTCTTTCACCTCGACCAATCGGCCTGCTTCAACTTCCGTTTCGATCTGGTCCTCGCCCAGCTCCAGCATGATGCTGGCCGCCTTGCGATAGACCTTCAGTTCCGCCGCACTCAGATTCGCCTTGCCGCTCTTGGCGAAAGCGAACACGAATATGGCCCGCTCGCCCGAGCGGAAGATCAGGATCGAGCGAAAACCGCCCGACTTGCCGCCGCCCTGGCGCGCGATACGCTGCTTGATAAGGCCGCTGCCAAGGTCAGCATCGATCAGGCCGGATTCGGCCCGATGTACGGCATCAGCAAGCGTGGCATCGCTGATCTTTTCCTTTGCCGCAAACTTGGCGAACCAGCGGTTGGCGTAGATGCGGATGCGCGGGTTCTCAGTCATGCAGCAACGCTCCGCTATCATACTTAGTGTTACGGCTCAATGAATATGAGCCGCTCATGTTTTGCTCGATCAGGTCGCCGATCCGCTGCGCTGCCTCGATGACGTGCCCATCGTCAAGATGGGCATATCGGGTCGTCGTTCGCACATCGGCATGACCAAGCAGCTTGCCGATCATCGGCAGGGTTTCGGAATGGGCGGCAGCATGGCTGGCAAAGCTGTGCCGCAGATCGTGGATGCGAACGCCGGGCAGGCCAGCCTCGTCTCGCAGCTTGCTCCACAGATTGCCGATGTCGGTAATCGGGCGCTGGGTGGCCGGATTCCAGAACACATAGCGCTGCTTATCCCGGCGCGGCAAGGCGTGGAGGATCGTCGCTGCCGCTTCGGCCAGCCAGACCGTGCGCGGGCCGGTCTTGCTGTCGGTCAGCAGCAAGCGCCTCCCTCGCACTTCGCTCCATTTGAGGCAGGTGATCTCCGACTTGCGGCAGCCGGTCAGGATCAGCAGGCTGATCGCCGCGCAATGCAGCGGGAAGGTTTTGCCATGCCGGTCGAGCACTTCGCCGATGCGCCGGAACTCCTGGTCAGAGAGGAAGCGCTCGCACTTCCGCCCCTTGTTCTTGCGGATGTAGAGGCATGGGTTCGAACCTTCGGGCCGCACACCCCATGCTTCCGCCTTGTTGAACATGGCGCGCAGGATTTCACCGCAACGGTTGGCGGCGCCGGGGCCGCCAGTGTTGGTGATCCGGTTGAACCATTCTTGCACATGGCGTTCCTCGATCTCATCAAGGAACAGGCCTTCGAATGCCCGGTCGAGATATTTCCGCTTGTAGTAGCGGTGGGTGTAGAGCGTGGACGGCTTCCATTTGGGCGAAACCCGCTCCCAATAGGTTTTGAGAAAGTCCCGGTAGGATGGAACCTTGCGCAGCCGCATGCGCTCCTCCGCCGGGTTGTCGCCCGTCTGGGCACGCAGAAGGACGCGGCGCGCCACGTCCATTGCCTGGGCACGGCTCAGCACCTTGGCGTTGCCAATCGTCACCGTGCGGGTGCGCCCTTCCATTCGTGCCTGGACGATATAGACCTTGCGCCCGCTGGCATAATGCCGGGTGCCAAATCCCGGCAATTCGCGAGTCCAGCAGGTCTTGCGCAGCTCGCCCAGACCACCGCACTTGCCAATCACATGGAGTTTGAGGCTGCCCAGTTCCTCTGCGACGATTCCCCGCAGGGTCAGCGCGTTCATTGCCCGACTCCGATCAGGCGAGCGATGGAGCCGGATACGCGCTCCGCTGCGTCGGCGACGATCTCGTCGGACAGATGGGCATATCGGGTCGTCGTTTCTGCCAGCGCATGGCCCAGCAGCTTGCCGATTACCATCAGCGAGACGTTGTCGCGGATCGCAACCGACGCGAAGCTGTGGCGCAGGTCATGCAGGCGCACATCCGGCAAAGCTGCGCGATTGCGGATTTTCGACCAATGGATGCCGAGCGTGATCGGCTTGTCGGGATTGCGGAACGAGGGGAACAGCAGGCCGGTTGCTTTCCGGTCTGGGAGCGATGCAATCACATCGATTGCCTGCCGGTTGAGATAAACGATCTTCGCGCCAGTCTTGCTGTCAGGCAACATGAGGCGCGGTTCCTGCACCCATTCCCAGCGCAGTTGCTCGATCTCGCCGCAACGCGCCCCAGTGTATACCAGCAGACGGATCGCCGCGACATAGAGCGGCTGCTCGGCCTCATAGTCCCGCAATGCCGTGGCAAGCCGCGCATATTCGTGCGGTGATAGAAACCGTTCCATCGGTTTACGCTTGTAACGGGGCGTGCCCTTGCAGGGATTGGAGCCGCGCGGTCGCAGGCCGAGACGTTCGGCATAGCCCATCATCACAGAGAACACCGGCAAGGTGCGATTGAACACGCCGGGGCGCTCGACGAAGCTGTCGCGCCAGAACAGGATGTCGCCCTTGGCCAGATCGTCGATCCGCCGGTCGCCGAAAGCGCCGAGGATTTCCTTGAAGATGGCGCTCTCGTTGCGCTTTCGGGTCGATGGTTTCCAGTGTCGCGAATAGTCAGCCCAGAAGCGTTCGGCGTAGTCGCGCAGCAGGGGTGCGTCGCTCTTCTGCGCAGCTCGGGCCTTCTTGCGCGTTGGCAGACCGTCCAGCGCTACCTCCGCCAGTTTCGCCCGCGCGAGGCGTCGGGCCGTGGCGGGCGAGATGTCGCGGGACGTTCCGAGCGACACCCGCCGCAACTTGCCGCGCTGGCGAAACAGGACAAACCATGTCCGCCTGCCGCCGGGATTTACCCGAAGGCCGAAGCCCGGCAGGTCAACATCCCAATACTCCCTGAGACGCTTGCCCGGTTTGCGCCGAACGATATTGCCGTTGAGCCGAACTCGATTGCTCGGCTTTGCCTTTTCACCACTCCCAGGCCCATCACCGGACCGGGCCTGAGAATGATTCGTGGCTTCATTCGCTGGTAGCAGATAGCCATTTGCTTGCATTGACTTGCTCCTCTTTGTAGAGGAACAACTTCACGTAACCTATTGCTTAACAATCTCTTTCTGCCGCATGGCGGCGTGGGGTGTGCACCCCTGTCCCCAGCTTCGAGGGTCGGCTCCAGAGGCAAGCCCTGTATGGGATCGACGGATTTGAAGTCCCAGACTAACGGACAAAGACGATGCCGTCGGATGGCCGGTTATGCTAGAGATCCATCGACTCCACACGCACGAAACTGCCTTTGCCGAAATCCCATCGAGGAGCGTTTCGATGACAAACGTAACACTGAGCGCAATGCCCAAAGGCAATGGTTTCCAGGCAACCGTGACCTATGCAAACGGCGTGTCGATCAGTTCGGCGGAAGCCTTTCCGACGAAGGCCAAGGCCATTTCGGCAGCGGCCATGAAGCTGCTCGACATGCCCGATCGGCTGGAGGAATTCGACGCGCCGGACGCCAATGATTGATACCAACGACACTAAGCGCGCGACACATCCGGGAGAAGCAAGAAGGGACCCGAGCAAAAAGAATGGAGGAAGCCCTGACGGACTTCCCCCTCGTTTTCCGGTTCAGAATTCATCATTGAGCTTTCCGGGCACTGTGTCGATGACCCGGTCCAGCATGGCCTTGGGCAGTGCGCCGTAATCGCCCTCATCGACCACGATATAACCTGCCTCACCATCGGTCAGGACATATTGGGTGAAGTAGCTGTGAAGGGACCGGGCATGCGCCTTGTCGAGTGCGGCAACGAAAGCTGCCTGATCGGCCTGGAATGTGCCCTGTGCGATATTCAGTGAAGCGTACATGATCGTGTCCTCCTGATGTTCGATGCGTCGCATCAGGAGCTGCGAGGATGTGGGTGACGGGCCGGGTCAGGGACCGCGCATCGCGCGGCCGCGAAGCGGCGATGGGGGAAACGATTTTTGCCGGGCTTGTCCCGGTAAAAATGGTGGGGCCCCGTCGTCCTTGACGCGGCCCCAAAGCCCGCATCACACTTGGTCTTTCTGCAAGAGAGACCTCTCCAACGTCAGCGTGAAAGGCACTGGCATCGCGGCAAAAACCGTTTTCCTACATGGCCCCATGCTGGCACTGTCACGCGTGGAGGGGACCAACGGCCAGAGAAAGGAATATCTGATGGCCAGGTCCAAACCGAACGCGCGCCATGCGCTTTTGAAATTGCGCGAGCAGCGCGACGCACTCGATGCCGAAGAGGTAAGGCTCCGCGAGGAAGCCGCTCGTGAGCTGGGCAAAATTCTCCTCGAATGCGGCGCCGAGACGATCGAAACGACGCAACTGAAGCAGCTCATCCGCGCATCGCTCACCATCGGGATCGACGATGTTTTGGGGCGGCTCGCCCCCGCCTGAACCTTCCATCGCGGCGGGGTGCGGGCTCGATGCCCCGCCCCGCCGCTCACGTTCCCAAGCAAAAGAAAAGGCCCCGATGGCGCGAGCCACCGGAGCCTTGTCAATGCGGGAGGAACTCAGTCCTCGTCGATGTCGGGGGCACCCTCGTTGCTGGCCGTGCGGCCCTTGGAGAGGAAATCCACCTTGTCGGCGATGATCTCGCAGCCGTAGCGCTTGGTGCCGTCCTGGTCTTCCCACTGCGTATAGTGGATGCGGCCTTCGACCGTCACCATCTGGCCCTTGGTGCAATATTTGGCGACGTTCTGGCCGAGACCGTTGAAGCAGGTGACGCGGTGGAATTCGCTGTCCTTGGCGGTGTAGCCGTTTTCGTCCTTGTAGGTCTTGCCGTCCTTGCGGGCGGGACGGTCGGTGACGACCGAAATCGAGGTGATGCTGGTCCCGCCCTGGGTGGTGCGGGTTTCGGGGTCGCGGGCGATACGGCCTACGAGGATAACGAGATTGGTCATGGTCATTCTCCTGTTCGGGCATCCGGGTCCATCCCGGCTGCAAACCCGACCAGGAAGCACCCAAGGCGAAGCGCACCGAAGGGAAACCCCGATCCGGTTCGGGTGGTGCGGGCAGCCGGACACGCTGCATCGCGCCGGAAAGCGGGCACCGCTTTTCGGCACCGGCGATGCGCCAGACGTGACCGGCAACTCGGCCGGACCTGATCGGGGTTGCGCGTCTCGACTGGGGTGCTTCAGGACAGGTTTGCTTCAAGGCCGGGTTGGTCCCGCATGCCTTCGCCAGGTTGCACCATGGCTTGGCGTTTCATCCCGCTATGGGCTGCCCTCGCGACCTCACCTGCCCCACGGGGCTGGCGTCATAACTCGATCCGTTTAGCACCTCCCGGCGCAGGCGGACGACCACCTGAAGACGCGCCGCCGCCGTCAGCATCACCGCGTCCAGACGGCAACGCCTCGTCCAGACGATGTCCGCGTAGCATCCAGTCCTGAGGCGTGATCAGCCGCCCCCAATCCGCAAAGGAAGGGATGGCGCCGAGGTCCTCGCGGACATGCTGCTCGCCGATCAGGCGAACCGGCACCACGCGGCGATCGGCATTCGCGATCGTGGCCCCGAACAGCGTTTCGAGCATGAATATGCCCTCGGCATGATGCCGCAAGGCCCGGTGCCGCGGATCCGCAAAGATCGCCTTCGACTGGTCGAACCATTGGTGGAGCGGAAGATAGTCTTCCACCACCCCGCCCCATTTCCGGATCGACGACTGGGCGTGATAATAGCAATGCGCCATCGCACATCTCCTTAAAGATCGGTCGAATGGTCGTCGGTCGCCGTGTAGCGAAGCTGGCAGGCCAGAACGAAACTCGGCGCAGCCACGTCAATGACCAGTTCGCCGCAGGCACCCTCATTGATTTCCCATCCGGGATGATGGCGTTCGAGCGCAAGGTAAGCCAGCTGTTCGAGGGCAGCATCGAGCGTCTGACGGTCCGGCACCGCGTCATTCCCGGCCATCGGTTCGATAGTCATGTCAGGACACGAAGCGATCGATCCGGTCGCATCGAAGAACACACATTCCTCAACGGCGCCGCTGTCGCCATATCCATCGAAACGGATCTCGACGCGGGTAATGCCGCCCGTGCGCAGCGGATCGATCACCGCCCGTTTGAGATGCTGGAATGTAAGTCGTGCCTGCGCCGTGCGCTCAGCCTCGCGCGCCGCGAAATCGGCCATCAATGTCTGATAATCGGTCATGAGATGCCCCCTGATATCGGCGGCAGGCGCCGGTCGGCCTGCCCGCAACAACGGAAAGAGCCCTGTCCTCTGACAGGCTGCGCCAGCGCCATTGGCGCTGGCGCGATGCCGGACGGATCAGCCGGCTTCCCGATCCGGACGCTTGGGCGAAGTGCCGAGCGGACCACGGCGATCGACGACCGTGATGCGCCGGGACTTGGCTTCGATGACCAGTCGCTCCAAGACCCCGTTTCCGGGAAAGGCAACGACATAACGCGGGTCGAGCGAGAGCATGCGCTCGTTGCGCTTGAAGCCTGCGCGTGCGCCGAGACGCATGTCGAGCGAGAAGCTGATTTGCGATACGCTGCGCCGTTCGGCCCACGAGGATGCTAGGCGGTCGACGCCCTTGGTGTCGCCGCCATGGACCAGAACCATGTCCGGGACCCGGTCGTGGACCTTGTCCAGCGTTGCCCAGACATTATTGGCAAAAATGCGCGCGTCCTGCTCGTTGGGATGGCGTGTGCGGCCACCGGCAAAGATCACCGGCGTGCCTTCGGGCATGGCGGCGCGGCGCTTGGCTTCAGACCGGGCGCGAACAAATTCGCGGCCCTCGACAAGCGCGGAGGTGAGCATCGCGCTGTGATTGAAGCGCGAACTCGACACAGGCTTCCAGGACGATCCGAACTCGTTGAGATAGAGGCTGGCGGCCACTTCGCGCATTTCTTCGAGTGCAAGCATGGCGCCTTCGGCGCATTGCGCACGCTCGACCTGGGTCTCGAGTTCATGGGTGTGAATTTCAGATCCATCGGCTGTCGCCAGAAGCGCGCGGACTTCGTCGGTTGCGCGGTCGACGGCTGCCGATTTGCGGGTCGCGGAGCGGTGGAAGATATTGACGAAGGCCCAACCGAGATCCTCGGCATCAGCCTCGAGCGCCGTTCCTGTCACCATCGCGAAGAGATCGGACCAGACCGCCTCAAGCGTCTGAACGACAGCCTCGCGCAAGGGGAAGTCATTCGTGGAAACGGGCACAGGCCCAATCGAAAAGCCGGAGAGGTCCAGGCCGGCAAGCTGGTCAGAAAATGATGTATGCATGGGTTCGTCCTCCTGACGGGCGTGAGGCTGACGCACCCGCTCATGGATGCGCCAGCGAGAGCCCATCAGGGCCAGCTTCAGCCAGGATGCGCACCCGCAGGGGAAACCCGCTTGGGTGAGGCTGGTGCGGGCAGGCCGACGGCCCGAAAGGGCCGGGCCAACACGGGCCTCGCGCAAGCCGGGTTGCTGCAGACTGGCGGCTGGCCCAGGGCCTCTCTCGTCTGGCTTCAGACCATGAGGGCAAACAGCCAGCTTCGTCAGCGGGAATGGCAAAGCTGCATCGGCATGACTGCTTGTTCCTGTTCAGCCGTCCCGCTTTCGATAGACGCCCTCGCCGTTCGACATATGCCCGAGGCAGATATAGTCGCCGAACAGGGCTTCGAAGCGGGCGGCGATCTGGGACAGCCAGCGCTGCGCTCTGGGCGATCTCGCCGTGCGCCAATCGGCATCGCGGTAGGCGCCATCGTCGCGCTCGACGATCCACACGGCGACGAGACCGCCGTAAACCGACAGACCAAAATCCGCATAGGCATTGCGCATGAGAATGCGGTCTTCGCGGCCTCGCCAACCGTCATGTGCGATTAGCGAAGGGTAGGCGTGACCTGCGCGCTCGCGCAGGTCATCGCACAGCCATTCATATTCGACATCGAAGTCGTTTTGATGGGCATCATCGGACACCGTCTCAATGACCGTGAATGCGACAATGGCCCCGCTCGGGTAGCTGACCGATCGGCCCATGACACCCTCCTTCAGGCTGCCAGCGCCGCGTCGGCAGACGCTTCGTCGCTGTCATCGGCCACGATCCGGCCACCCAGATTGAGCAGGAGCCTTGAGGCTTCCTCGGCCTTGGCCGCGGCGGTGAGAATGGCGCGGTCATCCTGTTTCAGGAGCCCCAGCCAGTGCTCGATATAGCTCGCGTGGTGATCGAGATGGGCGACCGGTAGTCCAAGCTCGGCGCCCAGCATCGCGCTCGACAATTCGGCCACGAGTTCCTCGGCAGCATAGGCGGCCGAGCCGAAGCGATTTTTGAGGTCGCGGCCCAACCGGCTGGCATGGCCGGTCCAATGCGACAGCTCGTGCGCGAGCGTCGCATAATAGTGATCGAAGCCGCTGAACAGGCTAGCGGGCGGCATCGTCACCCGGTCGGCCACCGGCTCGTAATAGGCCTGATCGCCCTGATGGCGCAGGACCGCCGGAATATTGGCAAAGAAGGCATCAAGTTCGGCCTGACGCCCTTCGGGCTCGACGTCCTCCAGCATCGGGGCAGGATGAAAGCGCTCGGGAAGACCTTCAACCTGATCGGCATTGAAGACCGGGTAGGCCTTCAGCACGCGGCGGCTTTCGTCGGTCTTTTCGCCGGTGTCGGGGGCTTCCACTTCCTTGGTATAGCTCTTGTAGAAGATGGCGATGGTGGATTTTTCGCCTTTACGCACCTGCGCGCCCAGTTCCTTCGCCTGCTTGTAGGTCATCCAGAACGGTGAAGCGTAGCCGCACATGTCGGCGACCATCCAGAGCCAGAACACATTCATGCCGCGATAGGGAATGCCGCAGGCTCGTAAGGGCCGCGACAGCGGTACGCCGCGCCATGGCTTGATCCACGGTTTCGTGCCGGTCTCGAGGCGGGCGATGATTTCCTGGGTGATACGGGCGGCGGGCGACAAGCCGCCGCCCTGTCCCTTGCGATAGGCCATATTGGATCTCCTGATAGGACCTGCCGGCAGTCGCGCCGGTCAGTACCCAGGATCCCGGAGCCCCCTCCGCTCTCTTCCCATGAAGGAAGCGGCCCCCCGGCATAGGCCGGAGGACCGCTTCACGGTGGCGAGTAGCCTTACCTGTCAGGAGGAGGTCAGGCGGCCAGCTCGCTCGGGGGCTGGTTGTCCTCATCGGTCTTGCTGCCGCGGGCGTCGCTCTCTTCGGTATCGCTATCGACAGCGGTGTCTTCGGGGTCATCTTCGGCATCAGCCAAGGGGTGACCGGCAAAGCGCATGACGTCGGGCACCCAGGCGAGCGCGCGGTCGCGAATTTCGGCCTCGGTGATATAGGTCCCGGAAAAGACGCGTTCGGCGCTCATCGCAAGATCGCCCTTTTTGACCGATGCAAAGCGCGAAGACAGTTCCAGACCGCCGACATCGCTGAGCGCGTCGAGAATGACCTGCTTCGACACGCGGTCGAAGTAGTTCGCGGCGGTCGGGCGCCACCATTGCGCCATATCGATGCCGATCGCGCTACCCAGATGATCCTGCAGCACAATCTGGCGCTCACCTGCCATATTGAGGCTTGCCTCAAATGTGCGGGCAACCACGAAGCCGAGCCATGCGGCGCGGCTTTCATCGGACAGTGCGCGAAACATGGCAAAGCGCGAGGAAACATCCTCGCCCGATCGCCAGCATTCATCGAGGCCCGATCGCAGCTCGGCCAGCGATGCGCTCGCCGGTGCATCCTTCGCCTCGAAACCGGCGATAGGCCCGGACGGAACGCTGCCCCGCAGCGTCGTGGCCGCGCGCGAGCGCCAGTCGTGCGTGTCCGCATCGGCGAGCGTGAAGACCATGATGTCGAGGGCCAAGCCCGGATCCGATGCGACGTGGAGCGCGAGTACGTCACGGCGTTGCATCGCAAGCTCGTCGACCAGACGCTTGGACAACGCTGCACGGCGCTTGCCGGCGCTGCCCTCGCTCGACACCACTTCGACGCCGCCGTCATCATCGACGCTTTCGCTATCGCGCTCGCCGTAGAATACCGGCTGCAGTATGGGTGTACCGTCGCGTGAGAGGGTGAGGATCATACCAGCCCCGGCTTTCAATTCGGGATCAAGCTCGGGAGGCTTGGCTCGAATGTCATCGCATTCGCGCTCGATGGCATCGATCGTCGCTTCAGCGGCCGCGATCGCTTCTTCGGCGCTGCCTTCATCCTCTAGGATGGCCGCATGCTCGTCGTACGATGCATCGAGTTCATCAAGCCGTGCGAGTTCTGCTTCGGTCAATGGAGCAGGTTCAGCAGGAAGACGCACGAGGCCCTCGACGAGATCGTGGCTGGCATAGGGATCGAGCGTCGGCTTGACCCAGGCAAGGCCCTGTTCGGCGGCGAGCGCCGTTGCGCGTTTCTCCATCTCCTCCGAGGCGAGGCTTTCGAGCAGCGCGACATCGACCCAGGACTCGCTGTCATCGTCATCGAACAATTCGCGTTCGATCCGTCCGCCTGCGGCGATATAGGCCTCGCGACCAACGAGGCGGGCGCGTGCATCGCTGCCGCGAACTGTCCCGGAGAGCACCATGCGCCGGATGCTGTCGGCGCTGGGCGCATAATAGCCTGAGGTCGCCTGTTCGTAGACACGCGCCTGGATCTCCTGATCGGAAGTAGCGCCGAAGGCTTTGGCAATATCGAGCGTGATGTCGCCAGCGGCGAGAGCCTCAAAAACGATGGGTGCGAGTGTTGCGAGACGCAGGCGGCCTTCAACGAAGCGGACGGTCAGCCCGAACCGGCGCGCGACATCTTCGATAGATGCACCAGCATCGATCAACTCAGCGAACGCCTGCGCTTCGTCGGCGGGGTTCATCGCGAGGCGATGGAAGTTTTCCGCCAGGCTCGTTTCGACGGCGGCTCCAGCATCGTCTTCCAGCACGAGGCACGTAACCTCGTACCCTTTCGGAAGGATTTTCTCTTCGGCGAGCGCCAGCAAAGCGCAGCGGCGCCGCTCTCCGGCCTCAACCTCGAACTTTCCGCGGGGCGCCGGCCGAACGATGAGGTTCTGCAACAACCCGTGGGCTGCAATGCTCGCCTTCAATTCGGCATCTGCGGCTGGATCGCCATGGCGGCGTACATTGCGAGGGGACTGGACCAGCTTGGTCAACGGGATCGACTTGATCATGGGACATACTCCTGATTGCGAGCCCAGGCATCGACGGTCGACGCCCATCCGGCTCATTCAGAAGCAAGCCCCCTCCCCTCTCCTTGATTGCTGGTGGCCGTTTGCGGACAGTCCGCGTGCATGCCCCCTCGGACAAAAGAGGCTATGGTGCGGCGCTATTGAAACTTTGTTTGTCGGCCATCTTCATCTGGTGTCCGTCAGCTCGCGCTGCTGATTGCTCTTCACACTCCGTCGCAGGGGATCCCACGACTTCTCGCGCCAGCTCCGCTCATCATCCGATTGATTGAGCACGAGCCGCGCGATTGCGGGCAGGACAAAGAGGGTGAGCGCGGTCGCGGTAATCAATCCGCCGATCACGACAGTGGCCAGCGGACGCTGGACTTCCGCGCCAGTGCCGGTTGCAAGGGCCATCGGCACGAAGCCGAGCGAGGCCACCAACGCTGTCATCAGCACCGGTCGCAGCCTCGCCATTGCGCCATCGGAGATCGCCTCATCGAGAGGCATTCCCTTGTCGAGGCGCTGGCGTATCGCGGTCATCATCACGAGCCCGTTCAATACCGCGACACCCGATAGAGCGATGAAGCCCACGGCAGCGGACACCGAGAACGGCATCCCCCGTAAGGCAAGCGCGAAAACCCCGCCTGCCAGTGCCATCGGGATCGCGCTGAACACCGCCAGCGCTGGCACCCATCCGCCGAGCGCCATGAACAGGAGCAGCAATACCAGCGCGAAGCAGACCGGAACGACGAGGGCGAGCCTTGCCTGCGCGGCCTGGAGGTTCTGTGTTCGCCGTCAGCACCAATGGCACAGATTTACGGTTGTAGATTAAGGAGGATTTGGGTCTCGTCGTAGTGACGAAGGAACGA
>NZ_JAIQCI010000061.1 GCF_022378335.1 Croceicoccus hydrothermalis
CTAGGTCGTTTTGACAGAAGACTTCAGCCATAGGCGGGCGGCGACGAGGTAGAGAAAGCTCTCGAAGGAGAGGGCGGTCTTGTCGTAGCGAGTGGCGAACCGGCGCTGTTGCTTCAGCTTTCCGAACATGCTCTCGACGCGGTCCCGGTAGCGGCGATAGTCGGGATGTTGGGGAACCTTGCGGTTCGAGCGAGGCGGGATGATCGGCAGGATACCCGAATGAGCAGGCTTTCGCGGAAGCGATCATCGTCGTAGCCCGTGTCCGCCAGCAAAGCTTCGGGCGCGGCGACGGAAATCGACATTGGCGGCTCGGCAACGGTGTAATCGGAGGCCTCGCCGGTCAGGATGAAGCCGAGAGGCAGCCCCTCATTGTCACGGCGGGCCGGGTGTGCATCGGGAGCTTGCTCGTAGCCGCCGCGTGATCGACCGGGAGCGTTCGCACAAGCCCCCTTTTCCGCCCGCTGCCGAGACATGGCCGCGAACGCTGGTCTGCCGATCATGTGCTGCCAGTCGTCGGTCGGGCCCAGATCGACCAGCGTTTGCAGGAGAGCATCCCAGACACCCTGTTCTGCCCAGCGCCGGAACCGGACATAGATCGAGTTCCGATTGCCGTGTCGCTCGTGGATGTATGCTATGCACAGCTTCGCTTCCGCGCCAGGGGGCAGCCGCCCCGCAGCGCGTGGAGCATGCCATTGAGAAAGCGCCGGTTATGGCCTGCAGGAGGCGCCCACCGGCCTTGCTCAGGCGGCAGCAGCGGCCCGATCAGTTCCCATTCCGCATCCGACAAATCCCCGCGACCCATGACTGGCCCTCAAAAAGCAGGCTCGAATCACAACCAAGCAAATTTGCCAATTCCTTTTGTCAACACGGCCTA
>NZ_JAIQCI010000062.1 GCF_022378335.1 Croceicoccus hydrothermalis
TGTGGACCGGCGTGCAAAAGGGACCCCGTTAGCGGGGTGATCGGCGTCTAAATGGGACCCCTCATTCTGGTGGTGTAGTTGACTGCCTGGTTTTCCAGGTGGTGAGATCGGGATGTTGGTGGTGGAGACGGTTGTTCGGATTCGGCGGGAGCACGCGAGCGGGAAGGCGATCAAGGCGATTGCGCGGGATCTGCGGCTGTCTCGCAAGGTAGTGCGCAAGGCGATCCGGGCGCCGGAAGGCGCGTTCGATTATCGCCGCACGGTTCAGCCGCTGCCCCGGCTTGGTCCGTTCCAGGAGCGGCTTGATACGCTGCTGGCGGAGAACGAGGTCCGGCACCGGCGTGATCGGCTGCGCATGACCCGGATCCATGATCTGCTGTGCCGTGAGGGGTTCGAGGGATCCTACGACGCGGTCCGGCGCTACGCCCGGCGCTGGACGGAAGCGAGGCGCAAGGATGCGGGTGATGGGGCGCCCGCGTTCATCCCGCTCATGTTCAAGCCCGGCGAGGCCTACCAGTTCGACTGGAGCCACGAGGATGTGGAGATCGCGGGCAAGCCGATGCGAGTGAAGGTGGCGCAGATGCGGCTGTGTGCGTCGCGGGCTGTCTACGTCCGGGCCTATCCGCGCGAGACGCAGGAGATGGTGTTCGACGCCCATGCCCGGGGCTTTGCCTTTTTTGGCGGCGTTCCCCTGCGCGGCATCTACGATAACATGAAGACCGCGGTCACCACCGTGTTCGTCGGCAAGGAGCGCGTGTTCAACCGCCGCTTTCTGGTCATGGCCGATCATTACATGGTCGAGCCGACCGCTTGCTCGCCGGCGGCGGGATGGGAGAAGGGTCAGGTCGAACACCAAGTCCAGACGATCCGGGGCCGGTTCTTCCAGCCTCGCCTGCGCTTTGCCAGCATCGAGGAGCTCAACGGGTGGCTGGAGGCCGAGTGCCTGCGCTGGGCCGCAACGCACGCGCATCCCGAGCAGAAGGAGCTGACCGTTGCCGAGGCGCTGGCTCTCGAACGGCCAGCCCTGCAGCCGATGCTGGCGCCCTTCGACGGCTTCCACGAGACCGCCCATGCCGTGACCGGCACGTGCCTGATCAGCTTCGACCGCAACCGCTACTCGGTCATGGCCAAGGCTGCGCGGCGGGCCGTCCAGGTCCGCGCCTATGCCGACCGCATTGTCGTGCGCCTCGGCGACGAGGTCATCGCCGAACATGCCCGGCACTTCGGCCGTGACCGGACGATCTATGATCCCTGGCATTACCTGCCCGTTCTGGCGAACAAGCCCGGCGCTTTGCGGAACGGCGCGCCCTTCCAGGGGTGGGACCTGCCACCGGCACTAACGCGGTTGCGGCGCAAGCTGGGCGGCGGTGATGAAGCCGACCGCCGCTTTGTGCGCGTGCTGGCAGCCGTAATGACCGATGGTCTGGAAGCGGTCGAGGCCGCGATCCGGGAGGCGCTCGATAACGGGGCCGTCAGCGACGAGGTGATCCTCAACATCCTGGCCCGATACCGGGACCCGCCATCCGAGCGCCCTTTGGACGTGGTCGTTGATCTCAAGCTCAGCCACCCGCCGGTTGCGGACTGTGCGCGCTATGACACAGTGCGAGGCCTCCATGCAACGGCATGAGATGATCGAGGCGATGCGAGCGCTCGGGCTCAAGGGCATGGCAGGGGCCTTCGACGAGGCGGTCACCACCGGGTTGCAGCGCAAGCGCACGACCAACGAGATCCTGACCGACCTGCTGCGGGCAGAAGCGGCGCATCGTCATGCCGCCTCGATCCGCTATCGCATGACCGCGGCCAAGCTGCCTGTAATCAAGGACCTCGATGCCTTCGTGTTCGAGGGCACCCCTATCAACGAAGGGCTGGTGCGTTCCCTGCACGCAGGTTCGTTCCTGCCCGGTCGCCGCAACATCGTGCTCATCGGCGGCACAGGGACGGGCAAGACCCATCTGGCCACCGCAGTCACCGCCAGCGTCGTGCGTGCCGGTGCCCGTGGGCGCTACTTCAACACGGTCGATCTCGTCACCCGGCTCGAGGAAGAGGCGCGCATCGGCAAGGCCGGATCCATCGCCGCCCAGCTCAGCCGGCTTGATCTCGTGGTGCTCGATGAACTGGGTTATCTGCCGTTCGCCCGATCCGGCGGGCAGCTCTTGTTCCACCTGATCAGCAAGCTCTACGAGCAGACCTCGGTCATCATCACCACCAACCTCGCCTTCGGCGAGTGGCCCACCGTGTTCGGCGACCCGAAGATGACCACCGCGCTGCTCGACCGCATCACCCACCATTGCGACATCGTCGAGACCGGCAACGACAGCTGGCGCTTCAAAAACCGCAGCTGACCCAATCAGAAAAACGCCTTCGCGCTGCTGACGCCTCCGGTCGGGCTACGCCCTCCCTACGCCGCCAGCAGCGCGAAACCCGCGCCCAACATCGATCGATCTATGCAACGCTAACGGGGTCCCTTTTGCGCGCCGATAGGGGGGCCCGATTGAACGCCGATTGACA
>NZ_JAIQCI010000064.1 GCF_022378335.1 Croceicoccus hydrothermalis
TAAAACCGTCCTGTCCTCAGAGAGCTCCCTTAACCTTGCCGCAGCCAACCTACGGACGAGGTCTTTTGTGAACACGGCCTAATTGCCGGGCGACCTACCACGGTCGCAAGGGATACAGTTTTGTGCCAGCAGTATCATCACTGCAACCGCCGTTTTCTGACTGGTCTGAGCCCGAAGTTTCTACCAGCTAGGAGTAGAGCCTTGGACCGTTTTGATGCCCGTCGTTGGGCGTGATGGCAACAACCGTATCGGGGGCATGCCCCCGATACGGTTTGCCGCTTGATCCTGCCCCGATCTCGGCCGGGGTTCGGTTCCCGAGGCTCGAGTGGGGCCGGAAGTGGTTGTAGTCGTGCCGCCAGGCTTCCAGTTCCTGGCGGGCGTGGGCGAGGCTAGCGAAGATCGTCTCGTTCAAGAGCTCGTCCCGCAGGCGAGCGTTGAAGCTCTCGATGAACCCGTTCTGATAGGGCTTGCCCGGTGCGATATAGTGCCACTCGACGTTGCGCTCCTTCGACCAGCGCAGGATCGCCGTGCTGGTCAGTTCGGTACCATTCTCGCTGACGATGGTGTGGGGCCGTGCTATCCTCTCGAACACCGCTGCATCGAGCTCACGCCCGACCCGAGCGCCGGAGATCGACGTGTCGGCGATCAGGCGCATGCACTCGCGGCTATAGTCGTCGACGACCGCAAAGATCCGGAAGCTGCGCCGGCAGGCGAAGGCATCGGACACGAAGTCGAGGCTCCAGCGCTGGTTCGGTCATCGGTGCTCTTGTGCCCAAAGCCCGCTTGCGACCGCCACGACGGCGCACCTGTAGTCGTTCCTCACGATACAGCCACCGGAACTTCTTGTGGTTCATCGCCCATCCTTCCCGACACAGCAGCCAGTGCAGCCGCCGATAGCCGAACCGGCTACGCTGGCTGGCCAGTTCCCCAATGCGCTCGCGCGCCTTCGCATCGTCAGGCCGACGACTGACGTAGCGCACCATGGTCCGATCCACGCCCAGCACCGTGCAGGCACGGCGCTGGCTCACCTCGAAGACCTTCTGGAGATGAGCCACCGCCTGCCGCCTGGCACCGGGCGCTAAAATTTTTTTGCGCTGATCTCCTCGAGTATGGCGTTGTCGAGCATCGAATCCGCCAGCAGCTTCTTCAGCCGCGCGTTCTCCTGCTCCAGTTAGCGCAGCCGCCGGGCATTGGACACTTCCAGCCCGCCATACTTGGACTTCCACTTGCAATAGGTCGCTGAACTGATCCCGTGACGGCGGCACACATCCGCCGTTGGCATCCCCGCTTCCTGCTCCTTCAACACAGCGATGATCTGCTCCTCGCTGAACCTGCTCCGCTTCATTCGTCTGTCTCCTTCTCAGGGCCGGACTCTACTTATCACTGGAGGAGATCTAGGGGCTCAGACCAGGCACAAGGGAAGAATGAAGCTTTTAATGCAAAGTCAGGCTACTAGATTTTCTTTCTCAAAATTGAGGTAGGATTGAGGTTCATCGATCCCGATTGCGGCAAGAATTTGGGATCGTATTGCGCGACTATCAATGTTTGACCTGGACATGTTGGGTTTGCTTTCGGCATCGTACCAGATCATTATCCCCTCGGGAATATGATACGCTGTTCCTATATCGCGGGCAAACCGGCGAAGTCCGGCTTGGACGAACGGAACTTCCTTTTCGCTATCAGCTATAGAAATGAAGTCTTCCCCGGTGGACGAGCGAGGCTGCGCGACCCCGATATTTACCGTCGCTCCGCTGACGTTGACCTTATAGGCGAGCGGCCGACCATCCGGGAACTTCACCTTTTTCACCAATTCTGCAAACAATTCGGCATGATCGTTTGCTTCGAAGCTGAAATTAAAGTCAGGATGCATTGCAAGCTGGGACGTATAGGGTGCATGAAATCCAATCGCGCTTACAAAACGATCAATCGCTTCAATCCGAAGCTGGTCTCCCCCCCTCCGCTCGATCGGAGCCTGGCCCATGCTTGACAAGATAACAAACTGCGCACGCGTTCTGTCAGCAAGATTTCGAAGACGGCCTATTTGCTCATCTGCGACATCCATCGCAAATTCGATGTTGCCGGCACGCACGGGATCGGGATTGTGATCGCTTTTGTTATTTTGTAGTCCATGCTTCCAATACCGGTGCATCATTCCTGCCACGTGATTGGAGAAGAAGGTAGAGAGCTGGGGCGGGTTATTCTTAAATGCATGTAAAAAAACATCGAATGCAATTGGAGCTTGGAAAACCGCACGTCGCGTTTTGTAAGCAGGATTTATACGTTCCCGCATTAGCTGCTTCGCTATTCGAAAAACTGTACGAATAGATAGCCCCACCCGAAACAGACGGACTACGTTCGAAAAAACGCTCCTATCGATTTTTACGCTCGAAACGATTCCCCCATCACTTGCGGTTTGACGCAAGTTGAGTTCCTGCAAAGCCTCGTATTTTGCTGGATAGGCATCAGGCTTAGGAGCGAACGTATCTGGCACGTAAAATGCATAGGTTTGGTTTTGCGGTACAGGGTATGATTGAAGACTTCCGAACACCCCGACTTTCTTACCTGCAGCTGCCGCTGTCTCCCATAGAGGCGGAAACGCGGACGCCTCAGTCAAATCTTGATTCAGAAATTCGATGCCATGAACGGTATTGTTAACCCCCCGATGGAGAGTTGGCCAAGTAACCCAAGGATGCAATTCCCCCTGATCGGTTGAATTCGTCGTATAGCTTCTCGAGCACTTCAGGATGCATGCAATATTAGATTCAGGCCTCCGCGCAACGTACCAGTCGATAATCGCCCAAGGAACTTCGTTCAGTTCGTACATGATTATACTACTAGAATCTTGACCCTTATCAACCATACTTGGCAACATATTTATACCCTCATGCATTTTAGATGATAAGCCAAATACTAGCTTGAAATTGCCCACCCTACCAAAAATTAAGCTACTCAAACGCTCCGCTTAAATTCTGAGCATGCGATCTAAGAAGCCTTAAAGTAATAATGCTTTGTATTATTCTATGAGCGGATAGTAAAATGCTATACATGAGAGTGGTATTCAAAATGCCTAGCTTGAAATAGTAGCTTAGGCCAAACGCTATTGCAACGCTTACAGTTCTCTCAATATTAAAAATAAGAAAAAATCGGTCTTTACCGATTACCGCCAAACCCTGTGTAATTGTTCCACACACAAGCTGTGCCGTAAGATATAAAGACAGGATGCTCGCTATTGATCCCGCTAAGCGCCAATTTTCTCCGAAAACGAGTGCGAACATTTCCGAACCAAATAGCAGAAGGGCGATCGTGGGAGGCAAGGAGATCGCGATCATGCGAACAACGACCTGTTTGGTCAAATCGTATATCTCTTGCCCTCGCTTCCTTCCGAGCGCCGCTACCTCAGCATAATAGGCTTTACCTACGGCATTTCCGACGAGGCGCATGGGCAGCGCAGTCATGCTCGCCGCAAGCCCGAACTGACCCGCAACGCCGGTGTTGAACAAGCCCGCAACAAACAAGATGGGGACTTCATTCGAAAAGCTGAGCAAGAGTTGCGACGGAAGTCGGTAAAATGGAAAAGCGCGGAACCGACTCAGCGCAAATATCATTCGCTTAGGCGTGACAAAGCGTCGCGTTCGCTTCAAATCTTCGAAAGTGCTTTTTAGCAAACTGGCTATCCCGGCAGATTGTGTGACGATCTGACCAATTAGGAGGCCTATCGCCTTGAAGCCGAGATACCCCAAAGCTAGTTGAACACCGCGCCCGGCGAAGGATTGAATAATCGTCGTTTTGGCGATGAGTTTGTAATCGCGCCGGCGTGTCGCGCACATGGAAGCAATTTCATACGCGCCCGCACCCACGACACCGATGATCAAGAGCCACAAATAATCGCCAATCGCTTTCGCCGAAAAATACTCAACCAATACGGGTCCGAAAAACAAAATTGCAAGGCTAACGATCAAGACCGTAACACCGGTCATAATTGCGACGGCCGCGAGAAGATTGGCTACAACGCCGTCGTGTTTTGGAAGCGGGATGGCCGACGAATACTGCAGCGCCATGAAAGGAACAATCATCGCGATCAATGCCGTAAAGACAGATAGAGTACCGTATTCCGCCGGTGTGTAGAGACGTGTGATCAAAGGTGTCGTTGCCAAACCGACCAGCCGAGCCGCGATCGTGCCGGTCGCCAGTTGAGCCATACCACGAAATACGCCGCTAGCGGCGCCACCGAAAAGCTTTTGTACGAGCGCCTTGATCATTAGAAAATTTTTCTATTAATTGAGGCCTCGAACAAAGTGCATGCACTTTTCAATTCAGGCACTGGAAAAGAGAAGGGTCAACTTTACAACATTGAACGAAAATGCGGCGTATTTCAGTGGATAGAGCCATTTCCGCCCGCCGGCACCAGATGCGCCGGAATGATATCTCCACTTTCCGGTGACAGATAGCGAACTTCGCATCGGAGCCAGAATTCAGTGCGATCATGGACGGTGTTCCTGATCATGTGAATCAACGAGAGAACGTCTTTACTGCTCGCCGCGCCCAGATTTACAATAAAGTTACCATGGTTTTCCGCAATTTGTGCGTCGCCAATTCGCGTACCGCGCAACCCGGCGTCCTCGATCACCTTTCCCGGCGGCCCCACGATTTCGTACATCGCCGGATCGCTAAGAAAGACAGATCCACAATTCGGTAAACGCAAGGGAAATTTCTTTCTGCGCGATGCCATGATCCCGATCATTTCATGGCGCGACTCCATTGCATCTGTACGCTCAAATTGAAATTCGGCTTCGACCACGACGAGCTTCAGTTCCTGGAGGACCGATGAGCGATAAGAAAAATTGCATTCTTCGCGAGTAAGCACGATCCGCTCGCCCTGCATATCAATGCCGGTGACACTCACCACGTTCTCACCGATGCCCTTGCGCTGGCTTCCCCCATTCATCACGAGCAGCCCGCCTAGCGTTCCAGGTATCCCGACCGCATGCTCAGCCCCTTTAAGGCCAGCACATCCTACGCGACGGACGAAGTTCGGAATCCATATGCCAGCCTCGGCCGTAACCCGAGTATCTTCGATTGCAAAGTTCGACAAGTTGCGTCCGATGCGAATGACAACGCCGCGAAACCCCGCATCATCGAAAAGCAGATTTGATCCGTCTCCGACCACGACAAACGGTAGCCCGCTTCCGTTGAGCTCGCGAAGAGTGCAAGACAAGCCGTCTTGGTTCAACGGTTCTAGCAATACGTCGCAGGGGCCTCCGATTCGCCATCGGGCAATGGTACGCAATGGTACATCGACCCCTATACGTACGCTGCCATGCTCGGCGAGTGCAGTCAAAAGAGATTGATATCGGTCGGCCATCGCTGCCCGCGTCTCCAAACCGGAAATTGACTTAAGATCCGACCGTAGCCGGCTCAAATGTGTTAAACCCAATACCCAATTTCCGCAGCTTCGTTTGCAGGTCGTTGTAACCGCGGAGCGCCATCTCCACATTTTTTATGACTGATCGGCCATCGGCGCATAATGCGGCAATCACGATAGCCATGCTACCGCGCAAATCCGTTGATATTGCCTCTCCTGGTGAAAAACCGGCGGGGCCGCGAATGGTGATTGCGCCATGCTTTGCCTCCAAACATGGCCGATCGACGAGTTTCTGCAACTCGGCGACGAAACCGATCCGCTCGGGATAGCGATAGTCGAACACCCGAGAGGTTCCTGCCCCCACCACGCCAAGCAAGACGTAAAAAGCCTGCATGTCCGAAATTACACCCGGATGCGTTCCGCACGCGAGCTCGAAGGGCTGAACCGCCCCTGCAGTTAAGCACGCCGGTGAAACATGCACACTATTGCTGTTTCGAAACAAATCGATACCCGCCTTTTCGAGATGGAGCAACGGAACTTCCATCGAGCCAAAAGGGACGTCTTCAATGGTCAATGTTCCACCGGAAAGGGCTGCATACACAATCCAGGTAAGCGCCTCGATCCGGTCGGCCATTACCGTGTGGTTAGCGACGGTCAGCACGCGTCGCCCCTCGATCACGATACGACTTGTTCCGTATACCTCGATCTGCGCCCCCATCTTGCGAAGGAGTTTGATCAGATCTTCAATTTCCGGTGTGATATAGGCATTGAGAACTTCCGTCGTACCTTCGGCAATACTAGCGCAAAGCAATGCATTTTCTGTGCCACCCACTGTCGAGATAGGAAAGACGATTTCACCGCCGCGAAAGCCCTTACCGGTGATCTCGATATGATCATCGCGTTCGGTAACGATGCAGCCAAGCTTCTCCCAAACCATCGCATGCAGGTCATATCCACGCCCACCGCCAGCACCTCCACCAATCGGGCAACCGCCCGGATAAGGGATACGGGCAATTCCGGAGCGCATAATCTGTGCTGCCGCCAGAAGATAAGTCGTACGAATCGGAATATCGAACTGCTCACGGGTTAGAATGCGAGATTCCAAACCCGTTGGATCGATACGAACCATATTGCCTACATGAGACACATCGATGACCGCGCCAATCTGACGGCAAAATTCGATCTTATGACCAACATCCACAAGCTTGGTCGGAAAATTGTTGAGAACGACGGGGCCATCAGCCAGGAGTCCAGCCGCGAGCAATCGCGTAGCTGAATTCTTTGCGCCACTGACCCGAACTCGCCCCTTGGGCTGAGCTCCACCAAAAATTTCAGCGTCCATCGTTCACCCTAATTTTTATAAATGACAAACGAAGCGTACTCGTAAGATGCATTGCTCGCTTGCCAAAACCCTTTGCCATATGCCGCAGTGCAGCACAACCTTGGTGCTAATGATGCACGACATTCATTAGCATTTTTTGGAAAAATTGTTATTCATCGATTTGAACATTGATTTCCAATGAGCGTTGCACTTCAAAATAATAACGACGTGATGCCACTGGGGAATATCAATAATTTTGATTGAACCGCACCAAAAACTTCAAGATAAATCGTTGGTATGACAAATCCCATAAGGTTTTGGCGCGGT
>NZ_JAIQCI010000006.1 GCF_022378335.1 Croceicoccus hydrothermalis
CTTAGACACCCAGTTCCTAATTCAGATCAGAGGCTTAGGCCACTCCCGTTAACCCTTTAGGACCGGTTTGGTGAATACGACGGGCTAGTCGCCTTGCCGCCGAATCTTCTTTATCCAAGTCTTCCACGACCTATCCGACTTGCACTACATGCCGCTGGACAAAGTTCATGGATGGTGACCCCGGTGTCACTTCCGTCGCTTGTCAAAGTCGATGGCCCAGCCATACTGGAGAGGCCGTTCCTCGTCGTTGCCACGGCGACCAATGATGATACCGATACAGTCGCAACCTGGGCGGCGTCGTTACCGGTACCGATCTTGCAAGTTGCACTCGGTCCCCACAACGGCGCGATATCGTCGGCAGAACTGAACCAAACCCGACTTCAGCATCATGTTCTGGAAGTACTTGACGCCCTCGTCGACCATTTCTCTTCCGAGCCGGTCGACCGACTGAGGAAGATCGTGGAGACATGGAACGAGCGCGAAATCGTTGCCCCGAATTATGACCTCGTCTCACACTTGATTACTTTGCCAAATGTGTTGTCGCTGGCGGCAGGTGGGATTGCCGGGACCGATGAACCTCAATCTGACGAGCGCTGGACGGGGCGCGATGAGGCGGCTTACGTTACCGAGATCGTTAAGTCCTATGACGCCGTCCAGGCGCTACGCGATGACATTCCTTTTCAACCGCTACACCGTGTCGCCCCAGCCCAGCCCGACGTGCTTGTCGTCGCGCCAGCCCTTTACCAGGTCGGATGGTCGAGGCTAGCATCGACGGCCCCGACGGAGCAGCGCTCGGCGGTCCGAAACTTGTTAAACGGCTTCGAGCGACAGGCGGGGTTTCGTAGAAATTACGGAACTAAGGAGGCGCTTCGAGCCAGTCCGATTGCCGCACGCTTGCTGCGCGAGCGGATTGGGGAACTAACGTTGTTCGCGATCGCGGTCGGGATTCGGGCAGCGTCAACTCTCAGCGCGGTGGTTCGCGTACCTCCTGCTGTCAACCGTGCTCGCGGTCTGCTCGGCCAGCTTGGGCGGCTCGCTCGATCGCAACAGCTGCGCAATCGCACTGATCTGGAGAAGACGTTCGCGAGCGTTCAATCGCATCTTAAGAAGGCCGTCGGACCAGACCTCCTGCGGTGCATCGACGAGGCCGCTCATGGCGTGAAGCTCATAAGCGACGCACCTCTCGAATGGCTTCCGATCGGTGATCTTCCACTCGGCTTGGCTCATGTCACGTCTCGCCTGACATCAACCCCCGGCGATTTGCTGATGGGTCAGCTGCTCGATACCGACACCATCAGCATCCCGGTCGAAGCTTTCCGGGAAATTTTAGTGGTCTCGTCCTACACCAAAGATGATCGAATTGGCGGCTTGGTGCAGAAGTCGATCGAGCAAATGGCGCCGGCTTGGTCGCGCGACCGCCTAAACATTAAGGTCGTCGACGTCGCGAATGTTGATGACCTTGTTGCAGCGTTCAATGCGTTCAGCGGCCCACTCGCGATCTTCGACGGACATGGCAAGCACGAAGGCAACACTAACGTCGGCTATCTGATGATCGGCGAGACTCCGGTTGATATCTGGAGTCTGCGCAATGTTATGCGCATCCCGCCAATCGTCATGCTAAGTGCGTGCGACACTCAGTCTCTCGGCGGTTCCCACGCGACGGCCGCCAACGGGTTCCTGTCTATCGGTGCCCGCACCGTGCTTGGAACCCTGCTGCCAATCGATGCGGTTGACGCCGCAGTGTTGGTAGCGCGCATGATGCTCAGAATTGCAGAGTTCGCGCCGGCCGCGATCCGGCAGTATGGTCGCGGTATTCTCTGGTCAGAGATGGTCACAGGCTTGCTCAGAATGACCGTGCTAAGCGACTTGATCATGGACCTTCTGGCTAAAAATCTGATCAACGAAGAGCAATATCATCGCATTGGAACCTATGGAAATTGCTTGATCAACGCGCCCGATCCCGAGTGGCTTGATCGGATCAAGCAGGCAGTGATCCGAGAAACGGGTATGCGTCCGGGGGAACTCGATCGCCGTGTCCGCTCGATCATCGCGAAGTCAGATGCGATACGCTATTGCCAACTCGGGAATCCCGAGACGATCGTCATCGGAGATGCCGGCGATGTCGCGGAGGCATTGCTAAAAAAAAGTCCCGATGATGAAGACGGCCAACGTTTGGTCGGAGTGACCGCGAGGCGAGATGCAACCTAGAATGATCGCGACGATCCGCGGTACCAATAAGCCCTATTGCTGCGGTCCCGGTACCGATCAGAAGCTTCCTGTTACACTTTCCAATTGAATCGAAATCGCCAACGCGAACTGCAGCGAAATAGCTCTTCCCAGACGCTAAGCGTGGGAGTGAACGAACGTTCGCTTTCAGTCTCGCGCGGAGATAGTCTGGATGACCGAGTTGGGGCGCAAAACTGACGTGGACCACGTGAAATCAATCGGGCCTGAGACGAACTAGACTTTGATTCCAAATCATTCTCGCAATGTGCCACAAATTGTGCCACAGATTGTGCCACACGCTTCAACCTGAAGCGTTGAAACAGCTATATTCTGCGCGTTTGCAGTCGCGATCGAAAAAAGGTCGGGTATCCTCTCTCCCCAACCCGCTCGACGCCTTTTGCGACACATTCTCACCCATTTTAAAAATTTCGCGTTCGATGGTTCATCAATCCGACGACCAATGTGCTTGCGTTCGTTCCACGAGAAACACAGCAGTTCCGTAAATTTTGAGGGAGAATCCGAGGGGGTATAAGCCGGGGTATATTTTTGATTCGCCCATAAAATGATGTTTTAGTTCAAAGATATATATATACAGATCGAAACCCACCGCTTCCGCCACATGCCACCGGTGGTATGCCGACCGAAATGGAACGGCAGATTTCCGGTTCTTTGCGATACCATGGCCTTACAAACCGGGATTGGCCGCTTTATCGTGCCGGAGTCGCCGCGACGGCGCCATCGCGTTTGGCGGTGCGCTTTTTTCGCATCGTCATCGGCCGATTTCGAAGTATTGCACCCGAACCAGATGGCGGCGCCTACAATCCTGACACGTTACATCGCGAACACCGATTTTTGGAAGGCGGTCCTTGCGCGCGGGCAGGCGTGAACGGGTTACGTATGGCTACTCATCGTCATAAAGTTTCACGGCCAGGCTCCCCAGCGCGCCCACCAGCATCAATGCCGATCCGACGATGAAGCACCAGACGGCCAAACGCTGAAACTGTTCGAATTGCGGGAGAAAGAGCACGCTTCCGATCACGAAGGTCGCATTGCCAAGCACGCCGAGCCCGGTGTGTATCCAGCCATAATCCCGGACAAGCGTTTTCAACAAGGGCATCATACTATCCGGTCCGATCAGGACGGTGCGGCCAAGTCCGTCTCCCGCAACGACGCGCGAGAAGGCCCGCCCCCGTCACCATGATGCGGCGCGATGGCGGCCCGCGTCCCCGTGCCCGATAATTAAGTCACCCGCCCGTGGCATCATCGCCCGGCAGTGTTGCGTTTTCGCGCGCCGGCCGCGATGCGGATGCCCTGCGCCGTGCGAGTTCGCGTGCATATTCCTGAAGATCGGCGATTTCATCAAGCTCGTCGACGATCTCGAACCCGAAGATCGTTTCCAGCACATCTTCCAGCGTGACCAACCCCAGAAACGTGCCATATTCGTCGACCACCGCGAGAATATGGTGGTGATCGGATATCATACGGCGAAAAAGACGGTCCACCGTCACCTCGTCCAGCACGCCGGGCAGCGGGCGGATGAGCGGTTGGACATCCTGTGTCGGCGGGTCGTCGGACAGGCTGGCGAATACCTCATGCTTGATCACGAAACCGCAGATATTGTCCGGCTTTTCGACAAAAAGAGGAATGCGCGTATAGGGAACGTCCCGTATCCTCGTCGCGAGTTCGGACAGAGGGAGGTCCACAGGAAGGCTCGACACGACGATCCGGGGGGTCATGACGTCGGCGCTCTTGACCCGGTGGAGTTGCAGCATGTTCTGAACAAAGCGCACCTCGCTGCTCTCGATCTGACCCGATGCATGGCCAAGGCTCGCAAGCGCCAGCAATTCGTCACGATGATGCGGCATTTCGGCCGGGCGCCCGCGCGTGATCGCCTTCGTCAATTGCCGCGATGCCCATACCAGCGGCGCCAGAACCAGGATCAGGATGGGAAGCAGCCAGGCGGTAAAGGGCGCAAGCCTCGGCGCGTAGCGTGCGCCGATGGTCTTGGGAATGATCTCCGTCACGATCAGCACGGCAAGGGTCAGCGCGCCCGCGAACACCGCCTCGCTCCCCGCGCCGTAAAGTTTCGCATATTGCGCGCCGGCGCCCGCCGCCCCCATCGTATGCGCCACGGTATTGAGCGTCAGGATCGCGGCGAGCGGACGCTCCACATCGTCCTTCAGCTTTTTCAGCTTCACCGCCCAGCCCGCGCCATGATCCTGCGCCGAACGGATCGTGGACGGCGTGATCGTGAGCAAGGACGCCTCGAGAAGCGAGCACAAAAACGACACGACGAGCGCAAGCGCGACGTAGAAGATCAACAAGGTCATGACGCCCACCTACAAGACGAAAGGCCAAAGCGCTATCGCACAGGCATTGTCGCCGCACGCGCACGCCTACCGGCTGGTGCGGTCCAATCCCGACGCCATCATCGCAAGCACCGCATCATAATAATCCGCGTCGCCGCGCACACGCGGAAGGGCCGTCCCGGTCGCGGCGGCGACGATCGCGGAAAGCCCGGGGCCCGCCGCATAATCCGCGAACGCGCCGGTTTCGACATTCACCCACGCCGGGATCGGCCGCTTCGCCGCGATCAGTCCGGACCAGAATTCGATCACTGGCCGGACAAGCCCGTCACGCCCGCTCATCATGGCGTAAAGGGGCACGCGAATCGCGTCATAGCCAAAACGCGGTTCGTGATTTTGGGCCGGGCTCATCGTTCCATCGGCGGCAAGATCGACCCAGTCGGCCGGAAGGTCATGAGATCCGAACCGAGCCGACGTGACGAATGCGGTGCCGTCGCGGATGACGTCCTGCCACCCCTCATCGGGCGCGGCATCTGCGAAGGATTCGAGCGCGGACCAGACTTAATAGGCGGGGTTGAGTTTGACCCTTTCGTCGAACCGGAACCCTTCGATCCCGGGAAGCAGCACGGTCATTCCCGCGTATGGGATGGTCAGCAGCCGCAGGATCGCGGCGCGGATCCGCTCCGCCTCCATGGCATAGGGGGGATGGTCGAACGCATCGGCCCCCAACTGCAATCCCCATGCAATCAGGATGTCGCCATCCGTCGCATTGTTGGGATCGTCGACGGGCGGCGTTGCCGACGGGACATATCGCCAGGAAAACAGCGCATCCGTGCGCCGCTGAAGATTGCTTTTCGTCCATCTCCAAATCTGTTCGAAAGCAGGCCGGTCACCGTTCTGAGCGGCGAGGACCATGGCATATCCCTGCCCCTCGGTATGGCTGATGTTGTTGTTGCCCGTGTCGACTATGCGCCCCGTCGGATCCATGAAACGGCTCTTGAACCCGGCCCATTCGGGGGAAAGCGTCATGCCATAAGGGGAACGGGGTCCGGCGCAGGACGCCATGACGACCGCGCCCGACGCGATGCAGAACGATCGTCGGTTGAGTTTCATGCGTGTCGTCCTGAACGCCGTTTGATGTCCACAAGATGAAGCACGGCAGATTGTGGCGCGGACATCAGTTGCCCGAACCGATCTGCTGTCTCAGCCCGATTAGCGAACGGAACTCGTTATAATTGCCGAAACTGTCATACAGCACGTCGCCGGTGATACGCGTCCCCGCACTGACCGCATAGGAGCCGGTGACGCCTGCCGAAAACGCGCCGCCTGTCTTGCTCAACCTGTCGAAATATGCCCGAACGTCGGGGTTCAGCACGCGAAGCGCATCGAGTTCCGCCTGCGCGCCGCGGTCGGTCGGATAGACCGGCACGGCGTCCTGATTGAAACTTTGATAGCCCGGCGTCGCTGTCGCGGTCAGGTCGAGCCTGTCGTCGCGATAGGTATACCGAATGGGGAAGCCGATCGACAGGAACCCCTGCGGGCTGAAATAACCGCCCTGGCCGAAGGTAAAGAAATTCTGGTTGTTGTCGTATCGCTGATAATTGATGTTCGACCCAAGGGTCAGGCGCGAACGCGCGGTTTCACTCAGCAGCAGATAACCGCCCAGATTGGCTTCGTAGCTGCGATTGTCGGGCACGTTGTGCCCGTCGTAACGTGCGACGGCCAGCGTGCCGTAAAAACCATCGCCACGCTCGTCATAGGAAAAGTCGATCCCGGCGCGCAGGCGCATGACCTGCCCCCAATAGGCGCCCGTGACCGGATCGCGGGTGCCGGCAAAGGATACGATGCTGTCGGTGACCGCCTCGCGTTCAACCTCGATACCCAGCAGCGTCTCGTTGCTCAGCCGCATCTCACCGCGCGCTTTTGCGGTAATGTCCTTCTCCGGAAAACCGAGCGGCGTCGTACCGATGCGCAGCTCCGCATCGTCTTGTTCATAGGAAAGGAATGGCGCGACGCCGCTTTCCTGCTGTGTTTCGACACCGACCAGTCCGGCGGGGAGTTCATCGACGATCGCCTGAGCCTCGATCGTGGGATTGCGACCGAACCGCCCGAGAGCGGAGCCCCCGGGAACACCGGAATCCAGTACCACCGCTTCTGCGCCAAGCGCGATGCGCCCATCGGCGAGATCGGTCGAAACCTGCGCGCTGCCCCGCAGATCCTTGAGTTCGCTTAACCCCGCCTCGCCCGAACGCGAACGATAAAGCGCATCGACATCACCGCGCGGCCCGCGACCCTGTGAAAGCGTGTCGATCCGCGTATCGATGGACGCCAGAACGGGATCGCCGCTGCGATAGGGTGATTGCGCGCGCGAGGAGGAAACGGTTGGCGGCGCAAACCCTCCGGCTGGTGGATAACCGACCGATGCTTGCGCAAAATCGCCCCCTGCCGCCGCGGCGGGGGGGAATAGCCGGATGCGCCCGGCGCATAGCCTGCACCGCGCGCGCCAAATCCGCCCGTTCGCGCATTATCGGCCCTGCGGACGCTCCGGTCCGGAATGCGCGTGTCGTCGCCAAGGGCGAACGGATTGATCCGAACGGGTTCGGGCGCGGGTGCGGCATTGCGAAACGGGTTGTTCGCCATGCCGCCGTCGAACGGATTTCCGCTGGCAAGCGCGGTGCTGCCATAGCCGGTTTGCGCCTCGTACAGCGCCCGCGCGTCGAGCAGATAGCGCCGTGCACGCCCGTCATTACCAAGCGCCTGCTGCGCATCCGCCGCCGCGAGATAGACTTCGTAACTGTCGGGCGAAGACCTGCGCGCTGCATCGAATGCGCCATCCGACAATGCTGCGTCCCCCGCCTCGGCCGCGGTACGGATAAGGCCGAGCATCGCTCTTTCATTGTCGGATTCGGTGTTGAGCACGATTTGATAGGTTTGTGCCGCCCGCGCGGGCATTCCTCCCGTCTGGTAAAGCAGGCCCAGTTGAAAGAGGATTTCGCTGTCATCGGGCGCGGATTGCCATGCGGATTGCAACGTGTCGAACGCATCGGCGAACCTGCCCTGTTCGCGCATCATGTCCGCGCGCGATGCCGCCGCGATGGCATTCAACCGTTCGATCATGGCCCGCCCGCTCGGCGTGTTGTCAGCAACGCGAGAGGCAGCCTGCACCGCCTGCTGCACATCGGATAGCAAGCCCGCGCGCGCAAACGCCCGTACCACAGGTTCGTAGGATCCGGCGGCCGTCAACGGCCCGTCGAGAGCGCGGCGCGCCGCATCGACGGCCCCATCGACATCGCCCAGTTCGAGCGCAAGGCCGGCCGCCTCCGCCTGCGCACTGGCGGGTACGTTGCCCGATGCCGTCACGCCGCGCAAAAGCGCGATCGCCTCCCGCCTCTGTCCGCGGTCCATTGCCATGCGCACATCGTCGAGCCTGCGGCTGTAGGCAAGCCGCTGCGCGAACCCGGACATGAACGCGCTGCGATCGCGCTGCGCGATGCGGTCGATTATGCGCTGTGCGGCATCGCGGTTGCCGAATTCGTCGTAGAGAAGCGCCGCGGCGTAAAGCGATTGCGGATCCCCTTGCGATGAAAGCCGGTCGAGCGTCGATTCCACCTCCGCCACGCGGCCGCGTGCATCCATGAAGCGGGCAAATTCGTACCGGAGCCAGGGGTCCGTCGGATCGAGCATGATCCCGGCCAGGAATTCGCGTTCGGCCACGCCATCCGCACCCGATGCCCGCGCATCGAGCGCGCGGTTGCGCGCCGCGCGGCTGCGAAGCCGGTTCTGCTCCTCGCCCGGTGCTTCGCCGGCCTGATCGAGCACATCGGCGGCATCGCCGTAGCGCCCCTGCGCCTCGTAGACCTCGGCCAGGAGGGTTTGCGCCGCGACCGGATCCCCTTCGCCCGATCGGACCAGATTGGCCGCGACCCCTTCGGCACGCGCCGTATCGCCATCGCGCAGAAGGCTGCGCGCCTCGTTGAGCGCGGCATAATAGCGCGCCGACGACAGCGCCTCGCGCCATTGATCCGGACCGGTCAGGCGCGATGCACGTTCGAGGAGGTCGCGCGCTTCGGCAAAGCGGTCCTGCCGCAGGCGCACGATACCGAGCCCGCCCGCGGCCTGCCCATCGTTTCTGCCGCCGGAAAGAGCCGTATTGAAGCTGCGCGCAGCCGCCTCCAGATCGCCGGCTTCAAGCTGCCTGAAACCGGCGGCGCGCGCATCCGCATAGGAAGAGGAGCGTGCCGTACCGCCAGCGGTCGGTGCATTGCGGCGCACAGATGGCCCGCTGCGCCGATCATCGGTTCGCGATGCCGCCGCGTAGGGGGCCTCCGTGCTCGCCGCCGGTGCGCGCGTTTCCGACCTGCTCACCGCACGCCGCGCTTCCGCATTATCGGGGTCGAGCGCCAGAACGCGCAGATAGGCTTCGCGCGCACGGTCGGCGCGGCCACGTGCCTGCCAATAGCGTGCCTGTTCCAGCAGAGCCTCGATACCGGCGGGCTGCGCCCTGGCAATTTGCGCGGCGGGTGCCAGCGTCGCAAATGCGATCACGGCAAGGGATACGGAGCCGTAGCGCATCATTCCGCATCCTCGCTGCCGAGTCTGCTGCGCGCCTGCCGCTTCAGCAGAAGATAGATCGGCGCCGCAAGAAGAAACGCCACAAGAAGGCCGCCGATTGCAAGGATAAGCGGGTGCCCGCCAAACCAGTAGGCAATATGCATCCACCACGGCAGGCTCCCGACCCAGTAGGTCGGCCCGACAAGAAAGCTTTCGACGCTGGTGCCGTCGGCAATCGCGAGATCGCCCTGAATGCCCGCGTTGAATTTCGGCTCGGCCATGTTCGCAATCATTTCAGGAAGCTGCCCCGGATCGCTGGCGAGCACGGCAACCACGGTCCGGCCCGGGGTGAACGGCGATTCAAAGGAAAGGATGCCTTGAAAATCGGCGGCGCGGGTCGCGGCGTTCTGCGCACGCGTGTCATCCTCGCGAAATGGCCATTCACCTTCCATGACGCGTGTGAGGGCGCTCCCCCCTCTGACGGTCAAACCGCCCTCCCCGCGTGATACCGGCCCGTTTTCGAAAAGAGGATTGGCGAGCAAATCCTGCGTGTTGCCGATCGCGATGATGTCGCTGCCATCGAGATCGGCGGCGAGCGCATCCTGCACGACGCGCATTCGGGAAACGACCGCACCGGTGGAGTCGCCGAACCGCCCCATCAGCATCAGGAACGCCTCGATTTCGCTGCGCGTGGGACGGGGCGACATCACCGCCACCGTGCGCGCGAGATCGGGGTGAATGGTGAAGGGGTAGCCGGCGCTGGCGAAGCTGGCGAGATCGGGCATCCGCAGCGCGTGATAGGCACCGGACAGGTCGATCTCGCTATCGGGAAGGATGCTGGCGCGCACGTCGCCCGGTGGAGTGGCGACACATCGGCGCTTTTCGGAAAGAATGAGGTCGTAATTCATGACCAGCTCGTTCTGCCCGTAAAGGTCGTATCGCGGCAGGACCACGTCTTGCGACCTCTCACTCGACCGGGCCGCGTCGTTCCCGATGAGCGAGGACAGCCAGTTCGTGTCGGACAGCGGCAAGGTCTTCTGAAACTGTCCGTTGAGCAGAATGTCGAGCCGGGACGCGCGCCGGTCGAGCCAGCTTGCCACCGGATAGCGGTAATTCAGATCGAGCACGCCCCCGTTGCGCGGCCAGAAGAACAGATCGGGCGCCGCACGAAACCGCACGAACAGCGGGCCGGGACGAATCCCCTGTCCCTGAAGCGAGAGGGGATCGACGATCTCGGCCAGTTTGACCGGCCGGTCGGTACGGATCCACCGCGGCGCGCCATAGGCCGGGTATTGCGGAATCGTCGCCCCGGAGAGCGACATCTGCTGCCGGCTCAACGCCCCGTTTGCATTGGCAACGGCAGCGGCCGCGAATTTGAGATCGCGTTCCGTCGCTCCGCTGATGACGAGGAGCTGACCGAACGGATCGCGCGGATTGCGCATGATGCGCGCGAACGGTCCGGAAAGATTGGCGTCCACCCCCGCGACCGATCGACCTTGCCGCACGAAGACCACGGCGTTGCCGCGCGGCAGTTGCCCCAAAGCGACAGGGAAGGAAAACCTCCGGTAGCTGGAGAGTGCACCAAACCACGACGCCATGCTCGCCGCCGCTTCGATTTCGCCGGACGTGGGCGTCGCTGCGAAAACGAAGGGCAGGCGCAGCGGTTGATTTTGCGCCGGATCGAAGAACGGACGCGGCAAGCGCGACAGATCGGGATCGAAGGCGAGCTTTTGAACCGTGAGTTGCAGCGAGGAACGCCGGTTGCTGATTGCGGCCCAAAGCGCGCTGTGAAAGGGATCCTCGCAATCGCGCGTATAGTGCCCGACCAGGCGAAAGTTCATCCGGTTGTCGCCGGGCAGGAACAAGGCGGGCTCGACATCGATATCGACATATCGTCCGCCAGCGTCGCCGGGCCGAAGGCGAATGGTGCGCACGATCTCATCATTGACCAGGACGACAAGCTGGCTGAGATCGCCGAGCATCGCGGGCGACCAGTCGAGCCAGAGCCGCAGCGTGGCATCGGTTACCACCTCGTCGCGGCTGAGTCCGAAGGGAATGCCGATTTCGCCCGACACCCCTTCCAGCCGTATCACGGCGGGGATCTGAAGGTCGCGCAGGGTCAGTTCGCGGGTGATCGCCCCCCCTTCGCTCGTGCGCGCGCGCTGCTGCACGGGGTCGGTGGCCGTCGTCTGCGCCGCGGCCTGTCCCGCGCCGAGGATGAGCGCTGCACCAAGGCTCGCCACCAAAGCGAGCGCGGCGATCGCGCCGCTCATCCGGCGTGCAGGCGACCGGGCTTTCGACCGTTCGTCCGGCCCCGTATCCAAAGATGGCTGCGCAGGGGCATCCGCGTGTGCCAAGGCCGATGCGCGCTGCCAACGGGCCGCCGCCTCACTCCGTTCGCGCACGGCCCGCCGCTCGTCCGCGCGTTCGGCGAAATTCAGGCGCAGGATACGCTTGATCGTCAGGAAATCGATGACGAGAATGTCCTTCATCGCTTTCCACGCCGACTGACGCGGGAAATTATTGGCATCGATCCAGGCATCGGCCCGCCCCATGAGGCTGCGGACCAATTGCCGCGTCTGCACCATGTCCATCGTGTGGAACATCATCGTGATCTGCCCGCCTTTCATCGTCAGCATGTCGGCTGGAAGGGTGAGCGTATGATCTTCGAGCGGGAGCGAAACGTGCGTCGCCGCCCATCCCGAATGATCGGGCAGGGTATCCTGATCGAATTGCGCCGACAGCCCTCCCATCGATATCTCCTGCGAAGTCGCATCGATAAGATGCCCATTGTCGAAATGTACGGTGATCGGCAATTTGGCGGGAATGCGGATATTCCGCCGCGTCTCACGCGTTTCGCGTGCAACCGAAACGGACGCGATGAGGATGATCAGGCTGAAGCTCGCCCATGCGGTGTTCAGCGCGAACGAATCCGCCTGAATGTCGAAAAGATGGGGGAAATACGCAAGTTTCACCGCCCCCACGACAATGCCGAGCAGCACGAGCGCGATGCAGATCAGATGCGGCCGCACGATGTTGAAATCGAAATAGGTATCCTGCAACGAGCTGCCCTTGTCGGTCACGTTGAACTTGCCCTTGCGCGGCTGAAACAGGGTCGCGATCGTCGGCTTCACAAGATGGAAGGCCAGCAGCGTTTCGTAGATCTCGCTCCAGAACGGACGACGGTTGCGCCCGTGAATGATCGCACCCGACACCATCGCGCAATACAGATGTGGCAAGGCATAGGCGAAGATCAGGGATGCAGATGCCTCAATCACATTCTCGCCAAAGAAAAGATAGGCAAGCGGGCTTATCAAAAACACGATCCGGGGCACCGGAAACTGAAAATGGAGCATCGCATTGAGGTAGCAGAGCCGCTGCCGCAGGTTCAGCCCGCGACCGGTCAGCGGGTTGTCGATACGCATGATCTGCGTCATCCCGCGCGCCCAGCGAATGCGTTGCCCCACATGCAAAGCGAGCCGTTCGGTGGCCAGCCCCGCCGAAAGCCGGGTGTCGATATAGGCAGTGTTCCAGCCCATGCGTTGAAGCTTGAGCGCGGTATGCGCATCCTCGGTCACGGTTTCGCCGGCAAAACCATTCGTCTGCATCAGCGCATCGCGCCGGATTACCGCGCACGAACCGCAGAAGAACGCGGCATTCCAAAGATCATTGCCCTTTTGAACCGGGCCATAGAACAGATCCCCCTCCCCCGGCAGGTCTTCAACCGTCTGGAGATTGCGCTGAACCGGGTCGGGCGAATAGAAATGATGGGGGGTTTGCAAAAGGGCGAGCTTCGCATCGCGTTGAAACCAGCCGAGCGTTGTCTGCAGGAATGCGCGCGTGGGCACATGATCGCAATCGAATATGGCGATCAGTTCGCCCTCGGTCTTGCGCATGGCCATGTTCAGATTGCCGGCCTTGGCATGCTTGTTGTCGGCCCGCGTCAGATAGCCGCATCCCGCCTCGCGGGCGAAAGCCTGGAATTCCGGGCGCCTTCCGTCATCGAGAATATAAACCCGGAACCTGTCCGCCGGGTAGTCGATGTCCATCGCCGCGAACACCGTATTGCGCACGATGTCGAGGTCTTCGTTATAAGTCGGGACGAAGATGTCGACGGTGGGCCAGTCCTCAGGCTCTCCCCTCATCGACACGATCGGACGGTCGAGCGGATAGGCCGTTTGCAGGAAACCCAGGACGAGGATGAGGTAGGCGTAAAGCTCGGCGGCATAGAGGGTTCCGCCCAAAACCGCGCCGGTAACGCTTTCGAAATCGAGCGTCTGGGTCGTGCGCCAGAAGATGTAACGCGTCGACACCACGATGGAAAGCAAGCCAAGGGTCAGCAAAGCCTTCGCATTCTGACGGCTGGCCAGCCAGATCGCCCCCGCAACGGTCACGAAGGCGAACACCCATTGCGAACGAAGGTCGAGCGGAACCGCCACGACCAGAATGACAAGGATCGACGCGACAATTGCAAGCAGCGCATTGGCAATGGTTCGCCGGCCGGTCATCGTGCCGCCTCCTGCTCATGCACACCGGTCGCGATACGATCCATGATGCGGCTCGCAAGCTGTTCGATATCCTTCAGGGCCGGGCTCGCAGGATATGCCTTTGGCAAAGGATCGAGCTTTGCGACCGCTTCGTTGACGCATTCGTCGCGGCGAACCGACCCGATCATCAAAGGCGCGAACGCGGAATTGCACAGCATGTGAATATGGCGGGAAAGCTTGCGCGTATCGTCGCGCAGATTGAGAACGAGAGCCGTGCGCTCCAGATCGAGAAGGGGAACCCCCTGCCCGAGATGGATCAGCGCATTGAGCGCCACCGGGCCGGGATCGATCATGCATACGCGAAGGTTGGCAATGGGCAGAAGCGCATCGAGAAGCGCCATGTCGCCGGATGCCACATCGACAATGACGGCCCCGCCGCCGCGATTCCGCAGATTTTCGATTTTCGCAGCGATCTCGGTCGCTTCGCCAGGGGCATGCCCATCGCGCAGCGAAACGCCCGATACGGCGAAAGGCTCTTCCCCCGAAGCGTCGAAGCGCAACAGATCCTGGCTCGTATCGAGGCCGAAATAATAGCGTAGGGCCTTTTGCGCGGTGCAATCGATCGCGGTCGTCTCAACCCCGCGGCGAGCAAGCTCCATCGCACAAAGGGCGGCGAGAAAGCTGTTTCCAACCCCCCCCTTTCGGCGAATGAAACAGAATGACGCTCATCGCCGGACCTGTCCTGGGGCGATCCGCTCCAGCGTTTCGGTCAGCACGCGGATTTGCTCTCGCATGCGGGCAAGTTCGTCGGCGTCTGAGGTCTCGTCGTGTTGCCGTACCGCCGGACCGGCGACGCCATTGCGCCCCGGCGCGGCGCGATCGGAAAGCGTGGCACCGTCGCGGCGTGAAAGCCCCGCCCCGACAATCCGCTCATCCTTCAATATGACCTCGAACAAAGGCCATAGCTCGATGTCGCCAAATCTTTCACCAAACTCACGATAAAGAAACGATGGTCTGTCCAACCTAGACAGCAAATTCGCAATATCCGTCCCCATTCAGCCCCCTGTAAAGGATGCGGCGCCCCCACCTGTCCCGCTTCGTTTGCGAAGCCGGACTGTCATCCTGTGAAATGCGACCCCGGAACAATTTCCCGATCCCGGCACACTGTTCATCCAGAGCCGCTACGGGTTCATATCTGGTTAAATTTCCATGCTTCGCCCGCGTCCCGTTTTGGGACAGCGATTGTCGCGTACCGATCTGGGACGCTGAGGAGCGCGTCTCGATATGGGACGACGCATTGACGCGCCGTGCAAGGAGGCGAGAGCGAGCCTGGCGCCCCCAAATGAATTCCGGTTTATGATTTTTTAACGCATTTCGATCATGGTTCGCATCATGGCCGGACGCATATCTCTTTCATTCTTGCGCACAATCATCGGCGATCAGCGCGGATCGGTGACCACCCTTGCCGCCCTTTCGTTGCCCGTCATGCTGGGCGGCGCAGGATTGGCCTTCGATCTCAGTCGCGGATACGGGCAGAAAGTCGTCAATCAGCGCGTCGCCGACATGGCGGCCCTGAGCGTGGCGCTGGAGTATCAGGACAACAAGTCCGTCGATCTGGAAGGCGCCGCGGCGGTCGTCGCCACCGCGAACCGGCTGGACGGTGTAACGGTCAAGGCGAAGCTGGTCGACGATTACCCGTACGAGGGGGACAAGTCGGTTGAGGTCACCATCACGCGCGACGTGCCCTATCTTCTCGCCGCGGCGGTCGGGCTCGGCGGGGATTTCACCGTTTCGGCCGTATCGGCCGCCGTCGTGGAAAGCGAATCTCCCTACGACACACCCTGCTTTCTCGCGCTGAGTACCGGTAAGGACGCGCTCGTGGTGAATGGCGGCGCGTCGATCAGTGCGCCAGGCTGCTCGGTCGCGGCGATCGGCAGCCTCGCGAACAAAGGCGACACGATCGAAGCGTCGCAGATTGTCGCCGGGCTGGGCGACATCACGCTTAATCACGGCTGGCTGAAGGCGGAATCCCTGCGTTACGGCGGCGAGTTGAAAGTGCCGCAGTGGAATAATCAGCTCCCTTCTGCTGCAGGTCGCCACAATGCCGAGACGGAACTCTTCGATCCATGGAAAGACAACCTCGAAATTGCGGAAGCGGAGAGCAAGCTGGGTTCTTCCACCCCGCCGCCGGAACTGTTCAATCCCGTCACGCCGGGCGGCGACAAATGGGATCTGTCGTGGAAGCCCAGCAACGCGGTAAAGCAATACCGGGTTGGCGACACGAACCGTTATGTCATTCCCGCCGGCAATTACGATATCTCCAGCCTGACGGTCGGCGGCGGCATCGATGTCGTGTTTCAGTCGGGATCGAGGATCACGGTGTCAAACGGCGTCGCGGTCGGGGGCGGATCCTCCGTCAATTTCGGCGATAGCGACGTTTACATCAATGGCGGCTTCAACAGCGGATCGAACGGCGTCACCTTCGGCGATGGCACGCTGTGGATCGGCGATGGGAAGATCGATTTCCTGGGCGCCAATCGCAAGGGCGACGGCAAGGTCGTAATCAACGACACGCTCAATCTGGGGGGCGGGCAGTCGTTGCTCATGGGCGCTGGCGACCATTATTTCCGCTCAATCAAGCTGGGCGGCGGCGGCGACACGATAATGGGGGATGGCGATTTCGTCGTGTCGGAATCCATCGACGTGCAGGGCGACAGCGAGCTTGCCATCGGAAACGGCAATGTCATCATCGGCACACCGAAAAACGGCGCGGCCGTGTCGCTTTCGGGAAGCGCACGGTTCCTGATGGGCGACGGCAGCACGTCGATCGGCGGCGGCATCAAGACGATGGGCGGCAGCCGGATGGTTTTTGGCGACACGGCAAACCATTTCATCGATGGCGACATGGATTTCGGCGGTTCGGTGTATTTTGGCGCGGGGCGATATACCGTCAATGGCGATTTCGTGAATGGAACGGGCGGTACGACTTGGCCTTATACCTCGTCGCTGACCGGCAAAACCTACGGGAGCGATGCCGCCGGCTTCGACATGGCCGGGCAGGATGTGACCTTCGTTCTGGCGGGCCTCCTCAAGCTGGCAGGCGGCGCGCTGACCAAGCTTTCGGCGTCGAGCTATTCGCAATCGGGCGCACAGATCGCGCAACTTCTCTTCCATTCCGCCGCGAGCGGTGCGTCGAACTGGACCGGCGGATCGGGCAATGTGTTTTCAGGAACGATCCATTTCCCCAACGCATCGGTGACCATGTCTGGGGGCAATTCGACCGCCGATGGCGGCACGTGCTTCATGCTGATCGCGGATGAGATCAAGGCGGCGGGCGGCGCCACCGCCGGGACCAAATGTCTGATGGCAGGGTCGAGCGGCGGCGAGAGCAGCGCCAACAGCCGGATCAGGCTGGTCCGATGATCCGTTCCCTGCGCGAGGATGAGGCGGGTGCGGTCGCGGTCGAATTCGCGTTGTGGTCGATGCTGTTCTTCATGGTCGTGGCGAGTGCGCTCGACATCGGATCCTTTTTCATGAAGCGTAGCAAGCTCGACGAAGCCTTGTCGGCCAGCGCCATCGTCGCATTCGACAATCGCGAAAACGTCCGCTTCGATCAGCTTCCCGCCTATGTCCGCGCGCTTTCGGACGACGCGGCGACGCGCGTGACGCTGAGCTGTAACGGTGCGGCCAACGGATGCACCAACATGGATCGCAGCTGTGCCTGCATCTCCGCAGACGGCGGGTACGTTACGTATACCTGCAAGGCGGCATGCCCCAACAATGGCGCACGTGCAGGCTATTACATGACGCTGGAGGCGACCGCCCCGATCGAGGCGCTCATCGTTCCGCAGCGTGCCTTTGGCGGCGAAACCGTAACCCGCGCAACGACGCTGAGGCTGGAATGAAGATACGCGCTCTCCTGGTCGACGAAGCCGGCGCCGCGGTGATCGAATTTGCCCTTCTGGCGCCGATCATGATCATGATGATCTTCGGCGTGATCGAGACAGGGCGGCTGTTCTGGACGCAGCATACCATCGACGAGGTCGCATACAGCACCGCGCGCTGCATCAGCGTGAGCCTGACCTGCGAGGATATCGAGACGCGCGGCACCTATGCAAAGGAGCGGGCCGCCGCCTATGGCATCGCGGTTCCGGCCGACCGTATCGTCGCCAGCGATACAGGCACATGCAAGGGTTTCGCCGAATCGCATAGCGTCCGGATCGAGGTGCCGTTCCGTTCGGTTCTGTCCGAACTCGCGCCCGGTTTTCCGCAGACACTTACGGCAAGGGCCTGCTTCCCGAAATTGAGAGAGATCACGAGCTAGGTTATTGGCGGACGAGCGAATGACCGCCCAGCCACTTAATATCCCGTATATCGCCCGGGTTTGTGATAGGCGATCAATATCCCGCTGACTGCGGCGACGGACAATACGGAATATATGACGAGTTCCGACGGAATGGCCGTGACCGCGACCGCGATGATCGACGCGTCGAGTACGAAGCTCAACCAGCCGACATTCCAGCCGAACTTCTTTTCAAGGAAGATGGCAAGGATCGTCACCCCGCCGACGCCGGCCTTGTGCCGCAACATGGCGAGGATGCCGGCGCCCGCCGCCGTCCCGCCGCCCACCGCGGCAAAGGCGGGGTGAATGGCGGAGATGTCGAGCGATACCCGCGTAACCGCCGCGCACACGGACACCAGCGTGACGGCCGCGATCGACTTGATCAGGAACCCGCGCCCCATCGCCGACAGCGCAAGCACGAAAAACGGCAGGTTCAAGGTCCAGAACCACCCGTCGACGGTCCATCCCACCTTATAGGTCATCAACAAGGCGACACCGCCCATGCCCGCCGTGACGATCCCGCTCGCCTTCATCAAGGTCAGCCCGATCGCCATCAAAAGCGCACCGGTGACGAGCCCGTAAATGTCCTCCGCAAGGCCATGCGGGCGCGGCTGCGGAAATGCGTTTTCTTGCGTATGTTCGGTCACGAAACCGCCGCTATCCCACGACGGCGAGCCGGGCAAGGGGCAGCAGGGGCGCACGTCGTAACCCGCCCGCCCTTTACCGGCCTGCTCGCTTATTTCTTTGGCCGCCCGGTCAGCTGGCTCGCTTGGCGTTCGTCTTCGGGATAATCTTCCGGGGTAACTTCGGAATTGAACTTCGCCGTATTGTGCAACTGGCTATTGTTGCGGGGACGCTCTGCCTTGGGCATGTCGTCCGGATCCTTGTTCGGCGAATGCGCGGACTTGCCGCCCCCCGGGATGCTCTCGGGGTTGGCGGCATTTTCCTTGGCCGGATCCGGGCGTTTGGGAACGGGGGTGTATTCGTCGTCGCTCATGCAATGTCTCCTTTGCACGATCAACGGTCGAAAACTGCGCCCCGTTCCATCACGCCTCAGATATGTACCGCCTTGCCATAGGCGGACAGGACGCTTTCATGCATCATTTCGGACAGCGTGGGATGCGGGAACACGGTGTTCATCAATTCCGCCTCCGTCGTTTCGAGCGTCTTTCCAACGACATATCCCTGAATGAGCTCGGTCACCTCGGCGCCGATCATGTGCGCGCCGAGCAATTCGCCCGTCTTCGCATCGAACACCGTCTTGATGAACCCTTCCGCCTCGCCCAGCGCGATCGCCTTGCCATTGCCGATGAAGGGGAAATTGCCGACCTTCACTTCGTAACCGGCCTCCTTCGCCTTAGCCTCGGTCATGCCGACGCTCGCGATCTGCGGGTGGCAGTAGGTGCAGCCCGGAATATTGTTCCGGTCGAGGCCGTGGGGGTGAACCTCCTTGTTGCCCAGTTCCTTCGCGATGGATTCGGCGGCGGCGACGCCTTCATGGCTGGCCTTGTGCGCGAGCCAGGGGCCGGGCGTGCAATCGCCGATCGCCCAGATGCCATCGACACCGGTGCGGCCGAAATCGTCGATCTGGATGAAGCCGCGCTCCATCTTCACGCCCAGGTTTGCGAGGCCCACATCCTCTGTATTGGGCACGATGCCGACGGCGGAGATGACATGGCTGAATTCGGTTTCGGTGACCTTGCCGTCGGCGCCCTTGATCTTCGCCTTGACGCCGTTCGCGCCGACGTCGAGCGCTTCGACACCCGCGCCCGTGACGATCTTCATGCCTTGCTTCGTCAATGCCTTTTGAAGGAATGCGGATACTTCCTCATCCTCCACCGGCACGATCCGGTCGAGCATCTCCACCACCGTCACATCGGCGCCCATGTCGTTGTAGAAGCTGGCAAATTCGATGCCGATCGCGCCCGACCCCATGACAAGCAGCTTCGTCGGCATTTCGGACGGCGTCATCGCATGGCGATAGGTCCAGATCCGCTTCCCGTCCGCCTTGGCAAAGGGCAGCTCGCGCGCGCGGGCGCCGGTCGCGACGATGATGTGCTTTGCCGACAGTTCCTGCGTCTTGCCATCCTTGTCGGTGACGGAAAGCTTGCCCTTTGCGGCGACCTTGCCGGTGCCCATGTGCACCGCGATCTTGTTCTTTTTCATCAGGTGCGTCACGCCCTTGTTGAGCTGCGACGCCACCCCGCGCGAACGTTTCACCACCGCGTCGAGATCGGCCTCGATTTCCTTTGCGGCGAGACCGTAATCCTTCGCATTGTGCATGTAGTGCAGGATTTCGGCCGAACGCAGCAATGCCTTTGTCGGGATACAGCCCCAGTTGAGGCAGATCCCGCCCAGCAATTCGCGTTCCACGATTGCGGTTTTCAGCCCGAGTTGCGCGGCGCGGATCGCCGCCACATAGCCGCCCGGCCCCGAACCCAGAACGATCACGTCATAGCTGTCAGCCACTGAAAAACTCCTAACCACTCACCGGGCGCGGACGCCCGTTATCGTCGATTGCAACGAAGGTGAACCGCGCCTCGGTCACCTTTACGCATGTCTCTTCATGGCGGTGACGCCGCCACGCTTCTACTGCGATCTTGATGGATGTACGGCCCTCGCCCTCGATATGGGCATGGACCGAAACCTCGTCGCCGACCGCGACCGGTTCGTGGAACTGCATCCCGTCCATCGCAACCGTCGCGGCGCGCCCCTTGCACCGTCGCGAGGCGACGAGCCCTGCCCCCATATCCATGAGGCTCATCAGCCAGCCGCCGAAAATATCGCCATAGGCATTGGTGTCGGCGGGCATCGCGGTCATGCGAATGACCGGTTCGCCGTCGGGCTGAGCTTCGGCGATGTCGGAGCCCGCCATCAGGCCAGAAGGTCCAGCGGATTTTCGATGAGATCCTTGAACGCGGCCATCAATTGCGCGCCATCCGCGCCGTCGATCGCGCGGTGATCGAAGCTGCCGGTGGCGCTCATCACCGTGGCGATCTGCAACGCATCGTCGATGACATGGGCGCGCTTCTCACCTGCGCCGATCGCCATGATCATGCCCTGCGGCGGGTTGATGACCGCCTCGAACTGCTTGATCCCGTACATGCCCATGTTGGACAGCGATGCCGTGCCGCCCTGAAATTCATGCGGCTGCAGCTTGCCGTCACGGGCCCGCGTCGCGAGATCCTTCATCTCGGTCGAAATCTTGGAGACGGACTTGCCGCCCGCATCGGTGACGATCGGCGTGATGAGACCGGCGGGAACCGAAACCGCAACCGAAATGTCGGACCGCTTGAAGGTGTAAAGCTCGTCACCTGCGAACTGCACATTGCACTTCGGCACCATTTCGAGCGCGCGGGCGAGCGCCTTGATCATCAGATCGTTGACCGAAAGCTTCACATCGCGCGCGGCCAGCGTCGCATTGAGCTCGCCCCGCAGTTTGAGCAGCGCATCGAGGCGAATATCCACGGTCAGGTAGATATGCGGCACCTGCTGCTTCGATTCGGTGAGGCGGCGCGCGATGGTCTTGCGCATGCCCGAAAGCTTTTCCGCGTCGTGCGGGATGTCGGGCGCGTCGGTTTTCGGCGCGGGCGTGGGTGTGGGCGCGGCCGTTTCGGCGGCGGCCTTGTGCTGTCCCGGCTTCGCATTCTCGACATCGGCCTTCACGATACGGCCATTGGGTCCGCTGCCGCTGATGGCCGACAGGTCGATGCCCTTTTCCGCCGCGATCCGCTTTGCGAGCGGGGATGCCACGATACGGTCGCCGTCATTCTGCGCCGTGGGGGCGGGGGTGGGAGCGGGAGCAGGAGCCGGTGCGGGCGCCGCGCTGGTGCGGGTCTTCTCGCCCTCGACCTTTTCCTGGCGGTCCTGTGTCTCCACCTTCGTCGCATCGGTTCCGGCATCGGACGCGGGCGCGGATGGCGCCGAAATCGCATCGGCGTCCTCGCCTTCTTCGGCCAGCATGGCGATGATCGTGCCGACCTTCACATTTTCGGTGCCGGCCTCCACCGCGATGGCCGCAATCGTGCCCTCATCGATGCATTCGAACTCCATCGTCGCCTTGTCGGTTTCGATTTCGGCGATGATGTCGCCGGGTTCCACCTTCTGTCCCGGCTCGACCAGCCATTTGGCGAGAGTACCCTCTTCCATCGTCGGGGACAGGGCGGGCATCTTGATTTCGATCGACATGGGCTTCCTTCGCGATCCTTGATCTCACATTTGATCGCCTTGTTGGGGCGACCGCCCGCCGGGGTCAAGGGCGTAAGCCGCCGACTTGCCAATATTGCGTTCATGGCCCAGTCTAGGCCCGAGGGCACAGAGGGGACACCACGCCACATGCGCACATATCTCGTCATCATGGACGAAACGCCGGAGGCAAAGGTCGCCTTGCGCTTCGCATCGCGCCGCGCGGCGAAAACCGGCGGTTCGGTGCATCTCATCGCGCTCGTCCCGAAACAGGCCTTCGTCGCGTTCGGCGGCGTTCAGGCCACGATCGAGGAGGAGGCGAAAAGCCGGGCCGAAGTGCTCGTCATGGCGGCGGCAGGAAGCCTGCTCGCCGAAAGCGGGCGGATGCCCTCCATCTCCGTGCGCGTCGGTGACGGGGCGAAGGTGGTGCACGACTATCTCACCGAAAACGCGCAGATCGCAGCGCTCGTCCTCGGCGCGGCGGCAGAAGGGTCGCCGGGGCCGCTGGTGCACCATTTCGCCAATCACAAGGCGGGGCAGCTCCCATGCCCACTCATGATCGTGCCCGGCGGACTGAGCGAGGAAGATATCGACGCGCTGAGCTGAGCCTGCCTATTTCTTCTTGCGCCCCTGGTGCCGGATATTGCCGGGCCGACCGCGCCTGCCGACCATGTGCTTGCCCTGTGCGTCCTTTTTCGGGCCGCGATCCTTCGTGCGCGCCTTGCCCTTGTGCACGATCTTCTTGCCGCGCGGTTCGACCTTGCCTTCCTGCTCCGGCAATTCGAATTTCAGCGCACCACTCAGCGGGTTCGCCTCCGCCAGCCGGAGTTTCAGCCGATCACCGACCTTGTATTCGGTGCCGGTGTCGCTGCCGACGAGTTTCTGCGCCTTTTCCTCATAGACGAAATATTCGTCGCCGATCGTCGAAATGGGAAGCAACCCATCGCCCCCGAAATTGAGGGTCGTCGCGAACAGGCCGAATTTCTGCACGCCGGTCACGCGGGTGTCGAACACCTCGCCGACCTTCCCCGAAAGCCAGGCCGCGACATAGCGGTCGATGGTGTCGCGCTCCGCCTCCATCGCGCGGCGCTCGGTCTTGCTGATGGCGTCGGTGATCGATTCGAGGCTGGCGCGATCCTTGTCGGACAGGCCGGAGCGCGCGGGAATGTCGCGGTCCTGCGGCCTGGGCTGTTCGAGGTTGAACGCATCGACCAGCGCCCGGTGCACGAGCAGGTCGGAATAGCGGCGAATGGGCGAGGTGAAATGCGCATAGCTGCCCAGCGCAAGCCCGAAATGCCCGGCATTCTGCGGCCCGTAATACGCCTGCGTCTGGCTGCGCAGCACCTGCTCCATGATGAGCGCGCGCTCCGCATCGTCGGCGGTATCCTTGATCAGCCGGTTGAAGATGCCCGGCGTGATCACCTGCCCCAGCGTGAAATTGCGGTCGTAAGTGGCAAGGTAATCCTTGAGCGCCATGAGCTTTTCGCGGCTCGGCGTTTCATGGATGCGGTAGACGACGGGCGCGACCTTGCTCTCCAGCGCCTTTGCCGCCGCGACATTGGCGGCGATCATGAATTCCTCCACCACCCGGTGCGCGTCGAGCCGTTCGCGCACGGCGATCTCCTCGATCCGCCCCGCCTCGTTCAGCACCACGCGCCGTTCCGGCAGATCGAGAGCGAGCGGATCGCGGGCATCGCGCGCGGCGTTGAGCGCTTTCCAGCAGGCCCAAAGATTGCGAAGACTTTCATCCGCGCTGTCATCGTCGATGCGGTTTTGCGCATCTTCGTAAGCAATGACCTCGGAAATCTTGACGATGGCGCGAGTAAAGCGCCAGTCCCTGATCTTGCCCTTCGCATCGACGGTCATGTGACACGCCATCGCGGCGCGCGGCTCCCCCTCGCCCAGCGAACACACGTCGGCGGACAGGATTTCGGGCAGCATCGGCACGACACGGTCCGGAAAATAGACGGAATTGCCGCGCTTCCTCGCCTCGCGGTCGATCGCGCTGCCCGGCCGCACGTAATAGGATACGTCGGCGATGGCGACGATCGCCTTCCACCCGCCCGCATTGGCGGGATCGTCATCCGGCGCGGCCCAGATCGCATCGTCATGGTCGCGCGCATCGGCCGGGTCGATGGCGACGATGGGCAGATGCCGCAAATCCTCGCGGCTGTCGGCGGACACGGGCAGCTTCGCCGCCGCCTGTGCCGCATCCTTCACCGCATCGTCAAAGTGAAAGGGGATTTCGTGCTTTGCAATCGCGATCAGGCTGAACGATTTCGGCTCCAGCGGATCGCCGAGGATTTGCGTCACCTTCACGCCCGCGCGCGGCGATTTGCCGGTCGGCTCGGCCAGCACGAGCTGGCCTTCCTCCGCCCCGCCAAGATCGGCAATGGCGGCGGAATTGCGGACCGATTTCTCTATCGGGGCGAGCCAGCCCTTCCCCGTCCTGTCGATCTCGACGACGCCCATCATCGCGGTCTGCGCATCGGGCAGCTTCTTCATCACATGAGCGAGCCAGCCCGTGCCGGTCTCCTCCGTGCGAGCGAGCACGCGGTCACCCTTTCGCAAGGCGGGAAAGGCGCGATTGCCCTTCCCCTTGCCGCCCGTCTGCTTGCGATCCACCACGCGCAGCCGGGGCGGCGCCGCCCCGCTGTCGGGCGACCAGCTTTCGGGAACGGCGATCGGTACGCCATCGTCGATATCCGCCACGCGCAACACGGTCACGCGCGGCAGTCCGCCCATGCTGTGGAAGGCGGATTTCTTTCCGTCTATCAGGCCTTCTTCGGCCATGTCGCGCAGCAGCGCCTTGAGCGCGATCTTTTCCTGCCCCTTGAGGCCGAATGCGCGCGCGATCTCGCGCTTTCCGGCGGGGCTTTCGCTCGTCTTCACGAACTCCAGAATCTGGTCTTTCGACGGCAATCCCTGAAATTTCTTCGATTTTTCGTTCATGCATCCCATGTGGGCCGCAGCCCGGCGATACGCAAGCGCGTTCGCCCGGTTGCAAATGCAACCGTGTGCCCTATCACCCGGCAAGACCTGCCGAACGGAGCCGACCCATGACCCAATTCGTTTCGCCCGATACGCTGCGCGCCCGTTTCTCCGCCGCGATGTCGGCGATGTACCGGGACGAGGTTCCGCTTTACGGCGAATTGCTCGACATCGTGGCGTCGGTCAATGCGCGGTCGGGCGGCGCGGCGCCACGCGATGGCGGGCGACTGGGAGAGGAACGCCACGGCGCGATCCGCGTGGGCACGGCGGCGGAACTGCGCGCGATGCGGCGGTTCTTTGCCGTGATGGGCATGGAGCCTGTCGATTATTACGATCTCTCGGTGGCCGGTGTGCCGGTCCATTCCACCGCGTTCCGCCCCATCACGGCAAAGGGGATGGAGGCCAATCCGTTCCGGATGTTCTGCTCGCTGCTCCGGCTCGAACTGATCGAGGATGCGGGCCTGCGCGAACGTGCCGCCGACATTCTCGAAACCCGGCAGATCTGTTCCTCGCGGCTCATGGAGCTGATCGCGAAGGCGGAGGAGGAAGGCGGGCTGAACCATGCGGATGCGGAGGCGTTTCTGGGCGAAGGGCTGAATGTCTTTCGCTGGCATCATGCCGCGCGGGTCGATGCGCGGACCTACGCGCAATTGCACGATGCGCACCGGCTGATCGCCGATGTGGTCAGCTTTCAGGGGCCGCATATCAACCATCTGACGCCGCGCACGCTCGACATCGATGCGGCGCAGTCGGACATGATCGCGCACAATATCGATGCCAAGGAGCAGATCGAAGGCCCGCCGCGCCGCGCGTGCCCCATTCTTTTGCGCCAGACCAGCTTCAAGGCATTGTCCGAAACGGTCTCCTTCGGCGGCGATGACGCAGGCGCCCACACCGCCCGTTTCGGGGAGATCGAACAACGCGGTGCCGCGCTTACCCCCAAGGGGCGCGCGCTCTACGACCGATGCCTTGCCGATGCGCGGGCGGCGGGCGGCGATTACGACGCGGCGCTGCGCGAATCCTTTGCACGCTTTCCCGACGATCTGGACGCGATGCGCGACGAGGCGCTCGCTTTCTTCCACGGCGGACAGCCGATCACCTACGAGGATTTCCTCCCCGTAAGCGCAGCCGGCATCTTTCAGTCCAACCTCGGCGCGGATACGGGCAATGGCGCGGTCACGGGCGGCTCGGCGCAGGACGCGTTCGAGGATGCGCTCGGCCTGGCGGTGCACAACCCCTTCGCCCTCTATCGCGCGGCGAGCGACGACGACGCGGGATAAGGGAACCCGCGACCCGCTGGCGGTTTTGACGGGGATGGACGCCAACCCCGCCGATGTGAACGTTACGCCAGCGTTCGGCGCGCGGCTGCGCATCGCGCTGTGCTATGCGGCGCGGATGGGCCGGTCATGTGCGGTGGACAACCCCCGCCGCTTCACCGAATTCGTGCAACGGCGCAAGCTTTACGACCGCGATCCCGCCATGCCGCGCCTGCTCGACAAGCTTTATGCCAAACGGCTTGTCGCTGGCCGCCTCGGCTCCGAATGGGTGGCGCCGCTCGCGTGGGAGGGAACGGCATTGCCGGCGCGGCCGCCCGTATCGGGTCGCGCGATGCTCAAATCCCGTCACGGCTGCAACCAGTATCGCGCGCTCTACCCCTCCATGCCACAGGGGCGGTGGGACGGCACGCGCCGCGACGCGCATCGCTGGCTGCGTTCGCGTTATGGCGCATGGCTGGACGAGTGGGGCTATCGCGATGTTCCCCGCGGCCTGATGATCGAGGGGTGGCTCGGCGATGGCGAGACCCTTCCGGTCGATTACAAGATCTATGTTTTCGGAGGTGCGGCCACCCATGTGCAGGTGCACACCGGGCGCGGCGGGTGGCGGCATCGCTGGCATCTGCATGACCGGGACTGGAAACGGGTCGACGGGGGCGAACCGCTTTTGCGGCCGCGCAGTCTCGATGCGATGATCGAGGCGGCCGAAACGCTGTCGGGCGCGATGCCTTTCGTCCGCGTGGATTTTTACGAACTGCACGGATGCCCGGTGTTCGGCGAATTCTGCTTCTATCCAGGATCGGGCCTGGACCGGTTTCACGATGATGCGACCGATCTCGCTCTCGGCGAACTCTGGGCGCTCGCGCTATCGACCAAAAATCCGGTCGCGCCAATTCGTGACCCGAATGCTCACTCCATCTCCGAATTGTCGAGCGGGTAGAACGCGCCACCGGGAACCGCCGCGGCAACCGGGCTTTCCGCACCGCCGGCAAGCGCGCTGACCCCGACGATCCAGTCGTCGCCGCGCAATCCGTCGAGCGTCACCATATGCGTCGCGCCATCGGTTTCGCGCAGCATTTCCCACCGTGCATCATCGGTCCGGCGGCGCCAGACGCGATAGGCTGTCGCCCCTTCGCTCGGCGTCCATTGCACGGTGGTAAAGGTCTGTACTGCGGCTTCGGCGGACACGCGCGGCGGCATCGGCGCCTGCGCAAGCGCGGCCAGCGTTTCCACGTTCAGCCGCGTGACCTTGGCGAGATAGGGAAAATCCATTTCCCCAACCGTATCACCGTAGGTCACGCCATTCTCGGTGCGAAGATCCTGATGCTGATGCTCGTAATCTTCCACTGCGACCGAGAAACGGATGGCAGGATAGCCCATCGCCTGAAACGGCAGTTGATCGCCGCCGCGCCCCATGCGGTCGGCGCGATAGATCTGTCGAACGGCGAGCGTATCGTCCGCATCCACGCCCGCAATCCCGGCGATATAGCGCGAGAGGTTGCGCGAAGGGCTGTCGTTCTCGCCCCCGTTGCGGCGCATGGCATCGCGCAGTTCCTCGGTGGAATCGGAGCGCAGCGCCTCCGAAAAGACGCGGACATGCGTATCGTCGGCCTTTCCGTCCGAACCACGCGAACCGCCGACGATGTCGTTGTTGAGCACCGCCTTCACGGTCCAGTTCTGCTCCCGCGCATAATCCGCCATCAGCGTGCCGCCGTAAAGGCCCTGCTCCTCACCCGAAAGCACGGCATAGACGATGGTCGTGGGGTATCGATGCTGCGACAGCGTGCGCGCCGCCTCCAGCACGAGCGCGGTGCCCGATGCGTTGTCATTGGCGCCGGGCGCGTCGCTTTTCCAGTCCATCACGTCGCTTGCGCGGCTGTCGATATGGGCCTGCACGATGACGACTTCGTTCGGGCGCTCGGAACCTTCCTGAATCGCCACGACATTGACCAGGCGCACCGGCGTTTCGATGCGATTGCCCGATACCATGCGTTCGGGCGTCACGATGGAGAGACAGCCGCCGCACGCCTCGCTCGCCTCGCGAAATTCCGCCTCGGCCCAGCGGCGGGCAGCACCGATGCCGCGGGTCGGGCTGTCCTGCTCCGAAAGCGTGTGGCGGGTGCCGAACCCGACGAGGCTTTCGACATCGGCGCGCAGGCGGTCGGCCGACACGGGGGCGGCAACGGACGTTCCGGACGATGGCTCGTGCGCAAACGCCGGGGCGGCGCCGAGCGAGACCAAAAGCGGGGCGGAGAGAAGCGCGATGGTTTTCATCGTACGACGTTGCCCGCCAATTCGCCCCGCGGCAAGAGGGAACGGCGCGCCGCCCCGCCGGCTCAGTAGGTACGACCGATATAGATCGTCTCGACCGCCTTTTCCCCGGTAAAGAAGCACGGCGCATCGGGAACGTCGGCGTGGAGCGCGGAATTGCGGATCGTGATTTTCAGCGTTTTCAGCTTTTCCACGATCGCGTCGAGCGCGGCGCCGGTCGGACGCGACCACGGCACCGCGACCCAGCCGGGCTTCGTCTCGCTTTCGCGGAAATGTTCGGCCAGCGTATCGAAATCGGTGATGTCGTAACGGATGGCGGCGTCGCGCCGTTCGCGGGCGCGTTCGAACAACGTCTGCTGGATCTCCGCGAGGATACCGCCGGCGCAGAACACGAAATCGTGGCGGTCCTGCAGGGCGAAATCGGGCTTGCCATCGTCCTCGCGCCAAAGCGCGTCGCGGCGCAGGACCGAAAGCTTTTCGCCTTCCATGTCGCGGGGGCCGACCTCGATGATGACGGGCGCGCCCTTGCGCACCCAGCCCCAGCGTTTCACCGCCGTCTTGCCCGGCTTGCGATCGACCAGCACGCGGATCGGCTCGCGGAACACGTCCTGCCCGATGAGCGCGGTACGCACTTCCTCGCAATAGTTGATGATGTCGGCGTCCTCGTCCTTGCCGCGCAGCAGGGGCAGGATGATGATCTGATGCGGGGCGACGCGCGGCGGCACGGCCAGCCCGTCATCGTCGCCATGGGTCATGATGACACCGCCAATCATGCGGGTGGACACGCCCCAGCTGGTCGTGTGGCAAAGCTGCTGCTGCCCCTCGCTATCCTGATACCGGATGTCGGCGGCCTCGGCGAAGGTCGTGCCGAGGTAATGGGACGTGCCCGCCTGGAGCGCCTTTCCGTCCTGCATCATCGCCTCGATGCTGAAGGTTGCATCGGCGCCCGGAAAACGCTCGTTCTCCGGCTTTTCGCCCGCGATGACCGGCATGGCCAGCACGTCCTCGGCAAAGGCGCGATAGACTTCGAGCATTTTCAGCGTCTCGTCCATGGCGTCGGCCTTGTCGGCATGGGCGGTGTGCCCTTCCTGCCACAGGAATTCGCTCGTGCGCAGGAACATGCGGGTGCGCATCTCCCAGCGCACGACATTGGCCCACTGATTGATCTTGAGCGGGAGGTCGCGCCAGCTTTGCACCCAGCGGTGCATCGCCTGACCGATCACCGTTTCCGACGTCGGTCGCACGACGAGCGGTTCCTCAAGCTCGGCATCGGGGTCGACGACAAGCTTGCCGTCCTCCGCCTTCAGCCGGTGATGCGTGACGACCGCCATTTCCTTGGCGAAACCCTCGACATGCTCCGCCTCTTTCCCGAAATAGGACAGCGGGATGAAGATCGGGAAATAGCAATTGTCATGACCGGTCAGCTTGATCTGCTCATCCAGAAGCCGCTGAATCCGCTCCCAGATGCCCCAGCCCCACGGCTTGATGATCATGCATCCGCGCACGCCCGATTCCTCGGCCAGATCCGCCTGAGACACGACGGCCTGATACCAGGCGGCGAAATCATCCTCGCGCTTGATGTCCAGCGCATGGCGGATCGTCGGAAATTGGGCGTCGGTCTTGGCGGCCACTGCGTACCTCGGGTATAGAGCATATCAATAAAGGGGTGACGGCTGTCCTGCCGCACCCCTGTCGGGAACGCCCTATTCCCAAGCGTTCCATTTGCCAAGCGTGGCGTGCTATTTGATGAGCTTGTTGAGCTGGCTTTGCATCTCGGCCATTTGCCGCCGCAGCGTTTCAAGCTCGGCGTCCTTGCGTTCGTCGCCGGTTGCATCCGCGTCGCCGTCGGGCCGCTCATCGCCCTGCGCCGCTGCGCCAGGTTGCGCGGCGCCGGGCATGAACGCATTGGTCGCGGCGGTGAACATCGCCATGTTCTGCTGCGCCAGCTTTGCCAGCGGATTGGAGCCGAGGCTTTCCTCGAAAGTCTTGCGCATCTTCATCTGATTTTCGCGAAAATGCTGCATCGACATTTCGAGATAATGCGGAATCATCGACTGCATCGAATTGCCGTACATCGAGATCAAATCGCGCAGGAAACTCACCGGCAGCATTTGCGATCCGCCCGCGGCCTCTTCGTCCATGATGATCTGCGTCAGGATCTGATGCGTGATGTCATTGCCGCTCTTGGCATCGACGACCTGAAACTCGACACCTTCGCGCGTCATCTTGGACAGGTGATCAAGCGTGATATAGCTGGAGCTGTCGGTGTTATACAGGCGCCGGTTGGCGTATTTCTTGATGATGATGACACCATCCTCGCGCTTCTTTTCCGCCATATCCATGCCCATCACTACTGAACGACCCCGCCGAATTGCGGATTTTCACGTTGCTGCACATGCTCTTAGCATGCGCAACATTGGAGGGGCAAGCATCGCTTATCCCCGCAGGCGCGGCCCGGATACGGTCAGGAGTTCGTATTGCGACATCCCGCAGGTGCGCGCCGCCTCCGGCAGGGCATAGCGCGCCGCGACCCAGTCGCCTTCGCCGATGCCCGCATCGCCGAGGTCGATCGCCGTCATGTCCATCGACACGCGGCCAAGAACCGGGAGAATCCGGCCATCGGACACGAACCCGCCCTTCCCGCTCCAGCATCGCAGATACCCGTCGGCATAGCCCAGCGACACGATGCCCACGCGCATGTCGCGCGGTGCGGTGAAGGTCGCGTTATAACCGATTGTATCACCCGCCGCGACATGGCGGGCCTGCAATATCATCGCCTCCGGCGTGACGACCTGCCGGATATGCGCGGCCAGCTCGGGACGCGGCACCCCGCCATAGAGCGCAAGGCCCGGCCGCGTCAGATCGAAGTGGTAATCCGCGCCCAATGCGATCCCCGCACCATTGGCAAGGCTCGCGCGCTGGTGCGGAATCTGTTGCAACAGGCTCGCGAACGCAGCGCGCTGCCGCGCATTCGCCCCGTCATCCTCGTCGGCACAGGCGAGGTGCGACATCAGCGCGCCGACCTCCAATTGCTGCAACCTTGCATCGCCGCATTCGTCGGGACGCAGACCCAGCCGGTTCATCCCCGTATCGATCATGAGATCGCATGGCCCGCCCCCCGACGCGAGCCAGCGCTCGACCTGCGCCAGGCTGTTGAGCACGGGCCGCAATCCCGTCGCCCGGGCATAGCGCGCCTCATCCTCCGTCGCCGGGCCGTGGAGGACCGAAATCGCATCGGCCGGAACGGAGGCCAGAACGTCGGGCGCTTCCTGCCAGTGCGCGATGAAGAAATTGCGGCACCCTGCCGCCCACAACACGCGCGCCGCCCGCCGCGCACCGGTGCCGTATCCATCCGCCTTTACCGCAGCCCCGGCCATCGCCCGTCCTGACAACCGGTCCAGCGCGCGCCAGTTCGCGGCAAGCGCATCCTCATCGAAGGAAAGGCGCAAGGCAGGTGGCGGAAGCGGCACCGCCGGTCCGCCCCCATCGCCCTTCGATTGCGGCGCAGCCACGCCCGTCACCCTTCCCGAACCATCGGGCGAAGCGCGTTCGCCGCCGCGTTCCATGCCAGCAACATCGCACCGTGACGCCCGGGATAGGCACGCGCCGGCGCAATGAGGTCGAGCCCCGGCCAATCGGGTCTTGGCCCGTCGCGCCGCACCCATTCCTCCATCGCCGTATTTGCCGCCGCGATGTCCTGCGCGTCGCGACCCGCGGCCGCTTCTGCGAACACCGCGGCGCCCGCCTGCCCCACGGCGCAGGCGTGGGCCGCAATGCCGACCTCCGCGATTTTGCCGCCCTCGCCGAGCAGCAGGCCCAGCTCGACCCGGCTGCCGCAGCTGGGCGAACGCGCCTCCCCGCGAATGGAGAAGCGCGAATCCAGCGTAAAGGATGCAAGCCGGGTCGCCGCGGCAAGCACGGCGGGCGTATAGAGCCGGTGCGCGTTCATCGGATCGCTTCGTCCACTTCGCCGCTCACGCGTTCCACGTCGTCCCCGGTTTCGTCCTCGTCCTCGGCCTCCGCCTGCTCGCGAAAGGCGGCGCGGCGCTGCTCGATATCCTCGACGAGCGCGATGCTCGCCGCGTTGACGAAGGAATAGCTGCGGGCCTTGGCGATCCAGTCGGGCCGACCCTCCACGCCCCAGATCGTGTCATAGCCCAGCACCAGCACCGAAAAGGCCAGCACCACCATGATCAGCCCCTTCACGATGCCAAAGCCCAGGCCCAGCATCCTGTCTACCGCGCCGAGCACCGAATTGCGCGCACGCGACCCGGCCCACCGCGCAATCAGCTTCACGATGAGATAGGGCACCATCAACAATACGGCGAATGCGAGCACGGCCGCACTCGCCTGCGTGTCGATATATTGCAGCATCCACTGCGTCAGCGGCGTATGCAGCGCGGAAATCGCGATCATCGCGGCGATCCACGCGGCAAGCGCCAGTATTTCGTGCACGAACCCGCGCATGAAGCCGCCCACCGCCGTAAATCCGACGATGATAATCACCACGAGATCGAATGCCGTCATGACGTTATCCGCTATTGGCTCCCCACCACATGGTCAACGAGATTTGGCAATTGCCGCATCGGTTGAAAGCGCGCACCCGCGACCTTTTCACCTTTTTCCGCAACCGATGCCGGGCCGAACGCACGATCGAAGCCAAGCTTTACCGATTCGCGAAGACGCAGCGGCGCATGCGCCACGGGCCGAATCTCACCGGCCAGCGACACCTCCCCGAACCACACCGATTGTGCCGGCAACGCCCGTTCCGACAATGCGGATACCAGCGCCGCCGCCACGGCCAGATCCGCCGCCGGATCGGTCAGACGGTATCCCCCCGCGACGTTGAGATAAACCTCCGCCGAGGAGAAATTCAGCCCGCACCGCGCCTCCAGCACGGCAAGCAGCATCGCCATGCGCCCGTTGTCCCATCCCACGACCGCGCGGCGCGGCGTCGCCCCGCTCTGCAACCGAACGATGAGCGCCTGAATCTCCACCAGCACCGGGCGCGTCCCTTCGAGCGCGGGGAACACCGCACTCCCCGCCAATGGTTCATCCCGGCCCGACAGGAACAGCATGGACGGGTTCGTCACCTCGACGAGGCCGGCGCCTTCCATGGAAAAGACGCCGATTTCGTCCACCGCGCCGAACCGGTTCTTCAACGCGCGCAGGATGCGATATTGATGCGAACGCTCGCCTTCGAAGCTCATCACGACATCGACCATGTGTTCGAGCACGCGCGGCCCGGCGATATTGCCATCCTTGGTGACATGCCCGACCAGCACCATCGCCACGCCGTTCCGCTTGGCATAGCGGATGAGTTCGAGCGCGCAGCCGCGCACTTGGCTCACCGTTCCGGGCGCGCCTTCGATCTGGTCGGAATGCATGGTCTGTATGGAATCGATGATGAGCAGCGCCGGCGGATCCATATCGCCCAGCGTCGTCAGGATATCGCGCACCGATGTCGTTGCCGCAAGGCTCACTGGCGCGTCCGAAAGGCCGAGTCGTTCGGCGCGCAGCCGCACCTGCCCCGCCGCCTCCTCCCCGCTGATATAGACGACGCGTCCGCCCGAGCGCGCCACGGTCGCGCAGGTCTGCAGCAATAGGGTCGATTTGCCGATCCCCGGATCGCCGCCCATCAATATCGCGCTGCCCGGCACGAACCCGCCGCCCAGCGCGCGATCGAACTCGGCCATGCCGGTGGCCCGCCTTTGCGGAAGCGGGACCGGCGCGTCGAGCGGCACGAACCGGATCGTCTGCCCGCCGCCGGAAAGGTCGTGCTTTGCGGAAAAGACGGTCGGCGCCGCCTCCTCGACAAGGCTGTTCCATTCGGCGCAATCGCTGCACTGTCCCTGCCATCTGGGCGATACGCTGCCGCAGGCCTGGCATACATATTTGCGCTTTGTCTTTGCCATGGCCTCGCCTACCCGGAACAGGACAGGAACACAACCGCATTGCGGTAAAGCTGCGCCTACGTTTTGATGCAGGTCTTTTCATCGCGGCGCCGGCCTGCCATCACGGTTGCCATGCGGGAAAAGGAACTGCGGATCGCGCTCGTGTGCTATGGCGGCGTCAGCCTCGCCGTCTATATGCATGGCATCACGAAAGAGGTCTGGAAACTGGCGCAGGCGAGCCGCGCGTTCCGCCTCGACGAACCGCCGCAAACCGGGTCGCAGCGTGCCTATCATCGCCTGCTGACGATGATCGCGCAAAAGGGGGAGACGCGGCTGCGCGTGCTGCCCGACATCCTGTCGGGGGCGAGCGCGGGGGGCATGAACGCGGTGTTTCTGGCAGAGGCGCTGGTGAGCGGGCGCTCGCTCGATCCGTTGACGCGGCTGTGGCTGGAAAAGGCGGATAGCGACCTCTTGATCGCGCCGGATGCGATGGCGCGCAACCGGCTTTCCAAGTTCTGGGCGACGCCGCTCGTCAAATGGACGTTGAAACGTCCGGGCAATGCCATCAACCGCACCGTGGCACCCGAAACGCGGGCGGAATTGCGGGAGAAACTGTCGCGGCTCATGCGCTCGCGATGGTTCGCGCCGCCGTTTTCGGGGATCGGTTTTTCCCGGCTCATCGACGATGCGTTGCTGGCCATGGATGCACAGCCCGCGGGGCCGCCGCTGTTGCCGCCGCGCCATCCGATCGACCTGTTCGTGACCGCGACCGATTTTCACGGCCATCGCAGCGTTCTGAAACTGCACAGCCCCGATTTCGCGGTCGAGGCGGAGCATCGCCTGCCGATTTCGTTCCGCGCGCGGAGCGGCGACGGACGGTTGGCCGCGCGGCCGGAGCTGGTCTTTGCCGCGCGCGCCACAGCGAGCTTTCCCGGCGCCTTCCCACCCCTGCGCATCGGCGAGATCGACACGCTTTTGCAGGAACGCGGTGCCGAATGGCCGGGCCGCGAACGGTTCGTGCGCCGGATCATGCCGCAACATATCGCGAGCGGAAATGTCGAGGATGTCGCACTCATCGACGGCGCGGTCCTTGCCGGACGTCCGTTTGCAGAGGCGATCGGCGCGCTCGACAACCGGCCCTCCATGCGGGAGGTGGATCGGCGATTCGTCTATATCGATCCGCACCCGCCGCAACACGCCGATGCAAAATCCGAGTCGCGCAGCACCGGTTTCTTCAGCACGATCTTCGGCGCCTTGTCCTCCATTCCGCGCGAACAGCCGATCCGCGACGACATCGAACGCATCGCGCAGCATTCGCAGGAGGCGGAACGCGCCCGCGCCATCGTCGACGCGCTCCGTCCCGAGGTTGAGGCCGTGGTGGACCGCTTGTTCGGCCGCACACTGTTCCTCGACCGGCCGACGCCGGCGCGGCTCGGCAAATGGCGCAACAAGGCGCAGCAGGCCGCAGCCAGGCAATCCGGCTTTGCCTTCCACGGCTATGCGAAGGCCAAATATACGCGCATTCTCGATACGCTGGCCGAAACGATCCGCCGCGCCAACCCGGACGACGCACCGCCGCGGGACGTGATCGTGGATACGCTGACCCGGCATTTCGATGCGGCGGGGCTCGACCGGCTTGCCGGCGATGGCGGCGGGGCGAGCGAGGCGGCCATCTCTTTTTTCCGCACCTATGACATCGCGTTCCGCGTGCGGCGGCTTCGCCTGCTGGCGCGGCGGCTGCTACCGGTGGGAGAGAGCGGGATCGGCGGTCAGCTTACCGCGGCGGAGCGCGAGGACGCGCGCGATACCGTGTTCAAGGCACTCGCGCTTTATGGCGAGCTGGAGCAGATCGAAACGCTGGGCGAGGATTTCGCCGTGCTGGCCGCCGATGCGCTTCGGCACCCGGAACGGGTCATGGCCCGGCTCGCCGACCGGCGCGATCTCAGGCGCACGGATGCCGAGGTCGATGCAATGCTCGCAGATGCGATGGCGCAATTGCCGCGCGACGTGCGCCGGACGCTGCTGTTGAGCTATCTCGGCTTTCCCTTTTACGACATCGCCACGCTTCCCATCCTGGGCGGGCGCGGACCCGACGAATTCGACCCGATCAAGGTGGACCGGATCTCTCCCGAGGACGCCAATGCCATCCGTTCGGGCGGCGCGGCGCAGACATTGCGCGGCGTCGAATTCTATCGCTTCGGCGCGTTCTTTTCCCGCACCTATCGCGAAAACGATTATCTGTGGGGCCGGTTGCAGGGGGCCGACCGCCTGATCGACATCACCGCCTCGACGCTGGATGCGGACCACGCGCTGCCGCCTCGGATGCTGCGCGATCTGAAGCGCGAAACGTTCGACGCGATCCTCGACGAGGAGGACAAGGACGGCAATTGCAATGCCGACCTCATCGCCCGGCTACGCGCGGAAATCGCCGAAAAGTTCGACACGTAAATCCGGCGTTCAACCTGTGAAGCTGTCGCGGATACGTTCGAAGAACCCGCGCGAATCCGGGCATTCGGCGCCGGTTTCGGTCTCCTGAAATTCGCGCAGCAATTCCTTTTGCTTCGCACTCAGCTTGCGGGGGGTTTCGACATTGACTTCCACGACGAGATCGCCGCGCCCGCGTCCCTGCAACACCGGCATCCCTTCGCCGCGCTTGCGCAATTGCTCGCCCGACTGCACCCCGGCGGGGATGGTGACGGTGATCCATTCATCGTCCATGCCCGGCAATTCGACCGTGCCGCCCAATGCCGCCGTCGTGAAGGTGATCGGCACGCGCGTCAGCAAGGTGGTGCCCTCCCGCTCGAACACCGAATGGCGTTTGACGTGCAGGAAGATATAAAGATCGCCCGGCGGTGAGCCATATGGCCCCGCCTCGCCCTTGCCCGAAAGACGGATGCGCGTGCCGGTTTCCACGCCGGGCGGTATATTGACCTCCAGCGTCTGCGGCTTGTCGACCCGGCCCTCGCCGCCGCAATTGCGGCATGGGCTTTCGATCACCTCGCCGCGCCCGTGGCAGGTCGGGCAGGCGCGTTCGACCATGAAAAAGCCCTGCTGTGCGCGGACCTTGCCGTACCCTTCGCACATGGGGCATCGCCGCTTGCCCGTGCCGGGTTCCGCGCCGGTGCCTTCGCACGGCTCGCAGGCCTGCGACACCTCGATCGTGATCTCGGTATCCTTGCCGTGGAACGCATCCTCGAGTGCGATTTCCATGTCATAGCGCAGATCGGCGCCGCGGCGCGGGCGTGGTCCGGCCCCGCGGCCGCCGCCGAAACCCTGTCCGAAAATCGTTTCGAATATGTCGCCGATGTCGGAAAATCCGGCCTGCCCGCCGCCGCCGCCGCTGCTCGCCTGTTCGAAGGCGGCATGGCCGTAGCGGTCGTAGGCCGCGCGTTTCTGCGGATCTTTCAAACAGTCATAGGCGCGGCTGATCGCCTTGAACTTCGCCTCGCTCTCCGCATCGCCCGGATTGCGATCGGGGTGAAATTTCATCGCCAGCTTGCGATAGGCGGACTTGATCGTCTTGTCGTCCGCGCTTCGTTCGACCTGAAGCAGTTCGTAAAAGTCGATTTCGGTTTCCATGGCCCATCCCGCCGTTGCGATACGCCGCGCATGTCATCGTGCCGGATGAACCGGCCCGCGCGCGCGGCCTAAATATGTCGAAGCGGCCGGCGGCGAACTCTCGCTAACGCCGACCGCTTCCCTTGGGGTCCGCCGCCGCCCTGCGCATCAGCCGGGCAGCGTCCGGTTTCATCGGGCGTTTCAGCCCTTGTTTTCGTCCTCGTTCACTTCCGAGAATTCGGCATCGACGACGTCTTCTTCCGCGCCGCCCGCTTCGGAACCGGCGGCGGCACCGTCGGTCGCTGCCGCGCCTTCGGCCTGCTGCTGCTCGTACATTGCCTGGCCCATCTGCATGGCCTTCTGCGCGAGCGCCTCGCTCTTGGACTTGATCGCGTCGATGTCTTCACCTTCGAGCGCGGTCTTCACCTCGGCCACCGCGGCCTCGATGTCGGACTTCATCGATGCGTCGATCTTGTCGCCGTTTTCGGACAGCTGCTGCTCGGTCGAGTGGACGAGGCTGTCGGCCTGGTTGCGGGCCTCGGCCTGCTCCTTGCGCTTCTTGTCCTCCTCGGCGAACTTTTCGGCGTCCTGCACCATCTGCTCGATGTCGCTGTCGGACAGGCCGCCCGATGCCTGGATGCGGATCTGCTGCTCCTTGCCGGTGCCCTTGTCCTTGGCCGACACGTTGACGATGCCGTTGGCGTCGATGTCGAACGTCACCTCGATCTGCGGAACGCCGCGCGGTGCGGGCGGAATGCCGACCAGATCGAACTGACCCAGCATCTTGTTGTCGCTCGCCATCTCGCGTTCGCCCTGGAACACGCGAATGGTCACGGCCTGCTGGTTGTCGTCCGCGGTGGAGTAGACCTGGCTCTTCTTCGTCGGGATCGTGGTGTTGCGGTCGATCATCTTGGTCATGATCCCGCCCAGCGTCTCGATCCCAAGCGACAGCGGCGTCACGTCGAGAAGGAGCACGTCCTTCACATCGCCCTGCAGCACGCCGGCCTGAATGGCCGCGCCCATGGCGACGACTTCATCGGGGTTCACGCCGGTGTGCGGTTCCTTGCCGAAGAAATCCTTCACCGCCTCGCGCACCTTGGGCATGCGGGTCATGCCGCCGACCATGACGACCTCGTCGATCTCCTTGGCCGTGACGCCCGCGTCGGCGAGTGCCTTCTTCATCGGCTCCTTCGTGCGCTCGATCAGGTTCCCGACCATCTTTTCGAGGTCGGACCGGCTGATCGTCTTCACAAGGTGCTTCGGACCGTTCTGATCCGCGGTGATGAAGGGGAGATTGACCTCGGTGCTCTGTGCCGAGGACAGCTCGATCTTCGCCTTCTCGGCCGCTTCCTTCAAACGCTGCAGCGCGAGCTTGTCGCCGCGAAGGTCGATGCCTTCGTCCTTCTTGAAGCTGTCGGCAAGATATTCGACCACCGCGGTATCGAAATCCTCACCGCCGAGGAACGTGTCACCATTGGTGGACTTCACCTCGAACACGCCATCGCCGATTTCGAGGATGGACACGTCGAACGTGCCGCCGCCAAGATCATAGACCGCGATCGTCTTGCCGTCCGCCTTGTCGAGACCATAGGCCAGCGCCGCCGCCGTCGGCTCGTTGATGATGCGCAATACCTCAAGACCCGCGATCTGGCCGGCGTCCTTGGTCGCCTGACGCTGCGCATCGTTGAAATATGCCGGAACGGTGATGACCGCCTGCGTGACGGTTTCGCCAAGATAGCTTTCGGCCGTTTCCTTCATCTTCTGAAGCGTGAAGGCGCTGATCTCCGACGGGCTGTAATCCTTGCCGCCGGCGTTGACCCACGCATCGCCGTTCTTGCCCTTGACGATGGAATAGGGGACGAGCTCGGTGTCCTTCTTGGTCACGGGGTCGTCGAAGCGGCGGCCGATGAGGCGCTTCACCGCGAAAATCGTGTTGTCGCCGTTCGTGACGGCCTGCCGCTTGGCCGGCTGCCCGACGAGGCGTTCGCCATCCTTGGTGAAGGCGATGATCGAGGGCGTCGTGCGCGCGCCTTCGGAATTTTCGATAACCTTCGGCTTGTCGCCATCCATCACCGCGACGCAGCTGTTGGTCGTGCCAAGGTCGATACCGATAACTTTAGACATTTTAAGTGTTCCCACCTCTTCTGCATTGGACACCGCGCCTATGGGGCCCCCCACACGGGCAAACCCGCCGCGCGGCTCAGTAACAGGCCGCGATATAGGGGCGGTTTTTCATGGAACAAGGGTTTGAAAGCGCCTATCGACGGTTGAGAAACGCGCAGGCTTTATCGGCCGCGCCATGATGAGGATGGAAACACACCCATGCGCCGTTTTGCGATTTTTGCCCCGCTCGTTCCCGCCGTCCTGATGCTGTCCGCATGCGGCGACACGACCGAGGCACCGCCCGCCGACGAGCTGATCGAGGAGGCAACCGACCCCGACACGCCCGAAGGCATTCAGCTCACCGATGCCTATGTTCGCCTTCCCGCCGTGGATGGCCGGCCCGGCGTTGCCTATTTCAATGTGGTCAACAATGGCGATAGCGTGCGCAATATCGCCTCCGTCTCGCTCGTGAACGTTGGTCGCACCGAAATGCACCGCACGATGCAGGAGGGCGGCGTATCGTCGATGGAGCCGGTTACCGAAATCGCGATACAGCCGGGTCAGACCGTCGCCTTCGAACAGGGCGGCTATCACGTGATGCTGTTCGATCTCGATCCCGCGATCATGGCGCGCACCACCACCGACCTGACCGTGACGTTCGACAATGGCGACAAGGCGTCGTTCGCCGCCCCCATCCTGAAACCCGGCGAAAGCCCCGGCGGCCTGGGCGATAGCGGCGAGATGGGCGGGATGGAGGCGATGCGCTGAACCCGGCGCCCGATCCTGTGGCCCCCCGTTCTGCCCCCGGCGCCTGTCCGGTGGGCGGGGAGCGCGGTCTGACCGACGGGGAAAAGGCGCTTGTCGCGTCAGTTTTCGGCGGCGCGCTCGACCCCGCGCCGGTGCGGATCAAGCGGCGCAAATGGTTTCCGTTCCAACCCGTCAACACCTTGATGGCGCCGACCGGGCATATCCACTTTCCCGCGCGGACCCGGCTTTATTGCGACGATTTCGCCCATGCCTCGCTCTGGCTCAAGGGGCTGTTCCTGCATGAAATGACGCATGTCTGGCAATCGCAGCAGCGCGGCAAATACTGGCTCGTGATGATGCGGCACCCGTTTTGCCGCTATGGTTATGCGGTGATGCCGGGCCGTCGCCTGACGCAATACGGGATCGAGCAGCAGGCCGAAATCGTGCGCCATGCGTTTTTGCTGCGCCATGGTTTCCCGCTGATCGGTGCGCCGCCGCGCGAACAGCTGGAATCCATCCTGCCCTTCACCCCGGTATAGCGTTCACCCCGCCGTGCGGTCGCCGAGGCACACGGTGGTGCGGACGGCCCGGTGATCGGAGCTGTTCGCCGGCATCACGGTAAAATCGCGCAATTCCATGTCGCCGCGCACCATCACCTGGTCGAGCGGCCAGCCGAGCCAGGTCATGTCGGCCGGAAAGGTCGGATAGGTGCCCCGCCCGATCCGCGGATCGCGCCAGTCGCCTTCCTTGCGGAACCTGCTCGTCGTGTTCGACCACGGCACGTCGTTGAAATCGCCCATGACCAGCGCATCGGGGAGGCCGTTCGGCGTCTCCGTTCCTGCCCGCACGATATTGGCGTCACGCTCCTCGGTATCCATGCCCGGAATGGGCGGTTTGGGGTGCAGGCCAATGAAATCGAACCGGCGCCCGTTGGGCAGCGCCACCGTGGCGTACAGCGTCGGCGTATCGCGCGAGGTATTTTCCACCATGCGCGCACCGGACACCGGAATGCGCGATGCGAAGATCATGCCGAAGGCGTGCGGCTGAATATCCTGCGTCCGGTAATCATACTGCCGCAGCACGGGATCGAGCTGCCGCTCCCACGTCTCATCCGTTTCCATCAGCAACAGGAGATCGGGCGACACGCGTTCGATCTGCTGTATCACCGCGGCATAGCCATCGTTCTTCACCTTTACATTGACAGCGAGCGCGGTGACGCATTGCGCGCCTTCATCGTTGGGATCGGCCAGCGCGATATCGGTGCCGGCAAGCTGGTTATACGGCCATATACGCAGCAACTGAATGATCGCGATCGCAACGAACGTGCCTGACACGACCCATCGACCGGCGCGCAGGACGATCACCGCCACGATGGCGAGGATAATGGCCGCCCACATGACCGGCTCCCGCGCCATGTCGAGCGCACGGATGAACCATTGATCGCTCGGGATCAGCGATACCAGCGTCAGCAGCAGGCCAACCGCCGCCACGATCCCCAGAAACCATTTCAAGCCCTTGCGCATGTTTGCCCCCTGTGTGTTCATCCGCAGATGGTGGCGCGTGCCCGCTCACCAGCCGCCCCCGGCCCTAAATCGAAAAAGGACGCCGCCCGGCGGCGACGCCCCTTTCATCCCCGGAAGGATGGATCGCGATCAGAAATAATTGCGATAACGATCGTCGTTCCGGCAATCCTCGTCGATGTAACGATTGCCGTTACGGTCGCGGAAACCATCGCAATCGTCGTTCTTGTCCTTGAACGTGCCGGCAAGTCCGCCCGCAAGCGCACCGACCGCCGCATAGGTCACGAGATCCTCGCCGGTCACGGCGGCGACGCCCGCACCCAGCGCACCGCCGATGCCGGCACCTTCGGCCGCGTAATTATCGGCACAGCCGCCCATCGAAAGCGCGGCGGCACCCATCATCGGCAGGGCAATCATCTTCATCGTATTCATAGCAAAACTTTCCTTGTCCGCCCCTGTTTCATTCCGCTGCATGATACGGTTGAGCGCACGAACCGTTCCGGCGAAAATCAAATCGGGACGACGGGCGCTCAATCCGGCTTTTTCGCAACACCCACCATGGCGGGGCGAAGAAGACGCTCACGGATCATCCATCCGCTCTGCATCTCCTGCACGACCGTGCCCGGTTCCTCGTCGGAAGGGACCTCGATCATGGCCTGATGCTGATTCGGGTCGAGCGGGAGCCCCTTTGCCGCGATGCGCGTGATGCCGTGCTGACCGAAGATCTTGTCGAGCTCGCGTCCCGTCGCCTCAAGCCCGGCGACGAGGCCCTTCATCTTCTCATCCTCGCGCATGGCGGGCGGGATCGCCTCCAGCGCGCGCTGCATATTGTCGTACACCGAGAGGATGTCGCGCGCGAAACCGGTCGCGGCATAGGCGCGGGCATCGGCGATGTCCTTCTCCATGCGCCGGCGCACGTTCTGCGTTTCGGCGCGGGCGTAGAGCACCTGCTGCTTCGCCTCGGCAAGCTCGTTTTCCAGTTCCGCGACGCGGTCGCCGCCGGTCGCCTCGCCCGCTTCCTCCGGCGTTCCATCGTCCAGCATGTCTTCGGGCACGCCTTTCAGTTCGTGTTCCACCGCTTCGTCGTGAGTGCCTTCGTCGTTCATTGACGTTTCCATGTCCTGTTGTCCGGTGATGAAACCGGGCGCGATTTTTGCCGCGCACCGGCGATTGCCCCATCGGTCATCCGCGCGGATTGCCCAGCGAATGACCCAGTGACCGGGCCGTGAAATCCACCATGGGGACGAGCCGCGCGTAATTCAACCGCGTCGGGCCGATCACCCCCACCACGCCGATCACCCGCCCTTCGCGGTCGCGATAGGGCGAGGCGATGACGGACGAACCCGAAAGCGAGAACAGCTTGTTCTCCGACCCGATGAATATCCGCGCCGCCTGCGCATCGCGCGCACTGTCGAGCAGGCGCGCAACCTGTTCGGAGCGTTCGATATCGTCGATGAGCGAGCGCACGCGTTCAAGGTCGGCAACCGCCCCGTCGTCGAGCAGCCGCGCCTGTCCCCGCACGATGAGCACCGGGCGACGCGCGGCATCCTCGCTCAATATGGCAAGCCCTCGTTCGGCAAGGTCGCGCGCCGCAGCATCGAGGCTCGCCCGGTCGGCGTCCAGTTCGCGGCGCACGGCCTGCGACGCCTCGGGCAGGGTGCGGCCCTGCAATTGCGCGCTGATGAAATTGGCCGCCTGTTCGAGCGCGGAGGGACCGGCGCCGGCAGGAATTTCGATCACGCGGTTCTCGATTCCCCCATCCTCGCCCACCATCACGACGAGTGCGCGCCCATGCGCGAGCGGTACGAGGCTGAACTGGTCGAGCCGTGGCTCGCGCGGGGGGACCATCACCACCCCGGCGCACGCGGACAGGTTCGACAATGCCTCGCTCGTTCGCGAAAGCGCGGTTTCCACAGGGCCGGGATTGGCAAGCTCGCGCTCGATCGTGGCGCGTTCCTGTTCGGTGGGTTCGGCAACCTGCATCATGCCGTCCACGAACAGGCGAAGCCCGCTTTCCGTCGGCATGCGCCCCGCGCTGGTATGCGGGGCGGACAACAGCCCCGCACGCTCCAGATCGGCAAGGACCGACCGGATCGACGCGGGCGAAAGGTTCACGCCATCCGCGCCGGACAGCAATTTCGAGCCGACCGGGGTGCCCGTCTCGATATATCCTTCGACCACGAGGCGAAAGATTTCGCGCGTTCGCGATGTCAATTCGGTGATGGGCGGCGAAGTCATGATGTGTGAGATAAGGCGCAATGCGGCCATGCTCAAGCGTTTCGGGGCATGTTGCCCGGTCGGATCGGCCGGGGTGCGGGCCGCCGCTTTACCGGATTCGCTGCCGATGGCCCTTGCGCCGCGCCGCGCCATCCGTAAGACCGCGTGAAGACCACCACAGGAGAAGACATTCATGCGCCCATCCGGCCGCGCCCCCGACGAAATGCGGGCGATCTCGATCGAAACCGGTTTTACCAAGCATGCCGAAGGCTCGTGCCTGATCGCGTTCGGCGATACGCGCGTGCTGTGCACCGCCAGTGTCGAGGAACGCCTTCCGCCATGGCTGCGCGGCAAGGGCGAAGGCTGGGTCACGGGCGAATATTCGATGCTTCCGCGCGCCACCCACACCCGCGGATCGCGTGAGGCCGCCAAGGGCAAGCAGTCGGGAAGAACGCAGGAGATTCAGCGCCTTATCGGTCGTTCCTTACGGTCCGTCACGGATATGAAGCTGTTGGGCGAACGTCAGATCACGCTCGATTGCGACGTGATTCAGGCCGATGGCGGCACGCGCACGGCGGCGATTTCGGGGGCCTGGGTCGCGCTGAAGCTGGCGGTCAAGGGATTGATGGATGCAGGCGCGATCAGGCAGGATCCCCTCACCCGCAAGGTCGCGGCGGTAAGCTGCGGCATTTTCGATGGCACGCCGGTGCTCGACCTCGATTATGCGGAGGATTCCAACGCCGACGCCGATGCCAATTTCGTCCTCATCGAAGGCGGGCACATCGCCGAGGTGCAGGCCACCGCAGAAGGCGCAACCTATGACGAGGAGGCCCTGCTGCGCCTGCTGCGCCTCGCCCGCACCGGTTGCGGCGAAATTTTCGCCGCGCAGGACAAGGCTGTCGCGTAAATAGGGCCGTCGCGTGAACAGGGCCGTTGCGTGAAGAGGGCCGTCGCATAAAGGACGCATGACATGAGTGACAATCCCCGTCTCGGCGCCGGTTCGCTGGTCATCGCCACCCATAATGCGGGCAAGCTGAAGGAGATTTCCGCGCTTCTCGAACCTTATGGGATGAAATGTCTTTCGGCAGGTTCGCTGGGCCTGCCGGAACCGTCGGAGACGGGGACCACCTTTGTCGAAAATGCGCTGATCAAGGCGCATGCGGCGGCAAAGTCATCGCAATTGCCGGCGCTTGCCGACGACAGCGGTATGTCGGTCGCCGCGCTGGACGGGCGGCCCGGTGTCTACACCGCCGACTTGGCCGAACGGCAATGGTTCGAGGGCGATGCCGGGCGCGACTGGTACATGGCGATGGGCAAGGTGGAGGGCATGCTGGCCGAACGCGGGCCCGACGTGGCGCGCGATGCATGGTTCAGCTGCGTCCTTGCCATTGCCTGGCCCGACGGGCGGCAGGCCGTGTACGAAGGGCGCGTCGACGGTTCGCTCACTTGGCCGCCGCGTGGGGATATGGGCTTTGGTTACGATCCCGTATTCGTGCCCGCAGGCCGCGACCTGACCTTTGCCGAGATCGACCCTGCGGAAAAACACCGCATCAGCCACCGGGCCGACGCCTTCGCCAAATTGCGTCGCGATCAGTTTGGCGACTGAACTGGCGTGCCCCTGAACCCGTGTTCCTGAACCGAAGCGCCATCGGGCGGGCCGGCGCGTTCGGCGGGCTTGACTTCGGGGGGCAATGCGGCGCTGAAATAACGGCATGACACTGGCGCTTTACATCCACTGGCCCTTCTGCGCAAAGAAATGCCCCTATTGCGATTTCAACAGCCACGTGCGCGACACGGTGGACGCCGCCGCATGGGAGACGGCGCTGCTCGCCGACATGGCGTTCGAGGCGGAGCAGACAGGACAGCGCACCCTGACCTCGATCTTTTTCGGGGGCGGCACGCCGTCCCTGATGCCGCCCGAACTGGTCGAGCGGCTGATCGCGGCGGCGGGACGTTACTGGTCCTTTGCCGATGATGTGGAGATCACGCTGGAGGCCAACCCGTCCTCGGTCGAGGCGTCGCGCTTTGCCGACCTGGCGCAGGCGGGCATCAACCGGACCTCGCTCGGTTTGCAAAGTTTCGATGACAAGGCATTGAAGTTCCTCGGACGTCTGCACGGCGCGGCCGAGGGGCTTGCCGCACTCGACACAGCGCAGGCGCATTTCGAACGGGTCAGTTTCGACCTCATCTACGCCCTCCCCGGACAGACGCAGGACGAATGGCACGCCATGCTGACCCGCGCGCTCGGCTTCGGCACCGGGCACATTTCGCTGTATCAGCTCACGATCGAGCCTGGCACCCGTTTTGCCACCGACCTGCGCCGGGGCGCCTTCGCCATGCCGGAGGAGGATATGTCCGCCGAGCTATACGCCATGACGCGCGCGATGACGGCGGCGGCGGGGCTGCCCGCATATGAGGTGAGCAATCATGCGCGGCCGGGGCAGGAAAGCCGCCACAATCTCACCTACTGGCGCTATGGCGATTATGCGGGCGTCGGTCCCGGCGCGCATGGCCGGCGCTGCGCCACCGCGACGCAGCGGCATCGAAAGCCGTAGAATTACCTCGCCGCCGTCCTGCGGCAGGCCATGGCATTTGCGAAACGCACGACCTCCCGCGCGGAGAGCAGGCGGCAGAGGCGCTGATGATGGGGCTGCGCCTGGATGAAGGCGTTGATCTCGACCGGCTTTCGGCGCGGTTCGGCATGCCGATGGATGGGCTAGTGGCAATGCGGCAAGTGGCGCTGTACCGCGATCTCGGTTTCGTCACGCTCGATGGGTCGCGGCTCACCGTGACGGCGCGGGGGATGGTGCTGCTCGACGGCCTGCTGGGCGAGCTGGTGCAGCCTGAATTGCTGCTGTCGTGACGCATTCGGCCGATCTGCTCGCCGAATGGCACGCGCACCAAACGCATAATCTGCGCCGTTCCGCGCACACCGTACGCGCGTATCAGGCCGCGGCAAAGCGCCTGCTCGATTATCTCGGCCGCGATGTGGGATGGGAACGGCTGGCCCGATGCGATGCGACGACCCTGCGCGGGCATATGGCGCGGCGGCGCGGTGACGGCTTGTCCAATGCATCGGCGGCGCGGGAAATTTCCGCGCTGAAGGCGTTTATCACCTTTGCCCGTCAACGCATTGGAATCGAGCATGAAACGCCGCCTCGCCTCAGGGCGCCGCGGGTAAAGAAAGGTATTCCCCGCGCCGTCACCCCGGACGAGGCGGTGAACCTGTCGCACATGGTCGCGCAGGCGTCTGACGAAGACTGGATCGGGGCGCGCGACCGTGCGGTGCTGTTGCTGCTCTATGGCGCTGGGCTGCGCATTGGCGAGGCGCTCGCGCTCGATTGCGGGGCATGGCCGCCGGGGGACACGCTGACCGTCATGGGCAAGGGGCGGAAACAGCGGGTCGTGCCCATTATACCCATTGTGCGCGACGCGGTCGGGGATTACCTCGCCCGCTCCCCATGGCCGGCGCGGCCCCGCGATCCGCTGTTCCGCGGGGCGAAAGGGGGGCGATTGTCGCAGGGCGTCGTGCAGAAGACGGTGGCGGCTGCGCGGCAAATGCTGGGCCTGCCGTCATCGGCCACGCCCCATGCGCTGCGCCACAGCTTCGCCACGCACTTGCTCGCCGCGGGGGCCGATCTGCGCAGTCTGCAGGAATTGCTCGGCCATGCGAGCCTTGGCTCGACGCAGATCTATACCAAGGTGGACGCAGCGACCATGCTCGACATCTATCGCGAGGCGCACCAGCGCGAACGCACCGCCGAGGGACAGGCGCGCGAGGGCGGCTAATCATCCTCCCGGCGGCGCAATTCGCGCGAGATGCGGCGCCGGTCGCGGGACGAGCGGGTCGCAAGCTGTGTTTCGAGCAGGAAATAGAGCAGGCTTACGAACACGCCCATCATCGCCGCGATCCACGCCGCCGCAACCCATGTGCCGAGCGGCGGGCGGATGAAGGCCGACACGAACATCAGGCTGACCACGATACAGATCATCAGCGCGGACCCGGTGCTGAAATTAATGGCGACATGCGCGAATTTCTGCCGCCGCAGAAGGGCCGGCAATTCCTGCACCTCCCGGTCGAGCCCGCCGCGTTCTGCCCTGCGTTCGAGCCGTTCGACCCGGTCGACGATCCATGTCAGCCGCTGATTCATGACGTTCAGCATCGCCGCCACCGCGGCCAGCAGGAACGCCGGCGCCAGCGACAGTTGCAGGATCTGCTGGACCCGCGCCGTGCTGGCGGTGCGAGACACGAGGTCGGAGGCGATCTGCGTATTCACGGCGAGGATATCGGGGATCATGTCGCCTCGATACGCCGGGCGGTGAGCCATATCAACCCGATCACGTCGGCGGATCGCGTGGATCGTGGTTCACGGCCTTCCACGTCATCACGCGGTAGATGTAGAACACGGTCATCACCACGACGAGCACGAGAACCGCATCGCCCATGTAATGTTCGAATTCCCGGAACCAGCGCGCCATCAACCCCGCACCCCAGATGAGCGCCGCATTCCAGATTGCCGTCCCCGCCAGCGTGTAGATCAGGAATTTCCAGTGCCCCATATGCGCAAGACCGGCCGGCAGCGAGATGATCGTGCGCATCAAGGGCGAAAACCGCAGGAAGAACACCACCCACTGGCCCCAGCGGCGGAAAAATCGGCTCGTCGCCTCCACCTGCCGCCAGTCCATGGTGAGCCAGCGTCCGTGCCGGTCGACGAACGGGCGCATGCGTTCATATCCCAACCTGTCGCCGAGCAGGAACCACGCATAATTGCCGAGCGTCGCACCCAATGTGCTCCACACGAGCAGGGGCCAGAACGCCATCCGCCCCTCCGCCACGGCGACGCCCGCGACGCCCATGATGACCTCGCTCGGCAAGGGCGGGAAAATATTTTCCAGCGCCATCAGGAACGCGATGCCGACATAGCCGCCACCCTCGATGATCGAGACGATCCAGTCGCTCATCCCGCGATCGCCGATGCCGAAGCGTCATTCATGCCTGTTGGTCCATAACGGTACCCCAACCCCTGGAACCGGCAAAAGCTCCGACACCCGGCTCGTGCGGAAATCAGGATCGCGCCCGCGCGGCGATCCGGCGCTCAATCGCGGTCCAGATCATGCCGGCGCAATCGCTGTTATTGAAACGGTCGATGGCGACGATGCCGGTGGGCGAGGTCACGTTGATCTCGGTCAGCCATTCGCCGCCGATCACGTCGATGCCCACGAACGTCAGCCCCTTTTCACGCAGGTCCGGCCCCATCGCATCGCAGATCTCACGCTCACGCGGGGTCAGATCCGCCGCCTCGGCAAAACCGCCCTGCGCCAGGTTGGATCGGAACTCCCCCTCGCCCGGCTTGCGATTGATGGCGCCGGCCACCTCCCCGTCGATCAGCACGATGCGCTTGTCGCCCTTCGCCACTTCGGGAAGGAAGGGCTGCACCATGTGCGGTTCGGGCCAGGTCTGATTGAACATTTCCATCAATGCGGAAAGGTTCGCGCCATCGGCATCGACGCGGAACACCGCCTTCCCCCCATTGCCGTGCAGGGGTTTGAGCACGATCGCGCCGTGCTTTTCCTGAAAACGCCGCACCTCCTCGATCCGCCGGGTGATGAGCGTGGGCGGCATGAAGCGCGCGTAATCGAGAACATAGACCTTTTCCGGCGCATTGCGCACCGAAACCGGGTCGTTCACCACCAGCGTCTCACCCGCAATCCGCTCCAGCAGCCAGGTGCCGGTGAGATAGCCGATGTCGAACGGCGGATCCTGTCGCATCAGCACGACATCGACATCGCGGCCAAGGTCGATCGTGCGATGATCGCCCATGTCGAAATGAGCGCCGGCAACATCGCGAACCGTCACCGGCGCGGCAAAGGCGGTGACGCGCCCGTCCTGCCAGCTCAACGAACGCACGTCATAATGGAACAGCGTATGGCCCCGGCCCTGCGCCGCCATCATCAATGCAAAGCTGCTGTCGCCTGCGATGTTGATCGAATCCATCGGGTCCATCTGGACGGCGACGCGCAATTGTTCGGACACTGGGCAATTCTCCGCAAAGCTTCGGGCGTTTTCGGCAGATCAGAACTGCCCCGCGTTTTCCAGATGGCGCGGCATGTGGCCGGGCGCAAGGAGCAGCACGTCGATCCGGCAATCGTCGCCGTCCTGCATATAGTCGTGCATGGCGATCGCGGCGGCGGCGCTGACCCGTGAAAGGCGCCGTGCATCGATGGCGGTGTCGAGATCGGCGGCGCGGGCACGCCATTTCACTTCCACGAACACGACCATGGTTTCGCGCCGGGCGACGATGTCGATTTCGCCGCCCGCATTTCGGACCCGCTCGGCAAGGATGCGATACCCCTTCGATTGCAGATATTGCGCGGCGCTGCGTTCGGCGGTGCGGCCACGCTTTTCGGCGATTTGCCGCTTCATGATGATTTCAATTCCATGGCGCGGGCATAGAGCGCCTTGCGATCGAGGCCGTGCGCCTTGGCGACATGGGCGGCGGCCTGGCTCGGCTTGCGCTGCGCCATTTCGGCGCGAAGGGCCGCATCGACGTCGATATCCTGCGCCGCCGTCGCCACCGGCGGGCCGATCATCAAGACGATCTCCCCCTTGGGCGGGTGCGCGGTGTAGTGATCGGCCAGCGCGGCGGCCGATGCCGTGCGGCATTCCTCGAACTTCTTGGTCAGTTCGCGCGCGACGGAGACTTCCCGCTCCGGGCAGGTGGCCGCGATCGCACCCAACGCCGAAACCAGCCGCGGCCCGGTTTCGTAGAACACCAGCGTCGCTTCCACCGCGCCCAGTTCGGCGAGCACGTCGGCGCGCGCCTTGTCCTTCGCCGGAAAGAACCCAGCGAACAGGAACCGGTCCGTCGGCAGGCCCGACAGGGTGAGCGCGACCACCGCCGCGCTCGGCCCCGGCAGGCTGGTGATGGGAAGACCCGCCTCGCGCGCCGCCCGCACCAGCCTGTATCCCGGGTCGGAGATCAGCGGCGTTCCCGCGTCCGACACCAGCGCGACGGCATTGTCCGTCATCAGCCCGAGCAGATAGTCGCGCGTGTCCCCGCTCGCATGATCGTCATAACGCAACAGCCGCTTCTTCACCCCGATATGGTGGAGCAGTTTTCCCGCGACGCGCGTATCCTCGCACGCGACAGCGTCGCAGCGGGAGAGCACATCGGCGGCGCGAATTGTCATGTCGCCAAGATTGCCAATCGGCGTGGCGACAATATAAAGACCCGGAGAAAGGGGCCTGCCATCATGCTGGCCGGGAACGGCATTTTCGGTCATGGCATCGTGATGCACGTGTATATCGAGGAGTTGCAAGCAATGTTTGAACGGGCCGCAGCCAATCTGGCGGACAAGCCGGCGGCAGGGGAACGCCCCGGCACGCTCACGCGCGGGGCGTTCCTTCGCCGCGGGCTGACGGGCGCGCTTGCGCTTTCGCTCGCCGGGTGCGCGGGCATCATTCCGGGCAGCGACCGCGCCCCGCCCCCGCCCCCGCCGCCAAGCGATACGGGGCCGACCGCCGAACGCCTCCCCGACGCGGACGAGGATCGGCACCGCGTCGCCCTGCTCGTGCCATTGTCCGGCGACAATGCGGCGGTGGGCCAATCCATCGCCAATGCGACCACGATGGCGCTGCTCGACACCAATACGTCCAACATCCGCATCACAACCTACGACACGGCGAGCCAGCCCGGCATTGCGGCGGAGCGTGCGATCGCGGATGGCAACCGGCTCATCCTTGGCCCGCTTCTTTCGGACAATATCGACAATATCGCCCGCGTCGCCGGCCCCGCGCGCGTGCCGATCATCAGCTTCTCCAACGACAGCCAGGCTTCGGGCCGCGGCGTCTATATCATGGGACAGGTGCCGGAACAGTCGATCGACCGCACGATGCGCTATGCCGCGGGGCAAGGCGTGCGCGATTTCGCGGCGCTGGTTCCCGAAGGGGAATATGGCCGCCGCGCGTCGGAGGCGATGGTACGCACCGCGCGCGATCTCGACGTGCGGATCGCCGGCGTCGAAACCTACGACCGCAGCGCGAGCTCCATCACGGCGGCTGCCGATCGCCTTTCGGCGCAGGGCGGGTTCGGCGCGGTGCTGATCGCCGATGGTGCGCGTGTCGCGGTGCGCGCGGCGCCCCTGCTGCGCGACCGGAACGCCTCGGCCCGGTTCCTCGGCACCGAATTGTGGAGCGGAGAGGCGGACATCGCCGAAAGCAGGGCGCTGCGCGGTGCGTGGTTCTCCGCCATTTCGGACGGACGCTATCGCCGGTTCAGCGACAGCTATCGCTCCCGCTTCGGCAGTGCGCCCTATCGCGTGGCGACGCTGGGCTACGATGCGGTGCTGCTCGCCATCAATATCGCGCAGGATTGGCCCGTCGGCACGCGCTTCCCGCTTGAAAAGCTGGAGGACGAAGGCGGTTTCATCGGGCTTGACGGGGCGTTCCGTTTCGATCGCGACGGCGAGATCGAACGCATGTTCGAAGTGCGCGAAGTCACCGCGAACGGCATGCGCGTCGTGTCGGAGGCACCCACCGCCTTTTGATGCGATGCGGCGTCCGACGGACCGCGGCCAAAACGGGACATAAGCCGAACGGCGCGCTTGCCAGTGCGCCGTTCGGGCCGCTAGTCTGATGGCCATGTCAGACGACGATCTTTTCGAAAACGCGCCCTCGCCCTCGGGGGAAAACTACGACGGCTCCTCGATCGAGGTGCTCGAAGGGCTGGAACCGGTGCGCCGGCGCCCCGGCATGTACATCGGCGGCACCGACGAACGCGCGCTGCACCATCTCGCCGCCGAAGTCATCGACAACGCCATGGACGAGGCGGTCGCCGGCCACGCCAACCGGATCGAGGTCACGCTTGAGGAAGGCAACCGCCTGACGGTGAGCGACAACGGTCGCGGCATTCCGGTCGACGAACACCCCAAATATCCGGGGCAATCCGCGCTCGAGGTGATCCTGACCACGCTGCATTCCGGCGGCAAGTTTTCGGGCAAGGCCTACGCGACGAGCGGCGGCCTCCACGGTGTCGGCGTGTCGGTCGTCAACGCGCTCAGCAGCCTGACGCGGGTCGAGGTCGCGCGCAACAAGGAGCTGTTCGCACAGGAATTTTCGCGCGGGCTGCCGCAGGGCAAGCTTGAAAAGATCGGCGCCGCCCCCAACCGCCGCGGCACCACGGTCAGCTTTACCCCCGACACCGAGATTTTCGGCAAGCAGCAGTTCAGGCCCGCGCGCCTGTTCCGCCTGACCCGGTCGAAGGCGTATCTGTTCGCAGGGGTCGAAATCCGCTGGAAATGCGCGGCTTCGCTGGCGAGCGACGATGTACCGCAGGAGGCGGTGTTTCAGTTTCCCGGCGGGCTTGCCGACCATCTGCGCGAACAGATCGGCAGCCGCGAATGCGCCACGACCGATTTCTTTGCCGGAAGTCAGGATTTTCCGAAGGGCGAGGACGGTTCGGATCAGGGGCGCGTCGAATGGGCGATCGCCTGGCCGCTCTATTCCGATGGTTCCTACAGCTGGTATTGCAACACCATCCCGACGCCCGACGGCGGCACGCATGAGCAGGGTCTTCGCGCCGCGCTGACCAAGGGATTGCGCGCCTTTGCCGAACTGACCGGCGTGAAGAAGGCCAAGGACATCACCCCCGACGATGTCACCAATGGCAGCGAGATCATGCTCTCGCTCTTCATCCGCGACCCGCAGTTTCAGTCGCAGACGAAGGACCGCCTGACCTCGCCGGAGGCTGCGCGGCTGGTCGAAAACGCGATGCGCGACCATTTCGACCATTTCCTCACCGCGAACATGGACAGGGGCAAGGCGCTGCTGTCCCAGGTGATGGAGCGCATGGACGAACGCCTGCGCCGCAAGCAGGAGCGCGAGGTCAAGCGCAAGACTGCCACCAATGCGCGAAAACTGCGCCTTCCCGGCAAGCTGACCGATTGTTCGGGCGAACCCGGCCGCGACACCGAATTGTTCATTGTCGAAGGCGACTCCGCCGGCGGCAGCGCAAAGCAGGCGCGCGACCGCAAGACGCAGGCGATTCTGCCCATTCGCGGTAAGATCCTGAATGTCGCCTCGGCCAGCCTCGACAAGATCCGCGCCAATTCGGAAATCGCGGACCTGATGCTCGCCATCGGTTGCGGGGTGCGCAAGGATTGCGACCCGGACAATCTGCGTTACGACCGCATCATCATCATGACCGACGCCGATGTCGACGGCGCGCATATCGCGACGCTGCTGATGACATTCTTCTTTCAAGAAATGCCCGACATCGTGCGCGGCGGTCACCTTTATCTGGCGCAGCCGCCGCTTTACCGGCTCACCGCGGGCAAGGAGAGCCGCTATGCCCACGACGATGCCCATCGGGCCGAGTTGGAGGCGACGGTGTTCAAGGGCAGGAAGGTCGATGTCGGCCGGTTCAAGGGCCTTGGCGAGATGAATCCGCAGCAATTGCGCGAAACCACGATGGCCCCCGAAAGCCGCAGCCTGATCCGCATCACCCTGCCCCCCGAATTCGAGCAGCGCGCCGCGGTCAAGGAGCTTGTCGATCAGCTCATGGGCCGCAATCCCGAGCATCGCTTCAACTTCATTCAGAACCGCGCCGGCGAACTCGACCGCGACATGATCGACGCCTGATCGCGGGCCCCAAGATACGGCGGGGCTTGTCCCAATGGCCGGGACCGTGGCACGAAGGCACGCGAACACGAACACACGATCGGCAGGACAGGCAATGAAAGAACGTTTCGAAGGCACCAGCAACTATGTGGCGACCGACGATCTCAAGGTCGCGGTCAACGCCGCGGTGACGCTGCGCCGCCCGCTGCTCATCAAGGGGGAACCGGGCACGGGCAAGACCGTGCTCGCCCATGAAATAAGCAAGGCTACCGGTGCGCCGCTCATCGAATGGAACGTCAAATCCACGACGAAGGCGCAGCAGGGGCTTTATGAATATGATGCCGTCGCCCGCCTTCGCGATGGACAGCTTGGCGACGAGCGCGTGCACGACATCGGCAATTACATCCGCAAGGGCAAGCTGTGGGAGGCGTTCACCAGCCCGGACCTCCCCGTGCTGCTCATCGACGAGATCGACAAGGCGGATATCGAGTTTCCGAACGACCTTCTTCAGGAACTCGACCGGATGAGCTTCGACGTTTACGAAACCGGCGAGCGGGTCGAGGCGAAGGAACGCCCCATCGTGGTCATCACCTCGAACAATGAGAAGGAACTGCCCGACGCGTTCCTTCGCCGCTGCTTCTTCCACTACATCAAGTTTCCGGACCGGGAGACGATGGAGGCGATCATCGCCGTCCACTTCCCGGATATTCAGAACCGCCTGGTGAGCGAGGCGCTCGAAATCTTCTACGAATTGCGGGAGGTTCCGGGCCTGAAGAAGAAGCCCAGCACGTCGGAACTGCTCGACTGGCTGAAACTGCTTCTGGTCGAGGACATGCCGATGGACGTGTTGCAAAGCCGCGACTCTGCAAAGGCGATCCCTCCCCTGCACGGTGCCCTGCTCAAGAACGAGCAGGATGTGATGCTGCTCGAAAGGCTGGCCTTCCTCGCCCGGCGGGAGCGGTGAAAACGTGTTTCTGGGCTTTCTCGACGAATTGCGCGCAGCAGGAATCAAGGCCAGCCTGAAGGAGCATCTGCTTCTTCTCGAAGCGCTCGACCGCGATGTGATCGACCGCACGCCCGAGGCGTTCTATTACCTGTCCCGCGCGATCTATGTGAAGGACGAAGGCCTTCTCGACCGCTTCGACCAGGTGTTTCACAAGGTGTTCGAAGGGGTTCTGGCCGACATGGGACAGGACGCGGTGGACATTCCCGAGGACTGGCTGCGCGCGATTGCGGAAAAATATCTGTCGCCCGAAGAAATGGAGAAGATTGAGGCGCTCGGCGACTGGGACGAGATCATGGAGACGTTGAAGAAACGACTCGAGGAACAGGAAGGGCGTCACGAGGGCGGCAACAAGTGGATCGGCACGGGCGGCACCTCGCCATTCGGCCATTCGGGTTACAACCCCGCCGGCATCCGCATCGGCGGCAAGAGCCGGCACCGCCGCGCGATCAAGGTCTGGGAAAAGCGGGAGTTCGCCGATCTCGACAATTCGCACGAGCTTGGCACGCGCAACATCAAGATGGCACTGCGCCGCCTGCGCCGGTTCGCGCGGGAGGGCGCGGCGGACGAGCTCGACCTCGATGCGACAATTCGCGGCACCGCGCGACAAGGGTATCTCGACCTCAAGATGCGTCCGGAACGGCGCAATGCGGTGAAATTGCTGCTGTTCCTCGACGTGGGCGGCTCGATGGACCCGCATATCCGCGACGTGGAGGAATTGTTCAGCGCGGCCACTGCGGAGTTCAAGAACCTTGAATTCTTCTACTTCCACAATTGCCTGTACGAGGGGGTGTGGAAGGAAAACCGCCGCCGCTGGACCGATCGCACGCCGACATGGGACGTGCTTCACAAATATGGCCACGATTACAAGATCGTGTTCGTCGGCGATGCGGCCATGTCCCCCTACGAAATCGCGCATCCGGGCGGTTCGGTCGAACATATGAACCCCGAGGCCGGCGGCGTGTGGCTCAAACGCGTGGTCGATACCTATCCCGCGGCGGTGTGGCTCAATCCGGAGGAGCGACGCGCATGGGATCATACGCAATCGAACCGCATGATCCGCGACATCATGAACGACCGCATGTACCCCCTCACGATGGAGGGGCTGGAGGATGCGATGCGCGAGTTGAGCCGAAAGCGCGGCTAGTTCAATAAAGGAGCAGCGGCGCGATTTCGTCCCGCCATGCCGCCTCGTCCCGCGACGCGATGGCGTCGAGGTCGGCGGGCGTCGCGTCAGGATCGTCGACCCATTCGCGCAAGTCCGGGCCGCCATTGATCACGTCGATCGCCAGCCGGTCGAACTCGTATTCATAGGGAAAGTCGCGCCACAGATCATAATCGGGATACAGGCGCCGGATCGCCTTGAACGCCAGCGCCTGCAACCGCCAGGGGCGGAACGCCGCATGGTCGTAGAACGGCCCCTCCGCATGGATCATCAGTCCGTGACAAAGCGTGCCGGCATGTTTGTGAAACGTCGGCTCGAACCAGCATTCGCGGATTGCGCATCCCGCCAGCCATTCGGGCGCAAACCCGCGCATTTCGGTGAGCACCGCCTTCGCATCGATGTCGGGTGCGCCGAACAATATTTCGAGCGGGCGGGTCGTGCCGCGCCCTTCGGACACGGTCGCGCCTTCGATCATGACGGTCCCGGCATAGGCGCGCGCCATGTTCACATTGGCGGCATTCGGGCTGGGGTTGATCCACACCCGGTCCTGCGGCCAGCCATCGCCCGGGCCATCGGGCTGCCAGCCTTCCATCCCGATCACGCGATATTCCACGTCGAGCCCGAAATGCGCCACGAACCAGTGCCCCATCTCGCCCAGGGTCAGCCCGTGACGCATCGGCATCGGCCCTGCACCGACGAAGCTTTCCTGCCCTGCGCGTAAAATCGTGCCCTCCACCGGGCGCCCGGCGGGGTTGGGCCGGTCGAGCACCCAGACCGCCTTCCCGCTCTTCGCCGCAGCCTCCAGCATGTAGAGCAGCGTCGTCACGAAGGTGTAGATCCGGCAGCCCAGATCCTGAAGATCGAAGAGGAACACATCGGCGCTGTCCATCATCGCGTCGGTCGGGCGGCGCACCTCGCCATAAAGGCTGAAGACCGGGATGTGGTAATCGGGATCCGTCTCATCCGCGGTTTCGACCATGTTGTCCTGCTTGTCCCCCTTCAGCCCATGCTGCGGGCCGAAGGCGGCGGATAGGGTGATCCCCTCGCACGCGGCGAGCGCGTCGAGCGAATGGGTCAGATCCGCCGTGACGGATGCAGGATGAGCCACCAGCGCAACGCGGCGCCCGATGAGCGGGCCGCGCAGTTCCGCATCGGCGATGAGGCGATCAATACCGAATTTCATGGGTTCACCGGTGGCGAAATCTGCATGGCAAAGCAAGCCGGTGCGTGAAAATCGGGTCGCCCCTCCCCATGGGCCAAAGCCCAGAAATCGCGATCCCCGCTGGTCCGTTCGATCACCGCGCAAAGACCGACCGCCAATGGCTGCGCGCCCGTGACCGGCCAGACATCGACGGCGACGCGCGCCGCCGCGACATCGCCCATCCGCAAATCGATCACCGGCGGAAAGGTCGCGGGCGGCGGGCTGATCGGCGTGCGATAACCGGCAAATTCATACGCGGCCCAGCATCCGTCCGGCGCGAAGTTCCATTCGTGGTAACCGCCGCCCTCGCCCATTGCGAACAATTCGAAGCATGTATGCTGCCATAACCCATCGGTGCGTTCGGGCGTGCGGCGCGGCGGCCAGACGATGCCGCCAATATCGCCTTTGACGCGATAGTCGATGAGCCAGCGCCCGTCGGATGCGAAGTGAACCCTCGCCGACACCACATAGGGCGCCGCATCGCCCGCCGGATGCGGGATCAGTGCGATCCATTCGTCGTCATTCATCGCCATGCGCTTCGCCTTCCCCCTACCCGCGCGGCGGAACCCGTGTTACGGGCGCCGCGCAAACCATTCTTGCCGGACGGACAGCCACGATGACCTACAAATCCCAATTGCTTCGCACGCTGGACGAACGCGGCTATATCCATCAGGCGACCGATGCCGACGCGCTCGACACGCTCGCGGCAAGGCAGATCGTGCCCGGCTATATCGGGTTCGATCCCACGGCGCCATCGCTGCATGTCGGGTCGCTGGTACAGATCATGATGCTGCGCCGGTTGCAGCAGGCCGGGCACAAGCCGATCGTCGTCATGGGCGGCGGCACGGGCAAGATCGGCGACCCCAGCTTCAAGGACGAGGCCCGTTCGATGATGACGGACGACGTCATCGCGGCCAATGTCGCCTCCATCCGCAAGGTGTTTTCGCGCTTGCTGACCTTCGGCGACGGGCCGACCGATGCGGTCATGGTCGACAATGCGGAATGGCTCGATAAGCTCGAATACATCCCGTTCCTGCGCGACATTGGGCAGCATTTTTCGGTCAATCGCATGCTGAGCTTCGATTCGGTGAAGCTGCGGCTCGATCGCGAACAATCCTTGAGCTTCCTCGAATTCAATTACATGATCTTGCAGGCGTATGATTTCCGCGAATTGTCGCGCCGCTACGATTGCCGGTTGCAGATGGGCGGATCGGATCAGTGGGGCAATATCGTCAACGGGATCGAACTCACGCGCCGCGTCGATGCGCGCGAGGTGTACGGGCTGACGACGCCGTTGTTGACGACGGCGGACGGCGCGAAGATGGGCAAGTCGGTGAACGGGGCGGTATGGCTTAACGAAGACATGCTGCCGGCGTATGATTTCTGGCAATACTGGCGCAATTGCGACGACCGGGACGTGGGCCGGTTCCTGCGGCTTTTTACCGATCTGCCGCTCGCCGAAATTGCGGAGCTGGAGGCGGCGGAGGGCGCCGGGATCAATGCGGCCAAGATCCGGCTTGCCAACGAGGTCACCGCCCTTTGCCGGGGCGAGGATGCCGCACAAAAGGCCGAAGCCACGGCGCAGGCCACCTTTGCGGCGGGCGGCGTTGGCGGCGATCTTCCCGTGTTCGCGGTGCCGGCGGAGGGCGTCGGCATCGTCGATGCGCTTATCGGTGTGGGCTTTGCCAAGTCGAAGGGCGAGGCACGCCGCCTGATCGCGGGCGGCGGCGCCCGGTTGAACGGCGAACAGGTCGCGGACGAAACCCTGCATATCGCGGCCCCTGCCGAAGACATGCGCATTTCGGCCGGAAAGAAGCGCCACGGCATCCTGCGCGGCTGAGCGCCGACCTGCGCCCGACGCGTAGGCGTCTGTTTACCAAATGTTATCCAGTGGATCGTAAGCCGATGATCTGGATCAACATATGGGGGCGCAGGTGCAGGGCGGCGCACGGCTATCGGTCACGGATCTTCGCAGGGCGACACGCCACCCGGTCGACTACCCGGTGGTGGCGGACCACCGCATCCACGGCGATCTGCCGATGCGCCTTTGCAATATCTCCGCAAACGGCTTCATGGCGCAAAGCGATGTCGTGCTCGATCGCGGGGAGAGGCTTACCGTGCGGCTGCCCGAAATCGGCCGGATCGAGGCACATGTCATCTGGTCCGCGGACAGGCGCGCCGGGTGCCAACTCGAACGCGTGATCCCGCCCGACCGCTTTGCCGAAATGTTGTCGCAGATGAGACCCAGGGCGCGCATTCGTCCGCGCGGATGATGCGGTCATGCGCCGGCGATCGGCCTTGCATTGGCGGGCGCGCCGTCGCACAGGGGCGATATGTCTGATGCTCTTCTTTCCAACATTGCGCTTCTTATCGATGCCGACAATGTCACGCCCGCCGGGATCGATCCGGTCCTGACCGTTCTTGCCGAACTTGGGCAGGTGAATATCCGCCGCGCCTACGGCAATTGGGCCAAGCCTCAACTGGCGAAATGGCGCGACATCACGAACCAGTTCGGCATCCACCCGCAACAGCAATTCGACCTGACGAAGGGGAAGAACGCCACCGACATGGCGATGACGATCGATGCGATCGACCTGCTCTATCGCGGGAAGGTCGACGGTTTCGGTATCATGTCGTCGGATAGCGATTTTACCCCCCTCGCCACCCGGCTCCGGCAGGACGGGCTCGTCGTTTACGGCTTCGGCAGCGCGGACCGTGCGCCCGACGCGTTCAAGACCGCCTGCACCCGCTTCATCAACATCGACGCGCTCATCGCCGGCGATGCGGAGGATACCGGCACCGCCGGCCGCCGTTCCGACGAGGAGGGTAAGCCGCGCAAGCCCAAGCGCGCCGCCGTGGACGAGGAACTGGTTCAGTTGCTGGGCAAGGCATTCCGCGCGGCCAATCGCGACGACGAAGGCTATGCCCGCATGGGGGAGGTCGGCCAGATCGCCGGCAACCGTTCCAGCTTCGACGTGCGCAATTATGGATACAAGCGGCTCATCGACCTGATGCGGGAACTGGACCAGTTCGATGTTGTCATGCGCAATGGGCAGCCGTTCATCAAACGCATGCGCTGACCCCCTCATTCTCAAACGGCGGAACGAAAAAGGGCGGCCCCGCGAGGCCGCCCTTCTCGTTTCGATGCATCAGGCCGTCAGCTGGCCATCTGCGTATCGACATAGGCCACCCACGCCCGCGCAAGGCTGGTGCGGTTGCCGGTCTGGATCTGCTCGAACGTGCTCTTGGCTTCGGCGAACTGACCCATGTCGGCCAGCGCGATGCCGAGCCCGGTCAGCGCCTTTTCCTTGTCCACGCCGCCCTTTTCGAGCGCCACGCGATACAGCGCGGCCGCCTCGCTCGACTTTTCATAGCCGAGGTAGATGTCGGCCAGCGTCATCGCGTCCTTGCCAGTCGCGGCGTTGCGGGCGCCGGCGGCGTCGGTATTGATTTCCGCCAACACCGAGTCATAGCGCGCATTGGCGGTCGAGAGCGTCTCGGTCACGGCCTGCGCATTGCGGTCGAGAACGCCCGCTTCGATACCGGCATTGGCGACGGCGCGTGCCTCGCCCGGACGCAGGCGGGGGTCGGTCTGGTACAGATAGGCGAGAAACTGACGCTCGTCCGAAATCGCATTCTCACGCAGCATCAGCCGCAGGAGGTCGAGCTCTTCCTCCTCGGTATAGGGGGAGAGCGAAGCGACCACGCTATAGGCCTGCTTGCGCTGATCCGTGCTGGGCGATGCCTCGAGCGTGCGCAGGGCCCATTCGAAAGCCTGATCGTTGAGACCGTTGTTCGCCGCCACGGCGAGACCGCGGAAGACGAGATCGGTCTGCGGCTGACCGGTGGCGGTGCGGCGCGCCTCGATCGCGTCATTCAGCTTCACCAGGCCTTCTTCGTGCATGTTGTCGGCCAGATAGCTCTCGGCGAGCAGCATGCGGACGTCGTTCTCGGTATAACCGGCGGCGATCGCCTTGGGCAGCGCCTCGCGCGCACCGGCATAATCGCCCGAATCATAGGCGAGAGCGCCCGAGAAATACTGATAGGTGGGCACGTTCTCCGCCGGGGCCAACCCGCTGGCGAGCATCATATCGATGCCGCGCTTCTGAAGCGTCGGGTCGAACATCAGCTGCCCTGCGTTCAGCGCGATCTGACCGACGAAATACCGGTCGTCCGGCTTCGTCGCGGCGGCGGCGGCGGCGTCGATCTTCGCGCGAATACCGCCGAGTGCCTGATCCACGCTGTTCTGCGCCGCGGTCAACTGCGCCTGCGCCTGCTGCTTTGCGGCGGGTTCGCGCGCGCTGACGAAAGCCTGACGCGCCTGCTGCGCCTGCTGCGAGGCGGTGGTGACGGCGGCGTTTTCCTTCGCGCCCTGAACGGCCGTCTGCAGTTCGGCGGCGGTGGGACGGAATTCCTTCGAAATCTTGATATCCTGCGCCATCGCGGGCGCTGCACCCGCACCAACGGCGCCGGTCGAAAGCGCGAGCGCGAGCGCAATGCGGGAAATGGAACGTTTCATATTCATCTTTCTCCACCAAAACTTGACAGCCAGCGGGCTTTCGCCACTGACCGAACGAAACACACATGGCGTCAAATGCCGCCAAAAATCCGCGAACGCAACCGTGCCCCGCGTCATCTCTCTTGCCCGCCTTATGCGGGGGATACGCTGAATAGCGATTGAATGGGCTGCGCGAACGATCCGCCTGACCCTGTGGAAAAGCATGGGGTCGCGGCCCGGGCGAAGGGTCGTTCGACTGGCATTCGCGCGCCCCGTGCCCTAGGGTCGCGGCGCACCGGCGAATGTCCGGACAATGACAGTTGATAAAAGAGAGCCAACCGGCGTGAACGACCTGACCGATACCCTCCCTCAGCGCGGGCCCGACATCGAACCGATCGACATCGTCGATGAGATGAAGTCCAGCTATCTCGATTACGCGATGAGCGTGATCGTATCGCGTGCGCTTCCCGACGTGCGCGACGGGCTGAAACCGGTGCACCGCCGCATCCTCTACAGCTGTCAGGAAGCGGGATACGTCGCGGGACGCCCCTATCGCAAGTCGAGCCGCATCGTCGGCGACGTCATGGGTAAGTATCACCCCCATGGCGACAGCGCGATCTACGACGCGCTGGCCCGCATGACGCAGGATTGGTCGATGCGCCTTCCGCTCATCGACGGGCAGGGCAATTTCGGCTCGATGGATCCCGATCCGCCCGCCGCCATGCGCTATACCGAGGCGCGGCTGGCGAAGGTTTCGGAATCGCTGCTTTCCGACATCGACAAGAACACCGTCGATTTCATCGACAATTACGACGGCAGCGAGAGCGAGCCTTCGGTCCTCCCCGCACGCTACCCCAACCTTCTGGTGAACGGCGCGGGCGGCATCGCGGTCGGCATGGCGACGAACATTCCCCCGCACAATCTGGGCGAGGTGATCAACGGCACGCTGGCGATGATGGACAATCCCGCCATCACCGTCGATGAACTGTTCGAGATCATTCCCGGTCCCGATTTCCCCACCGCGCCGCTCATCTTGGGGCAGACCGGCGCGCGTGCCGCCTATCGCGAAGGGCGCGGCTCCGTCCTGATGCGCTGCCGCCACGAGATCGAGACGGCGCGCGGCGACAAGCGTTCCATCGTGCTGACCTCCATCCCCTATCAGGTGGGGAAGAACAACCTGGTCGAGAAGATCGCCGAGGCCGCAAAGGACAAGCGGATCGAGGGCGTGTCCGACATTCGCGACGAATCCAACCGGGAGGGCATGCGCGTCGTCGTCGATCTGAAACGCGACGCCACGCCGGAGGTGGTGCTGAACCAGATCTGGCGCCACACGCCTGCACAATCGAGCTTCCCCGCCAATATGCTGGCGATCAGCGGCGGGCGTCCAATGACGCTGACGCTGCGCGATTTCCTTTCCCTGTTCATCCGCTTCCGCGAAGAGGTCATCACCCGGCGCACCAAGTTCGAGCTGAACAAGGCGCGCGAACGGGCGCATATCTTGCTCGGCCTCGTGATCGCGGTGACCAATCTCGACGAGGTGGTGCGCATCATCCGCGGGTCGGCGACCCCTGCCCTCGCCCGCGAAACCCTGCTGAAACGCGAATGGCCGATCGGCGATATCGCGCAATATCTGCGCCTGGTCGAAGCGATCGAGAGCGACGAGCACGAGGACAAGGACGCGACCTATCGTCTGTCCGAAACGCAGGTACGCGCCATCCTCGATCTGCGGCTGCACCGGCTTACCGCGCTCGGCCGCGACGAAATCGGCGAGGAGCTGGAAAAGCTCGCCAGGGCGATTGCCGAATATCTCGAAATCCTGTCCGACCGGGCAAAGCTCTATGCCGTCATGCGCGAGGAGCTGACGCAGGTGCGCGACACCTATGCGACGCCGCGCCTGTCCGAAATCGCACCGGCCTGGGACGGGCTCGAGGACGAGGACCTGATCGAACGGGACGAGATGGTCGTGACCGTGACGATGGACGGTTATATCAAGCGGACCCCGCTTTCGACCTTCCGCGCGCAGAACCGCGGCGGCAAGGGCCGCGCCGGCATGGCGACGAAGGACGAGGACGCCATTTCCGAGATGTTCGTGACGAGCACGCACAACCCGGTGCTGTTCTTCGCCAGCTCGGGCAAGGTCTATCGCCTCAAGGTCTGGAAACTGCCCGAAGGCGGTCCGGCGACGCGGGGCCGACCGATCGTCAACCTGCTCCCCTCACTCGACAAGGATGAAAGCATCGCGACCGTGCTGCCCTTGCCGGAGGATGAGGAAGGCTGGGGCGCGTTGAATGTCGTGTTTGCGACGGCGAAGGGCAACGTGCGCCGCAATTCGATGGATGCGTTCGCCAATATCCCGTCCAATGGCAAATTCGCGATGCGGTTCGACGACGACAGCGATGACCGCCTCATCGGCGTGGCCTTGCTGGAAAGCGGGGACGACGTTCTGCTCGCCACGCGGCAGGGCAAGGCGATACGTTTCGACGGAGAAGACGTACGCGAGTTTCAGAGCCGTACCTCCACCGGCGTGCGCGGCATGCGATTGAAGGACGATGACGAGGTCGTCTCGCTCTCCATCCTCGCCGGCGGAACCGCGACGCCGGAGGAACGCGACGCCTATCTGCGCATCGCCCCGTGGAAGAATGGCGACGATGCGACCGGCCTGTCCGACGATCACGCCGCCATGGCGGAAGCGGAGGAGTTCATCCTCACCATCTGTCAGAACGGCTATGGCAAGCTGTCCTCGGCTTACGAATACCGGCGCACCGGGCGCGGCGGTCAGGGTATCACCAATATCGACAATATCGCCCGCAACGGGCTCGTCGTGGCGAGCTTCAAGGCGGAAAAGACCGATCAGCTCATGCTCGTCACCGATCAGGCGAAACTGATCCGCATCGGGCTGGACAGCCTGCGCGTGATTGGACGGAGCAGCGCGGGTGTTCGCCTGTTCAATGTCGGCAAGAACGAGCATGTCGTATCGGTCGCGTTGATTGACGACGATGAAACGCCCGAAAACGCGGCCGAAGAGGCGATCGTGGAGGAAATGGTCGCCCGCGATACGCCCGTGACCACACCCGAAACCACGCAGGACCGCGACGACCCGACGCCGACGGATGTGTAAAGGTGCCGTCCGCCTCAGCCGCGCTCGCGCCTGAGGCGGACGACCACCCCGGTGCAGATCATCAGCACGCCCGTATAATAAAGCGGCCAGACCAGCGATCCCGCCACGGCAACGCTGCGCAGCGGACCGTTGACCGCGATCAACAGCAGGTCCGACAGCACGAACAGAACCGCCCCCGCCCCGATGCGGTAGCGTGAAAACCGGCTTTGCCACGCCATCGCCGCCATCGCACCGAGAATCAGCGCATAGCCCGCCACCATCCAGCGCCCCTCACCCCCGAATGCGAGCAGATACGCATCGAGCGGCACACCGATGGCCAAGGCGATCCCGACCAGCCTTTGCGACCGGGCCGGATTGACCCGCCGGTTGCGCGCGAACAGCCAGATGGCGAGCAAATGGCCGATGGCGTGCAGCACGCCGCCCGCCGCCAGCCACAATTCCTGCGCCATGTCGGCCAGTGCGTAGAGTGTCATCACTCCGGCAATAAGCGCGCCATCACGGCCCAGATGGCGTTGAAACGCATAAATCGCCAAAGCGCCGACGGCCGCGCCCTTCCATGCGATCTGGTAAAGGCCGGGCACGGCGCCGCCCGCAACGAACCACCAGCTAACCCCGAAAAACAGGCTGAGCAGCAGCCAGGGCCGTCGTTCGATCAAAGCGCGCTTTACCATGGGTTCCCTTAGCAATTCGGTACAATGGCCCTGATTGCATTTGCCAAGCCGCCTGCGCAATCGCTAACCCGCCGGTATGAAACACGATATCCATATTATCGGCGGCGGTCTCGCCGGGAGCGAGGCGGCATGGCAACTGGCACAGCGCGGATTTCGCGTGCGCCTGTCCGAAATGCGCGGCGGCGGCGGCGGCACGACCCCGGCGCATCATTCCGATTCGCTGGCGGAGCTGGTATGCTCCAACTCGTTCCGGTCGGACGACGATACGTCGAACGCGGTCGGCCTGCTCCACCATGAAATGCGGCAATTGAATTCGGTCATCATGGCCGCGGCGGAAAAGGCGCGAGTCCCCGCCGGTTCGGCGCTGGCCGTGGACCGCGACGTGTTCAGCGCGAACGTGGAACGCACGCTTACCGACCATCCCAACATCACCATCGTGCGCGAAAAGATCGACCGGCTTCCGTCGGACGGCCCGACCATCGTCGCGACCGGCCCGCTGACCGCGGCAGCCCTTGCCGACAGCATCGGACAGGCGACGGGCCGCGACAGCCTCGCCTTTTTCGATGCGATCGCGCCCATCGTCTACCGCGACAGCATCGACATGGACATCTGCTGGATCCAGTCGCGCTGGAACAAGGTATCCGGTCCGGAAAGTGAGGGGCAGGAGGGCGATTACATCAATTGCCCGATGACGAAGGAGCAATATCTCGCCTTTCATCAAGGCCTGCTCGACGGGGAAAAGACCGAGTTCAAGGAGTGGGAGAAGGACACCCCCTATTTCGAGGGCTGCATGCCGATCGAGGTGATGGCGGCGCGCGGCGTGGACACGTTGCGCTATGGCCCGATGAAGCCCGTGGGCCTCGACAATCCGCGCGACACCACGCCCGAATTTCCGCAGGGGCGCTGGCCCTATGCCGTGGTGCAATTGCGCCAGGACAACCGGCTCGGCACGCTGTGGAACATGGTCGGTTTTCAGACGAAGCTGAAATGGGGCGCACAAAAGGAATTGTTCCGCACCATTCCGGGTCTTGAGAATGCGGAGTTCGCGCGATTGGGCGGATTGCATCGCAACACGTTTCTCAATTCGCCCGAACTGCTCGACCGGCAACTCCGTTTGCGCGGGGCGGACCATGTGCGCTTTGCCGGCCAGATCACCGGCTGCGAAGGCTATGTCGAAAGCAGCGCGGTCGGGCTGATGGCCGGCTTGATGGCGGCGGCGGAGCTTTCGGGAACGCCGTGGACAGCGCCGCCGCGAACGACGGCGATGGGCGCGTTGCTGTCGCACATCACCGGCGATGCCGAGGCGGAAAGCTATCAGCCGATGAACGTCAATTTTGGCCTGTTCCCGCCGCCGGAGGACAAGGTGAAGAAGAAGGAGCGCAAGCTGTTCTACACCGCCCGCGCAAAACAGGATTTCCCCGAATGGCAGAACACGCTGCGCAGCCCCGCGCCCGCGTGATCAGCAATTGCAGCGCGGCTTTCGCGGTTTCGTCGGGCTGCGCGTGGTGGCGAATTCGGCGGCGGTAAGCTGCCCGTTGCCATTCGCGTCGGCCTTTTCGAACTTGTCGACGGTGGTGACGGCCCATTCCTCGAAGGTGAGAAGATTGTTGCCGTCCTTGTCGAGCTTGCGAAACGCATTGACGCGGGTGGACAGCATCTCATTGCGGGTAATGATGCTGTCGTTGTTGCGGTCGTAACGGGCGAAGCGTTTCTGCTCCTTTGTCATTTCGATCGCTTCGGGAAGGGCGGGCCCGCGCATATCCGCGACGTCGGCGGATGGCAGGGCGTCGGGCTGCTTCGGTTCGGCGGTGGGCGCGGGTTCGGGCGGCGGCGGGCCGGGCGCCTCGATCGCGCGCCCCTGCCACCAGAAAAGCCCGATGGCGACCAGCACGAGCGCACCCAATGCGCCCAAAAGTGTCCTGTTCATGGTTTGCGACCCCTGACAAGTGATATCGTCAGAGTATAGAGGCGCGCCCCGAAATACAAAATGATTAAGCGCCCAGCCACCCGGCGCGTACCGCCCGCGCGAAGTCTCCGGCCCCGCCGATGGGTCGGTTTTCATGCGCCGCGCGTTCGGTCATCGCCGCCAACACATTGAGTGGACGCATCGCCCGCCCCGCCCTTCGTTCGGGCGCCGGTGCCGCGCGGAGCAGTGTCATCGCGCGCGAACGCTCCGTCTCATCCCCCATATGCACCACGAAATCCGCCAATGCCCAGCGATAGGCAAGCGCCGAAACCGCCCCGCCGTTCAGCACCTGCGAAAGTCCGGCCAACGCCGCGGCCCTGCCTTGCGCCGCCGCGGCGATGTCCACGGTCGCGAGCGGCGCATCTCCGATCATCGCCTCCCACCCGTCGACGAGTTCGGTAAGCGCGCCGCGCGCTTCTCCCCACGGGCGCAGCGCGGCCAGCAATGGCTCCCCCGCCGGCCATTCCGCGGCCGGGCGCGCGAATGTCTCCCGCCACCACGCCAGCCGCATCTGCGCCAGCATCGGTTCGCGCGAGGGATCGATCAATTGCGCCAGCCGCCGGTCCAGCGCCATGAACGCGCGCCATGCGGCCCGCGCGTGCCGCGGCGCATAGGCCAACGCCAGACGCACCGGCGGCGGGATGAGCGCGTCGATCTGCGCGGTGGTGGGTCCGTTTTCGTCGAAACTCATGGGCACCCCATCGTCGCGGCATGGGTCAGGTGCAAGAAAAAACCCCGGCGCGAAATTCGCACCGGGGTCTTTAACGGTCGCGTTCCCTGCGCCCTCAATCCTTGTAGCAGACCTTCTTTGCCGCAGCGACGATGCTCGACGATTTGAGCAATGCGTCCTTCTCCAGATTGGCGGCATAGGGCAGCGGCACATCTTCGTTGCACACGCGCAGCACCGGCGCGTCGAGATGGTCGAACCCTTCGGTCATGCACACGGCGATGATCTCGCTCGCGATGGAGCAGGTCGGCCAGCCTTCCTCGGCAACGATCAGACGGTTCGTCTTGGCCAGGCTGTCCAGCACGGTCTTCGTGTCGAGCGGGCGAAGCGTGCGCAGGTCGATCACCTCAGCGTCGATCCCTTGCGAGGCCAGTTCCTCCGCCGCTTCCAAAGCGAGGCCCACCCCGATGGAGTAGGATACGATGGTCACGTCCGAGCCGGCCCGAACGATGCGCGCCTTGCCGATGGGCAGGACCCAGTCGTCGAGGTCCGGCAGGTCGAAGCTCTTGCCATACAGCAATTCGTTTTCGAGGAAGACGACCGGATCCTCGGTGCGGATCGCGGCCTTCAACAAGCCTTTCGCATCGGCGGCGTCATAGGGGGCGATGACCACGAGACCCGGCACGCTGGCATACCACGGGCCGTAATTCTGGCTGTGCTGCGCCGCGACGCGCGATGCCGCGCCGTTGGGGCCGCGGAACACGACCGGGCACCGCATCTGTCCGCCCGACATGTAATTCGTCTTTGCCGCCGAGTTCACGAGGTGATCGATCGCCTGCATCGCGAAGTTGAACGTCATGAACTCCACGATGGGACGAAGGCCGCCCATCGCCGCACCGGTGCCAACACCGGCAAAGCCATATTCGGTGATCGGCGTGTCGATCACGCGCTTGGCGCCGAACTCGTCCAGCAGTCCTTGGGTAACCTTGTACGCGCCCTGATATTCGGCGACTTCCTCACCCATGACGAACACGCGGTCGTCGGCGCGCATTTCCTCCGCCATGGCGTCGCGCAAGGCTTCGCGGACGGAGAGCGAAACCATTTTCGTGCCCTCGGGCACTTCGGGATCGCGGACGGGTTCGGCCTGCGCCTCGGACTTGGTCACTTCGGCCTCGCTCGGTTCGCGGCCGGTGTCCTTGCCCTCGCCCCCGACGTCCTTGGGCGCTTCGCTCTTGGCAGGGGCGCCGTCCTCGATGTCGCTTTCATCGCCGTCGAGCACGGCGATCACCGTGCCGACCTTCACGCCCTCGGTACCCTCGGCCACGGTCAGCTTGCCGACCGTGCCTTCGTCGATGGCCTCGAATTCCATGGTCGCCTTGTCGGTCTCGATCTCGGCGAGGATGTCGCCGGGTCCGACCTGATCGCCTTCCTTGACCAGCCATTTGGCCAGCGTGCCCTCCTCCATCGTCGGCGAAAGGGCGGGCATCTTGATTGCGGTGGCCATCAGTATTTCTCCACCAGAACGTCGGTGTAAAGTTCGGATGCGTCGGGTTCGGGCGAGCTTTCGGCGAAATCGGCGGCTTCGCTGATCTGGGCGCGAATGTCTTTTTCCAGATCCTTCAACTTGGCCTCGTCCATGCCGCGCTTGATCAGTTCGGCCTTCGCAGCCTCGATCGGATCGTGGTTTTCGCGCATGTCCTTCACCTCGTCGCGGGTGCGGTATTTCGCCGGGTCGGACATCGAATGACCGCGATAGCGATAGGTGTTGAGTTCCATCAACACCGGCCCGCCCCCGCCACGCACATGTTCGAGCGCGATTTCGGCGGCGCTGCGCACGGCGAGCACGTCCATGCCGTCCACGTCCATGCCGGGAATGCGGAACGCGGCACCGCGGCGGTGAAATTCGGTTTCCGCGCTGGACCGGACGGTGCTGGTGCCCATCGCATACTGATTGTTCTCGATCACGAAGATGATCGGCAATTGCCACAGGCTGGCCATGTTGAAGGTTTCGTAAACCTGCCCCTGATTGGCCGCGCCGTCGCCGAAATAGGCGAGGCAGACGCCGCCATCCTCGCGATATTTGTGCGCGAAGGCGAGCCCTGCGCCCAATGGCACCTGCGCGCCGACGATGCCGTGTCCGCCGTAAAAGGCGTGCTCGGTGCTGAACATGTGCATCGAGCCGCCCTTGCCCTTGGAGATGCCGGCCTGGCGCCCGGTCAGTTCCGCCATGATCACCTTGGGATCGATGCCGTAGGCGAGCATGTGGCCATGATCGCGATAGCCGGTGATGACGCTGTCCTTGCCCTCCGCCAATGCGGATTGCAGGCCGACGGCGACGGCTTCCTGTCCGATATAGAGGTGGCAGAACCCGCCGATCAGGCCGAGACCGTAAAGCTGGCCGGCCTTCTCCTCGAACCGGCGGATGAGCAGCATCTGCTTGTATAGGTCGAGAAGCTGCTCGTCCGATGCTTCGAACCGGCCCGTTTCCTCGAAACGATCCTGAAGCGTCGCGAGCTTGAAATCGGGATCTTCGACCGGTGCGGTCACGCTGTCCGCTTTCGCGGCGGGCTTGTCTGACAAGATAGAAATCCTCGGGTTCGATCAGCCAAAGGGTCCGTCAAAAGGGCGGACCGCGTTTCACCATCCTATAGAGACGGGGAGCGCCATTGCGCAAGACGCTGCGCACCGCGCAATGCATGATTACAATGCGACGCGGGTTCATCCTCAATCGCGGGGAATGACGACCTCGTCGGGATGCGCCACGTTCAGATTGCGGCGCAGCAATTCGCCGACGAGATCCGGATCGGCATTGTTGGGATCGAGCAGTTGCACACGGTTCGCGACGCGATCACGTTCGGCGCGAAGCTGCGCAAGCTCCGCCTCTCTCTGCTCCAGAAGCTGCGTCGAATCGCTCCACGCTCGTACGCCCGTCGGCCCCACGAGCGCAGTCGCACACAGCACGCCGACCGCGATCGCGGCGGTGACGCGACCCATGTTGCGACGCCGCACACGCGGGCGCGTCACGCGAATGTCGTGGGGTCTGGAACGCTTTGCGGGCATCGCGCGACAGAATCACAAAACCGCATGGGTTGCAAGCACCGACTCGTTGGAATGCCGCGATTTTTGCGCCGAACCGATCGCGGGTGGCAGTCGCCGCCGAGAGCCCCTATGACCGGGTGCGAAAAGGAGAGCGCAACGATGGGTGATTTCGTAACGATCGAGCGCAAGGGTCCGGTTGCGATCCTGCGCATGAACCGTCCCGACCGGTTGAATGCCATTGCCGATTTTTCCGATTGCGAGGATCTGGTCACCGCCATCGGCACGGTGAACGCCGACATCACGGTCGCAGCCGCGATCCTGACCGGAAATGGCCGGGGTTTCAGTGCGGGCGGCAATCTTTCGGCGATGAAGGCGAAGACCGGCATCGGCCCCCGCGACAATGCGGACGATACGCGCCGCGTCTACCGCCGGGGGGTGCAGGAAATTTCCCGCACAATGGAGGCCTGCGAGGTTCCGCTCATCGCGGCGGTGAACGGGCCGGCGGTGGGACTTGGCTGCGACATCGCATGTCTGTGCGACATTCGGATTGCGAGCGAGGATGCGACATTTGCCGCCTCGTTTACGAAGATCGGGCTGATCCCCGGCGATGGCGGGGCGTGGGCGCTGCAACAGGCGATCGGCTATGCGCGGGCGGCGGAAATGATGCTGACCTCGCGCGGCTATGACGCGGCGCAGGCGCTCGCTCTCGGCCTGGTGAACGCGGTGCATCCGGCCGAACGGCTCATGCCCGAGGCGATGGATATGGCGGACGGCATCGCGGCCAATCCGGTGCGCGCGACACGCATGACAAAGCGCCTGCTCCGCCGCGCGCGACAGCAATCGCTCTCCGATATTCTGGAACTTTCGGCGGCGATGCAGGCGATCGCCCACGACACCGACGACCACCACGAGGCCGTGGATGCGTTCCTCGAAAAGCGGACGCCCGATTTTTCCGGGCAGTAACTTCGCCTTCACGGCCAAACCGCGTCGCCGCACAATGAAGCCGCCGCATAATTAAAAAGCGCACCGCCCCATCGGGGAACGGTGCGCTTTTTACGTCGTCGGGTCCGATGGGATCAGATATCGTCGCCCATCTTGCCCTTGACCTCGCCCTTGAGCTGCTGGCCCTTGCCTTCGGCTTCCTGCGCGCGGCCATCGGCGCGGGTTTCGGGATCGTTGCTCTGCTGCTTCACCTTGCCGGCTGCTTCATTCGCATTGCCTTTGATCTTGTCGGTCAGTTCGCCCATTTTTCAATCCTTTGCGTCATCGCAGACGAAGCGTCGTCTGCCTCATGCATGAATAACGGCCATGCCGCGCTTTGGGTCCGGGCCGCGGGTTCCACCCGTCGTCCGGGGCGGGCGGATCGTCGCGAATTGCTGGGTGCCTATCATCGGACCTCAGTCCACGCCAAGAGATGCGGACCTTGGCAGCACGGAACATAACGCCTAAACCGGGGTTCACGAAACTAAACGCGGCGTGTCCGCCGGAAACATGCGGTCCGTCTCGCGTGCATCTGTCCTTGACCAAACGCCAGGAAACGGTGCCGCTGCATCGCGGGGAGAAGAATGATCAAGGACGAAAAACCGGTATCCTCGCGACAGGCCCTGCGAACGATCGATGGCAGGCCGGGCGGCAATAATCGATTTTCCGGCGCATCGGGCCTCCTGTTCGAGCAGGCTATGGCACAAACGCGCATGGCCGTGTGCCTGTCCGATCCTCACGCCCCGGATACGCCGATCGTCTTCTGCAACGAAGCGTTTCAGCGTCTGACCGGCTATGACGAGATTGATATCGTCGGTGAAAACTGCCGCTTTCTCCAAGGCCCCGGTACGGATCAGGAGCAGGTCGCAAAGATCCGTGACGCCATCACCGAAGAAAAGGTGATCGTCGTTGAACTGCTGAATTATCGCAAGGACGGTTCGACTTTCTGGAACGCGCTCCACCTCGGGCCGATTTACGGCGACGACGGGAAGCTGAAATATTTTTTCGGCAGCCAGTGGGACGTCACCGACATTCACGAATCCCGTGCCGAGGAACGTCATGCCAAGGCCATCGCCCGCGAAATATCGCACCGTTTGAAGAATGTTTTTTCGGTGATCGGCGGCATCGTGAACGTGACCGGACGGTCGATGGACGCACGCCCCGTCGCCCGCAAGATCAACGAACGGGTGCAGGCGCTCGGCCGATCCTACGAACCGACGCTGGACGATGCGGCGATGGGCACGATCCATATCGGACAGGCCATACGCTCGGTGCTCGCCCCCTATGATCCCGAAGGCGACCGTATCCGTTTTTCGGGCAATGGTACGCGCACCGAACCCAATGCGGTGTCGGCCATCGGCCTGACGCTGCACGAGCTTGCCACGAATGCCACGAAATATGGCGCGCTTTCGAATGGCGCGGGCACGGTCACCGTATCCTGGGGCCATGTGCGCGACCGGTTCGGTAATTCCGCGCTGGAAATCGAATGGGAGGAACAGGGCGGCCCTTCCATAGAAAGGGAGCCAGACATGTCCGAGGCGGCGAGCGGGACCGGCTTCAATATTGCGCGCGTCCTGCTCGAACATGCGCGCGGATTGCTCGACCTCGAATGGCGGGCCGGCGGATTGTTCGCTCGGATCTCCATACCCATTCAGAACGGATAGACAGACCTCTACATGAAAACTTTCCTTGTGCTCGAGGACGAGCCATTTATCGCCATGGACCTGAAATTCGCGTTCGAGGATGCAGGCCACGAGGCGGTGACCGCATCCGATAACGATGAGGCGCTACGCTGTATTGAACAGCGGCCCATCGCGGGTGCCGTGCTCGACGTTAGCCTAGGCCGCGGGGTCACCTGCGCGGAAACGGCCTCGGCGCTGCTTGATCGCAAGATACCCTTCGTGCTGCACACGGGCGACCTCAACCGGGTGGGCGAATATCTGCGCGAGATCGGCGCCCCGGTCATCGCCAAGCCGCGCCCGGCCGAGGATGTCGTCAATCGCGTGGTCACCATGGTCACCGACGACGGCTGAACCCGCGCGCGGGGGCACGCGGGCGGCGTACCGCTACCCCTGCTTCAGCCGGCGTGAAAGCTTGACGAGATCGGCGCGGCCCCCGCCCTCGCCCAGCTCGTGTTGAAGGTGCCGCGCACGCTCGCCGATCTCCTCATCGCCGAAATGCGCCGCGATTCCGGCCATGATGTGCATTTCATCGCGCAGTTTCTCGGTCCTGTCGGCATCCGGGATTTCGAGCGCCAGATAATCCTCGATCTCGATCAGCAGTTCCTGCTTGCGCCGCGCATAAAGCGCCTCCAGCGAGGTGACCGGATCGTCGCGGCGCGCCGCCTCATCCGGCGTCGTCAGCGGCGCATCGACCCACTTGCAAAGCGCATCGTGCAGGCGTTCGCTGCTCAACGGCTTGGTCAGATGATCCTGCATTCCGGCGGAGAGACAGCGTGCTGTATCCTCCGCCTCGCCATTGGCGGTGATGGCCAGGATGGGCAGGTCCGGCGCGGCGAAACCCTTGGCACGGATCGCACGCGCGGCGGCCAACCCGCCCATGACCGGCATTTCCATATCCATCAATAGACAGCGAAATTGCCGCCCTTCGCGATGCGCGCGTTCCACCGCATCGATTGCCTCTTGCCCGTCGGCAACCGCCTCGCCCTCCACGCCAAGATCGCGTAGCATGCCGAGAAGGACTTCGCGGCTGATGTCGCAATCTTCGGCCAGCAATATGCGTGCGCCCGACACATCGCGAACGTCGGGGGCGGCGCGATCGTCCGGCGCGTTCGCCGCGACCTTCGCCTCCACCTCGGTCAGGCCCGGTATTTCGCCGGTATGCTCCGGCTGCTCCTCGCGAACGGGGATTGGTGCGGGCATATCGTGCCGATCGTCGCCCGTCTCGGCGATTGGCGGTGCATCGGTCCCGCCCACCGCCTCCTCAGACCCCGTCGACGCGGCCCGCCCCCGGCTCAGCAGCAGCCACACGCACACGATCGCCAACCCGATCGCGACGCCGGCAAAAGCAGCCATGACAGCGTCATCCATCGGCGTGCGTCTCCTTCATCTGTGCAAAATCCGGCTTTGGTCTTAAACGGACTTCTATCGAAGCGCGCGTTCGATTAGAACCGGAACGGAGCAAATAAGAGAGAAATATTACCTATTTGGTCCGATGGACGATAGCAATAAATTTCGGGTTCCGATTGCAGTTTACCGACCGTAAACTCGGCGACTCCCAAGGGTTCGCAATGAAAATTACCCCGTATTTCTGGACCGCGTCCGCGGTCGCCGTTCTGACATCGACCGTCCTTGCGCAGGGGGCGGCGGAGCAAGCTTCCGCGCCTTCGCCGCAACGCGCGATGGCGGCATCGTCCCCTTCGCAGATGGAGGGTTCGGTATCGCGTTTCATCGCGCTGAGCGAACTCGGCCTGGGCGAGGGGTTCGAGATGGACGGGCTTTCCGGCACGCGCGAACTCTATTTCCCGATCCCCGCCGGACTGGACGTCGGCGACATGCGGCTTCGCCTGCCCTACCGGTCCAATGCGGCCTTCGACAGCCGCCGTGCCGTCGCCATCGAAATCGGCGGGCGGACGCGCTTTGTCACCGCGCTGTCCGACGGGTATTCCGAAGGCGTGATCGACATTCCGCTCACACCCGACATGATAGAGGGCGGCTTTCTGGCGGCGCGGATCGTTTATTCCGGCGCCATAACCGAAGACCGCTGCGTCGATCAGCGCGTTTCGGGCGCCTATCTCGCCTTCGACGGGACCGGCGGTCTGTCCGCCAGTTTCGGCAGGGGCGGTTTATCCGATATTGGCGTGCTCGCCGCCGCGATGCCGCGCGCCGTCAATATCGTCCTGCCCCCCGATCCCCGCCCGGCGGAGGCGGCAGCGGCGCTTTCGCTGCTGCTCGGCCTACCCGATGCAAGGCTGGCGGGCGGACCTGATGCGGTGGCCACGGGCAATGCGGGCTGGTCAAATGGCACGGTGCGGATCGCGCGCGGCAATGGCCCTGCGCTGGCCGTCGTGGATGGGTCGGACGGTCCGGCATTGCAGATCGGCGGAGACGATCCTGTGGCGGCGGTCCGGTTCCTGCGAGCTGAGGGACGCACGCTGGCCGCCACGCCCGCGGCCACGATCGCCGCGCGCCGGGCAACGGGGGCTGCGCAAACGCTGACCATCGCGGATCTCGGCGCGGATACCACGGTCAGGAGTTTCGCCGACAGCGCGGAATGGGGCGTGTCGATTCCCGCCTCCGCCATCCCGGCGGGGGAGCGCATGACGGGCGCGGAACTCGACGTGGCGGTGGCGAACGATGGCGGCGCCACGGCGCCGGTCATCACCGTAACGATGAACGGAGTGCTCCTCGCCAGCATGACGGCGGCAATGGACGAGCCGACGCGCATTCCCGTCACCTTTCCCGAAGGCATCGCCGCCTCGCGGAACCGGCTGGAAGTGCGCGTCACCCGGCAGACCGCCGGCGGCGATTGCAGGTTCGCGCCGCAGGGTTACCCGGCACAGCTCCTCCCCTCCAGCCGCATCGTCACCGGCCCGACGGGTGAGCCGGTGGATTTTTCCGATCTTCCTTCCGCGTTCAACGCCGGGTTCACCGCGGTTCTGCGCGGTCCGCGCGATCTCGCCCCGGTGGCGGCGCTGCTCGGCCCGCTCGTCAATGCGGGCGCCGATATTGCGGTGACCTATGGCGATGTGCCGGACGATGGCCCCGTCGTCCTTGTCGGGACCGCCGCGCCGGAGGGGTTCGACCCGGTGGTCCGTTTCGATCAGGGGGCGATCCGGCTCGACAGCCCAGCGGGTCAGACGATCCTCGATTCCGCCGCGATCGCCCGGCATACAACGGTGCAGTTCGGCGACATGGGCGGCCGGACCCTCCTCTGGATCAGACCGGGCAGCGGCTTTGACGATATCGCGCAAGCTGCGGGCCCGGCGGTGCTGGGCTATGGCAATGTCGCGTTCCTCGACGGGAACCGCATCGATTTCGCCTTCAACAGCGAGCGTGAGAGGTTGATCGACATTCGCTATCCGGATCAGTTTTCGGTGTGGCAGTTCTTCGAACGCTATCGGCTCTGGATCATCGGGCTGGGCTGGCTTCTTCTCACGCTGGGCTTCGTCTATCTGTTGCGGCGCGTCCTGTCCTCGTCACGTTCGGATGATTAAGGGTGGCAAGCTCCCCTTCCATTGATAGCTGGACCGGCGATTTTCTCGCCGAACGCGGGCTGGTAACCGCGCGACAGCTGAACGAGGCGAGCGAGCTCGCCGCGCGATGGGGCTCCAGCCTCGTCGATGTCATGCTGACGAAGAACTGGATCGCGGCGGACGATTATTACGCTGCGCTCGCCGACCGGTTCGGCGTCGCGCTGGTCGATCTCGAACGCGATCCCCCCTCGCCCCACCTCCTCGACGAGGGGGAGGTTGCCCGTTACATGCGCACACTCGTCATTCCCTGGCGCGAGGACGGCGGCATCACGACCGTCGTAACCGCGCTTCCGGGGCCGGAGGTCATTCTGTATGCGCGCGCTGGATGGGGCGATAACGTGCGCATCGCCATCGCCTCGAAACAGCAGATATTACAGGCCGTTCAAGACGTTTTTTCAAAGCGTTTCAGCCATGCCGCGGTCTACGACCTTGCCGAACACGATCCCGTCATGTCGGCGCAAACGGTCTTTACCCCGGCACAGATCATGTGCGCCTGGCTCGCCATCACGGCCATCGCGATCGGCCTCGCACTGGCGCCGGTGGCAACGCTGATCGCCGTCAACGTGATGATGACGGTGTTCTATCTCGGCAATTTTGCGTTCAAGAGCGTGCTGGTCTGGTCCGGCGGGCGGCGTCAGCATGCGAGCGAGCGACAGCTCGACGCCGCGGTCGCCATGCTGCGCGACGAGGATCTGCCGGTCTATACCGTGCTCGTGCCGATGTTCCGCGAACCCGATGTACTGCCGATCGTCGCCAATGCGCTGCGCGAACTCGATTATCCGACCAGCCGGCTCGACATTAAAATCGTGCTGGAGGAAGGCGACCAGGTCACGATCGACGCCGCGACCGCCCTCGGTCTCGAAAGCATATTCGAGATCGTGCTCGTCCCCCCCTCACAGCCGCAGACGAAGCCCAAGGCGTGCAATTACGCACTCAAGTTCGCGCGGGGCGAATATCTCGTGATCTACGATGCGGAGGACAAGCCCGAGCCCGACCAGCTCAAGAAAGTCGTCGTCACGTTTCAGCGTTCGCCGGCCCATGTCGCCTGCGTGCAATGCCGGCTCAACTACTTCAACCGGGAGGAAAACTGGCTGACGCGGCTGTTCACGCTCGACTACTCCTTGTGGTTCGATCTCATGCTGCCGGGTCTGGAAAAGCTGAAGATCCCCATCCCGCTTGGCGGCACGTCGAACCATTTCCGCATGGATGTGCTGCGCGAATTGCGGGCGTGGGATCCTTTCAACGTGACCGAGGATGCCGATCTCGGCATTCGCCTTACGCAGAAGGGATATGAGGTCCGGCTCGCCGCCTCCACCACGTTCGAGGAGGCGAATGTCTCGCAATCCAACTGGATCCGGCAACGCTCCCGCTGGATCAAGGGGTATATGCAGACGTTCCTGGTGCATACACGCCGGCCGCTGCACCTCTATCGCACCATCGGCACGCTGGGCATTCTGGGCTTCGTGTTCTTCATCGGCGGGACGATGCTGTCGGGCCTGCTCAACCCCGTTTTCTGGGCGATATTCGTGGTCTGGCTGGTGACCGAGATCGGCGCGTTCGACGTGTTCTTTCCCCCGGCGCTCCTGTATCTTTCGCTGTTCAACCTGCTGGCGGGCAATGGGCTTTTCGTGTTCATCATGATGCTTGCCCCGTTTCGGCGGAACTGGCTTTCGCTCGTTCCCTTCAGCCTGACCGTAATCTGGTACTGGGTGCTGATGTCCGTCGCCGCATGGAAGGGCGCGTGGCAGCTTGTGACAAAGCCGTTCTACTGGGAAAAGACGGAGCATGGCCTGTCGAAACACACGGCCGAGGAAGTGAGCAAGGCGCGTGCGGGACAGTCGGCCGCATGAACCTGTCGCGCCTCACCCTCCCCACGGTCCTGTCGGTGCTCGTGTGCCTGTTCGTTGCGGCGGTCTTCGCGTTCCATTTGCGCGGTTTCGTATCGGCGAGCGATCTCGATCTCCATGGCCGCGCCTTGCTCGGTCTTTCGGGATCGCTGTCCTTCGCTTCGATCGTGACGGCGTTTCCCCCCGTGCCCTACATTGCTGCGGTGATGTTCGGCTATGTCTTTCCCGATGGGGGAACATCCGGCCTGTCGCTGTTGAGCGCGGGGCTTTCGGCGCTGCTGGCGCTGGCCTGGTATCGCGCCTTTACCATCAATGGCCTGTCCCGCTGGGAGGCCGCGGCGGCGAGCGGCGCATTGCTGTTCAATCCGGTGTTCCTGCGCGCGGCGGGCGAAGGGATCGGTTTCGTGGTCCTGCACTGGGGCTTCTGGCTCACCGCGCTGGGCGCTTTCGGTTTGCGGCGGGGGGAACGGGTCAATGATCTGATGCTGATCTCGGTCGGGCTGTGCATCATGGCGTTCGCGCATCCCTACGGTCTGATCCTCGTTTTCGCCAGCGTGCCTTTCCTCGCGCTCGTCATGCCGGCGGATCGTTTGCGCGCGGCCCCGGTCGCGCTCTATCTCATCCTCCTTTTCCCGGTCATTTTCGCCCTGCTTTCGTTTCTTTATATCAATTGGGTATTCGCGTTCGATCCGCTGTCCTTCGTTGACGCGATCAGCCGGGAGGCCGCCGGTCTGGGCGCAAACCCGTCGGGCCGCAGCGTTCCGGCACCATGGCAGGCCGTCGCCCTTGGCGCGGCCGGCCTGTTCGCCGTGTGCCCTGCGGCGGTGTCGATGTTTTATGCGGCGAAAGGGATGGCCCCGCTGCGCTATGCCGTGATGGCGCTGCTTCTCTCGCTGCTCGGCGCGATGATCCTGGCCTTTGCATTCGGCCTGTTCCCCTCCCCTGCGGTGGCGGCAAGCCTGGGCGTCACGGCGGCGGCATGCTGCGTCGCGCGCTGGCCGCTCAACCGGTTGCGCCGGGTGGAGCTGCTTCTGCTCGTCGCCGGCGCGGTGGGTGGCGGGGTGCTGATCCTCGCGGATGGTTCGCCGGAGACGGAGCGATGGAAGGCCGCGGCGCTACATCGCCCCGTTCCCGTCGCCGACCCGGAACTCGCCGGTGTGGCCCGCGTGCTTCGCGGGCGGGCGGGAATCCTCTTCGATGCGGAGGCGGCACCGGCGGTCATCGCACTTCGCGGCGATCCGGACGGAATATGGACGAGCGAGGACAGGCCCTTCACGCTCGCCTCGCTGCGCGGGCAGACCGACGCGCACATGTTGGTCGTGCGCGACAGCGGGTCGGTTTACGGGAGCGACCGGGTGGGCCGTATTTTTCCCGATCTTTATGACGACGGCCATCCCGGTTACGATCTTGTATATGACGGCCCTCGATGGCGTGTTTACGAAACAAGCGGCGAGGCGAAATAATGGGCGCAGGCGAACAGACGAAAATCCTCGTGGTCGACGACGTCCCCGAAAGCGCGCTGATCACGAAGGCGATGCTGATGAAAGGCGGCTTCGACCATGTCGACATCGCACGCGGCGGGCGCGAAGCGTTGCACATGTGCGGGATCGGCGACGATGGCGGCACGGCGGCCTTCGCCCCTTCCTATGCGCTCGTCGTGCTCGATATACGCATGCCCGATATCGACGGGCTGGAGGTATGCGCCCGTTTGCGATTGTCGCGCCATACGCGCCGACTGCCGATCCTGATGCTGACGGCAACAAACGATGCCGAAACGCTGAATCAGGCGTTCATGGCAGGCGCGGACGATTTCCTGACCAAGCCGATCAACGATGTCCGGCTGCTGGCCCGCATACGCACGCTGTTGCGGATGCAGCGCGAGCGTGAGCGGCGTGCCTTGCGCGAAGAAGAGCTGCAATTGCAGAACGCCGCGCTCAAGCAGGGGCAGATCAGTTTCAGCCTGATCGACCCCGATACCGACCTTTTGCGCGAACGTGCGTTCGATCTCGTGGTGTCCGATTGCCGCCGGCGCGACAGGCCCGCTGCTATCGCTCTGGTCCGGATCGTCGATTTTCCCGGCTTCGTCGAATTGCATGGACAGGATAGCGCCGAGGCCATGGTGCGCGACGTCGCGGGCCTGCTGCGCTCGATACCGGCGCCTGTCGGCGTCATGCTCACCGCCTATGGCCCCGGCATGTTCATGGGGATCGAGCCTGGCGCATCGTCGCCCGGCGCGCTGGACCATTGGGGGGAGCAGGCCGCACGCGCGATCGCGGCGCGGCGCATCCATCACGGCAATTCGATACAGTCGCAGCACGTCGCCCTGATGATCCGGACGGCGTGGGCGAAACCGGGCGATCTTGGCCCCGCGGCCGATCGCATCATTCACGAAACCAAGACCATGCTAGTGGAGCGCCAATGACCCCCCGAACCTGTATCCTCGCTCTGGCATGCGCCGCCCTGTTCCCTGCCCTTCCCGCCCTTGCGCAGGATATCGGGGCCGACGCCGCGCCGCCTGCGCAAAGGGACGGACAGATCATCGCCACGTTCTACTATTCGAACAGCACGCGCGGGTTCGGCCCCGATGGCGACACGATCGACATCCCCGATTACGAGAAGATGGAGCTTTTCCTGCTCGCCGAATATCGCGTGACGCCGGACCTCACGCTCGTGGTGAAGCCAAGCTTTCGCAACATCTCGGTCGAGGGTGAGGACGACGACAGCGGGCTTGGCTATACCGATCTGGGGGCGCGTTACCGGCTGCTTGGCGACGACGGCGCCTGGCTTGCGGCCGAAGGTGCGCTGCGCATTCCCGGTTTCACTCGCGATGACCGGCTCGCGCAGGTGGGCAACACCGGCACCGAATATGATCTTCGCCTGCGCGGATTTCACAATATCGCGGCGGGTGCGCATGGCGCTTTCGTCGATGCGCAGGGCAGCTACCGCCTGCGCGAAGGCGACCCGCCGAACGAATTTCACGCCGACGTGACCCTTGGCTACCGGCCAAGCGCCGACCTGCTCATCATGGCGCAAAGCTTCAACACGATCAGCGATGGCGCGGGCCGGGGCATTTTCGACGAATATCGTTATTACAACGTGCAACTGGGCGCGGTGCAGCAGGTGTCGCCCGCAATCGCGCTCCAGGCCGGTTTGATGGGCACCATCGGCGGCACGAACGCCCTGCGCGAACGCGGCTTCTTCACAGGAATATGGTTCGCGTTCTAGCGCCCGTGGCGGAGCAGCCGGGACGCCGGCTTGTTCTGAATGGTGAAATCGGTGTCGCCAGACCCGCCACCGTCCGGATCGCTCAACCAGCGCCAGATCAGCGCCGTATCGATACCAAGGGCGCGCGCTTCGTCGAGCCATGCCGACAAAACGTCACGCTGCACGGCGAGGTTCGGGGTTCCGGCGCGCTCCTCCGCGCTTTCCCACGGGCGCAGCGTGGCGCCCCCGACCGAGCGCAAGCCGATCTCGCCCAGCCACGCCGGTTTCGCATGACGCACGCCCAACCCCCGCAACACGCTCAACTCCACGCGCATTGCCTTTCGCCATGCCGCGGGGTCGGAACCCGGTCCCAGAACGGGGTAGGACGTCATGGCGATCATATCGAGCCGGTCCCAGAACGCGACCGCCGCCGCCCCCGCGGCATTATGCGCGACATAGGTCAGCCGCCCCGGAAACGCATCGCGCAGCCGTTCGATGATCCCGCCCCATTCCGGGCGACCGGTCGTATGGCGCAGCTCCGTACCGATGCAAAACGTCGTGGCGCCGCCCTCCGCCGCCGCCTTGGCATGGGGAAGCAGCGCATTTTCATAGGCGGCGAACCATGCGGTCCAGTCCTCTTCGGCGGTGAAGAAAATGGCCCCGGCCCACCGTTCCGGCACCCAGACATGCGGCTTTACCACGATATCGAGACCGCATTCGCGCGCCTGCGCCATACCGCGCCGCAAACCGTCGGGGGAAAGCGCGCTGCCCGGCACGAGCCGTGGATCGTTCTCCCCCGGCTGCCAGAAGAAGGGGATCAGCGCGACGACCGATGCGCCTGCCCTTGCAAGATCGCGAAAACTGCGGAGCGCGGCCGCGTTGCCAAAGGGCGCGGCGGCATCCTCGACCAGGTTCACACCGATTCGCATGGCCCCATCACGCCCCACTCCCTCGCGCCCCACAAGAGACAGTGCGGAGAGGCATGGCGCCGCGCAGGCCGCCTGCATGAAACCGCGCCGCCCCATTGTCCACGTCCGCTTCGCGCCGGTTGGTGTCATGTCCCGCTCGATCCATCGCATGTGATCGCCATGAATAGGCCGCGCACGCAACAATGGCGATAGGCGAAAGCCCGGCCCGCCTTTCAAAAGCTGTAACGCGCCCCGATCCGGCCCACGAATTCATTGTCGTCCAGCCCGTTGGCGACATCGTCGTTGAGCATCCACACATCGATCCCGCCATTGAACGACAGCGCGGACGCCGTTTCGATCGGGCTGATCGCGAGGGTCAGGCCGGTGCGGAAAAAGCCGAAATCGGGATTGCCGCCATCGACACCCCTGTAAAAACTGTCCGACAATCCGACCATCAGCGGCACCGACACGGTGACCGGCGTTTCCGTGCCCACGGTAAAGCTCGGCGTGAGCGAAGGCTGCACATAAAGCGCGTCGTCGCGCAGCGGCTGCCCCTCCTCCTGCACCATGCGTAGCGAAGGCGACAGGCTGAAATTATCGAGAGGGACGCGCCCTTTCCAGAATTGCGTGTCGTCGAACCGCAGGATCATTTCAAAATCGTCGTAATCGGTAAAGGAATCGGCAGGCGAGATATACCGATACCATGCGACCGACACCGTGAACCGTTCCCGGAAGGTCAGTGCGATCCCGGAATAGATATCCGCTTCGTACCATCCCGGCACCGGACCGTCATTCGCCTGGCCCAGACCCGGGCCACCGCTCTGAATGCTGTTCCAGGTGCCGACGAAGGCCGTCACCCCGGTGAGCGCCCCGCCCTCCAGCTCCGGCAGAGCGATCCGAGCCGACACGAACGGTTGCAGGCTCGGCTCTTGCGAAAAGGCCACCCCGCGCGAAATATATTGGCCTACCGCCGTCGCCCCGACGGACCAGGTGACGCGATCCGGATCCTGCGCATTTGGCGTCGCATCGCCGGGCGGCACGGCTTCGGGCGGACGCTCGTCACCGTCGGGAGCCTCGATATCCTGCGCAAGCGCGGGAACGCCGACCGACGCCGCCGCGATCATGGCGGCGGCCCTGGGCAAGGAACGAAGATAAGCGTGTAGGGGGAAATGTCGCAGCATGGCTTTTCTACAATGGAGCAGGGCGTCCGCCGTTCCGGTCGGGCGGTCACGTCGATCGGCGTGCGGGGACGGGCACGCTTCGGCTTGCCGCGCCTTGATCGCTCTTTTGCAATTGTGCAAGAGCGTCTAGCGTCGCGCGATGACCGACAATGCCGATCTTCTCGCGCTCGTCCGCGAAATCGCCGACCATCCCAAACCGGGTATCGCCTTTCGCGATATCAGCACGCTTCTGCTCGACGGTGCGGCGTTTCAAACCGCGATCGACCGCATGGCGGAGCTTTTGGACGACACCCAACCGTGCATGCTGGCCGGGATCGAGGCGCGCGGTTTCATCTTTGCCTCCGCCCTCGCCTATCGCATGGGGTGGGGCATGATCATGCTTCGCAAGCCGGGAAAGCTGCCGGGTACGCGTCTGTCGATCGAATACGAGCTCGAATACGGGAGCGATACGCTCGAAATGCATGATGATGCATGCGTCCCCGATACACCGGTCGTGCTGGTGGACGATCTGTTGGCCACCGGGGGAACCGCGCTGGCGGCGGCGCGCCTCCTCCGCGATGCGGGCGCGCGAGTCGAGCAGGCACTATTCGCGATCGATCTCGCCGATCTCGGCGGCGCGGACCGTTTGCGCGAAGAAAACATTCCGGTACGCTCGCTCATAAATATCGGTTAACGACGGATTTTCGGTTTCGCTGTCCCAAAACGGGACCGCGCCCGGCTGTAACACCGTTTGACATCACCCCGTCGATCTTGGGATGTTAAGACATTACCTGACCAGAGCATGATTAGTCCAATGGCTTTTGGCGAAGTTCCGCGAAATGGGGGCGTACCGGTCAGGTTGTTGACCAAATTCAACGGTTGTCGGGGGGCAGTCTTGAAAAATCATTCAAAAAACGCGCGTTGCGTCGGTTTCGGCGCAAGCATTCGGAAATTATCATCTTTCTCGTTTCGGCAGTTTTATTTTCGGCCTGCTATTACGTTATTTTGAGATAAGGGCAGGCGCCGCGTTGCCGCGCCCGCAAAAGCGTTTAAAAAACCACGGTCCTGAAGCCATTGAGGAAGACACGATCCTCAAGATGGGCGCGAACCGCGCGGGCGAGTACGCGCCGTTCGACATCGCGCCCCTTGGCCACCAGCATGTCGGGCGTATCGGAATGGGTGACGGCTTCGACATCCTGATGGATGATCGGCCCTTCGTCCAGATCGGCGGTCACGTAATGGGCCGTCGCGCCGATCATCTTCACGCCGCGATCATGCGCCTGATGATAGGGTTTGGCGCCCTTGAATCCCGGCAGGAAGCTGTGATGGATATTGATGCACCGGCCGGAGAGAAAGCGCGCGAAATCGTCCGAGAGAATCTGCATGTAACGCGCCAGCACCACCAGCTCGGCGCCCGTATCCGCGATCACCTGCTTGACCTGCGCTTCCTGCCGCGGCTTGGTCTCCGCCGTGATCGGAAAATGGTAGTAAGGAATATCGCCGATCAGCGACAGGGTGAGCGCGTTGCGCGGATGATTGGACACGATCGCGACCACATCCATCGAAAGCTCACCAATTCTGTGCCGGTAAAGAAGATCGGCCAGGCAGTGGTCGAATTTCGACACCATCAACACGACCTTGCGCCGCACCGCCGTGTCGCGAAGCGTCCAGCGCGCCGACATCGATTGGGCCTCGGACGCGAAATCGTCCCGATACGCGTTCAGCGTCGCCGGGCCGGGATCGAATTGTACCCGCATGAAGAACCGCCCCGTCGCGGCATCGTTGTAATGCTGCGCCTCGGTAATGTTTCCGCCCTTTGCGGCAAGGAAACCGGCAACCTTGGCGACAAGACCGGCACGATCGTCGCAGGTCAGGTTCAAAACATATCTTGGTGCCAATGCGTGTCTCCAGCTGCCGATCCGCAAGGGGTGCAACGCCCCGGTGACGCGCTATAGGCGAAAATCCGAACGGGCGAAGGGCAAAACTGCACACGCAACCGTGCAAGCGAACGCGCCCCTTCGCTGTTTTTTCGCAAACGCGCGCCGTCATTCCCCGCCCTTTGCGCTGCACGAAGGGCCGCGTACCATTCATAGGCTGCGCGGATGCCGGACCGGAGGAAGCGCGTTTCGAGCGGGCCTTCGCGGTCGTCTCGATTGCACGACACTCGGGATATAGCTTGGATCTGCCCGATCCGACGCCCGTGCCCGCGAACGCCGGAATTCACGCCACCAGCTTCAGATCCTGCACCCGTTTCGCCTCCAGCGTTGTCGCCGCGATGCCATCGATCTCGGCAATCCGGTCGACCAGTTCGCCATCGAGCATGAAACGCCGGCCGAGGCTCATTACCGCCTCGCGCCCTTCGTCCAGTTGCAGCCGCGCGATGACCTCGCCGGTGGCATCGGGGCCGGTGGGCAGCATCGCCGCCAGCTGTGCCATGGCATCCACCCGCGATACCGAAAGGCGCAGAACCATGCGCGCCGTGCCCTTCACCTCGGCCAGCGGTCGGGCGCCGCGCACGGTGACGCGCGGGGGTTCATCGATGCTGGGCCGGTCGAGTTCGACGTTGAGCAGGACGCATTCCCCGCTCGCCGCCCATTTGACGAAGCTGTCGACCAGGGCTTCCTCGAAACAGCTTGCCGAAAACTGCCCCGACTGGTCCGAGAAATCGGCCATGACGAAATCGCGGCCCTTGCGCGTCTTGCGCTTGTTCACGCTTTCGACCAGCACGGCCATCACCGCATTGGTGCGGCCCTGCCCGCCGGCGCCCTGTCCGCCGACATCGCCGACGGTCAGGCTGGCATGGGTGCGCGCGCCATTGGCGCCGGCGACCGCGCGCCATTGTTCGACCGGGTGCGCGGCAAAGTAGAACCCGAAATTCTCGCGCTCCTTCGCCATCTGTTCGGTCCGGGGCCAGCGTTCGGCGTCGACCATGCGCAGATCCTGCGCGTCTTCTTCCTCCGCCCCGAAAAGCCCGGCCTGCCCGCTCGTCTTCTCGCGCGCGGCGGCGTCCGCCACGGCCAGCAGCATGTCCGCATTGGCGATGATCTTCGCCCGGTTCGGCTCCAGCGTATCGAGCGCGCCCGCCGCGGCCAGCCCCTCGAGCCCGCGGCGGTTCATCGCGCCGGGCGGAAGGCGGCGGAACAGGTCGGCGAGGTTTTCGAACCGCCCGCGCGCAATGCGCTCGTTCACGACCGCGTCCATCGCCTTTTCCCCGACATTGCGAATGCCGGCGAGCGCATAGCGGACCTGATGCCCGTCCTCGGTCGGCTCGACGGTGAACTCGGCCTCCGAATGGTTGATGTCCGGCCCGGCGAGTGCAACGCCTGCCCGCCGCATGTCATCGACGAAGATCGAAAGCTTTTCCGATTGATGCATGTCGAAACACATCGACGCCGCGTAAAACTCGTGCGGGTAATGCGCCTTCAGCCACGCGGTCTGATACGCCAGTAGTGCATAGGCGGCGGCGTGCGATTTGTTGAAGCCGTACCCTGCGAACTTGTCGATCAAGTCGAACAGCTCATTCGCCTTCGCCTTGTCGATGTCCGACACGCGCTTGCACCCCTCGACGAAACGCTGCCGCTGCGCGTCCATTTCGGCCTGCACCTTCTTGCCCATGGCGCGGCGCAGCAGGTCCGCATCGCCGAGCGAATATCCGGCGAGGATCTGCGCGGCCTGCATCACCTGTTCCTGATAGACGAAGATGCCGTAGGTTTCGGCAAGGATGCCTTCGAGCTTTTCATGCGGATATTCGATCTCCGCCTGCCCGTTCTTGCGCTGTCCGAACAGGGGGATATTGTCCATCGGGCCGGGACGATACAGCGAGACGAGGGCGATGATATCCTCGAACTTCGTCGGTTTCACGGCCGACAGCGTGCGGCGCATGCCTTCGGATTCGAGCTGAAACACGCCGACCGTATCGCCGCGCTTCAACAGGTCGAACACGCCCGCATCCTCCCACGACAGCGTGTCGAGATCGATGGCGATGCCCCGCTGCGCCAGCAGGTCGATCGCCTTGCGCAGCACAGACAGCGTCTTGAGGCCGAGAAAGTCGAACTTTACCAGCCCGCTCGATTCCACATGCTTCATGTCGAATTGGGTGACCGGCATGTCGGATCGCGGATCGCGATAGAGCGGCACGAGCTGGCTCAGCGGGCGATCCCCGATTACCACGCCCGCCGCGTGGGTGGAGGAATTGCGAGGCAACCCTTCAAGCTGACGGGCGAGATCGACGAGCCGCTGCACATCCTTGTCGCGGCGATATTCGCCGGCAAAATCGGACGCGCCGTTGAGCGTGCGTTCCAGCGTCCAGGGGTCCGTCGGGTGGTTCGGCACCATCTTGCACAGCCGGTCGACATGGCCGTAGCTCATCTGCAGGATGCGGCCGCAATCGCGCAGCACGGCGCGGGCCTTCATCTTGCCGAAGGTGATGATCTGCGCGACATGGTCGTGCCCGTATTTCTTCTGCACATAGCGGATCACCTCGCCCCGCCGCGTTTCGCAAAAATCGATGTCGAAGTCGGGCATCGACACGCGTTCGGGATTGAGGAACCGTTCGAACAGCAGGCCGAGCCGCAGCGGATCGAGGTCGGTAATGGTCAGCGCCCACGCGACGAGACTGCCCGCGCCGGAGCCGCGCCCCGGCCCGACCGGGATGCCATTGTCCTTCGCCCATTTGATGAAGTCGGCCACGATGAGGAAGTATCCCGGAAAGCCCATTCCGGTGATGATCTCGACCTCGAATTTCAGCCGGGCATAATATTTCTCCCGCGCCTCCTCCGACAGATCGGGATAGATTTCGAGCCGTTTATCGAGGCCGCGCCGCGCATCCTCGGCCAGGGCCTTCGCCTCGCCCTCCTGATCGCCGGCGAGGCTGGGCAAAATCGGCTTGCGATAGGGCGGCATGAACGCGGTGCGCTGCGCCACGACCAACGTATTGCCGGTCGCCTCGGGCAGGTCGGCGAACAATTCTTGCATGACCGGTGCCGGTTTGACCCACGCATCGCGCGGCGCACGCGGGCGGTCGGTCGCGTCGATATGCGTGCTGTTGGCGATACACAGCAGCGCATCATGCGCGGGATGGAACGGCGCCTCGTCAAACAGGGCGGGATTGCTCGCCACCAACGGCAAGTCGCGCGCATAGGCAAGGTCGATCAGCGCGTCTTCGGCCTCGGCCTCGTTCGGGGCGCCGCTGCGCGCGATTTCGATATAGAGCCGGTCGCCGAACAGTGCCTGCAACCGGTCGCAATAGGCCGCCGCCTCGTCCTCCTGCCCTTCGGCGAAAAGGCGGGCGAGCGCCCCCTCCCCCGCGCCGGTCAGGCACAAAAGGCCATCCGTTCGCCCCTCCAGCATGTCCATGCCGACATGCGGATCGAAGTGGAGCGGCCGGTCGAGATGCGCCGCGCTAACCAGATGGCACAGATTGTCCCACCCGGTTTCATCCTGCGCATAGAGCGCGATCCAGTCGATCTGCTCCCGCCCCGGGCGCTGCACCGCGAGGAAGGTGCCGATGACCGGCTGCACCCCTTGGGCCTTGCACTCCCCTGCAAAGGGAATCGCGCCGTAAAGCCCGTTCCGGTCGCAAATGGCCACGGCGGGAAAGCCGCGCGCCTTCGCCAGCTTTGCCAATGCCTTGGGATCGATCGCGCCTTCCAGCATGGTAAAGCTGGAAAAGACGCGAAGGGGTACGAAATCTGCGTATGCCATCGCGCGATAGATAGCGAAACGCCCGCCCCCATGCGAGGGGGCGGGCGATATTTTCACCCGTTAACGGACCGCGGCGCGATCCGCCAGGCGCGGGTCAGTCGGCCTCGGGGAAATCGTCATGCCGGGCCAGCGCCAGAATTTCGGGAAGCGTGAACACCCGGTCGCCCGATTTCTGAATCACGAGATGCTCACGCTCTTCTTCTGGCAGATGGTCGACGAAGCGGACCATTTCGGCGAACGTGCCTTCGCGCATCACGTTGAAACCACGCAGCATGTTGCTTTCATTGCCGTTCGGACGATTGTGGATCGCGGCATGATCGTCCCACTCGATCCCGTTGAGATTGGGCGACTCGCCGCGAAAAGTAGTGGGGGAATGGCTCACCTGAAAGATCCTTTGTTAAGACGGTTCCATCGATCAACGCCCCTTAGTCCACCCCGGTTCCGGTTCGCAAGGCGGATTGGCGCGGCTACCCTGCGCGAAGACGCCCTTCGTGCAGGCGGACGACGCGGTCCATGCGCCGGGCGAGCCGCTCGTTGTGCGTCGCGATGAGCGCGGAGCTGCCCTGCCCGCGCACGAGGCGCAGGAATTCCTCTAGCACGCGGTCCGCCGTGGCCTCGTCGAGATTACCGGTCGGTTCGTCGGCGAGGACCAGCTCGGGCCGGTTGGCGAGCGCGCGGGCGACGGCGACACGCTGCTGCTCCCCGCCGGAAAGCTGGCTGGGCCGATGGTCGAGCCGTTGTGACAGGCCGAGCGCACCGAGCAATTCGTCGGCGCGTGCCTGCGCCTCGCCCCGCGCCCGCCCGGCGACGAGTTGCGGCAGGACGACATTCTCGCGCGCGTCGAAATCGGGAAGCAGATGGTGAAACTGGTAGACGAAGCCGAGATGTTCGCGCCGCAGCGCCGTGCGCGCATCGCCATTGAGCGCGCTGGCCTCGACGCCGGCAATCTCGATCTTGCCGCGAAACCCGCCTTCTAGCAGGCCGACCGCCTGAAGCATGGTGGACTTGCCCGAACCCGACGGGCCGAGCAGGGCGACGATCTCGCCCGGCATGATCGACAATTCGACCCCGCGCAGCACCTCGATCGTGACGCCGCCTTGCGTAAAGCTGCGGCGAAGATCGTGGAGCCGGACGACGGGCGCGGACGATACGGTATCATTCATAGCGCAGAACCTGAACGGGATCGGTGCTCGCCGCCTTGAACGCGGGGTAGAGCGTGGCGAGGAACGACAGCACGAGCGCCATCACGACGATGACGGTCACCTCGGCCGGGTCGGTGCGCGCGGGCAGTTCGGTGAGGAAACGGATCGAGGGATCCCACAATTCCTGTCCGGTGAACAATTCCATCGCGCGCACCACCGATTGCCGGAATTCGAGCGCGACGAACCCCAAAAGCAACCCCGCCATCGTGCCCATCGCCCCGATCAGGAACCCGGCCGTCACGAAAATCTTCAATATGGACCGCCGCGTCGCGCCCATGGTGCGCAAAATTGCAATGTCGCGCGTCTTTGCCCGGACCAGCATGATGAGCGAGGACAGGATGTTGAACACCGCGACCAGCACGATGATCGACAGCACCACGAACATCGCCACCCGCTCCACCGCCAAGGCTTCGAAGAGAGAGGCGTTGATCGTTTTCCAGTCGGACACCACCGCCCGCCCGGCAAGCCTTTGCGCGATGGGTGCCATCGTCTGCTCGACCGTATCCGGGTCTTCGGTCAGCACCTCGATCATGCCGATGGAATTGCCGGAAAGCATGAGCGTCTGCGCATCCTCCATCGCCATCACGACGAAGGAATTGTCATACTCGTATATGCCGATTTCGAAGATCGCCCCGATTTCATAGCCGATTTCGCGCGGCACCGTGCCGAACGGCGTCGTGCGCCCCTGCGGATTGATGATGGTGATCGTATCGCCGAGCCGCATTCCGAGCGTCTGCGCCAGCCGCGCGCCGATCGCCACCGTGTTGGAGCCTGGCCGCACCCGCGACAGATCGCCCATGACGTTCTTGTCGGCGAGCCTTGCGATATCGTCCGGCTCGTTCCCGCGGACCAGCACGGCCTCCACCCGCCCGTTGAACGTGGCGAGCAGCGGCTGCTCGATCAGCGGGGAGGCACGTGTCACGCCCTCCGTTTCCCGCACGTCTTCCAGCACGTCGCGCCAGTTGTCGAGCCGGCCGCCATAGGCCTGCACGATGGCATGGCCGTTCAGGCCCACGATCTTGTCCATCAATTCGGCGCGAAACCCGTTCATCACGCTCATCACGATGACGAGCGCGGCCACGCCGAGCATGACCGCCACGAGGCTGATGCCCGCGACGAGCGCGATGAAACGCTCCCCCTTGCCGGGCAGCATGTAACGTTTGGCGATCGTCCATTCGAAAGGGGATAGGATCACGAGGGGTGGCGGTCCGTGCATTATGGGAAGGTGCAGGCGCCCCATGAACAGGGCGGCTTTAACGCAAGGTGAAGTAGGCGGTGCGGCCCTGTGTGGCAAGCGTTCCGGTGCAAACGCGCGGGCGGTGCAACACACAGGTTGTAATCGAACGCATTTCTCGGCAAAGCGGCGCCAGCGAACGGGGGCGATCACGCCCTGCACGAAACGGCCACCCATCGGGCCGATCCGGGACATTGCGCGAACATGACCATCGAGACACACGTGAACCATCCCTTCCATGACGAGGACGGGGATACGCTGCGCGAGGAATGCGGCGTTTTTGGCGCCATCAACGCGCGCGACGCGACCGCGCTGACCGCGCTTGGCCTGCACGCGCTGCAGCACCGCGGGCAGGAAGCGGCCGGCATCGTCAGCTATGACGGGGCGGAATTCTATGTCCGGCGCGGGCTCGGCCATGTGGCCGAAAATTTCGGCGCGGGCGACGCCATCGCCGAACTTCCGGGGTCGATGGCGGCGGGCCATGTCCGCTATTCCACCACCGGCGGATCGGGCCTCCGCAATATTCAGCCGCTCTATGCCGAACTCGCCACCGGCGGTTTCGCGATCGCGCATAACGGCAATATCTCGAACGCGATGCATCTGCGCGCCGATCTGGTCCGCAAGGGCGCAATCTTTCAGTCCACTTCGGACACCGAGGTGATCGTCCATCTCGTCGCGACGAGCCGCTATCCCACCCTGCTCGACCGGTTCGTCGATGCGCTGCGCCTTGTCGAAGGGGCCTATGCGCTGATCTGCATGACGCCCAAGGGGATGATGGCCTGCCGCGATCCGCTCGGCATCCGGCCGCTCGTCATGGGGCGGGTCGGCGATGCGGTGGTCTTTGCCAGCGAGACGGTCGCGCTCGACATCATCGGGGCCGATTTCGAACGCGAGGTGGAACCGGGCGAGCTGATCGAGGTGGATTTCGACGGAAAGACGAAGAGCCACCGCCCGTTCGGCAATCGCGGATCACGCCCGTGCATCTTCGAGCATGTGTATTTCAGCCGTCCCGATTCGATTTCGGCGGGCCGCTCGGTCTATTCCGTGCGCAAGGCCATCGGAGAGCAGCTCGCCATCGAATCGCCCGCCGATGTCGATCTCGTCATCCCGGTGCCGGATTCGGGCGTGCCGGCGGCGATCGGCTATGCGCAGCAATCGGGCAAGCCGTTCGAGCTTGGCATCATCCGCTCGCATTACGTGGGCCGGACCTTCATTCAACCGTCCGACGGCGCAAGGTCGAGCAGCGTCAGCCGCAAGCACAACGCCAACCGCGCGCTGGTCGAGGGCAAGCGGATCGTGCTCATCGACGACAGCATCGTGCGCGGCACCACCAGCCTCAAGATCGTGCAGATGATGCGCGATGCCGGCGCCACCGAGGTGCACATGCGCATCGCCAGCCCGCCGACCATGCACAGCTGTTTCTATGGCGTGGACACGCCAGAGCGCTCCAAATTGCTGGCCGCGCGGATGGAAGTCGAGGCCATGCGCGAATTCATCCAGGCCGACAGCCTGGCCTTCGTCTCCATCGACGGTCTCTATCGCGCGGTGGGTGAGGAAGAGCGCAGGTCCAAGTGCCCGCAATATTGCGACGCGTGCTTTACCGGCGATTATCCGACGAAGCTCACCGACCTCGAAGAGCGCACCGACCCCGATCAGATGTCCCTGCTGCAGGAGACGGCGGCGTGAGCGACGAGAAGAATCTCGACGGGCAGCTCGCGCTCGTCACCGGGGCGTCGCGCGGGATCGGTGCGGCGATCGCGCAATCGCTGGCCGCGCGAGGGGCGCATGTCGTGCTCACTGCGCGCAGCGACACCGCGCTGGAACAGGTGGAGGACGCGATCCACACCGCCGGCGGAAGCGCCACCATCGCGCCGATGGACCTGTCCGAACCCGATGCGGTCGCGCGGCTTGCCGCCGCGATCCGGGGCCGCTGGGACGCGCTCGACATGCTGGTCATCAATGCGGCGATCCTGCCGCAATTGTCGGCGGTGCAGGATATCGACCCCCGCGAATTCAGCCGCGCGATGACCGTGAACGTCCTTGCGACGCAGACATTGCTGACCGCGTTCCATCCCATGCTCAAGTCGTCGAAGGATGGCCGCGTCGTCGGCATCACCAGCAGCGTGGGCGCGAACCCGCGTGCCTATTGGGGCGCGTATGGCGCGACCAAGGGCGCGTTCGACGTGCTGCTCGATTGCTATGCGCAGGAAAATGCGAAGGTGTCGTGCATCCGCACCGCGATCGTCGACCCCGGCGCCACCCGCACGACGATGCGCGCGCGCGCCTATCCAGGTGAGGATCCGCAGACGGTGAAATCCCCCGACACGGTCGGCGAAGCCGTCGCGCAATTGATGTCGGAGCCGTTCGTAACCGGGCATAGACTTCGCGTTAATCAAGCCTGATAGGCAAACCTTCATATTTCGAGAGGAGATTGCCTCGCAACACGATGATCCCCATCGGGAGTGTTGCGATGCAAGCCTTGCTTCAACGAAAACGTCAGACGGCGTCGCCCCGGGACCGCCGTTATGCAACCGCGGCCGGCCTCGCAATTCCGGCCAAACTCAGGCCGTCCGGCGGGCGCGGATTTTCAACCGTGGTCCACGATTTCTCGATCGGCGGCTTTTGCGGCAAGGCGGCTGAACCATTGCGCGAAGGGACCTTGTGCTGGCTTTACGTGCCGGGCATCGAACCCCTCGCATGCGAGGTGATATGGTGGCGCGACAACACGGTAGGCTGCGCCTTTCACGATCTACTCGATTTCGGCACCTACGAATCCATCGTCGCGAGTTGCCGCATGCCGGCGCGGCTCTGACGCTATTGTCGGATCAGCGTGACCTGATGCACGTCGATCCCGCCGCCGCGAAAACCGCCCTCGCAATACATGAGATAATAACGCCACAGCTCGACAAATCCGCGGTCGAAACCGGGCGGGAGCAGACCATCCTCCACAGCGCGGTCGAAATTTTCGCGCCAGATACGGAGCGTTTCGGCGTAATCGCGCCCAAAATCATGCTGATCCTGCCATGACAGGCCTCGCGCCTCGGCGAGTCTGCGAAACTCGCTTGTCCGGATGAGAAGACCGCCGGGAAAGACATAGGTCTGGATGAAATCGGCGCTGCTGGCGTAGGCGTCGAAAATGTCGTCGCGGATCGAGATATACTGAATCGCCGCGCGCCCGCCCGGCTTCAGGTTGCGGGCGATGCAATCCATGTATGTCGGCCAGTATTCGCGGCCGAGCGCCTCGACCATTTCGACGCTAGCGATGGCGTCGAACTGCCCTTCGACATCGCGGTAATCCTGCCGCCGGAAATCGATGGAGAGCGCCTCCTCTTCCGCCCTCTCCCGCGCATAGGCCAGCTGTTCGTCCGACAGGCTGATCGCGGTGACATCCGCCCCGTGCCGATCGGCCAGCCGCCGCGCAAGAAAACCCCAGCCGCACCCGATTTCCAGCACCCTGTCGCCGGGCGTCAACGCGAGTCGGTCCGCCAGCGCATCGACCTTGGCGAATTGCGCGTGCTCCAGATCGCGCGTGGTGTCGGTAAACATCGCGCTGGAATAGCTCATCGTTGGATCGAGCCACGCGGCGTACAAATCATTTCCGAGGTCGTAATGGGCCGCGATGTTCACCTGCGCCCCGGCCTTCGTATTGCGTCGCAAGCGGTGCAGCATCCGGCTGGCCAGCCGCCACGGCCCCTTTGCCCGCCCGACAGAGCCGAGCGTTCCGGCATTGGCGATGAACAGCGCAAAGATCATGACGGGATCGGGGCTGTCCCATTCGCCCAGTTGCCATGCGCGATACCACCCGACCGACCCGCCAGTGGCGAGCCGCAACAAGGCGCGCCAGTCGTGGAGCCGGATCTGCGCCGCGAAACCCGGCGCGCGCCCGCCCACGATGCGGTGGCTGCCATCGGGCAATTGCGCCTCGATCGAGCCGGTCGCAATCCCGGCGTCGATACGCTCGACCAGCCGATCGGCCCCGCCGGATATCATCCGCGCGAGCCAGCCTGTGCCATTTTGCCAGTCGAGGCCCGCCTGTGTCAGGTGCCTGCCGCGTGGTTCGGGTGCATTCATCGCGGCTCCCTATGGCGCGGGATGCGCCGCTTGCCAACAGGCGGAAAGCACGCCGTGCCCTATCCCGCGCGATCCTTCATTTCGCCATAGGCGTCGAGCGCGCGTTGCCGGGCGACCTTGTGCGCAATTCGCTTTTCGGGATAGCCGTCGGGCCGGCAATCGTCGTCCGGATCGTGAATCGTGTCATCGCCAAGATGGCCGAGTTCGGGCACCCAGTCACGGATATATTCGGCGGCATCGAATTTCGGCGATTGCGAGAGCGGCGCCATGATGCGCGGGAACATGTTGCTGTCGACCCCCGTGCCCGCGATCCATTGCCAATTCACGCCATTGTTCGCGTAATCCGCATCGACCAACGTGTCCCAGTACCACCGTTCCCCGTGGGTCCAGCGGATGAGCAGATGCTTGATGAGGAAGCTTGCCGCGATCATCCGCACCCGGTTGTGCATCCAGCCGATATGCCACAATTGCCGCATCCCCGCATCGACGATGGGGTATCCGGTGCGCCCCTGCTGCCACGCTTTCAGATCGGCGGCGGCCTCTTCGTCGCTGTCCGGATCGCGCCATGGGAAATGCTCGAACTGTTCGCGATAGCCACTCTCGGGATATTCGGGAAACTGGCAGATGATGTTCTGCGTATAGTCATGCCACAGCAACTCGCCGCGAAAGCTGTGCAGCCCTTCCCCGCTGCGCCCTTCCAGGGCCTTCCATACCTGCGTCGGCGAAATCTCGCCCCAATGGAGGTGCGGCGACAGGCGAGATGATCCGTCGACCGACGGCAGGTTGCGATCGGTTTCGTAGGACGCGACCCGTTCGCAGAATTCGTCGATCTGGTCCTGACCTGCGCTTTCGCCCACGGCCCATTCGCTGCGAAACCCTTCGGCCCAGTCGGGCTGTGTCGGCAGGAGGTTCCAGTCGTCCAAGTCGTCGCTGTCGGGCCATGCGTCGGGGAGCGTCAGGCTCGGCACGTCGAGCGGATCGCGCTGCGGCAATTGGCGGGTCGCCGCCTTTGCGAAGGGGGTGTAGATCTTGTACGGATCGCCCGAACCGGTCGTGACGCTGCCGGGCGGCAGCAGATAATTCCCGTCATAGAGGTTGAGCGTGACCCGCTCACACAGCGCGTCCTGCGCCTTCACCCACCAATATTCGTAATGGCGGATGGCATGGACCGCCTCCGCCCCCGTGTCCTCGACCAAGGCGCAAAGTTCCTCGACCGCGTCACCGCGCCGAAGGATCAGCCGCGAGCGATGCTGCGCGAGCCTGCGCGTCATCGCGTCGAGGCTGTGGTGAAGCCACCATCGCGACGCCCCGCCGAGCGCGCGATCCCCCGCCCGATCATCATCCAGCACATAGACCGCAATGACCGGCCCCTGCGACGCGGCGGCGCACAGCGCGGGCTGATCCGAAAGACGCAGGTCGCGCCGCAGCCAGACGATTTGCGGGGCGGTCATTCAGGTCTCCTTGATGGTCGTTATGTCTGGAACGGGAACGGGGGGCCTTGCGCGAATGTTCCATGACGATGTCACCTGCGCCCCCAACGCCCGCCCCGCCACGCCCATCCCGACCCGTGATGCTCGCTTTCGCGGTGTTGCTGTGGGCGGGGTTTGCGGTTGTGGTCTGGGCGGTATTGGCCGGACACACTGCACAGTTCGATACGGTTTTGCTCCGGTTGCCGCGGATGGCGGACGGGGCGGCGCGGGGTCCGGGCTGGGGCCATGAAATGATGCGCGATGTGACTGCGCTGGGCGGCGTGCTGCTTCGCAATTTCTTCGCGCTGATCGGAGTGGGTATTGCCGCGTTCGTCCTGCGCTGGCGGGGGATCGCGGTGTGGCTGTTCGTGACGGTGGCATCGGGCTGGCTGGTGAACAGCGTGATGAAATATGCGTTCGCGCGGCCCCGGCCCGAACTCGTGCCGCATCTGGCGGAGGCAGACGGCCCCGCCTTTCCCAGCGGGCACAGCTTCAACGGTGCGGTCGTCTATGTCGCTCTGGCGCTGGCCTTCGCGCCTTGCGTCGTGCGCGCATCGGCACGCCATGCGCTGATCGGCGCGGCGATGGTTCTGGCCGCGCTCATCGCGATGAGCCGGATAGGGCTCGGCGTGCACTGGCCCAGCGATGCACTGGCCGGATGGCTCGGCGGGACAGGCTGGGCCGTGCTGTGCGCCGCCGCGTTTCGCCCGTTGCCGATCGGGCGGGACACGGCGCGCGCCTAGTCCGGCCGGGCGCTCAGATCGGATCCTGCGCCGTGCCCGACACGGTCCAGGTCTGCCCCTTGCGCAGCAATGCGGCGAAGTCGGTGGACTTGCCGGCTGCGTCCTTCGCATTGCGCGCGTGGACCATGTCCTCGTAAACCGGCGCGGGATTGTCGTAGATCACGCCCAGCGCCATCGGGAACGGCCCGAACGGCATCTCGATCAGCATGTGGGCCAGCGTCTTGCTCTTCGCATTGTGCGTCATCACGCCTGCGCCCTGCCAATCGCCCTCGACGACATCCACGACCTTGAGCGTGAGCGTATCGGTATCGAGCGCAAGCCCCTTCGTGCCCTTCGCGAACAGCATCGGCTCACCGTCGGTCAGCCAGATCTGCGTTTCGGACGCGGTCTTTTTCTGCGTGAAATCGTCGAACACATCCTTGTTATAAACGATGCAATTCTGGAAAATCTCGATAAAGGCCGCGCCTTTGTGCGCATGGGCGGCCTTCAGAACATCGGGAAGATCCTTCGACACGTCATAACCGCGCGCCACGAAACGCGCCCCCGATCCAAGGGCGAAGGCGCACGGGCTGGCCGGTGCCTCGACCGAACCGGCCGGCGTCGACGGGCTGGTCGTGCCGGGACGGCTGGTCGGCGAATATTGCCCCTTGGTCAGGCCGTAGATCTCATTGTTGAACAGCATGATCTGCATGTTCACGTTCCGGCGCAGCACATGCATCATGTGATTGCCGCCGATGGAGAGCCCGTCGCCATCGCCCGTCACCAGCCACACGTCGAGGTCGGGATTGGCGAGCTTCACCCCCGTCGCAACCGCGGGCGCGCGCCCGTGGATGGTGTGGAAGCCATAGCTTTCCATGTAATAGGGAAAGCGGCTGGAGCAGCCGATGCCGGAAATGAACACCGTATTGGCCGGGTCGGCGCCAAGCTGCGGCAAGGTGCGCTGCACCGCCTTCAGAATCGCATAGTCGCCGCAACCGGGGCACCAGCGCACCTCCTGATCGGTTTCCCAGTCCTTGAGCGTGGTCGTTACGGGGGTCATGTCGTTCATGTCGCGTGTCCTTTTGGACTGATTAGGGCTGGACTGGCTCAGGATTGGGCTTTTTCGGGGCTGGGAAGCTGCGTGTCGTTCACGTCGACCTGCCCGCCCTCATTGCCATCGACATCGTCGAAATAGGCAGCGATCGCGGCCTCGATCTCGGCGATGGCAAAGGGCTGCCCGCTGGTCTTGGTCAGAGACTGCGCATCGATCAGGAAATGATCGCGCAGCACGGTCTTGAACTGTCCGGCGTTCATTTCGGGGATCAGCACGTTATCGAACCCGGCTAGCAATTCGCCCATGTTCTTCGGCAGCGGCCAGATGTGGCGGACGTGAATGTGGCTGACGTCGATGCCTTTCTTGCGGGCGCGGCGGACGGCCTGATGGATGGGGCCGAACGTGCTGCCCCAGCCGACCACGGCGAGCTTGCCGCTGGTACTGCCCATGCACACGTCCTGATCGGGGATGTCGCCCGCGATTCCCTCGATCTTGTCCTTGCGCGCGTCGGTCATTGCCTGATGATTGGCGGGCGAATAATCGATGTGGCCGGTGCCCTGCGCCTTCTCGATCCCGCCGATGCGGTGCATCAGACCGGGTGTGCCCGGCTTGATCCACGGGCGCGCACCCTTTTCATCGCGCGCGAAGGGAAGCAGCGTTTCATTGCCGTCGGCATCCTTCGCGTTCTTCTCGGAGAGGAACTTCGCCGGGAAATGCTCGAAACCGGTGGGATCGGGCACTTTCCACGGCTCGGCCGCATTGGCGATATAACCATCGGTGAGCAGCATCACCGGCGTCATGTAATGCACGGCAAGGCGGCATGCCTCGATCGCGCATTCGAAGGCGTCGGCCGGGCTGCGCGCCGCGATCACGGGGAGCGGCGCGTCGCCGTTACGGCCATAGACCGCCTGGTAAAGGTCGCTCTGCTCGGTTTTCGTGGGAAGGCCGGTGGACGGACCGCCACGCTGCGAATTGACAATGACGAGCGGGAGTTCGGTCATCACGGCAAGGCCCATCGCCTCGCCCTTCAACGCGATGCCCGGCCCCGAAGAGCTCGTGATGCCGAGCTGTCCTGCATAGCTTGCGCCGATGGCGGCGCAGATCGCGGCGATCTCGTCCTCCGCCTGAAACGTGGTGACGCCGAATTCCTTCAGATTCGCCAGATGGTGCAGGATGGCCGACGCCGGCGTGATGGGATAGCCGCCGAAAAACAGCGGCAGTTCGGCAAGCTGCGCCCCCGCCACGAGGCCGAGCGAAATACTCTCCGCCCCGGTGATCGTGCGATAGAGGCCGGGATCGCTTTCGACCGGCGCGACGTGATATTGCTTGAGCGGGCCGGAAATTTCCGCCGTCTCGCCATAGGCATGGCCCGCGTCCAGCGCCGCGATATTCGCCTCGGCCAGATCGGGTGCCTTCTTGAACTTCTGCTTCAGCCAGTCATGAATCGGTTCGCGCGACCGGTCGAACATCCACAGCGCGAGGCCGAGCGTCCACATGTTCTTGCAGCGCAGCGCCTCCTTGTTGCCCAGCCCGAACGGCTTCACGGCCTCCAATGTGAGCGCGCTGATGTCGAAGGCCAGCACGTCCCATTTCGCCAGCTCGTCCCCGTCGAGCGGGTTGTGATCGTATTTCGCCTTGTCGAGATTGCGCGCCGTGAACTCGCCCGTGTCGGCAATGATCAGCCCGCCGGGTTTCAGCGCGGCCAGATTCACCTTGAGCGCGGCGGGGTTCATCGCGACCAGCACGTCGGGCGCGTCGCCCGCGGTTTCGATCGCAGTAGAGCCGAAATTGATCTGAAACGCCGAAACGCCGAAAAGCGTGCCCTGCGGCGCGCGGATTTCGGCCGGAAAATCGGGGAACGTGGCAAGATCATTACCGGCGAGCGCGGTGGACAGCGTAAACTGCCCCCCGGTCAGCTGCATGCCATCGCCAGAGTCCCCGGCAAAGCGGACGACGACCGCCTCTGTCTGACCCGACGGGGTGTCGGGGGCGGCGGTGCTTGCGATCTGTGAAGCCATTGTCATCCTCGGTATCGGCCCGAATGAAAAGCGCGGCGGGCGGCGCGTGCCCGAATTGCGGGCGGCGGTCATTGCCTGACTAGTCTTCTGAACCCAAGCGTTCAATTTAGAAAAAGTTTCCGCCCCGCCGCGATGCGCTTTGTCCGATCTGCCTGCCCGCCGCGCCGCGCGATGTTCACACCATGGCCCGAACCGGTTGCAAAACGCGTGTCCGGGCGGCCAGATGGCGCCAACATCCGCGAATCGAAAGAGCGAACCGCATGAGCAAACCCGACCCCGCCCTTTACCGCCCGTGCGCCGGGTTGATGATCGTGAACGAGAACGGCCGCGTCTTCGTCGGCAAGCGGCTCGATACCAAGGAGGGCGACTGGTGGCAGATGCCGCAGGGCGGCGTCGATCCGGGAGAGGATGTGCACGATGCCGCCTTTCGCGAAATGTACGAGGAAACCGGCATCCCATCCGACAAGGCCCGGATCGAGGCGGAGAGCGAGGAAGAGCTGTTCTACGACCTGCCCGACGAGTTGAAGGGCAAGCTGTGGGGCGGAAAATATATCGGACAGCGTCAGCGCTGGTTCCTCGTCCGGTTTACAGGGACCGATGCGGATATCGACCTCAACGCGCATAGCGAGGCGGAGTTTGCCGAATATCGCTGGGTCGATGCCGACACGCTTCCGGCGATGATCATTCCGTTCAAACGCCCCGTTTACGAGGCGGTCCTGTCGCAGTTTCGCGACCGGATCTGACGCCGGGCCGAGCGTTCAGTTCACCTCGACCGGTTCGTCCATCCCGGCCATCGTATCACCGCCCGATGCCTCCGCCGAACGAACCGGTTCGACCGGCCCCCGTTCGATCGCGGCGGCCAGCGCGCCGACCTCGGCACAATCGTTGCCGCACAGCGATTTGAGCCGGGTCAGGTTCTGCTCCGCCTTGGCGATCGCGCCCTTCTCCGCCATGGCGGCACCTTCCCCGGCAATGGCGGACAGATTGCCGGGATCGAGGATCAACGCCTGCCGGTAATAATGGATCGCCTTGCCCTGCAGCCCTTTCGTGCGGGCGACATCGGCAAGTGCCATGAAAATGCGCGCATGGCCGGGGGCAAGAACGGCCGCGGCCTCGAACCGGTCGGTCGCGCCGGCGATGTCGCCGCTCGCAAGCGCGGCATCGCCCGATCGCAGCAGGCTTGCCACCCGCGGATCCGCCGGTTCGGGCGCCTTGCCATGACCGGTGCTGGCGCTGATCGCGACGAAGAGCGACAGGGCGGCGGCAATCGGGGTGTAGCGCATCATCAAATCCTTCCAGGCCGGGTCACGCTCCCTGCGCGGGCGATCGAACGATGAAGCGAGAGGGCGGTCCATGTCCGGCCAAGCCTAGCACGCGGCGATATAGCGCGCGATGAAAAACCCATCGGTCGCATCGTGCAACGGCGTCAGCCGCATCCCGGTTCCCCGCCTCCGGCCAAGCGGCAGATCGGGCGTGTCCGCCGAGAATCCGGGGTTGCGCGACAGGAAACCATCGCCCTGCTCCGCCCCTTCGACATCGAGCAGCGAACACACGACATAAACCACGCGCCCGCCCGGTTTCACCAGCCGCGCGGCAAGATCGAGCAGCCGCGATTGCAGCGCCGCCTGCTCCTTCAGGCTGGCGGGCGTCACGCGCCAGCGCGCCTCGGGATTGCGGCGCCAGGTGCCCGTCCCGCTGCACGGTGCATCGACGAACACGATATCGGCCTCGCCCTCCACCTGCGTCAACGCGTCCATTTCGTGGCCGGGATTGAGGAGCACGGTTTCCACGATCGTCACCCCGGCGCGTTCGGCGCGTTCGGGCAATTTCTGAAGCCGCGCGCGCGAGGTATCGGCGGCGATGATACGCCCCTCGTTCCCCATCGTCGCGGCCAGCGCGAGCGTCTTGCCGCCTGCGCCCGCGCACAGGTCCACGACGGTCATTCCCGCGCCCGCCCCCGCGGCGAGGCAGGCGATCTGGCTGCCGGTGTCCTGCACCTCGACAGCGCCGCTCTTCCACGCGTCCCAATCCTCGACCCGAAGCCCGGTTTCCAGCCGCAGCCCGTGCGGCGCCGCGGTGGGCTCCGCCGTTTCGGGCAGGGACAACGTATCGCGCCGCGCTTTCAACGTATTCACGCGCAGATCGAGCGGCGCCCTTGCCGACAGGGCATCCTGCTCCTCCCGGTCGAGACCGCTGCCCATCATCTCCTCGCGCAGCCAGCGCGGCGCGGTGTCGAGATTGGCGACCGGTTCGCCCGGCTCGATCTGGTCCGGGCCGTACGGGCTCCCGTCGAACATTGCGCGCAATTCCGGCCGCTGCTTGCTCAAGGCCAGCATCGCGGCGCGGCCCGACACCGGAACCTCGCCGCAGGCCCGGATCGCGGCATAGACCAGCTCGCGAATCGCGCGCCTGTCCTTCGAGCCGGCATAGCGATTGTCGCGCGCCCAGTCGGCGATGATACGGTCGGCGGGCGGGCCATTGCCGCGCGCGCCCGCGATCACCGTGTCGAGAATGTCGATCGCGGCTTTCACGCGGGCGGACGGGGTCATGGCTGTTCCTTAACGCGTGGGATAGTTGGGCGCTTCGCGCGTGATGGTGACGTCGTGGACATGGCTTTCGCGCAGGCCCGCACCGGTAATGCGCACGAAACGCGCATCCTTACGCAGCGCGTCGATCGTGCCGCACCCGGTATAACCCATCGCGGCCTTCACCCCGCCGACGAGCTGATGGACCACATCCTTGGCCGGGCCCTTATACGGGACCTGCCCCTCGATCCCTTCGGGGACGAGCTTCATGGAGTCCTTGATGTCCTGCTGAAAATAGCGGTCCGCGCTGCCGCGGGCCATGGCGCCGACGCTGCCCATGCCGCGATACGCCTTGTACGCGCGGCCCTGATACAGGAAGGTTTCGCCCGGTGCTTCCTCGGTCCCGGCCAGCATCGAGCCGATCATGATGGTGGATGCGCCCGCCGCCAGCGCCTTGGCCGCGTCGCCGCTCGTGCGCAGGCCGCCATCGGCGATGACGGGCACGTTCGACTTGTCCGCTTCCTCCGCCGCATCCATGATCGCGGTCAATTGCGGCACGCCGACGCCCGCCACGATGCGCGTGGTGCAGATGGAGCCGGGACCGATGCCGACCTTGATTCCGTCGGCCCCTGCATCGATGAGCGAGCGCGCCGCCGCCGCCGTGGCGACATTGCCGGCGATGACCTGCACGTCGCCTTGCAATGCCTTCACCCGTTCGACGGCGCGGGCGACATCCTTGTTATGCCCGTGCGCGGTATCGATGACGACCACGTCGACCCCCGCATCGACGAGCGCGCTGCTGCGTTCATACCCCTTGTCGCCGACGGTGCTCGCCGCCGCGACGCGCAGGCGACCTGCCGAATCCTTGGTCGAATCGGGGAAGGTCACGGCCTTTTCAATGTCCTTGACCGTGATGAGGCCGATGCAATGATACGCATCGTCCACCACGAGCAGCTTCTCAATCCGGCGGCTGTGGAGGAGGCGGCGCGCCTCGTCCTGCTGAATATCCGCCGATACCGTGGCGAGATTGTCGGCGGTCATTAATTCACGCACCGGTTGCCGGTCGTTCGCGGCAAAGCGCACGTCGCGATTGGTCAGGATCCCGACCAGCCGGCCCGATTGCTCGACCACCGGGATGCCCGAAATCCTGTGGCTCTGCATGATGGAGCGCGCCTCGCCCAGCGTCGCATCGGGCGCGATGGTGATGGGGTTGACGACCATGCCGCTCTCGAACCGCTTCACCTGCCGCACGGCGTCGCATTGTTCCTCCACCGTGAGATTGCGGTGCAGCACGCCAATGCCGCCCATCTGCGCCATGACGATGGCCATCTCACTCTCGGTCACGGTATCCATCGCGCTCGACAACACCGGAATGTTGAGCGTGATGTCCCGCGTCAGCCGCGTGCGCGTGTCGGCAAGGCTTGGCACGATGTCGGATGCGGCGGGCTGCAGCAGCACATCGTCGAAGGTAAGGCCGAGGGGGATGTCGGAAGAAAGGCGGTTTGGCACGGCGAAGGGATGCTTTCGTTCGGTGAGCGGGCGGTTCGTTGCGGGCGGGCGGCAATGATGCGGCGCCCCCCACGCGAGGGACCGCCTCCGCCCGGACCCTCCTGAAACCGCCCGGCAATGAGAGTCGTGCATCGCCCTCTAACCGCCCCGCGCCTTCGCCGCTAGGGGGTGGTCGCGCTTTCTGTTCGCACGGGGCGCCCATCGGACCGCAACCGGCCGGGAAAGCGGGCCGGGTCCGCCGCCGCCCGAACGAGTGCGGTATGGAGGCGCACCATGTCGACCGCCGCGCCCAGCTCGACCGTCTCGAACTCGTCGCCGGGGCGGTGGTAATTGCCGTCCATGTACCGGGCGAGCCGCGGGGCATCGGCGAAACTCGCACTCACCATCACCGCGGGCAGCCCGGCCCGCATCAGGGCATAGCCATCCTGCCGGCGCAGGAACATGGCGTTCACCGCGTCGGGATCGATCAGCACAATCGCCTCTTCGTCAGCGACGCTGTGAACCAGCCGGGCCAGCGGGTCGCCTTTTTCGCCGATCACGACTGCCGGTGCGCCCGCAGGGGCCAGCCCTTCGCTGTCGATGTTGAAGGCGGCGACGAACTTGCCCAAGGGCACGGGCGGATCCTGGGCAAAGGCGCGCGCCCCCAGAAGGCCGTTCTCCTCCGCCCCGGTGGCGAGGATATAGACATCGCGCTTCATCCGCGGTCCGCCGCGAAGGTTGCGCGCAATTTCGGTAATCATGGCAAGCCCGGTGGCATTGTCGACCGCCCCGTTGCAGATCGTGTCGATGAACCGCCGCCCGCACGTGGCGTTATGGGCGCCCAGATGATCCCAATGGGCGAGCAGCAGAACGGCACCCGATTGCGGATCGGTCCCCTCGATCCGCCCGATGAGATTGTAGCTTGCAACCATTTCGCCGTTCGCGCCTGTCATGCGGAACGGCGCGCGCCAGGGGCTCGCCGAATCGTGGGTGCCCGATTTCAGGCCGATCGCCTTCCACTGCGCCTGAAGATAATCGAGCGTCAGCCCTTCGCCCTGCGTGCCGGCCGCGCGCCCTGCGAAACGGTTGGAGGACAACACCTCGACATGGGAGGACAGCGCCTCCGCCACGCTCGCCGGCTCACGCTCACGCGCCGTCGCACACGCCGAAAGCAGCGCCGTGCAGGCCGCCGCCCACGCGCATCTCGCGGCCCGTCGCATCCGCCTGCTGCCCCCGTTCGCCTCGTTTTTCATCGCGTCATTGCGCGGTCCAGCCGCCGTCCATGCTGATATTGCCGCCGGTCATGTTCTGCGCCGCATCCCGGCACAGGAACACCGCAAGCGCGCCGATATCCTCGGGCTGCGTGAATTTCTTGGTCGGCTGTCCGGACAGGAGCACGTTTTCGATGACCTCCTCGCGGCTGAGCTTGCGGGCCTTCATCGTGTCGGGGATCTGATTCTCGACAAGCGGGGTCCAGACATAGCCGGGCGAAATGCAATTGGCCGTGATATTGTCCTGCGCGAGTTCGAGCGCGACCGTCTTCGTCAGTCCGGCCAGCGCATGTTTCGCCGCCACATACGCCGATTTATACGGCGATGCGGCCAGCGAATGCGCGGAGGCGGTATTGATGATGCGCCCCCATCCCCGCGTTTTCATCATCGGCACGCACAGCCGGCACGCATCGAACGCCGCCGTGAGGTTCAGTGCGATGATGCTGTCCCATTTTTCGGGCGGGAATTCGTCGATCGGGGCGACATGCTGCATCCCGGCATTGTTGACCAGTATGTCGACCGCGCCAAATCGGGTCCGCGCCGCCTCGATCAACGCCTCGGTCTCTTCGCGCGCGGTCAGGTCGGCGGGCACGAACGCAACCTCGACCCGGTGATCCTGCGCCATCTTGGCCCGCGTCTTTTCGATCTCCGCCTCGTCGCCGATGCCGGTCATCACAATATTCGCCCCCTCCTGCGCGAACGCGTCGGCGATGGAATGCCCGATGCCCGAGGTCGATCCTGTGACGAGTGCGGTTTTTCCGGTAAGGAACATGTTATACTCCAAAGAATTATCCGGTCTGGCATGAAGGGGGCAGCATGACCGGGCCGATTCGGCACGATCGGCACCTGCGCAAACGAGGTAACATGAGGCTGAACGATTTCTCCCGTAATATACGCGTGCGGGACCAGCGCGGTTCCGGCGGCGGTATCGGCGGGGGCAAGAAACTGGGATGCGGGGCAATCGTCGTCGCGCTGATCGGGGCGGTGTTCTTCGGGATCGACCCGATGACCACGCTCGGCACCATCGACCAGGTCAGCCAGTCCGCGCCCACGGGCGGCACACAAGGACAGGTGCAAAGCGGCCAGACCGTGGAGGAAAGCTGCTCCGTCGGGCCGTACAGCCGCGAAAGCTGCGCCGCGCTGTCCTCGCTCGACGAGACATGGGCGCCCCTGTTTGCCGAGGCGAATATCCCGTTTCAGCGGCCGACGCTCAACTTCTATGACGGACAGGGGCGTTCGGGTTGCGGCAGCGCGCAATCGGCGATGGGGCCGTTCTACTGCCCTGCGGACGAAGGCATATATATCGATACCAGCTTCTATGATCAGATGGAGCGGCAGATGGGCGCCGGCGGCGATTTCGCGCGCGCCTATGTCATGGCGCACGAATACGGCCACCACGTTCAGAACCTGACCGGTCTCGCCGATCAGGTGCGCAGCGCGCAATCGTCGAACCCCGCGGGCGCGAACCCGCTACAGGTGCGCATGGAGCTGCAGGCCGATTGCTACGCCGGGGTGTGGGCCGCGAAGAACCGCGACCTCATCGAACCCGGCGATATTCAGGAAGGCCTGCGCGCCGCCAGCGCCATCGGCGACGATACGCTGATGCGCAATGCCGGGCGGCGCGTATCGCCCGAAAGCTTCACCCACGGTTCAAGCGCACAGCGTATGGAATGGCTGCAACGTGGGCTTCAGACTGGAGACGAGGATCAATGCGACACCTTTGCCGATTTGCGCCGCTGATTGTTGTTGCGGCCGCTTTCTGTGCCCCGGCCATGGCGCAGGAGGACATGCGCGATCCCGATTTCGAGGCGGAGGATCTCGCGACGCAGCCTCTTCGCGATCTCAACCTGCACCGGGACGATATTCCGCCGCTGCTGATCGATGTGGCCGCCGCCCCCTATGCGACGGGCGGGTTGCACGATTGCGCGCAGATCGCCCGCGCGGTGACCGATCTCAACCTTTATCTCGGCGTCGATATCGACCAGCCCGCGGTTGAAAAGAGCGACATGCAAAAAGGCACGAACATGGCGGGCAATGTCGCGAAGTCGCTCGTGGGCGGGCTTATCCCCTTTCGCGGTATCCTTCGCGAAGTGACGGGCGCGAACGAGGAACGCCGCCGTTTCGAGCGGATCGTGGGCGCTGCGCTCATTCGGCGCGGTTTCCTGAAAGGCATGGGCGAGGCGCGCGAATGCGAATGGCCCGCGCGCCCGGCCCGCGAAGGCGACGTGTTCGATCCGGTCGCGCGGCGGACCGCGGAAATGAAACCCTCGCCAAATGGCGGCACCGCGGAACAGGTGGCGGTGAGCGAGACGCCGTAACCCGGCATCCCGCTTCGCTCCCCCACTTCCGGCCCGGCGAAAGGGTTTCAGTCGCCCCTATCGGCGGACCGGAACTCTTCCTCCATGTCGTGTAATTCCTGATCGAGCTCGCGCAGCGTGTCCGTGCGGACGTCGGCGGGGATCGAACGGCTCGCCGCGATGGAGCGACGGGCGGCCCGCACGGCGGAGATCGCACTGGCATAGGCCTCGCGTTCGATCGCCCGTTCATCGACGACCTGCGTCTGCACGACCTGCCGCCGGCCTTCATCATCAACCCCGAAAAGCCGGGTGACATGACGCTTGCCATCGCCGTCGCTCGACACGGTGTGGTCGATGTCGGGTACGACCTTCATCGCGGCGCGCACGCTTTTTGCGATCATGGGGCCAAGCTGCTCGATCTCGGCTTCGAACGCTTCCATTTCGGATTCGAACGCCTCGGCCTCGGCTTCGGTTCTCGACGCTTCGGCCTCGATACGCGCTTCGTGCGCGAGGCGGTCGGCCCCGTCCCATGTGTCGGGCATGTCCTCACCTGTCGGCTCCTGCACGAAATTGGCGGGCATCGGCGGCGCCGCGGGCGGCACGGGTGACGGCGGGGCGGCGGGAAGCGGCGGCGCGGCGGGCGCGGGATATTCGGCCTGTTCCCCTTCTGCGAAGCTGATCGTCGCAGACAGGGGCAGAGCGACCAGCACCGCGCCCGCGATCGCCATGCGGCCTGCACGGCGGCGGCGGGTGCTGCCTTCCTCCTGCGTGAGGCTGCGCAGACGGTGGACGATCGCCTTTTCACCGAGCGCCGGGCCGATCTCGCGGAACCCTGCCATCGGTGCGGCGAGCGCCATGTGCTGCTCCCGCGCGAAAAGCACGATCACCTCGCCATAGCGCGCGCGCTCGGGACGGCTCTTGCCCGCCATGACATGCGCGTCGCAGGCCGCCTCCTGATCCCGGCGCATCGCGCGCCAGCCCAGCCACGCGACCGGATTGAACCAGTGCAGCGCCGGCACCGGCTGCGCCAGTATATTGGCCAGCAGATCGCCGCGGCGGTGGTGCGCGATTTCATGCGCGATGGCGAAATCGCGGGCCTCGCGGCTTGGTTGCGACATGAAATTCACAGGCATGGCGATCACCTTGTCACGTATGCCGAAGGCAAGCGGCGCAGCGACCTCGCGGCTTTCGACCATGCGGATATCGCCGACCTCGCCCACCGGAACCGCGCCGCCCAGCAGGCGCGCCCGCATCGCGCGATAATTGCGCATGCGCCACACGCAAAACACAACTGCCCCGCCGAGCCAGACGGCCATTGCAACCAGGCCGAGAATATCGCCGCCCGTCCCGCTCTGCACCGCCGCATCGGCAAAGGATGCGGTCCCTGTATCGGCATCGACGATCGATGGATGCACCGGCGGCGCCTTTTGCGCGAAGAGCGGCACTTGGCGTTCCGGGGCCAGCCACGCCGGCAGCACGATCGGCGGCATCAAGAAACGCAAGGCCGGAAGCAGCCAGAGCGCATAGGCGAGCCGCGCACCGAACAGATGCGCCATCGGCCGGCGGATCAACAGCACCACGGCGATCAACACGCCCGTGGCGAGCCATGTATCGAACAGAAACCCGGTCATTTGCGCAACTCCTGCAAGAGAGCCTCGATCTCGGACAGATCCTTTTCATCCAGCGCTTCGGCCTGCGCCAGATGGGCGAAAAGCGACGACGCACGCCCGCCGAACAACCGGTCGACGAGCCGCCGCGATTCGGTGCCCACATAGTCGGCGCGTTCCACGACGGGGGAATAGAGAAACCGGCGCCCGTCCGGTGCCGTTTCGACCGCGCCTTTCTGGCTGAGTCTGGAGAGCAGCGTCTTTACCGTGGCGAGGCTCCACCCGCGCGATTCGCCGATGCGGTCGGCCACCTGCGCGGCGGTGAGCGGCGCGTTGGTCCACAATACCTCCATCACCGCATGTTCGGCCTCGCTGATGCGTTCGGTCTGGGGGCTGCTCATCATTTGCTCCACGCTATACGACTACAGGTGTAAGCGATTCGATTACATCTGTAAATGCTGGCTGAGCGCACGAAATGACGTTCGTCGATCCCGGTATGTCGTTCGTCGAAGCGATTTGGCATGATCGCGACATGTTCAAACGATTCGCCCTTGCCGGTCCGCTCGCTCTTGCCATGGTGTCGCCGATGTCCGCATCCGCGCAGGATACGGCCGCGCCCGCAACGCAGGATGTCGTCATCGAAACGACGATGGGCAACATCACCGTCACGCTGGAAACCGCGCGCGCGCCGGTCACCACCGGCAATTTCCTACGCTATGTGGATGAGGATCGCTTCGACGGGACCGTTTTCTACCGGGCGATGCGGCTCGATTGGGGGGAGCAGCCCAATGGCCTGATACAGGGCGGGACGCGCAACGATCCGGAGCGGATCCTCGACCCGATCGCGCATGAACCGACGAGCGAAACCGGCCTCACCCACGACACCGGCACCATTTCGATGGCGCGCTTCGATCCCGGCACGGCGACCGGCGATTTCACGATTCTGCTTGCCCCGCTGTCCAGCATGGATGCCGATCCCGCGTCGGACGACCCATCCCTGCGCGCAGGGTTCGCCGCGTTTGGCCGGGTGGTCGACGGCATGGAGGTGGTACGCGCGATTTTTTCCCGCCCGCTCGATCCCGAGGCCGGGGAAGGATGGATGAAGGGGGAGATGTTCGCCGATCCTGTGGAAATTGTCGACATACGCCGGGTGACACCGGCGAAACGCTGAACCCCTTGCGGGCCTAGTCGTACGCCTGCGCAAAGGCGGCGGCGGCACCGAAAAGGCCCGGCTGCGGATGGGTGATCAGCTTGACCGGAATCGTTTCCATGAGCGCGCGGAACCGCCCCTTCGCCACGAAACGTTCGTCGAACCGGCTGTCGAGGAGCTTGTCCTTGAGCCTGAGCCCCAGCCCGCCGGCGATCACCACCGCGTTGGCACCATGCGCGAGCGCGAGATCGCCCGCCACGCTGCCCAGGATCATGCAGAAACGCTGACACGCCTCGATCGCGACGGGATCCGCATCGGTCATGGCGGAGAGCCACAATTCGCGATCGTCGCCCGACGGCATCGGCAATCCCTCGATCGCGGCGATCGCCTCGGCGAGCGGGACGATCGCGGGGCCCGAACACATGCGTTCGACCGACACGCGGGGAAGCACCTCGCGCACGTGGGACAGGATGCGTTCGTCGATGCGGTCCTCGGGCGCAAAGCCGATATGCCCGCCCTCGGTCGGCTGCACGCGATAGCTGTCCTCTTCGCGCGCGCCCTGAAACAATTGCGCCACGCCGAGCCCGGTGCCCGGCCCGGCCACCGTGGTGACACCGGTGCGCGGCAACGGAATCTCCGGCCCGGCGAGATGGATGAAATGGTCCTCGTGCGCCGCGGCGACGGCATGGCCGACCGCCTCGAAATCGTTAATGATGACGTGGTCGTCGACCTTCAGCTCTTCGGCGATCTGCGCGGGCCGCACGACCCAGTGCGAATTGGTGAAGCGTATTTCCTCGCCAGTGACCGGCCCTGCGACCGCGATCGCCGCTGCGCGGGGCAATTCGTAATCGACCGCGTCGGCAAACCGGTCCCATGCCGCGGCAAGGCCGGCAACGCTGCTCGTCGCGAAGGTGTGCGGCGTGCCCAACGACACCACGCGCCCATCGGCAACCTCGGCCAAGGCAAAGCGGGCGTTCGTTCCCCCGACGTCGATGGCGATGACGCGGGTGGTATCGTGGGTCGGCTCGTCGGGTTCGCTGTCCATCAATGCCGTGCTAGCTTTGGCGACGGGCGCGGACAAGCGGATTTGCACGCTTGCCGCTCTATCGCGGAAGGAGATAGGCGCCCTGCGGCACCGGATCGTCGAACCGCTTGACCGTATCGGCCAGCGCCTCGGTGACGAGATGGTCGATCAGTTCGGGGAACAGCAAGGGCCGCGCCGCCGCCTCCCACAGGAAGAATCCGTAGCTGCCCGGTATTGCGTTGATCTCGTTGAACCACAATTCGCCGGTTTCGCGATTTGCCATGAAATCGATGCGCGGCGCGCCCCGATGGCCGAGTGCGACGAACACCCGGCGAGCATAATCGTGAATGCGGTCCCGAAGCTCGGCCGGAAGGTCGGGGTTGACGTCGCGGGTGAGCGAAAGCATTCCCTCGCTCGGCAGGAACGCGCCTTTCGTCCCGCCACCCGATGACAAGTATTTCTCCTTGAAATCAAGGAGTTCCGCACCAGACTTCGGACGCTCTATAGCCGAAAGCGCGACATCGTGCCCGGTCCAGCGCATGGCGATGTTATATTCGACCAGATTCTGAACCTGCGGCTCGATCAGGGCGAGATTGTCCTGCGCCAGCACATAGGCGACCAGCGGCAAGAGATCCGCCGCCGTCTTCGCCAGACCCACACCGATCGACGAGCCGAGATTGGCAGGCTTCACGATTGCCGGGAAGCCGAGCTTCGCCTCCACCTCCGCGACAAGATCGGCAGAGCGCGCGAGCCGCGCCCGGTTGGCGGTCACATGATCCAGCACGTTCACGCCCGCCAGCTTGACGAGCGCCTTTGTCGCATCCTTGCGCATGGCCATGGCGCTGCTGCCCGCGGCAAAGCCGGTGACCGGAATGCCGAGCAGTTCGAAATGCCCCTGAAGCCGGCCGTCCTCCCCGAACGGGCCGTGAAACACGGGCAGCACGCAATCGATCGGCGTCTGGATACCGGATTTCAGCTCCTGCATCACCGGGCCGCGTTCGGACCAGCGGAAGAACACTTCGGCCGCACCCGCAGGTTTGGGCTTGAACCGCCTGATATCGCGGAGGAAAGGCGCGGAGAAAAAGCGGTTCTCGAAATCGGTGTAGACGGGCACCACCTCGATATTGCGGACATCGGCGGCATCCATCAGCTGATGCGCCGACACGACGGACACGTCATGCTCCTGGCTTGCACCGCCGAACATCACCGCCACGCGTTTCCTGTCGTGAGCCGTCAAAACATATCCTTGGGTCTGAAGTTTTCCGCCGTCATGCGCCGCTTGCGCGCTTGCTTCGTCTTGTGCCGCAAATCAAGCACTGTAAGAAGGGCGTCATGCAGCCCCCCCATCATATTCGGATCGGCACGCCGGGCAAGCCGCGCGTCGTTTTTGCCCATGGCTGGGGTCGCACCCACCGTGATTTCATCCCGGTTGCGGAGGCGCTGGCCCCGTCGGTCGATGCATATCTGTTCGACATGCCGGGTTTTGGCGAATCCGAACGGCCCGCCGATGCGTGGGGAACCGCGGATTACGGGCAATTCATGTCGGAACATCTGCTCGACGCACTGGGCATCGATTCGTGCGTATGGGTCGGGCACAGTTTTGGCGGGCGCGTCGGATTGCGCATCGGCGCCTGTTCGCCGGGCCTGTTGCAGCATATGGTGATCGTGGCGGGTGCGGGCGTTCCGCGCGACATCGGCTGGCGCGAGGCGATGAAGCGCAAGCGCAGCGCCGCGAAGTTCAAACGATTGAAGGCCGCCGCAAGGGATGAGGACGCTCTCATCGCGCTCGAAAACCAATATGGCAGCCCGGATTACGTCGCGGCGCGCGAAACCGGCATGCGCGACATTTTCGTCGCCACGATATCGGAGGATCAAAGCGATCAGCTGCACAAGGTCGCCGTGCCCACGACACTGATCTACGGCGGCGCGGATACCGAGACGCCGCCCGAAATCGGCCGGAAACTGGCCGCCGGCATTCCGCAATCCGAATATATCGAATGCCCGTATTATGACCATATCTCGATCCTCGATCGCGGACGGCATCAGATCGCCCTCGCCATCAAGGAAGCATTGCCGGGAGACACGGCGTGACCTTCGCACTGATCCTGTTCGCGGTGGCGGCCTATGCGCTGGCATGGGTGCGCATCCACACGCTGCTGACCTATTTTCAACAGGAAGAATATAACGGACGCCGTTTCATCGGCGCGGTTCTGCGCGTGCGGTTGTTCGATGTGAAGGCCAGCGTGGTGCTTGCGATCAGCACCGCGGTTGCGCTGTTTCTTCCTGCGAGCAGGACGGGCGCCATCGCGCTTTCGCTGCTGATTTTCGTGGATGCGGGGCTGCTGGCGCTGATCGCGTGGCGGGAGCGCGGCTATGGCTACAAAAAGCCGCTGGTGATGACGGGGCGGGCGCGGCGCATTCGCAACCTTGCGGCGATCCTCGCGCTGTTCGTCATTGCGGCGGCGCTGTCGGGGCCGCTGGCGACGTTGGTCGCAGTGCAATTGCTGCCGCTGGCGCTGATCGCGGGGAATGCCGTGCTCGCCCCGCTGCAGGAGCGGGAGAACGAGGGATACATCGCCGAAGCGCGGGACAAGCTTGCCCGGCTCGACCCCCGCCGCATCGGCATCACCGGCAGCTTCGGCAAGACCACGACGAAGCATATCTTTGCCGAAGTGCTCGCCGTGTCCGGCCCGGTGTTCTACTCCAAGGGTTCGATCAACACCGTGCTCGGCCTCACGCGCCATATCCGCGAGCGTCTCCAATTCAGCCACCGCTACTTCATTGCCGAGATGGGCGCCTATGGCATCGGTTCGGTCGCGCGGCTGTGCCGGTTCGTGAAGCCCGATTTCGGCATCGTGACGGCCATCGGCGATGCGCATACCGAACGCTTCGGCTCTGTCGAAAATATCGCGAAGGCAAAGAGCGAGCTGGTCGAGGCGGTGTGCGCCAATGGCGGCGTCTCGCTCGTTGCGACACAGGTGATGGATTACGAACCGTTCCGCGCCCTTCGCGATGCGCACCCGGCGCAGGTCGTGACCGTCGGCCCCGAAGAGGACGCCGACATCCGGATCGAAAGCGCGGAACTGCACGAAGCGGACTGGCACATCGTGCTCGACGACCGGCGCGAGGGCGGTTTCGGCTCGCTCGCTTACGAGCTGCCGCTGCTGGGTGAGCATAATGTGATGAATTCCGCGCTGGCCGTGGCGGCCGCCGCGGTGATCGACCCGACCGTGGCGCGGCGCATTGCGTTGGTGACCCCCGATGTGGAGCAGGTGCCCCATCGCCTGCAAAAGCGGGAGAGCCAGGGCGAGGCGCTGGTGCTGGACGATGCGTATAACGCGAACGAGCAGGGTTTCCGCAATGCCGTCTCCGTGCTGGCCGAGCTGGCGCGGCAACGCGGCGGGCGCGCGATCCTGGTCACGCCGGGCATTGCCGAGCTTGGGATGGAGCACGACCGCGTGCATGCGGCGCTGGGCGAATATACGGCGGGCCATGCCGATATCGTCTATGCCGTGAACCCGTCGCGCATCGAAAGCTTTACCGCAGGGTTGCGCAAGGCTGGCAAGGAACCGCACGAGGTCGACAGCTTTGCCGAGGCGCGCGCCGCGCTCGAAAAAATCGCGACGGCGGAGGATGTCATCCTTTATGAGAACGACCTGCCCGACCTGCTGGAAGAAAAGCGCCTGCTCTGAGCCTCAGATTCCGGCCCACCAGGCATAGCGGGCGCTGTCCTCCCAATATCCGCCCTTCCCGCCCGCTATGCTCGCGAAATCGGCAATCGCCTCGATTCCCGTCACGAATTTCGCGTGCTTGTAGCCCAATTGCCGCTCCACGCGCAGACGCAAAGGCGCGCCGTGCCGTTCGGGCAGCATTTCGCCGTTCATGCGCCATGCCATGATCGTCTGCGGATGAAACGCCTCGACCAGATCGATCGTCTCGTAATAAGGCGTATCGCCGTAATTGTCGGCGCAGCGGAACAGCACGTAACGCGCCCGCCCCCGGTCCAGCCCCGCCATGTCGAGCAGCAACTTGAGCGGCGTTCCGGTCCACGCGCCGATGGCGCTCCACCCCTCGACGCAATCGTGCTTCGTAACCTGCGTCCGGGCGGGCAGGTTCATCAGATCGCGCAGCGTGAGTTCGAACGGGCGGCGCACCAGCCCGCCGATGCGCAGCCGGTAATCGGCAAAACCATTGGCCAGCATCCGGCGATATTCGGGCGTATCGACCGTGCGCGAGCCATTGGCGCGAAACACCGGGCTGCGCTGCGACAGCGCATATTCGGGAGCCAGCGCGCGTCGGTCGGTGACGAGCCGCTGCGCATCGCGGGTGAACCCGTCGAGCGAATAGACCACATCCGACACCGGCCCGGTTTCCAGTATCCGCTGACACCCGCCGAGCGTCGCACCCGTGCCGAGCAGCGCCGCACCGCGCGCCAGCATCCCGCGCCTCGTAACGCTCATCGCTTTTCCTCCGGCAGGCGGAACCGCCCCGTTATCATGCTCCGCAGCTCGTTCACCGGTCCGGACAGCAGGACCATCGCGATATGCACGATGATGAAAAGGACCAATGCGAATGCCGCGATGAAATGCACAGAGCGGGCCGATTGCCGCCCGCCGAACAGGTCGAGGATCCATCCCCACGATGCATTCATGAACGGGCTCATGCCAAGTCCGGTCAGCACGATCGTCGGCAGGATGACGAACAGCACGGCGAGATAGCTCAGCTTCTGCAATATGTTGTAACGCGCCGCCGCCGCACCGGTGGGAAAGCGCAGCCGTGCATGATCGCGGATGTCGCGCCCGATATGCCGGGCGCGCAATTCGCGTTTTGCGGGAAGAAGATCGCGCGCGACATGCCGGTTCGCGATGCTCCACACCATATACAGCAGCCCGGCGATGCCGAATATCCACGCGCCGAGGAAATGATAACGCCGGCCGTCGGCAAGGCTGTAGTAATTGGGCAGGGTCATCCAGTGCGGAAAGGCGCGCGTCATCGTGCGCCCCTCCTTCTCCCACACGCCGAGCATGCCGGTCGTCCGGATCGCCGCATCGCCCACGCGCAGATACCCCTCGGCCCCCGCAACGGTATCTCGCGCGCCGATCTGAAGCCACGCGCTGTCGTAATTCGCGCCGTAATGACCCCAGTAAAGCCGGGGATGCGCGTTGAAGATCATCAATCCGCTCATCAATAGCGTGAACACCGCGGCCACATTGGTCCAGTGCCACAGCCGCGTGGACAGCCGATGCCGCCGCACGATGCGTCCGCCCGCCTGCCCGCCGGGCGTTTCCACCTGTTCGGGAATTGCCATGGGGTCACCATGCCGCGCCGCCGCCCCCCTTGGCAAGCGGCATCGGCCGCGCACCGGCCCGCGGCAGGTGCAAATCTTACAAGCACGACGGCCCGCCTTTACGCAAAAGCACAAGGTCGGCGGTTTCGCCGATGCCGCCGACCCCCTACCCCCTCCGGCAACAGGCAGGAGGAGAAGGGCGATGACGCAGCAGAACACGATGGAGAGAACCGGCACGAACAACGGGCGCGTACCGCGTGCCGGGCTGGACGTGGCGAAGGAGCTTGCCGAGTTCGTCGAAACCCGCGCCCTTTCCGGAACCGGCCTCGACGCCGATACCTTCTGGCAACGTTTTGCCGCAATGCTGGACGAGCTGGTGCCCGTCAACCGCGCCCTGCTCGACCGGCGCGACACGTTGCAACGGGCCATCGACGAATGGCATGCGGCCCGCAGTGGCGAGCCAATCGACACCCAGGCTTACATGCAATTTCTCCACAAGATCGGCTATCTCATTGAGGAGCCGGCACCGTTTGCCGTCGATACCCGGAACGTCGATCCGGAGATCGCGACCATGGCGGGGCCGCAACTTGTCGTGCCGGTGCTCAACGAACGGTTCGTGCTCAATGCCGCCAACGCACGCTGGGGCAGTCTGTACGATGCGTTCTATGGCACCGACGCGCTGCCCGGCACGCCGGAGCCGGGCGGGTATGACGCGGCGCGCGGCGCCAAAGTGATCGCGGCGGGGCGGGCGTTCCTCGACGAAACGGTGCCGTTGCGCACGGGGTCATGGGCCGATTGGGACGGGAGCGAACCCGCCCTGAGAAAAGGGGAATTGCGGGGGCGGCGCGGCAAAGGCTGGCTCCTGCGGCATAACGGTCTTCATATCGAGATCGTCGTCGACCGCGATCACCCCATCGGCCGGACCGACAGGGCGGGCATTGCCGATATCGTGATGGAGGCGGCGATCACCACAATCGTCGACATGGAGGATTCGGTCGCTGCCGTCGATGCACAGGACAAGGTCGCCGCCTATGCCAACTGGCTCGGCCTGATGCGCGGCGAATTGACCGCGCATTTCCGGAAAGGCGGAAAGGATGCGAGCCGCACGCTCGCCCCCGACCGTGAATATACCGGGCTCGATGGCGCGTTCACCCTGCCCGGGCGCAGCGTGCTCTTCGTCCGCAATGTCGGCCATCTCATGACCAATCCGGCCATTCGCCTGCCCGATGGGTCCGACGTGCCCGAAGGGTTGATGGATGCCGCGATCACCGCGCTGTGCTCGCTGCACGATCTCAAACGGCTCGGCAATCCGGCCATCACGAACAGCCGCACGGGCAGCATCTATATCGTGAAGCCCAAGATGCACGGGCCGGAAGAAGCCGCCTTTACCAACCGCCTGTTCGACGCGGTGGAAAACATGCTGAACCTGCCGCGCCATACGATGAAGGTCGGCGTCATGGACGAGGAACGCCGGACGAGCGCCAATCTCGCCGCCTGCATCGCGGCGGTGCGCCACCGGATCGTGTTCATCAATACAGGGTTCCTCGACCGAACCGGCGATGAGATCCACACCGCAATGCACGCCGGTCCCATGGTGCCCAAGGGCGAGATGAAGGCGGCAGAGTGGATCGACGCCTATGAACGGCGCAATGTCGCCATCGGGCTTGCCTGCGGGCTCGACGGAAAGGCGCAGATCGGCAAGGGCATGTGGGCGATGCCCGATCGCATGGCCGACATGCTGGAGACAAAGATCGCCCATCCCATGACGGGGGCGAATACCGCGTGGGTCCCCTCCCCCACCGCCGCGACCTTGCACGCCATCCATTACCACCGCGTCGACGTGTTCGCCCGGCGCGAGCAGATCGCACAGGAGGGCATCCCCCCGCTCGAAAACCTGCTTCGCGTGCCGCTGGCCGATGGGCGCAACTGGTCCGACGACGAAATCGCGCGCGAACTCGACAATAATGCGCAAGGCATCCTGGGCTATGTCGTGCGATGGATCGATCAGGGAGTCGGGTGCTCCAAGGTGCCCGACATAAACGATATCGGCCTCATGGAGGATCGCGCCACCCTGCGCATTTCATCGCAGGCACTGGCGAATTGGCTCATGCACGGGGTATGTAGCGAGGCCGATATCGACGCCGCCCTGCGCCGCATGGCCGTAAAGGTCGATGCGCAGAACGCGGGCGATCCGTTCTACGAACCGATGGCGGGCCGCTGGGACAGCAGCCACGCCTATCGCGCCGCACGCGCGCTGATCGTCGAAGGGGCGGCGCAGCCTTCCGGCTATACCGAACCGCTGCTGCACGCATGGCGTCTGCGCAGGAAGGCAGAAGCGGCCTGAGGCAGGACGGGCGCCGGTTTGCCACGCATGCGGCGAACCGGCGCTATCATTCAGTCGGCGTCGGGCTGGCGGTCGGGATGGGCCGCGGCAATCTGCGCATTGTTGCGGGCATGTTCGACAACGCGCATAAGCTTGGGATAGGGTGTCATGTCCACGTCGAAACGCTCGGCCGAATAGACCTGCGGCACGAGATAGCATTCGACCATCGTCGGCGAATTGCCGAACGCGTATTTGTTGCCGTGCTTGATGACCATTTCCTCAAGCGCTTCGAAACCGCTCGCCATCCATTTGGTCACCCATGCCTTTACCGCATCGTCATCGGCGCCGAGATCGTCGCGAATGGCGTTCATCACGCGCAGGTTGTTGAGCGGATGAATGTCGCACCCGATGACCGCGCACATCGCGCGCACCGTCGCCCGCTCGTAATGATTGGTCGGCAAAAGCGGCGGCTCGGGATAGCGTTCTTCGAGGAATTCGAGGATCGCCGGGCTTTGGGGGAGGTAATACTCCCCCTCTTCCAGCACGGGCACCAACCCTTGCGGCGCCATCGAACGATACGTTTCCAGCCTGTGCGCCCCGGTGCGCAGATCATGCGTGACCTGCCCGTATTCCAGCCTTTTGAGCTCCAGCGCGATACGCGTGCGATAGCTGGTGCCGGAACGCCAGTAACCGTGGAGGATCAGTTCGGGCGGGGTCATGCGCGTATCTCCGGTGCGGGGCCGATGACCGCGCGGCATTCGCCGAACCCGATGCGTACGGCACCATCCGTTTCGCCATAGGCACGCATGATAATCTCGTCCCCATCCTCCAGAAACGAACGCGTCTCGCCATTGGGCAGTTCGAGCGGCTGCTTGCCGCCGCGGCTGATTTCCATGAGGCTGCCCATCGTGTCGTCATCGGCGTCCGACAAGGTCCCGGTGCCCAGAAGATCGCCGGGCCTTAGGTTGCAGCCATTGACCGAGTGATGCGCGACAAGCTGCGCCGCGGTCCAGTACATCGCCGTCATCGGCCCCTTGCTCAGCCTGTGCGGTTCGGCGCCCGCGCTGCGCATGGTGGGGGTGGTCAGCAGAACCTCCATCGTGATGGCATAGGCGCCCGAATTCTGATCCGCCTCATCGGTGAGATAGGGCAACGGCTGCGGGTCGCCATCGGGCCGGGCGGGCTGCGCCGTGCGGAACGGGGCGAGCGCATCGCCCGTCACGATCCAGGGCGAGATCGAGCTATGGAAATTCTTGGCGAGGAAGGGACCGAGCGGCTGATACTCCCACGCCTGGAGATCGCGCGCGGACCAGTCGTTGAGGATCGACATGCCGGCGATGTGTTCGCTCGCCTCCGCTATCGGGATCGGCTGGCCCAGATCGTTGCCCTTCCCGATCCAGATCGCCATCTCCATTTCGTAATCGAGCCGGGCGGCCGGCCCGAAACCGGGGGTGCCGCCGTCTTCCGATGGCTTTTTCTGGCCGACCGGACGCGTGACCTCCGCGCCCGATACGCGGATCGAGGACGAGCGCCCGTGGTAGCCGATCGGCACGTGCTTGTAATTGGGCAGGAGAGGATTGTCGGGCCGGAACTGCTTCCCGATATTCATGGCGTGGTGAATGCCGGTGTAGAAATCGGTATAATCGCCGACCGTCACGGGCACATGCATGGTGCAATCGTCTGCCGCGTAAAGGTGGGGACGCACGTCGGCGGCCCGGCTCTCGTCCGTCAAAAGGCCGAACAAGCCCCGGCGCAATGCGCGCGCCGACGCCGGGCCGCAACCCAGCAGCGCGTTCAGCGTATCCTGCCCCGCCAGCTTCGCGGCCTGTACCGCATCGCCGTCGAGCAGATCGGCAACCGCCGCGATGTCCAGAATCTCATCCCCGATGGCGGCGCCGCCACGCTTCTCCTTTCCGGGCGGCGCGAAAATGCCGAGCGGCAGGTTCTGTACCGGGAAATCGGGGTGATCGTTCGCGCTCTCGACCCAGCTTTTCGCGGCGGGGTCGTGGGTGAAATCCGTATCAGTCATTGCTTTTCAGGTTCCTCGTGTAACCATGCGGCATGGCGGGGTGCACGCTTCGTACGCGACCATTCATCCAGCATGAGTGGAGCGACCCGTTCAAGTTCCGCATATTGTTCGTCGGTGCCGATGTTGCAGGCCAGTTCGACGCGGTGCCCGTTCGGATCGAAGAAATAGATCGATTTGAAAACGCCATGGAAAGTCGGGCCGAGCACGTCGACGCCCTCTGCCTCCAGATGGTCCTTCGCGGCGAGCAACGCGTCCATGTCGGGCACCTCGAACGCGAGATGCTGCACCCACATGGGTGTGTTTTCATCGCGGCCCATGTCGGGCTGTCCGGGCAGTTCGAAGAAGGCCAGCACATTGCCGCCCCCGCAATCGAGGAAGACATGCATGTATGGGTCGTCTTCGCCGGTGGAGGGGACCTTGTCCTCGCTGAAAGCGCTCTTGAACCTCATGCCGAGCATGCGCTCGTACCACTCGACCGTCTCCTTCGCGTCCTTGCAGCGATAGGCGACGTGGTGAATGCGGCTGAGTTGGAATGGCGTGGTCATCGTGATCCTCCTTGCCCAACGCGCCTGTGGCGAAAGGTTTCCCCGCTCGCCCGCGGCGCTCTTTGCGTCTACCGCGCTATAGTATCATATGAAACCTCTTTGCGCCATGGTCAGCGTATCAGCATTCCACGACATTCACGGCCAGCCCGCCGAGCGAGGTTTCCTTGTAGATTTCCATCATGTCCTGACCGGTCTTGCGCATGGTCTCGATCACCTCGTCGAGGGTTACGCGGTGGGTCCCATCGCCGAGCAGGGCGAGCCGCGCCGCCTCCACCGCCTTGATCGAACCGACGGCATTGCGCTCGATGCACGGCACCTGCACGAGGCCCGCGACAGGATCGCAGGTCAGGCCCAGATTATGTTCCATGCCGATTTCGGCCGCGTTCTCCACCTGCATCGGCGTGCCGCCGAGCGCGGCGGCAAGCCCCGCCGCCGCCATGGAGCAGGCAACGCCGACCTCGCCCTGGCACCCGACCTCGGCGCCTGAAATGCTGGCATTTTCCTTGAACAGCGAGCCGATCGCGGCGGCGGTGAGGAGGAAATCCTCCACCCCGCGCCGGCTCGAATTCGGGGAAAAACGCTCGTAATAACGTAGCACCGCCGGCACGATCCCGGCCGCGCCATTGGTCGGCGCGGTCACCACCTTGCCACCGGCGGCGTTCTCCTCGTTCACGGCGAGCGCCCACAGGTTGATCCAGTCGATCACGGTGAGCGGATCGGCCAGCGCGCGTTCCTGCCGTTGCATCAACGCCTCGCGGATACAGGGGGCGCGGCGCTTCACTTTCAATCCGCCGGGCAATTCGCGAAGCTCGGTATGCATGCCGCGTTCGATGCACGCCGTCATCGCATCGGCTATTTCGACCAGCCGCCGCCCGATCTCGTCCGGCGAACGCAGGCTTTCCTCGTTCTCGCGCACGAGATCGGCGATGCTGGTGCGGTTTTCGCGGGCCAGCGCCAGCAATTCGCGTGCGGACGAAAACGCATTCGGCACGTCGCCGGCAAGATCGACCGGCGCATTCCGGCCCACCTCGTCCTCGTGCAGGATCGCGCCGCCGCCGATCGAATAATACACGTCGCTGCGCAACTCGGCGCCGTCCTCATCGAAGGCCGTGAACCGCATGGCGTTGGAATGAAAGGTCAGCCGCTCCTTTTGCAGGAACAGCAGGTCCGCATCCTCGTCGAATGCGATGTCGCGCGTGTTATCGAGCGGCAGGCGTCCTGTCTCGCGCACGCGGGCGACGATACGCTCCGCCTCGTCCGGGTCGATCTCCGCCGGTGTCTGCCCCGAAAGGCCGAGCAGCACCGCGCGGTCGGTGGCATGCCCCTTCCCCGTGAGCGCGAGCGAGCCGAACAACCGCGTTTCCACCCGCGCGGTGTCGGGCGGCGCGACGGCGGCAAAGGCGGCGGCGGCGGACATCGGCCCCATCGTGTGCGAACTGGACGGGCCGACCCCGATCTTGAACAAATCGAATGTGCTGATGAACATGCGCCGTGCATAGCGCATCGCCCCTTATCGGGAGAAGTCGCAAATCGTTTCCATCGCAACGAATGTCGACGTGCTGGACACATGGGGCAGCGCGGAAATGCGTTCGGACAGCACCTTGCGATATTCCTGAATGTCGCGGGTGCGGATCTTGAGCAGGAAGTCGAACGTGCTGGCGATCATGTGGCATTCCTCCACCTCCGGCAGCTGCCTGACCGCGGCCTTGAACGCGACCATCGCCGGCTCCCGCGTGTCGGACAGCTTCAGCTCCACGAAAGTGACGTGGTCGCGGCCCAGCCGGGCAAGGTCCACGATCGCGCGAAAGCCCGTGATCACGCCCAGATCCTGCAACCGTTTCAAACGGATCTGGCACGGCGTTTTCGACAGGCCGATCTGCCGGGCCAGCTCGCTTACCGACATGCGACCGTCGGCGGTCAAGGCGGCCAGTATCTTGTGGTCGAACGCGTCCAGATCGACTGTGTCCTCGGCAAGACGTGTGCCATTTGGTCTAGCAGGTGGGGTCATTGTGGCCAGATAGGGCTTAACTGTGCGGGGGGGAAGGAAATAAGCCATACGCCGTGCATTGAATTGGCTATTATGACCTACATGCACACTTCCGAATCCATCGACCGCCTGAACCGCGACACCCAGGATACCCTGCGTGAGAGCGACGCCCCCGCCGCCGACCGGACCCAAAAACCGTTGGACGAGGCCGGATCCGGGGAGACGAGCGATCATGCCGTGATCGCAGGCCATAAGGCGTTCACCCGTTTCGCCCCGCCCGTCCGCGAACAATCCGAGCTGCGGCGGCGTATCACCGACCATTATCGCTGTGCCGAGCCCGATTGCCTGCAACCCCTGCTCGAATACGCGCGCCGACCCAAGGTGCAGCGTCAGGCCGCGCAGGACACCGCCTATGACCTCGTGATGGGGCTGCGCAAGGCGCGCAAGCCTTCGGGGGTCGAGGGGCTGGTACAGGAATTTTCCCTGTCCACGCAGGAAGGCGTCGCCCTGATGTGCCTGGCCGAGGCATTGCTCCGCGTGCCGGATGCGGCGACGCGCGACGCTCTCATCCGGGACAAGATTTCGGGCGGGAACTGGCGCTCCCACGTGGGGGAGGAAAAGGCGCTCTTTATCAATGCGGCGAGCTGGGGCCTCATGTTCACCGGCCATCTCACGGGGAGCGTGGGACCAAAGGGCCTGACCGAAAAGGGGCTGGCCAATGCGCTGACCCGCGTGGTCGCGCGTGTGGGCGAGCCGGTCATCCGCAAATCGGTCGACATCGCGATGCGCATGATGGGCGAACAGTTCGTCACCGGCGAGGATATCGACGAGGCGCTCAAACGCGCACGCCGCATGGAGAAGAAGGGATTTTCCTACAGCTTCGACATGCTGGGCGAGGCCGCCGCCACGATGAAGGGCGCGGAAGGGTATTATCGCGATTACGAAACCGCCATTCACGCCATCGGCAAGGCGGCGAACGGGCGCGGCATCTACCAAGGCGCGGGCATTTCGATCAAGCTGTCGGCACTCCACCCCCGCTACGAACGGGCGCAGGCGGATCGCGTCATGGACGAGATGCTGCCCAAGGTGGTCGAACTCGCGCGCCTTGCGAAACATTACGACATCGGCCTCAACATCGATGCGGAAGAAGCGGACCGGCTCGAACTCTCGCTCGACATTCTGGAATCGCTGGCCGTGCATCCCGATCTGGCCGGGTGGAACGGGCTGGGTTTCGTGGTGCAGGCGTTTGGCAAGCGGGCGTTCTACGTGCTCGACTGGATCATCGACCTTGCAAAACGGTCCGACCGCCGCATCATGATCCGGCTGGTCAAGGGCGCGTATTGGGACGCGGAGATCAAGCAGAGCCAGGTCGAAGGACTGGACGATTTTCCCGTGTTCACGCGCAAGCTGCACACCGATGTGTCCTTCCTCGCGTGTGCGAAGAAGCTGCTCGAACACAAGGATGTCGTGTTCCCGCAATTTGCGACGCATAATGCGCAATCATTGGCCGCGATCTACCACATGGCGGGACCGGACGATTTCCAGTTCGGCGATTACGAGTTTCAGTGCCTGCACGGCATGGGCGAACCGCTCTATGAACAGGTCGTCGGTGCGGACAAGCTGAACCGGCCGTGCCGCATCTATGCACCGGTCGGCACGCATGAAACGCTGCTCGCCTATCTGGTGCGGCGCCTGCTCGAAAACGGGGCGAATTCGTCCTTCGTCAATCGCATTTCCGATCCCGCGGTTCCGGCGTCAGAACTGGTCGTCGATCCGGTGAAGATCGTGCGCGACATGCCCATGCCGGGTCGCCTGCACGACCGTATCTCGCTGCCGAAGGATATCTACGGCGAGCGGCGCAATTCCGAAGGGCTGGACATTTCGGACGAGCGTGACCTTGCCGCCATGACCGATGCGATGATCGCCAGCGCCAAACGCAGTTGGACCGCCTTTGCCGACGGCGACACCAGCGACCCGGTCGAGGTGCTGAACCCCGCCGATCATCGCGACGTGGTGGGCCACATGCGGGTCGCATCGCCCGAAATCGCGGAGGCGGCGATGGCGCGGGCGGCGGCATCGAAATGGAACGAGGTGCCGCTTTCCACCCGCGCCGAAATGCTCGAACGCGCGGCCGACGCGATGCAGGAACGCATGCCCGAACTGCTCGGCCTTTTGGTGCGGGAGGCAGGCAAATCCGTGCTCAACGGCATTGCCGAGGTGCGCGAGGCGATCGATTTCCTGCGCTATTACGCGATGCACGCGCGTGAAATTTTCGACGAAGGGCACAAGCCGCTCGGCCCTGTCGTCTGCATCAGCCCGTGGAACTTCCCCATGGCGATCTTCACCGGGCAGGTGGCCGCCGCATTGATCGGCGGGAACACGGTCGTCGCGAAACCGGCGGAGGAAACGCCGCTCATCGCTGCCGAAGCGGTGCGCATGCTGCACGAGGCGGGCATCTCCCGCGATGCGCTGCAACTGATGCCGGGGTTCGGCGAAACGGGCGCCGCGCTCATCGGCTCGCCCGAGGTGGCCGGCGTGATGTTCACAGGCTCCACCGAAGTCGCGCGCATCATTCAAAAACAGCTCGCCGACCGGCTTTCGCCCGAAGGCAAACCGATCCCGCTCATCGCGGAAACCGGCGGGCAGAACGCGATGATCGTCGATTCCACCGCGCTTCCCGAACAGGTCGTCGGCGATGTCATCGGTTCCGCATTCGACAGCGCGGGTCAGCGGTGTTCGGCGCTTCGCGTCCTGTGCCTGCAGGATTCGATCGCGGACAACACGCTCGACATGTTGAAGGGCGCGTTGAAGGAATTGCGGATCGGATCGACCGACCGGATCGGCAACGATATCGGCCCGGTCATCAGCGCCGAGGCGAAGGACGGCATCGAAAAGCACATCGCCGAAATGGAAGCCAAGGGGTGCCGCGTGCACCGGCTTTCCATGCCGGACGATACCGCCCATGGCACGTTCGTCGCGCCCACGATCATCGAGATCGACAACATGGCGATGTTGACGCGCGAGGTGTTCGGCCCCGTCCTGCATGTCGTGCGGTTCAAGGCGCATGAACTCGACAGGATGATCGATGCGATCAACGATACAGGCTACGGTCTGACCTTCGGCCTGCACACGCGGATGGACGAACGCGTCGCCCATGTGGTGAAGCGGATCAGGGTCGGCAATGTCTATGTCAATCGCAACCAGATCGGCGCCATCGTGGGTGTGCAGCCGTTCGGCGGCCGCGGGCTTTCGGGCACCGGGCCCAAGGCGGGCGGGCCGCTCTATCTGCGCCGGCTGGTGAAGAACCCGCCGGTGATGGAGCATCCCTTTGCCGTGCGCGGCGATACGGCCCTGCTCGATTACGGCAAATGGCTGCATCAGAACGGCGAACAGGGCACCGCGCGCCGGGCCAAGACCTATGGCTGGCAATCGGCGCTCGGCGTGGAGCTGGAACTGCCTGGCCCGGTGGGCGAGCAGAACCTCTATGCCCTGCATAGCCGGGGCCGCATATTGTGCCTGCCCGAAACGCGGCGCGGCATGCTGGGTCAGCTTGCCGCCGTGATCGCGGCGGGCGGCGTGGCGGTCTTCGACAGCGAGGTGAAGCTTCCCGCCGATCTGCCGCAAAGCGTGCGGCGCCACGTGTCGCAGGATCTGGGGCTCGGCTTTGCCGGCGCACTCATCGAAGGCGACGCCGAGAGGGTGAAGGAACTCCAACGCGAAATCGCGAAGATGGACGGGCCGATCCTGCTGACGCAGGCGGCGACCCCGCGCGAATGCCTCGAAGGGGGGGCATGGCACGTGGACTGGATGCTGGAGGAGGTGTCCACCTCCATCGACACCACCGCGGCCGGGGGCAATGCCAGCCTGATGATGCTGGGCTGATCGCACTATCCGAGCCAAGGAAAAGCGCCGCACCCCGACGGGGGATGCGGCGCTTTTCACTTTAACGATGGCCCAAAGCCGGGTTTCAGGAAAAGATGTCCTCCAGCTCCGCCATATCGGGGCCCTCCTCCATCGCGCGCAATTGCATGAAGAGCGCGGTGACGAGGATCGCGCCAACCATGTTGACGAGGCCGGTAATCAACGCATCGATCGCGGCGGCAACCCACAGGCTCGATCCGGACGCGGCGTTCGGCACATCCATGAACAGCAGGACCGCGGCGCCCAAAATGCCGCCCCCGACCATCGCCGCCACGAAGAGCAGCAGGAACATTCCGAAAATCGACCAGCGATGCCCCTTCGTCAGCCGGCGGCTGCGGCCGAATGCCCCGATTACGCCGCTGCGTTCGAGCACGAGGGCGGGAACCGCGACCGACCACATGACGACCAGCACGATCCCCGGCACGAGGAACAGCATGAACCCGGCAAAAACGCCAAGCAGATAGAGGATAAGGAAACCGAGCAGCGGCAGCACGACCGAGGCAGCACTTGCAATACTCTGCCCGAAAGCCGTGCGCTCGCCCCGCAGCGACCGGTAGCTCGCCTGCACCAAAGCGGCCTGAACCAGGAGATAGGACGCGAGGTTCACGAGATAGGCGATCGCCGCCGCGCCGATGATGCCGTACCCGCCCTCATCGCCGGCCCCGCCCGCCAACCCTGCGCCGAACAGGCTCCACACAAACACAGGCACGACACCGAAAATGAGCGCGAGCGCAAGCAGGGTCCCGCCATCGCGGCGCAACGCACGCGGCACGGATTTCACCGCCTCACCGATGGAAAGATGCCCCTGCGCCCGATAGTTCCCGACCGCCATTTCGTCCGTCACGCACCGCTCCCCCAAAGCAATTTCCATCGGGTGCCAAGCACGTCGCCCCCTGTCCAGCGATATTTGCGCAACGGGCATTGGCCGCCCGCACTTGAACCCGGCGCGGCATCGGCTACTCTGCGCCGATGGCGAGGTGTATGGGCCGGACCACAGACCATCGGGGCGCGTTTTTCATGGCATCAGCATCAAGGGCGCCCGACCCGTCCGTGGACGAGGCGACGTTTCGGGAGGCGCATCGCGAACTCGTGAATGGCGGCGAGGTGCAATTCGCGTTCGGCCCTTCGACCGAGCCGCCTGTGACACCCGAGTGGCTTCGCGCGGTAGGGCGCGCCATCGCCGACGGTCTGGAATCGATCGGCAACGCAATCATGTGGCTGTTGTCGTGGGTTCCGGATGCGTCCTATGCGCGGGTCCTGCTCGTGGTGTTGCTCGCGGCGCTTGCGATCCTCGCCGTCTGGATCGTGGTGGTGCGCATTCGTTCAGGGGCATGGAATTGGCCAAAGCGCGCGCGGCGCAATGCGGAAAATGGGGATGACGAAGGCTGGACCCCGGCGCAGGAGCCGGCACGCGCCTGGCTGAAAGAGGCGGATATCCTTGCCGCCGAGGGCCGTTATGGCGAGGCGGTGCACCGGCTTCTCCTGCGCAGCGTGGAGGATATTGCGCGGTGGCGACCCGGCGCGGTGTCACCATCCTCGACGAGCCGCGATCTCGCCGGGGCGCCCGCGCTTCCCCCCTCGGCGCGCGGCGCATTTGCGCAGATTGCCGCACTCGTCGAACGCAGCCTGTTCGGCGGGCGCGCGCTGTCCCCGGCGGACTGGGGTCATGCGCGGGACGCCTATGCCGCATTCGCCCTTCCCGAGGATGCCGCGCGATGAGCGACATCGCCATCGGCCAGGCCGAGCCTCGAAGCCCGTTTCGCCGGGGCGCCGTCGTTCTGCTCATCGCGGCGGGGGTGCTGGGCTTTTTGCTGTTGATGGTCTTTGCGGCCTATGCGCCCGAACGGCGCGGGCTGGACAATGGCCGGGCCAATGCGCTGTCCAATAGCGCGGTGGGATTTCGCGGCCTGTTCCGGCTGGCAGAGGCGACGGGGCGGGCGCCGGTACTGGTCCGCAATGACCGGCAATGGGATGGCGACGGGCTGCTCATCCTTACCCCCGAAAGCGGCTATACCTCTCTTGGTGAAAGCACGAACCGCGGTCGGCCCACGCTCGTCGTGTTTCCCAAATGGCAAGTCGAACCCCTGGACGAACGTGGCGGCTGGGCCAGCACGCCCGGGCCGCTCAACGCCAGGGATCCGGAAACCGTCCTCTTCCCGGCGATACGCTACGACATCGAGCGGCGCGTCACGAATGGCGAAACGCTGGCGGTAGCGGGTCTTTCGCAAGACATCCGGTTCGATGCGCCCCCCATGCTTCAAGTGCTGGTGAACGACCGTTTCGCCAGCGATGACGATGCCGATGAGGATGGGGAACGCCCGCGTGCACGGCGCGATGCGCGCGACCGGGTGTTCGAACCGCTTATCACCGATGGGCGCGGCGGGATCGTGCTGGGCCGGATCGGGCATCTCTTCGTCCTGTCCGACCCCGATCTCATCAACAATATCGGCATGCGCGACGCGGCCAATGCGCGCGCCGCTCTCGCCCTCCTCGATATCTTGCAGGCCGATGGTTCGAAAGGGCGGCAGGATGCGACCGGGCGCATCATGTTCGATGTCACGCGCAACGGTTTTGCCGTAACCGCGAGCCCCCTGCGCCTGCTGTTCGAACCGCCGCTGCTGGCCATGACGCTTTGCCTTTTCGTGCTGATGGCGATGGTCGGCTTGCGCGCCCTCGCCCCGTTTGGCGAGCCTGTGGCACGTGCCCGCGCGCTGCCTTTCGGGAAGGCGGCGCTTGCCGACAGCAGCGCGGCCATGATGCGCAAGGCGGGGCGCACGCATCGGCTTGGCATGCGCTATGCCGATGCGATCCGGTTACAGGCGCGGCGCATGTTCGCCATACCCGCGCATATTCGGGGCGACACGCTCGACGCACGGCTTGACCGGATGAACCGCCGGAACGATTTCACCGCCCTTGCCGCGCGCGCCGCGGCGGCGGACAACGATACGGAGCTGCTCTCCGCGGCACGCGCCCTCGATGACTGGAAACGGGAGAAGACGTCTTGACCATTGACGAATTGCAGGCACTGGCCGGCGCGATAAGGGCCGAGGTCGGCAAGGCCGTCGTCGGTCAGGACGAAACGGTCCGGCTGATGCTGATCGCGCTGTTTTCGCGTGGGCACATCCTGCTCGAAGGGCCGCCCGGCACGGCCAAGACCCTGCTCGCCCACAGCTTTGCACGGGCCAGCGGGATGGATTTCGGACGCATACAGTTCACGCCCGATCTGATGCCGGCGGATATCATCGGCGCCAATCTGTTCAATTTCCAGACGAGCAGCTTTACCCTGACACGCGGCCCGATCTTTACCGATCTCCTGCTCGCCGACGAGATCAACCGCACCCCGCCCAAGACGCAGGCCGCCCTGCTGGAGGCGATGCAGGAACGGCACGTCACCATCGATGGCGAAACGATGGACCTCGGCCCACGCTTTACCGTGATCGCGACGCAGAACCCGATCGAGCAGCAGGGCGTATACCCCCTGCCTGAGGCGCAGAACGACCGTTTCCTGTTCAAACAGGTCGTCGGCTACCCCGATTACGATGAGGAATTGCGCATCATCGCCGGGCATGGAGCACGCGATGCGAACATGTCGCCCGAGGCATGGGACGTCGAACGCGTCGCGAACGGGGATGGCATCGGCGCCGCCATCGCCGCGGTGCGCGAGGTGCGTATGGCGGAAGAGATCGTCGATTATATCGCGCGGCTGATCCGCGGATCGCGCGATTCCGCCGATCTCGACGGTGGGGCGTCGCCGCGTGCGGGCGCGATGCTGGCCGGGGCGGCGCGCGCGCATGCGGCGATCGACGGGCGCGATTTCGTCATTCCCGACGATGTGAAGGCGCTTGCCCCCGCATTGCTGCGGCACCGGCTGCAACTCTCGCCCTCTGCACAGATCGAGGGGCGCGCGGTCGAGGATGTCGTGCGTTCGATCATCGAAGCGATCGAGGCGCCGCGTTGATCTACCCCACCCGGCGCGCCTTGATTGCGGCGGCGGCGGGGCTTCCGCTGGCGCTCGGCATCGCGATGCTGTGGCCTTCGGCATGGGCGGCGGGCATTTTGTGGCCGTTGACGGTTGCGGCCCTGGTAGCGGTGGATGCGATCATGGCGCCGTCGCGGCGGGCACTGTCCATCGCAATCGCCATGCCCGAAACCGTATCGGTGGGGCATGTTTTCGACACGGTGGTCACATTGCGTTTCGCCGGCAAGGCGCCCGACATGATCGAACTATCGCTCGGCCTTGCCCCGCATGCGGAGGCGGTCGAAGGCGTAGCGCGCGCACTCATCCCCTCGGGCGGCGAGGCGAGCGCGGCGATCGCCCTGCGTCTCCGGAGGCGCGGATTGATCACAGGGCGGCGGGTGTGGCTGCGCTGGACCGGGCCGATGGGGCTGTGCTGGAAACAGATGGTACACGACGCCGATGGCGAAACCGCCGTCCTGCCCGATATCGAAACCGTCCGGCGCGACGGGCCGCGCATGTTCGACCGGATTCAACATAATGGCATGGTCACACAAATGCTGCGCGGCGAAGGCTCCGATTTCGACAGCCTCGTCGAATTCCGGCCCGGCATGGACCGGCGCGCGATCGACTGGAAACACTCCGCCCGGCACCGCGCCCTGCATGCCCGCGAATATCGCACCGAACGAAACAATCAGATCGTCTTTGCCATCGACGCGGGGCGGCAGATGACCGACCCGATCGCCGGTATGCCGCGGATCGACCGGGCGGTTTCTGCGGCGCTGCTGAATGCCTGGCTCGCGCTTCGGCTGGGCGACCGGGTCGCGTTCTTCGCCTTCGACGCGCGGCCCCGGGTGACGAGCGGTTTTGCAGGTGGCCCGTCCGCCTTTGCACAGTTGCAGCAGGTCGCCGCGCGCATCGACTATTCGGCACAGGAGACCAATTACACGCTGGCGCTGTCCGAACTCTCGGGGCAGGTGCACCGCCGTTCGCTTATCGTGCTGATGACGGAGGTTACCGATGCCATATCGGCCGGGTTCCTGCTGCGCTCCGCCGCACAGATCATGCGCAGGCATGTGTTGATGGTCGTGGTGCTGCGCGACGAGGAGCTGGGGAGCATGGCAAGCGCGCGGCCCGATACGGCGGACGATATTGCGCGGGCGGTCACGGCCGATGCGCTGCTGCGCGAAAGGCTTCTGGTGCTCACGCAATTGCGCCAGCTCGGCGTCGAAGTCGTCGAGGCCGGGCACGAGGATGTCGGCGAACGGCTGGTCGAGGCGTATCTCGTCATGAAGCGGGAGAACCGGTTGTGAACCCGCCCGTCACCGCGCCAGCCCCCGCCCCTCTATCCGCGCGCGCGCATTCCACGCTTTTCCGCCAAGCGCGCGAGGCGGAGTGGACGCGGCTCGATGCGCTGCTCCACCGGATCGAGAAACGCTCGATCCGCAGCCTGTCGGACGAAGAGCTGATGGCGCTTCCGGTGCTTTACCGCACGGCGCTGTCCTCGCTGTCGATTGCGCGCGAAACGGCGCTCGATGCGGCGCTCATCGCCTTTCTCGAACAGCTGTGCACGCGGGCCTATTTCCATGTCTATGGCGTGCCGGACACGGGCCGCGCGCAACTGCGCCGGTTTTTCGCGGCGGGCTGGCCACGTGCGGTGCGCGCGATCGTCCCCGAAACGCTCGCCGCATTGGTGCTGAGCGTGATGGGCGTAGTCATCGGTCTCGTGATGGTGACGATCGATCCGGCATGGTTCTACGCGCTCATCCCCGAAGGGCTTGCCGGCGGGCGCGATCCCGGCGCCTCGGCCGAGGTGCTGCGTGCCGCACTCTACGCCACGCAACAGGACGGGTTGAGCGTGTTTGCCGCCTATCTTCTCACCCATAACGCACAGGTGGCGCTGTTCTGTTTCGCGCTCGGCTTTGCCTTTGGCGCGCCGACGGCGCTGTTATTACTCTATAACGGGATGATACTTGGCGCATTCTATGCCATTTATGCGGAGGCCGGGCTCGTGTTCGAGCTGACCGGATGGCTGATGATCCATGGCACGACCGAATTGTTCGCGATCCTGCTCGCCGGGGCGGCGGGGTTCCGCATCGGGCGCGCAATCGCCTTTCCCGGCGGAATGCGGCGGATGGACGCGGCGGTTGCGGCGGGACGTACCGCGGGCCCGGTGATGGGCGGGGTGGTCATCATGCTCATCGTGGCCGGCGCGCTCGAGGGGATCGGGCGGCAGCTCGTGACCGCAGATGGCGCACGCTACGCCATCGCGGCGGGGATGCTGCTGCTCTGGACGGGATATTTCTACCTCGGGCGGCGCGGGGACGCCGAACGGCGATGAGCGCACCCCGCCCCCAGCGCGAACGCACGCTTACCCGCGATTTCGTCACGCCGGAGGGGGTGAACCTCCACCTGCGGCTGGCGGGCGGGTCGGAGCGTGCGATCGCCTTTGCCATCGATGCCGCGATCATCGTGGGGGCGCTGATCGCATTGACGATCTTTGCCTCGGCCGTGTTGTCGGGTGGCGGCGGCAATGCGGCGGCGATCATCTGGATGATCGGGTTCTTCGTGCTCCGCAATTTCTGGTTCATCGGTTTCGAGAGCGGGGGTCGCGGCGCGACGCCCGGCAAACGGCTCATGAAGCTTCGCGTGGTGGCGCGCGACGGGGCCCGGCTCACCGGCGGGGCGGTGGTCGTGCGCAATGCCATGCGCGAGATCGAGGTTTTCCTCCCCCTGCAATTTCTGGCGATCGAGGCCGCGACGAGCGATCTCGACGCATTGATCGGCCTGCTCGGCCTTGCGTGGAGCGGGCTTTTCCTCTTCTTCCCGCTGCTCAATCGCGACCGGATGCGTATCGGGGACCTGCTTGCCGGGACATGGGTGGTGCATGTGCCACAGGCCCGGCTATTGCCCGATCTCGCCGCGACGGAGGACGCCCGCCCCCGGCGCCGGTTCGATGAGCGCGCGCTCCGGCTTTACGGCATCTACGAATTGCAGACGCTTGAAAAAGTGCTGAGGCAGGGGCGGCAGGACAGCATTTCGCGGGTCGCCGCGACCATCCGGGTCAAGGCGGACATCCCCGATGATGGCGAGGACGACACCGTTTTCCTCAACGATTATTACGCTGCGCTCGTGACCTATCTGGAGAGCGAGTTGGTGATGGGCCGCCCCACCGATACGAAGCATGGACGGCGGGCGACGTGACCTGCGTGCGTCACTGCCCCTCGGAAATGCGGGCGCGAGCCTGCTTCTCCATTTCCTTCAGTTCGCGCAGCGTCTGATCGAGTGCGACACGCTGCGCCTCGAGTTCCTCGATCCTTTCGGCGCAGCGTTCAGAGAGCCGGCGCATCTGTTCCAGATGTTGCGGATCGGCGTCGTAGAGGTCGAGAAATTCCTCGATCTCGCGAAGCGAGAAACCCAGCCGCTTGCCCCGCAGGATCAGTTGCAGGCGCGCGACATCGCGGCGGGCATACACGCGCGTGCCGCCGACGCGGACCGGCTGCACCAGCCCCTTGTCCTCGTAAAAGCGCAGCGTGCGCGTCGTCACGCCCAGACTGTCGGCGACATCCTGAATGCCGCGCAGTGGATTGGTGTCGGCCAAGCTTTCGTTCCCCTCTCCCGCATGCCGGAACCCGCGTCCGATCCCGTCCGTTGCCTTGTTGCAGGGTCGCGAGCCGTTTGGGAAGGCGTGTTTTACGATGGCTATTCTCCCGCAAAAGTGGGGGGTTGAAAAATCCTGCCCTCATGGCTTACCTATAGGGTAAGCATACGACGCATTGGTTAGCAAGCGCAGAGACCGCCCGCACCCCGTGCGCCACAGGTTCGGATCAAAGAGAGGAAACGCAATGACTGATATCGTCATCGCCGGATATGCCCGGTCCCCCTTCCACCTTGCGAACAAGGGCGATCTGGCCCGCGTACGCCCCGACGACCTAGCCGCACAGACGATTCGCGGCCTGATCGAAAAGACCGGCGTGGACGCGAGCAGGATCGAGGACGTGATCCTGGGCTGCGCCTTTCCCGAAGGGGAGCAGGGATTGAACGTGGCTCGCATGGTCGTGCTGCTGGCCGATCTTCCCATTTCGGTGGGCGGCATGACGGTGAACCGCTTCTGCGGCTCGTCGATGAGCGCGATCCACATCGCCATGGGGCAGATCGCGATCGGCGCGGGCGATGCCTATATCTGTGCCGGCCTCGAATCCATGAGCCGCGTGCCGATGAGCGGGTTCAACCCCTCCCCCAATCCCGCGCTCGCGAAGAAGACCGCCGGTGCCTACATGGGCATGGGCGAAACGGCGGAGAACGTCGCGGAAAAGTTCGGCATCACCCGCGACGAGCAGGAGGAATTCGCGGTGAAGAGCCAGCAGAAGGCCGCCGCCGCACAGGAATCCGGAAAGTTCGACGGCGAGATCATCGCGATCGAGGGCAAGCAGGGCGCCGTATCCAAGGACGGCACGATCCGTGGCGGCACGACGAAGGAGGCTCTGTCCGGTCTGAAGCCCGCATTCGACAAGGATGGTACGGTCACCGCTGGCACCTCCTCCCCGCTCACCGACGGTGCATCGGCGACGCTGGTGTGCAGCCGTGAATTTGCCGTGGCGAACGGACTCGACATTCTCGCCACGATCAAGTCGGTCGCGATCTCGGGCTGCGAGCCGGAGACGATGGGTCTCGGCCCGATCAACGCCTCGAAAAAGGCGATGGAGCGCGCCGGCATCACCGCGGACGACCTCGACGTGGTGGAATTGAACGAGGCCTTCGCCAGCCAGGCGATTGCCTGCATCCGTGAGCTGGGGCTGAAGGAAGAGACGATCAATATCGACGGCGGGGCGATCGCCCTTGGCCATCCGCTCGGCGCGACGGGGGCGCGCATCACCGGCAAGGCGGCGCAATTGCTGAAGCGCGAAGGGGGCCGCTACGCGCTCGCCACCCAATGCATCGGCGGCGGTCAGGGCATCGCGACCGTGCTGGAGCGTGCATGATGGCTGAACATATCAAAAAGGTCTGTGTCATCGGCGCGGGCACCATGGGTGCGGGGATCGCGGCGCAAGTTGCCAATGCGGGCGTGCCGGTGCTGCTGCTCGACATCGTGAAGGACGGCGAGGCCAATCGCAACGCGATTGCCGATGGTGCGGTGGCAAAGATGCTGAAGGCCGACCCCGCCCCCTTCATGACCAAATCGGCGGCAAAGCTGGTCGAGACGGGCAATATCGACGATCACCTCGACCGTATCGCCGAATGCGACTGGGTGGTGGAGGCGATTGTCGAACGGCTCGACATCAAGCAGAACCTCTATGGCAAAATCGCGAAGGTGAAGAAGGCGGGGACCGCGGTGTCGTCCAACACCTCGACCATTCCGCTGGAAAATCTGGTCGACGGCATGGATGAACAATTCCGCCGCGATTTCCTCATCACCCATTTCTTCAATCCGCCGCGCTACATGCGCCTCGTCGAAGTGGTGCGCGGCACGGCGACCGATGCGGCGATCATCGACAAGGTGTCCGATTTCCTCGACCGCAAGATGGGCAAGACCGTCGTTGCGGCAAAGGACACACCCGGTTTCATCGCCAATCGCATTGGCACCTACTGGCTCGCACTCGCCGTGAATGCCGCGATGGATCAGGGAATCACGGTGGAGGAAGCCGACGCCATCGGCGGCAAGCCGATGGGCGTGCCCAAGACCGGCATTTTCGGCCTGCTCGACCTCATCGGTATCGATCTGATGCCGCTGTTGTCGCAAAGCCTGTCGAGCACATTGCCCAAGGGCGACCCCTATTTCGACACGGTGCGCGACATGCCGCTGATCGAGAAGATGATCGCCGACGGATTTACCGGCCGCAAGGGCAAGGGCGGTTTCTACACGCTGAAGCAGGCGACCGGCGGCGGGCGCGAAAAATACGCCATCGATCTCGAAAGCGGCGAATATCGCGCCGCCCGCCCCGCCAGCGTGCCCAAACATGCGCAAAAGGATCTGACCGCGCTCGTCTCGCTCGACGGGAAGATCGGTCGCTATGCGTGGGAACTGCTGGGCAATGTGCTGTCCTATGCCGCGATGCTGGTGGGTGAGGCCGCGGACAATATCGTCGGAATCGACGATGCGATGAAGCTCGGCTACAATTGGGAGCATGGACCGTTCGAGCTGATCGATCGGCTTGGCCCCGGCTATCTGGCAAAACGCCTGCGCGCAGAAGGGCGCGACGTGCCCGAAATCCTCGACGCGGCGGGCGACCGTCCGTTCTACAGGATCGAGGATGGCAAGCGCCAATATCTGACGGCCGGGGGCGAATATCGCGACATCGTCCGGCCCGAAGGCGTGCTCCTGCTCGAAGACATCAAGCGTGCCGCAAAACCATTGGCGAAGAACGGTTCGGCGGCGATCTGGGACATTGGCGACGGTGTCCTCGCACTCGAATTCACGGCGAAGATGAATGCGCTGGACGAGCAGGTCATGAAGATGATCGGCAAGGCCATCGGCATGGTCCGCGATGGGCGCAAGGCACTCGTCATCTATAACGAGGGTAGCAATTTTTCCGCCGGCGCCAATCTCGGCCTCGCCATGTTCGCGGTGAATATCGCGGCGTGGAGCGAGATCGAAAAGCTGATCCGCGCGGGGCAGGATGCGTACAAGGCGCTGAAATACGCGCCCTTCCCCGTGGTATCGGCGCCGGCCGGGCTGGCGCTTGGCGGTGGATGCGAGATTTTGATGCATTCCGACGCGGTGCAGGCGCATGCCGAAACCTATACCGGGCTTGTCGAATGCGGCGTCGGGCTGGTCCCCGGATGGGGCGGCAATGGCGAATATCTCTCCCGCCTGATGAACAGCCCGAAAATGCCGAAAGGGCCGATGCCCGCCCTGTCCAAGGCGTTCGAAACCATCTCCACCGCGCAGGTGGCCAAATCGGCAGCGCAGGCAAAGGAAATGGCGTTCCTGCGCCCCGACGACGGCATCACGATGAACAGGGACCGGCTGCTCGCCGATGCGAAGGCGAAGGCGCTGTCGCTGGTCGATGGCTACACCCCGCCGGAAAAGCCGGTCTATCGCCTGCCGGGCGATACGGGCCGCGCGGCGGTGGATCTCGCCGTCAGTGATTTTCACAAGAAAGGCGTCGCGACCGATTACGATACGGTCGTGGCCAAACGGCTCGCCCATGTGCTGACCGGGGGGGATACCGACATGCAGGACGAGGTCAGCGAAGACCAGCTGCTCAAGCTGGAGCGCGAGGCATTCATGGAATGCGTGCGCGACCCCCGCACGCAGGCCCGGGTCGAGCATATGCTCGAAACCGGCAAGCCCCTGCGCAACTGAGGAAACGATCATGCAGACTTATGAAGCACCCCTTCGCGACATGCGTTTCGTGTTGCACGAATTGTTCACCGACGACGGTTTCGGCGGGATCGCCAAACATGCCGATTTCGACGACGACCTGCTGAACGCCATCCTTGACGAGGCGGCCAAGACGACGCGCAACATCCTCCTCCCCCTCAACGCCAGCGGCGACCACGAAGGCTGTACGCTCGAAAACGGGGTGGTCCGCACGCCAAAGGGGTTCAAGGACGCCTATGACCAGTTCGTGGAAGGCGGATGGGCGGCGCTTGCCTCCGATCCCGAATGGGGCGGACAGGGCCTTCCCGAACGGATCAACAAGCTGGTCGAGGAGATGATCTGCGCGACCAACCTGTCGTTCAGCCTGTATCCCGGCCTGACCCACGGCGCGACCACCGCTCTGGAGGCGCACGGCTCCGACACGCTGAAGCAGAAATATCTGCCCAAGATGGTGAGCGGGGAATGGTCGGGCACGATGTGTCTGACGGAATCGCATTGCGGCACCGATCTCGGCATGCTGCGCACCAAGGCGGAACCGAACGAGGACGGCAGCTACAACGTCACCGGGGCGAAGATCTTCATCTCCTCCGGCGATCATGACCTGACCGACAATATCATCCATCTCGTGCTGGCCCGCCTGCCCGACGCGCCCAAGGGCGTGAAAGGCATCAGCCTGTTCCTCGTGCCGAAGTATCAGGTCGATGAGGAAAACCGCATCGGCCCGTCCAATGGCGTGTCGGTCTCCGCGATCGAGCACAAGATGGGCCTCAAGGCCTCCGCCACCTGTCAGCTGAATTTCGACGGGTCGAAAGGCTGGCTCGTGGGCAAGCCGAACAAGGGGCTGGCCGCGATGTTCACCATGATGAACCAGGAACGGCTCTCGGTCGGTATCCAGGGGCTCGGCATCAATGAAATCGCGTATCAGTCCGCGGTCGATTACGCGAAGGACCGCATTCAGGGCCGTAGCCTTTCGGGTGCGAAGAACCCCGATCAGGCCGCCGATCCCATCATCGTGCACCCCGACGTGCGCCGCATGTTGATGACGATGCGCGTCTATGCCGAAGGGTGCCGGGCGCTGGGCCAGTGGACGTCGCGTGCGCTCGACGCGAGCGAACATGCCGACGATCCGGAGGTAAAGGCCCGTGCCACCGATTTCGTCGCGCTGATGACGCCGGTGGTGAAGGCTCTTTTCACCGACCTTGCCTTTGATGCGGCCAACATGGGCATTCAGACCTATGGCGGGCATGGTTACATCGTGGAATCGGGCGTGGAGCAATTCGTGCGCGATGCCCGCATTGCGCAGATCTACGAAGGTACCAACGGGATTCAGGCGCTCGATCTCGTCGGGCGCAAGATGCCGGACCGGATGGGCCGCAATCTGCGCCCGTTCTTCCATGCGGTGTCCAACCTTCTGGAGGATATGGCCGGGACGGATGACAAGCGTCTCGCCGGGATGGTCGGCGGCATGCAACAGGCGTTCGGCGCCTTGCAGCTTACCACCGGCACCATTGCGCAAAAGGGCATGAAGGATCCGGAGGAAGCGGGCGCAGCGGCGACCGACTACCTCCGGATGCTGGGTCTTGTCGGCATGGGCTACTGCTTCCTAAAATCGGCGAAGATCGCGACCGAGCGTCTCGCCGAGGGAACAGGGGATGCGGAATTCTACAAGAACAAGCTTCATAGCGCGCGCTTCTTCATGGACCGCGTCCTGCCGGAGGTGACAGCGAAGTTCCTTGCCATCAAGAGCGGCAAGGATTCCATGATGGCGATGGAGGCCGACGCGTTCTGAACGCGTCCGTCGTGCGGCGCGAAGGCCCCTGACCCTCGCGTCGCGGGCGCGCGGAGCCAGTCGGCCCGCGCGCCCTTTTGCTATGCCCCGGCCTGTCGCGACCGCGTGCGCGTCACCGCATCGTGCCAGCCATCGATGCGGGCCGCGCGCATATCGGGCTTCATGTTCGGTTGAAACGCGCGTTCGCGGCGCCGCAGTTTGGCGAGCGAGTCAAGATCAGGCCATAGCCCCGCACCCAATCCGGCCAGAAACGCGGCGCCGAGCGCCGTCGTTTCCAGATCGTCCGGCCGGTCGACGGGCACGTCGGCAACGTCGGCGATGAACTGACACAGCCAGTCGTTCGCCGCCATGCCCCCGTCGATGCGCAGCACGCGCGGCATCGCACCGCCATCGTCGCGCATGGCGGTGATGAGATCGAGCGTCTGATACGCCACGGCCTCCAGCGAGGCGCGGGCGAGATGTGCGGCCCGCGTGTCGAGCGTCAGCCCATAGATCGCGCCGCGCGCGCCTGCGTCCCAATGCGGCGCGCCCAGCCCCGCAAACGCCGGAACCATATAGACCCCGTGGGTGTCGGGCACGCTTTGTGCGAGCGCCTGCGTATCGCCGGCCCGTTCGATAAGCCCCACCCCGTCGCGGAGCCATTTCACCGCCGCCCCCGCCGCGAAGATGGACCCCTCGATCGCATAGGCCGTGCGACCCTTGATACGATAGGCAGGCGTCGTCAGCAGGCGATTGCCCGACGTCACCGGCCTATCACCTGTATGCAGCAACATGAAGCAGCCGGTACCGTAGGTCGCCTTGACCGAACCCACCTCGAAACAGGTCTGCCCGATGAGCGCGGCCTGCTGATCCCCCGCCATGCCGGTGATGGGGATTGGGCGTTCGAACAGGCCGGGCGCGGTCCTGCCGAACGCATGGTCGTTGTCGTGAACCTCCGGCAATATCGCCATCGGTATGCGGAACAGCGCACACAACCGCGCGTCCCAGCATTGGCGATGAATGTCGAACAGCATGGTGCGCGATGCATTGGTGATGTCGGTCATGTGCACCCGCCCGCCGGTCAGGTGCCACAGCATGAAACTGTCCATCGTGCCTGCGCACAGGGCGCCGCGCTCGGCCCGGTCCCGCGCACCGGGCACCTGGTCGAGGATCCACGCGATTTTCGTCGCGCTGAAATAGGGGTGGATGAGCAGGCCCGTTCGCGTCGTCACCTCCGCGCCGTGCCCGTCCTCGACCAGTTTGGCGCAGGCTTGCGCGCTGCGGCGGTCCTGCCACACGATGGCGTTGTGGATCGGCTCGCCCGTATCGCGGTCCCACACCACGCTCGTCTCGCGCTGATTGGCGATGCCGATCGCGGCGATATCCTGTGCGCCGAGTCCGCTTGCCGCAATCGCCTGACGCGCGGTGTCGAGCACGTTTTTCCAGATTTCCATCGCATCGTGCTCGACCCTGTCGCGGCCGGGGTAATGCTGAATATGGTCCACCTGCGCCGAGGCGACCGCATGGCCGCGTGCGTCGAACACGATGCTGCGGGTAGATGTCGTGCCCTGATCGATGGCCAGGATATGGTCGTTTGCGATTATGCCTTCTCCCCTCTTTCCAACGATGGCGGCGCGAGCACGTGCGGGCAAGCGGTTCGTGGCCTTTTCTTCGCCCGCCACCTTGGAAAACCATGCGCGAGCGACCAGATCGGGCGTCCCCTTTAAAACAATCGCAGACAGCCGAGATCACACCATGACGCGCAACGATCTTTTCCCACTCCCTTTCGTAACGAGGCACGGATGACCGCGCGCCGGCTGCTCTCGCTCCACCCGGCGATGCGGGACGATATCGGCGATCTCGTCACGCGCCGCCCGGTGCCCGCTCCGGACCTGCCGCAGGTCGATCCGTTCCTGTTTCTGAATCACCACGGCCCGCAAACCTACCCGCCGAACAGCAATGGCCTGCCCTTCGGCCCCCATCCCCACCGCGGGTTCGAGACGGTGACCTTCATCATTGCCGGAAGCCTCGCCCATGCCGACAGCGCGAGCGGGGAAAGCATTGTGAAGGCGGGCGGCATGCAATGGATGACGGCGGGGCGCGGTCTCGTCCATGCCGAGCTTTCGCCCGAACGTTTCAAGAAGGAGGGCGGACCGGTCGAAATCCTGCAATTATGGGTCAACCTCCCCTCCCGGCTGAAGATGACGGAGCCGGGTTACATCGGCGCGGACGCGGCCGATATCCCCAACATCGCGATGGCGCCGGGGGTACGCTGGCGGCCGGTGTCGGGACCGGACGGCGCGCCGGTGCAATCGCTGACCGGGGTGGTGCTCGGCACGGTGGAGATGGAACCGGGCACACGCGCTACTTTCCCCGCGCCTGCCGGACGTAACGTGTTGTTTTATACCGTGCGCGGCGCGGCGGCGGTGGGCGGCGAGAGCGTTCCCGAACATACCCTCGCCCGGTTGAGCGAGGGGGACACGATCGAGGTGGAAAGCGATGACGGATGCCTCATCCTGTACGGCCATGCCGATCCGATCGGCGAGCCGGTCGTCGCACACGGCCCCTTCGTGATGAACACGCGTGAGGAGATATCGCAGGCGATCCGCGATTATCAGACCGGCGTCATCCGTTAACGCGCGAAACCCGCTCCGATCACCATTCGAATAATACCATTGACGCGTGCGGTAATACAGGTAGACTATATCCCATAAGAACGACAAGCGCGTGGGAGAGATTCAATCGCCGCTGCGGCCCGATAAGGCCGGCGGAAGGAGGTTTCTTCATGGATCGCATCCGGTCACGCCCTGTCCCCCGCATCGCGCCCCGGCGCGGCCGCGTTGCCGCCGCAATGCTCGCGGTGATCGCGGCCGGCGCCGCGCCGACGCAGGCTTTCGGCGATGGCGATCCGGTGACGCGCCTCGTCCGGTGCGGCGAGGCGAGCTGTCTCATGGTATCGGGACGCCGCGACGATCCGGCGGCCATCGTGAAGGTGAACGGACGCCCGGTTTTCGTCGAAGGCGGCAAGGGATGGAAACTGCGCCTGTCGCTCGACACATTGCGCGAATGGTCGGATGGGCCGGCACGCACCATCGCGGTATCGCTCCACGCCCCGGACCGCAGTGCGAAGGATGTCGCCATCGTGGACCTTCCCATAGGCGTGCTCGGCGACACGACGGACCTCGACACGATAAGGGTTCGCGCACGATAGCCATGCCGTCCGCGTTTCGGAAACGTTCGCTGGCTGTTGCCATCGGCAACGCGGCATCCTATATTCCTGCCATCCGCCGGAGAGCGGCGTTTTGATATTCGCAGGAGAGTTTGATGAAAAAGGCCCTTATGGTCATGGCCGCGTGCACGCTGGCCGGTACCGCATCGACGGCAATGGCCGATCCGTTCGTTCAGGAAAGTGCGACCTTGCAGCTCGACGGGATCAACCTGTCGACGGTCGAGGGACAGCGCAGCCTCGCGATCCGCATGGACGCGGCCGCCAATGCCGTTTGCGGAGAGGGGCTGGACCGTGTGCATCTGAAGCTTCACGCACAGGCGCGGGAATGCCGTATCGCGGTAAAGCAGGAAATTCGCGACCAGATCGAGCAGCGCATGGCGGCCCGCCCGACGCCGACCGTTCTGGCACTGCGCGATTGATCCCCTGCTGCGTATCGGGGCGCGTGATCCCGGTGCGCGGCAATGATTTTACCGGCGATACGCACGGTCGGTGCGCCTCGTGACGCTCGCGTTGGAGGCGCGCGATGCGCTTGCGCGCGGCGATCTCGCGGCGGCGTCGCGTGCCGCGAATGCGTTGATCGCCGACAGGCCGGACGATGCGGACGGTTATTTCCTGCTCGGTATCGCCGCTGCGGAAGCAGGCGGAATTGCAAAGGCGGTGCCGCTGCTTGAATCCGCCGTCGCGCGGGGCGACGATCCCGAACATTGCGCGCAGCTTGCCCGCCTTCTCATCCTGATGCGCCGCGATGGCGACGCGGCAGCCATGGCCCGGCGCGCGCTCGATCTTGGCCCGGGCGATGCGCGCACCTTCGACACGATCGGCTGCGTGCTGGTCAGGCTCGGCGATCACGCCCGCGCCATCGCGCCTTTTACCGCCGCGGTCGAAGCCGAACCCGGCAATCTCGACTATCGCTATAATCTGGCCGCGGCCCTTGGCTTCACAGGCGCGGTCGAGGCGGCGCGCGTCCATTACGAACACGTGCTCAAACTCGATCCGGGCAATGGACGCGCGCATTACGCGCTCGCCATATTGTCGCGGCAGACGCGCGGCGACAATCATGTCGCGCGATTGAAGACCGCATTGGATGCGGCGCGTGGCAAAGACGATGCCCTGCGCATACGCTATGCCCTGGCGAAGGAGTTGGAAGACCTCGGCGAGGCGGAGGCCTTCCGCCATCTCGCCGATGCCAATGCCCGGCACGCGCGCAATCTGCGCTATGATTTTGCGCAAGACGCCGCGATCTTCGACGCGATCGAACATTGCTTTGCCGATGGCGGCGGCGATGGCATTGCGGCGCCGATGGGCCCGCCGATGGGAAAACGTGCGCCGATCTTCGTCGTGGGCATGCCGCGCACCGGCACGACGCTGGTCGACCGGATCCTGTCCTCCCATCCGGACGTCGTTTCCGCCGGGGAGTTACAGGCGATGCCCCTCGCCGTGAAACGGTTGAGCCAGACGACGTCGCGCGTCATCATCGACCCCGACACCATCCGCGCGAGCCGGGATATAGACCCCGCGCAACTCGCCAGCCGCTACCTCGCGCAGGCGCAGCACCACCGGATCGACGAAACCGCGCGCTTCGTCGACAAGCTGCCTGCCAATTTCCTGTATATCGGCCATATCGCGCGCAGTTTTCCCGACGCGCCGATCGTGTGCCTGCGCCGCAATCCGATGGACACGGTGTGGAGCAATTTCAAAAACCTGTTCGCCAGCCGCTCACCCTACTATGCCTATTCCTACGACCTGATGGCGACGGCGCGCTATTACGCGCGGTTCGACCGGCTCATGCGGTTTTGGGATCGCGTAATTCCATGCCGCGTTCTGCAATTGTCGTATGAGGCATTGGTCACCGCGCAGGAACGCGAAACCCGGCGGCTGCTGTCATTTTGCGGGCTGGAATGGGATGCGGCGTGCCTGTCCTTTCACGAGAACAAGGCCGCGGTGGCGACGCCCAGCGCGGCACAGGTCCGCCGCCCGATCAACAGCGACGGCATGGGCAAATGGCGAACCCATGCCGATGCCCTGGAACCGGTCCGCCGCTGGTTCGAGGACCAGGGGATCGAGACCGGTTGACTGACGGGGGCGGCGCCCGGTGTGCCGCCCCGCCCATTGGGATCAGAACTTCACCCGCCCCTCGATGCCCACGGTCCGGGGATTGAGCACGACCTGGCGATAATAGCGCACCGCAACGCCGTCGTTGATGCCGATGCGCGACCGGTCGTTCGCGACCGACACGATGGCATATTTGTCGAAGATATTGTTCGCGAACAGGCCGATGCTGAACTTGTCGGTATCGTAGGTGAGCCGGGCGCGATGGGTGACATAGCTCGGGATCAGCTCGCCATAGGCCCGCTCCCATCCCAGACGCGACACCACGTCGCCGCGATACACCGTGGTCCAGTTCGCGATGAGATCGCCATTCGTCAGGGGCTGCACATAGGTGGCGCCGATGCTCCCCGCATTCTTTGCCGAACCGGGCAGCCGGTCCCCGTCCATCGCGTCAAGCTGTACGAAACGGTTCGAATAATCGCCCGGCGTTTCGCGGATGGTCAGAATGCCGGGAATATCCTCGGTCAGACGCGCATCGGTGTAGGAGTAATTCCCCTGGATCGACAGGCCGCGCACGGGGCGAAGCTGAAACGAGGCTTCGAACCCCTCGGATTTGGCCTTGCCGCCGTTCACCGTGATGCCGGTCGCGCCATAGAGCGTGGCGGAATCCACCTGAATGCCGTCCCACTTGATCTGGAACACGTTGAAGTTGAGCGATAGCATCCGGTCGAACAATTGCGTGCGAACGCCCAGCTCCAGGTTCTTCGTCGTGTCCGGCCCGTATTGCAGTTCGTCGGGAAGCGCGCAGATGATCTGCTGACCGGGCTGAATATCGGCCGGGCACGGGGCAACGCGGTTCGGTCCGCCGATGCGATAGCCCTTGCTATAGGTGCCGTAGAGCAGAAAATCGGGCGTGAATTCGTAGCTGCTGTTGAATTTCCAGACCCAGCCGTCCTGCCCGGCCTGCCCGCCATTGGCCGGCAACTCGTAAGGGCTCAGCGGATCGCCGAGCAGCGGGAGCGCGGCCGCGCCCGAAATTTCCGACTCGTAATCGAAATATCGCGTGCCGGCGGTGACCTGAAACTCCGGCGTGATTTCGAATGTCGCCTCGCCGAAAACCGCCTTTTCCGTGACCTCGGACGTGATGTAGCTCACATATTCGAGCGCATCGGGATTGTCCGGCCCGACCCAGGGATGGTTGGGAACGCGTTCGTTATAATCGCTTTGATACTTGTTCTCGTTGAAGAACCCGCCGAGCACCCAGCTGAGCGGGCCGCCGTGGCTGGAGACGAAGCGGATTTCGGCGTTCTTCTGCTTCCGCTGATTGATCGATTCGGTGTATCCGGCAAAGGCGGGAAACAATTCGTAATCATAATCGAGATCGAGCAACAGGTCGGTAACATCGGCCTGCCCTTCGAAATTCACTTCGGTATAGGCGCCGGTCGCGACGATATCGACGAAATCGCCGATATTCGCATTGACCCCCGCACTGGCCAGATGGGCATTGCGCGAGATCGGCTCGATAAAGCGGCTCGCATTTTCATAACGCCCGGTGCCCAGCACGCCAAAGCTGTTCGCCTGCGCGCCATCGGTATCCGTCTTTTGATAGGCATAGGTGAGGATCAGTTTCAGATCCTCGGTCGTCTGAAACAAAAGCTGATTGCGGGTGGTGAAGGTGCGCTCGAAATTCAGATCCTCGGCGCGGCGCAGGTTTTCGGCGAAACCTTCCTGCGTGACGCCATCGGGCCCGTCGGGCTGCGGCAGCGACACGCCCGGTTCCTGCACGAGCAGCGGATAATCGATAAAGCCGGGATCGAAGTAATAGCCGGTCGCCGACCGGAACGCGACATGATCGCGCACGATCGGAATGTTGACCATGCCATCGGCCTGATAGCCGAAATCATCGCTGTGACTCTTGGCATAGGCGCGGCCATGGAACTCGCCTTCGAAACCGGAAACATCGGGGCGATTGGGAATATAGCGGATCGCCCCCGCCAGCGTGCCCAGACCGTACAATGTGCCCTGCGGACCGAGCAGTGTTTCGACACGGTCGATATCGATCAGCTTGAAATCGTAGAACAAGGGCACTTCGCCGAGGTAGATGCCGAGCGAATCGTCATAGCCTGCGCCGAAATCGTCGACCCCCGACGCATTCAACCCGCGCAGCACGATCGAACCCGTCGACCCCGGCCCGGTGTCCGAAATGGTCATGCCCGGCGTGAAATCGGCGATGTCGCGCACATCCTCGATCTGCTTGCGGGCAAGCTCCTCCGCATCGATGGCCGAAATGTTGATCGGCGTGTCCTGAATCGTCGTGCTGCGCCGGGTGCCGGTCACGACGATCGCGCCGTCGATCGTATCGGCATAGGTATCGCCCGCCGGTTCGTTGATCATCGTGCCCGCGTTCGCATCCTGCGCCGAGGCGTGGGCGGCATGGCCCGCCATGGCAAGCACGGTCGCCGAAAGAAGGGTGGATCTGAATGTCTGGCGTTTGGTCATGGTTTTCCCCCTGTCAGGTATGAGACCCCGCGCGCGATCGCGCGTCGATGATCGGTTTGGAAAAAAGGCCGCCCCGCGTTCCGTCATGGCGGGGTGGCCGGTCGTCATCAGCGTGCCGCAGTGCGCCGATGCAACAGGACGCGCACCACCGTTCGCATCACGCCTTCCCGCCGGGTGCCCGGTTGCGAGCGCGCGGCGTGCGCGAATAACCCTGCGGCGCGGGGATGGGCGATGGATGCGGAATTTTTCTGATCGGGCAGGTGCACGAGAAACCTCCGTATCGGGCCGGGCATATGCTCGGCCGGGTGGATCCTCTCGCTCTTGGTGAGACGCTCTTGCGGCGTCTTTCGATACGCTACAGATATTACGAAATGCGTCAAGCGTATTAATTTATGAAATATGTGGTAACGAACGCCCGTGCGGTACATCGCGACATAAACTGCGGGAAAACCGGGTATTATCCGATATTATCGCAAAGCTTGGCGGCAATCGTATTGTGTCCGGCGGATATTCAGCGCGGCCTTTCCCACCAGGAAAGCGTCTGATTGTCGTGGGCGCTGGTCCATACGCCATCGGGGGTATAGCGGATCGCCCCGCTGCCCGCCGGTTCGCCGAGGCGGCGGGTGACCTCCATGGTGTCCGGATCGATGACGGCAAACACCTGATCCTCCGTCGTGCGCAGCCAGACCAGCCCCCCGCCCACATCGATATCACCATAGGCCAGCGTCTCGCCAACCTTCACCCGGTCGGTGATGGCAAGCGTTTCGGGGTCGATGCGTGCGACCGTGCCATCGCCCTGCTCCTGCACCCAGACGGCCCCCTCCCCCGCGGCGAGGAAACCGGGCTGAAGCCCCAGCGCGACCGTGCGCGCGACCGCATTTGTGTCGGGGTCGATCTCTTGAAGCGTGCGGCCATCGCTGCTCACCGCCCAGAGCGCATCATGGCCAAAGGCGAGAAAGAACGTGCCCGCGGCGACGGGAATGCGCGCGACGATCGCGCCTGTTTCGGGCTCGAGCCGCGCAATTTCACCGCTGGCCGCGCTGGGCACCCATACGGACCCTGCGCCGGAGACGACATTCGTCTCGCCCTTGGGATTGGCGATGCCGGTTTCGATGACCGCCTGCACCGTCGCCGTTGCGGTGTCGATGCGATAGAGATTGGCGTCGGGGCAATTCGCGACCCAGAGCGATCCGGAGGCCACCGCCATCGTCCCGCACGGACGCGGCACGGTCACGCTCGCCAGCTTTTCCTCGCGTGACCATTGTTCGACCCGCCCGTCATTCGTCACCCACACCGTATCGCCATCGACGGCGAGGAAATCGGCAAAGCCCGGTACGCTCAATTCGCGTTCGATCAGGGCGGGCGCCGCGCCCATGCCGGTCGTATCTGTCGTTGCGCAGCCCGCGGTGGCGGCGAACAGGGCGGCGGTTACGATGGTGCGTTTCATGGACAATCTCCTGTGGTCGCGCGATGGCGCATCATTCGTAGCGATAGGGATAGCGGTCGATCGTCGTCGTGCTGCGCGACTGGTTGCACAGATAGACGGTGCCGGTGAAATAGATGCCGGGCTCTGTTATCCCCTTGGCATATTCGTAGGTTTCGCGAAGCTGCGCGACGGTCATCTGCACCGGCGCCTCATCCGGTTGATAGGTCAGGCCGTAGGGGTAATCCTCGCCCGTCTCGCTCATCTCGACATGGCAGCCCATCACATGCGCAACCGGATGCGTGTCGCAAAAATCGATCAGCCGTTTCATGCTGTCGAACCACGGCTGCCAGAAGCTGATGTAGCAGCGCCCGCGATAGAACATGTCGCCGGTGTACAAGATCTGCGTATAGCTGTCGTAATAGGCGAATTCCGAAATCACGTGCCCGGGCGATCCCCAGATCAGGATGTCCCGCCCGCCGAGGTCGAGCGTCACCCGCTCCTCCGGGAAATTGGTCATGCCCCAGAAGCCCAGCATCTCTTCGTGGGTGAGGCCCATGTATCGCGTGTTCGGGCGGTCGGCGAACTGATTGACCGCGGCGTAATGGTCGGCATGCAGATGGCTGAACGCGACGAGCAGTTCCATTGCCGCCGGATTGCGGCCATTGCGGCGGCACCATTGTTCGATGCAATCGTCGACGACCGCGCGATAATCGCAATCGTTGCGTAGCTGTACGTAGCCTTCGTCGAGCAGCAGCACCCTCTCGTTCCCGAAATAGAGCGGGGCAAACGGCGCTTCGTAGCTATAGGCCTTGTTCTGCCGCAGGATCGCGGTGTGTTCGTTGTACCAGTGCACCTGGATCGGCGGGTCGGTATTGTCCATCGCCGACGACGATCCGCAGATCCAGCGGTCGGGAAACCGGCCGGGCGCGGGGCCGTCGGTGGCAAAATCCACCGGCGGGCCGTCATGTGAAACATTCGCGCCATACGCCGTTCCCGCAAGGGTGAGCGGCACGGCCGCCGCGGCGTTGTAGGCAAGGAAGGTGCGACGATCCATCGGCGGATCCTTTCGTTCGGATGGGAGCGTTCAGAACGGGTGCGGCGGATTGATTTTCGGCACGCCCTCGGGCCAGTCGGAGGTGCGCTGATCCGGGCTGACCCCGTTCATCAGCACGAAATCGGGGCGGATCAGCATGGTGTCCCGCCCCTGCACCGCGCGGGCGTAGGTCAGCGCCTCGTCGATGAGGTCCGGTTCCATCTGCAACACCCGCTCATACGGTTTGAACGTGGCGAAGCGCGGGTAATAGCGGCCCGGCACGAACATCATCTCGACATGGCCGCCCATGACCCATTTGACCGGATGAATGCCGGCAAACGCCGACAGGCGTTCGAGCGAGGTCACGAAATCGTGGTCATTGCCGATATTGATCTTGCCGGGATAGAGGAGGTCGCCGGTAAACAGGAAATCACAATAAGGGTCGTAGAAGCTGACCCCGTCACGATGCGCGCCGGGCGTCGGCAGCACGGTGATCACCCGGTCGCCAAGGTCGATGCCCGCCGACCCGCCGGGCCAGCTTTCGACAAGACCGTAATGCCCCTTCATCGCGGCAAAGGGCGGCGGCACGACCGTCGTATCGGCGCGTCCGGCAAATTGTTTGAGACCCTGGTTCTGCGCGACATCCTCACCCGAGGTCAGCGCGATCGTAAGCGGCACCCGCCGCCGTCCGCGCGCCTGCGCCCAGCGTTCGATCACCGCATCGACAGTCTTTCGCAGCGGATAATGCGCCGCGTTCGCCGTCGCGCCGGTATCGATCAGCAGCGCCCCGGCATTCCCGAACAGTAGATAGGTGAACGGCGCCTCCCAATGCACGCAGACATTCTGCCGCAGGATGAAGCTGTCCTCGTTATATTGCAGGACATGAACGCGCGGATCCTGATTTTTCGCGGCGATATTGGAGCCGTGAATCCAGCGAAAGGCGATCCGGCCCGGGGCCGGCCCCTCACAATCGTAATCGTGCATGACCGGCGCACGCGGCGGGCGCGGCACCGCGCTGTCGGTGTTGCGCACCGCCGCGTGGTTATAGGGAAGATCGGGATTGCCGTTGGGATAAACGCGTGTCGCGGTTGATTCCACGATGGTCGTCGTGATCGGCTGTGCCGTATCGGTCTGGGGCATCGTCATCCTTTCGCACCGCCGCGCAGGCGGCGTTGAACGCATGCCTTTTTCGGACGCCCCCTCCCCGGACATCGTCGCGCCGTCCTTTCGCAAAGGCGCCGCGAATGACGAAAACTATACCGATATTACTAATATGATCAATAGTAATATTTAGCATGGACAAGAGGCCATGATCGCGCAATGCTGCAAACGCGAAAGGAGACGAATCATGATCAACCGTATCCGCACCGCGGGGAACATCGCCGCAATTGCCGGCGCTCTCGCGCTGGCCTCGTGTTCGTCCCCGGACGAGGCGTCCGGTCCGCGCACCGATTTCGACATTGGCTGGTCGATCTATGCCGGGTGGATGCCCTGGCCTTATGCGCAGCAGGCCGGGATCGTCGACAAATGGGCCGATAAATACGGCCTCGACATCGAATTCGTGCAGGTGAACGATTACGTGGAATCGGTGAACCAGTACACCGCCGGCAAGCTCGACGGGGTGACGGTCGCGAACATGGACGCGCTCACCATTCCCGCCGCGGGGGGCAAGGACACGACCGCGGTCATCATTGGCGATTATTCGAACGGGAATGACGGGATCCTGCTCAAGGGCAATGACCGGCTCGGCGCGATCCGGGGCAAGGACGTGCATCTCGTCGAATTGTCGGTGTCGCATTATCTGCTGGCGCGCGGGCTCGAAACGGCGGGCCTTCCGATGACGGCTGTCAACACGATCAACACGGCCGATGCGGATATCGCCGGCGCCTTCACCGCGCCGGAAATCGAGGTTGCCGTGGCCTGGAACCCGCAGCTTGCCACGATGAAGGACACGCCGGGCGCCAATATGGTGTTCAGCTCGTCCGATATTCCGGGCGAGATTCTCGATCTGCTGGTGGTCGATACGGCCACGCTGAAATCCAATCCGAACCTTGGCAAGGCGCTGGCCGGCATCTGGTACGAGACGATGGCCTTGATGAAGCAGCAGGACGCCGAGGGCCAGGCCGCCCGCGCCGCCATGGCCAAGATGGCCGGCACCACGCCGCAAGTGTTCGAAGGACAGCTTTCCACGACATTCCTCTACGACACGCCGCAGGCCGGCGTCGCGGCGGCTCGTTCGCCCGCGCTTGTCGAGACGATGCGGCGCGTCCGCGATTTCAGCTTTTCCCAAGGGCTGTTCGGTCAGGGTGCCCGCTCCGCCGATGCGGTCGGCATGGCATTCCCCGGCGGCAAGACGCTCGGCGATGCGCAGAATGTGACGCTGCGCTTCGACGACAGCTTCATGCAGATGGCGGCCGACAATGCACTTTGACGCACGCGTCACGACGCGGCGCCTTATGCCACGCAAGGTAACGGGGGTCCGCCACTAATGCGGTGGGTCAATCGGCGGCTCGGCCGGGGGCACGCGATCATCATGGGCGCGTTGCCGATCGCGCTGTTGCTGTTGCTCTACCTGCTCCTTGCCGCCGACCGGCACGCGATCAACCCGGCGGACAAGATCCTGCCGTTACCGGGGCAGATGTTCGACGCGATGGCGGCGCTGATCTTCGAACGCGATCCGCTTTCGGGCGGGCGGCTGTTCTGGGACGATACGTTCGCGAGCCTCGCGCGGCTTGCCATCGGGCTTGCGATCTCGACCGCGTCGGCGCTTGTGGCCGGGCTGGTGCTCGGCATCCTGCCGCCGGTGCGCGCGACATTCGGCCCGCTGGTGACCGGCATTGCCGTCATCCCGCCGATCGCGCTGCTGCCGGTGTTGTTCATTGCGTTCGGGCTCGGCGAAACGGCGAAGGTCGCGCTCATCGTCATCGGCATCGCGCCCTTCATGATCCGCGACATCGCCGCCCATATCGCCGCCCTGCCCCGCGAACAGATCATCAAGGCGCAGACGCTTGGCGCCAATAGCTGGCAGGTGATGATCCGCGTCGCCCTGCCGCAGGCGATGCCCCGGCTTATCCATGCGGTGCGGCTCTCGCTCGGCCCGGCATGGGTGTTCCTGATTTCGGCGGAGGCGATCGCGGCGGATGTGGGGCTTGGGTACCGGATCTTTCTCGTGCGGCGCTATCTGTCGATGGACATCATCCTGCCCTATGTGGCGTGGATCGCACTGCTCGCCGTGACGATGGACCTGCTGCTGACGCAGGCGAGCCGCCGCATGTTCCCTTGGGCGCATGGAGCAGGACATTGAGCGCGCTGCTGAGCCTCCGCAATATCTGGGTCGAATATGGCGACAAGATCGTTCTGGAGAATGTCTCGCTCGACATTGCGGACCGGTCCTTCGTGTCGATCATCGGTCCCTCGGGCGCGGGCAAGAGCAGCCTCCTGCGCGTAATTCTGGGTCAGGAGGGTCCGACCCGCGGCTCCATCCTCCTCGATGGAGAGGCGCTTGCCCCCGAATGCGGGCCGGATCGCGGGGTCGTGTTCCAACGCTATTCGGTGTTCGCGCATCTTTCCGCGCTGGGCAATGTGATGTTCGGCCTCGAATGTGCACAGGCGCCGTTCGCCGCCCGCCTGTTCGGTGCTGGCAAGCGTGCCGCGCGCGACCAGGCAGAGGAGATGCTCGATGCCGTGGGGCTGAAGGATGCGATGCACCTCTACCCCGCCGAAATGTCGGGCGGGATGCAGCAGCGGCTGGCGATTGCGCAGGCACTTATCAAGCGGCCGCGGATTCTGTTGCTGGACGAACCTTTCGGCGCGCTCGACCCCGGTATCCGCGCGGACATGCATGCGCTCATCACCCGGCTGTGGAACGAATATGCGCTGACCGTGATCATGGTGACGCATGACCTGAAGGAAGCGTTCACGCTCGGCACGCGGGTCCTCACGCTCGACAAGCGGCGCCACGATCCGCACGCGCCGCACCGCTTTGGTGCCACGGCTGTCTATGACCTCGAACTGTCGAAAAAGGATCCGGCAGCGCTCGAGGATCAGAGCCGGAACGCGACGGAGCCGACACCGCCTGAAATCAGCGGTATTACGATTGACAACAAACGTAATAATTGACAGAGAGGTCGCATGAGTTCCGATTCCAACAATCTGGCGCGTCTGAGCATGAGCCTGCCCGCCGAATTGTTCCGCCAGCTCGACATGATGGTGGAGGAGCGCGGGCTTCCCTCCCGCTCTCAGCTTATCGCCGAGCTGATCCGCCACGCGCTCGCGGAACACGAGGCGCAGTTCCGCCCGGACGACATGCTCGCAGGCACGATCACCCTCGTCTATCGCGGCAATCGCGGGCGCGTGCGGCAACAGCTCGCCGAGACGCAGGCCGATTATCTGAAGGAAGTTATCTCCTCGCAGCATGTCTTCCTCGAAGATGACCAGTCGCTCGAGGTGTTGCTCGTGCAGGGGCCCGCCATGCGGCTCGAGGAGCTTTGCGATGCGCTGCGCAGCATTCGCGGCATCAATCAGCTTCAGCTCGTCACGACGACCGCCCTGCTGCCGCCCCTGCACGAACTGGACACCCTTGAATGGGCCGCATCCGCCAACACGCCGGATGCGCCCGCAAAAGGCCGCAAACCACGAAACAAGGACGCGAAGGTATGACGACCAATCTCGCCAACCCGATGGCGGCGCGCGACCACGCCCGCGCCATGGCCGGAACCGTTGCGGAGGCCATGCCGATCATCCCGCCCGTGGCAGACGACCTGCCCGATGGCGTCGATACAGGCGATCTGGTGTGGGAGGAAACGATCGCGGCGGGCGGTTACGCGACCCGTGTGCTGAAACGCGGGACGCGGTTGCGGCTGGTGGACGTTGGCGGCGATGCCTGTGCCTCGATGCTGCTCTACAACGCGGACATGCCGACGGAACGGCTGAACGTCGCCGATACGGTGAAGGTGCAGTGGAACGCCTATCTCGCGCCGGGGCGGCTGCTGCTCTCCGACATGGGCCGTGTGCTGATGAGCCTGATCGAGGATGGCGCCGGCACGCATGACGCGTTCTGCGGCACGTCGAACGCGGCTACCAATGCCGCGAAATATGGCGAGGGTCGCAACAGCGGCCCCACCCCCAACGGGCGCGACCGGCTCATCCTCGGCTCGGCCAAGCATGGGCTGACGCGGCGGGACGTGCACCCGTGCGTCAACCTGTTCAAGGGCACGCGGATCGAGAAGGACGGAACGATCACCCCGCTCGTCGGCCCGTTCGAGAAGGGGCGCGAGATCATCCTGCGCGCCGAAATGGACGTCATCGTCGTGCTCGCCAACTGCCCCCACGTGCTCGACCCGCGCGCGGAATGGAGCATGACCCCGCTGCGTGCGACGGCATGGCGCGGCGCGCCCGCCGCTGCCGACGATCCGGTGCGCAACGCCACGCCCGAAGGCTTGCGCGCGTTTCAGAACGTCGAAGACTATTACCGCCGCTGAACGGCGCTGCTGGAAAGAAGGACTTGCCGACATGAGCAACGACCCGAATGTTGCCGGCCTCCCCGGCCCGATCGTGCATGACGAAATCGTCGCCGCCCGCGCGCCCTGGCTCCACCATGTCAAGGCCGGGCAGACGCTTCGCATCGTCGATGTGGAGGGCAATCAGGCCGTCGATTTCCTGCTCTACAGCGAAGCGGACGACGCCGAACGCTACAGCGCGCAGGACACCGTCGCCGCGCAGGGCAATCTGTTCCTGCGCAAGGGTACCGTGCTGCGCTCCAACGAAGGGCGGCCGATGATGACGATCACCGATACCTCGGTCGAATATCATGACACCATCGGCGGCGCCTGTTCGTGCGAATCCAATACGTTGCGATACGGTCATCATACCAAGTCGCAACACGCCTGCGTCGAGAATTTCCTGGAGGCGAACCTCACCGAACGGCGGGGCAAGCGCGACATGGTGTCAAACATCAATTTCTTCATGAACGTGCCGGTGGAAGATGATGGCGCGCTCGGCATCGTCGACGGCATCTCCGCGCCCGGCCTCACCGTCGATCTTCATGCCGAGATGGATGTGATCGCGGTGGTGTCCAATTGTCCGCAGATCAACAATCCGTGCAACGCGTTCAACCCCACCCCCGTCCGCATGATCGTTTCGGCATGAGCTTCGATACGGTCCTCGTCGCCAACAGGGGCGCCATCGCCACGCGCATCATCCGTACGTTGCGCCGCATGGGGCTGCGCTCCGTCGCGATCTATTCCGAGGCGGATGCAGGTTCGCTCCATGTCTCCAAGGCCGACCATGCCATCTGCATCGGCCCGGGGGCCGCGTCGCAAAGCTATCTTTCCATTCCCGCGATCATCGATGCCGCGCGCCAGAGCGGCGCGGGCGCGATACACCCCGGTTACGGCTTTCTCGCCGAAAGCACCGAATTTGCCGAGGCGTGCAAGGATGCGGGAATCGTGTTCATCGGGCCGACGGCGGACGATATCCGCACCTTCGGCCTGAAGCACAGCGCCCGCGACCTCGCCGCGCGCCACGGCGTGCCGCTTGCCCCCGGCACCGGCCTGCTCACCGATCGGGAGGAAGCAGCCGCAGCCGCGCGCGACATCGGCTTTCCCGTTATCGTGAAGGCGACGGCGGGCGGCGGCGGGATCGGCATGCGCATTTGCGAGGACGAGGCCGCGGTGCGCGACGGGTTCGACGCGGTGGCACGGCTCGGCCAGGGCAATTTCGGCGATGCAGGCGTGTTCCTCGAACGATACATCGGCCGCGCGCGCCATATCGAGGTGCAGATCTTCGGCGATGGCGCGGGCCGCATCACGCCATTGGGCGAGCGGGACTGCTCGCTCCAGCGCCGCAATCAGAAAGTGGTGGAGGAAGCGCCCGCCCCGTGCCTGTCCGATGCCAAGCGTGCGGAGCTGATCGGTGCGGCGGTCCGGCTGGGCGAGGCGGCGCATTATCTTTCGGCCGGCACGGTGGAGTTCCTGTTCGATGCGGAGCGGGAGGAGTTCTTCTTCCTCGAAATGAACACCCGGCTTCAGGTGGAGCATGGCGTCACCGAGGAGGTGATGGGCATCGACATCGTCGAATGGATGATCCGGGGGGCACAGGGCGATTTCGCGTTCATGGACGCCGCCACCCCCGTTGCAAACGGCCACGCGATACAGGTGCGCCTCTATGCCGAGGATCCCGCGATGGATTACCGGCCCACGGTCGGCACGCTGACCGCCGTTCAATTTCCGGACGACGTGCGCGTCGAACGCTGGTGCATGGCGGGGAGCGAGATCAGCGCGTGGTACGACCCCATGCTGGCCAAGATGATCGTCCACGCCGACACGCGCGAGGCGGCGATCGGCGCGATGCAGGATGCGCTCGACGATACGCGCATCGACGGGATCGAGACGAATCTGCGATGGCTGCGCGACGTGATGCGCGACGGGCATTTCGGCCGCGGGACGGTTTCGACCAAGCTGCTCGAGACCATCGACTATCGCCCGGCGAGCCTCCGCGTGATCAGCGGCGGCACCGCCACCACGGTGCAGGACTGGCCGGGCCGGGAGGGTTACTGGTCCGTCGGCGTGCCGCCCTCCGGCCCGATGGACGACCGTTCGTTCCGGCTCGGCAATCTGATGCTCGGCAATGCGGAGGGTACGGCAGGCCTCGAAATGACGGCGAGCGGGCCGACGCTGCTCTTCAATGCGGATGCGCGCATCTGCCTCATGGGGGCGGATTTCGGCGCCACGCTGGATGGAAAGCCGGTGCCGCGCGGCGAGGTGCTCGACATCGCGGCGGGGCAGACGCTCGCGCTTGGCCGGGTGAGCGGGGGCGGCGTGCGCGGCTATGTGCTGTTCGCAGGCGGGCTCGACATCGCGGCCTATCTCGGCAGCCGGAGCACCTTTGCCCTGGGACAGTTCGGCGGGCATGCCGCGCGGCAGCTGCTGGCGGGCGATACGCTGCACCTCGAACGCGCTGCAATCGCCGCGCCTTGTCAGCCGACGGGCGAACCGGCGTTCGGCACGCAATGGTCGCTGCGCGTGCTTTACGGACCGCATGGCGCGCCGGATTTCTTTACCGAGGCCGACATCGCGCAAATCGCCGATGCCCGCTGGCAGGTGCATTACAACAGCAACCGGACCGGCGTCCGGCTCGTCGGGCCGAAACCCGAATGGGCGCGCAAGGACGGCGGCGAGGCCGGGCTGCACCCCTCGAACATTCACGACAATCCCTATGCCATCGGTGCGGTCGATTTTACCGGCGACATGCCGATCATCCTGGGACCGGACGGGCCGTCGCTCGGCGGGTTCGTGTGTCCCTTCACGGTGATCGCAGCGGACAGGTGGAAAATCGGGCAGCTTTCGCCCGACGATACCGTCCGCTTCGTCCCCGTCACCGTGGAGGATGCGGCGGAGGCCGACCGCCTCTCCCTGTCGCACGACGAGACGCCCGATGCGGGCGCCGACATCGCCGCGCTGTCCCCCATTCTCGGCACGATCGAGCCGCAGGGCCACCGCCCCCGCACCGTCTATCGCCAGCAGGGCGACCGCAATATCCTGGTCGAATACGGGGACATCGTGCTCGACATCGAATTGCGCATTCGCGTCCATGCGCTGATGGAGGAACTCGAACGGCGCGCGCTGCCCGGCGTGATCGACATCGTGCCCGGCATTCGCTCGCTGCAACTGCATTTCGACGGGCGTGCGCTGGATCAGCAAGGCGCGCTCGACGCGCTCATCGCGGCAGAAGAAGCATTGGGCGATCTTGAGGATTTCACCGTGCCCTCGCGCATCGTGCATCTCCCGCTGAGCTGGCGCGACCCGGCGATCGAGGAGACGGTCGAGAAATACATGGGCGCGGTCCGCGACGATGCGCCGTGGTGCCCCGACAATATCGAGTTCATCCGCCGCATCAACGGGCTTCCCGATGCCGATGCGGTGGAGAAGCTGATCTTCGATGCGAGCTATCTCGTCATGGGGTTGGGCGATGTGTATCTCGGTGCGCCGGTCGCGACCCCGGTCGATCCGCGGCAAAGGCTGGTGACGACGAAATACAATCCGGCCCGCACGTGGACGCCGCCCAATGTGGTGGGGATCGGCGGGGCCTACATGTGCATTTACGGCATGGAAGGACCGGGCGGATACCAGCTTTTCGGCCGCACGATCCAGGTGTGGAACACCCACCGCCAGACCGACGCCTTCGTCGATGGAAAGCCGTGGCTGCTGCGCTTTTTCGATCAGATCCGCTTTTTCAAGGTGGATGCGGACGAGCTGGCCGAATGGCGGCGCGATTTCCCCAACGGACGCCGCGCGATCGAGGTCGAGCATTCGGAGTTCCGCCTCGCCGATTATCGGGCCTTCCTTGCCGAACATGCCGCGTCCATCGCCGCGTTCGAGGAAACAAGGCAGGCCGCCTTCGATACAGAGCGTGCCGAATGGGAACGCTCCGGCGAATTCGACCGGGTGAGCGACCTGATCGAGGATGAGGCAGGCATTGGCGCCACAGGCCCGGCGATCGAGGTTCCCGACGGGGCCGAGCTTATCGAAGCGCCCTTTGGCGGGAGCGTGTGGAAAATGAACGTATCCCCCGGCGACAGCGTGACCGAGGGTCAGGTGATCGCCGTCATCGAATCCATGAAGATGGAATGCCCGTTCGAAAGCCCGGCGAGCGGCACGATCGCGGCCATCTATGTCGAGGAGCGCCAGGCGCTGACCCCCGGCGCGCCGATGGTCGCCCTGCGGCGGGAGGCATGAGCATGACGGACCCGCTACGCAGCGCGACCGAAATCGCCGACGCCGTCGCCACCGGCAGGAGCACCGCCGCCGCGATCATGGAAGAGACGATCGCCGGGATCGAGCGTTACGACGCGGTGCAGCCGGCGATCTGGATCTCGCGGCGTTCGCCAGGCGATCTGCGCGATGCCGCACGACGGATCGACGCGCGCATCGCGGATGGCGAGAGCCTGCCGCTTGCCGGGGTGCCCTTTGCGGCAAAGGACAATATCGATGTCACGGGGCTCGAAACAACGGCGGCCTGCCCCGCTTTCGCCTACCGCCCCGAACGCTCCGCAACAACGGTCGCCCGGCTCGAACAGGCGGGCGCGATCTGCATCGGCAAGACCAATCTCGATCAGTTCGCGACCGGCCTCGTCGGCGTGCGCAGCCCGTATGGCATTCCGCGCAACGCCTATAATCCCGATTATGTGAGCGGCGGATCGAGTTCCGGCTCCTCCATCTGCGTCGCCGCGGGGCTGGTGCCGATCGCGCTCGGCACCGATACGGCGGGGTCCGGGCGTGTGCCCGCCGCCTTCAACCATCTGATCGGGTTCAAGCCGACCAAGGGGCGGTGGAGCACCGACGGGCTGGTGCCCGCGTGCCGCAGCGTCGATTGCATCACCGTATTTGCCAACGATCTTGCCGATGCGCGTCTCGCCGATGCCGTGATCGGGGGTTTCGATCCGCGCGATCCCTGGTCGAAACCGCTGGCGCATCGCGACATCGCCGTGTCGCGCATCGGCGTCCCGCGCCGGGATCAGCGCGCCTTTTTCGGCGATGCGCAATCGGAAACGCTTTACGAACGAGCGCTCGCAACGCTCGGCCAGGATGCCGACATTGTCGAGCTCGACATCGCGCCCTTGCTTGAGGCGGCGCGGCTGCTTTACGGCGGGCCCTGGGTGGCGGAGCGGACCGCCGCCATCGGCTCCTTGTTACAGGACGATCCCGATGCCATCGACCCCACCGTGCGGGAGGTGGTGAGCGCCGGTATCGACATGGGCGCGGTCGAATTGTGGAACGGCATCTACCGTCTGGCCGAACTGAAACGCCATGCCGACATGATGTGGAACGATGTCGACATGCTCGCCTTCCCGACCACGGGCACCACGTATCGGGTGCGCGAACTGCAGGCGGCGCCCGTCGCGCTCAACAGCAATCTGGGGTTCTATACCAATTTCGTGAACCTGCTCGACATGGCGGCGATTGCGGTGCCGGCGGGTGCGCGCACCAATCGCACCGGCTTCGGCATCACGCTGATCGGTCCGGCGGATACGGATGCCGCGTTGATCGACGCGGCGCAAGACTATCTCGATGCGGCAAAGCTTCCGCCGCCCCCGCCCCTTGCCGAGGAGACTATCGTGGAACGTGTGAAACTGGCCGTCGTGGGCGCCCACTTGAAGGACATGCCGCTGCACTGGCAGCTGACCTCGCGCGATGCGCAATTCATCGCGGAGACGACCACCGCGCCGAGCTATCGCCTATATGCCATGGCGGACAGCACGCCGCCCAAACCCGCCCTCGCGTTCAGTGCGGACGGTGCCGAAATCCCGGTCGAGATCTACGAAATGGACGTGGCCCATTTCGGCAGCTTCACCGCCGAGGTTCCCGCCCCGCTCGCCATCGGGACGGTTACGCTTTCCGATGGCAGCAGCGTCAAGGGTTTCGTCGCGGAACCGCGCGCGCTCGACGGGGCGGAGGATATCACGCATCTGGGCGGCTGGCGCGCCTTTATCGCGCAAGGTTGAATGGCGCCGGCATCCTTCAGCCGCACGGGCCGTACCGGAGCCGGGCAAACGGCCCCGGCATTCCGGCATAACCCGCGATTGCCTCCCGTCCGGCGGGCGCTAAGGCTGGCGGGATGACGATGACCGGCCATTCGGAGGAGACGGATCGGGCGGTGGGCGCAACCGATGATGCGCCATCGCGCAAGATAGCCGCGCTGGAGGCGGAAAACGCCCGGCTCTCGCAGGAGGTCCGCCGCGCGCAATCCGCGAACGAGGCGAAGAGCCGCTTCCTCGCCAGCCTGAGCCACGAAATCCGCTCGCCCCTCAATGCCATCTACGGCCATGCCCAATTGCTGGAGCGCAAGGAGGGGCGCGATGCGATGCGTGCGGCGCAGATCATCCGGCGCAGCTGCGAGCATCTGACCAATCTGGTCGAGGGTCTGCTCGATCTTTCGCAGGTGGAGAACGGCGTCCTGCGGCTTCAGCGTGACGCGATCCGCTTTCCCGCCCTGCTCGACCAGATGATCGCCATGTTCGAGCCGCAGGCCCGTGTGCGGGGTATCTCGCTAATTCTTGAACGGCCCGACAGCCTGCCCGAATTCGTGCGCGGGGATCCGAAACGGCTGCGTCAGGTGCTGATCAACCTGTTGTCGAACGCGATCAAGTTCACGAAGGAAGGGTCCGTGACCCTGGCGGTGCATTACCGCAGCGATATCGCCAGCTTTGAGGTCCGCGACACCGGCGTCGGTATACCGGCCGAGGATTGCGCCCGCGTCTTCGATCCGTTCGAACGCGGCGACGAAACGCGTGCCGCCCTCGCGCCGGGGGCGGGGCTGGGCCTGTCGATTACCCGCGCGCTGGTGCATATGATGGGCGGCGATATCGCGGTCGAAAGCACGGTCGGCGAGGGAAGCCGGTTCACGGTGCGCATGATGCTGTCGCAGCCGCCCTCGGCGCCGGCAGGTCCGGCGCCAACCGCCCGCATCGCCGGCTATAGCGATGCAGGACAGGGCGAAGGGCGCCGCCGCATTCTCATCGTCGATGACGATGCAGAACAGGCGGAAATGGTGGAGGGGCTACTCGAACCGCTGGGCTTCGACATCGCCGTTGCGGCCAATGGCGAGGATGCGATCGCCATGGCCGAACGCCGCCCGCCGGCGCTCGTCCTGCTCGACATATCCATGCCGGGCCGCACGGGGTGGGAGACGGCCGAAATCCTGCGCGCGCGGCATGGGCGGGCTATGCGCATCGTGATGGTGTCGGCCAATGCCCATGAACTGGACGGCGGCGGCGATGGCCGGGCCGCGAATGACGGTTTCCTCCTCAAACCCTTCGACTTTGGCAGTCTGCTCGATCTCGTGGCGCAGCAGCTCGGCATCGAATGGACCGCCGCGGGCGGAACACCGCCCGCCGCCGCCCCGTCATCGGATGCGAACGCGGCAGCCGGAGCCGAAGCCGACGCCGCATCCTGCCTTTCGCAGATCGAGCGTGACGCACGGCGCGGCGATGTTCGCGCGCTCGACACGCGGATCGCTGATTTTGCCGCACTGGCGCCCGATGCCGCCGCGCTGACCGGCCGGATGCGCGATGCGCTGGACGCGTTCGATCTTGCCGCCCTCGCCCGCATCGCCGCCGAAGGGGCCGCGCGATGACGGAAGAGATAGTGCGGCGCGACCGGATCCTGGTCGTGGACGATACGCCGGACGCGCTGCGCTTCCTTGTCGACATGCTCGATCAGGAGGGGATGACGCCGCTCGTCGCGACAAGCGGGGAGGCCGCGCTCGACCTGCTTGGCCACACGGTACCCGATCTCGTTTTGATGGACGCGGTGATGCCGGGGCTGGACGGTTTCGAGACAACCGCCCGGATCAAGCGCGACCCCGCCCTCGCCCACCTGCCCGTCATCTTCATGACGGGGCTGAGCGAGCCTGAACATGCGATCATGGCGCTGGAATGTGGCGGCGTCGATTATGTGCGAAAGCCCGTCGTGCTGGACGAATTGATGGCACGCATCCGCGTCCATCTTGCCAATGCGCGCGCGTCGCATCGTTCCCGGCGCGCGCTCGACGTGGCGGGCCGCCATGTCCTCGCGCTCGACAGCGAGGGCACGTTGCTTTGGTGCACGCCGCAGGCCGAAAGCCTGCTTCTGCTCGTCGATCCTGACTGGGACACGCAGCGTTCGCGCCTCCCCGGTGGATTGCGCGCCGCAGCGGCACGATTGCTGCACGATCCTTCCGACCTCGGACGTTCGATCCGCGTGTCTTTCGGCACGTTCGAGATCGAACTCGCCACGATGGAAAGCGCCCGCGAAGGCGAACGCGAGGAGAAAGGCGAGATCCTCGTCCGCCTGACCGAAATTCGCGAAGGGGCCGAGGCCGCCCTTCTCCAGAAACAGGGCGCCCTCACCCCTCGCGAGGCGGAGGTCTTGCTCTGGGTCACGCGCGGCAAATCGAACCGCACGATAAGCGAAATCCTAGAGATCAGTCCGCGGACGGTGAACAAGCATCTGCAACAGGTGTTCACGAAACTGGGCGTGGAAACCCGCGCGGCGGCGACCGCCCATGCCATGCGCATCCTAGCCGGATAAAGGCACGCACCGGGGGCATACGTCATTTGAACACTTACGCGCGGCCTCTTGTTCCCTTTACCATTTGTGCAGTGCCGCATCGTTGTCCCCGGACGCGAAAACGGCACCATGAGTTGCAGTCACCAAGGTAGATGACATGAACGGAACGCGCGTAGGAAACAGGATGATCGGCACCGAAGCGCCGGTTACCATCGGCTGGGAAAACCTCCCCCGTGTGGAGGGTGGACCGATCAAGCAATTCGTGTTCACCTGGTTTCAGCCGGTCATGCTGTTCGCGCTCATCGCGTTCTGGTATTATGCGCCCAATTGGCTCGCGACGGCGGAAACGGCGATCTACCTCGGCATCGGGTTCAAGGCGCTTCTGCTCGCGCTAGAATGGGTGAGCCCGCGCTTCACCAGCTGGCGTCTGACGTGGAAGGAAGCGGCGACCGATCTGTTCTATGTCGGCATCGGCTATACCGTGGTCAGCCTCGCGGGCAGCTATTTCGGCTCAGGCTTCATGACAGAGGCGGTGCAAGGCGTGTTCGAATGGGACAAGTTCCTGTGGTTCATGGGCCTGCCCCTCCTGCTTCAGGCGTTCCTGATCTCGTTCATCTTCGATTTCGGGCAGTACTGGATGCATCGCGGCATGCACAACTGGTTCCCGCTGTGGCTGACGCATGCGCCGCATCACTACATCACACAGCTCAACATCAACAAGGGCGCGGTCGGCAACCCGATCGAGCTGTTCCTGATCGGTCTCGGCATTGGCGGGTTCTTCAACTTCCTGCCGCGCGCCGCGTTGCTTGCCGGCTCGCTCGGCATCGCCGTCTCCATCTATCAGCATATCAACGTGCGCTTCAACACGCCGAACTGGTGGCGCTTCCTCTTCAACACGACCGAACACCACAGCGTCCACCATTCCCAGGATTACGAGGCGAGCCGCAGCAATTACTCGGCCACCTGGATCATCATCGACCGCATGTTCGGCACGGCCATCGATGGCGAGGCGGAACTGCTCGGCATGGAAGGCGGACGTCCGATGTCGATCCGCGAAACGATGGTCTACCCCTTTACCGAAGGGTGGAAGGCGTTCCGCGAGCGTTTCCCCGGCAATCGCGCCACCGCCGTTCCCGCCGAATGAGGGCGATGCCCCACCACGCCGCCGACGCATCCGCGCAGAAGGATAAACACCCATGAAATCCATGATCGACAGCATCTGGCACATAAAGGGCGCGGTGCCGCTCCTCCCCGGTCAGGATGCCGACGATGCCTTTGCGCGGCTGGATCCGCTTTTCGCGACGCGCGGCACGACGCATCGTCGCCAAGGCGACACCCTGACCTTCGACAAGAAGGATCAGGAAGCGCAGGACAGGCTTTCGATATTCGATGGCGGAACCCTGCGCGTCGAGGAAGGTGCGGGCGGACGCGCGCTGCGCTACAACATGAAAAGCCGCGCCCTGCTCTATTGCTTCCTTGCGCCGCTGCTCTTTCTCGCCATCGCGCAGGTCACCGTGCTCATCGCGCAATACGAGGCGAATTCTGCAACGGCCGAGGACAGCGAAAAAAAGGACAAGGCCGAGGACGAGGATCTGCCGCAGCACTTCATCGACGCGGCACTGGGCGCCCCGGTACCCGAAAAGCCGAGCGCCGACGATGCGGAAGAGGACAAGGGCCCCAAGCCCACGGCCGCCTATATCTTCGCCGGTATCTTCGCGGCGCTCTATATCGTGGGACGCATACTGGAAAGCTGGCTGGTAAAGTCGCTGTTCCGGCGGCGGCTTTCCGGCGATCCGGGTGATATTCGTGCAACCGGGGATGCTCCCGGCCCCCGGCTCTCCATCTGATCCCGTCTCAATCGAAGGCGACGCTCACGTTGTATGCGAAGGTTGCGGGGCCGGTATAGCCCGGCTCCACCACCACATCCATCGCGAGGCTCAGCGTGGTGTCGCCCAGCCCCATCGGATTAAGCTGAAAATCGAGCGAGCTTCCCCCCGGCGGCGGGCCGTTCCGAAAACTCGCCCCCGAAAGTGTCCCTGGATAGAACATGGTGACGCGCGATGCGGCATGCTGCGTCTGCGGCACGAGGGTAATGCGGACATAGCGGATAAGGCACAGGTTCGAGAGGTTGAGCGCACGGCACGATATCGTCATGCGGGGCACGGCCACCGGCGCGTGCTGAGCCGGATGGCATCGCCCGATATGCGCGTGACCTGTCCCGATGGCGCGATCCGGAACGTCGTCGGCACGGTGCCGGCGATGATCTCGCCAAGCTGCAACGCGACGCCGGTCTGAAACACCACCGAAAGCTGTGCCTGTGCCGGCGAAACGCAGACGAACGCCAGCGCCACGGGCAGCAGAAGCCACATCACGAACCTGGCCATCAAACCGCTCCTTCCTGAATATGAAGAATGGCACGGTCGAGCAGCATGTAGCCGCACGACGCAGGCACCTCGACCACCGGCGCCTCAGCCATGCGGAGGCCGAACCGGGTGGCCTGATCGGGATCGAGGCGAAGCGTATACCTGCCCGGCGGAACGGCACCGAAAATGGCAATACCGTCGTGGCCCGTGCGCGCCGCGATGACCGGACCGGCACCATCCTCGCCCGCCAGCGGCACGAGCTTCAGCAAAATCGCGGCGATCGGACGAAAGCCGTCCGAGGTTGCGAAAAACACCGGAATCTCGATCTCCGACGCGAAGCTCATCGGGATGCGGATCGGCACGGTTCGCCCCTGCCGCGGGGTCAACATCAAGGCATCGGGCACCCCGCCAAGATAAAGCTGATCGGTCTGCGATGCGTCGATGCGCAGCCGTGCCGGCGACGAATCGCCCAGCATATCCGCAACGGCGTAGCCGGCATCATCGGTGGTCACGATCCCGCCGGGCGTGTGAATGCGAAGCGAACCGACGCCGACTTCGTCATCCTGTCGCCGTCCATCGCCATTCGCGTCGATGAAGGCGTCGATTGCCCCGCGCCCGCCGATCGCGCCATTCGCCGACGAAAGGCGATAGCCATCCCGCATTCCGCCCGGCGCGAGCACGAAGGACAATTGCAGCGACGCGCGCCAATCGCCCGTATCAAGCTCCATCCCCCCGGCGGTCGTAATATCCACCCCGGCGATCCGGTAACGATGGGACATATCCACCAGCGTGTTGGCCACGCCGCGATCGTAGCGCGACGCGCCGAGCTGAAACTCGCCGAAACGGTTCCGGAATTGCGAAGCGATGAATGCGCGCTCCACCCCTGCCCCGTCCGTCATGCGATAGGTGAGCCCCGTTCGCACCGTGACCGCCTCGGCGAGCGGAACGATCGCCTCCGCGGCGGCGACGTTGCGCTCCATCGCGACAGGGCCGCTCCGGCGCTGCCGACCGAGCAGCAGGTTGACATAGGCACGGCCCAGCGACACGCCAGCGCGTATGTTCGCATCAAAACGCGCGCCGTCCCTGTCAAAATCGGCATAGCGAAGATCGAATGACAGGGGCAGCAGCATTCCGCCCGGCAAGGGCGCCGCGACGCCCATCCGCAATTCGCTCGCCCGGCGAAGCGCGCCAAGGCCAAAGCCGATGGGCCCACGCGTTTCGTCGATGAAGCCACCGGCATATTCCGAATGGCTCGCACGAAGGTCGAAGCTGCCCCGGCGCGTCGCGGCAAGCAGGCTCGCCGCCCGGCCGCCAAGCGTATCATGGGCAACGAGCGCATCGAGGCCGGTCCTTGCGACGATGGTCTTGACCCCGGCGGCGGCGGCGATCCGGGCACCCGCACCCCACGGGTCATACCGCGTGAGATCGGCATGCACGGTGAAACTCGACGTCAGCCCGTAATCCATGCCGAGCGTGACGCGCGGTCCTGCCTCCCTGTGCATGAAATTGGCGAGCCCGAACCCATAAACCGGCTTGAACGCCTCTGCGATGCCGAGCTGGAACACGCTTTCCCCCGGCTGCAACTGTCCGGCGCCGAGCGGGACGTGGCGGACTTCCTCGCGCATCTGACCCTGCGCGCCGTAGAAGACCAGGCGCACCAGATTGTCGCCCATCGGCAGCGTCAGCCCTTCGAAGCGGTAGCGTCCGACCCCCTCGTCGGCCTGGCTCGCCCGCAGGACGCCATTGACGTAGAGTTCGACATCCTCGCCGGCAGGCAAATCCCCCTCCGGCACCACGGGGGCGGAAAAATCGAATCGCGACAACGGGCTGGTGGAGAAGAACAGGCCGCGTTCGGGCACATTGCGCGCGCCGAGCCGGGCATCGGGCGTGTTCACATCGCCCAGAACCGCGCGCCTCCCGCCGAGCGGGCCGAGCGCGCGATTGTCCGCATCCACCCGTTCGAGGAACAGGCGCGCGGTCCGCATGCCCCGCGAATTCGCCGCGAAAGCCCCGCGAAACCCGGCAAAGGCAAGGTCGCTCGCCGCCTGCACATTCACCCATTGCATCGCATCGGCAAAGCCGCGCCCGGTTTGCATGCCCGCGGCAAAGGCGACCGTGGGTGCGGTCATGGCGCGATAGGGATCCTCGATCCGGCGATAGACACCCTTCACCTCCTTCTGATCCAGATGGCGGCGTCGATCCTCGACCGCGCGACGCAACATGACGGGAAGGGTCGCGGTCGGATCGATCTCCATCAGCTGCGCATCGGGGCGCAGACGAAGACGCATGGGCAGCACCCGTTCGACAAGGTCGGTCGCAAGAAAGAGATCGCCGGAAAAAGGGCACACGCTGCCGCTGTCGAGGTGATGCGGCTGTGCGCCGATGGTCGCCGTCATCGCGGCAACATCGATGGCAAAGGGGGCCGCGGGCGGTTTCAGATCGCCGGTCGCCGAAAGCCCGTCCGGCGAAACCCGGACCGAAAGATCGAGCAAACGCGCCAGCTGGCCGAGCTGGATGAAGATTTTGTCCCCGGCGCGATAGGCGTCCATCGTATTGGCGAGCAATTCGGACCCGACCCGCACTTCGAGCCATAGAAGATTGTCATCCGAAAGGCACGGCGCCCCACCCCTATCGGCAGGGCGGACGTCGGCTGGGCCAGAACCGGCGTTCCGGCGAGGGCGAGGACCATGCCGCCATTCGCCATCCATGCCATGCTCACGGCACGTTGAGCGCGGTCGCCGCCAGTTCGTTGCCGGCGACGTTTTCCCGGTTTCGATAGACGACGCGTACGGCGCGCCCCACGGAATCTTCGGGAAGTGCGACGCGAACCGTGCGGCGGGCAATCTCGGGATAGACCGCGATACCCCGAATGGATTCCAGCACCTCGCGGTTCTTGCCCGAACCGGCGACGATCTCGACATCGCCGTAAACCGAACCCTCCCCCTGGCGCACCAGATCGAAGGCAAGCACGGGGCGCTCCTGCTCCCGCCCGGAAGCCATGCGCAGCGATTCGATTGTCACCCCCGCCCCATCGATGCCTGTGCGCAGGATGATCGGGATGCTGACACTGAACAGGCTGGACACGCGGACGGAAATCGAGCTTGGGTTGACGCGGGCGATCTCCTCGGGAGAGAAGCCGGCATCGTCCGCCGGTTGTGCGGTGATCGCGAGATGGCTGCGCCGTTCGCCCGGCGACGCGGGAACGCGGGCCCTGACCTTGATCGCCTGGCTTTGCCGGGGGGCGAGCGCGATGCGCCGGGGCGTGAAATCGACAAACGCGCTGGCCGACGTGTCGGGCACCTGATTTCCGAGGGGAGTAATGGCGCCATCTGCATTCATCTCCATCTCGATCATGTCGACGCGATAGGTCACCGCCGTATCGCCTCTGTTCACGATATAGAGCGTTGCGGTGCGCGTTCCTTCGTCAAACACAAGCCTGTGATGCGACAGGCTGACATTGCCGGATTGCGCCGCGGCCGGGTTTCCGGCCAGCATCGCAATGCTCAGCATCGCCCCCAGTGCCGCGCGCACCCGTCCCATCTCAGTTATACGCGGTGGAAACGGTGAAGGAACCGGAATACAGCCCGGCGACCGTCGCAGTGCTCACCGCGACCGAACCGCCGACGCGCACGTCCAGCTGCCCCGCACCGCCTGCGCTTCCGCTCAGTGTCTGCGCGCTGAGCGAACCGGACAGGTTATGTGCGGTCGCAACAGTCAGCATCTCGGAACCGTTCGACAGGACAAAGCTGCTCGGGATGGTGACGGACACGGCGTGGCCACCTTCCCCCGCGATGGTGAACGCGGCGGCCTGCGGCGTGTCGCCGGCATCCATGCTTTCCACCCCGCCGCTTACCGAACGCAGCCCCGACACATCGACCTGTACGGCACCGTCGCTCGTCGTGGAGCGCAGAATGCTGCCGAAACGAAGATCCGCATTCTTCGTAATCGTCAACGGCTGTACGATTGTGAGGGAACCATTCGCCGTCGCAGAGCTTTGTGCCGTTGCGGGCGATCCCGAATAGAGAACGATGGTGGCAGCAGCCACAGCAAGACGCAGGAACATGACTTAATCCTTCGTAGTGGGAAAGCGCACCAATTGTGCCGATCCGGTACGAAGTTTTTTAAAGCGGTTTCCTGAGTCAGATTCGTTTTTGCACTGCGTAATTAACCGTAAAATTCACAGAGAATGGTCCGGATGCAGATCGACGTCGGCCCGGCGTGCATTGCCGATATGACGCAATGCAATCGGGGCAGACCGCGCGGAAACGGCCCGCCCCGATAGGGTATCACCCTATAACCACATCCGACGCCGCATGCATCGGGATCAGGTAATCCGCATGCCATTCGCCGGTTTCCTCAACCGCGACCGGTTCGGCGCCCAAATAGGCGCTGATGAACGGTGCGGCGGGTGCCGGTGCCGTCGCATGCTCGACAGCGTTCGCCTTTGCATCGAGAACCGTGCCGATCAGCGTATCGCCGGCGTAGATTTCCGTATCCGCGCCATTCTGAACGAATGCGATCGGCGCGCTGCCCATCCCCTCGATCAGGATGGCATCGGGGCCATTGCCAAAATCGGCAATGATGTCGGCATCGCGCGCCGTGCCATGCAGCACGAAGACATCCGGACCGCGCCCGCCGATCAGCATGTCCATGCCATCGCCGCCGTCGAGAACATCCGCGCCATTGCCGCCCTCGAGCCAGTCATTGCCCGCACCGCCCAGCAGCGTGTCCGAACCATTGCCGCCATACAGCCTGTCGTTGCCGCCAAGCCCGATGAGCACGTCGCTGCCGTTCCCGCCATACAGGACATCGTTGCCGCCATTCCCGGTCAGCATGTCGGCCTTGTTCCCGCCGTCAAGCACCCGCTCACCCAGGTTGAAGCGCGCCAGTACCGGATCGTGATCGGACACGCCCGATGCTGTGGGCACGTTACGATGCACGATGTCGAACGCCGCCCCGCCGAGCAGGCTCTCACTCGCGAGGATATGGTCGATCTGCTGTGCATTGCCTTCGAACAGGGCGGAGTAACGCTCCGCCAGGTCGAGCATCCAGGTCAGGTTGACGAGCTCGACGTCGCTGCCGTCCATGATCGCGCCATTGGCGTAGTCGAGTTGCCCCGCGACAATCTGCAACGTCTCCTCGAACTGAAAATCGTTGAAATCGCCTGCGACGACGACATTGGCGTCGGGATCATCGGCGAGAATCCCCTCGACATAGGCGTTGAGCGCGGCGGCCTGTTCAGCCCGGCGCAGCGCGCCCGCCATCTCGGGCGGCTGATTGGCGGAGAATGTCGTGTCCGACCCGATGAGCGAGGTGAAATGATTGCCGATGACCGTCACCTCCTCGCCATTGAAGGTGAATGTCGCGCCCAGCGGCACGCGCGCGAACGCATCGTCGTCGATCGTAAAGACCGAGCTTTCGTCGAGATCGACCCGGTCCTCGCGATAGAGGAACGCCACGCGAATATTGCCGCCTGGCTGACCGCCGGTCTGCCCATCCTCGACAAACGGATTGTCGAGCACGGAGTAGACAACGCCCGTTTCGGCCTGGATCGCGTCCGCAATCGCCTGCAAATTCATGCTCGCCGAAACCGTGCCGTCATTGGCCGAACCGCTGTCGTCCTGCACTTCTTCGAGCACGACGATATCGGGCGCGTTCATGGCCACGCCAATGTCGAAGGCGATCGCATCGAGCCGGCCATCGGCAATGTCGGTATCGCCGTCCGCCTCGTTGATATCGAAATTGAGGATGTTGTAACTGGCCACGGTGAACTGGTTCGCCGTGCCTTCCAGAATCGAGGTTTCGGGCGCGACCTCGGCCTCAGCCGCGACGGTAACCTCCTCGGTCGGGCGAAGTTCGAAATTGCCGAAGCTGTAATCGATGACGCCCGTCACATCGTCGAGCCGCGCACCGGGGGCCACGTCGGGCGTGTCGAAACGCACGCCGTTAAGCGTATAGCCGCCGTCGATCTGGATCCGTTCGGGATTGAAATCGGAGCCTGCGCCGCTGTTGAACACGCCGAGACCGCCCTCGCCGCCGCGCACGGTAACGAGCCCGCTTTCCGCGACATTGGTGGCGAGCAGCGTGCCCTCACCATCGCTTGCCACAGTCCAGATTTCGCCGAAACGATTTGTGCTGTCGACGGCGACGGGGTTTTGCACGGTGACGCGCATCGCCTCCATGCTTTCCCAGAAATCGATGCCATCGCTTTGCGGATCGTAGGTCGTCATCCCATCGTCGTCGATGAGCTCGGTCGGCGGGGAAATGCCGTCCGGTCCGATCACGACCGCCTGCGGCAGCGCATTGCCGCTGCTTTCGACCGTCACGCTCACGTCCATCAGTTCGGTCGTGGTGAGGCTGCTGTCATCGCCGCCGGGCAGGAATTCGGTGACCGTGCCCGATACACGCACCGCATCGCCCGCCGCGACGCCGGGGGTCGTGCGGGTAAAGACGAAAATGGCGTCCGAGGTGGCGGCGTTCCCGTCCCCGTCCGGATCCTGTATATAGAAACCGTTCGACGCGACGGCGGTGACGATGCCGCCCGTCTCGACCTCGCTACCTTCGTAGATCGAGCGGTGACCTTCGCCCTGGATCTCCCCGATGCGAAGGTTGAGCAGATCGTCATTCTCGATCGTGCCGGTCGCGGTCCCGGCGCGAATATCGGCGCCGCCCGTCGCGTCATTGAGCGTGAGGGCAAAGGTCTCGGTCGGTTCCGCAACCGTATCGCCGACCACCGCGACGGTGATCGTCGCGCTCGTCTGCCCATCGGCAAAGGTGACCGTGCCGGAAAGCGGCCCGGCAATATCGGCCGCATCCGCCGATTGCGCATCATCGCCGAGCACGACGGCGTAATCGACGGTAACCTCGCCATCGCTGCCGCCGGTGCGGCGCACGGTGAAGGTAAGATCGCTCGTGCCGCTATCCCCTTCGACGACGAAGGCATCGTCGACGTATAGGCTGCCGGCCGGATTGGGCGCGACGAAATCCTGCCCGCCGTTCACGGTGCCGAAGCTTTCGTCCACCGGCCCGGTCCAGGTAAAGTCGTCATAGCTCGACCCGGTGCCCGACAGTTGCAGGGACAATCCCACCGGGCTGCCCGCTTCCTCGACGCCGACATCGACGCTGGTCATGCCCGCCGCCGGGCCGTCCGTCGCCGTCAGCGTGCCTTCGTACGACAGGAATTGCACCACCGTGCCATCGGCCGAGACCAGCGCGAACCCGTCGGGCGCGCCGTTCTGCAGACCCGTGGCGGCAAAGGCGAGCGTGCCGAACCCGTCGTCCTGATCCGGAATCGTGCCGGACAGCGCGATGGTGTCGTACACCCCGCCGCCATTGCCGTTGTAAAGCGCGATGGACCAGCCGGACAGATCGGTGCCCGCATTGCCGGCGATCTCGATCGCCTCGCCGACATCGCTGCCCGCATTGTCGTAATGAAATTCGTTGAAGAACACCGTGGGCGCAGGCTCGTTCTGGGCAAAGCTTTGCCCGGTATTGGCCTCACCCGACGTGCCCGGCGCCGCCCCGGTCCAGGTGAAATCGCCATAGCTCGTGCCCGTTCCGGCCAGTTGCAGCGAATAGCCGACCGGCGTCGTGCCATCCTCGGCGACGCCGATATCGGTGCTCTGCATCCCGTCGGCCGCGCCGCCCACGGCGGTAAAGCTGCCTTCGTAGGACAGGAACATGACCACCGCGCCGCCCGCATCCACAAGCGCCATCCCGTCGGGCGAGCCGTTCTGAAGCCCGTTGGAGGGCAGGTTCACCGTGGTGAAGCTCTCGCTCCCCGACAGCGCGATGGTATTGTAGGGCGTGCCGTTCGATCCGTTGTAGAGGATCACGCTCCACCCCGTAAGGTCGACGGAATCGAGATTGGCGATCTCGATGAATTCGCCGATGTCGCTGCCTGCATTGTCGTAGTGAATTTCGTTGAAAAAGACGCGCGCTGACGTGTTCGCAACCATGTCCGTGACCCTTATGGAAAACCGATGCGGACGGCAGGAAGGCCGATCCGATGCCAAAATGCGGTAAGCCGATGTTAAGTCAGATTTATGACGCAAAACAGCGGCAAACGGCAAGCCGCATTCGCGTCGGCGTGACACATCACAAGACCACGGCCCGCACCCTGCGCAGTTTTGCCGGAGCCTGCGTATACGCAATGTTAAACCATGCGAAGCTAGAGGATGCGCCGTGTTGCAGGCTCCCCATCCTTTCGCGCTGAACGAGCAGAAACGGCTCGCGGCTCTTGCCGAACTTGCCATTCTGGATTCGCAGGAGGAGGAGGAATTCGACGCGGTGACGCGGCTCGTGGCATCGATATTCGACGTGAGCAGTGCCGCCGTCAGCCTCGTCGACAAGGATCGGCAATGGTTCAAGGCACGCTATAATATCGCGTTCGAGCAAACCCCGCGCGACATCGCGTTTTGCGATCAGGTCGTCGCACACCGCAAGGGGATGGTGGTAAGCGACACGCATCGAGACGCGCGTTTCGCGGCAAATCCCCTCGTTACCGAGGCGCCGCATATCCGCTTCTATGCCGGTGCGCCGCTCTATCTTCGTTCGGGTCATTGCGTGGGCAGCCTGTGCGTCATCGACACGCGTCCGCGGCACGATTTCGACGCGGACAAGTTCGAACGTCTCCACCATTTCGCCGCCATCGTGAGCGAATTGATCGAAGCGCGCAAATCGCGGCGCGAGGCGGATATCGCGGCCAAGGTCGTGACGGCGACGCCCGATGCCGTGCTCGCCGCGAACCGGAAGGCCGAAATCGTCTACTATAACGATGCGGCGGCCAAGCTGTTCGGGTGGTCCGCGCAAGAGGCGCTCGGCAAGAACGTGACCTGCATCATACCCGACGATCTGCGCGCCGGGCATCAGTTCCGTTTCGAGCGGGCGGCCAGGGGCGGGGCGACCCGGCTCGTCGGCAAGTTCGTGGAGTTGCAGGCACGCAGGAGCGACGGCTCCGTCTTTCCGGTGGAGCTGTCCCTCGCCCCGTGGGGTGACGAGGCGCATGGCGGTTTCGCCGCGATCATCCGCGATATTTCAAAACGCAAGGCGCTGCAGGCCGACCGCCTGGCGAGCAAACGGTTCCTCGACGCGGTTGTGTCCAACCTTCCGCTGATGCTGTTCGTGAAGGACGCCGCGACGGGGCAATATCTGCTCCTGAACAAGGAAGCTGAAAACCTTCTTGGTCGTCCGCCCGGCACCATGCTCGGCAAGGTGGATGATGAATTGTTCCCCGGCCGTGAACCGGTCTTCAGGCAGAACGATCTAGGCGCCCTCAAAAGCGGCAATCCCGAATGCAGCGAAAGCGCGTTCGAGCGCGACGATGGCTCCGTCGTCAATATCCGGACCACACGCGTCCTGATCGACGGACCCGACCGGCCGGGACAATATCTGCTCGGCCTGTCCGAGGATCTTACCGAAATGCGGCAATCGGAAGCCGAACGGTTGCGGCTCGCACGCTTCGACAGCCTGACCGGGCTGATCAACCGGGCGAGTTTTCTCGAGCAGGCTGAGGATCTTGTCGGCAAACGCGCGCCCTTTGCCATGTTGTCCGTCGATATCGACAGGTTCAAGGCGATCAATGATCAGTTCGGCCACGCCATCGGCGACAGGGTGCTCGAACGTGTCGGCAAGCGTCTGCTCGCCATGGCCGACGATGGGACGAGCATCGCACGCGTCGGCGGGAACGAGTTTACCTGCCTGCTGACGGGCCGAAACCTTCGCAGCCGCGCGCGGACGCTGTCCCACCGTTTGTTCGAGGATTTCGAAACGCCGTGCCGGATCGACGCGATAACCGTCGCTATCCGCATGTCGGTGGGCGTCGTCATCTATCCCGATGATGGCAATACGATCGAAACGCTGCGGCAAAATGCCGACCTCGCGATGTACCGGGCAAAGCTCGACACCCGCGGCGAGCCATGTTTCTTTGACGATGCGATGGACACCGCACAGCGTGATCGCCTTCGCCTCGAAACCAAGTTGCGCAATGCGATCGCGGCCGACCGCATCGAAACCGTCTATCAACCGATCGTGAGTGTCGATACGGGCGCCGTGGTCGGTATGGAGGCGCTCGCCCGCTGGACCGACATGGAACGCGGCCCGGTCCCGGCCGATCTGTTCATCTCCGTCGCAGAGGATTGCGATCTTATCGACGAGCTGGGCGAGAATATCCTGCGGCGCGCATGTTTGGATGCAAAGAGCTGGCCCGACGACGTGCGGGTTTGCGTCAATCTGTCACCGCGGCAGTTCTACTCCGGCAAGCTGTTGAAGACGATCGCCGATACGCTGAATGCAACCGGTTTGCCGGCAAGCCGGCTTCAGTTGGAGATCACCGAAAACCTCGTAATGGAAAACGCGGATGAAGCGTTTGCCCAGCTCGAACGGATGAAGCAGATGGGCATCGGCATATCGGTCGACGATTTCGGTATCGGCTATTCCTCGCTCGGCTATTTTCAGAAGTTCTGCTTCGACACGGTCAAGATCGACAAATCCTTCATCCGCGAAATTGAAAGCTCACAGGCGGCCAAGGCGATCGTGACCGCGGTGGTGGGGCTTGCCCGGCAATTGTCGATGTCGGTGGTCGCAGAAGGTGTCGAGACACAGCGTCAGCGCGACATGCTCGCCAGGCTGGGCGTGAGCCATCTGCAAGGCTATCTGTTCAGCGCGCCTGTCAAACCGGGCGGGCTGGACCGGTTGTTGGCGAAGTCATTCGCGGATTGAACGCGGCGACCGCGGCGATGGTCGGACCCCGCGAAAGGGGGCATGGGACAACGTCCACGCCCCCTTCCCGATTGTTCCTATGCCGCGCCCATCGGTTCCATATCCTGCCGCGAGAGAGCGGTTCGCACCCCCTCGTCTGCCTCCATCCGGTCGCGATGCGCGGCAAGGGCCGGATAGTCCGCGAGGGTCATCGGCGTCTGATCCAGCCAGCGCACGAGCACATAAAGAAACGCATCCGCGAAACTCCGCTCGCCAAGATACCATGTCCCGCCGGCGGTCTTCAGCTTCTTCTCCATACGCGTGTAATGGTTTGCAAGCGTATCATAGGCGGCCTGCTTGACCTCTTTTTGCGCGTCCTCGCTTTCGGCGAAATTCTGTGGCGCAAAATGCGGGCCGTAACTTGCGTGAACCTCGGTCGTCATGAACGACAACGCTTCGGCTTCGCGCCGGCCGAGCGTCGTATCGCGGGCGTAGCCCTCGCCCCCATGTGCGGCGCCCAGCCAGGCGAGGATCGCGGAAAGCTCGGTCAGGACATCGCCATCGGGAAACCTGATCGCGGGCACCTTGCCCTTGGGATTGATGGCGAGATAGTCGTCCTTCTTGTGATCGCCATAGGCCATGTGGTGCACGGCAACCGGCGCATCGATCCACGCGATGGCGATATTGGCGGCCAGCGAACAGGTGCCGGGCATGGTGTAGAGTGTCGTCTGATTTTCGGACATGGGTAGTTTTCTCCTTTCCCCTCCATACGCACGGGCGCCGCGATGTGTCCGCATGCCATGATCCCGACGATGAGACGTGGCCTTTTCTGCGCGCCGTGCGGTGCAGGAGAAGCCCGGGCGGGCGATGGCTCCGACATGCCACCAGCCGCACAATGGAACAGGTCGGATGAGCGATCGCCGCCCTTCTGTACAAGCGTAGTCGAGGATAGGCCGCCTCACGACTGCCTTCGCTCCCGCGTGCCGCATAGGACGAGGCGGTCACGATTTTACGCCGATGGGTCGCTATTGTCGGACTTGTCGATCCACCCGGCATAGCGAAGGCGGCATTCCACACTGTCATCGACCCGTTTCGCGGGCCTTTGCCTTACGAAGTCTTATCTCCCTCCGACACAGATTGACCCGTTTGAGCGCGCCTATATACTCATACAAAAGAGGATTATTGGGAGCAAGATCGTGGAAATTATTCGATGAGCGAGAGCGGACTGACGGTCGCCTGGCGCGCCGAGACGATGCTTGGCGAAGGGCCGGTCTGGGTCGAGGAGCAGCAGGTGCTGCTCTTCGTCGACATTCACGGCGGGCGCATATGCCTGTTCGATCCGCAACGTGGCGAGGGCCGCGACCTGCCCTGTACCGGTCGGCCGAGCTTCATCTATCCCGCAGGGGCGGACAGCTTCGTCTACGGCTCGAACCGGGAGCTTCGGCTTCTGTCGCTTGGCGGGCGCGACGACAAATTGTGCGACCTTCCCGTGCCGGAAGCCACGCGCACCAATGACGCGGCGGTCGATCGCCATGGCCGGCTCTGGTTCGGGATGTCGCACGAACCGGAGACGGAGCCTGTGGGCGGGTTGTTCGTCTATGACCGCGGCGAGGTCCGGCAACATCTCGACGCGATCGTGGTGCCGAACGGTCCGGCGATCTCTTCCGATGGCGAAACGATGTATCACGTCGATTCGCCTCGCGGGGTCGTCTCCCGCTACAGGATCGAGGATGGCGTGCCGGTCGATGGCCGGCTCCACATCCGGATAGAGGATGGCGACGGATATCCCGACGGGGTGACCCTCGATGCCGAGGGGTGCCTCTGGGTGTGCCTGTGGGATGGATGGGGGGTAAGACGCTACGATCCCGACGGACGCCTCATGCGCGAAATCCGGTTTCCCTGCGCGCGGGTGACGAAGCTTGCATTCGGGGGACCGGATCGGGCCACCGCCTATGTCACGACGGCGCGCGTCGGGCTTAGCGAGGCGCAGCTTCGCGAGCAACCGGACGCTGGCGCCCTGTTCGCATTCGATGCAGGTGTGGCGGGGCTGGCGACCGCAGAGCTTGCGCTTGCGTAGGGCGGTCCGGCTTCGTTTGGTGAAACTGCAATGGCTGGGGCGGCAGGATTCGAACCTGCGCATGCCGGTACCAAAAACCGGTGCCTTACCGCTTGGCTACGCCCCAATATGCATCCGTGTGCGCGGGGCCTTATAACCATACCGCAATCAAATGAAAGGGGCCGATTGCACGATCCGTCGTGATAAGTGCACCCACCCGTCATCGGGCGCGGAACCGGCTGTTGCGAAAAGGGTTTTTCGGCAATGGCAACGCGCACATCCTCCGCCGAATGTTCGGCATCCAAGCTGGTCTATGTTGACGATTCCCTTCCCGGCGTCACGCGCCGGCGTTGCGGCAAGGGTTGGGCGTATTACGATCCGGCGGGCACGCTGATCCGGGACAAGGGGGAGATTGCGCGGCTGAATGCCATTGCCCTGCCCCCTGCCTATTCCGATGCGTGGTTCTGCCCGGCGGGCAACGGCCATATCCTCGCCACCGGGATCGACGCGCGCGGGCGCAAGCAATATCGCTATCACCCGGCCTTTCGCGAAGCGCGCGAGGGCGAGAAGTTCGACCGCTGCGCCGCGTTCGGAAAATTGCTGCCGCTCGTTCGCAAGCGGGTCGAGGACGATCTTGCCGCCCCCACGCTCACCCGCGCGCGCGCCATTGCGAGCGTCATTCGCCTGCTCGATCTCGGCCGCATACGTATCGGGAACGAGGCATATTCACGGGCGAACAAGAGTTTTGGCGCAACCACCCTGCGCCACCGCCACGTGGAGGTGACGAAGGGCGCGCTGAACCTCAAGTTCAAGGGCAAGTCGGGCAAGTTGCGCAAGGTCACGCTGACCGATCGCAGCCTCGCCCGCTTCGTGAAGGATGTGCAGGATCTGCCGGGGCAGCATCTGTTCCAATATGTCGATGCCGATGGCGATGCGCATCACGTCACCTCATCGGATGTGAACGCCTATCTTCGCGAAACCATGGGCGAGGATTTCACCGCAAAGGATTTTCGTACCTATCACGCCAGCGTCCTTGCCTTCACCGCGCTGTCCTCGGCAAAGGAAGAGGTGGCGATCAAGGACCTGCTCGATGTGGTTTCCGACCGGCTCGGCAACACGCCTGCGGTCGCGCGGCGCAGCTATATCCACCCCGCCGTCATCGCGCGTGTCGAGGATCAGGACGAATGGCGCGCCGCACTGCGCCTGCCACGCCGCACCCGTTGGCAAAGCCGGGAGGAGCGCGGAATGCTTCTACTGCTCGAACAAAGCCCGCAGGCCGCCGAACTGCTCGCCGCGGAATGACCGCTCGCCGGGTCAGTCCAGCCGCGTGACCCAGCCGTGCGGGTCGGCGATCTCGCCGCGCTGAATCCCGGTCAGCGTCCGGCGCAATTTCTGCGTCAATTGCCCGGCGGCGCCCGATCCGATGGTGAACTCGCCATCGTGGCCCGCGACCTTGCCCACCGCAGTGACGACCGCCGCCGTGCCGCAGGCGAAACATTCGACGAGCCGGCCCGAATTCGCATCCTCGCGCCATTGATCGATGCTGTATTTCTCTTCGCGGAGGCGCAGGCCTTCGTCCTTGAGCAGGGTGATGAGGCTGTCGCGCGTGATGCCGGGCAGGATCGTGCCGGTGAGCGGCGGGGTGATAACGCTGCCATCGTCCATCACGAAGAACAGGTTCATGCCGCCCAGCTCCTCGATCCATTTGTGTTCCGCCGCGTCGAGGAACACGACCTGGTCATGGCCGCGTTCGATCGCTTCGGCCTGGGGGACGAGGCTTGCGGCGTAATTGCCGCCGCATTTCGCGGCACCCGTGCCGCCCGGCGCAGCGCGGGCATAATCGCGCGATACCCAGATCGACACGGCGGGCGCGCCCGACTTGAAATAATTGCCGGCAGGGCTGGCGATCACGACGAATTTATACTCACGCGCGGGCCGCACGCCCAGGAATGCCTCCGACGCGAACATGAACGGGCGCAAATAGAGCGAGCCGCCCTCGACTTCCGGAAACCAGTCCCTGTCGACCGCGATCAATTCGCGGACCGCGGACAGGAACAGCTCCTCCGGCAATTCCGGCATCGCCATGCGCGCGGCCGAACGATTGAAACGCGCCGCGTTCTCCTCCGGCCTGAACAGGGTCAGCCCGCCATCGGCACCGCGATAGGCCTTCATCCCTTCGAAGATTTCCTGCGCATAATGCAGCACCGCCGCGGCGGGATCGAGCGGGATCGGTTGGCGCGGGCCGATGGTCGCATCGTGCCATCCGCGCCCCTGCGTATAATCGACCGTGACCATGTGATCGGTAAACAGCGTGCCGAAGCCGGGATTGCGCAATGCCTCTGCCCGCGTTTCGCCGGGCACGGGCGCGGGATGTTCGATTGCGTTGAATTGCAGCGTGGGCGCGCTGTTCGCCATGGTCCGATATCCTGCCTGTTTTCGTGATATTGCGCCGGGGATTAGGCGCTGCGGCAATGCCATGCAAGCATCGCGAAGGCCTATCGCCCGCCGCCCGGCACACCGTTCACCTTCAGAAAGCGAAGCGCCGTTTCATAGCGATGCACCGATATGACCGGCCCCGAAACACGGTGAGTGTAGCCGGGATAGAGCATCATTTCGAACGGGACGCCGCCTTCCTGCATGGCGGAGATCAGCGCGCTGGAATTGTCGAACACGACATTGTCGTCGCTCAGCCCGTGGATAAGGAGCAGCGGATCGGCAATCTTTCCCGCATCGGCGATGGCATTGGCCGCCGCGTAGGCGTCCGGCACCTCGCGCGGGTCGCCCATGTAGCGTTCGGTGTAATGGGTGTCGTAAAGCTCCCATTTCGTGACCGGCGCGCCCGAAATGCCCGCGGCATAAAAACCGGGGTCCGCCTCCAGCATCTTGAGCGTCATGTACCCGCCATAGGACCAGCCATCGATCGCGATCCGGTCGGGATCGACATAGTCCAGCGTTTTCAGCCATTCGGCGCCCGTCTTCTGGTCGCGCACCTCGACGCTGCCCATCGCGCGATGGATCGCCTTTTCGAAATCGACGCCGCGATTGGCGCTGCCGCGATTGTCGATCTCGAACCAGATATAGCCCTTGTCGACGATCGCCTGTTGCAACGCCCCGCCCCACGATCGCGACACGACCTGTGCATGCGGGCCGCCGTAGTGGGAGAACCACACGGGGTAACGCTTGCCCTGCTCCATCTCCGGCAGGATCATCTTGTAATAAAGCGGCGTGCCGTTTTCGTTCGGGATCGTGCCGAAGATCGCGGGCCGATGGCTCGCGACAAACGGGGCATAGGGATGATCCCCATCGACGCGATTTTCCACCAGCCAGGTCAGCCGCTTGCCGGTATTGTCGGCGAGATAGCTTTGCGGCGGCTGGTTGGGCGAGGATCGCGAGATGATGAGCGCCTGTGCATCCTTGTCCATGCGCGCGCCATGCGAGTAGCCTTCCTCGGTCAGGCGAACGGGCGCGCCGCCGCCAGCGTAATCAAGCGCGTAGACATGGTTTTCGAGCACGCCGTCCTTCGTCCCCGACAGCCAGAGCCGCCCCGCCGCCTCATCCACGCCGAGCAGGCCGGTCACGACCCATTCGCCATCGGTGAGTTGCGTCCACGCGCCATCGGCCAGGCGGTAGAGATGGCCGAACCCGTCACGCTCCGACCACCAGATCAGCGACCCGTCCTTCAGGAAACGATAGTTCGACGTCTGGTTCAGCCAATGCCCCTCGGCCGCTTCCTCGGTGAACAGGACCGTGCTCGCCCCGGTGGCGGGATCGATGCGCAGCATGTCCATGCGCGTCTGCGCCCGGTTCTGCCGCTGCGCAAAGATCGCGCTGCCATCGGGCGCCCAGTCGACGCGGGTGATGTAGATATCGTCGTTCTCACCCAGATCGGCGCGCATGCGGTCGCTGCCATCGGCGTCCATGACATAAAGCGCGATCTCCACGTTCGGCGTGCCCGCGGCGGGATAGCGCTGCGCATAGACCTTGGTGCTGCCGGCGCCGATGGCGGTGCGCTGCACCGTGCCGACGCGCGCCTCGTCGAAACGCAGGACGGCAATGCGGCGTTCGTCTGGCGACCACCAGTAGCCGGTATCGCGACCCATTTCCTCCTGCGCGACGAACTCCGCCTCGCCCCAATGGACGGTTTCGGGTTCGTTCGGCGGGGTCACGGCCCGCGCCTCCGCCCCGACATCGCCGACGAAGAGCCGCCCATCGCGAACGAAGGACAGATACCGCCCCTCCGGGCTCAACACCGGGTTGAGCTCGCCCGCCTCGCTATCGGTCAGGCGCCGCACCGTCCCGTCGAGCCGCGCAAGATACAGATCCCCGTCGAGCGGCACGAGAATGCTTTGCCCATCGTCGGACCATTCATAGGCGACGATACCCTTCAGACTGCCGATGCGGGCGCGTTCACGCTGCATCTTCTCCGCCTCGGACAATTCGCGGCCTGAACCCAGCGTCTCGGAATCGACCAGCATCGACCATGCGTTCGCCTGACGGTCGAATGCCCACAGATCGTAACGCTCGCGGTCATCCTCCCGATTGCGCAGGACGGTGAGGTAGCGCCCATCGGGCGACAGCCGCGGCACGCGCGGACCCGGCCCGTCGAGCGCGGGGCTGCCGAATACACGCTCGAGCGTGAGCGGGCGTTGCTCCGCCGCCGGAACGTCCATTTGTGCGGTCACGACCGGCTGCGCCATCTGTGCCATGGCGGCGGGTGCGCCACCGCTCATCCACCCGGCCATCAGAAACGCACCGGCGACGGCGCGGCTTGCGGAAAATCGAAACATGGGAAAAATCGTCCTATCGTCATCTGCGCCATGGTTCGCGCAAGCGGCGGACAATTGCAACCATCGGGAGACGAGCGGGCGCGACCGAGGAATAAACGGCACGCACGAAAAAGGGCGGCCCCGTAACGGCGCCGCCCTTCGACATTGCGATACTGTCGCCGTGGCTCAGCTCGACTTGCGGTCGTCGCGACGTTCCGCGATACGCGCACGCTTGCCGGTCCGGCCGCGCAGGTAATACAGCTTCGCCCGGCGCACGATACCGCGGCGCACCACGGTGATGTTGTCAAGAATCGGCGAGTAGAGCGGGAACACACGCTCCACACCTTCGCCGAAGCTGATCTTGCGTACGGTGAAGTTCGAGCCCATGCCGCGGTTCGACCGCGCGATGCACACGCCTTCGAAATTCTGCACACGTTCACGCGTGCCTTCGACGACGCGCACGCCGACGCGCACGGTGTCGCCCGCACGGAATTCGGGGATGTCCTTGCCTTCTTTCAGGCTCTCGATGGCTTCCGCCTCGAGCTGCTGGATCAGGTTCATATCCTGTGTCTCTCAGTCTTCGTGCCGCGCGCCAGAGGCAGATCGGACCCGACCGTCACCATGACGATCCCAAAGATCCGGCCTGCGTAACCGTGTGTCATCCTCCGCCCGTTGTTTCCGCCAGGCGGCGATCTTCGCATGATCCCCCGATCGCAGCACTTCAGGGATCGTGCGCCCTTCCCATGTGACGGGCCGGGTATAGTGCGGATATTCCAGAAGACCGCTTTCGAACGATTCTTCCACTCCGCTCCAAGCCGCGCCCATTACGCCGGGCAGGAGCCGAATGCAAGCGTCGAGCACCATCAATGCCGCCGGCTCCCCGCCCGAAAGCACGATGTCGCCGACCGACACCTCCTCGACCTCCCGCCCGTCGAAGATGCGCTCATCAAACCCTTCGAAGCGGCCGCACATTATCGTCACCCCCGGCCCCGCGGCGAGTTCGCGGATGCGCGCCTGCGAAATCGGGCGGCCGCGCGGCGTCATGGCAAGCACCGGCGCATCGGGCGAAAGCCCCCGCGCATGGTCGATGGCGCGCGCCAGTACATCGGGTTTGAGCACCATGCCCGCGCCGCCGCCCGCAGGCGTGTCGTCCACGGTGCGATGCTTGTCGGTCGCAAAGTCCCGGATCTGCACCGCATCCATCGACCATGTCCCGGCGGCGAGCGCCCGCCCGGCCAGCGACACGCCCAGCGGCCCAGGAAACATTTCGGGATAGAGCGTGAGGATGGTGGCGGTGAAACTCATGCCCCGCCGGTTAGCGGGCGGCGACCCGGCGGGCCAGCATTCATTGCCCTGCGCCGCCTGAGATCAGCCACATTTCACGAAAACGACGCCGTCACCGCCGATCCTGTGCCCGGCGAGGGTCACCACCGGCCCGTCGCCCGGCAACACGGCCAGCCCGTCCGGCCCGCGCGATTCGATTGGCATGCGCGCGATGCCATCTTCCCATTCAAAGGCCGGATCGTCGCCCATCGCGACCATCCCGGTTTCGGGCAGGCCATCGATCCGCGTTTCGATTATGGTCCGGCCCGCTCCGGCGCGCGTCACGTCGAAATCGGGTTTAGCGCAATCGGCATTCGCGCCCTTCGCCACCCAGCTGCCCAACACATGGCGCGCGGAGATGGCCGCCCCGCCGGCGCGGGCAGGCCCGCGATCGCGGGCGGGCGGGTCGCGGCGTTCGATGCTGTCGATGGCGATGGTGCCCGCGCCCTCCATGCACAGGCTCGTATCGGCAAGAGAACCCGTGATGCGAACGTAATCGCCTGGTGTAAAATTCCCCTCGCCAAGGTTCAGCGCGTAGGTTTCGCCGCCGGGCGTACGAAGGACGGCGCATGCGGTCCCCTGGGCAAGCCGGCCTTCGAATTGCCGCAAGCTGTCAGCGGCCCGCGCATCTGCGGCGGCGCGCCTTGCATCGTCCTGCGGTTCGGAGACGACCACGGTGTCATCGCCGTCCAGCCCGGCAAGGTTGCCATGTCCGGCGCCCTCGCCGCCACACGCGACAAGCGAGAGTGCGCATACGGACACGATACAATATTTCGAAACAACAGTCATATCATGGCCAACACGCCAGAAAGACCGGCGTTCCGAACCCGGCCGACCAATTCAGAGTTCGGCAAAACCCTCGGCCACGGTCAGGGTCGCATCGTCCCAACCGGGCACCGCATCACGCGTCATCGGAACCATGAAACGTTTGCCGTCCGGTCGCTCGATCTCCACGACGTCACCGGCGCCGTAATTCTCGACCGCGACCACCTTGCCGAGCATGGTGCCATCGCCTGAAACCGCATCGAGAGCGAGGAGGTCGGCGTGGTAATATTCGCCCTCTTCAAGCGGGGGCAGCGCATCGCGCGGCACTGTTAAAACCGTGCCGCGCAGCGCCTCCGCCGCATTGCGATCGGCGATTTCGGCAAAGCGCGCGACGGCGCCGCCCTTGCCGTCGTCGCGAATTTTCTTCGCGGTGAGAGCACCATCGTTGAAGGCGCGGAACCGCCGAAGCGATTCCACGCCTTCCCCGAACAGCTTCAATCGCACGTCGCCCGTCACCCCATGCGCGCCGGTCACAGCGGCCAGGGTGACGGTACGCAAGGCCATGGGATCAGCCCTCGGCCTTTTCTTCGGACCCTTCCGCGGGCTCCTGGCTGCTTTCGCCTTCGATGGCCTGGCCTTCGTCGCCGGCATCGCCACTGGGGGTCGCGACATTCGCTTCCTCTTCGGCGGCCTTCGCGGCTTCGGCGGCGGCTGCGGCCTTCTCGGCGCGCTCTTCCTCACGCTCCTTGGCCTTCTCGCCCGGCTCACCCTTGTTCGGGTTGTTGCGCGCGGCGCGCTCCTTGATCCCGGCCTTGTCGAGGAAGCGTGCGACGCGGTCGCTCGGCTGTGCGCCGACGCCGAGCCAGTAATAGACGCGATCCTCGATCAGGGTCACGCGCTTGTCGTCTTCCTTGGCGAGCAGCGGGTTGTAGGTGCCGACCTGCTCCAGATACTTGCCGTCGCGCGGGCTGCGCGCATCGGCAACGACGATGCGGTAATAAGGACGCTTTTTCGCACCACCGCGCGACAGACGCATTGCAATTGCCATGATATTCTACCTTTCGTTCAAACTGTAATATATTGAATTTACGTTATTTCTTCAAAATCTTGGCGAGATCGGGCGGAAGCTCGCCGCCGCCCATTCCGCCCGGACCGGCGCCGCCCCCGCCGCCAAGCCCCGGCATCGCGGCGTCGAGCCCGCCCTTGCCGAACAGTGCGCCGAGACCTTTGAGCCCGCCCATCTTCTTGATCTGCTTCATCGCCTTGGACATCTCCTGATGCATTTTCAGCACCTTGTTCACGTCCTGCACCTCCACCCCGGAGCCTGCCGCCACGCGCCGCTTGCGCTTTGCATTGAGTAGTGCGGGCTTCGCACGTTCGGCCGGCGTCATCGACGAGATGATCGCATCCATGCGAAGCAGCACCCGGTCGTCCATATTGACGGACGCCATCGCCTGTTTCGCCTTCTTCATCCCGGGCATCATGCCCGCTATCGCGCCCAGCCCGCCCATCTTCGTCATCTGCTGCAACTGCATGCGCAGATCGTTGAGGTCGAACTCGCCCTTTGACATGCGGCGGGCGAGCCGTTCGGCATCCTCCGCCTTGACGCTTTCCGCCGCCTTTTCGACGATGGAGACGATGTCGCCCATGCCCAGAATGCGATTGGCAACGCGGACGGGATCGAACGCCTCGATCGCGTCGAGCTTTTCACCCGTGCCCGCAAATTTGATCGGCTTGCCGGTGACGGCGCGCATGGAAAGCGTCGCACCGCCGCGCGCATCGCCGTCCATGCGGGTCAGCACCACGCCGGTCAGCGGCACCTCGCCGGTAAAGCTTTGCGCGACATTGACCGCGTCCTGCCCGGTGAGTGCATCGACGACGAGCAGCACTTCCTTCGGCGTGGAGACGGCGGCGACCGCCTTCATCTCGGCCATCAGCGCCTCGTCCACGTGCAACCGGCCCGCGGTGTCGAGCATCAGCACGTCGAAACTCTGCAGCTTTGCGGCCTGAAGCGCGCGGGTTGCGATGTCGACCGGCTGTTGTCCGGCGATGATCGGCAAGGTGGCGACATCGGCCTGCGTGCCGAGCACGGCAAGCTGTTCCTGCGCCGCGGGGCGATTGACGTCGAGCGACGCCATCATCACCTTCTTGCCTTCCTTCTCGCGAAGGCGCTTGGCGATCTTGGCGGTGCTGGTCGTCTTGCCCGAACCCTGCAGGCCGACCATCATGATGACGACCGGCGGTTTCGCATCGAGGTTGAGCGCGCTCGTATCGGCGCCCTCGCCCTCGGCATCGCCGCCGCCCAGCATTTCGACCAGCGCATCATTGACGATCTTGACGACCTGCTGCCCCGGCGTGACCGAGCGCAGCACCTGCTGCCCGATGGCCTGTTCGGTGACCTTGTCGATGAAGCGCCGCACGACCGGCAGCGCGACATCGGCCTCCAGCAAGGCGATACGCACCTCGCGCATGGCGGCGCGGACGTCGTCCTCCTGCAAGGCACCGCGACCGCGCAGCGAATCGAATACGCCGCTCAGCCGGTCGGACAGCGAATCGAACATGGCCGCATCTCCATCTGGCGCATCGGCGCCGGTGTGAACCCGTGGCGCCGCGCGCGCCGTTTGAAACCGCTATGAAAACGCGAAAAACGCCGATGGGCGAAACCTCGCCGATCAGCGTAGCGCGTATCACGCATGAAATGATGACGAAGCCCGAGAGCCCGCCTTCGCCCGAAGCCGATAGCGCAGACCTGCCACGCTTGCAAGGGGCCGCCCTCCGTCACCGGCGCAGGAGTCGGTATTTTACAGAATCTTTACCGCCGGTCGAATAGGATAGGGATTACACCGGCCGGGAGGCCCGCAAGAAGCAGCGAGATGGCCACCCCCCGACATGGCGGAAAGCAGGCAAGACAATCACGATGAATGGGGGGAGGCGGCGGCGCGCCCGCCTGTCCTGTCGCTCGGCGTCATGATCGGCGCGCTCGCGACCTTCGTCGCGCAGCTTTGCTATGCCCTGCCCATGTTCTGGAGCTATGTGCGCGGCGATACCGTTGCGGGCACGGACCTCACCCCGATCAGTGCGCTTCTGCTCAATATCGCGCTCATTCTGCTCGGGTGGTTCCGCTATCGTGACCTTCGGGCCGAGATCGCCGCCCACCGCCGCGATGCAAGCCGCGCCCGTTCGCTCGCACTGACCGATGCGCTGACAGGGGCACTCAACCGCCGCTCGCTCGTGCCCGAACTCGACGCGCGGCTCGAACAGGCGCGCAATACGGCACGTGCCTTGGCCTTTCTCATGGTCGATATCGACAGGTTCAAGCAGATCAACGACCTCAACGGCCACCGCGCGGGCGATGCCGTTCTTATCGAGGTGGTTGCCCGCCTGCGCGCGCTCCTGCCCGATCATGCGTGCATCGCGCGGCTTGGTGGCGACGAATTTGCCTGCGTGCTGGACTACGACAGCGATGCGCCGGGGGCGCTGGAGGAATTGTGCGCGCGGCTGGTCGTCGCGGCGAGCCGGCCTATCGCGGTGGCCGGCGGCTCGATCTGCGTGACGCTTTCGCTCGGCATCGCGTCGAGCGTCGATATCCCGAACGGCAAGGCGCCCGGTTCGGCCACCCTGCTTCACATGGCGGACATGGCGATGTATCACGCCAAGAAGCACGGCCGCGACCGTTTCCATTGGTACACACCCGAAATGGAAAGCGAACTGCAACGGCGCAGCACGCTCGAAAACGGTATTCGCCGCGGCATCGCGCAAGGGGAATTCGTCCCCTATTACGAGCAGCAGGTGGATCTGGAAACGGGCAAGCTGACCGGGTTCGAAATGCTGGCGCGGTGGCAGAATCCGGAACTGGGGCTCGTCACGCCGAATGCGTTCATTCCCGTCGCCGAGGAAATGAACGTGATCGCCGAATTGTCCGAAGCCGTGATTGCGCAGGCATTGCGCGATGCACGCGAATGGGATCGGGATCTGATCCTGTCGGTCAATATCTCCCCGGTGCAGATCCGCGACCCGTGGTTCGCGCATCGCCTGATAAAGCTTCTGTCCGCGGCGAATTTCCCGGGTGAGAGGCTGGAAATCGAAATATCCGAAGGATGCCTGCGCGAGGATATGGCGCTCGTACGCTCCATGATCACCAGCCTCAAGAATCAGGGCGTGCGCGTCAGCCTCGACGATTTCGGCAACAGCTATGCCTCCATGGCCGAACTGCGCGCACTTCCCTTTGACAGGGTGAAGATCGATCGCGGCTTTATCGCGCAGCTCGCCTGCAAGGAAGAAAGCGAGGCCGCCATGCATGCGATCAGCGCCATCGCGCAGGGGTTCGACCTTCCCGTCACGGTCGAAGGGGTCGAAAGCGGGCCGGTGCGCAGTCTGCTTCGCAAGATGGGGCGGTTCAAGGGTCAGGGATATTATTACGGGCGTCCCGAACCGGCCGAGCGCGTCCGCGCCCGCTTGCGCAGCGAGGCACGCCTTGTCGTGAACGAGCCGCCCGGCACCGACCGCGATGCCACGAAGGCCGAGCGCGAAAATCCGAACGCGGCCTGGCACCCCTGAAACCGGCGTACGGCGCGCGCCCGTCCTGTCACCGCGCACTGGACGTTGCCCGCTGCACTGCCTAGAGCCGGGACCATGCAGATCCCTTTCACCAAAATGCATGGCCTGGGCAATGATTTCGTCGTGCTGGACGCGCGCGAAACGCGCCTGCCGCCGCTCGGCCCGGCGACCGCTGCGGCGCTCGCCGACCGCCATACCGGCATCGGCTGCGATCAGCTCGTATTGATCGAACCCTCGGACCGCGCCGACTGGAAAATGCGGATTTTCAATGCCGACGGCAGCGAGGTCGAGGCATGCGGCAACGCGGCGCGTGCGGTCGGCATGCTGATCGGCGCGGCGGTGTCACTCGAAACGCTGGGCGGCGAAATCCACGCGGTGCCGGGCGACGACGGCGGCATCGCGGTCGACATGGGCGTGCCGCGTTTCGGGTGGCAGGATATTCCGCTCGCCTATGCGATGGATACGCTTTCGTTGCCGCTGGGTTGGGACGGTCTGGAAAATCCGGTCTGCGTCAATGTCGGCAATCCGCATGCCGTGTTCTTCGTCGGCGATGCCGATGCGGTGGCACTCGACACGCTTGGCCCGGTTATTGAAAACGATGCGGTCTTTCCCGAACGGATCAATGTGAATGTCGCCAATGTGACGGCGCGCGACGCGATATCGCTGCGCGTATGGGAACGCGGTGCCGGGCTCACGCGGGCGTGCGGAACCGGCGCGTGCGCGACCGCGGTGGCGGCGATGCGGCGCGGCCTGACCGACAGGGAGGTGACCGTCACCCTGCCGGGCGGCGCGCTTTCCATCCGGTGGAACGACGCCGACCGCATCACCATGACCGGGCCGGCGTCAATTGCGTTTACAGGGCAGTTCGATTGGGGCGATTACGCGTGAGCGGGACGCAGATCGTGACGCTAGGTTGCCGCATGAATATCGCCGAAAGCGATAGCATCCGCGCCATGCTCGCCGACAGCCCGGATACCGTGGTCGTCAACAGCTGCGCCGTGACGGAAGAGGCGGTGCGTCAGACGCGCAAGGCGATCCGCCGCCTGCGCCGTGCGCGCCCCGATGCGCGCCTGCTCGTCACCGGATGCGCCGCCGATATCGAACGCAGGCAGATCTCGGCAATGGACGAGGTGGACGGCATCGTCGCCAACACGGCAAAGCTCGATCCGCGAAGCTGGAACGTGCCCGCTGCGACCTCGGTGCGCCCCGATGTCGCCCATACGCGTGCCTTCATCGCGGTGCAGAACGGATGCGATCATGCCTGCACCTTCTGCGTCATTCCGCAGGGACGCGGACAAAGCCGGTCGCTCACCGTCGCGCAGGTGCTGCGCGAGGTGGAGAGCCATCTTGCCCTCGGTGCGCCGGAGATCGTGCTAACGGGCGTCGATGTGACCTCGTGGGGCGGCGATCTGCCGGGACGCCCGGTTCTTGGAACGCTGGTCGCTGCAATCCTCCATGCGTTTCCAAGGCTCGCCCGGCTTCGCCTTTCGTCGGTGGACGGGGCGGAAATGGACGATGCGCTGGCCGAACTCCTCATGCACGAGCCGCGTGTGATGCCGCATGTGCATCTCTCGCTGCAATCGGGGGATGACATGACGCTCAAACGGATGAAGCGGCGCCATTCGCGGGCGCAGGCGATCGCGCTCGTCGAACGGTTGCGATCCGCGCGCGCGGACATGGCGATCGGCGCCGATCTCATCGCCGGCTTCCCGACGGAGAGCGCGGCCATGCATGCCTCCAACCTGTCGATCATTCGCGAATGCGGCATCGTGCACGGGCACATCTTTCCCTATTCGCCGCGCCCCGGCACCCCTGCCGCGCGCATGCCGCAGGTGGCGCCGCCGATCGTGAAACGGCGCGCCGCCGAATTGCGCGCGGCCGTTGCCGAAACGCGCGATGCATGGCTGCGCGGGCTTTGTGGCGGTGTGCACCGTGTGCTGGCCGAACGCGACGGCACCGGCCATGCCGAGAATTTCGCCCGGTTCCGCCTCCCCGACGGGGTCGCGGCGGGCATCATCGTCACCATGAAAGCAGGCGCGGTCGAAAACGGCCTCGTCACCGGGAGTATCGTATGAGCGAAAGCTGGAAGGACCGCGTTTTCGGAGGATTCCGCAAGACATCGGCCCGGCTGTCCGAAAACCTGTCGGGAATAACCGGCGCCACGCGGTTGAGCGAGGATCAGCTCGACGAGCTGGAGGATGCGCTGATCCTGTCCGATCTCGGCCCGCGTGCGGCGATGCGCATTCGCGACCATCTTGCCGAAAAACGGTTCGAGCGCGGCGCGGACGAACGCGCGATACAGGAAGCCGTCGCCGAACAGATCGCCGAAATCCTGCGCCCTGTGGCAAAGCCGCTCGACATCGTGGCCTTTCCCCGGCCTCAGGTCATCCTGGTCATCGGCGTGAACGGTTCGGGCAAAACGACCACGATCGCAAAGCTCGCCCATCTGTTTCAGGAACAGGATTATTCGGTCATGCTGGCCGCCGGCGACACGTTCCGCGCCGCCGCCATCGGACAGTTGAAGGTGTGGGCCGACCGGCTCGGCATCGATATCGTGACCGGCCCCGAAGGCGGCGACCCGGCAAGCGTGGTGTTCGACGGGGTAAAGGCCGCGACGCAGCGCGGCATCGACACGCTCATCGTCGATACCGCCGGACGCTTGCAGAACAAGCGCGAATTGATGGATGAGCTGTCCAAGATCCGCAAGGTGCTCGGCCGGCTCAATCCCGAGGCGCCGCATGACGTGCTGCTCGTGCTCGACGCGACGAATGGACAGAACGCCCTCCAACAGGTGGAGGTGTTCCAGCAGAGCGCGAACGTCACCGGCCTCATCATGACGAAGCTTGACGGGACGGCGCGCGGCGGCGTGCTTGTCGCCGCGGCGCAGCAATTCGGGCTGCCCATTCATGCCATCGGGGTGGGCGAACGGATCGACGATCTGCGCCCCTTCGATCCCGATCTTGTCGCCCGCGTCATCGCAGGGATCGCCTGATGGAGCAGCGCCCCGCCCCCGCCCATACTCCGGAGCCGAAGCGCAAGTCGGGCCTGCTCAACCTCGCCATCGATTACGGGCCGCTTCTCGTTTTCTTCGTCGTCTATCGCTGGGCCAGCCCGGACGACGACGGCAATGCGGTCGGCGAGGTGATGGCGGTGGTGAAGGGAACGATCGCCTTCATCGTCGCCGCCCTTGTCGCGCTCGCCGTATCGAAGTGGAAGCTTGGCCACATAACGCCGATGCTGATGCTTTCGACCGCGCTGATCGTGTTTTTCGGCGGGCTGACGATCCTGTTTCAGGATCCGGTGTTCGTGCAGGTGAAGCCGACGATCATCTACTCGCTCTTCGCCGCCGCGCTCCTCATCGGCGTCTGGCGAGGCAAGGCCTTGCTGAAATACCTTCTCGACGCTGCGTTCGAGGGGCTTTCGGATCGCGGCTGGATGAAATTGTCGCGCAACTGGGGCTTTTATTTCATCGGCCTTGCCGTGCTGAACGAGGTTCTGCGCGCGGCGCTGTCCTTCGACAGCTGGCTGGCGATGAAATTCTACGTCTTCATGCCGCTCTCGTTCCTGTTCACTTTCAGCCAGTTGCCGATGATGATGCGCGAGGGGCTGGGCGGGGATGCTGCCGGAGAGGCGATGAACGAGCAGCCGCCCACCGGGGAATGATCCGGCGCCCGCCCGCTAGATCTTGAGCTGGCTGCCCAGTTCCACGACGCGATTGGTCGGCAGGCGGAAGAATTCCATCGCGCTTGCCGCATTGCGCAGCATCCAGGCGAACAGCTTTTCCCGCCACAGCGCCATGCCGGGCTTGTCCGCGCTCAACAATGTCTGACGCGAGAGGAAGAAGCTCGTCTGCATCATGTCGAAGGGGGCGCCGCACATCTCGATCGTCTTGAGCGCGCGCGGCACGTCGGTTTCCTCCAGAAATCCGAAATGCAGCGTCACCTTGAAGAAGCTGTCGCCGAACTGTTCCACATAAGAGCGGTGGCCCGCATCGACGAAGGGCACATCCTCGATGATCACGGTCAGGATCACGACCCGTTCGTGCAGCACCTTGTTGTGCTTGATATTATGGAGCAGCGCGGACGGCACGCCGGCGTTCGCACTGGCCATGAAAACCGCCGTTCCCGGCACCCGCGCGGCCGAATTATGTGCCGATTTCGCGAACACGCCGATGGGGATCGATTCCACCGCCATGTTTTCCTTCATCAGCGCACGGCCCCGGTTCCACGTCGTCAGCAAGGTGAAGATCACCAGCCCCATCACGAGCGGCACCCAGCCGCCATCGGGAATCTTCGTAAGGTTCGCGCCGAGATAGGCCGCGTCGAGGAGGAAGAACACGAGGAGCAGCGGGGCTGCCTGCCACCATTTCCAGTGCCACAGCTTCAACAGCACGACGCCAAGCAGGAAATTGTCGATCATCATCGCCCCCGTCACCGCGATGCCATAGGCGGCGGTTAGGTTCGACGAACGCTGAAACACCACGACCAGCAAAAGCACCGCGGTCATCAGTGCCCAGTTCACCAGCGGGATGAAGATCTGCCCCGCATGCAGCGAGGTATGCTTGATCGTCATGCGCGGCACGAAACCGAGCTGTATCGCCTGCTGCGTGACGGAGAACGCGCCGGAAATGACCGCCTGGCTGGCGATCACCGCCGCCATCGACGCGATGATGAGCAAGGGCCATTGAAACCAGTCGGGCGCGAGATAGTAGAACGGGCTTTCCAGCGCGGCGGGATTGCGCAGAAGCAGCGCGGCCTGCCCCAGATAGTTCAGCGTCAGCGCCGGCAGCACCAGCGTCATCCACGATACGCGGATCGGCGGGCGCCCGAAATGGCCCATGTCGGCATAGAGCGCCTCCGCCCCCGTCACGGCGAGCACCGCGGCACCCATGGCGAGAAACCCGCGCAGCGGATCGGCAATGAACATAGACACCGCATAATGCGGCGACAGCGACCACAGCACGTCGGGCATGCGGATGATACTGGCAAAGCCGAGCACCGCGATGGTGCCGAAATATACGAGCATGACCGGCCCGAACAGCTTCGCCACGCGCGCCGTTCCGCGCGACTGGATGAAGAACAGCCCGACGATGATGCCCATCACGAGCGGCACGACGAAATCCTTCATCCCCGGCGAATAGACGGCCAGCCCCTCGATCGCGCCGAGCACGGAGACCGCCGGTGTGATCATCGAATCGCCATAGAACAGCGCGGTCGCGAATACGCCCATCAACACGACGAATTTCGTCACGCGCTTGTCCTTGCGCATGGCCCCCTGAATAAGGGCGATGAGCGCGAGGCTCCCCCCCTCGCCCCGGTTGTCGGCGCGCATGATGATGGTGACGTATTTGATCATCACGATCACGATCATCGACCAGAACATCAGGCTGATGATGCCGAACACGTGCAGCTGATCGAGCGGGAGCGGATGGTGCCCGGCAAAGGTGTCGCGCATCGCGTAAAGCGGGCTGGTGCCGATATCGCCGAACACGACGCCGATCGCGCCGACGGCGAGTTTCAGGACGTTCTTTTCGTGGCTGCGATGCTGATCAGCCGGGAGCCCGGCGGGCAGCGTCGGAGAAGTCTCGCCCTTGGCGGTCTCGCTCATCGGATACTCCTGCCATGGGGGCGCGCGTGCAACGTATTGCCGGCAACAAATGCCAGTCGGGCCATAGCGGATCGCCGCTTAGCAGCGAGCGAACCACCCGGCAAGCAGGCGCGTTCGTGGCTTGTCATGGCACACCCTGCGCCGAACCCGGCGGCGGCGGCGACTCGGGACCATCTGCCGGAACGCGCCCATCCTGCATCGCGATCAGCGCGTCGAGCTGTCGCAGCTGCGCATCGAGAACCGGGCCGAGCGGCGATGCGGCGATGGCGGGGCGAGCGCGCAGCCGCGCCCAAGTCTCGCGCGCCTCGGCAAACTGCCCCGATTGCGCCTGCGCCAGCCCGGTAAAGAACGCCGGTCCCGGAATGCCCGGCGCCAGGAGCGCGGCCCGGCGATAGGCGAGCGAGGCCGCCGGGGTCAGCATCCCCTGCGCATGGCCGACGAGCGCGTTACCGAGCGCGAGCCACAATTGCGGATCGTCGGGCGTTTGCCGGATCGCACCGCGAAGCAGGCCCGCCGCCGTGCCATATTGCCCCTGCCGGGCCAGAGCATCGGCGGTGATGAGATAGTTCGAGCCGGACCCGAAATCCGCGCTCATCGCCTTGCGCAATTCGATGAGCGCGGCCTGCCCGTCATCGCTCTCCGCAATCGGTTGCCCCGGCGCGCCGGCAAGCCCCGGACTGCCCTGCACCGCATAGCCGGCAAGCCCGAACAAGAGCGCCGCCGCGGTGATCTCGCGCCCGCCACGCGGCATATTCAGCACGAAATTCAGCGCCAGCCACACCGCCACGGCGGCCCCGATGATTACGATCCAGCTCATGCCCTGCCCCCGCCCGAGCGCGCGCCTTTCCGAAAGCGCCGGCGCAGCAACAACGCGGCCAGCGCGGCCAGCACCACCGGCGCGGCGAACAGCGGCCAGGTCAGTGGCTTCAACACAGGCTTGTAGCTGATGTAATCGCCATATCTGTCGACCAGCCATGCGCGGATCGCCTCCGGCTCCTCGCCCGCGGCGATGCGCATGCGAACCTGGCTGCGCATGTCGCCAGCCATCGGCGCGTCGGAATCGGCGATGGACTGGCTCTGGCACCGCACGCAGCGCAGCGTTTCCATAAGCGCCTGCGCCTCGGCCTCCTGCGCCGGATCGTCGAGCTGCGTATAGGCGTAGGGCGCGGGCGGCATGGTGTCCTGCGCCGCGGCAACGGGCGCGACGGCGGCGAGCGACAGCGACACGAACGCGAGGATTGCTCGGGTCATAGCGGCTCTTTCGCCTTGCGCCATTCGGACATGATCTGCGCGACGTCGCGCTCCATGATGGGGCCCATATGCTGATACCGGATCATGCCGTCGCCATCGATGACGAAGGTTTCGGGCACCCCGGACGACCCGATGCCGAGCTGCACCGCGCTCACGTCGTCCTTGCCGATGGCACGATAGGGGTTGCCGTTACGCTCCAGAAACTGCGCGATATCCTCGCTTCGGTCCCGGATGGCGACGCCGTCGATGGGCACACCCTGCGCGGCGAGGGTATCGAGCTGCGGCGCCTCCACGGCGCAGGGCACGCACCAGCTCGCGAAGATATTGAGCAGGCGCGGCTCGCCCGTCGTGAAATCGGCGCGCGACAGCCCCGGCGTGCCCTCCACGCCGGCGGGGAGCGTGAATTGCGGAAGCGGATTGCCGACCATCGCGCTGCGCACGTCGCGTTCCCCCGGCGCCATCAGCCCATAGGCGACAAGCGCAACGAAACCGATAAACAGCGCAAGCGGGAGCCATATGGTCCAGCGCGACCGGCGCTCATCCATCGGCGCGCTCATGCCTGCGCCTCGCGATATTCGCGCCTCTCGTCGAGCCGTGCACGGATGGCGCGCTGTTTCCAGTCGGCCACCAGCCGCCCGATAAGCGCGAGCAGACCGCCCAGCGCCACCATCAACCCGCCCAGCCAGATCAGCGTCACGAACGGTTTCCACCACAGCCGCAATTGCCAGCGCCCGCCGTCCGCCTCCTGTCCCAGAACGGCATAAAGCTGCCCGTTCCAGCGTGTGGCGAGCGCCGATTCGTTCGTGGCCGTCGGCGGCGCAAAGAAATTGCGCGCCTGCGGGCGAAGCACGACCGGCGCTCCGCCGCGATAGCGCGCCGTCATCGTCCCCTCCAAAGCGGTCCAGTTGGGGCCGGCGATCGGTTCGATTTTCGAAAGCGTCACGTCCCACGGGCCGACCGCGACCGTATCGCCGATGGCGGCGGCGGCCAGCCGCTCGGTCGTAAAGGCGGCGTTGCTGGCCATTCCGGCAAGCGCGACGGCGAGCCCGAAATGCCCGACCACCATGCCCCACACCGCGAGCTTTACCCGGCGCGGATTGCGGCCCACCACCGGCAAGACGCTCGCCACCGCCAGCATCGCCGCCAGCGCGAGGCCGAGCAGCGGCAGGATACCGATCCCCGGCGCGAGGATAAGCGCCGCGGCCAACACAATACCGAATATCGCCACAGGAGCGATCAACCGGCGCCCGACGCGCGCAAAGCGATCCTCCCGCCAGCGCAGCAGCGGCCCGATCGCCATCACCACAACCATCGGAAAGGCGAAGATCGCACCGACCGGATTGAAATAGGGTGGTCCCACCGACACGCGCACGCCGAACGCCTCGGTCAGGATGGGATAGAGCGTACCGACCAACACGATGCCGAGAATGGCGGTCAGCGCGACATTGTTGAACACCAAAGCCGCCTCACGGCTGCTCCACGCGAATTGCTTGCCCTCGTTCACGGTGGAGGCGCGCAGGCCGAACAGCACCAGCGCCCCGCCGATATAGAGGCACAGAAGCGCGAGGATGAAGCTGCCGCGTTCCGGGCTGACCGCAAAGGAGTGCACGCTGGTCAGAACGCCGGAGCGTACGAGGAACGTGCCCACCATCGACATCGAAAACGCCACGACGCCCAGCATGATCGTCCATATCCGCAACGCATCGCGCGCGGCCAGCACGCTGACCGAATGGAGCAGTGCCGTCGCGGCCAGCCACGGCATGAGCGAGGCATTCTCCACCGGGTCCCAGAACCACCAGCCGCCCCAGCCCAGCTCGTAATAGGCCCAGTAGCTGCCCGCCGTGATCCCGATGGTCAGGAATATCCACGCGCCCAGCACCCAGGGCCGCATCGCGCGCGCGAGTTGCGGCCCGACCTGCCGCGTCATCAAGGCACCCACGGCAAAGCTGAACGCCACCGAAAGCCCGACATAGCCGAGATAAAGCGTGGGCGGATGAAACGCGAGGCCGAGATCCTGCAACAGCGGATTGAGCCCCGCCCCCACCCGCGCCGCCGGTTCGAGCCGGGTGAACGGGTTGGAGGAAAACAGCAGGAAGGCATAGAAACCGAGGCTCACGAACGCCTGCGCGGCGAGCGTGGCCAGCATCGTGCGTTCGGGCAGCCGCCGTTCGACGAGTGCGATCCCCGCGCCCGAAAGCGCCATGACCGTAACCCAGAGTAGCATGGAGCCTTCGTGATTGCCCCATGTGCCCGCCAGCTTGAACACGAACGGCTTGTCCACATGGCTATTCGACGCGACCAGCAACACCGAAAGGTCGGTGCGCAGGAACAGCCATATCAGCGCAAGGAAGGACAGCGTCACCAGCACGCCCTGCATCACCGCGACAGGGCGCACCGATCCGGCGAACCCGGCCCCCGCCTCGCGGAGCGACAACAGCCCGGTAAACAGCTGAAGCAACGCGAACGCCGCCGCAAACCACAGCAGCGCAAGGCCGAGTTCCGCAATCATTTCGCCTGCGCCTCATAGGTTTCGGCGACGATTTCGCGCTGCTGCGCCTCGGTCATGTCCTGCAACTCGCGCGGCATGTAATTCTCGTCATGCTTGGCAAGCAGGTTGGTGGCGACGAATGCGGTCGGCTCCATCGTCCCTTCGGCGACGACACCCGACCCTTCGACGAAAAGGTCGGGAACGATGCCGGAAAACCGCACCGGTACGGATGCCTGCCCGTCGGTCACGGTGAAACGGATCGTCACCCCGTCGTCCAGCGTTTCGATCGAGCCGTCCGCGACCATCCCGCCAAGCCGCACCGCCTGCCCCGGTTCGGGCGGATCGGACACGATGTCGGACGGAACGTAGAAATAGCTCGCCTGATTGCGAAGCGCATAGGCCGCCAGCAACCCCGCCCCGATCAGCACGCACAGCGCGACGATCACCAGCACGAGCCGCTGATGCTTGGGTTTGAGAGACGCGCTCATTTCCCGCGCGCCCGGTCGCGGCGGCGTTCGGCGCGCCGCATCGCGACCCATGCCCATCCCGCGGTCACGAACGTACCGCCAATGCCCACCGCATAGGCCGCAAAGACAAACGGCCATTGATCCAGCCCTTCGCTCATGACGGCACGTTCACGCAAGCGCACGGCGGCGCAGGCGCGCCTCCGCCTGAATATCGGCGAGCAGGGCACGCATCCGCGCGAGCACGATCCCGCCGAAAAGGAGCGAGAAGCCCAGTGTCGAAAGCAGCAGCGGCACGAGAAATACAGGGTCGATCGCGGATTGTCCCATCGTAATGCTGGGCGGTTGGTGAAGCGAGTTCCACCACACCACCGAACGGTTGATGATCGGAATATTGACCGCGCCGACCAGCCCGAAAATGGCCGTGACACGGCTGCCGCCGGCACCCGCCGCCATGTCCCGCTGCGCCGCGCCCGCCAGCGCGATGTAACCGAAATAGAGGAACAACAGCACCAGCATCGACGTCAGCCGCCCGTCCCACACCCACCAGGTCCCCCATGTCGGGCGGCCCCATATGGAACCGGTGACGAGACAGATCGTAGTGAACGCCGCCCCCGGTACCGCCGCCGCGCGCGCCGCGATGGCGGCCAGCGGATGGCGCCAAACAAGCTCGACCAGGCTGGCGATGGCGATGGCCGTCCACCCGCCCATGCCCAGCCACGCGGCCGGGACGTGCAGATAGAGAATGCGCACCGTTTCGCCCATCAACCGGTCCGCCGGCGTCGCCAGCAGCCCCCAGGCGAGCGCCCCGCAGGCAACGATCATCCCCGCCACCAGCAACACCGGCGTCAGCCAGCGGGCGATCGTCAGGAAGCGTTTAGGATTGGCAAAACCATGCATAGCGTTACGCTGCTCGCTTTGGCACCGCTGTCGCGCCGCGGCAAGGTGCCGACTCGCCCCCCGCCCGCGTTGCTCCCGGACGTGTCCGAAAGCGCCGCCGCGGTCAGCTTCGCCCGATGCGGCGGCGTGCCATCATGTCCGCGATCATTGCCGGGGTTTCGCCCGTCCGGTCGCATTCGGCCCAGATCTCGACGAGCCGGCCGGGGATCTGCCGGATCTTCTCCCGCACTTCGTTGACATCGGCGGTCCGGCCGTTCTGCCGTGCCAGATATTCGATCGTGACCGAAATGATCCCGCCCGCATTCAACACGTAATCGGGCGTGTAGAGAATGCCGCGCCTGGCCAGCATCTGCCCGTGTTCGGGTCGGGCGAGCTGATTATTCGCGCCGCCTGCAACGATCTGCGTATCGAGCCGGGCAATGCCGTCGTCATCGAGGATAGCGCCCAGCGCGTTGGGGCTGAACACGTCGCAGGCAACGCCCATGATCTCGTCCGCCACGACGGCGCGCGCGCCGAGTTCGCGGGCAAGCGCATCGGCACGTTCGGCATTCACGTCCGCCAGCGTCAGTTGCGCGCCATCCTTGGCCAGCATGCGGGCAAGGCGGCCACCGACGCTGCCCGTGCCCTGCACCGCGACATGCACCCCGTCGAGCGTTTCGCGGCCAAGCTTGTGACGGACCGCGGCGGCAAGGCCGAGATAGATACCCATCGCGGTGAACGGGCCCGGGTCGCCGCCCGCGGCCTGCGCGCCTTCGGTGGGAAGGCCGGTGACATGCGGGGTCGCGCGGGAAATCGCGACCATGTCCTGCTCCGAAATGCCGACATCCTCGGCCGTGACATATTCGCCGCCCAGCGCGTCGACCGCGCGGCCATACGCCTCCAGCATGGCATCGGTTTTCGTCCCATCGGCATCGGCCAGCAGGACCGCCTTGCCGCCGCCCATGGGAAGATCGGCCATCGCGTTCTTGAAGCTCATCCCCTGCGACAGGCGCAGCGCATCGGTCACGGCATCGGCGGAATCGGCATAATGCCAGAACCGCGTGCCGCCCGCCGCCGGGCCGAGATGCGTGGAGTGAATGGCGATGATGGCGCGCAGCCCGCTCTTGCGGTCATGGACCAGCGTGACTTTTTCATGATCGTCGAAAGCGGGATTGCTCCACATCGCGGCGCGTCTCCGATGCTGCGGGCAATGCGGGGCATCGAACGCCCGCTGCCAGTGAAAAATGGGGCGATCGAGGGGTCTCGAACCCCCGACCTCCGGTACCACAAACCGGCGCTCTAACCAACTGAGCTACGATCGCCATAAGCATGCCGACCAGGGGAGTTCCCGGGCCGGACGTGCCTGTTTTCACCGACGGGCGACGACGTCAAGCGCTATCGCCAGCGGGTTCGCCGTGTTGCACAGCCATCGCGCGAAGGGAAGTAAAAAAGCGTAAGACACGGCATTTTGCGCAAGATTCCGTCGCCGCCCGTTTTTCGGTCGACAGAGGTACGGGGGCCGCGCCTTCGCATTCGATTCGCACGGACGCTTGGCGCGCCGCACCGGCTCGATTAAAGGAGCGCCATGAATCCCGACGCATCATCGGTCGCGGCCCGGCTGCGCGACGACCCCGCCGTGCAGCAGCATCCCTCACCCCGGCTGGAGCTGTTCACCCGGCGTGAGTTTCTCTCTCCCGCCGATTGCACCGCGCTTGTCGCGTTGATCGATGCGGACCGGCGCCCCTCCACAATCGCCGACCCGAATGGCGACGCCTATTTCCGGACGAGCGAGACTTGCGATCTCGATTCGGGCCATGCCGTCGTCGCCCGGCTCGACGCGGCGATCTGCGCGCTGTCGGGCCTCGACCCCGCGTATGGCGAACCCTTGCAGGGGCAACGTTACGCCGTGGGGCAGGAATTCAAGGCGCACACCGATTATTTCACACCTGGCGGGGAGGATTACGACAAGTTCTGCGCCGTCGCGGGTCAGCGCACGTGGACCTTCATGATCTACCTCAACGAACCGGACGCGGGCGGCGCCACCCGGTTCAAGGTGATCGGCAAGACGTTCCAACCCGAAACCGGACGTCTCGTCGCGTGGAACAATCGCAAGTCCGATGGCGCGGTCAATCCCGCGACGCTGCACCACGGGATGAAGGTGCGCAAGGGCACCAAATATGTCATCACGAAGTGGTTCCGGGAACGCCCCTGGGGCTGAATCACGTCAGTTCGAGCACCGAATCCCCGCGCGCCAGCACGAAAAGCGGAAGCCCCGCATCCCGCGCGCGGTCCACCGCCATGCTGGTCGGTGCCGAAATCGTGACGAGCGCGTTCAACCCACCGCGCACCGCTTTTTCCACCAGCTCGAAACTGCATCGCGCGCTCAACATCGCGAAACGCGGGGTCGCGCCCCGTTCCATTCCGGCGGCGGTCCAGGCGCCGATCGCCTTGTCGAAGGCATTGTGCCGACCGACGTCCTCGCGCACGCATTCGATGGCACCCTCCATGGTGCAGATCGCGGCGGCATGGGCGGCACCGGTCGCGCGGCCGATGGGCTGATGCGCGCGCAACAGGGCGCCGGCGCGGAAAATGGAGCTGGGTTCGGGCCGTATCGGCATTGCGACGAGCGGCAACGGGCGTGCCACCTCGGCCAAGGTGTCCATGCCGCACAGGCCGCAGCTTGAATCGCCGATCCGGCGCCGCACCCGTTCCGCCATGGCTGCCGCATCGCTACCGGGAAGGCGCGCGCGAACGATCCATCCATCCTCGATCTGCGCGACATCGACGGTCAATGCGGGCGCACCGGGCGGAATCAGCCCCTCGCCTATGGCAAAACCGCGCGCATAATCGGATAGATCTTCGGGCGTCGCCATCATGACCGCCCATGTCACGCCGTCGAATTCCAGCGCAACCGGCACCTCGCCGGGAAGCGGGCGATCCACGCGCTGCGCAGGTCGCCCGTCGGCGAAATGTTCCGTAAACCGGGCGGGCGCGGTGCCACCCGGCATGCGTCCATCCGTCATTCCTTCACGATGCGGACGGGAATGCCCTTCGACGCGGGCGTTTTCGACAGCTTGTCATGATACCACAGCGGGACGAGCGGATTGAGCTCCGGAAAATAACCCGCGAGGCAACCGTCCGGCAGACGATAGGGCGTCACCTTCAACCCGCGCACCGTGCGCTCCATGTCATCCTCCGCATCGCCGATCAGCGTTACGAGATCCCCATCGTTCAGGCCGTGGCGCTCCATGTCGTCGGGGTTTATCATCACCATCATGCGCGTCCCTTCCAGCCCGCGCAGCCGGTCCGAATGGCCGTAGACCGTCGTGTTGAACTGATCGTTGGAGCGTACCGTCACGAGGTGGAACCGGCCGTCCGCCTCCCCGATCCCGCAGGCATTCAGCACGGTGGGATCGGTAAATTCGGCCTTCCCGCTTTCGGTTTTCCAGATGCGGTCATGCGCGCCATTGCCGCGATAGAAGCCGCCGGGCTGGTTCATCCGGCCGTTCATGTCATGGAACTCGTCCGGGAACGTATGCGCGATCAGGTCGCGGATACGGGCATAATCGCCGGTCCATTCATCCCATGCGAGCTTTGGATTGCGCGTTTCCCGGTGGGCCAGCGTCGCCTTCGCCAGCCCCGCGACGATCGCCGTTTCGCTTTTCAAATGTTCGCTCGCCGGCTTGCGCTTCCCGATGCTGCCATAGATGTGGCTGAAGCTGTCCTCCATCGTGACGGTCTGCGGGCCGCTTGCCTGCATGTCCTCCTCCGCCCGGACGAGGCAGGGCAGGATCCATGAAGATTTGCCCGGCATCAGATGCGTCTTGTTGAGCTTCGTCGCGATATGCACGGTCAGCTCCATCTCGCCCCAGGCGCGGTGGACGCGTTCGTGATCGGGCACCGCCTCCGCCAGATTGCCGCCGAGGCCGATAAAGCCCTTGTTGCTCCCGTCGAGCAGCGCCTCCAGGAATTCGACCGTGGTGTGGCCGTCCTCCTCCGGCGTTTCGAGGTCGAGCAATTCGCGATATTTCTCCACCGGGGCGAGTTTCGTCTTCTCCGTAATGCCCACGGTGCGCTGCCCCTGCACGTTGGAGTGGCCGCGGATCGGGGTGCAGCCGGCACCCTGCCGCCCGATATTGCCGTTGAGCAGCAGGAGATTGACCAGCATGCCGATCGCCTGCGATCCGTGCACATGCTGCGTCAGCCCCATCCCATAGATGCCGATGACATTCTTCGCCCCGGCATAGACATCGCCCGCCCGCTCCAGCTCGGCGCGGGCGATGCCCGAATTCTGCTCGATCGCGTCCCAGCCCGTGTTCTCCACCGTATGGCGCAGCGCATCGAAACCATGCGTATGTTCGGCCAGGAATGCCTCGTCCAGAGTGCGCGCCAGACCCTTTTCCTTCGCCTCGTCGTCGATTTCCAGCACGCGCTTGATCACGCCCATCAATGCCGCGATGTCGCCGCCGGGCTTCACCTGCATGTACATGTGCGACATCTTCGTCGGATTTTGCGTGAGCATTGCGACCGGATCCTGCGGGTCGATGAATTCGAGCAGGCCTTTCTCCCGCAGCGGATTGAACGTGATGATCTTGCAGCCGCGCTTCGCCGCCTGCATCAACGGGCGCAGAAGACGCGGGCTGTTGGTGCCGGGGTTCTGGCCGAGGTAGAAGATCGCGTCGCAATGGTCCAAATCCTGCAAGGTGCAGGTGCCGACCGGCGATCCAACGACCTTCTTCAAACCGACCGAAGTCGTTTCATGGCACATGTTCGAGCTGTCGGGCAGGTTGTTGTGCCCATAGGCCCGCGCGAACACGGCATAGAGATACGACGGCTCGAGCGCCGCCTTGCCCGAGGCGTAGAAGGTCACCGTTTTGGGGTCGAGCCGGTGCAACTGCGCGCCGATGGCGTCAAACGCCTCGTCCCAGCTCGCGCGGACATAGCGATCCGTCTTGGCATCATAGCGCATCGGCTCGGTCAGCCGGCCGCGCATTTCGAGCTCGTACCCGCTGCGTTCGCGCAATTCGGTCACGGTGTGGCGCGAAATCCATGCGGGCGTGCATCGCTCGCTGGTCAGATCCCAGAGCGTCGCCTTGGCCCCGTTTTCGCAGAATTCGGCGAGATGCGGGTTCGGCGGCTTCGCCCAGGCGCAGGACGAGCACATATAGCCTTCGGGCTTGTTCTGTCGATAAAGCGTTTCCGCAGCGCCCGGCCCGGCGCGCTCTTTCAATTCGATGCGCGCAATGCCCTGCAACGAGCCGAAGCCGCCCGCCGCCCCGTGATATTCCCGTGGTTCGGCTTTGCGGCTGGTCATCGCTCATACTCCATTCGATGGATCCGTTCCGCATACGAGACGAGAGGCGCCCCGGCGCGGTTCCCGAAGCGTATCAGATTTACCGGGGGCGCGTAACGAAAAAGGCGGCCCTTGCGGACCGCCTTTTGCGCGTGGGACAGCAATGTCCGCGCCTGTTATTTCTTGAGCGAAAGACCGCCAAAACGCTTGTTGAAGCGCGCAACCCGGCCGCCTTCGCTCACCAGACGCTGACCGCCGGTCCATGCCGGGTGCGAGGTCGGGTCGATTTCGAGCGTCAGAGTATCACCCTCGTTGCCCCAGGTGGAGCGGGTCTGATACTCGGTGCCGTCGGTCATCTTGACGGTGATCATGTGGTAATCGGGGTGAATGTCGTTCTTCATCGCGTCGTCTCCGTATTCGCGCCCGGTTCCGACCGGACGCGCGGGGCTGGTTGTTCGTTCAAGCCCGCGCCCTTAGCCAGTCCGGCCCCGCTTGGCAAGCGGCCGCAACAAAACTTGGATCCCGCAAAGAGGCCAGCGCGTGACAGCATGACCAGAAGCTCTTATGGCCCGATATTCGCGAACGAGAAGGACACTTATGGTGAAATGCCGAATCTGGCCCGTGCTGATCATGGCCGGCACGATCATCCCGGTCGCCGCACAGGCGCAGGACGCAGACGAGTTCGAGCAGGTGCGGATCGGCATCGGCCCACAGTTTCAGCCCGCCTACCCCGGCGCGGACGGCGCACGGGTCGGACCGTTCTTCGACATCGACCGCCGTGCGGAGGGTGAAGATTTCGCCTTCGAAGCGCCGACCGAAAGCTTCGGCTTTCCCCTGATCGAGTTCGACGGCCTCTATCTTGGCCCGACGGCATCCATCACCAACAGCCGCAAGCAGGAGGACACCGCGCCCGGCCTTCGCACCATCGGCACCACGGTGGAGGCCGGCATCGCCGCGCAGCTTTACATCAGCGAAAACATCTACAGCTTCGTCGAGCTTCGCCGCGGGATCGGCGGGCACGATGGCTGGACCGGACAGGCGGGGCTGGATTACATCGTGCGCGATGCGGATCGCTATGTCGTGTCGGCGGGGCCGCGCGTGACCTATGGCGATTCCACGCATAGCCAAGCCTATTTCGGCATCACGCCGGAGGAATCGGCGGCAAGCGGATTTGCCGCCTATGATGCGGACGGCGGCCTGCAATCGGCCGGCGGCGTGGTCAGCGTGGATTTCGCGCTCGGCGGCCCGTGGGGCGTCATGGGCTTTGGAGGGTATCAGCGGCTCGTGGGCGATGCGGCCGATTCGCCCGTGGTCGAACTGTTCGGAAGCAAGGACCAGTGGACCGGCGGCATCGCGGTGAATTACACCTTCCGGCGGCGGCGCGACGGGCTGTTCTGATCCGGCGTCACCGCCGCGATGCATGCAATTGAAAGAGCCCCGGCGTAAGAACCGGGGCTTTTCATCAATCGGCGATCATCGCGGTGAATTCGGTTTCGCATGTAACCTTCCCGTCGATGTCGGCCTTGCCCCAGAACTTGCACACACGCTTGCGCTTCTGAACGAAGCCGGTGCGCAGGTTGAGGAGATGGCCGGGTTCCACCGGGGCGCGGAATTTCGCATTCTCGATCGCCATGAAATAGACGAGCTTGCCCGTGCCGGCGAGGCCGAGCGCCTCCACCGCGAGGATACCCGCCGCCTGCGCCAGCGCCTCTACCTGAAGCACGCCGGGCATGATCGGCCGGCCGGGAAAATGCCCTTGAAAGAAATCCTCGTTGAAGGACACCGCCTTCACCGCGTGGATTTCGTTTTCGGGGTCGAGCGAAACGACCCGGTCCACCAACAGCATCGGATAGCGATGCGGCAGAAGTTCAAGAATGCGCGCGTGGTCGAACCCGGTCGTCTCGCTCATGCCCAGTCCCCTTGCCTCACTCGTCCCCGTGCCTTAGCGGCCGCCGGTCGCGGCGGCGTTGCCCTGCTGCGGCTGCTGCTGCGCGGCCTGTGCCTGTGCTTCGCGCTGTGCACGCGGGAGCCAGCCGGCCGGCGGCACGATCTGCACGCTGGGCACCAGGCGATCCATCTCGTTCACGACATCCTGATTGATGTTGTAGGCCTGATCCGCGTCGAGCACCGAATCCGGCGTTAGGATAAGCGTCAGACGCTTGCGCTGCTTCACATTGGTGAGCGCGGTGTTGAACTGCTCGCTGAGCTGTTCGAGCACATAGGCGCGCGACAGCGCAACGGGCTGCATGATCTGCTGCAATTCGGCCTGCGCCTGCTGCTCGATCTGCTGAATCTGTGCGGCCTGCTGCTGCAATTGCTGCTGATTGGGGTTGGCCTGCTGGCTCGCGGTCTGAATCTGCTGATACAGTGGCTGAAGCTGCTGCGCGATCTGGGCGCGGCGCTGTTCGGCCTGCTGCATCTGCGGAGCGTAGGTCGTCTGCCGCTGCTGTTCCGCCGTGCGGAAGGCCGCGGTATTGACGACGATCGCGTCGGGATTGGCGATGCCGATACCCTGCACGACCTGCGCGGACGCAGGCACGGCGGTCAGCGCCGCGGTGGGCAGAGCGCCGGCCATCAGCGCGGCGGCGAAAAGCTTGGTCGTGTTTTTCATCAGAATTGCGTTCCTACGTTGAAGGAAAATGTCCTCGGATCGTCGCCCTCTTCTTTCAAGAGAGCCTTCGACAGGTCGATGCGAAGCGGTCCGAAGGGAGAATTCCAGTTGACGCCGATACCCACCGCGACGCGCGGTTTCGGAGTGTCGCCCAGGAATTGTTCGGTGAAGGGGCTGACGATCCGCTGATTCTGCGTTTCGCCATCGGGCGCCACCGGATCATTGGTGTAGATGATATCGTCGAGCGGGTCGCCATTGGCATCGACACGCTGCGCATAGAGCGGCTGATCGAAGCTTTGGGTGACAGGATCGGTCAGGCCGAACACCGCACCGGCATCGACGAAGATCGACGGCCGCAGCCCCAGTTCGCGCGCACCGGAGCCGAGCGGAATCTCAAGCTCTGCCCGGCCGAGGTAATAGGCCCGGCCGCCCAGCGCGTCATCGGTCCAGGTGTCGCGATTGTCGCTGACCGTTTCGAAAATGCCGTCGCCATCGGTGTCCAGTAAGGGCTTGCGAATGACGCGCGGGCCGACCCCGCGAATGTCGAAACCGCGCATCTGCGGATTGCCGAGGAAGAAGCGGTCGGTAAGGCGGACATCGTCGATATTCGCGCCCGCCCGGTCGCTGAGCGCGTGAATATAGCCGCCCTCGCCCTGCAGCGAAAAGATGAAGCCCGAGCCCACGCCCCAGAATTTCGAGGCGTTAAGCTTCCCGCGCAGATATTTCACCGAACCGCCCAACCCGGCAAAATCACCGTTCAGCACGACCCGATGCCCGGCAGAGGGCCGCAGCCGGTTGTTGAGCGTGTCATAGACCAGCGATGCACCCAGGATCGAACTCGTCCGCTTGCCCAAAGCATCGCAAAGATAGCGCCCGGCGATGAGCGGTTCGCAGGTCCGCACGCCGTCGCCATCGAGATCGGCGAAATATTGCTGTCCCAGCGTCACGTCCTCGACCTGAAGCGTGTAGCGGCCGATGAACTGCATATACTCGCTAAGCGCGGTACCGGCGCGCACCGAAAACCCGGTCGAGCTGTTTTCGTAGGTGGTGTTGCGGCTGTTGTTGAAGCGGTTGAAGCTGTTGAAATCGCGGCGGTAGATGTCCGCGCCGAACGAGATGTTGGAATCGAACACGTACGGTTCGGTAAAGCTCACCTGCGCCGATTTGGAAAAGCGCGAATAGTTGAGCGAAAGGCCAACCGACTGCCCGCGACCGCGGAAATTGTTCTGCCGGATCGAACCTTGGAGAATGAATCGTTCGAGACTGGAAAAACCGGCCGAAAGCTGAAGTTCGCCGGTCGGCCGTTCCTCGACATTGGCGGTCAGCACGACGCGGTCGGGCGCGCTGCCCGGCCCTTGCTCGACCTCGAAATTTTCCTGAAAATAGCCCAGCGAATTGATGCGCGCGGTGGACCGGCGCACCTGAAGCGAATTGAACGCGTCCCCTTCGGCAAGCCGGAACTCGCGGCGGATGACCTTGTCCTGCGTCAGCGTATTGCCGTTGATGTCGATCCGCTCGACATAGACGCGCGGCGCCTCCGCGATCTGGAACGTGACGTCCATCGTCAGGTCTTCGCGGTTCGGATTGTAGCGCGGCTGCACCTCGCCGAACGCATAGCCGAACGCGCCGATCGTCTCGGCCAGGCTTTCGATCGTGTTCTCGACCTGCTCGGCATTGTACCAGTCGCCGGTCTTCATCGGCAGCGTCGCGGTCAGCGCGGCATCGTCGAAATCGCGAATCTCGCTTTCCACCTCGACATCGCCGAACCTGTACCGCTCGCCTTCCTCCACCACGTAGGTGATGATGAAATCCTTGCGATCGGGGGTCAGCTCGGCCACGGCCGATACCACGCGGAAATCGGCATAGCCTTGCGTGAGATAGAACCGGCGCAGGTTCTGCTGATCGAAGGCGAGCTTGTCGGGATCGTAGCTGGTATTGCCGGTCAGGAAGGTGAGGAAACCGGTCTGCTTCGTCAGCATCTCGCCGCGCAGCTCGCCGTCGGAAAACTGCTCGTTCCCGATGATATTGATCTGGCGGACCTTCGATTTCGGGCCTTCGGTAATTTCAAAGACGATATCGACGCGGTTCTGATCGAGCATCACGGCCTGCGGCTCGACCGTGGCGGCAAAGCGCCCCTGCCGCTTGTACAGCTCGATAATGCGGGCAACATCGGCGCGCACCTTCGAACGGGTATAGATCTGCCGCGGCGCCAGCCGGATCTCGGGAAGGATCTTGTCGTTCTTCAGCCGCTTGTTGCCTTCGAGCACGATGCGGTTGATGACCGGGTTTTCCTGCACCTCGATCACGACATTACCATTGTCCTGCCCGATGCGCACGTCGCTGAACAATTCGGTGGCATAGAGGTCGCGCAGCGCGGCATCGGCCTTGGCCGTGGTATAGGGTTCGCCCGGACGCATGGAGATATAGGACAGGATCGTCTGCGGCTCGAGCCGCTGCGCACCCGAAACGCTGATTGTCCGGATGATCTGCCCCTGCGGCGCGGTCGCCGGCGCGACCTGCTGCGGCGTGGCGGACGGATCGGCGGGCGCGTCCTGCGCCGCGGCGGGCACGGCGGACAAGGCCGTTCCCGCCATGAGCGCAAACGCCATCGAGGCCATGCGCGGCGCGAAGGTGGAAAGGGGCTTTCGTCCCGAATTAAGGCTTGCTGTCACTATCTATCCCGTCACTTTATTCGTAACCCGCGCCTGGCGGCGATCCATGCCGCTGCAACCGCGATGATGCCCCTTCGATCGGCCCGGTGCGGGCGACCAGTGCGGCCGATCCGTTCCGTTTCAGCCTGCGAATTGCCGTTTCCGTCTCAGAATTGACCGCCGCCCTTGCCCGATGCGCCTGCGTCAATCAAGCCGAGCGAGCGGCGAACCGCACCGAAACCTGTGTGCCAACCGTCTTCCCGCCTCAACTCCCGAACAGATCCAGCGAGGCCAGATCGATGAAGGTCACGACAACCATCAGGGCCAGGACAAACGCCAGCCCGGTCCGGAAGGCCAGTTCCTGCGTCGCTTGCGAAACGGGTCGGCGGCGCACCGCCTCTGCCGCGTAAAAAGCGAGATGCCCGCCGTCGAGAACGGGAATTGGCAAAAGGTTAATGAATGCCAAGTTAATTGAGATCATGGCGATGAAATAGACGAAGCTCTGCCACCCGGAGACCAGCTGTTCGCCCGAAAACTTGGCGATCTTGATCGGCCCGCCGAGCTCTTCGATCGGACGGCGGCCCGATATGATCTGCCAGATGCCGACCACCGAAAGCTTGAGCAGTTTACCCGTTTCGGTAATGCCGATGCCGACCGCTTCGGCCGGTCCCACATCGCGCAATTCTCCCGTATCTGAAAAGACGCCGATCTGCCCCATGCGGAACGTATTGCCGAACCGATCCTCCTCCACGTGGAGGCCGATGGTCATGTCGGTGGTGAATTCGCGGCCGTCGCGTTCGACCGTGAGCGTGATGTCTTCGCCAGGATAGGGGAGCACGCTGTCGCGCACCTCCTCGAACCCATCGATCCGCCGGCCTTCGATCGCGACGATCCGGTCGCCAAGCTCCAGCCCGGCGGCGGCGGCGGGCGATCCTTCGACGAAACCGCCGACGACGGGCTCGGCCACCATCTTGCCATAAGCGAGGCTGAAACCGCCGAGGATCAGTATCGCGATCAAAAGGTTGGTGAGCGGCCCGGCCGCCACGATCCACGCCCGCTGCCCCAGAGTTCGGGCCTGAAACGTGCGTTCGCGCTCCTGTGGCGGGAGGTCGAGCCATTCCTGCCCCGGCTGGCTCGCCGGGTTCATGTCGCCGGCGAACTGCACATATCCGCCCAGCGGAAGCGCCGACAATTTCCAGCGCGTCCCCCGCGAATCGGTAAATCCGGCCAGTTCCTTGCCGAAGCCGACGGAAAACGCCTCCGCCTTCACACCGAACCACCGCCCGACAAGATAGTGGCCGAGCTCGTGCAGCACGACCAGAGGGCCGAGCACGAGGACGAAGCCCAATATTGCAGTAAAGATATTGGCGCTGTCGAACATCAGACGGTCTGTAACATTTCGCCCGCCCGGCGACGCGCATCCGCATCGATCGCCAGGACATCGTCCAGCGTTCCGGGCGCTGTGGGCATGGGACCATCATTCAACATATCGGCCACCATTGCCGCAATGCGGGTGAACCCGATCTGACCGGACAGGAAGGCCGCCACGGCAATTTCGTTCGCCGCGTTGAGGATCGCCGGTGCCGCGCCGCCATGGGCGCATGCCTCGCGCGCGAGGCGGGTGGCGGGAAACAGATCCTCGTCCGGCGCGCGAAAGTCGAGCCGCCCGACCGCGGCAAGGTCGAGCGAACCCATCGGCGTATCCATGCGCCGCGGCCATGCCAGCGCGCTGGCGATCGGCACGCGCATGTCGGACGGGCCAAGCTGCGCCAGCGTGGAACCGTCGCGATATTCCACCATCGAATGCACGACCGATTGCGGGTGCACGATGATCCGCAATTTATCGAGACCGACCGGGAACAGATGAAACGCCTCGATCAGCTCCAGCCCCTTGTTCATCATGGTGGCGGAATCGACGCTGATCTTGGCGCCCATGTCCCAGTTCGGATGCGCGACCGCCTGTGCCGGGGTTGCGGCCTCGATCTCTTCGCGGCTACTGTCGCGAAACGGACCGCCGCTCGCGGTCAGGGTGATGGATCGCACCTCCGACAGGCGATTGCCCTGAAGACATTGGAAAATGGCATTATGTTCGGAATCCACCGGCAGCAGCGTCGCACCGCGGCGCGCGACGGCGGCGGTCATCACCTCGCCTGCGGACACCAGTGCTTCCTTGTTGGCGAGCGCGATCGTGCCGCCCCGTTCGATCGCGGCCATGACAGGCGCAAGTCCTGCGCACCCCACGATCGCCGCGACGGTAAGGTCGGCGCCCCGCGCCGCGGCCTCGTTCAACGCATCCGCGCCAGCCGCGCATTCGATGCCGCTACCCGCAAGGGCCGCGCGCAATTCGGCAAGACGCGCCTCGTCCGCGACCACCGCGATATCGGGCGCGAATTCGCGGGCGAGCGCCGCCAGCCCCTCCACGCTTTCATTCGCGGTCAGCACGGTGACGCGCCACGCATCACGATTGCGCCGCACGAGATCCAGAGTCGAGGCGCCGACCGACCCCGTCGCGCCCAATATCGCGATGCTGCGCATATGCTCCCCCAAAGGCTTTTCCATATGCGCCTATAACACCATTTCGTGCAGGAGACCGATCAGGAGCAGCACCGGCAACATGCCGTCGGTCCGGTCGAAAAGGCCGCCATGGCCGGGGATGAGCGTGGAGCTGTCCTTCACCTTGGCCCGCCGTTTCATCCAGCTTTCGAAAAAATCGCCGGCCTGCGCCGACACGGCAAGCACCGCCCCGATCAACGCGGCAAGCGCGAAGTCCTTGGTGCCAAGTCCATGCGTCGCGTTCCCGCTCGTGAGCGAGGCCGCGAGCGAACCGATGAAGGCCAGCCCGAAACAGCACCATGCCGCCGCCCCGATCATGCCCCCAACGAGCCCGGCCCATGTTTTCGACGGGCTGATGCGCGGGGCGATCTTCGGCCCGCCGATCGCGCGCCCGGTAAAATAGGCGCCCGTATCGGTCATCACCGTCACGCCGAGCGCGAAAACGAAGAGCCACGCGTCCATCGCCACCGCCAGCCACGCCGCCGTTCCGATATAGAACGCGCCCGCCGCCAGCCACACCAGTGCGGCCGAAAACCGCAACTGCCAGCGCCGGACAAGCCTCTGCCATTCCCAGAGCGTCACGCCCGCGACCGCAATGATCAGCAGGTCGAGCACCCAGCCCCCCCGCCACAAGGCAATGGCGGCGATCGCCAGCATGATGATCGCGCTCGCCGCGCGCACGGGAAGGTCGGTCTTGCGCCGTCCTTCGGGCCGGACGGCGGGGGATTTCATCTCACCGTCCGCCAAAACGACGCTCCCGCCCGGCAAATTGCGCGACCGCCTGCCGAAGGTGATCGACGGTGAAATCGGGCCACAACACGTCGGTAAAGGACAATTCGGCATAGGCCGATTGCCACAAGAGGAAATTGGACAGCCGGATTTCGCCCGACGTGCGAATGAGCAGGTCGAGCGGCGGCATGTCGGCCGTGTCGAGATGGGCGGCGAGCGTGTCCTCGGTAATCTCGCCCTGCGCCGCGGCGGCGCGGGCGGCGCGCACGATTTCCTGCTGCCCCCCGTAATTGAGAGCGATGGCGAGCGTAGTGCCGGTGTTGCCCGCCGTGCGCGTCAACGCCCCGTCGATCAGCGCGACCGCTTCCTCGTCGAATGCGGAATGATCGCCGATGATCTTCAGCCGCACACCATTCGCGGCGATTTCATCGAGGTCGGACCGGATGAAATGCTTCATCAAGCGGGTGAGATCGTCGATCTCGTCCGCCGGCCGGCGCCAGTTTTCCGAACTGAACGCATAAAGCGTGAGCGCCTCGAGCCCCATGCCCCGCACCCCGCGCAGCAGGTTGCGGACCGCCTCGACCCCGCGCTTGTGGCCCATGGCACGCGGCAGATGACGTTGCCGGGCCCAGCGCCCGTTACCATCCATGATGATGGCAACATGGCGCGGGCCATCGGCCATGCCGCCCGCCTCGCCCGCAACCGGCCGGGATCGTGGCGCATTCGCGCTCACTGGCTCATGATTTCCTTCTCCTTCGCCTCGGCTGCCTTATCAACCTCGGCGATATGGGTATCGGTCATCTTCTGGACCTCGTCTTCGAGGCGCTTGCGGTCGTCCTCGGAGATTTCCTTCTTCTTCTCGTCGGTCTTGAGCGCTTCCATCCCGTCGCGGCGCACGTTGCGGATCGCGATCTTGGCGCCTTCGGCATATTTGCCGGCGAGCTTGGCCAGCTCCTTGCGCCGCTCCTCGGTCAGGTCGGGGATCGGCAGGCGGATGTTCTGCCCGTCGACCATCGGGTTAAGGCCGAGGCCTGCCGAGCGGATCGCCTTTTCAACCGGCGTCATGTTCGACTTGTCCCACACCTGCACGCTCAACATGCGGGGATCGGGGGCCGAAACGGTCGCCACCTGGTTCAACGGCATGTTCGCGCCATACACCTCGACCACGACGGGATCGAGCAGGGTGGTGTTCGCGCGGCCCGTGCGCAGACCGGCAAGATCGCTTTTCAGCGAATCCACGGCGCCGTCCATCCGGCGTTCCAGATCGGCCTTGTCATATTTGGGCATCGTCTTGATTCCTCTCTTGGATCCTTTGTCGGGCGTGCGGGTGTTACGCCGCCTCGCCCACGATGGTCTGCGTGCCTTCGCCGGCGAGCACGCGGGCAAGATTGCCGCGCTCGCGAATGGAAAACACGATGATGGGGATCTGGTTGTCGCGGCACAGTGCGACCGCGGATGCGTCCATTACCTTGAGATTGTCGGCCAGAACGCGGTCATAGCCGACCTGATCGTAACGGGTGGCGTTCGCGTCCTTCTTCGGGTCGGCGTCGTACACGCCGTCCACGCTGGTGCCCTTGAACAAGGCGTGACAGTTCATTTCGGCCGCGCGCAGGGCCGCACCGGAATCGGTGGTGAAATACGGGCTGCCGACACCGGCGGCAAAGATGACCACGCGCCCCTTTTCAAGGTGGCGTTCGGCGCGGCGGCGAATGACCGGTTCGCACACCGCATCCATCTGGATCGCGGATTGCACGCGTGTCGACACGCCCAGCTTTTCAAGGCTGCTCTGCATCGCGAGCGCATTCATCACCGTCGCCAGCATGCCCATGTAATCGGCCTGTGCGCGGTCCATCCCCTTGGCCGCGCCCGCCATCCCGCGAAAGATATTGCCGCCGCCGATGACAAGACAGATTTCAAGCCCCGTGTTCTTTGCCGCGACCACCTCTTCGGCAAGGCGATCGACATATTCGGTGTCGATGCCGAATTGCTGATTGCCCATCAATACCTCGCCCGAAAGCTTGAGAAGGATGCGCTTATATTGGGGTAGGGCCATGGGAAGGACGGGTTCCGCTCGATTCTGGGGTGAAGCCGCTCCTTAACCCCACCGCCGCCTTCGCGCAAAGGGAAAGCCGGGCCGCACCGGACGCGGCCACGAAAAAGGGCCGGGAGCGCAATGCCCCGGGCCCTCCTGCGTTTGGATGGAAAGATGCGATCAGACGCCGGCGGCAGCAGCCACCTCGGCGGCGAAGTCGCTCTCTTCCTTCTCGATGCCTTCGCCCAGCTGGAAGCGGACGAAATCCTTCAGCACGATCTTCGTGCCCGCATCCTTGCCGGCCTTTTCGACGACCTGTGCGACAGGCGTCTTGTTGTCCATCACGAAAACCTGGCTGAGCAGCGCGTTTTCCTTGGCGAACTTGGCGACGGCACCGTCGACCATCTTTTCCTGCACGTTTTCGGGCTTGCCGCTTTCGGCAGCCTTCTCACGCGCGATGGCGCGTTCACGCTCGATCACCTCGGCGTCGAGGTCATCGGCGGTCAGCGCCTGCGGGAACGCGGCGGCGATGTGCATCGCGAGTTGCTTGCCCAGCGGTTCGAGAACGTCCGCACCCGCATCGCTTTCGAGCGCGACCAGCACGCCGATCTTGCCGAGGCCGTCGGCAACCGCATTGTGCATGTAGGGCACGACGACGCCGTTCGACACCTGCACCGTCTTCATGCGGCGGATCGACTGATTCTCGCCGATCGTGGCGATATTGTTGGTAAGCTTGTCCTGCACCGAACCGCCATCGGGATATTCGGCGGATTTCAGTGTCTCGACATCGTCGCCGTCGGTCTTGAGGCCAAGCTCGGTCACCTTGCGCACGAAGTCCTGGAACTGGTCGTTCTTGGCGACGAAATCGGTTTCGGAGTTCACTTCGACGGCAACGCCGCGCGTGCCCTCGACCGCGACACCGACCAGGCCCTCTGCCGCGGTGCGGCTGGACTTCTTCTGCGCGGCGGCAAGACCCTTTGCGCGCAGGAAGTCGACGGCGCCTTCGATATCGCCGCCGGTCTCTTCCAGAGCCTTCTTGCAATCCATCATGCCCGCGCCGGTCTTCTCGCGCAGGTTCTTCACGTCAGCGGCGGTATAAGCAGCCATGGCGTTTACCCTTTTCTTAAAATGATGTGCCGCCGGGGCGTCTGGCGACGGTCCCCGGCGGGCTGGATCATGAATGCGTCAGGGCGACGACCGCCCCGACGTCACGGTAAAATCAAGCGGTCGCGTCTTCGGCGACCGGCTCGTCCATCGCGCCGATGTCGGCACCCGAATCGGCGATGCCCTTGGCATTGCCCTTCGTCGCGGCGTCGGCAATGGCGTCGCAATACAGGCGCACGGCGCGGCTGGCGTCGTCGTTCGCCGGGATCGGAAAGGCGATGCCCGAGGGATCGACATTGGTGTCGAGCACGGCGACGACCGGAATGCCGAGCACGTTGGCTTCCTTGATGGCGAGCTCCTCGACATTGGCGTCGATCACGAACATCACGTCGGGAATGCCGCCCATGTCGCGAATGCCGCCGAGCGACAGTTCAAGCTTGTCCCGCTTGCGCGTCATGTCGAGGATTTCCTTCTTGGTCAGCCCGGACGTGTCGCCCGAAAGCTGCTCCTCGATGGTCTTCAGCTTCTTGATCGACTTCGAAATCGTCTGCCAGTTGGTGAGCATCCCGCCCAGCCAGCGGTGGTTGACGAAATACTGACCGCTCGCCAGCGCCGCTTCGCGGATCGGGTCCTGCGCCTGGCGCTTGGTGCCGACAAAAAGCACCTTGCCGCCGGCCTGCACGGTCGAGGATACGAAATCGAGCGCACGCTGAAACAGCGGAACCGTCTGCGACAGGTCGATGATGTGAACACCGTTGCGGGCGCCGAAGATATACGGCTTCATCCGCGGGTTCCAGCGGTGGGTCTGGTGGCCGAAATGCGCGCCGGCCTCGATCAATTGCTGCATGGTGACGCCAGTGGACGCCATAGGGAATTCCTTTCCGGTTGAGCCTCTGGCCAGCGGGAACCGGGGCATCGCGCCCACGGCACCGGTATGTGTGCCGACCATGTGGAGTTAGAATGTCCGCGCCCCCTGCCCGTCGGCAAGAAACGCGAACGACGCGCCCTTAACCGAAAGCGGCCGCGTTGCAAAGGACAAAGAGGCAGATCGGCACTTTCGGTTTGTCGGACAAGGAACCCGCCCCGCCGCAATTTGCGCTTGACCGCCACGAACAAAACAGGAACATTAAGGAAAGAGACGGAACAGCTTACGCGATGTCCCGTTATCCACAGGATTTCGACAGGTTCGTGACAAAGTTTGTGCACAATGGCCTGCCGCGATCGAACGAAGGATCAAACCATGACACATTTTGCGACGACCGTCCTGCCTTTCATGTTCTTCGCCCTTTGCGGCGTTGCGGGTTTCGTCATGAGCTGCAAATGGTTGAAGGATCTGGCGCCGCTTCTGCGACATGGAGAGCCGTCGGTATCGAAGGTCCGCGCATCGCGAAAGACGGCGCGCGCCCGGCCCGCGCCGCGCCATGCTGCCCCCCGGAGTGCCGCCGCTATGCCGCGGCCCGCGCTCGCCTGACCTTGCGGTAGCGCCACCAGCCCAGCGGCAATAGCGCGAGATAAACCACGCAGATCGCGACCAGCGAAAGCCAGGGCTCCAGCATCAACGCCGCGCCCAGAATGCCCAGCAATGCGATAAGCTCGATCCGGATGGACCGATCCGGCTTGATCGAGGTCCAGCTCAGCGTCGCGAGATTCGAAATCATCAGAAACGCCATCAGCACTATCCAGATCGCGACCAGCACCGGATTGCGAAAAATCGCCTCCCCCGACGCCATCCACAGATAAAGCGGCAGAAACGCCAGCCCCGCCCCCACCGGCGCGGGAACGCCGGTCAGGAAGCCGGCTGATTTGTGCGGCTGATCATCCTCGTCGATTTGCGCATTGAACCGGGCGAGCCGCAACATGCAGCACAGCGCCAGCGCCAGCGCCGCGAACCAGCCCAGGCGCGGCAGTCCCTGTAACGACCACATGAAAATGATGAGCGCCGGTGCGACGCCGAAGGACAGCGAATCGGCCAGACTGTCGAGTTCCGCCCCAAAGCGCGATTGCGCCTTCAGCAAGCGGGCGATCCGCCCGTCGATCCCGTCGAGCAGGCCCGCCAGGATCACGGCAAGAACGGCCATCCCCCACAGACCGTCGGTGGCAAAGCGAATGCCCGTCAGGCCAAAGCACAGGGCGGCGGCGGTAATGGCATTGGGCGCCACCGCCCGCATCGAAAGCCCACGGCTCCGCCGCGAGGGCACGGCGCGCTCGCCATGCGAGATGCGCGGCCCGACATCGCCCGGTTCGGCATGACGGTCATCGACGTGGTTCAAAGCGAAACTCCTTCGAGAAGTGGGGCATGTCCGATCTCTGCGAGGACGGTTTCCCCGGCAATGGTCCTTTGCCCCATGACGACCCGCGGTTCGGTGCCGGCGGGAAGGTAGACATCGACCCGGCTGCCGAACCGGATCAGGCCGATGCGCTGACCTGCCGCGACCATGTCCCCTGGTTTTACGAACGGGACGATACGGCGCGCGATCAGGCCGGCGATCTGTGTAAAGCCGACCTGTACGCCATCCGCGCGCGCGACGAGGAAATGTTGACGCTCGTTGTCCTCACTCGCCTTGTCGAGGTCGGCATTGACGAACTTTCCCGGAATATAGGCGACCCGGCGGACCGTGCCGGCGATCGGGCTGCGGTTGATATGCACGTCGAACATGCTCATGAAAATCGAGATGCGGGTGACGGGATCGCCCGCCATGCCGCCGTGGCCCGATCCGTCGTCGATCTGCAATTCAGGCGGCGGTGGAACACGCGCGATAAGGGTCACGAGCCCGTCCGCCGGCGCGACGATCACGCTTTCATCCTGCGGGACGACGCGGGCGGGATCGCGAAAGAACGCCAGCACGCCGCCTGTCGCCGCCACCGTTGTCCAGGCGAGGAAACTCCACCCGATGACGAAGAACAACAGCGCGATCCCTGCCGCGATCAACGCGAATTTGCGGCCTTCGGGATGTACGGGGGGCAAGGCCCACCCGGCTTCGCCGCGCCCCCGATTGTCGAGAATTTCACCTGCCATGTTTCATCGTCTAGGCGCTGCGTCCGCAGGCGGCAAGCATCGCATTCTCTCGCGCATTGCGTAGTGTTCGATCAGATCCGCCGAACCAGACGCAACGTTTCCGCGCCATATCCCGCCGCGTCATAGAACGCGCGCGCGCCTGTATTGCTTGCAAAAACGTCGAGAGCGACCCGCGTATACCCCTGTTCCAGGCCCCAGCTTTCCGCACGCTTCACCAGCGCCCGCGCCACGCCGGTGCGTTCCTGATCCTCCATAACCGCCAATAGCGCGATATAGGCGCAATGCGCGTCCGCAATATCGTCCGTACGGGCCGCACATTGACATAGCCCAGCCGCCTTTGGGAACGGCATGCAACGAATGTACCACCGGCGCTTTCGCTTTCGTCGAACGCGGTCGCGGTGAAGCGCGCCTGAAACGCTGCGACCTCGGTCTGCGAATGAGCGGGAGAGACGATGACATCGGCCAGGCGGCGGTCGAGCGTCCGGATGAATTCGCGATCTTCGGCGCCCGAGGCGGAACGGATCACGAAATCGGACACGTCAGTCTTCCTCGAACAACCCGGCCAGCTGCTCGATCATCGTACCGCCCAGTTGCTCCGCATCCATGATCGTCACGGCGCGGCGATAGTATCGCGTGACGTCGTGTCCGATCCCGATCGCGACGAGTTGCACCGGCGATTTCTTCTCGATCCACTCGATCACCTTGCGCAGATGCATTTCGAGATAGCCGGCGCTGTTCACGCTCAGCGTGGAATCGTCGACCGGCGCGCCGTCGGAAATGACCATCATGATGCGGCGGTCCTCCGGCCGGGCGAGCAGGCGGGAATGCGCCCACAACAAGGCCTCGCCATCGATGTTTTCCTTCAGCAATCCCTCGCGCATCATCAGGCCGAGATTGCGGCGCGCCCGGCGCCATGGCTCATCCGCCTGCTTGTAAACAATGTGCCGCAAATCATTGAGACGGCCGGGATTTTCCGGCTTCCCCTTGGCCAGCCATTGTTCACGCGCCTGTCCGCCCTTCCACGCGCGGGTGGTAAAGCCGAGGATCTCCGTCTTCACGCCGCAGCGTTCCAGCGTGCGGGCGAGCACGTCGGCGCTGATCGCCGCGATGGAAATCGGGCGCCCCCGCATCGAACCGGAATTGTCGATCAGCAGCGTGACGACCGTGTCCTTGAACTCCTGGTCCCGCTCCACCTTGTAGGACAGCGCCTGCCCCGGCATCGTCACCACCCGCGCCAGCCGCGCTGCGTCGAGCAGACCTTCCTCCTGATCGAAGTCCCAACTCCGGTTCTGCTGCGCCATCAAACGGCGTTGCAAACGGTTGGCGAGCCGGGTGACGATGCCCTGCAAACCCTTCAACTGCGCGTCGAGATAGGTGCGCAGCCGGGCCAGCTCCTCTTCATCGCAAAGATCATGCGCGGCGACGATCTCGTCGAAATCGTTGGAGAATGCCTTGTAGTCGAAATCGTCGGGCAGCTCGGTCCATGGCCGGTTGGGGCGCACCGGCATCATCCCGTCCTCGGCGCCGTCCGCGGGGTCTGGCTCGCCCTCGCTTTCGGCTTCGCCCTCGTCCTCACCATCGCCTTCGGCCTCGGGATCGGGATCGCCGGGCTGCTGATCGACGCGCATGTCCTCCTGGTTCGATTCGGACAGGTCGTCCTCCTCGTCCTGGGTTTCCTCGCCCTCCGGCTCGTCGCCATCCTCGCCCGCCTCGTCAGGCTCCGGCTCGGTCGCGATCAGTTCGAGATGTTCGAGCAGGCCGATCGCCCTCTTCTGAAACTCGGACTGGTCGTCCATCGCGGCGAGCAGATCGTCGAAATCGCCGCCGATCGCGCTTTCTATCTGTTCGCGGCGCAGGTCGACGCCGGCGCGCGCGGCCTGCGGAACCGCCTCCCCCGTCAGATGTTCGCGCAGCATCAACGCCAGCGCGGTCGAAATCGGCGCATCCTCGACCCGGTCGGCGCGGCTGATCGGGTCGGTGGCGATCCGCTTGTCCAGCGCGGCGGCGAGATTGTCGCGCACCCCGCCCATCGCATTCGCGCCCAACGCCTCCCACCGTACCTGTTCGATCGCATCGAAGGCGGCGCGGGCCATCGGTTCCGCCGGACGGGCGCGCAAGTGCCGCTGCGCATCGTGATAGCGGCGTTTAAGCGCGTAGCTGTCGGCGACGCCCCGCGCGCTGGCGACCGGCCCGGCCTCCAGCTTGCGGCCCGGCATCGGCACGCGCACGGTGTTGCCGACCTGCGCGGGCGCGTCGCTGGTCCAGCTGACATCGAGTTCAGGCTCGCGCGCGACGGCGCGGGTCGTGGCGGTCAGCGCGTTGCGGAACCGGTCGAGGGGGGATTCGTCTGCCAAGCCGACGCCCCCTTAAAGGATGCTCTGGCCGGTCTTCGCCCAGTCGGCGGTAAACCCTTCGAGCCCCTTTTGCGTCAGCACGTGATCGGCCAGCCCCTTGATCACCTTGGGCGGCATGGTGGCGACGTCGGCCCCGATCTTTGCCGCCTGCAGCACATGGGTCGCATGACGGATCGACGCGGCGAGGATCTGCGTCTCGAAGCCGTAATTGTCGTAGATGAGGCGCATGTCCTCGATCAGATGCATGCCATCGATGCCGTTGTCGTCGTGACGCCCGATGAAGGGGGAAACGAATGTCGCCCCCGCCTTTGCGGCCAGCAGCGCCTGATTGGCGGAAAAGCACAGGGTGACGTTGACCATCGTGCCATCGTCGGTCAACTTGCGACAGGTTTTCAGCCCGTCGATCGTCAGCGGCACCTTGATGCAGACGTTATCGGCGATCTTGCGGAGCACCTCGGCCTCGCGCATCATGGTTTCATGGTCGAGCGCGACGACCTCGGCCGACACCGGGCCGTCGGTCAGGCCGCAGATTTCCTTCGTCACCTCCTTGAAATCACGGCCCGATTTCGCGATCAGCGAGGGGTTCGTCGTAACCCCGTCGAGCAATCCGGTTTCGGCCAGTTCGCGAATTTCGGCGGTGTCGGCGGTGTCGGCAAAGAATTTCATGGGTAAGGCCCCTCGCGATAATGCGGTCATGCGATAATTACGAATCTCGCTCTGCCTATATGCATCGCCCGCCGCCGACGCTACCCCGCCATGCTCACAGCACCGCATCGCCCAGGTCGTTGAGACCGAAGACACGCCGGATGAGCGGATCGTTCGTGCTGTCCGGGTTTTGGCGAATATATGCCTCCTCCCGGCCGATCTGGGTCCAGATCGTATTCTCGACCTCGTCGGTAAAGCGGCCCGTAACCCGTTGAATATCCACGCCGGCAAGGTCGGAGAGCGCCGGGCCGAGCAGTGGGTCGTCGATGATCCGCATGGCATCGCGCACCTCCGGCAGCATCACATCGATAAGGCGGCGCCCCATGCTCGCGCGCAGGAATCCGGTCGCCGCCGTATCGCCGCCCCGGACGAGGTCGATCGCGTTGCGGATGCCCACGACCCGGATCGCATCGGCCACGGCGGGCGCGGCGGCGGCGGCCCCGTCGGCGGCCACGTCATAAAGCGCGCGGGCCATCCGGTCGCGCACCAGCGAGGAGCCGAGAATACGCTCCACCGCGCCGCCGCGCACCCCGCCCAGCACCGTGCCGAGGTCGAGCGCGGCGATCTGCGTATCGTAGAACCCGCCGGGCGCCAGCATCCGGTCGAACGCATTCACGCTCGATATCGTCAGCAGGCGGCGGATTGCCTCGTCAAGGCTGAACCCGCCATAGCTGGCGCAGCCCGGCAGCGTCATCGCCGCCGCGCCCATCATGGAAAGGCCGATGAAACGGCGGCGGCTTGCGGGGGTGGTCGTCAATTCCATCGTCGGTCTTTCCTTTGCCTGTCGGGCGGCGCGCTGGCCTGCCCATGCCCGATACGCCGCACGGGTGCCGCGTTGTGTTGTGCGTTCCGGCGTCCCATATGGGGCGCGGCCCATGAACCAGACCGAAACCTCCTCCCCCCGAACTCCGCCCGATGGGCGCGCGCGCGTCCGCCTGCTCGTGATGAACGCGGCGCTCGGTCCGCTCGACTATACCGTGCCCCCGTCGCTCGTCGTGGAGCCGGGAAGCGTGGTGGTCGCGCCGCTCGGCCCCCGGCAGGTCACGGGGATCGTGTGGGAGACAGAACGCCTTCCCGGCGCGCCGGTTCCGTTTGCGAAGCTGCGGCCGATCCTCGCCGTGATGCCGGTGCCGCCACTGTCGGCGTCGCTGCGACGGCTGATCGAATGGACCGCCGATTATTATTGCGCCGCGATGAGCAGCGTCGCACGCATGGCACTGTCGTCGGGCGCGGCATTGCGCGGCGGGGGCAGCATTACCGAATACCGGCTGACGGGTGAGGATCCCGGCCGCATCACGCCGCAGCGCGAACGCGCGCTCGACGCGTTGCAGGGCGAACAGGGCACCATTCGCGAACTGTCCGCCCTGTCCGAGGTGTCGGAGGCGGTATTGCGCGGGCTGGTGAATGCAGGCGCGCTGGAACCGGTGCAGGTCGATATCGACCGCCCCTACCCCGCCGCCGATCCGGACCATGCGCCGCCCGCGCTCAACGACGGGCAGCAGGCGGTCGCCGATCGCTTCGTCGCCGCGGTGGCGGAGCGCCGCTTCGCGCCCTTCCTCCTCGACGGGGTGACGGGATCGGGCAAGACCGAGGTCTATTTCGAAGCAGTGGCAGAGGCGATCCGAACCGGGCGGCAAGTGCTGGTCCTGCTCCCCGAAATCGCCCTGACCGAAAATTTCCTCAAACGGTTCGAGGCGCGCTTTGGCGTGGCCCCGGTGGTGTGGCACTCTAATCAGAAATCGTCGGAACGGCGCCGCGCCTGGCGTCAGGTGGCGAGCGGCGGGGCGCAGGTGGTGGTGGGCGCGCGTTCGGCGCTGTTCCTGCCGTTTGCGCGGCTCGGCCTCATCGTCGTCGACGAAGCGCACGAGATCAGCTTCAAGCAGGACGATGGCGTGCGTTACAACGCGCGCGATGTCGCCGTGATGCGCGCCCGGTTCGAAGGTGCGCCCGTCATCCTCGCCAGTGCGACGCCCGCGCTCGAAAGCCTGCAGATGGCGGAGGCGGGCGTTTATGAAAAGCTCGACCTGCCGGCGCGGTTCGGCGGCGCGAACCTGCCCGACATCGCCATCGTCGACCTGCGCGAACAGGTGCCGCCGCGCGGCCGGTGGATCGCCCCGCCGCTGGTGGAGGCGATGCGCGAACGGCTGAACCGGGGGGAGCAGGTGCTGCTCTTCCTCAACCGGCGGGGTTATGCGCCGCTGACGCTGTGCCGCAATTGCGGGTATCGGTTCCAATGCCCGAACTGTTCGGCGTGGCTGGTCGAACATCGGCTGTCGGCACGGCTCGCCTGTCACCATTGCGGCCACGAAGTGCCCAGCCCCGAAGCCTGTCCTGAGTGCGGGGAGCGCGATTGCCTCACCGCCTGCGGTCCGGGCGTGGAGCGGATCGCCGACGAGGTGTCAGAAATCTTTCCCGACGCGCGCACCGCCGTCGTCACGTCGGACACGCTGTCGAATCCGGAAAAGATCGGCGCCTTCGTCGATGCGGCGCATGGCGGTGCGATCGACGTGATCGTCGGCACGCAGCTTGTCACCAAGGGGTATCATTTCCCCGAACTCACCCTCGTCGGGGTGATCGACGCGGATCTCGGCCTCGAAGGGGGCGACCTGCGCGCCGCCGAACGATCGTATCAGCAGATCGCGCAGGTCGCTGGCCGGGCCGGCCGGGCGAAGAAGGCGGGCGAGGTCCTCATTCAGACCCGCCACCCCGAAGCGCCCGTCATCGCGGCGCTGGCGGCCGGCGACCGCGATGCGTTCTACGCCGCGGAGACGGACGCGCGCCGCCATGCGGGCGCCCCGCCCTTTGGCCGATGGGCCGCGATCATCGTATCGAGCGAGGACGAAGCCGAAGCCCGCGATGCGGCACGCGCCATCGGCGGCGCCGCGCCGCGCATGGACGATCTCGCCGTCTATGGCCCCGCACCGGCGCCGCTGTCGCTTTTACGCAATCGTTACCGCTATCGCCTATTGATCAATGCAAGGCGGAGTGCGGCATTGCAGGATACGCTCCGGAACTGGCTCGGCGCGCTCGCATTTCCATCGGGCGTTCGGGTCGGCATCGACATCGACCCGTATAGTTTTGTCTGAAGTGCGAAAGGCGCAAATGCTCACTGTCCATCATCTCGGCGTGTCCCAGTCCGAGCGTGTCGTGTGGCTATGCGAGGAAATTGGCGTCCCGTATCGCATGGTGCGCCACGAACGGCGGGAGGACAACAACCTCGCCCCCGAAGCGCTCAAGGCCATGCATCCCATGGGGCTTGCCCCCGTGATCGAAGATGATGGCCGTATCCTCGGCGAAAGTGCGGCAATCTGCGAATATATCGACGCGCGTTACAACGATGGCGGGCTGACGCCGAAACCGGGCGATCCCGATTACGTCGATTTTCTCTACTGGTTCCACTTTGCCAGCGGCACGCTGATGCCGAACATGTACATGGAAGCGGTGGTGGTGATGGGCGATCTGGAGGAGCCGCCCTTCTTCTTCGTCGACCGGAAGCGCCGTTCATGGTCCATGCTCGAAAAGCGCCTTGGCGAAGTTCCGTTCTTCGCGGGGGAGCGGCTGACGCTGGCCGACATCATGATCGTGTTCGTCGTTACGACGGGTCGCATGTTCATCAATTTCGACCTCGACGCCTGCCCCAATGCCCGCGCCTATCTGCGCCGGATCGGGGAACGCCCCGCCTATCGCGCCGCCATGGCCAAGGCGGAGCCGGGCTTTCGTCCCATGCTGGACTGATCCGCGAGGTGACCGTTCTCGTTCCCGTATTGGGCGATCAGCTTTCGTTCGGTCTCGCCTCGCTGCGCGATTGCGACAAAAGTGACACCGTCGTGCTGTTGATGGAGGTGCGCGAGGAGTGCACCTATGTAAGGCATCACAAGCAGAAGATCGCCCTGATCCTGTCCGCCATGCGCCATTTCGCCGAAGAATTGCGCGACGATGGCTGGACCGTGGATTACATCGAATTGTGCGACCCCGACAATACTGGAAGCCTGACCGGCGAGATCATGCGCGCGGCACAAAGGCACGATGCCGATCTGGTGCGGGTGGTGGAGCCGGGGGAATGGCGGCTCGACAAGGCGTTGAAGGGATTGATGGGCGCCCTCCCCTGCGACATGGAGATCGTGCCCGACGACCGCTATCTGTGTTCCATCCCCGAATTCATCGGCTGGGCGCAGGGGCGCGGCGAGTTGCGCATGGAATATTTCTATCGCGAGATGCGGCGCAATACCGGCCTGCTCATGACAAAAGCCGATGAAGAGACCGGGTCCGCGGCCGCACCGGCGGGTGGGCAATGGAATTACGACCGTGAAAACCGCGCCGGTCCCGACGATGCGATGGACCCGCCGCCGGCCCCGAAATTCTCACCTGACGAAAGCACCCGCGCGGTGATCGCCATGGTGGAGCGGGAATTTGCCGACCATTTCGGCACGACCGACGGCTTCGCCTGGCCGGTCACGGCGAAGGAGGCGGAGAAAGCCGTCGACGCCTTCGTCGCGGATCGCCTGCCTCTTTTCGGAAAATATCAGGACGCGATGGTACATGGCGAGGACGACCTGTTCCACTCGCTGCTCTCGACCTCCATCAATCTTGGCCTGCTCGACCCCGTGGCGGTGTGCCGCCGGGCGGAAGCGGCGTATGACGCGGGCGAGGCGCCATTGAACGCGGTGGAAGGGTTCATCCGGCAGATCATCGGCTGGCGCGAATATATCCGTGGCATGTACTGGCTCGAAATGCCGGAGCTGGCCGAGGCGAACGCATTGGACGCGGATCGGCCGCTGCCCGAATTCTACTGGACCGGCGAAACCGACATGCGCTGCCTCGCCGATTGCGTGCGTTCGACGCGCGACAATGCCCATGCCCACCATATTCAACGGCTGATGATACTCGGCAATTTCGCGCTCATCGCCGGGATCGTGCCGCAGGATGTCGAGGATTGGTTCCTCGTCGTCTATGCCGATGCGTATGAATGGGTGGAATTGCCGAATGTGGCGGCAATGGCGCTCTGGGCGGACAAGGGGCGGCTTGCGTCCAAACCCTATGCCGCGGGGGGCAATTACATCAACAGGATGTCGGATTATTGCCGCGATTGCCATTATTCGGTGTCGAAGAAAACGGGCGACGGTGCCTGCCCGTTCAACGCGCTTTACTGGCATTTCATGGTGCGCAACCGGCGCGTGCTGGAACGCAACAACCGCGTGGCGCGCGTCTATTCGACATGGGACCGGATGAAGGAGGAACGGCGAGGCGAATATATGGCCAGCGCCGATGCGTTTCTGGAAACCCTCACACCCGCGCGCAAGGGATGGGCGCGGGGCTAGAAGGACAGCCCCTCCCGGCGCAGCAGTTCCCGCTTGATCGCCGGACCATATTCGTACCCGCCCAGCGCCCCGTCCGCACGCACGACCCGGTGACACGGGATCAGCACCGCCACGCGGTTGGCGCCATTGGCCCGCCCGACCGCGCGCGATGCCCCCACCTTTCCCAACCCGGCGGCAAGGGCGCCATAGGACCGCGTCTCGCCCGCCGGAATATCGCGAAGCGCCTGCCACACGCGCTTTTGAAAACCCGTCCCGCCAATGTCGAGCGGAATATCCGCCCCATCGCCCGGCGATTCGATCGCCGCTGCCACGCGGGCCAGAAGCGGGGCGAAATCCTCCCCCCCTTCGACAAGATCGGCATGGGGAAACAGCATGGAAAGATCGTCCCGCCCCTTGCCGAACGCCACACGGCACACGCCCGAATCGCTCGCAGCGACCAGCACCGCACCGAGCGCAGTCTGCGCCACGCCCCAGCGAACGGTCACGCCCGCGCCGCCATCCATCCATGCCGATCGAGTCATCGTTACGCTCCTTCGTCGATAGCGCCGACCTTACGCGCAACGGATGCACGGGTAAAAGGTGAAAGCGCCGCGCGGGCGATTGCCCCCTGCCCAAGGGCGCGAAACCGCGTTAAAGGCGCTGCCCATGCGACACACCGCGCCGACAGCACATGACATGATGGCCCCCATGCGGGCGCTTATGGGAATCATCGCGCTTATCGTGGCCTGCCTCGCGCTATGGCCGGCCGCGACCGCGCGGGCCGATACCGCCGACATCAACGCGGCGGCGCGCAGCGTGGTGCGCGTCGTCATCGTGCAGCGCGATTCGGCCGGCTATGACGTGATCGGTCATGGCACAGGCTTTGCCGTGACGCCGAAGCTGATCGTGACCAACGCGCACGTGCTAGCCCCGCTGCTGGAGGATGAACGGCTTCAGCTCGGCGTGGTGCCCGCGCAGGGGAAGAGCGGCTATTTCGCGCGGATCGTGCGCGTGGCGTCCGATGTGGATCTCGCGCTTATCGAATTGACCGAGGATGCGACGCTGCCGGTGGCGACGCTGTATTCCGGGGCGGTCGGCGATGGATCGGACGTGTTCGCGGTCGGTTATCCCGCGAATGTGGACCAGGCCATCGGGCTTGGCCTCGGCGCGCTGACCTCGCCGCAGGCTCCCGTCAAATCGCGTGGACAGGTTTCGGGCGGCCGGACGGCGAGCCAGTACGACACGATCCTGCACACGGCGCCCATCGGAGTCGGCAATTCGGGCGGGCCCCTGCTCGACCCGTGCGGCCGCGTCGTCGGCGTCAACAGCTTCGGCACGATCAGCGACAACGGCAGCGATTCGGAGTTCTACTTTGCCGTATCCATGCGCGAAATCGCCCCCTTCCTGCGCAAGGCCGGGGTGAATGCACGCTTCAACGCGCAGCCCTGCCGTTCCATGGGGGAATATGACGCGCAGCAGGACGCCCGCGCCATGCGCGAGGCGAGCGCGATGCAGGCGCGGCAGGCCGCCGCCGCCGCCCGCCTGCGCGACGAGGCCGAACGTGCCGGCCGCCGTGCCGAGCTCGAGGCGCTGGATCAGCGCGAGACGATGATGGCGCTGGGGGGCGCATTGCTGGCCGTGATGGTGCTTGCCGTGATCGGCACCGTCGTTCTTTACGATCGCGACCGGCAGGAGGCCGCGCTCGCCTGCGGCGTGTTCGCGGGCGTCGCGTTGATCGGCGCGCTCGTCGCGTGGTTCTCGCGCCCCGGTATTGCCGAGATCGAACGACGCGGCGAAGCGGCGCAGCAGGCCGCGCTCGAGCGGCCTGCCGACCGCGCGCCCGTTTCCGCCGACATGCAGAAAGGCCGGTTTACCTGCCGCCTCCTGCCCGAACGCAGCCGCGTGACCGTGTCCGATGCGAGCGATATCTTGCTCGGCTGGGACGCGGGGGGGTGTGTCAACGGGCGAACGCAATATGGCCTGTCGAACGGGGAATGGTCGCGCGTGCTGGTCCCCAATTCGGAGCAGACCGTGTCGGTCAATCGCTACGATCCCGAAAAGCGGATTTTCACCACCGATCGTTTCCTCGTCGATCTGTCGGTGATGAACGCGGCGCGCGATGCGCGCCGACAGTATCAGGCCCCGGCATGCGGCGGCGGAGAAGAGGCGTCCCGCGCGCTTGGCGACAATCAGGATGCGATTCGCGCCATGTTGCCCGACATGCCGAACGAACGCCTGACCTATATCTGCGAACCGTCGGCGGACGCCATCCTTGGCGAGGGCCAGGACGTGACCGATTGAACCGAAGGGACCGGGGAACGTCCCCTTCTCGTGCATTTGCTCCGCGGGCGCGATGAAGCGACGCGAAGCGGTTGTCATTTGCGAAGCGTATTGCTAGGCGCGCCAGCGTGAAGGACGCGAACGCGCCCCGTCTGGTGGCGCATGAGTTTGAAAACCGTCTTCGAACGGACATAACCTTTTACGATATTGAACAAGGGGCATTACGCGCGTGGATATTTCGGGCGGCATCAAGGCCAGTCTAGCAGGGCGGTACGCCTCGGCCCTGTTCGACCTCGCGGTCGAGCACAATCAGGTGACCGCGGTCGAGAACGATCTGGATTCGCTGCGTCAGGCTCTTTCGGCGTCGGACGACATGCGCTCGCTGATTCGCAATCCCGAGATTTCGCGCGGACAGGCCGGCGCCGCGATGGACGGCATCGGCCGCCATCTCGAGCTTGCGCCGCTGACGCGTAATTTCCTCGGCGTGCTGGCGCAGAACCGGCGTCTGGGCGAACTGCCTGCGATGATCCGCGCGTTTCACGCCATCGCCTCGGCACAGCGCGGCGAGGTCACCGCCGAGGTGACGAGCGCGCACCCGCTCGATCAGGGGCAGATCGCCACGCTCACGCAGAAACTGACCGCGCGCGAAGGCCGCGATGTGAAAATCCGTACCGAAGTCGATCCCGACATTCTCGGCGGGCTGATCGTGAAGATCGGCAGCCGCCAGATCGACGGTTCGATCCGCACCCGTTTGAATACCCTCGCCTCGGCGATGAAGGGCTGATGAAAGGCTGAACATGGAAATCCGCGCCGCAGAAATCTCCAAGGTCATCAAGGACCAGATCGCCAGCTTCGGCACCGAAGCACAGGTCACCGAAGTGGGCACCGTGCTGTCGGTCGGTGACGGCATCGCCCGCATCCACGGCCTCGACAAGGTGCAGGCCGGCGAAATGGTCGAATTCTCCGACGGGGTGCAGGGCATGGCCCTCAACCTCGAGGCGGACAATGTCGGCGTCGTGATCTTCGGTTCGGACAGCGCCATCAAGGAAGGCGACCAGGTCAAGCGGACCGGCACCATCGTCGACGTGCCGGTCGGCAAGGGCCTGCTCGGCCGCGTGGTCGACGCGCTCGGCAATCCGATCGACGGCAAGGGCCCGATCGAGAGCACCGAACGCCGTCGCGTCGAAACGAAGGCACCGGGCATCATCCCGCGCAAATCGGTTCACGAACCGGTGCAGACCGGCCTGAAGGCCATCGACGCGCTGGTTCCCGTCGGCCGCGGACAGCGCGAGCTGATCATCGGCGACCGTCAGACCGGCAAGTCCGCAGTCGCGATCGACACCTTCATCAATCAGAAGGAAGCGAACGCGGGCGACGACGAGACGAAGAAGCTTTACTGCATCTATGTCGCCGTCGGTCAGAAGCGTTCGACCGTCGCGCAGATCGTGAAGAGCCTCGAGGAAAACGGCGCGATGGAATATACCATCGTCGTGGCCGCGACCGCCTCGGAACCGGCCCCGCTTCAGTTCCTCGCACCCTACACTGGCTGTGCGATGGGCGAATTCTTCCGCGACAACGGCATGCACGCCGTCATCGTCTATGACGATCTGTCGAAGCAGGCGAATGCCTATCGTCAGATGTCGCTCCTGCTGCGTCGTCCTCCGGGCCGCGAAGCCTATCCGGGCGACGTGTTCTACCTGCACAGCCGCCTGCTCGAGCGTGCGGCGAAGATGAACGAGGAAAACGGCGCCGGTTCGCTGACCGCCCTTCCCATCATCGAGACGCAGGCGGGCGACGTTTCTGCCTATATTCCGACCAATGTGATCTCGATCACCGACGGTCAGATCTTCCTTGAAACCGGCCTGTTCTATCAGGGCGTGCGTCCGGCCATCAACGTCGGCCTGTCGGTGTCGCGCGTGGGCGGTGCCGCCCAGACCAAGGCGATGAAGAAGGTGTCCGGCTCGATCAAGCTGGAGCTGGCGCAGTACCGCGAAATGGCGGCCTTCGCACAGTTCGGCTCGGACCTCGACGCCTCGACGCAGAAGCTTCTGAACCGCGGTGCGCGCCTGACCGAGCTGCTGAAACAGCCGCAGTTCTCGCCCATGCCGTTCGAGGAGCAGACCGTGTCGATCTTCGCCGGCACCAATGGCTATCTCGACAGCGTGCCGGTCGACCGCGTCACCGAATACGAGGCGGCGATGCTGGGCTACATGCGCGCCGAACATCCCGGCGTGCTGGCCGAGATTCGCGAGAGCAAGGCCTTCGACCCGTCGAAGGACAAGGTCGTCGCCGCGCTCGACAGCTTTGCCAAGCAGTTCGGCTGAGCCGATCCACACCAGATAGGGAGCCGAAATGGCTAGCCTCAAGGAACTCAAGGGTCGGATCAACTCGGTCAAGTCGACCCAGAAGATCACCAAGGCCAAGCAGATGGTCGCCGCGGCGAAGCTGCGCAAGGCACAGGCCGCCGCCGAAGAGGCGCGGCCCTATGCCGAGCGTCTGGCCTCGGTCATGGCGAGCCTCGCCGGGCGTGCAGGCGACAGCGACAATGCGCCGCGCCTGCTCACCGGCACGGGATCGACGAAGCGTCACCTGCTGGTCGTCGCCAATTCGGACAAGGGGCTGGCCGGCGCGTTCAATTCGAACATCGTGCGCGCCGCCCTGGCCAAGGCGAAGGAATTGATCGCCGAGGACAAGGAGGTGGAATTCTACCTCATCGGCCGCAAGGGACGCGCCCCGATCCGGCGCGCATATCCCGACCGGGTCGGCGTCAATTTCGACACGACCGAAGTGCGCGAACCCGGCTATGCCGAGGCCGAGAAGATCGCCGAGGAGCTAATTGGCATGTACGAGGATGGCCGTTTCGACGTCGCGCATCTGTTCTATTCCAGGTTCAAGTCCGCCCTGACCCAGACGCCGACGCGTCAGCAGATCATCCCTGTTCCCGCGCCCGATGCGGCAACGACCGACAATTCCGCCCCCACCGGCGCCGTCGTCGATTACGAACCGAGCGAGGAGGAAATCCTTGAAGAACTGCTGCCGCGCTATCTGAAAACGCAATTGTTCGGCGCGCTGCTTGAAAACAATGCGTCGGAACAGGGCGCCTCGATGACCGCGATGGACAATGCCACGCGCAACGCCGGCGATCTGATCGAAAAGCTGACCATTCAGTACAACCGCAGCCGCCAGGCCGCGATCACCACCGAACTCATTGAAATCATCGCCGGCGCGGAAGCGCTCTAAGGCATAGACGGCAAGGATACGATATCATGGCCACCGCACCCACGCTCGACAATACGGGCACATCGAACATTCCCGCGCAGGGCAAGATCAGCCAGGTCATCGGCGCCGTCGTCGACGTGGTCTTCGAAGGCGAGCTGCCCCCGATCATGGCCGCGCTGGAAACCGACAACAACGGCAACCGCCTCGTCCTCGAAGTGGCGCAGCATCTTGGCGAGAACGCCGTGCGCACCATCGCGATGGACGGCACCGACGGTCTGACCCGCGGGCAGAGCGTGCGCAACACCGGTTCGCAGATCGAGGTTCCGGTTGGGCCCAAGACGCTGGGCCGTATCATGAACGTGATCGGCGAACCGATCGATGAAATGGGCCCCATCGGCGCGATGAACACCGCCCCGATCCACGCCAAGGCCCCCGAATTCGTGGACCAGTCGACCGAAGCGGCCATCCTCGTGACCGGCATCAAGGTCATCGATCTGCTCGCCCCCTATGCGAAGGGCGGCAAGATCGGCCTGTTCGGCGGCGCGGGCGTCGGCAAGACCGTGCTCATTCAGGAGCTCATCAACAATATCGCGAAGGGCCACGGCGGCGTGTCCGTATTCGCGGGCGTCGGCGAGCGTACGCGCGAGGGCAATGACCTCTATCACGAATTCCTTGACGCGGGCGTCATTGCCAAGGACGAGAATGGCAATGCCACCTCCGAGGGATCGAAGGTCGCGCTGGTGTTCGGTCAGATGAACGAACCGCCGGGTGCGCGTAGCCGCGTGGCGCTGTCGGGCCTCACCATGGCAGAATATTTCCGTGACGAGGAAGGCCAGGACGTGCTGTTCTTCGTCGACAATATCTTCCGCTTCACGCAGGCCGGTTCGGAAGTGTCGGCACTGCTCGGCCGTATTCCCTCGGCCGTGGGGTATCAGCCGACCCTGTCGACCGACATGGGCGCGCTTCAGGAACGCATCACCTCCACCAACAAGGGTTCGATCACCTCGGTGCAGGCGATCTACGTGCCGGCCGACGATTTGACCGACCCGGCGCCTGCGACCTCGTTCGCCCACCTCGACGCGACGACGACGCTGAACCGTGCGATCTCGGAACTTGGCATCTATCCGGCGGTCGATCCGCTCGATTCCACCAGCCGCGTGCTCGAACCGCGGGTCGTCGGGCAGGAGCACTACGAAACCGCGCGTAAGGTTCAGGAAACGCTTCAGAAGTACAAGTCGCTGCAGGATATCATCGCGATTCTGGGCATGGACGAGCTGTCGGAAGAGGACAAGCTGACCGTGCAGCGCGCACGCAAGATCCAGAAGTTCCTGTCGCAGCCTTTCCACGTCGCCGAAGTCTTCACCGGCATTCCCGGCAAGTTCGTCGCGATCGAAGACACGATCAAGTCGTTCAAGGCCGTCGTCGAAGGCGAATACGACCACCTTCCCGAGGCTGCCTTCTACATGGTCGGCGGGATCGAGGAAGCGGTCGCCAAGGCGAAAAAGCTGGCCGAGGATTCCTGATCGCCATGCCGCTGCATTTCGAACTCGTCACCCCGGCAAAGCTGGTGCGGTCGGAGGAGGTCCACATGGTGGTCGTTCCCGGCAGCAACGGTGAGTTCGGCGTTCTGGAGGGGCACGCCCCGTTCATGTCGACCATTCGCGATGGCAAGATCCAGATCTTCGCATCGCAGGGTGCGACGCCCGATGAAATCGAGGTCGCGGGCGGCTTCGCCGAAGTTGCCGACGGCAGGCTGACTGTTCTGGCCGAACACGTCGCGGGCTGAACCGCGATTGATCGCACAACGACGCCGCCGGACACGTTCCGGCGGCGTTTTGCGTGGCGCCGACGGCGTTCCCCTCCCCGATGGCTCCGTTGTTATTTGCGCGGCCCGCGCGTCTTTGCGTGAAAATCCGGTGGACGCTTCGCAATCCAGCGCAGGAATTTCGCAACGCCATCGTTGCGTCGCAGGAATTCGACATCCTTCCCGAACCGGGCCAGTTCCGCATTCGTGAATTGTGCGTGGAGCGTGCGGTGGCAGATCGGATGCACCGCGACCGTTTCGCGGCCCTTGCGGCTTTTCGGCACCGTGTGATGGTGCTCGACCCGGCCGCCGAGCGGTCTCTTACATAGCCAGCACCGGGTCGGCGCGGGCCCATGGTTAGCGAGTTGTTCACCATTTTCAGCCATAGAGAACCCACCACACGAAGCGTCACACCGTTTTCGTCTGGCACAGGAAGATGCGCGCGACAAAGGTCTGAATTTATGAGTGCTTTCGGCCGAAAGGATGGATTGGCCTCCAAGTCGAACCAGCGTGCCAGCTTTGGCGTGGCCCGGCCGATGAAGGGCACCGGCGCCGCGTCGGGCGCGCAAACGCTCCCCAGCCCACCCGAACCGGAGCCGTTCCCCCCCATCCCCGAAGTCGCGGTCGATCCGGAGGATGACGCGCTCGCCCGGCTTGCCGAACGTGCCAATTCGTTTGCCGAGGGAAATTACCACGCCGAAGGTTTCGAGGTATCCGTCCACCGGATCAAGGAGCAGGTCCTGCCGCGCCTGCTCGAACGCGTCGATCCGGAGGCCGCAGCCACCCTGACCAAGGATGAACTGTCGGAGGAATTCCGGCCGATCATCCTCGAAGTGCTGACAGAATTGAAGATTACCTTGAACCGGCGCGAACAATTCGCTCTGGAAAAGGTGCTCATCGACGAGCTGCTCGGCTTTGGCCCGCTGGAGGAATTGCTGTCCGATCCGGATATTTCCGACATCATGGTCAACGGGCCGCAGCAGACTTACGTCGAACGCAAGGGCAAGCTCGAGCTTGCCAAGATACAGTTCCGCGATGAGCAGCATCTGTTTCAGATCGCCCAGCGTATCGTGAACCAGGTCGGCCGCCGCGTCGATCAGACCACGCCACTCGCCGATGCGCGCTTGAAGGATGGCAGCCGCGTCAACGTCATCGTTCCGCCCCTCTCGCTGCGCGGAACGGCAATTTCCATTCGCAAGTTTTCGGAAAAGCCCATTACCATCGATATGCTGCGCGAATTCGGCAGTATGAGCGAAAAGATGGCGACGGTGCTCAAGATCGCGGGCGCGTGCCAGATGAACATCGTCATTTCGGGCGGTACCGGATCGGGCAAGACGACGATGCTCAACGCCCTGTCGAAAATGATCGATCCGGGCGAGCGCGTGCTCACGATCGAGGATGCGGCCGAGCTGCGCCTGCAACAGCCGCACTGGCTGCCGCTCGAAACGCGCCCCCCCAACCTTGAGGGTGAAGGCGCGATCACGATCGGCGATCTCGTCAAGAACGCCTTGCGCATGCGTCCCGACCGGATCATTCTGGGCGAAATTCGCGGGGCGGAATGTTTCGATCTGCTCGCCGCGATGAACACCGGCCACGATGGGTCGATGTGTACGCTCCATGCCAACAGCCCGCGCGAATGTCTCGGCCGGATGGAGAACATGATCCTGATGGGCGACATCAAGATACCCAAGGAAGCCATCAGCCGGCAGATCGCCGAATCCGTCGATCTCATCGTGCAGGTGAAGCGCCTTCGCGACGGGTCGCGCCGCACCACCAACATCACCGAAGTCATCGGCATGGAAGGCGATGTCATCGTGACGCAGGAATTGTTCAAGTTCGAATATCTCGACGAAGGATCGGACGGCAAGATCGTCGGCGATTTCAAATCATCGGGTCTGCGCCCCTACACGCTTGAAAAAGCGCGGCAATTCGGCTTCGACAAGGCGTATCTGCAAGCCTGCCTCTGAGCCTGTGCATCGCGCGTCAAACGCTTGCGAGCCAGTATTGCAGCGCGACAAACCCCGACAGCCCCGCGATGCCGAGCGCGGCGAGAAACAGCGGCCCCCATGGCACGATGCCGACATCGTCGGGTCGTTGCCGCCGCGTCCGGCGCAGATCACCCACCCACGCAATCGCCGCGAGCAACAGCGCACCTGCCGCAACGGCGGCCAGCATTCCCGCTTCGCTATCCCAGAAATTCGGCATGACGGACAGATCCCTGCCCGAACCGGCGTGACCGCGCAATCGAAGGTTGATCGCACCGGCGGCGGGGCGCAGTAGGGCCACATGCCTTCTTCCCCCGGTTCCTCGTCTTCGTCGCGCCTGCCCGGCTCGCAAATTCCGCCGCGCGACGGCCCGGTGCAGCGTCCGATGTATGCCCTGCTGCTACGGCTCGGCGCGGGCGTGACGCTGGCGACGATGCTCATGCTGGTGAAACTGGTGTCGGCGCGCGGCGTCGATCTGCCGCATATCCTGCTGTTCCGACAGGCCGTGTCGGTGCCGGTATTGCTGGGTTTTCTGCTCGTGCGGGGGGAACTTGGCCGCCTTCGCAGCGACAGGCTGGTGTCGCACGGTATCCGCGCGATGACAGGTGCGACCGGCATGGCGCTGACCTTCGCGGCGCCGATCCTCCTGCCGCTCGCGGTTTCGACGACACTGGGCTTTACCTCCCCGATTTTTGCCGTGGTGCTGTCTGCCCTGCTGCTGCGTGAAAAGGTCGGACGCTGGCGCTGGTCCGCCGTGTTGCTGGGTTTTGCGGGCATCGCGATCATCGCCGGGCCCGGGGGGACGGACATCGATCCGCTCGGTGCGGCAGTCGGCATCGCGGCGGCATTCATGGTCGCGTTGATCTCAATCCAGATACGCGATCTTTCGCGGACCGAGGACAGTATCTCGATCGTCGTCTATTTCGCGGTGTTTTCCACGCCGGTGCTTTTCATCATCGCAATGTTCTTTCCCTGGCCGACCGAGGCGACCGATTATGCGCTCCTTCTGCTGGTCGGCGGGTTCGGCACCGCGGCACAGCTGTTTCTGACCAATTCGCTACGCTATGGCACGGTGTCGAGCGTGATCGTCATGGATTACGCCATGCTGATCTGGGCAACGCTTTACGGGTGGCTGGTTTTCGACAATCTGCCGTCCGTCATGCTGTGGTTCGGCGCGCCTCTCGTGATCGTGGCGGGCGCCATCATCGTGTGGCGCGAACATCGCCTGTCGAAAATGCGGCACGAGACTAGCGATTCTTGAACGAAATTTGGGGAACAACATCCGCATCGCTTCGTTTTCACGCGGAACAACCACCAAGGAGCATCCCATGATCCGTCGTATCGCACTCGCCGCTGCCGTCGGCAGCCTGGCTCTTGCCGCCGCCGCCTGCAACACCGTCCAGGGTGCCGGTGAGGATATCGAATCCGTTGGCGAAGCGGCGGATCGCGCCATCTGATACACGGCGGGCGGTGATGCCCGTTTTGAAAAGGCCCGCGGGACTGCATGTCCGGCGGGCCTTTTTCGTGCGTCCTATCGTCGGTAGATCAGCATCAGATTATTGGCGGGCATCGGCACCGGCTCCGCTGCCGACAGGCCATTTTCCTGGGCCAGAGCGTCAAGCGCCTCCACCCGCCGCAAGCCCCACCGCGGGTCGCGTGCCTTCAGATTCTCGTCAAAGGCAAGGTTCGATGCCGCGGTTTCGACGCCGCTGCGAACGAACGGGCCATAGATGACGAGCGGGCCGCCCTCCGGCAACAGGCGTGCGGCGCCGGTAAAAAGCCCCTGCGTCGCGGACCACGGGCTGATATGTGCCATGTTGATGCAAAGGATCCCGTCGGCGCGCGCCACGGGCCATTCGTCCGCGCTCGCGTCGAGACGGACCGGCGGGCGAAGATTATGCGACGCGCTCGCTTCCCCCCATGCCGCTATGGACGAAAGCGCCTGACGATCGGTATCGCTCGGCTGCCAGACCAGCTCCGGGAACAATGATGCGAAATACGCCGCGTGCTGTCCCGTGCCGGATGCGATTTCGAGCACGGTTCCGCCTGCGGGAAGCACGTCGCGCAGCACCGCCGCGATGCCATCGCGATTGCGATGGGTCGCGGGGGCGTCGCCGCGTGCCTCGCCCCCGAACACGAAGGGTTGCGGCCCGACGGTGCCTTCGTGCCCGGCGTTGCTCAACGTCCGCCGATCTCGCTTCGCGCCGGTTTGCCCGCCGGGGCGGGATCGCCCTTCCATACCAGCACCGGTTTGCGCGCGGCCCGCGTTTCGTCGAGCCGGCGACGCGGGGCGTAATGCGGCGCGGATTTCAGCGCCTCGTCCCCGTCCTTCGCGCGGGTGACGACCGCGCGCAGGCTCGCGATCAAGCGGTCGAGACCAGCCCGACTTTCCGTTTCGGTCGGTTCGATCAGCATGGCGCCATGCACGACCAGCGGGAAATAGACCGTCATCGGGTGGAACCCTTCGTCGATCAGCCCCTTCGCAATGTCGAGCGTGGTGAACCCGTCGGCCAGCCCGGCATCGGAAAACAGCGCCTCATGCATGCACGGGCCGCTGCCGCCGAACGGCGCGTCGAGAATGTCGTCGAGGCTGCGCAGCACGTAATTGGCGTTGAGCACCGCGTCCTCCGCGACTTGGCGCAGGCCGTCGACCCCGTGGCTGAGCATATAGGTGAGCGCCCGCGTGAACATGCCCATCTGTCCATGAAAGGCGACCATGCGGCCAAAGCTGTCGGGCAGCAGGTCCGCCGCGCCGCGCTCCTCCACCATGCGCAGGCGGCCCGTGTCGTCGCGGCGGACGAAAGGAATGGGCGCATAGGGGGCAAGCGCCTCCGACAGGACGACCGGACCGGACCCCGGCCCGCCGCCGCCGTGGGGCGTGCTGAACGTCTTGTGCAGGTTGATGTGCATGGCATCCACGCCCAGATCGCCGGGGCGCACCCGCCCGACGATGGCGTTGAAATTTGCGCCATCGCAATACACCAGCCCGCCCGCATCGTGCACGGCGTCCGAAATCGCCTTCATCTCCCGCTCGAACAGGCCGCATGTGTTGGGATTGGTGATCATCACCCCCGCGACATCGGGGCCGAGCCGCGCCTTCAACGCTTCGAGATCGACGCGCCCGTCCTTCGTCGCGGGGATGTTCTCGACCGCGTAACCCGCAAAGGCCGCAGTGGCCGGATTGGTGCCATGCGCGCTTTCAGGGACGAGGATCACCGCGCGCTTGTCGCCGCGCGCCTCCAGTGCGGCACGAATGGCGAGAATACCGCACAGCTCGCCATGGGCGCCGGCCTTCGGGCTCATCGCGACGGCGCTCATCCCGGTGAGCGTCACGAGCCATTCGGCCAGCTGCTCGATAACGGCGAAGGCGCCCTGCACCGTGTCCATCGGTTGCAGCGGGTGAACGTCGGCAAAGCCGGGCATGCGGGCCACGGCTTCGTTAAGCCGGGGATTGTGCTTCATCGTGCACGATCCGAGCGGGAACGGACCAAGGTCGATGGCATAGTTCTGCCGCGAAAGCCGCGTGTAATGTCGTACCGCCTCCGGCTCGGCCAGACCGGGCAGATCGACCGGCGTCTTGCGCGCGAATCGGGCGAGTGCGGGCGTGATTTCGCCCGGTTCCTCGTCGAAATCGACACCGCAATTGCCGCGATTGGCCAGCTCGAAGATCAGCGGCTCTTCGAGGTTCAGTGCCATGTCGCCGCTGCTCGTCGGGGTTTCGCTGCTGCCGGCGGGGCCCATCTGCGGTTTCCAGCCCGATGCGTTGGGGGCGTTCATGCGGCTTCTCCCGAAATTTCCTGCGCGAGCGCGTTGGCGAGCGCCTCGATATCCTCGTCGCTGACCGTTTCGGTGACGGCGACGATCAAACCGTCCGAAAGCGCGTCCGCGCCTGGAAACAACCGCCCCATCGTCACGCCGGCCAGCACGCCGTTCTTCGCCATGCGCAGCGCGGCTTCGCGCGCGTCGCAGCCGATCCGGATGGTGAATTCGTTGAAGAACGCGTCGTTGACGATACTGACGCCCGGAATCTCCGCCAGCCGCCCCGCCGCCTTTGCCGCGCGGGCATGGTTGATGCGGGCCATCCGGTCCAGCCCGACCCCGCCAAGCAATGTCATGTGGATCGAGAATGCCAGCGCGCACAGCCCCGAATTGGTGCAGATATTGCTCGTCGCCTTTTCACGCCGGATATGCTGCTCCCGCGTCGAAAGGGTCAGCACGAAGCCGCGCTTTCCATCCGCATCCACGGTTTCGCCGCACAGGCGACCCGGCATCTGCCGCGCATATTTCTCCCGCGCGCCGAACAGGCCGAGATACGGCCCCCCGAATTGCAGCCCGACGCCGAGCGATTGCCCCTCACCCACCACGATATCGGCACCCAGCGCGCCCGGACTTTCGATAAGCCCAAGCGCAACCGGCTCCGTCACGACAGCCACCAGCAACGCGCCCTTGTCATGCGCGGCATCGGCAATGCGCGAAAGATCGGGGATGCGCCCCAGAAGATCGGGATATTGCACCACCACGCAGGATGTCGTGTCGGTGATGCCCGCGATCACGCGATCGTCGTCGGTCGCCGCGATCAGTTCGGGCACCGCCGTGTCCAGCGTATCGCCGGTATATTTCGCCATGGTCTGTGCGACCGACACGTAATGCGGATGCAGGCCCGACGACAGCACGGCATGGTCGCGACGGGTGATGCGCCCGGCCATCGCAATCGCCTCCCAGCATGCGGTGGAGCCGTCATACATCGACGCATTGGCGATGTCGGTGCCGAAAAGGCGCGCAACCTGCGTCTGAAACTCGAACAGGACCTGCAAGGTGCCCTGCGCGATTTCGGGTTGATACGGGGTGTAGGCGGTAAGGAATTCGCCGCGCTGAATGAGATGATCGACGCTCGCCGGGATATGATGGCGATACGCCCCTGCCCCCAGGAAGAACGGCGCATCGGCCGCCGACAGGTTTTGCGCGGCGAGGTTGCGCATATGCCGTTCGACCGCCATTTCGCTGGCATGGGTCGGCAGGCCGTCGATCGGGCCGGACAGGCGCGCGCCCTCCGGCACGTCGGCAAACAGGGCATCGATATTGTCGGCGCCGATCTTCGCCAGCATGGCGGTCCGGTCGTCGGGGGTCAGCGGCAGGTAACGCATGTGCGGGTCTTTCCTCTGTCCAGCGCAGATTACAGGCTGGCGACGTAATCCTTGTAGGCGCTCTCATCCATCAAGCCGTCGAGTTCGGACGGATCGGACAGCGTCACCTTAAACAGCCAGCCCGACGTTTCGGGATTGGAATTGACCGTTTCGGGCGCTTCCTCCAGCGCATCATTATTGGCCGTCACCTCGCCCGAGACGGGGGTGTAGACGTCGGACGCGGCCTTCACCGAATCGACGACGGACACCGCATCGCCTTTCTTCACCGTGTCGCCCGCATTGGGCAGTTCGACAAAGGTGATGTCGCCAAGCTGTTCCTGCGCATATTCGGTGATGCCGACGGTGCCGGTGTCGCCTTCGACGGCGATCCATTCGTGGTCCGTGGTGAAATAGGTCGTCATGTCAGGCTCCTGTCTTGTCTTTGCGATGATAGCGGTGGGGGACGAACGGCAATTCGCGCACGGCCGCCTCGATCTGGCGTCCGCGCATCTCGATCGTGACGCGCGTGCCGGGCAGGTCGTGGCCGGTGGCAATGGTGGCCATGGCGATGGGCTGTCCGACGGAGGGCGCGAAACCGCCGCTCGTCACCGTGCCGATGCGGGCGTCGCCGGCAAAGACGTCGGCCCCTTCGCGCGCGGCCATGCGGCCTTCGATCATGAGCCCGACGCGCCGCGCCCCGGCCCCGCGTTCGAGCAGGGGCAACACCGCATCGGCGCCGATGAAGCCGCCCTCGCTCCGCCGCCGCTTCGATATGGCGAAGGCGAGATCGGCCGTTACCGGGTCCACGGTTTCGGTCATGTCGTGCCCGTAGAGCGGCAGCCCGGCCTCCAGCCGCAGCGAATCGCGCGCGCCGAGCCCGACCGGTTTCACCTCTTCCATCGCGAGCAGTGCATCGGCCAGCGCCGCCGCCGCTTCGGCAGGAACGGAAATTTCAAAGCCATCCTCGCCGGTATAGCCCGACCGTGAAATGCCGAGCCTGTGCCCGTTCCAGTCGGCGACCGTCGCCTGCATGAAGGACAGATCCGTCACGCCGGGGACAAGCCGGGCCAGCGCGGTCGCCGCCTCCGGCCCCTGCAACGCCAGCAATGCGGATTCGTCGAGATGGGTCAGCGTGACCGTTTCGGGCAGGTTTTCATGGAGCCAGGCAATATCGTCCCATTTCGTCGCGCCATTCACGACGAGATGATAACCCTCGCCCGTGTTGGTCACCATGAGATCGTCGAGAATTCCGCCATCCTCATTGAGCAAAAGCGAGTAACGCACCCGCCCTTCCTTCAGCGCGGAAATATCGCCGGGCAACACGCGTTCCAGCGCGTCGGCCACATCCGGCCCCGTCACCATGAGCTGCCCCATGTGGCTGACATCGAACAGGCCCGCATGTTCGCGGGTCCAGCCATGTTCGGCGATGATGCCATCATACTGGATCGGCATGTGGTATCCAGCGAATTCCACCATGCGCGCGCCTGCGTCACGGTGCCATTGGTCGAGCGGAAGGGTCATCACCTCCACCGCGTCGCTGTCTTCCACATTGTCGTTCATGCGTTCGGTTCCGTTCAAAAAGGTCGCGTCGGGCCATGATGACCCGCAACGCCCCCTCTGTCACGGAAACCTGAGAGCCTTCCCCGCGAGGCGCGAGGTTACACCGTCGGTGGCCCGGCCCGGTGGGGGCAGGACTCTTTCCAGAGCATCGCTATCGACCGGCGCGGTCCCTTGTGCCTGAGAGTTTCCGGGGCGGTTGCTCCTTCGGCGGACGACACGACGCGTTCGGCATGAACGAATCGCGGCGACACTCTCCCGCGCGGTCAGCGATAGGGTTGCAGCCATGCGCACGGCCGGCGCGCAAGTCAATCGGCGAGCGTATCGGCACAGGCGCGAATCGCATCGTTGTCGTGGATGAAAACGCCCTCCCCCGCCGCCTGTGACAGGGCGAGAATGGCGCGTGCCACCGTTTCGCCGCAAATCGAACGCATCGCCCGCATCCGCCCGTGCAGCAACCGGTCGAAAACCGGCGCGAAGGCAATGGCGAGCCTTTCCTTCACCCGCCGATCGCCGCCGCGCGATCCGCGAAGGAGACCGGGGCGCAGGATGTCGAGCCGGGCAAAACCGATGGTCTTGAGCGTATCTTCGACCTCGCCCTTCACCGAAATATAGAAATTGCGCGAGCGGGCATCGGCGCCAACCGCGCTCACCACGATCATCCGGCGCGCGCCCGCGTCATGGGCCGCACGCGCGCAATTCAGCACGAGATGCTGATCCACGCTGCGAAAGCGTTCCTGCGACCGCCCCGCCTTGCGCCATGTCGTGCCCAGCGCGCAGATCAGCCCGGCGGGTTTTGCATCCGCGATGATGGCCGGCCACGCGTCGGGCGGCGCGACGATGCCGCGCGAAGGGTCGGCAGCAGCGGGTATTCCGCGCCGTGAAAGGGCGACGATTCTGGCGTCGCCACGCGCCTCCGCCTGTTGCAGGACCGACCCGCCGACGAGCCCGGTCGCACCGACAAGGACGAAGGGTTCAGACATTGCTCAATTCCGCAGGGGGCGGGCCGAATATCGCGGTGTAGCGGCGAATGGCATAAAGGTCGGTCATCCCCGAAAGGAAATCGGCGATGTGACGGCTACGGCTCGGTTCGTCCTTCGGCATCGCCCCGCGCCACTCATCGGGCAGGAGATCGGGCTGCGCGTCATAGGCGCCGAACAGCTTTGACAGCAGATCATTGGCAAGATCGGCCGTGCGCAGCTGTGCCGGGTGGAAATAGAGATTGTCGTACATGAACCGTTTCAGCCGGCGTTCCTCAGCCGCGGTGCTTTCGGAAAAGCCGCAAATGGCAGCCCCCGCCGCACGGACATCGTCCGCGGTGACGATCGCGTGGTCGGTGATGCGCGCCTGCGTTTCGGCGATGACGTCGTTGACCATCCAGCCGATCTGCCCGCGCACCAGCTCACGCTGCAACCGGTCGCGCGGGGCGTGGGGAAAGCGCGCCTCGATCCCGCGCCACTGATCCGCGATGAAATCCAGGCTCAGCAATTGCTCCATCGACAGGAACCCGGCGCGCAGCCCATCGTCGATGTCGTGATTGTCATAGGCGATGTCGTCGGCGATCGCGGCAACCTGCGCCTCCAGCGAGGGCCAGCGCGCAAGGTCGAAATCAAATGCCGCATTCAGCTCGCGAAGCGCCCATGGCAGCGGGGCATCCTGTGCGACCGGGCCATTATGCTTCGCCAGCCCCTCGAGCACTTCCCAGCTCAGGTTCAACCCGTCATGCGTGCAATACGGGCTTTCCAGCCGCATCAGCACGCGCAGCGTATTGGCATTGTGATCGAACCCGCCATGCGCGGCGAGCGCCTGATCGAGTGCGCGCTCGCCTGCGTGGCCGAAGGGGGGATGGCCGATGTCGTGCGACAGGCACAGCGCCTCGGTCAGATCCTCGTCGAGGCCGAGCGCGCGGGCGATGACCCGCCCGATCTGCGCCACCTCCAGGCTGTGGGTGAGGCGCGTGCGGTAATGATCGCCGTCGGGTGCGACGAAAACCTGCGCCTTGTGACGCAGGCGGCGAAAGGCGATGGAATGGATGATCCGGTCGCGGTCGCGCTGAAACGGGCCGCGGGGACCGCGCACCGCATTGTCAGGCGGGCCGAATTCGCGCCCCCGGCTATGGTCGGGATCGCTGGCGTAACGGGCGCGCGGGGCGAGTTCGGGGCGGAACGGGGAATTCATGATCCGGCCTGATGCCAGATCGCCGGTGTCGCGGAAACGGGATCAAATCGGGAACCTGCGCGCGAAGGTCTACCCCGCGCCGAGGATGAATTCCGCCGCCGCCTTGGCATGGATATGCGCCCCGTCGAACACCGGCAGGACATTGGCGTCGGTATCCACGATCAGCTCAAGCTCGGTACAGCCCAGCACGACGGCTTCCGCCCCATCCTTGGAAAGATTGGTCAGGATCGTCTTCAACTCCCGTTCCGACGATCGTGTCACCTTCCCGATCATGAGCTCGTCATAGATGATGGCATCCAGACGATCGGCGATCTCCTCGTCCGGGGGGAGAATTTCGATTCCCTGCGCGACGAGCCGCTCGCGGTAGAAATCCTGCATCATGACATTGCGCGATCCCAAAAGGGCGGCACGATCGACCCGCTCCTCCTGCATGGCCTTCGCGACGCAATCGGCGATGTGGATGATGGGGACCGATACCGCCGCGGCCACCTTGTCATAGACATGGTGCATCGAATTGGCCGCGATGACGAGCCCTTCGGCGCCTGCCAATTCGAGCCGCCGCGCCGATTCGATCAGCACATCGGCCGCCTTGTCCCATTCCGCCTTTTCCCCGATGCGATAGAGCGGGCGGAAATTCAGGCTCTCGATCAACATCGGCGCGCTGCTTTCCGGGCCGGCGTGACGCTGCACGATGCGGTTGATGTCTTCGTAATAGGCGCGGGTGGAGACCCAGCTCATCCCGCCGATCAGGCCAAGTTTGCGCAACACTCGCGTCCTCGCTTTACAATTCGATCCAGTTCCGGTGCCATCCCATCCTTAGAAACAAAAGGGGCGGCCCGTCCAGCGACGCACCGCCCCTTTTGTCGCGAAAGGCGCGATTGCCACGCTATTCGGCGAGGGCCTTGTTGATCTGCTCCACCATCTTCTTCGCATCCGACAGCAGCATCATCGTCTGATCCATGTAGAACACATCGTTATCGACCCCGGAATAGCCGACGCCCCCCATCGAACGCTTGATGAAGAAGATCGTCTTGGCCTTTTCGACGTCGAACACCGGCATGCCATAGATCGGGCTGCTCTTGTCCGTGCGGGCGGCGGGGTTCACCACGTCATTGGCGCCGATGACGAAGGCAACGTCGGTCTGGCTGAATTCGCCGTTGATGTCCTCCAGCTCGAACACTTCGTCATAGGGGACGTTCGCCTCGGCCAGCAGCACGTTCATGTGCCCCGGCATACGGCCTGCGACCGGGTGGATGGCATATTTGACCGTCACGCCCGCTTCCTTCAACAGGTCGCCCATCTCGCGGAGGACATGCTGCGCCTGCGCGACGGCCATGCCGTAGCCGGGGATGATGATGACTTGGCCGGCCTCCTTCATCAGGAACGCCGCATCCTCGGCGCTGCCGCGTTTCCACGGGCGGTCGACCTTGGCCGCGCCATCGCCCGCATCGCCGCCGCCATCGGCGCCGAAACCGCCGGCGATCACGGAAACGAAGCTGCGGTTCATCGCGCGGCACATGATATAGGACAGGATCGCCCCCGATGCGCCGACAAGCGCACCGGTGATGATCATCGCCGTATTGTGCAGGGTAAAGCCCATCGCCGCCGCGGCCCAGCCGGAGTAGCTGTTGAGCATGGACACCACGACCGGCATGTCCGCCCCGCCGATGGGGATGATGAGCAGGAAGCCGATGACGAACGCCAGCACGGTGATGACCGCAATGATCCAGATCGATTGATCCGCCGTGAAATACACGGTGAGCGCGAGGATCGCCGCCAGCGTGCCGAGGTTGATGACATGGCGCCCGGGCAGCATGATCGGCGCGCCGCTCATCTTCCCCGCAAGTTTCAGGAAGGCGATGACCGACCCTGAAAAGGTGATGGCCCCGATCGCGATGCCCAGCCCCATTTCGACGCGGCTGACCGGGCTGATGACGCCGTCGATCAGAATGTCGAACGCGGCGGGATTGAGATAGGCCGCCCAGCCCACCAGCACCGCGGCCATGCCGACGAGGCTGTGAAACGCGGCGACGAGTTGCGGCATGTCGGTCATCGCGATCTTGCGCGCGATGACGAACCCGATACCGCCGCCGATGGCAATGGCGATCACGATTTCGAGCAGGCTGGCGATGTCATGCGTGACCAGCGTCGTCACCACCGCGATCAGCATGCCGGCCATGCCGTAGCGATTGCCCTTGCGCGATGTCGCGGGCGAGGACAGGCCGCGCAGCGCGAAGATGAAGCATACCCCGGCGGCAAGGTAGGCAAGCGCCACCCACGGGTTCACCGCATGGGCGGCCTGCGGCAGCATGGGGTCGGCGGCGATGGAAAGCGTGTTTGCAATATCCATCCTAGCGTCCCTCCCCCTTGGCGGCGGGTTTGGGCCGTTCCTTCTTTTTGTACATGGCCAGCATCCGTTCGGTCACGGCGAACCCGCCGAAGATATTGATGCTCGCCATGACGACGGCGGCGAGGCCAAGCCATTTGGACGCGACCGATCCCGCCTCCGCGGACGCGATCAGCGCGCCGACGATGATGACCGACGAAATCGCATTGGTTACCGCCATCAACGGCGTGTGCAGCGCGGGCGTCACCGACCATACGACATAATAGCCGACGAAACACGCCAGCACGAAAATCGACAGGATCGCGATGAAATCCATAGGTCCTCTCCCTAACAATCCGGTTTTTCGGCAAGCAGCCCGGTGAGGAAGCCCGGATCGGCGGGTATTGTGTCGAACAATCCCATGGCATCCCCCCTTTGTTCGGCTCAGCTTGACAGGCGTTCGTGCACGACCTTGCCGCCCTTCGTCAGGCGGATGGCATCGCCGATCTCCTCGTCGAGGACCGGCTCGCCCTTCTCCTCGTCCCAGAACGCGGAGAGGAAGTTGTAGAAATTGCGCGCCAGCAGGGCCGATGCATCGGCGGGAAGATGCGCGGGCGTGTTGGCATAGCCGATGATCTTCACACCGTGGCGTTCGACCGTGGTGTCGGCCACCGATCCTTCCACATTGCCGCCCTGGGCGACGGCAAGGTCGAAGATGACGCTGCCGTTCTTCATCGTGGCGATCTGTTCGTCGGTGATGAGGCGCGGCGCCGCCCGGCCGGGGATCAGCGCCGTGGTGATGACGATATCCTGCCGGGCGATGTGGGAGGAGACGAGCTCTGCCTGTGCGGCCTTGTACTCGTCGCTCATTTCCGTTGCGTAACCGCCGCTGCCCTCGCCCTCTATCCCCTCGACCGTGTCGACGAAGATCGGTTTTGCACCGAGCGATTCGATCTGTTCGCGCGTGGCGGAGCGCACATCGGTTGCCGACACCTGCGCGCCCAGACGCTTTGCCGTGGCGATCGCCTGCAATCCGGCGACGCCCACGCCCATGACGAAAGCACGCGCCGCAGGAATCGTGCCCGCCGCCGTCATCATCATCGGAAAGGCGCGCCCGAAATTATCGGCGCAGGCCAGAACCGCCTTGTACCCGGCAAGGTTCGACTGGCTGGAGAGGACATCCATGGATTGCGCGCGGGTGATGCGCGGCATGAATTCCATGGCGAGCACTTCGTAGCCCGCATGCGCCAGCGCATCGACATTGTCGCGGCGGCCGAACGGATCGCAGATCGCGGCGACCATCGCACCCGGCTTCGCACCGTCGAGGGAGGCCGGCTCCGGCGCCGCCACGCCCAGCACGATATCCGCCCCGTTCACGGTTTGCAAAAGATCGCCGACCGATGCCCCGGCTTCGGCGAAATCCTCATCCCTGATCGACGCCGATTGCCCTGCGCCGGCCTCGACCCGCACCGTCGCGCCCAGCTTTACAAGCTTCGCGACCGTTTCCGGCGTTGCGGCCACGCGCGTTTCGCCCGCGGCCCGCTCCCTCAATATCGCAATGCGCGTCATGTCCGGCAGCCCCTCCCCAATCAAATGCCGGATTATGCTCCGGTCAGGCTATGATCCACACCACGATAGCGGCAAGAATGGCAACTGCAATCGTGCCCCATTTGGCATAGCCGATGAAACCTTCGTATGTTTCCCTGGCTGCATTGATATCGTTACGCTTCGCCATTTTCGTAAAACCCGTTTCCTGTATCGTAAGCTGCTCTTTCGGAGAGGTCCATCGTCCAGGCGTGCCGGCGTTTGTCCTTCCATTACCTGCCTGTATCGCGGCTGTGCGCACCGCACAAGCCGTCGCCGCGCGCCGGAATGGGCATTACTATTGCGATTATTGCGCAAAATTCGAAAAACCTTTGCCGCACTTATGAAAATCATAACGCTTTGGTATGGTAATAGGGTGCAGCCGGCGGCATGGCATGTCCGTCCGGCATTCGACCCGAGCATTCTCGCCGGAACGAAAAACAAAGGGATTCGCCGATACGGCGTCAGGTTTTCGCGTATGCAAGAGGTCGTTGATGTGGGGTGGGTCGTAACGTTCCGGGGTATGTATGGCGGATGAGCAGAACCGGCATCTCATGCTGGTCGATGACAAGGCCGAGCAGACGCGGCAGATCGGCGCGATGGCCGCGCGCGCGGGATGGCGCACGACCCCGATTGCGAGTGCGACCGCGGCGCTCGCCTGGCTGTCGCAGGACGATATCGTGCCGCCCAACGCGCTTCTCGTCGACGATCGCGTCACGGGCGAGAAGACATCCCAACTGATCGGCGATGTCCGCTCCATCCTGCCCGACCTCCCCGTCCTGCTTTTGACAGAGGCGTCGTCGTCGCTGCTCGCGGTGCAGGCGATGCGTGCCGGCGCCGTCGATTACCTCGTCAAACCGATCGGTTCGGAACGGCTCCTCTACGCATTGGAAAGCAGCCTTCAGGGGCGGCGCCAGAAGGACGAACTCGCCCCGCTTGCAGAGAAGATCGGGCGCGATCTCGGCTTCGACATGATGATCGGCTCCGCGCCGGAATTGCGCGCCGCGCTCGCCCGTGCGGCAAAGCTGGCGCGCGGACACGCCCCGGTACTCGTGTCGGGAGAATCGGGAACCGGCAAGGAACTGCTCGCCCGCGCGATCCATTCTGCCAGCCCGCGCAGCAAGCAGCCGATCCACGCCGTGCATCTCGCGGGCGTCGCGCCCGGCCATATGGAATCGGCGCTTTACGGCCATGAAAAAGGGGCATTTGCCGGCGCGTTCGAGCGCCATGTCGGCCTTCTGGAAAAGGCGGATGGCGCGACCTTGTTCATCGACGATATCGAACGGCTGCACCCCGCGCTTCAGGCCCGACTCGCCAGCACGATGGAGCGCGGCGACGTAAAGCCGGTCGGCGCGGCGCACGGCTTTCGCGTCGACGTGCGGATCCTCGCTGCCGCCAGCCATCCCGCCCCGCACATGCGCGACACGCATATCCTTGACGACCGCCTCTGCGACCTGCTGGCCCCGAACGAGGTCAGCCTGCCGCCCCTGCGCGAGCGGTCCGGCGATATTCCGCCGCTGTGCCGTCATTTCCTGACGCTCATCGGGGAGCAGCCGGGCCTGCGCAAGCTGAGCATTTCGGACGAGGCGCTGGCCCTGCTCGAGGGATATGACTGGCCCGGCAACCTTCGACAATTGCAGGCCGTGTTGTTTCGTGCGGTCGTATTCTGCGACGTCGAAACCCTGTGCCCCAGCGATTTTCCGCAATTGCTCGACATCGTCGGCGACCATACGCCCAGCGCCGCACCGCAAGCGGCCGGGATCACCCTGTTCGGTAACGATGGTCACATTCGCTCGCTTCAGGATATCGAATCGGACGTGATCCGGCTCGCCATCGGCCATTATCGCGGCAGGATGAGCGAGGTCGCGCGGCGGCTCGGCATCGGGCGGTCGACGCTTTATCGCAAGCTCGCCGAACTCGGCATCGACAGCGCGACGTAAGGGCGCGCTACCATTCGCGCATGGCCACATCGCGCGGGAGGTAGAGCGGATGGCGCGGATGGCCGTGTTTCGTAAGCCCGAAATGATGAAGCGCCCCGCCCTCCTCCCGGCATAGCGCGAGCACAGCGTCCCCGCGCCCGCGATGGGCGCCGTGCACGCCCCACGCCGCCACGGTCCGATCGGCCAGCGCGAGCGCCAATCGCGCGGCATCGTCGTTGTGACGCCCCACCGGCCCGCTCCGCCGTTTCAGCTTTGCCGGGTCGGTTTCGCGCAGCGCAAACAGGTTCCACACCAGCAGCGCCGCACCCGCATCGCGCGCCCGGTTGTGACAGCGCGCGATAGTCGGATCGTTGCTCAGATGATCGGCCTTCGACGGGTTCAACATCGCAATCGCATAAAAAGGCGCGTCACCATGCGCATCGCGCCAGAGGAGATAACGATAGCGGCCGCATCGGCTGAATACCGCGCCATGTCCGCTCTGCGCGTCATGGCGGAAATCGAGCATCGCTTCCCCGGCCCAGTGACGGATGCGCGCGATTCGGTCGGCATTCATTCCGCGAGATGGGCAAAATCGGTCAGCGCCGCATCGCGCAGACCGCGCCACACCCGCATCGCCTGCACCGTTTCGGCGGCATCATGCACCCGCAGCAGCGCCATGCCGGCATCCATCCCCTTCAACGCGATGGCAAGCGAGCCCGGCATGCGTTGCGGCGGCGGCACTTCCTTTGCCAGCGCGCCGATGAACCGCTTGCGACTGGCGCCCAGCAAAAGCGGCTGTCCCAGCGCGTGGAACAGCGGCAACGCATTGATGAGAGCGAGATTTTCGGCCAGCGTCTTGCCGAAGCCGATACCGGGGTCGAGCACGATGCGCCCGCGCGCGACACCCCCTGCGATCATCGCGTCGCGCCGCGCCGCCAACCAGTCGAACACGTCCAGAACCACATCGCCATACGCGGCGTCTCCATGCAGATCGCCGCCGTTTCCGGGTGCATGCATCGCGACGACCGGCACTTTTGCCTGCGCGACGATATCCATCGCGCGTGGATCGTGGCGGAGGGCGGACACGTCATTGATGATGCCGGCCCCCGCCGCGATCGCCTCGGCCATGACCGTGCCATTGCGCGTATCGACCGACACCGCCGCCCCCCCGCGCGCCAGCCGTTCGATCACCGGGATCACCCGGCGCAGTTCCTCGCCTTCATGCACCGGCTCCGCGTTCGGGCGCGTCGATTCGCCGCCAACGTCGATGATCGCCGCACCCGCCTCCAGCATGGCCACACCGTGGTCCACCGCCGCATCGGTACCTGCGGCAAGGCGCCCCCCGTCCGAAAAGCTGTCAGGGGTGATGTTGAGGATGCCCATGATCTGCGGCTGATCGAGGCGGATCGTCCGCGCGCCGCCCGGCGTTTCGAGGTTCAGTGCCGGGTGCGCCATGCGCAGGTTCGCCCATTGCCGCTCCGCCTCTGCGCCAAGGGTATCCGGCAGGGGCGCGATGGCCGACGCCATGTCCGGCGCGGCCACGATGTCGCGTGCCGTGATGGTTCCATCCGCCCCGCGCCGGATAAGCGCGAATTCGCGGGCATAGACCATCGATCCGGCAAGCCGCACCGCGTCTCCGCCGACCGCCTGCGGCGCGTCGACGAAGCTAATCGGGCTGAGATAAAGCTTTTCCATCGCCCGCCTGTAGCGGGGTCAGTCTTCCGTCGCCAGACGATAGAGATTGCGCGCCGCATCGATGGGCGCAAGCCCGTCCGCCCCGTCGGTATGCCAGAACGTCCAGCCATTGCACGACGGCGCACCATGCATTTCGGCACCCAGCGAATGGATCGAGCCGATCGCCCCCTTCGCCGAGGCGCCATCGGCCTGAAGCGAGCCGTCCGCGCGCACCACCGCGCGATAGCGGCGTTTCTTGTCGGTCAGCACGGTACCCGGCGCGATATAACCATTTTCCACCAGGGCGCCGAATGCGACGCGAGGCGCGCTGCGCTTCGACTGCATCGTCTTCAACGCGCTTTCGTCGAGCGGGAGCGCCATCTCGATCCGCTCCATCGCCGCGCCGCGATAGCGTTCCTCCCGCTCGCACCCAATCCATTCGCGGCCCAGCCGTTTCGCCACCGCCCCGGTGGTCCCGGTTCCGAAAAACGGGTCCAGCACGACATCGCCGGGGTTCGTCGTCGCGAGCATGACGCGGTAGAGCAGCGCCTCCGGCTTTTGCGTCGGGTGCACCTTCGCCCCGTCCTGCTTCAATCGTTCGCCGCCTGAACAGATCGGCAGGACCCAGTCGGACCGCATCTGCAACTCATCGTTCAATGTCTTCATCGCGCGATAGTTGAAGGTGTATTTCGCCTTCTCCCCCATCGAGGCCCAGATCAAGGTTTCATGCGCATTGGTGAAACGCGTGCCCTTGAAATTGGGCATGGGGTTCGATTTGCGCCACACCACGTCGTTCAGGATCCAGAACCCTGCATCCTGCAACGCGGCACCCACGCGGAAGATATTGTGATAGCTGCCAATAACCCAGAGCGAGCCATCCGGCTTCAGGATACGGCGCGCCTCGGCCAGCCATTCGTGCGTAAAGCGGTCATAGGTCGCAAAGCTGGCGAACTTGTCCCAATCGTCAGTAACGGCGTCGACCGCGCTGCCGTCGGGCCGGGAAAGATCGCCGCCAAGTTGCAGATTATAGGGCGGGTCGGCGAACACCATGTCGATGCTGTTGTCCGGAATGGTGCGCATCGCGGCGATGCAATCCCCGTCCAGAATGCGGCCGAGCGGCAGGCGCGCGCGCAGCTCCTGTGCCGTTTCGCGAGTCGTCGGCGCGGCCTTCGCGCGCGTTTTGAGCATGGTTGCCATCGTTCGTTTTCCCCTGTGGACAACCGTGATGAATCCATAGCGACTCGCCGTCAAGCGCCGATTTTTCGGCCCGTTCATCATCGCGCGGACGGGCCAGGCGCATGTCAGGGCGCCGCCACATGATATGGAGTCCCGCCCCGCTCCACGGACTCGACATGTTGCGGTGTGACGCGAAAGACTCAGCAGCGCGCGCGAAGGATCAACCGAACAGATCGGCCTGCGCGACAGGTGCGAAGCTGCGCCGGTGCAGCGGGGTCGGGCCATGACGGCGCAGCGCCTCAAGATGGTCCTTCGTCCCGTACCCCATGTTCCGGTCCCAGCCATATTGCGGGTGGCGCAGCGCCGCATCGCGCATCATGCGGTCGCGATGTTCTTTCGCCACGATGCTCGCGGCGGAAATGCATGGCTCCTTCGCATCGCCCTTCACGATGGCGCGGGCCTTCCACCGCCATTCGGGGCGCCTGCCCGCGGGCGTCAGATTGCCGTCGACCAGCACCTCCACGGGATCGCAGCCGATCTTGGCGCATAATTGTTCCACCGCGACGCTCATCGCCAGCATCGTCGCGCCAAAGATGTTGAGCCGGTCGATCTCGTCCACCTCGATCACGCCGACGCCAAAGACGCAGCGGCGGCGGATCGCCTCGTCCAGCCGTTCGCGCGCCGTGCGCGACAACACTTTCGAATCGCCCAGGCCCGACGGGCGCGGTTTGCACAGCAGAACCGCCGCCGCGACCACCGGCCCGGCAAGCGGGCCGCGCCCCGCCTCGTCCACGCCGACAATCATGAGGGCCTGCGGAACCTTTGGCCCCGCATTCGAATTGGTATGTTCATGATCATTTCGCGCCCGATATCCATCACCGCCCCCCTTTCGCTTGTCGGCGTTCTTGTTGCAAGCTGTGCGCCCGCGCCGCAGGGCAATGCCTCCGAAGCGCGCGATGCACCCGTGGCGACCGCGCCATCGTCCGATACGGACGGTTTTCCCGGGTTTGCGCTGACCGAAATGGGCACGTTCGACGAACCGTGGGCGCTCGCGTTCGAGCCGGGCACGGACCGCCTCTTCGTCACCGAGAAAAAGGGCAACATCCGCATCCGCCAACCCAATGGCGCCATGGGCAGCGTCAGCGGCGTGCCCCGCGTCGATTACGGCGGTCAGGGCGGCCTTGGCGATTTCGTGTTCGGCCCCGACTATGCGCGCACCGGGCATGTGTATCTGAGCTGGGTCGAGGCGGGCGACGGCGATACGCGCGGCGCGGTCGTGGGACGCGCGCGGCTGATCTGTGAGGAGAGTGGCGTGAACTGCACGCTCGACGGATTGGAAACGATCTGGCGGCAAACGCCCAAGGTTTCGGGCCGCGGCCATTACTCGCATCGCATCGCCTTTTCGCCGGACGGGCAATATCTCTTCATCACCAGCGGCGATCGGCAGAAGAAGGATCCTGCGCAGGATCTTTCGAATACGCTCGGCACCATCGTCCGCCTGCTTCCCGACGGCACGCCGGCCCCCGGCAATCCGTTCGCGGATCGCGGCGGCGTTTCGGCACAGATTTGGTCCTATGGCCATCGCAACATGCTCGGCATCGATTTCGATCCCGAGGGGCGGCTCTGGGTGCTCGAACACGGGCCCAAGGGCGGCGATGAGCTGAACCTTGTCGAGAAGGGCGGCAATTACGGCTGGCCGATCGTCTCGAACGGGGTGGATTACGATGGCAGCCCCATTCCCGACAACGATACGCGCCCGCAATTCATCAAGCCGCGCATCGGGTGGACCCCTGTGATCGCGCCGGGCAATTTCATCTTCTACACAGGCGACATGTTCCCCGCGTTGAAGGGGCAGGCGATCATCGCAGGGCTGAAGACAAAGGCGATCATCCGCGTCGGTTTCGACGGGACCACGCCGACCGAGCTTGCCCGCCACCCGATGGACCGCCGCATCCGCGAAGTGGCGCAGGGGCCGGACGGCGCCATCTGGGCCGTGGAGGACGAGGGCGGCGCGCGGCTCTGGCGTCTGACGCCGGAAAGCTGATCGCCCGCGGCCGGGTGCCGCAAATCCGCGGGCGAAGATAGCGTTTCTATCGCCCCCACGCGCTTTTTCGCAATCGACACCGCGCGTCTCACGCCGTATCCGCGCGCCCATGTCCACGATCATCCCCCTTGCCAATGTCGATCCCGCCATGATCGAGCAATTGCTGGACCGCGCGTTCGAGCCGGAGCGGCACCGCCGTACCGCCTATGTCGTACGGGAGGGGATGGAATGGCTGCCGGCGCTGTCCTTCGCCGCGCTCGATGACGAGGACATGCTGTGCGGCACGATACAGTGCTGGCCGGTTGCGCTCAACACGCCGGAGGGGCGCGCCGTCCCGCTCATCATGGTGGGGCCGGTCGCGGTGCTGCCAGCGATGCAGAACGAAGGTTTCGGCAAGATGCTGATGGTCTCCGCGCTTCAGGCGCTGCGCGACATATCGGGTCCGCAGGGACCGTTGCCGCAGGTGTTGATCGGCGATCCCGAATATTACGGGCGCTTCTTCGGCTTTACCGCGGCGCATACGGGCGGCTGGGTGCTCCCGGGGGAGTGGGAACCGGCGCGCCTGTTGTGCCGTGCGGAAAACCCGGCGGTCCTGCCGGAAAAGGGCGTGCTGGGCCCATGGGGCGCCGCCGCCCGCGCCGCCGCCGGATAGCGTCGCCGCGATAAAAGCGGGGGTCCGGGTCTTGGCGTTTGCGCGCGCCGGTGCCAGATAGGATCCGTGCCTTACGAACCGAACCCCGACCTCGCCTCCATGTCCCTTGCCGAGGTTGCCGATGCCGTCGCGGCGCGCAAGCTGCCCCCGGTATCGCGCTGGAACCCTCAAAACACCGGCGACAGCGAAATGCGCATCGCCGCCGACGGCACGTGGTATCACCAAGGCTCCAAAATCACGCGACAGGCGATGGTCCGCGCTTTCTCCAGCCTGCTGCGCCGCGAAGGCGACACCTACTGGCTCGTCGTCCCGTATCAGAAATTGTCGATCGCGGTGGAAGATGCGCCATTCATCGCCGTCGACGTGACGCGGCATGAGGATGACGGCGTCCCCGTGCTCGCCTTTCGCAGCAATACCGACGATCTGGTCACGGCCGATGCCGACCATCCCATCATCGCGCGCGGCGACCCCGATACGCCGGCGCTTTATGTCGAGATGCGCGACGGACTGCTCGCCCGGCTCGACCGGTCGACCTATGCGCAACTGGCCGAGATCGCCATCGCGCGCGGCGGCGAACCGCTCGCCGTGGAAAGCAGGGGTGCGGTGTTCCCGCTGACCCCGGGATGAGCACGATCCGCGATGCGTTGACCGCCATGCACCGTCGCGGCCATGCCCGCCCGCTGGCCGACCTTCGCGACGATGCCGATTTCATGGAAGACAATGTCGCGCGCCCCGCCGCCGTGCTGATCGCGGTGACGGAGCGGAAGGACGAACCGGGCGTGCTGCTGATCGAACGGCCGGCGAAGATGCGCACCCACGCAGGCCAGGTCGCCTTTCCCGGCGGCGGCATCGACGCGGGCGAAACGGCGGAGCAGGCCGCGCTCCGCGAAGCGCGCGAAGAGATCGCCCTTCCATCGAGCCGGGTTCATGTCATCGGCCGCACCGACGGCTATCGCACCGCCACCGGCTTTGCCATCACGCCCGTGCTCGCCACCGTGCCGCCCGATCTGCCGCTGCGCGCCAATCCGGCAGAGGTCGACGAATGGTTCGAGGTACCGCTGTCCTTCGCGCTCGATCCGGCGAACCATGTCGCGTGCAGCGCGATGTGGAACGGGCGCAAACGCCATTTCATCGAGATGCATTGGGACGGGCACCGGATCTGGGGCGTGACGGCGGCGATACTCGACAACCTGTCCCGGCGCCTGCGGTGGGCGGGGCGATGATGCTTCCCGCCCTGCCCTGGACGCGATGGGCCGGTCTGCGCACGCTGGTCGATGCGCTCGGCGCCGATGATTGCCGCTATGTCGGGGGGTGCGTGCGCGATGCGTTGTTGGACGTGGCGGCGCAGGACATCGACATCGCCACCCGCCATGCACCCGATGATGTGATGCGCGCACTGAACGATGCGGGCATTCGCACCATTCCGACCGGGATCGACCATGGCACGGTCACCGCGCTCCTGCCCGAAGCCTCGGTGGAGATTACGACATTGCGGCGCGACGTGGCGACCGACGGGCGGCATGCCACGATCGCATTCACCGACGATTGGCGAGAGGATGCGGCGCGCCGCGATTTCACGATCAACGCGCTCTATGCCCACCCCGCAACGTTGGTCATTGACGATTATTTCGGCGGGCTGGACGATCTGAAGTCCGGGACCGTGCGCTTCATCGGTGATGCGCGCACCCGGATTGCGGAGGATCACTTGCGCATCCTGCGCTATTTCCGGTTCGAGGCGCGTTTCGGCACCGGTGCTCCCGATGCGGAGGCGGTCGCGGCCTGCCGGGAATGTGCGCCGACATTGATGGGGCTTTCACGCGAACGGATCGGTCAGGAGCTGCGCCGGTTGCTCGCGCTGCCGGATCCTGCGTCGACGGTGCGGCACATGGCGGAGCTTGGCGTGCTGCGCGTGATCCTCCCCGAATGCGGGACGGATGAGCTCGACACTTTGAGCCGGCTGATCGAGGCGGAGGATGCGGCCGGTATCGCACCCGATGCCTTGCGCCGGCTTGCCGCTCTGCTGCCCGCGCGGCGCGATGTCGCGGCACAGGTCGCGGCGCGCCTGCGTCTTTCCAATGCGCAGAAGAAACGGTTGATCAGCGCGGCGGAGCGGGAGGCCGGCGATACCGCCAATCCGCGCGGCCTGCTGTTCCAGATTGGGCGTGAACGGTCGGAGGATCGGCTTTTGCTGCTCGGCGCCTCGCTCGATCCGATCGCGGGGTGGGAACCGCCGCCCTTTGCCATCGACGGGCGGGCGGTGATAGCGGCGGGCGTCGACAAGGGCCCGGCGGTCGCAGCCATGTTGCACAGGGTGCAGGCCCGATGGATCGACGAGGGATTTCCCGGCGCCGAGCGCACCCATGCCATCCTGCGCGAGGAGGTCGGATGACGCGAAAGGCGACTGTCACCATGCGGCGCATGATCGCGCCGGTCGGCATCGCCCCTTTTTGCATGGGCGCGGTCAGCATCGGGAAAGCAGCAGGCTGCTAGGACCGGGTCATGGATCTTTCCTTCATCCCGTTCGACGCGCTTCCTTTCGGCGATGTGCTCGAGGCACAGCCTTTGCTCGCACTCGCGCTGTTTGCCTTGCTCGTGTCGATCATCGGGTCGATGGTCGCGCGGGTGGCGCCTGCCCCCGGCGCCGCATTGCGCTCGCTCGGCAGCGTGGGGCTGGCCGGAGTACTGATCCTCACCGTCATCGACGTGGCGCGCATGAACCCGGATGTCGATTTTGCGCTTCCCCAACTGGGCATGCCGAAACAGGTGGTCGAGGGCGACGAAACGCGCGTGCCGCTCGGCCGCGACGGGCATTACTGGGTCGAGGCGACCATCAATGGTCATCCCGAACGGTTCTTGATCGATACTGGCGCCTCGCTCACCGCCATCGCGCCCGAAACCGCGCAGGCGGGCGGGATCGAGCGGGAGGCGCTGCGCGGGACGATTGCGCTGCGCACCGCCAATGGCGCGGCACCGGGGCAGATGGCGTCGATTTCGGAGCTGCGTGCGGGCAATATCGTGGCCCGCGATCTCGACGTGGTGGTCGCGCCGTCGATGGGCGGGATGAACGTGCTGGGCATGAATTTCCTCTCACGGCTCGATGGCTGGCGGGTGGAGGACGGGACGCTCATCCTGACCCCTGCCCCGGCGCAGGAAGCGGACGCGGACGAAATATAATTAGGGCAAGGCGAAATAAGGTTTGCATAGTTGGCGAGGTGCGCCTATCTGCCGCGATGTGACAGCGCGGGACCACCCGCGGCATCGGATGCAAGCGTGAACGCTGCCGGGACAAATCGGCAGATGTCCGCACCCGATTTACGGTTCGCACCGCTAAAGCTTCCCCATTCACGCTAGGGTCGCGATCTTGACCCCGCGCATTTCGCGCGCCGCTGCGCTTTGCAATTGCGCCCGGCGGCGGGAATGCGCCTGTATACGAGTGACCATCATGTCCTATTTCAAAGAACTCGGCCTTGCCGAACCCATCCTGCGCGCGCTTTCGGCCAAAGGCTACGAAGAGCCGACCCCGATTCAGCGCAAGTCCATCCCCTCGCTCATGGAAGGGCGCGACCTGCTGGGCATCGCGCAGACCGGCACTGGCAAGACGGCGGCGTTCTCGCTGCCCTCGCTGCACCGTCTCGCGCACAGCGGCGGTTCGCCCAAACCGGCTTCGTGCCGCATGCTCGTCCTGTCGCCGACGCGCGAACTGGCCGCGCAGATTGCCGACAACATGGGCTATTATGCAAAGAATCTCGATCTATCGATTCAGTGTATTTTCGGCGGCGTCCCTGCGAACAAGCAGGCGCGCAAGCTGACGCACGGCACCGACGTGCTCGTCGCGACGCCGGGCCGCCTGCTCGACCTCATCGATCAGCGCGCTCTGACCTTGCGCGATGTCGAAATCTTCGTGCTCGACGAGGCGGACCAGATGATGGACCTGGGGTTCATCAAGCCTTTGACGCGGGTTGCCGCGATGCTGCCTGAAAAGCGTCAGTCGCTGTTCTTCTCCGCCACCATGCCGCAAGCGATTCAGCAGCTCGGCAAGCGGTTCATCACCAATCCGGTGAAGGTCGAGATCGCGCCCCAATCCACCACGGCGGAACGGGTCGAGCAATATGCGACCTTCGTCAATCAGGCCGAAAAGCAGGCGCTTCTCACGCTTTCGCTCAAGGCCGGGCTGGACAATGGCGAGATCGAACGCTGCCTCGTCTTTACCCGCACCAAACATGGCGCGGACAAGGTGGTGCGCCATCTCGCCGCCGCCGGGATCGTCGCCGCCGCCATCCACGGCAACAAGTCGCAGGCGCAACGCACCCGCGCACTGGACGGGTTCCGCGAAGGCCGCGTGCCGGTGCTGGTCGCGACGGATATTGCCGCGCGCGGTATCGACGTGACGGGCGTCAGCCATGTCTTCAACTTCGAAATCCCGAACGTCGCCGAACAATATGTGCACCGCATCGGGCGCACCGCGCGCGCCGGGGCCGATGGCGTCGCCATCAGCTATGTCGCGCCGGATGAGAAACCCTATATCCGCGATATCGAGAAGCTGACGCGGGTGAAGCTCACCGCCATGCCGCTTCCCGATGATTTCACGCTGCAGGCCGCAACCCTGCCCAAGCCGAGCCGCGCACCCGCAGGTGCCGAACGCGCGCCGCAGGGCGAACGTCGCGGCAATGGCGGCGGCGGGCGTGGCCGCGGCAACGGCGGCGGCGGCGGCGGCGGTGGACGCGGTCGCGGCAAGGGCGGCGGGCGTGGTCCCAAGCCCGAAGGCCAGCGTCAGGGCGGCGAACGCCGCGACGGCGCCGAGGGGCAGCGCAACCGCCGTCCCCGCGGGCCGAAGCCTGCACGGGCCGGTGGATCGAACTGAGCCCCACTTTTTACAGGGGAGCGAAACGACGGCGCGGAACCTTCGGCTTCCGCGCCGTTTTTCCTGCGTGCCGCTTAAAAGCGATTGTCGCGGGGGAAACCGGTCGGTGGCAGACGCCCGGCCGCGCCGCGCGCGACTTTCCATTGCCACATGTCCTTTTCCGTGCGGGTGCGCCCGGTTTCCCCGCCCATGGTCCAGCTCAACCCTTCGTCCAGGGTCAGCGTCGTCGCATCGGACAGGCCGCCGTCGCGGTACCGTTGCAGCTGCACGCCCTGCCCGCGCGTCATCACCGGCAATTCTTCGAGGTTGAAGATGACGAGCTTGCGATTGTCGCCCACCACCGCGACATGGTCATGCTCCGGCGCAATGGCATGGACGACGCGCAGCGTGCTGCCCTTCTTCAGGTTCACGACCTGGCGCCCCTTTCGCGTTTCGGCGAGCAATTCATCCATTTCCGCCGCGAAACCGCGCCCGTTGTCGGCGGCCAGCAGCAATTGCCCCTTTGGCCGGTAGATCTGGACGCCGACGATCGCGACCTCCGGGTCGATGTCAACCATCGAGCGCACCGGCTCTCCGAAACCGCGGCCGCCGGGCAAGCCGTCGCACCCCATGGTATAGAACCGGCCATTGTCACACGCGATCAGCACCTTGTCCGTCGTCTGCGCATGCATGGCGAAGGCGGGGCCGTCGCCTTCCTTGAACTTGAATTCGCCCGAAAGGTCGACATGCCCCTTCATCCCGCGGATCCAGCCGCGCTGCGACAGGATGACGGTGACCGGCTCCTTCTCGATCATGGCGTCCATGCTGAATTCGACGGTGGGTTCCGCCTCGGCAATGGTCGTGCGGCGCGCGCCGAGCGGCGTATCCTCGCCATATTCCTTGCGCAACGCCTTGAGATCGCGCTTGATACGCGTGCGTTGGCGGGCCGGGCTTTCGATAAGCTGCTCCAGCTCGGCACGTTCGGCGAGCAGGGCATCGCGCTCGCGGCGAAGCTCCATCTCCTCCAGCTTGCGCAGACTGCGCAGCCGCATGTTGAGGATCGCCTCGGCCTGCCTGTCGGTCAGCTCGAACTCCGCCATCATGATCGGCTTCGGCTCGTCCTCGGTGCGGATGATCTCGATCACCCGGTCGAGGTTGAGGAAAGCGGCGATATACCCTTCGACAAGCTCCAGCCGCGCAGCGATCTTGTCCAGGCGGTGGCGGCTGCGGCGCAGGAGAATGTCGATCTGCGCCGCGATCCAGTGGCGCAGCAATTCACCCAGCCCCATGACGACCGGCGTGCGCGTCGCGTCCAGCACGTTGAGGTTGAGCGAGAACCGGCTTTCCAGATCGGTCAGCCTGTAAAGGCTTTCCTTGAGCAGTTCGGGGTCGACCTTGCGGCTTTTTGGTTCGAGCACGATGCGGATCGTCTCGTCGCTTTCGTCGCGCACATCCTCGAGGATCGGCAATTTGCGGTCGGCGATCAGATTGGCGATCTGCTCGATCAGCTTGCCCTTGGCCACCTGATACGGGATTTCGGAGATGACGAGTTGCCACTGCCCCCCGCCCAGTCGCTCGATCCCGGCATCGCGGTCGGCTTCGCTTGCCGCCTCGCTCGCATGGAAACGGCCCCGCATGCGGAACGAGCCGCGCCCCGTTTCATACGCATGGGAGATCGCCTCCGCGCTGTCCACGACAAGGCCGCCGGTGGCGAAATCGGGACCGCGGAACACCTCCATCAATTCGCCATGTTCGGCGCGCGGGTTGTCGATCAGTTTCAGCGTCGCGTCGATCACCTCCGCGACATTGTGACTGGGGATGGAGGTCGCCATGCCGACGGCGATCCCGCTCGCCCCGTTGGCCAGCAGGTTGGGGAAGATGCCGGGAAAAATCTCCGGCTCCTGCTCCTCCCCGTTATAGGTCGGGATGAAATCGACGGTGCCCTCGTCCAGCCCCGCCATCAACAGCATCGCCGTGCGCGTCAGCCGCGCCTCCGTATAACGATAGGCCGCGGCATTATCGCCGTCGATATTGCCGAAGTTCCCCTGCCCCTCGACCAGCGGGTAGCGCAGCGCGAAATCCTGCGCCAGACGCACCATCGCGTCATAGACAGAGGCATCGCCATGGGGGTGATACTTGCCGATGACGTCGCCGACGACGCGGGCCGATTTCTTGAACGCCTGCCCTGGATCGAGCCGCAATTGCCGCATTGCCCACAACAGTCGCCGGTGCACGGGTTTCAACCCGTCGCGCAGATCGGGCAGCGAACGCGCCGTGATCGTGGACAGCGCATAGACGAGATAACGCTCCGACAAGGCGGCGTCGAAGGGGGCGTCGATCAGGCGATCGAACGGGTCGGGTTCGGTTTTTTCTGTCGTATCGCTGGGCATCGCACGAACCGGCTTAGCAGCACGACGGGCCGAGGCAAATGGCGGAACGCATCCCGTCCCCCATCCGTTTTATGGGCAACACGCAAGAAAGCGATTCAAGGAGTTACAATCATGGCCAAACAGATTCTCATCATGGCGACCGACGGGTTCGAGCAGAGCGAGCTTATGAAGCCCAAGGCCAATTTCGAGGATGCCGGCATGACGGTCGTCGTCGCCAGCCCCGAAAGCGGCGAGATCAAGGGTTGGGACCAGGGCGATTGGGGCGACACGGTCAAGGTGGACAAGACGCTCGACCAGGTGAATTTCGCCGATTATGACGCGCTGGTTCTTCCCGGCGGGCAGATCAATCCCGACGTTCTTCGGCTCGAGGATAAGGCCGTGAAGATCGTCAAGGATTTCGCCAATGCGGGCAAGCCCGTCGCCGCGATCTGCCACGGTCCGTGGATGCTGGTCGAGGCCGATGTGGTGAAGGGCAAGACCGTGACGAGCTGGCCCTCGGTTCGCACCGACCTTAGAAATGCAGGCGCCAACGTGGTGGACAAGGAAGTCGCCGTCGACGGCAATCTCATCACCAGCCGCAACCCGGATGACATCCCTGCCTTTTCCAAGGCCGTCATCGATGCGGTCGAAAACGCCAAATCGTCCGCCATGGCATAAGCGAAAACGCGCGATCATGGAAAAAGGCCCGCCCGGCATCGCGCCGCGGCGGGCTTTTTCATGCGTATCGCGGTGCCTCGCTCCTATCCCACGCCGCGCATGTCGTGAGAATCGAGCGGGATGGAAATGGCCAGACCGTCGAGCGCAGAATCGAGAACGATCTGACACGACAGGCGGCTCGTGCGCTGCACTCCTGCTGCGAGGTCGAGCATGTCCTCCTCATCCTCGGTCGCGGGCAGGAGCCGGTCGAACCATTCGGGCGCGACGATGACGTGGCAGGTGGAACAGGCCATCTGCCCTTCGCACGTCCCTTCGAGCGGCATGCCCGCCGCCTGCGCCGTTTCGAGGAGGCTCGCGCCGTCCTCGCCCTCGGCCTTGACGGTCTCGCCCTTGGCGGTGGTGATTTTGACGCAGACCATCGGTTCAGATTCCCTGTTGTTTCGCCGCCGCCCGTATCGAGGCCGCGGCATGTTCCAGATCCTCTTCCCGTGTGTAGCGTCCGAACCCGAGCCGGATCGATTGTTTCGCCTTTGTGTCAGTCAATCCGATGGCCTGCAAGACATGGCTGGGCCGGCCCGACCCCGACGCGCATGCCGAACCGGCCGAAAAAGCGACCTCGCGCACCTCGGACATGAGCCGGGCCACGTCGAGCCCATCCCGCCGCAGGTTGAGATTTCCATGCCAGCGCAGCGCCTCGCTCCCGTTCAGCGTCCAGCCTGCAAACCATTCGCGCGCCCTGTCGAAAAGATGCCGGACATGCGCGGCGTCCTCCTCCATCCGCGTCATGGCCAGCGCCGCCGCCGCCCCGAACCCTGCGCATAATGCGGGGCTGAGCGTGCCGGAACGCATGCCGTCCTGCTGCCCCCCGCCGGTGATCTGCGGATCGAGCGTCACCCCGTCCCGCACCCATAGCGCGCCGATACCCTTCGGCCCGTGCAGCTTGTGCGCCGAAACCGCGATCATGTCGGCGTGTGCGAATTTCATCCGCCCCGCCGCCTGCACCGCATCGCACAGCATCAACGCACCGCCAGCCCGCGCCCGCCGCGCTATGGCATCAACCGGTTGCACCGTGCCGATTTCGTTGTTGACCTGCATGACCGCGACGAGGCGGGTTTCGTCCGGCCAGGTCGCATCGGCGGCGATCACCCCGTCGCCATCGACCGGCAATTCATGCACCGGCACGCGAAGTGCGGCGGCGGTATCGCGCACGGCGGCATGCTCGATCGCGCTGATCGCGACGGGCCGTTCATCGCCCGCCCGCGCCGTGCCCCGCATGGCGAGGTTGATCGCCTCGGTCGCGCCGGATGTGAAAATGACCCGTCCGCCGGGCGGGAAGAGCGCCGCGACCTGTTCGCGCGCGATGTCCACTGCCGCCGCCGCCGCCCTTCCCATGCGATGCGGGCTGTGCGGATTGCCGAATCCGGTGCCATCCGGCCCGTCCAGCCAGCGCAGCATCGCCTCCCGCGCTTCGGGCGCCAGGGGTGTCGTCGCCTGGTAATCGAGATAGATCACGGGCGCCGCCCGCGGGCGATATCGCCCCACACGTCCAGAAAACGCTCGATATCGGCATCCCGCGTATCGGGGCCGATGGAGACGCGGATAACCTCGCCCGCGCTTTTGTCATCCATCCCCATCGCCGAAAGCACATGGCTCGTCCGCAGCGAACCGGAGGAACACGCGCTTCCTGCCGAAACCGCAATGCCCGCGCTGTCGAGCCGGATGAGCTGCACCGCCGCGGCAACACCCGGCAGGCGGTAGGAACCGATGGTAGCAATGCGCGGGCTGCGATCAGCAACGACCTCGCCGCCCAGATCGATGATCGCATTTTCAAGCATGCTGCGCAAACGCAGGGCATCGTTCATCCAGCCGTGTCCGGCCTGCAATGCCGCGGCCATCGCCATCGCGCCGGGAACATTCTCCGTCCCCCCGCGATAGCCGCGTTCCTGCCCCCCATCGGGTGCGATCAAACCGAAATCGCGCAGCAGCAGCGCGCCGATGCCCGTCGGCCCGCCGAACTTGTGCGCCGAAATCACCGACATATCCACCGCCGGCATCGGGATCTTCCCCGCCCCTTGCGAACAATCGGCGAGCAACAGGCCGCCGCCCGCGCGGATCGCCTGGCCCAGCGCGTCGAGAGGTTGAATGACGCCCGTTTCATTGTTGACCTGCTGTATCGCGACGAGCGCGCCATCAACATCGGGAAGATCGCCCGGTGCGATCATGCCCGCCACGCCGACCGGAATACGCGCGGCGCCCGTCGCATGGCGCGTGACGGCATCATGTTCGACTTGGCTCACGATCCGCCGCGTCGCGTGCGAACGATGCAGCGCAATCGACAGGGCCTCGCTCGCCCCGCTGGTAAAGACGACCTCGCCTTTCCAGCCAAGCGCATCGGCCACGTCGGCACGCGCCTGTTCGAGAGCGGCACGCGCCGCGCGACCCGGCGCATGCGGGCTGCTCGCATTGGCGTTCAGCATCATGCCGCGCAACAACGCATCGCGCGCCTGCGGCAGGATCGGCGCGCTCGCCGCATGGTCGAGATAGGTAATCGTATTCAGAAAGGTTTCCACCGGTTCATGATGCGCCGGCCACCGCGCGAGGGGAAGCGGAACGGGTGACGGTTCGCATTGTTCTTTTTGTCAACGCATCTATATAGGCTGCGTCAACAAATCACACCCCCGTGCGCGCTTCGCCACAAAGCCGCGGCACGGGGCCAGCATCAGGTAACGACATCACCCCATGCCAGCCGTTATTTTTCCCGGTCCCGAAGGCCGCCTAGAAGGCCGTTATCACCCCGCACCGCGTCCGCGCGCGCCGCTCGCCATGATATTGCATCCGCATCCGCAGGGCGGCGGCACCATGAACGAGCGCATCACACAGGCCTTGTTCAAGGATTTTGCCGCGCGCGGTTTCGCCGTCCTGCGCTTCAACTTTCGCGGCGTCGGTCGCAGCCAAGGCAGTTTCGACAATGGGGTCGGCGAATTGTCCGATGCGGCCAGCGCGCTCGACTGGGTGCAGTCGGTCCATCCCGAGGCGCAGGTCACCTGGATCGCGGGTGTCAGTTTCGGCGCGCTCATCGGGATGCAGCTTATGATGCGGCGCCCGGAAATCCGCGGCTTCATTTCTATCGCGCCGCCCGCGAACATGTATGATTTTTCGTTCCTCGCGCCCTGCCCCGCGTCCGGCATCATGATCCAGGGTGCCGCCGATACGGTGGTGACGCCGTCGTCGGTGCAAAAGCTCGTCGACAAGCTTCGTACGCAGAAGCACATCACCATTCATCACGACGAAATTCCGCGCGCGAACCATTTTTTCGAGCATGAGTTCGACGAGCTCATGCGCTCTGTCGACAATTACCTCGATTTCCGCCTGTCGCCCGATTGCCAGATCCGGTGATCGTGCGGGGATTGTGATCCACCGGCCGCCGGTAACGCGGCGGCCGATACGACGCATCGACCGTATATCGCATGCGGCGCCCCGGTATGGATGGGCGATCAGACCGGGCGCGAAACCATCTTGCTGAGCTGCGGCATGCCTTCCATCCCTGAAGTGCGACGCATCGCTCCCTTGATCAGCCGGTCGGCACGGAACAGCAATTGTTCCATGTTGCAGGGTTTCGTGATGTAATCGTCCGCCCCGTCATAATAGGCGATCGACTGATCCGCATCGGTGCGCACCGCGGTGAGCATGAGGACCGGAACCATGGCGAGTTCCTTGCTGATCCGCATGGAGCGCAACACTTCGATCCCCGACATTTCAGGCATGCGTTGATCGAGGATGGCAAGATGCGGCGGACGAAAACGAATGGCGTCGAGCGCCGAACGCCCATCTTTGCACCAGCCGACGGCATGGCCTGCATCCATCAGCGTATCGCGGACGATTTCACCGACGATCTCATCGTCTTCGGCCAGAATGATGCGCGCCATTTACTACTCCTGTCCTCCCCGTACCCAGTGATCGACAAGCGATCAAGGAATGTCGAAAAACGGGAAGGTTTTCGATCCATCCATTGCATCCGGACAGGAGTTACCTCGCATTGCGTAAAATCGCCGTCTGCAACGCCCTAGGGGTTATTCCGCAGGACGGATCGCAGCAATCGAAGGCCGGTCCGATCCGGATGCATCCATATACCGATGGATCGAAATTGGTGGCAACACGCTCTTCCCCGGATTGCCGCGCGTTACGCAGCGCAGTACCAGAAGCGCATCGCCGTGACGCGATGGAGACGGTTAGCAAACGGCTAGCGAAAAGGCGCGTCGCCCGCTCAACCGTCACAACTGGTATAGCCGCGATAACCAAGCTCGTCCCTGGCGCCGGGCGGAACCACGATCATCTCAAGGCCCCGCAATCCGGCATTGCCCCGTGTATCAAGCAGGCGGGTGGTAACGACCAGACCCCCGTTCTCGAACCGGTCGGCACCCACCGCGTCGAGCGGAACGAGAGTGCCATTGAGCTTGATGAAACCACGATCTCCCGGCGCATAGACGAAGGCCGGGAAACTCACCTCGGTCAGGGTGAAAACGCATCGCCCGCCGGTCCCGCCGATCGCGGCCACGTCGGCATCGCTCATCGTTTCGGGCTTTACAAGGGCCGTCGACACGTTCTGTAACGCAGTGCCCGCCGGTCTGATCGGCGCGGCATGGGAGGGCGGATCACGGTCGGCTTCGCGATCGTTGCCGATGGCCGTATTGCGGTTGCACCCGGCAAGCGCGAGCGCCGACAGAGCGGCAACAATGGCGAGCTGTTTCATCGACCTGCCCCCGCTCTTTCGTCGGACCGCACGTTCATGCCTTCGGGGAGGCGTTCCTCCGTACGGATACCGTTCTCCTCGATATCGGCGATCAGATATTTCATCTGCGCAATTTCGCGCCGCTGCGCGAGGATGATGTCATGCGCCAGCTTGCGCACGCGCGGATCCCTGAGATGGGCACGCTCGCTCGTCATGATGGCGATCGAATGATGCGGGATCATCGCGGACATGTATTCGGTGTCGTCGACCGTCGCCTGGCTCCTCACGAGCCAGAGCGAAAGCGCGAATACCACGACCCCGACGCCGAGAATGATGAAATTTCGGGTCCGGTCCTTGTACATGCCCCACATGAAAAGCAGCATGACGACCATCATCATCGCCCCCATCACGAACATCATCCAGAAACGCGTCTCGCTCCAGAATAGGTGATCGGCATCGAATGTGTTGGCATACATGAGCCCGAACATGATGACGGTGGAGGTCGACACCATCGCCATGAAACGCCAGTAATTGCCGCCGCCGTGCGACCTATTGCCGGATGGGTCTTTCGTCATGTTGGTCTTCCCTCGAATGCTTCGAATGTCTCGCCGCGGATGGGCTGCAGGTTACAGAACGACCCAGCCCAGCGCCTTCGCTCCCATCCATAGCCCCATGCCGATCATGAACAGGTTTTCGGTCAGCGAGACGAAGCCCAGCGGAACGTTGCTCCCCCCGCCGACGCAGGCGCATTTCAGCTCGCGCCTGTCGATATACACCGCCTTAAACACGCTGATCGCGCCAACGGTTCCGATGAAGAGCGACACCGGCACCGACACGATCGGCAACGCATGCGCCACCATCAATATGCCGGCCAGTGCCTCCCCGAACGGGTAGATGAAGCCATATCGCACCCACCGCCGCGCCAGCAGGTCGTAATTCAGGAACATGGTCGAGAAGCTGCGGATATCCTGCAGTTTCTGTATGGCGAGGAGCGCCATCGACAGGCTGACGAACCATTCGATCGCCGGCACCGTAAGAATCGTGCCGAACACGTACCAGCTGATCGCGAGGGCGAGCAGGAACGCGACGCCGAAAATGGCGATGACCGGTTGATAGCTGGTTTCGCCTTCCTTCTGCACCGACTTGCCGAAATATTCGCGCAAATCGTCATAGCCGCCGATCCGCTTACCACCGATGAAGGTCTGCGGCGTGGTCTTGACCCCGTGCTTTTCCTTGAACGCGTCGGTTTCCTCCCGCGTTTCAAGGTAATGGTCGTCCACCGCGAAGCCTTCGCGTTCGAGCAGGTCAACCGTCTTCAAACCGTAGGGGCAGACATGATCGGGCATGACCATCCGGTAGACGGTGGCGGTCTTTTCGTGCGCGTCGGCGTGTTTCACGATGTGCTCCCGTTATGGCTGGCCCATACGCTGCGGCCGTCCGGCCCGAAGGCGACGACCTTGTACGCCTGGCGATGATGGCCATGCTCCATGCCGGGCGAACCCATCGGCATGCCCGCAACCGCAAGGCCGGTGACCCCCGCCGGGCGTTCGGACAAAAGCCGTTCGACATCGGCGGCGGGCACGTGCCCCTCGATGACATAGCCGGCCATGATGGCGGTGTGGCAGGAGATGAGGTCCGCCGGGACGCCGGCCTTTACCGCGGCCATGCCGGGATGGTCGACGGCCTTCACATCGTGCTTGCCGGCCTGCTCCACATGGTCGGCCCAATCGAGGCAGCATCCGCAATCGCGATCGCGATACATGGTGAAGCTTGCCGCCTGCGCGACACCGGCGCAGGCCGCGACGAATATCGCGGCGGACGAGGCGAGCATGCGGCGCGCGCCTTTACGGGTTCGGTCTGTCATCGTCAGATTCCTTTCGTCTGGTTTCAGGCAGGGAGCGCGGCTTGCGATCATCGCTTCGCCTTCTCGAAAAGGTCGATCAGCTCGCCGAATTTCACCGCCTGCTCATCCGGGTCGCCGCTCGCGATGGCATCGGCGACGCAGCAGGCGGCATGACGTTTCAGGATCTCGCTTTCCGCCCGGCCCAGCGCGGCCTTGATCGCCTGCACCTGCGTCAGGATGTCGATGCAATACCGGTCATCCTCGACCATTTGCGCCACGCCGCGCACCTGCCCCTCGATCCGGCGGAAGCGGTTGACGATGCGGGTGCCGTGCGGTGTCGCCACTTCATCTTCTCCGATCTTAGCTCATACCCACCGGGGTATCTTGCTATACTCTGGTGGGGTATATATGTCGCGCCGCGAAGGAGTTGCAAGGTCGATGTCTCGATTGAATGTTTCACGCCGCGGTCTGCTGGCCGCCGGAACCCTGGGCGCGGGCGCGCTCGCCCTTCCGGCATGGGCGCGCGGCGGCGATCTGCATGGCGGGATGATCCGCCCCGGTTTTGACGAGGTGTCGGGCCGCGACATCGCGCTGACCATCGGAAAGGGCGTACGCATGGTTCAGGGACGGCGCGGCCATGCCGTTGCCGTCAACGGAAGCGTGCCCGGCCCGCTCGTCCGCCTTCGCGAGGGCGAGCCTGTGCGGATTGCGGTCACCAACATGCTCGACGAGGACAGTTCGATCCATTGGCACGGGCTCCTCCTCCCGTTTCAGTTCGACGGCGTGCCCGGTGTCAGCTTTCCCGGCATCGCGCCGGGCGAAACCTTCGTCTACGACATTCCCGCCCTGCGTCAGCACGGCACCTACTGGTGGCATAGCCATTCCGGCATGCAGGAACAGGCGGGGCATTACGGCCCGATCGTGGTGGAGCCCGCCCGCCGCGATGCGGTCGAAGCGGACCGGGATTACGTCCTGCTGCTCAGCGAATTCACCCCGCTCCACCCGCACACGATCATGGACAAGCTTAAAAAGGGCGAGGAATACTTCAATTATCAGAAGACGAGCTGGACCGGCGATTACCCTTTATCGGGAGAGGCGCGGCGCATGTGGGCGAACATGCGCATGATGCCGACCGATATCGCCGACGTCACCGGCTCCACCTATACCTATCTCGCTAACGGGCGCGGGCCTGACGAAGCGCCCGAATTCACGTTCAATCTGGGGGAGCGCGTTCGCCTTCGCATCATCAATGGCAGCGCGATGACCTTCTTCAATATCCGCATTCCCGGCGCGAAGTTCCACGTCGTCGCCGCCGATGGGCAGGACGTGCGCCCGGTGGAGGTCGAGGAGTTTCAGATCGGCACGGCGGAAACCTACGACATCCTCGTCGAACCTTTGGGCGAGGCGCATGCGATTATCGCCGAAAGCATGGACCGGTCGGGCATGGCGGTTGCCATGCTGGCCTCGCGCCCCGGAGCAAGGGCCGATGTGCCGGCGCTGCGCGATCCGCCGCTGCTGACCATGGCGGACATGGGGATGAACCATCGGGCCGGACAGGGCCCCGGTGCGGACATGGCCGGTGACATGGGCCGTATGGACCATGCGGCGATGGGCCATGCCATGCCGGCGGACACGACCGGCGCGCATGCGATGGGCGGCATGGATATGCGCGATACGTCGCTGCTTCCGCCCGATGTAAAGGTCGGACCGGGGATCGACATGGTGTCGATGAACCCTGTCGATCGCATGGGCGACCCGGGCATCGGGCTCGCCGCGGTCGGGCACCGCGTGCTGTCCTACAAGGATTTGGTTGCGCTATTGCCCAATGACGATTTGCGGCCCCCGTCGCGGCACATGGAAATCCACCTTACCGGCAATATGGAACGGTATATGTGGTCCTTCGACGGGAAGAAATTCTCCTCCGTAAGCGAGGATCCGATCCGTTTCGCCTATAACGAGCGGGTGCGCGTAAAGCTCGTCAACGACACGATGATGGCGCATCCGATCCACCTGCACGGCCATTTCTTCGAACTGGTCAATGGCGCGCCCGCCGATCGCCAGCCGCAGAAGCACACCGTCATCGTGCAACCGGGCGGTAGCGCCACCTTCGACCTGACCGCGGACGAGGAAGGAGACTGGGCGTTTCATTGTCACCTCCTCTACCACATGCACATGGGCATGTTTCAGATCGTCACGGTCGCGCCGCAAGGGGAACACCCCGATGTCGAACGGGTGGGAGAGGATTGATGCGCCCGTTCGTCGCCATTGTCCTGAGCGCTGCCGCCTCGCCCGCATTCGCCCAGACACACATGGGCCATGGGGCGCACGGTGGAGATGGCCCCGCCCCGACGACATGCGAGGAGGAGGCCGCCCGCCACCGGGCGATGGGGCACGCGGTGCCCGACGGGGCGTGCAAATCGGCCCCGGACGATATGCCGGAACCGTCGCCTGAAGAAGGCCATGCCGGGCGCCATGCCGAACATTCCGGAATGGACCATGGAAGGAACCGTGGTTCCATCAACCACGGCGCAATGGATCATGGGGCCATGGACCACGAAGCAATGGATCACGTGGCAATGGACCATTCTGCGATGCCTGTGCCTCGAACCGCGCCGCCCGCTGCTGCTGGAAGCGGTCCGGCGCGCGCGGCCGATGCGATCTGGGGCGCCGATGCGATGCGTGCCTCGCGCGCGGCCTTGCGAACGGAGATCGGCGGCATGCGCTATTTCTGGTTTCAGGGCGAGCGCGCCGAATATCGCGCGCGCAAGGGCGGCGATGGCTATCTCTGGGACGTGCAGGGTTACTACGGCGGCGATCTCGACAAGTTCTGGTTCAAGAGCGAGGGCGAAGGCTCTTTTGGCGCGCGGCCCGAGGATGCCGAAATCCAGGGGTTGTGGAGCCATGCCATCGGCCCGTGGTGGGATGTACAGGCTGGCATCCGGCAGGACCTTACCGGGCCGGAGCGCACGCATGCCGTACTCGGCGTGCAGGGGCTTGCACCTTATCTGTTCGAAGTCGACGCGGCGGCATTCCTGTCGAATGAAGGCGATCTGACCGCGCGTGTGGAGGCCGAGCTGGATCAGCGGATAACACAGCGGCTGATCCTGCAACCACGCGGGGAAGTGAACCTTTCGGCGCAAGACGTGCCGGAACGCGCGCTCGGCACCGGCGTCACCTCCGCCGAGGTGGGCGTAAGGCTGCGATACGAGTTTGTCCGCGAATTCGCGCCCTATATCGGGGTCGAGCAGGAATGGCAGCTTGGCGAAAGCGCGGACCGGACCCGCCTCGACGGCGAGGATCCGCACGTAACGCACTACGTCATAGGCGTGCGCTTCTGGTTCTGAGGCCGCGGGTAAGGATCAGGCGCGCCCGTATCATCATGCCCACGGCGGTCTCGTCGGCACGAAACCGATGCATCATGAGCGGTGCCCGAACGCAAACCCGTGCAGGCGTGGCGCCTTAGACGATGCCCCTTCGAGGTTTCTCCCTCATGGCGCGATTTTTCAGTCTGTTCATGTAATCGCCGAAACCGGGGGCCGGGAACTGCCAGGACCGCCGGATCGACGAAAGCGGTGCCATCGGCGAAAGCCCGCGTATCGTTGAAAGGGTCAGCGGGCTTCTGCATGGAATCCAAAACGCCCGCAGACCCCTCTTTCGGAAGCTTCTCAGCGCATCGGAAACAATGGCGTGCCCGCAGGCGAAATTCTCCTCGATCCACCCCAATTCGGCCAGCATCTCGCCCTTGCTCGTCCCGACGCCGCCGTGTGCTTCAGCTTCGTTTGATTATTCGCGCGATCCTGTCCGGCGGGCGCGATTGCTCTGCGCGCGCGGCTTGGCCGCCAGCGGTCTGCGAGAGATGGTGCCCTCCAAAAGATGTTGGGCGAACCCATGTATTTCGCGTGTGCTGCGGGGCCGCAATTGGCAGATTCGAGGCGGCCTGCCCCTCTTCGCATTGGCGGGGCGCCGCATGACGATGGCGGCGGAAGGCATGGCGAGGCACTCTGTCCATCTCGGCTGGCGACCCGAAATACGGCATTGCTCCTGCCCGATGCCGAGGGGGCAATCGCGATGCCGGTGACCGCCATCGATGCGAAGGCAGTATCATCGCCGATGCGATCGGATCGCGTGGCTCGGCCCGCTCCGCATGCTGAACCCGGACGCGCGATGCCGCCGCCCATCTTTCCGGCATACGGCGAGCAATAACGCTCAGCGTGGCACGAGCCGGATCGCCAGCCCGCCACCCGGCGCCAGCCGCACGGCGTAGCTGTCGCCCTTGCGCACCGTCACCGTATCATAGGCGATGTCGTGCCGCCTTTCGGTCAGAAAAGTGGCATCGGGTCCGTCCTTCCACACCTTCGCGGTGTAGGTTCCGCCCTCTTCGAGAAAGTCGAAATCGAGCGTCAGCGCACGCTCGGTCGCGTCGTTGACGCCGCCGACATACCAATCCTCGCTCGCGCGATCCTTGCGCGCGAAAATGGCATAATCGCCCACCGCACCGGCGATGAGGCGGCTTTCGGACCAGTTGGTGGGCACAGTCTCGATGAATTCGAGTTCGCGCGGATGCGCGGCCAGGCTTTCGGTGAAATCCGCCGCCATCTGGATCGGGGAATAGATCGCGAGATACAAACCAAGCTGTTTCGCCAGAGTGCTGGCGATCGGATAATCCCGATCCCCCACGAGGCTGAGCACGCCCGGCGTGTAATCCATCGGCCCGGAAAGCATGCGCGTGTACACCAGCGTCGGTTCGTGGTCCGGCCCGTTGGCAAAGGGCGCCCAGGCATTGTATTCCTGCCCCCGCGCCCCTTCGCGCGCGACCCAGTTGGGATAGGTACGGCGCAGTCCTGTATCCTTGACCGGTTCGTGCGCGTTCACCGCGACATGGTTCTTCGCCGCTTCCTCCACCACGCGAAGGTGATGCTGCACCTGCCGCTGCCCATCGTGCCATTCGAACGTTTCGGCATCGCCGGCGCATGGATCGGCAATATCGGCATTGCACGACGTGATCCCGCCCGCATCGGCGACATATCCGGTCTTTACCCAGTCCACGCCCAATGTGCCGTAGAGCGCCATCGCATCGGCAAGCTGTTCCTCGTAAACCTTGATATTGCCGCCCGTTTCGTGATGGCCGATCAGACGCACGCCTTTTTTCCGCGCGTAATCGGCGACCGCCTGAAGGTCGAAATCGGGATAGGCTTCGGTAAAGCTGTAATCGCGTCCGTTGCCGAACCAGTTGCCGTCCCAACCCACGTTCCACCCTTCGACGAGCACGCCGCGAAAGCCGTGTTCGGCGGCGAAATCGATATATCGCTTCGTGCGTTCGGTCGTGGCGCCATGCCGCTCGCCCGACGCCCAGCTCCAGCGGTTGGAGATCATGCCCCACCAGATGCCGATATATTTGCCCGGTTCGACCCAGCTTACATCACCGAGCTTGTTCGGTTCGTTGAGGTTCAGTTCGAGGTCGCTTTGGACAAGGCCCGCCGGCCCGTCGCTGATACGGATGGTGCGCCAGGGGGTGGTGAAGGCCCCTTCGCGCACGACCTTGGCGCCGCGACTCGACGGGGCGAGCGTCGCGCGAAAGCGCGAGCCTTCCATGCGCCGCAGCCACATGCCCGAATAATCGACCAATGCCGCTTCGTGGAACGACAGATGCGTCCCGTCCGAAAGCCGCATGGTGATCGGCGTGTGCGCAATGCCGACCTCCGCGATCGGCGTTTCGTTATAGAGATATTCGTATCGGTTGAAGTCTCCGCCGGGGATCCACCACGCCTTGCCGTCTGCCGCCGCCTCGGGCGCGATGGCGAATTCGGTCAGCTCCTCCGCAATGTTCGCGACCGGCATTTCGGCGCTTTCGGGAAATTCGTAGCGAAAGCCGATGCCGTCGTCGAACACGCGCATCCGCACGGTCAGCGCGCGCGTGCTGGTTTCGCGCGCCTCGCGGAACGTGACCGACAGCTCGTTGTGATGGTCGCGCACGAAGCGGCGTTCGCCCCACGGTTGCTCCCACGTTTCGTCGTGGGTGGCGCGGCCCTCGCTTTGTATCGTGAAATTGCGGCGCATCGGCTCCGCATCGGTGAACAGAAAGCCCAGATCGCTGTCCGCGATCAACGGCTTTCCGTCGCGCGTCACACGGTAGAAGGCGACGCCGTCCCCATCCACATCGAGCGTCACGACGGTGCGCCCGTCCGGGGAGGAAACATCGCCGGCAAAGGCGGGCACCGCACTCGACGCGAGCAGCATGCCCACCGCGGCCCTGATTGCGACGCGCATCATACCCGCACCATGACCGCGGCATAAGGTCCGAGACTGTCCGAAACCGAATTGACGCTGCATAGGGTGTCTCCTTGGGGGATGGAAATATGGTGGAGCGTGTCGGGCGACATGTTGAACAGGCACACCACCCGTTCGTCGGCCGTAAAGCGTTCGAGCCGCAGCAGCGCGCCCGTCGCCTCGCAGACCGCAGCGCCATGCCGCAACGCAGGCGACGTCTTGCGCAAGCCGACAAGTTCGCGGGTCAGCGCAAGGAGAGAGGCCGGGTCCGCGTCCTGTTGCGCGACGGACCGGGCAAGGTTCTCTTCGCCATGGGGGAGCCAGGGGGTGTCGGATCCGAACCCGCCGTCTTCACCGCCGTGCCATGGCATCGGCGTGCGCGCACCATCGCGCGACAAGGTCAGCGGCCAGTTCGCGATCGCCTCTGGATCCTGCAATTGTTCGAACGGAATATCGACCTGGGTGAGGCCCAGTTCCTCGCCCTGATAAAGGATGATATTACCGCGCAGCGAGGCGAGCAGCATCATCTTCATCCGCGCGAACCGCTCCCGGTACTCCGGCGCGCACCAGCGCGAGACGGCGCGCGGCGCATCGTGATTTTCGAAGGCCCAGCTTGGCCAGCCCGTCCCGCCTGTCTCCGGCCATTCGGCCAATGCTGCACTCACAAGGCCGGGCGTCAGGCGATCGGCATAGAGGAAGTTGAAGCCATAGGCGGAATTCAGCCGGCCATCGCCCTGCGTAAAGGCCTTCATCTCGGTTTCGGCCTCGTCGCCGCCGACCTCCGCGACGGTAAAGATCGCGTCATAGGCATCGGTGACGGCACGGATCCGTTCGATGAAGCCGGGAATGTCGGGATGCGACATGTTGTGGATCTTGCGCTGAAAATCGAACGGGCGCGTGCGGGGGCGATCGCTCGGCGGGGCCGGCGGATTGTCGCGCAATTGCGGATCGTGCATCGCGAAATTGAGCGCGTCGATACGGAACCCGTCGACACCGCGGTCGAGCCAGAACCGCGCCACATCCAGAATGGCGTCCTGCACGGCGGGATTGTGCCCGTTGAGCTGCGGCTGACAGCTCAGGAAATTGTGCAGGTAATATTGCCCCCGCCGCGCATCCCACGTCCAGGCGGGGCCGCCGAACACCGATTGCCAGTTGGAGGGCGGCGTGCCGTCGGGCTTTGCATCCGCCCAAACGTACCAATCGCTGCGCGGATTATCGCGGCTCGCCCGGCTCTCCGTGAACCAGGGATGTTCGTCCGACGTATGCGAATAAACCTGATCGATCAGCACCTTGAGCCGCAGGCCATGCGCGCGCGTGACGAGCGCATCGAAATCCGCAAGCGTCCCGAAGATCGGATCGACATCCCGATAATCGGCGACGTCATAGCCGAAATCCTTCATCGGGCTGGTGAAGAAGGGCGAGATCCAGATCGCATCGACACCGAGCGAGGCGACATGCTCCATGCGGCTGGTGATCCCCCGAAGATCGCCGATCCCGTCGCCGTTCGCATCCATGAAGCTGCGCGGATAAATCTGATAGATCGCGGCGCCGCGCCACCACTCCACCGCGGCGTCGGCCGGCGCGGTGCGCTGAACCGTGTCGACGTCTGCCATCACCCGGTCTCCAGTTCGCACACAGCCCAGCCGAAGGCGGAGATGGTCAGCCGCACGCTGCCAGGGGCGGTGACCCTCGCGGGACATTCGCCGGAAAGCGGGGTCAGCGCGCGGGCATCGTAATTCACCGCGATGTCGCGCGTGATCGGCTCCTTGGAGGTGTTGAACGCGGCGAGGACGCGGTTTCCGCTGGCTGCATCGTATCGCTCCACCGCGAGCAGGCCCGGCCCCTCGTGATCGAAACCGCGCACAATGCTCAACCCCCGGCGCAGCGCCGGAGAGCCGGTGCGCATCGCCGCCAGTTCGCGGATAAGACGGTAAAGCGGGTGTCCGGCATCGAAATTCGCCTGTGCCGTGGTGGCATCGGTGCCAAGCAGACCATTGTCGTTATAGGCATCGACCCGGCTTTCGAACATGTCCTCACGCGCGAGTTGGTCATTGCCGTCGGAGATGAACCCCTGCTCATCCCCGTAATAGACCGTCGGCACGCCGCGCAGTGCGAACATCATCGCATGGCCGAGCTTTGTCCGGGCGAGCAGTTCGGTGCGATCGTCGGTTCCGGCATAATCGCGCAGGAACATCGAAAACCGCCCGAAATCATGGTTGCCAAGGAACGTCGGCAGGCCCGTGGCGGTGACCGCCCCGCCGGGATAGATCACGTCCTGCAACAGGAAATCCGCCATGACGGCGGGGCTTTCCCGCCCGCTCGCGACGAGCTGCGCCGTCTTTGCGAAGCCCATGTCGAGTGCGTAGGGCAGACCCGCCTCCGCCATGACCCGCGCGGCGGTGACGGCGTCCGGCGTATCATACGCGATCTCCCCGAAAATATGGAAATTGGGGATGCCCCGCGCCTCCGCCCGGGCGAGCATGGCGGGTACGAAAGCCTGCCAGAATTCGGGATTTACGTGTTTTGCGGTGTCGATCCGAAAGCCGTCGATCCCGTAACGATCGATCCAGTCGCCGAAAATCTCGATCATTCCGTTCACGACGCGCGGATGTTCGGTGAACAGATCGTCCAGCCCCACGAAATCGCCATCGACACTGCTTTCACCGATCCAGAACGTATCGCCGCGATTGTGGTAATAGATCGGATCGTTGAGCCAGGCAGGAACCTTCGCATGACGCTCCGCCTCCGGCACGACGGGGGTGTAGGCAAAGGACGGATCGGTCAGCCGCGCCCAGTTTTCGGCGCTCGGATCGGCGGGGTCGAACCCTTCGTTGATGGCCGGACCATCGGGACCGCCGCGCGTGGAATAGGGATAATCCCCCTTGCCGCGATAAACGTATTCGTCCTCTGCAAAGCGGATCACGTCGGCGGTGTGGTTGGCGATGATGTCCATATAGACTTTCATCCCGCGCGCATGCGCCGCCGCGACGAAGGCTTCGAAATCCGCGTTCGTGCCGAAATGCGGATCGACCCTTGTGAAATCGGTAACCCAGTACCCGTGATAGCCCGCGCTGAAACTTTCCGGATCGCCGGGCTTGCCCTGCACCGGCTTGTTCTTGAAGATCGGCGCGAACCAGATCGCGGTGACGCCCATCCCCTGAATATAGTCGAGCTTTTCGGTCAGGCCCACAAGGTCGCCGCCGTGATAAAACCCCTTGTGCGCCGGGTCATATCCGCTGAGCAGCCGATCCGCGGGATAGCCACCGCGATCATTTTGCGTATCGCCATTCGCGAACCGGTCCGGCAGCACGAAATAGATGATTTCATCCTCCACCCCGCGCTCGCGAAAGCTTTCGGGTGCTGGTTGGGCCGCGGCGGTTTGGGCAATTGCGGGCACGCTCGCAATCAGGGCGGCGGCAACAAGGGCGAGGCGTTTCATCGGGCTGTCTCCATCATGGCGGCAGATCGGGGCATGGGTGGCGATGCGCAGAATTCGCGCAAGATTTCGACGTGGGTCGGCATGGTTTCGACGAGCGACGCGATACCCGCCGCCATTTCGTCCAGCATGCGGGAAAGCACGTGCGCAGCGAGCGCATCGGTGTTGGGGTGAAGCGTATGGGGGACAACCCCCTGCCCCAGAAGTACCTGAACCCAGCCCGGCTCGGTAAACAGCTCATCATGCTCACGCTGGACAAAGCCTGTGGCGCGGAACATCGCGAGCCGCGCGGCGAGACGATCGGGGAGCGTCATCGCCCGGCAGCGATCCCAGAACGGCTGCCCCTCACGCGCATTGGCGGCGTAATGGAGGATCAGGAAATCGCGGATGTTTTCCCATTCGAACCGTGCCTGTCGATTGAATTCCTCCGCCATGACGACGGGCGCGTCGCGGCGGGGCAGCATGGCGAGAAAACGCGCGATGCCCGACTGGATGAGATGAATGCTCGTCGATTCGAGCGGTTCGAGAAAACCGGCCGCGAGACCCAGCGCCAGGCAATTGCCCTGCCACGGCGCCATGCGCATGCCGGTGGTGAAACGCAGATGGTTGGCAGCGCCGATCGGCGCGCCGTCCATATGATCGAGCAGGAGCGTTTCCGCATCTCCTTCCGACAGAAACTCGCTGCAATAGACGAGGCCATTGCCGGTCCGGTGCTGCAACGGAATGCGCCATTGCCAGCCTGCGGCACGGGCCGTCGCGGTCGTGTAGGGCGCGATCGGGTCCGCCGGCGCGCCGGGCACCGCCACCGCGCGGTCGCAGGGAAGCCAGTGGCTCCAGTCCGCGAAACCATCGCCCGCCGTCCTGTCCCGGAGCAACGCCCGAAACCCGGTGCAATCGAAAAAGAAATCCGCCTCGACCCGCCGCTCCGCATCGAGGGCGAGCGCGGCGATCGTCCCGCTTTCGCCATCGCGTTCGACCGCGAGGATCCGACCCTCGATCCGCTCCACACCGCGCTCTTGCGCGAAACGGCGCAGGAAGCCTGCGTAGAGCGTGGCATCGAAATGACAGGCCCAGGGCATGTCGGCGGCTGCGCGATCCTGCCCCACCCGCATCTTGCCCGCGCGCGCCGCCATTTCGTTGAGTGAGTAGGCGGAAAGATCCTTCGCCAGACCCAGTTCCCGCCCGCGCAGCCAAAGCTGATGAAACGGCAGCAATCCCGCCCCGCGCCCGACATGGCCGAATGCATGCATGTAGCGTTCGCCGTCGCGCCGCCAGCCGTCGAACGCGATGCCGAGCTTGAACGTGGCCTTCGTTTCGCGCAGGAACCGGCCCTCGTCGATGCCGAGGGCGCGATTGAACAGGCGGATCTGCGGAATGGTCGCCTCTCCGACGCCGACCGTACCGATCGCCTCCGATTCGATGAGCACGACCTCGCACGCCGTGAGCCTTGCGAGGGCGGCGGCGGCCATCCACCCCGCCGTGCCGCCCCCCGCGATCGCGATTTTCAACGGTCGCTGCGCATGATCATCCTGCATCATGGACCGTAATCCTTCCCTCGTTCCGGGTGAGGCAATGCGGCCGGCGGCAGCGCGCATCCTGCGTCAACCGCCGCGCGCACCCCCGCCCCGCGCCTCAGAACTTGTAGGTGAAGCCAGCGAGGAAACGACGACCGTAAAGCTGATAATCGACGACCTGATTGGGCTCTTCCCCGGTGGACACGAACGGTTGATCGGTCAGGTTCTGCCCCTGAAGGTAGAGGGAGAGGCCGTCGAACGTGCTGCCGGGCTGAAAATCATAGCCGATCTGTCCGTCGATGATGGTTTCGGACTGTGCCGTGCGGCGCACGGGCGAGCCGCCGAAGCCGGTAAAATCACCGAGGAACGCCGAACGATAGCGCGCGCTCAGCCGGGTGTTGAAGCCTGCTCGCTCGAAATAGGCCGTGCCGTTCACCACCCATTTCGAATAGCCGGGGATGAGCGTCTCGTTCCCGTCCGCATCCTCGATCCCGGTCTTGGTATAGCTTGCCCCGCCGGTGACACCGAACCCGCGCAATGTGTCGGAAAACGTATCGAAGGGAAGCGTCACGGCAAGTTCCGCACCATAAAGATCGCCCCCGCCCGTGTTGGTCGGCGCCTCCAGCGTGCCGTCCGTCGGAAGGCCGGGATAGGCCTCGATCCCGGTCGGCGGCGGGAAGTCGGAAAAATCATACGCGAAACGCCCGTTGAATACGTAGCTTTCGATATCCTTGTAGAACATCTGAAGCGCGACGACGCCGCCCGTGCCGAAATATCTCTCCACGTTGAAGTCCACCGCATTGGCGCGATAGGGGCGCAGGAACGGATTGCCGCCGTTGCCGCGAATGAGTCCGCCGGGCACCGAATTGTCGATGCCATAGGCAATCGAAAGGCGCATGTCGTCGAGCCGGGGGCGCATGATTTCACGCGCGGCGGCGACACGCACCACCCAGTCGCTGTCGAGCCGGAGCGACAGGTTCGCGCTGGGCAAGATGTCCCAGTAATCGTCACCCTGCGTGGTGATCACAGGCCCGCTCGCCGGAAAGATGAAACCGGTCGATTCCTGAGACGTATGGATCCCCTGCACGCCGACATTGCCGGTCAGGATACCGATATCCAGCTCCTGCTCGATATTGGCCTGCGCGTAGAGCGTCACGAGATCCTCGTTGACGGTATAGCTTTTGCTGAGCACGTCAGCGGCCGCATCGGGCCCGGTCGTCACCCGCGGTTCGAGATCGAGAACGCCGGCTGCGATGAGATCGCGCGGATCGTAGCTCACGATGGGGCCGAGCCCGAGATAGGTAAGATCGGTCGCGCGCAGGAGGAATTGCGAGGGGATCGCCACCTCGGTCGCATCGCCGGGAAGACGCACGAACGCTTCGTCGGGCGTCAGGCCCTTCTCGCGCTTGGTATAGTTCGCGCCGAGCTGCACGCTGCGCAGGACGCCGTCGTCGAACTCCTTTTTCACCTCGCCGCGGAACTGGAACAATTCGTCCTCGATGATGCGATTGTTGGAGTAGCCGGCCTGCGGCACCGTTCCGCCGCCCCAGCCGAGCGGGTCGGTCAGAAAGATGCGGTCGGGATCGCTGTAATCGAGCGAGGGATTGAACACGGTTCCCGTATCGCCCGAGGCAAAGGTGATCTTCGCCGCCGAACCGCGCCCGGTGGCCGGACCGTTGAAGCCCGTCCCCGCATAGCTTTCCAGGCTCAGCTCGTTACGGTCGGTGCGCGAATAGCCGAAGTCGAAGAACGCGCTAAAGCCCTCGTCGTCGTCCCACAGCGCGTTGAAACCGCCGGAATACAGATCGGCCTTGCGCTGAAACACATCGTTGCGGATGACGCCCCGCACATTGTTGAACTGACCCGAGGTGACGAGGCCGTCCTCGACCGTGAAACCGGCCGGATCGAAGCGCGTCGAGGCCCCGAAGCCGAGCGGAAGCTCGATCCCGCGCTTCGTCTGGTCATCGTCGAAGTTCGAATAGAACCCGTCGACGGTAAGGGTGAGCTGCGGCATCGGCTGCCACTGCACCGTGCCATTGATGCCGAGCCGCTTGAGCCGCGTCGAGGTCACATAGGATTTCGAACCGCCGATGAGCGCCGCATCCTCGCCATTAACCTGCGTCCCGGCATAGCCCCAGGCGTTGAATTCCTGAATCTGATAAGGCTCATCCACATAGGACGCCGCGACCGAGACACCGAGCGTATCGTCCGCGAACTGATCCACGAAGGTTCCGTTGACACGGTAGCCCAATTCCTTCGACCCGGCGTTGAGCGCACCGATGTCGGCCCACGATCCGCGCGCACCGATGGCGATGATCTGCTTTCCGGTTTCGAGCGGGCGGATGGTACGGATGTCGATCGTGCCGACCAGACCCTGTCCGACAAGGCTCGCGGTCGGCGATTTGTAGACGACGACCTGGTTGACGATTTCGGACGGATATTGATCGAGTTCGACCGAGCGGTTGTCGCTCGTCGTGGTCTGTTCCCGGCCGTTGAGCAATGTCTGCGAAAAATCCGGGCCGAAGCCGCGGATCGCCACGACATTGGCGCGCCCGTTGAGCCGCTGTGCCGCGAGGCCGGGAAGCCGCGCGATCGACTCGCCGATCGACGCATCGGGCAGCTTGCCGATATCTTCCGCCGTGATCGATTCCACGATCTGGTCGGAAAGCTTCTTTTCCGCGACGGCGGTTTCGAGGCTGGCGCGAAATCCGGTGACGACGATCACATTGTCCGCGGTTTCATCGGGATCTGTGACCGGGCGGGCCTCGTCCGTCTCTTCCGGCGTTTCGGGCTGCGTCGTTTGCGCGAATGCCGCACATGGCATCGCTCCTCCGGCAAAGGCCAGGGTGGCGGAGATTGCGGAAATGCTGATGCCGCTGCGAAGCGCCTCGCGAAATGCCATCGGTTATGCCCTCTTCCCGAACGGGCCGCGATGGGCCGTCCAATTGTCGTGTTGCCTCGATCCGGCGGATGGGTCCGGTCTTCCGGTTCATCGCCAAGGATCCAGCCGATACGCCGCACCCTGCCCATTACGGAAGACAGCATACGTATGTGCCGGCGATACGGCGGCGGCGAAGCGGCGGGCGGCAGGAGGACGATCCATGCCCCGGCCCCCGCATGCGCAGGTCGCCGGACCGCCGGCCAAGTTGCCAAATGCGCGATGAAGGACTAATCCTTGCGCAAGACAACACGACGCCCGAAGCGGCGCGGGGGAGAACGGTTTTGGGACGCGCGCCGAGCGGCAGGCCAACGAGTTTCGACATCGCCTATCGCGCGGGCGTATCGCAGCCCACCGTCAGCAGGGCGCTGCGCGGAGACAAGTCGGTCAGCCCGCAGACCCGCGCCCGGATCGAGGCGATCGCCGCGGAGCTGAACTATACCGTCGACAAGAATGCGAGTTCGCTGCGTTCGCAGCGTTCCAACACGATCGCGTTGCTTTTTTTCGAGGATCCCACGCCCGATGAAAGCATGATCAATCCCTTCTTTCTCGCCATGCTCGGTTCCATCACTCGCGCCTGCGCCGACCGGGGTCTCGATCTCCTCATCTCGTTTCAGAAGATGGAGGATGACTGGCACGTCCGGTATCAGGACAGCCACCGCGCCGACGGGCTGATCCTGCTCGGCTATGGCGATTACACGCTCTATCGCGAACGGCTCGATCAGCTCGAACGACAGGGCACGCATTTCACGCGCTGGGGTTCGGTGTCCAGCGATGCGAGCGGATTGACCGTGGGCACCGACAACCGGGCCGCGGGGCAACTGGCCGCGGAACATCTGATGGCGAATGGTCGGCGCCGCATCGCCTTTGTCGGCAATGCGGACGAACATTATCCCGAATTCGAAGGGCGCTATAACGGCTTTTGCGATGCCTTGCGTGCACAGGGCATCGCATGCGAACCGTCGCTGCAATTCGATGCGATCACTACCGAGGAAGCGGGCCATGCCGCCACGCGCGCCCTGATCGCGAGCGGGCGTGCATTCGACGCGATCTTCGCGGCAAGCGACCTCATCGCGATCGGCGCCATGCGCGCACTTGCCGAGGCGAACATTGCGGTGCCGGACGCGGTGGCGGTCATCGGTTTCGATGATATTCCCGCCGCCTGCCTCACCACGCCGCCGCTCTCGACGATGATGCAGGATATTTCGGGCGCGGGCCGCGCGCTCGTCGAGACGCTGCTCGCGCAGATCGAGGGGCGCGACCTGCCCCCGCGCAAGCTGCCCGCAAGGCTCGTCGTCCGGGGGTCGACCGGTCACCCGGTGCCCACCGCGGCCTGACGCCACATTCGTATGCAGCCTTGTTGCCGCCGCCGCTTCGTGCAAGCGATGGGGCGTTGCGCGTGGGCACGAAGACCTGCGGGACACGGACGAGGATCTTTCCCATGACGAGCGCCGCACGCCCCGAAAAACCGCGTCAGAGTTTCTGGGGCCTGTTCAATATCAGCTTCGGCTTTTTCGGAATTCAGATCGGCTTCGCGCTTCAGAACGCGAATATCAGCCGGGTGTTTCAGACGCTGGGCGCGAGCATGGACGATCTGCCTGCGCTATGGGTCGCGGCACCGCTTACCGGGCTGATCGTGCAGCCGATCATCGGCCATCTGTCGGACCGGACGTGGAACAGGCTCGGTCGGCGTCGCCCCTATTTCCTGACCGGCGCATTGCTGGCCGCCGTGGCCCTGCTGCTCATGCCGCTAAGCCCCGGCTTTGGCGCGCCGCTTCTGTTCGCGGCGGGCATGCTGTGGGTACTCGACGCGTCGCTCAATATTTCGATGGAGCCTTTTCGCGCCTTCGTCGGCGACATGCTGCGCACGGATCAGCACAGCGCGGGCTATTCGGTGCAGACCGCCTTCATCGGCGCGGGCGCGGTGGTCGGCTCGATCTTTCCCTGGCTGCTCGAACAGTTCGGCATATCGAACGTCGCTGCGCCGGGGCTGCTGCCCGATACGGTGCGGATGAGCTTCTGGTTCGGTGCGGCGGCGCTGGTGCTCGCCGTGCTGTGGACCACTCTCACCACCAAGGAATACAGCCCCGAAGAGCAGGCCGGTTTCGAAGGCGCCCCCAAAGCGATCGACACGGGCGAGCAGGTCGGCGCGCTCGCCCGCAAATCCTATGGGGGCGCGGCGATGTGGATCGTGTCGGGCGTGATCGTGCTGTTCGTGGTGGGCGCCCTCGATCTGGGCAAGGAGATGCTGCTCTTGGGCGCGCTGCTTGCCGCGTATGGCATTTTGAGCGCGATCGCCATCTCGCTCAGCCGGCGGGGTCGCACCGCCAACATGCTGTCGAGTATCGTGGGCGATTTTGCAGGAATGCCCGATGTGATGAAGCGCCTCGCTCTCGCTCAATTCTTCAGCTGGTCCGCGCTTTTCATCATGTGGATCAATACCACGCCCGTCGTCACGCAATATGTCTTTGGCAGCACCGACCCGGCCAGCGCCGCCTATAACGAGGGGGCCAATTGGGTGAACGTGCTTTTCACGCTCTACAACGGGGTGGCCGCCATTGCCGCATTGACGCTGCTCCCCTGGATGAGCCGCCGATTCGGACAGGTGACGACGCATATCATCAACCTGCTGCTCGGTTCTGCGGGCTTCCTGGCGTTCTTCCTGATCCGCGATCCGCATGTACTGCTTCTGGCGGAAATCGGCATCGGCATTGGCTGGGCCAGTATTCTTGCGATGCCCTACGCCATTCTTGCATCCAACCTTCCGCAGGCGAAGCTCGGCATTTACATGGGGTTGTTCAATATTTTCATCGTCGTCCCCCAATTGCTGGTTGCGACGGTCATGGGCACGATCATGAACGCGTTGTTCCCCGGCGAACCGATCTGGACCATGCTGTTTGCCGCGGGCGCACTGAGTGTGGCGGCGCTCTCCATGCTGCGGGTAAAAAGCGCGCTGCCCGATAACGGGGCCGGCCAGTATCGGCCCGCGGCATGACGAGCGGCGATGGTAAAGGCTGATCGCGTCGAACGATGCAGGATCGCGCAACCGGCGACACGGAGCCATCGCGTTCATTTACGAACGATGTCCCATGGCGGGGAAGGAGCAAAAGCTGGTGCGCCCGACAGGATTCGAACCTGTGGCCCCCAGATTAGGAATCTGGTGCTCTATCCTGCTGAGCTACGGGCGCGCCGTCGGCGGGTTTAGCCGTCAACGCACGGAATGACAATCGGCTTGCCAGAAGTTTCAGTTCAATTTGTCGGGCGGCGCGACGGGAAACAGCAAGGGCGCGACCTCGACCCCTTCATCGGCGAGCGCGCGGCTTTCCTCCGGGCTGGCCTCGCCATAAATCGGTTCGGCATCCTTTTCGCCGTAATGGATGGCGCGCGCTTCCTCGGCAAACCCACGCCCGACCCAGCGGGATTTTTCGATCACGCGTTTCTGAAGGTCGGCAAGCTGCACCAGCGCATTCCTTACCTCTTCGGGCACGCCCGCCGCCGCGCCCTGCCCCGCCCGCGGCGCAGGCCCCGGTGCCGTCGAGGGTACGGGCAAAGATCGCTCGCCACCCGGCGTATCGGCGGTCGGCGCACGCGTGTCGCGATTGCCCTTGCGGCCCACGGCGGGCGCCATCACCGCCTTCTCCACATCGGTGCTCCCGCATTGCGGACACATCAGCAAACCGTCGCGCTTCTGCCGCTCGAAATCGGCGGAAGAACGGAACCAGGCCTCGAAACGGTGGTCGTTCGATTGACAGCTAAGATCGAAGACAATCATGCCGCCGGTGGATGATGGAATTCCCGACGATTGGCAAGGCTCGGCAATTGCCTGCGCACGGTGGCGATGCGGTCGCGGTCGATTTCGGCAAAACCCACGCCCGGCCCCGCATCACCCATGTCGAGCAGGACATCGCCCCATGGATCGATCACCAGGCTATGACCAAAGGTGGCGCGCCCGTCCTCGTGCTCACCCACCTGCGCCGCCGCGATGACGAAGGCCGATGCCTCGATCGCGCGGGCCCGCAACATGGTATGCCAATGCGCCCGCCCGGTCGGCACGGTAAAGGCAGCCGGTACGCTGATCGCGTCGCAGCGCGCCTCGCCCAATGAGCCGAACAAGGCGGGAAAACGCATGTCGTAACAGATCGTTAGCCCCAGCCGTCCGACCGGCGTTTCGCAATACACCGCCCGTTCGCCGGGGGCGTAGGCATTCGATTCCCGCCAGCTTTCGCCGCTGTCGAGATCGACGTCGAACATGTGGATCTTGTCATAGCGCGCGGCGATCGCCCCATCCGGGTCGACGACGAAGGCACGGTTGGCCCATCGTCCGTCCTCGCGCCGGATCGCGAGCGAACCCAAGGCGACCCAAAGCCCTTCGTCGCGCGCGGCACGACCCACGGCGGACAGGACATGGTCGGCATCCTCCGCCGTGATATGGGCCGAGGCACGCTTGCGATCCCGGTCGAGCAGCCCGCTCATTTCCGGGGTAAACAGCATTTGAGCACCCCCGGCCGAAGCGCGGCGCACCGCATCGACGAGATCGGCGGCGTTACGCTCCGGATCGATCCCCGTATTCGCCTGATAAAGCGCGATGCACGTCATTCAGCGCCCCAGCATCGTATCCAGCTTGCCCGAACGTTCGAGCGCCATGAGATCGTCCGAACCGCCGATGGGCTGATCGTCGATGAAAATCTGCGGGACGGTGCGGGCATCGGGCTTGCGGCTGCGCATCTCGTCGCGCTTTTCATCATCGGTCGTGATGTCATATTCGGTGAATGCGACCTCCTTCTTTTGCAGGAGATCGACCGCGCGGTGGCAGTAGGGGCAACCGAACTTGGTATAAAGCTCGACCTTGGGCGCTTCGCGGTTGGCGTTCATTGTCATATCCTGTCTCGCGTTTTCACGCGTTTCTTCGATCGTAAATCAGGCTTGAAACCGTTTCCGCCTTTCCTAGATTACCCGCAGCCGTCGCACGCCAAACGGGTGGATGGCAAGTATGGGCAGAACGCGTGACGCCATGATGGGTTTCGCAACGCTGCCGTAAATTGCTTCTATTGGAGGATTTGCAAGATGAACCGTTTTGATTTCAGCCCCTATCGCCGCACCACTGTCGGGTTCGACCGGCTTTTCGACCTGCTCGAAAACAATGGGCGGCAGAGCAGCGGCGACAACTATCCCCCCTTCAACATCGAACGCCGTAGCGAGGACAGCTATCGCATCACGCTGGCGGTGGCCGGCTTCCGGCGCGATGACATCGAGATTACCGCGCAGCAGAACCTGCTGACCGTGGCGGGAAAGAAGGCCGAGGATGCCGATACCGGCGAATTCCTGCACGTCGGCATCGCGCAGCGCGGGTTCGAGCGCCGCTTCGAACTGGCCGATTTCGTGCTGGTCAAGAATGCGCAGATGCGTGACGGCCTGCTCGTCATCGATCTCGAACGCGAAGTACCCGAAGCGATGAAGCCAAAGAAGATCGCGATCGGCGACGACAACGCTCGTGGCGCGAGCGGCTCCGAAAGCGCGCTGTCGCTGGTCGATGAGGCGGACGACACTCGCGCGGCCTGATCATAACCCTGATCAACACAAAGCCGCCTGTTTCAGGCGAAACGAAGGGCGCGGTCGGGCAACCGATTGCGCCCTTTTCTATGCGAAGGTTTCCATGCGAAGGCTGAGCCCGCTGGGCGGGTATTGCAAAGATCCGTGTGCGAACCGGATCTTACGGCGATAGGGGGACGGACCGAAGCCCGCCCCCGCGACGTAACCGCCGCATCGCATCCGAAAATAACTGTCCGGGTCGCAGAAAGACAGTCACCACCGAACGCGATCCAAGCGTGCCTTCACCACAAAACCTGGGGTGTGTTCAAGTTGAACGTCGGCGCTGCCCCATTTTAGGACTGCTACCGCTAAAATAATGATTGCACTGCATTTCGTAAAATGACGAAGAGGGGACAGTATAGTTTATTAACGATTTATACCGCCTGCGCCCCGCGCAAATCGAACATTACATCAGCCGCGATTGCGCCACCGCCGCCGCGATGAACCCGTCGAACAAGGGGTGCGGATCGAACGGGCGGCTTTTCAATTCGGGGTGAAACTGCACGCCGATAAACCACGGATGGTCTGGACGCTCGACGATTTCGGGAAGAAGTCCGTCCGGCGACATGCCCGAAAATTGAAGGCCCTCCGCCTCCAGCCGTTCGCGATATGCGACGTTCACCTCGTACCGATGGCGGTGGCGCTCCGAAATTTCGGTCGTGCCATATTGCTGCGCGACGCGGCTATTCTCGGACAGCCGCGCCGGATAGGCACCCAGCCGCATCGTGCCGCCAAGATCGCCGCCCGCCGCGCGCTTTTCCAAACCTTCGGACGTCATCCACTCGGTAATGATACCGACAACCGGCTCCGGCGTTTCGCCGAATTCGGTGGACGAGGCCGCGGCCACGCCGGCGGTGTTTCGCGCCGCTTCGATACAGGCCATCTGCATGCCGAGGCAGATGCCGAAGAACGGCACCTTGCGTTCGCGGGCAAAGCGCACGCTGGCGATCTTTCCCTCGCTGCCGCGCTCGCCGAATCCGCCGGGCACCAAAATGCCGTGCAGCGGTTCGAGCTGTCCGACGATCTCGTCATCGTCCTGCGCGAACAATTCCGCGTCGATCCAGCGTACGTTGACCTTCACCCGGTTGGCCATGCCGCCATGGACCAGCGCCTCGTTCAACGATTTATACGCATCGGGCAGGCCGACATATTTGCCGACCACGCCGATCGTGACCTCGCCTTCCGGGTTTTCGAAACGATCGACGATGTCGGTCCAGCGCGACAGATCGGGCACCGCGCTGTCGAGGTTGAAATGGCGCAGAACCTCCGCGTCCAGCCCCTCGGCATGATATTGCAGCGGCACGGCATAGATGCTGCTGGCGTCGAGTGCGGGCACGACCGCTTCGGTCCGCACATTGCAGAATTGCGCGATCTTGCGGCGCTCGCTTTCGGGAAGCGGGCGTTCGCAGCGCGTCAGCAGCATGTCCGGCTGCACGCCGAGACTGGTGAGTTCGCGCACCGAGTGCTGCGTCGGTTTCGTCTTCAACTCGCCCGCCGCGCTGATGTAGGGGACCAGCGTGACGTGAATGGCCAGCGTATCCTCACGCGGCATTTCGTTGCGAAGCTGCCGGATCGCCTCGATAAAGGGCAGCCCTTCGATATCGCCGACCGTGCCGCCGAATTCGCACAGGACGAAATCCAGCCCCTCTGTATCGGCAAGCGCGAACTGCTTGATCGCATCGGTGACGTGGGGAATGACCTGAACCGTGGCGCCGAGGTAATCGCCGCGCCGTTCGCGCGCGATGATCGACTGATAGATACGGCCGGACGTGATATTGTCGCTCTGATGCGCGGATACGCCGGTGAACCGTTCGTAGTGCCCGAGATCGAGATCGGTTTCCGCCCCGTCGTCGGTGACGAAGACCTCACCATGCTGATACGGGCTCATCGTGCCGGGATCGACGTTGAGATAGGGATCGAACTTGCGAATCCGGACCTTGTAGCCACGCGCCTGAAGGAGCGCCGCAAGGCTTGCCGCCATCAGCCCCTTGCCGAGCGAGGAGACCACGCCGCCGGTGATGAAAATGTACCGCGCCATGGGATTTGGCCCTTACTGCAATGCGCGGCCCCACCGCAAGCCTTCGCTGCGGCAGGGTCACGGGTTTCGTCGATGAAGATGCGGGAAAGCGCGAATATGCGCGCCCGCCCGCCCGGATGGAATTACTGACCCGCCAGCGGATCCTCGTTCGCCGGCACGGGCGCCGGATCGGCCTCAGGTGCCGCGCCCGCCCCGCCAAGCGGATCGGCAGGCGCCGACGGCAGCGAACGGTCGAGCGAGGTATCGACGGAGCTGACCGAGGTCGCCTCGACCGAAACGGCTGCCAGAATGATCGAAAGCACAACGAACAGCACCGCGAGGATCGCCGTCGCCCGCGTCAGGAAATCGGCCGCACCGCGCGCCGACATGAGCCCCGACGGGCTTCCGCCCACGCCCAGCCCGCCGCCTTCGCTGCGCTGCATGAGGATGACCCCCACAAGAGCCGCACCGACCAGAGCCTGCACGATCGTCAGAAAGAAAAATAGCGTCATCGGATTTCGATCAACCTGTCATCCACGAACGGGGCACGTCGCGCCCTTCGCGCCGCCCTTACCCCCTCGAATGCGAAGGCGCAACCGGCGGCATGGGGATCAAAGCTCGGCCGCGGCGGAGATGATCGGCACGAATCCATCGGCCGAAAGGCTCGCCCCGCCGACCAGCGCGCCGCCAACCTCGGCCACGGCGAGCAGTTCGGCGGCATTCTCGCCCTTGACCGACCCGCCGTAAAGGATGCGAACCTTTTCGCCCTTCTCGCCATATGTGTCGGTCAGCACGGTGCGCAGGCGCGCATGCATGGCAGCGACATCGTCGACAGACGGCGTGCGCCCCGTTCCGATCGCCCACACCGGCTCATACGCGACCGAAAGCCGCTCCGTCTCGCCGGGAAGCGATGCGGCAAGCTGTGCCGCGACGACGGTTTCCGCATCGCCCGAATCGCGCTGCGCCTCGCTTTCGCCGACACAGACGATCACGCCCATCCCCGCGGCCTGTGCCGCCTCGGCCTTGCCCTTTACGTCGGCGTCGGTTTCGCCGTGATCGGCGCGGCGTTCGGAATGGCCGACGATGACGAAGTCGCTGCCCGCCTCGCGCAGCATGGTTGCCGCGATATCGCCCGTATGGGCGCCCTTGTCGCTATAATGACAGTTCTGCGCGCCGACACCGACGAACTCCACCGTCTCGCGCATGGCAGCGATCAGCGTTGCGGGCGGGGCGATGGCGACCTCCACCTTGGGAAGGCGCTGTGCGGCGCGGTCGATGGCACGCGCTTCGGACAAAGCGGCCCGCATGCCGTTCATCTTCCAGTTGCCAACGATATAGGGGCGCTGGGACATCATGGCTCTTTCTTTGAGATATTCCGTAAAAAGCAAGCCGAGCGCCGCTAGCCCAAGCGAAGGTTCCTGTCAAAGCCGGGGCGCGCCCAAATGCGCCACGTCCTGGGACATGTCGCGATCGGACAAATCGGCCCGCGAATGGCGCCTGATGTATTGCGACGGCGCGCATCCCCGCCTAAGGCGCCTGTTCGATCGCGATCCTTTCTCGCGGGCCCGATGGCGCGCGACATAAAGGCACACGGAAAAAAACAGGCAGGCTGTCTCTTCATGATCCAGGGTTTTCGCAAGATATTCCAGTCCAGGATCGGCCTGGCGCTCGTTCTGGCCTTTGTCGGGCTCATCGCGCTCGCCTTTGCCAGCGCGGATGTCACAGGCTTCGGTTTCGGCGGCGTTGCGGGCAGCGAACGGGCCGCCACCGTCGGGGACGAACGGATCACCACCGCCGATCTTCGCGGCGCGATCACCAGCGCGTATGAAGCGGCGCGGCAGGAAAATCCGGAACTTTCGCTCGACGAATTTCTGTCCACAGGGGCGGTGGACGAAATTCTGGATCAGCTCATCGCGCGGGCTGCGCTTTACGATTTCGGGCGTCAGGCCGGCGTGCGCATCGGCGATTCGCTGATCGGAAGCGAGCTGACGCAGATTCCGGCGTTTCAGGGCGCGGACGGCAATTTCAGCGAGCAGGCCTATCGCCAGGCGCTGCAAGGGGCCGGGATTTCCGATTCGATGCTGCGCAAGGATGTCGAGAACGGGCTGGTCGCGCGCATGATGCTGTCGGCGACGACCATCGGCACGGAATCGCCGCGCATTCTTGCCGAACGCTATGCCGGCATGCTGAACGAAACGCGCAAGGGTTCGATCGCGCTTCTTCCCGCCATCGCCTTTGCCGGCGAGGACGAGGTTTCCGATGCGACGCTAAAAACATTCCTGGCCGACAACCGTGCCGATTACCTGCTGCCCGAACGGCGCACGATCCGCTATGCCGTGCTGAACGGCGACGCGCTGGGCGCGATCACCGCGAGCGAGGCGGAGATCGCGGCGCGCTATCGCGAAAACGCGGCACAATATCGCGGCAGCGAGCAGCGCACGCTGACACAGCTCGTCCTGCCGACACAGGCCGCCGCCAATGCGATCGTGCAATCGGTCAATAGCGGCGCGACGCTCGCCGCCGCGGCAAGCCAGGCCGGCCTCGCCACCACGCAGATCGCGCCCGAAAGCCGGGCCGCGCTCGCCTCGTCCGCCTCCCCCGCCGTCGCGCAGGCCGCTTACGAGGCGCAGCGCGGCGCGCTCGTGGGGCCGGTGCGCGGGCCGCTGGGCTGGTACGTGTTACGGCTGGACGGCATTGATCGGACCGAGGATCGCAGCCTCGCCTCCGTTCGTGGCGAGCTGGAACAGGCCATCGTGCAGGGCAAGCGCCGCGAAGCGCTCGCCAATCGCGCATCCGAGGTGGAAGAGCGGCTGTCGTCCGGCGCCAGCCTCGCCGAGGTGGCGCGCATGATCGGCGCCGAGGTGCAGACCACCGGCCCCGTGCTCGAAGATGGAACGCTCTATCAAAGCGAGACCGAACTTCCCGCCGATGTCGCGCGGGTCGTGCCCACGATCTACGCGATGGACGCGTCGAGCGATCCGCAGATCGCGGCCGGCGCCAATGGCGAGACCTATATCGTCTTCGCGCCTGGCAAGATCACCCGGTCCGCCCCGCCCGCCTTTGCCGAACTGCGCCCGACGCTGCTCAACGATTATCGCCGCGAGAAGGGCAATGCCGCGGCCAGGCGCGCCGCCGATAGCGTGCTGAAGGCGATGAAGGGCGGCAAGACGCTGCCGCAGGCTCTAGCCGCGCTCGACCAGAACGTGCCGCCGGCCAACCCGATCAGCCTGTCGCGCCGTCAGCTCATGGCGAGCGGACAGCAGGTGCCGCCGCCGCTCGCGCTGATGTTCACCATGGCCGAAGGGTCGGAAAAACGGATCGAGGCACCGCGCAACGGCGGCTGGTTCATCGTGGCGCTCGACGAGATCGAAACGCCGGAACTCGACGCCGATGATCCGCTGATCGAATCCACCCGCGGCGAACTGGCGACATTGCGCGGCAACGAATATGCCGAGCAGCTGAACCGCGCGATCCGCAATTCGCGCGATGTCCGCCGCAACGATGGCGTCATTGCCGCCGTGCGCGAACAGCTCGCCGGGTCACGCTGATCCGATGGTGACGGGGGGGACGAGCAACGGGCGGGACCACGACGAACGGGCGCGCGACAATTTGCGGGCGGGAAAATCCGGCGTGGTCTGGCGCCGCATCATCGCCGATTGCGAAACGCCGGTGGGCGCCGCGGTCAAGCTGATGCAGGCGGAGCGCGGCGATTTCCTGCTCGAATCGGTCGAAGGCGGGGAGACACGCGGGCGCTACAGCCTCATCGGGCTGGACCCCGATCTGGTATTTCGCGCAAAGGGCACGCGCGCCGAAATCAATCGCGACTGGCGCCGGGATCGTGACGGTTTCGCCGCGATGGACACCGGCCCGCTTGACAGCCTGCGGGCGCTTGTTGCCGAATGCACGTTCGATGTGCCGGACGAATTGCCCCCGGCATTGGCGTGCCTCGTCGGCTATTTCGGATATGAAACCATCGGCCTTGTCGAAACGGTGGGCCGGCCTGCGCCCAATCCGCTCGACCTGCCCGACATGCTTTTCGTGCGGCCGACGGTCCTGCTCGTTTTCGACAGCCTGAAGGATGCGGTGTTCTGCATCGCACCGGTCTGGGCCGGCGGCGGGGCGGACGATGCGGTTACGGGCGCTGTGGAACGCGTGGAAACCTGCCTCGCGCGGCTTTCAGGGGCACGCCTGCCCCGCAACGATGCAGGGATCGCCCATCCCGAAATCGCGGCGAGCCCTTGCGTGCCAGCCGAAACCTATCGGGACATGGCGCTCCGGGCGAAGGACTACATCACCGCCGGCGATATTTTTCAGGTCGTTCTGGCGCAGCGTTTCACCACGCCCTTCGAATTGCCGCCGCTCGCCCTCTATCGTGCATTGCGGCGGATCAACCCCTCGCCCTTTCTCTATTTCCTCGACCTTCCCGGCTTTGCCCTTACCGGGTCCAGCCCGGAAATCCTGGTGCGGGTCCGCGATGGCGAAGTCACGATCCGGCCCATCGCCGGAACCCGGCCGCGCGGCGACACGCCGCAGCGCGATGCCGCGAACCGCGCCGAACTGCTTGCCGATCCGAAGGAACGGGCCGAACATCTCATGCTGCTCGATCTCGGGCGCAACGACGTGGGCCGGGTGGCACAGGCCGGTACGGTGGAGGTGACCGACAGCTACGCGGTAGAGAACTATTCCCACGTCATGCATATCGTATCGAACGTGGTCGGCCGGCTCGATGCAAAGCACGACGCGGTCGATGCGCTTTTCGCAGGGTTCCCGGCCGGCACGGTGAGCGGTGCGCCGAAGGTGCGCGCCTGTCAGATCATCGCGGAGCTGGAGCCGGAAACACGCGGCGCCTATGCGGGCGGGGTCGGCTATTTCGCGCCGGACGGTTCGGTCGACAGCTGCATCGTGCTGCGCACCGCGGTGGTGAAGGACGGGACCATGCATGTGCAGGCGGGTGCAGGCATCGTCGCCGACAGCGATCCCGACGCGGAACAACGCGAATGCGAGGCGAAATCGGGCGCTCTGTTCGCCGCCGCGCGCGAGGCTGTCCGCATGGCGGGAGAGCCGGATTACGGGCAGTGATGGCGCCGCGGCGCGCTATCCTCTTCGTCCTGATCGCCCTGTCCGCGTGCGGGGGGCAGGATGCCGCCGGGACGGCCGCGCCCCCGTGCCGGACCGAACGGTTCGAGGGGCAGCGTTTCACCCATTGCATCGCCGATCCCGAACGGCACGAAATCGCGCTCTATCTCGACAGTGCGGATGGCCGCCCGCTCGAACGGTTCGGGGCGCTGCGCGATTTTCTGGGCGGGGAGGCGGACCGTATCGCCTTTGCCATGAATGCGGGCATGTATGGGGAGGATCTGCGCCCCATAGGCCTTTACGTCATCGATGGAGAGGAGCGCGTGCCTCTCAACCGCAATGCGGGGCCGGGCAATTTTCACATGGCTCCCAATGGCGTGTTCTATGCCGACGATGCGGGATGGCATGTGGCGACGACCGACGATTACGCGGCGAGCGCCCCCTCGTCGCGGATCGCCACGCAATCGGGGCCAATGCTGGTGATCGGCGGCAAGCTGCACCCGAAGTTCGGCAAAAACGGACCCTCCCGCCACTTTCGCAACGGTGTGGGCGTCGATCGGGACGGAAACGCCCATTTCGTGATCAGCGACGATATGGTTTCCTTTGGTCGCTTCGCCCGGTTTTTTCGCGATGTCGCAAAAACGCCCGATGCGCTCTATCTCGACGGGTCCGTGTCGGGATTGTGGGACCCCGAAGGCGAGCGGATGGATGCCGCGCCCCCGCTTGGCCCCTTGATTGCGGTGCGCAACTCCGCAAAGGCAGAGCCATGATCCTCGTCATCGACAATTACGACAGCTTCACCTGGAACCTGGTCCATTATCTGATGGAGATGGGAGCCGAGGTCGAGGTCGTGCGCAACGATGCCATCACCGCCGCGCGCGCCATCGCGAGCGGCGCATCCGGCTTCCTCCTTTCCCCCGGTCCCTGCACTCCGAACGAGGCGGGGGTGAGCCTCGATCTCGTCGCGGCATGCGCGGATGCGGGGCGCCCGCTGCTCGGCGTGTGCCTCGGCCATCAGGCGATCGGTCAGCATTTCGGCGGCACGGTCGTGCGCGGCGGGCTGATGCATGGAAAGACTTCGCCGGTCACGCACGACGGCGACGGCGTTTTTGCCGGACTGCCCTCGCCCTTCGTCGCGACCCGCTACCACAGCCTCGTGGTCGAGGATGTGCCCGACTGCCTCGTCGTGAACGCATGGACCCCGCGGCCCGAACAGGACGGCATCCACGCCATGGGCTTTCGCCATCGCGACCTTCCCATCCACGGCGTGCAGTTTCATCCCGAAAGCATCGCGACCGAGAATGGTCACGCCCTGCTCGCCAATTTCCTGCGCATCTGCGGCATTGCGGCGACCCTGCCGGCAAGGGTGACGGCATGACGCTCTCGCTCCTGGAAACGAGCGAACTGTTCGGGCGGATGCTCGACGGGATGATGCCGGACACGGACATTGCTGACACGCTGGTCATGATGGCCGAGCGGGGTGAAACGGCGGAGGAGATTGCCGGCGCGGCCACCGCGATGCGCGAACGGATGCTGCCGGTCGCCGCGGTCGAGGGGGCGATCGACGTTTGCGGCACCGGCGGCGACGGGCAGCACAGCCTGAACGTGTCGACGGCGGTGGCGCTCGTCGTCGCGGCAGCGGGGGTGCCGGTGGCAAAGCATGGCAACCGCGCCGCGTCGAGCAAGGCGGGCGGCGCCGATACGCTGGAAATGCTGGGCCTCGACCTTGCGCGGGCGGGGCACCGCGCCGAGGATACCCTGCCCGACCTCGGCATCGCATTCCTGTTTGCGCAGTCCCACCATCCTGCGCTTGCCCGGATCGCACCCATTCGTCGTGAGCTCGGCCGCCGCACGATCTTCAACCTCATCGGTCCTCTCGCCAATCCGGCGGGCGTGCGGCGGCAATTGATCGGCGTCGCGCGGCCCGAATTCGTGCCCACCTATGCCGAGGCGATGCGCCTGCTCGGCACGGAACGCGCGATGATCGTGTCGGGGATGGAGGGGCTCGACGAATTGTCGATCGCCGGGCCGAGCCGGGTCGCGGCCATCGGCATGGATGTGCCGGGTACGCTGACGCCCGCCGATGCCGGGCTGCCGGCCCATCCGCTCGATGCCATTCGCGGCGGCGATGCGGCATATAACGCCGATGCGCTTCGGCGGCTGGTCATGGGCGAACAGGGCGCCTATCGCGATGCGGTCGTGCTGAACGCAGGCGCCGCCCTGTGGCTTGCGGGCATGGCCCCCGACCTTCGCGCCGGGGCGGAGGAAGCAGGCGAAACCATCGACAAGGGGCTGGCGAACGCGCTCCTCAATTGCTGGATCGATACGGTCAAATGACGAACAAGCTCATCGAAATCTGCTCCAACACCCGCGCCCAGGTCGAACGGCGCCGGACAGAACGCACAATCGGCACGCTCGACCTCGCCGCGCGCGGGCGCGAACCGGTGCGCGGGTTCGAAAGCCGTCTGCGCGACGCATCGCGGGACGGGTTCGGCCTGATCGCCGAAATCAAGCGGGCGTCCCCATCCAAGGGCTTGATAAGGGCGGATTTCGATCCTGAATCGCATGCGCGGGACTACGCCGCCGGTGGGGCGACCTGTCTTTCCGTGCTGACCGACGAAACCTATTTTCAGGGGCACGCCGACTATCTCGTCGCCGCGCGGCAGGCCTGCTCCCTCCCCGTGCTATGCAAGGATTTCATGGTCGATCCGTGGCAGGTGGCGGAGGCGCGCGCCATCGGGGCCGATGCCATCCTGATCATCGTCGCCGCTCTTGACGATGTGCAGATGGCAGAGATCGAGGCTGCGGCCCTCGAACGCGGGATGGACGTTTTGATCGAGGTGCATGACGAGGGTGAGATGGAGCGCGCCCTGGGGCTGCGCTCGCGCCTGCTCGGCGTGAACAACCGTGATCTGCGCAGCTTCGTGACCGATCTCGCCGTGACCGAACGCTTGGCCGGGCTCGCCCCCGCCAATGCGCTGCTCGTCGGCGAAAGCGGCATCGCGACACACCAGGATTGCGAACGGCTCGCGCAAAGCGGCGTGCGCTGTTTCCTCGTCGGCGAAAGCCTCATGCGGCAGGACGATGTAGAAGGCGCGACCCGGCGCCTGCTCCACGGATGAGCGAGCTCACCCATCTCGATGCCGAGGGCAATGCCCGCATGGTCGATGTCGGCGCGAAAGCCGTGACCCGGCGGGTCGCCGTCGCCTCCGGCCGGATCGTCATGTCCGCACAGGCGCGCGAGGCGATCCGGCAGGGCACGGTGCAAAAGGGCGACGTGCTCGCCACCGCGCGCGTCGCGGGCATCATGGCGGCGAAGCGGACAGGCGAGCTCATCCCGCTGTGTCATCCGCTCGGCCTCGATTCCGTGGCGATCGACTTCGCGTGGGAGAGCGACGCCCTGCGCGTTACGGCCACCGCCGCCATCTCTGCGAAAACCGGCATCGAAATGGAAGCGATTACCGCAAGCTGCGTCGCACTGATGACCATCTATGACATGGCGAAGGCGATCGACAAGGGGATGGTGATCGACGCGGTCCGCCTGATCGCGAAGGATGGCGGAAAATCGGGCCGCTGGCGCGCCGCAGGGTTCGAGGATTTCGAACCGTGACCCCGTTGCTCGACCTCGAAGACGCGCAGCAAAGGCTCTTGGCCATGGCCGCGCCGACGCAAGGCGAGACGATTGCGGTCGAGAGCGCCGCGGGGCGTTACCTTGCCGAACCGCTGCTCGCCCGGCGGACGCAGCCGTCGCACCCGCTTTCGGCGATGGACGGATGGGCGGTGCGCGGCGCCGACATGCCCGGACCATGGACGATCGCCGGGGAAAGCGCGGCCGGCCATCCCTTCGCCGAAGAAGTCGATGCGGGCCGTGCGGTGCGCATTTCGACCGGCGCCATCGTACCGCCGGGCGCCGACGCGGTTCTCGTGCAGGAAGAGTGCCGGCGTGACGGCAATACGCTCCATTTCGCAGGAACGGCGCCCGATCCGCTGTCCCGCCACATTCGCCCGCGCGGGCTCGATTTCACCGAGGGTTCGGTTCTCCTGAGCGCTGGCGCGCGGTTGAGCCCCGCCGCCCTCGCCCTCGCGATCGGCGGCGGACATGGCACGGTGCCGGTGCGGCGCCGACCGCGGGTGACCATCCTCGATTGCGGCGACGAATTGCGGGCCCCGGGCGAACCGCTGGGTCCGGGCGACTTGCCGGCCAGCAACGGGCCGATGCTGACCGCGATGTGCGGCGAGCTGCCCTGCGATGTGACACGCCGCGGACCCGTCGCCGATGAGCGGGAGGCGCTCCTCGCCGCGTTCGGAACGGCAGACGACGCCGATCTGGTCATCACAAGCGGCGGTGCATCGGTGGGCGATCACGATCTGATCCGGCCGACCCTGGAATCCATGGGGGCTGAACTCGCATTCTGGCGCGTGGCGATGAAGCCGGGCAAGCCGGTGATGGTCGCGCGCAGGGGGCGGCAGATCGTGCTCGGCCTGCCGGGCAATCCGGTGTCCTGCTTCGTCACCGCATTCCTGTTCGCCCTCCCCCTTATCCGCGCCATGAACGGCTGTACCAACCCTCTCCCTACTGCGCAGACCATGCCGCTGCGCGGTTCGCTCGAACCGGTCGGGAAAAGAGCGGAATTCATTCGCGCACGCATTCACGAAGGCATGGTCGAACCCCTGCGGCTTCAGGATAGCGGTGCGATCGCTCCGCTTGCCGTGGCAGATGCCCTGATCGTTCGCCCGGCGCACGCAAAATGCATCCAAAACGGAGACGACGTGCCCATCTTTCGCCTATATGGTTAGAAGGACGATTGACGGCGTTCCGTTTGTTGCCTAACTGTTCCTTATTCGTTCACGGATTGATTTCGTAGAACAGGAGGAACGAACCGATGCTCACGCGCAAGCAGCATGAATTGCTGGTATTTATTCAGGACCGGCTCGACGAAACCGGGATCTCCCCCTCGTTCGAGGAGATGAAGGACGCGATCGACCTGAAATCGAAATCGGGTGTGCATCGGCTCATTTCCGCGCTCGAAGAACGTGGCTTCATACGCCGCCTCCCCAACCGCGCCCGCGCGCTCGAGGTGATACGCCAGACCGATCGTCCCGGCGCGGACTCGAAGGTGGAGGCCGGAACCGTCGTGCCCCTCAACCGCAAGAGCGGCAACACTGCGCCCGCAAATGACGTCGTCGAAATCCCGCTGCACGGCCGTATTGCCGCGGGCATGCCGATCGAGGCGCTCGAGGATCAGCAGATGCTGCCGGTGCCGGCCGCATTGCTCGGTGCCGGCGAGCATTATGCGCTCGAAGTGTCGGGGGATTCCATGATCGAGGCCGGAATTTTCGATGGCGATTTCGCACTCGTCCGCCGTACCGAAGAGGCGCGCGATGGCGAGATTATCGTCGCTCTCGTCCATGGTGTGGAGGCGACTTTGAAATATCTGCATCGCGATGCCGGAAAGGTTCGCCTCGATCCTGCCAATGCAGCGTATGAGGCCCAGGTATACGACGCTCACGATGTGCAGGTGCAAGGACGGCTTGCGGGTCTCCTGCGGCGCTATCACTGAGAAGAGAGGGGCGCCTTCGTCATTTCATCGCCTGTGCCGGCACCCCGCTGCGCCGCCAGCCGTGCCCGTCACCGGGATTGCGGGCATAGGCGATGGCCCCACTTTCGAAATCGTATGTCATGCCGCCCCTGCGCGTAAGCAGGGCGCGATCCGCCTTCAGACTGCGCGGCTTGCACGCGCCGGGTAACTTCCACTCCGCGATCACGATATCGCTGTCGGTGCATGCCGCAACCATCGCCGCGTAATCGACGGTCGCCCGGCGCTGCGACACCATGATGCGCCGTTGCCGCATTTCGAACCGGCAAAAGGCGCGGTTGCATTCCGCTCCCGGAATGTTTTCCAGTCTCGCGTAATCGCCGATGTCAGGATCGACACCGGCATGTTCGAGCAGCGCATCGCGCGTGAAACCGGCGCGGTCGCGCAACAGATAGATCCGCCCGCTTTCGTCCGCGATCGCGACATGCCGGCCCTCCGCCGCTATCATGAGATCGGGTGCAGGCTGTATCGCCAGCATCACGACCCCCGTTCCCATCGGGATCAACCCGTACAATCGGATGCGCCCCGACCAAAGCGCACACCAGAAAAACCCCGCGGCAAACAGAAGGATGGACCATAGCGGCGGCTGCGCCCGCAGGATCACCGAATTCTCCGAACCGGATGCCAGAAACGCAATTTCGATCAGCGCCTGAAGCGCCCACCCCGTCGCCATCCATACCGGGCCGCCCAGCCCGATCAGATCCAGCGCGAGCGACAGGCCGAGCAACGGCATGACCAATGCGGTCGTGAGCGGTATCGCCACCAGATTGGCGAAAGGCCCGAACACCCCGGTGCGATGAAAATGAAAGAGGACGAGCGGCGACAAGCACGCCTCGACCACCAGCCCGGTCAGGAAAAGAGCCACGACCGGACGCCACCATCCGCGCCCCTCTTCGCGGCGCGCAAGGAAATCCTGTATCCCCGCACTGTTGTGAAAGGCGACGATGGCGATCACGGCGGCAAAGCTGAATTGAAAGGACGGACCGACGACGGCTTCCGGCCAGAAAAACATGATCGTCATCGCCGCAATCGCGATCAGGCGCAGGGAGAGCGCCTGCCGCCCGACAGACAATGCGAACAGAACGAGAAACGATGCGATGCATGCGCGGATCGTCGGCAATGCCGCCCCGGTAAGCAGGGTATAACCGAGCGCCGCCCCCGCCCCCGCCGTCCCCGCGAGGATCGGCAGGCGCCAACGCAAAGCGACGGCAGGAAACAGCCCGCCAATCCGCATCACCACGAACCAGGCGATCGCCACCACCGCCCCGACATGCAGCCCGCTGATCGACAGCAGGTGCGCCAGTCCGGCGTCGCGCATCGCCTGCGCGCTAATTTCGTCGATGGCGCTGCGGTCACCACTCGCCAGCGTGGCGCCGATGGCGACGGCGGCGGCGTCGATACCGGCAACCGTATCGAGCCGTTCGCGCACATGACGGGCGAGATCGCGGCGCCATGCACCCAACCCTCCACCCGTCGGCGATGCCTCGGCGGCGACCCCGGCCGCCCCCGGCGCGATGAGGCGCGGCGGATCGAGCGCCGATCCCGTGGCGGCCACGCCGTCGAACCACGCGACCCGCGCGAAATCGTAAGCGCCCGGCAACACCGGATGCGTCGGCGGGGTCAGTCGTGCACGAACCGCGATATTGGCCCCCTCCTTGAGAAACGGGCGGTCATCCTCGGCCTTGATATTGATGCGCGCGCGGATCGTGCGCTCCTCCCGCGGGTCGCGCGTCGCGATCATGAGCCGCACGCGATTCAGGGATGGTTGCTCCTCCCGCTCCAGCACGGTGGCCGTGATGGGCGCCACGACCGGCCCGCCGATGGGGGGCGTCCCAACGAGTTCTGACCGCGCCCAGATGAGCCCGAGGCCGACGCCAAACATCGTCGCCAGACCGATTGCCGCACTGCGCACCAGGGGCCGCGAACCGTCGGGCTGGCGCGTGGCGAAGGCGCCGGCGATCACCCCGCACACGCCAAGCGCGAACAGCCATTCGGCCACCCCCGGCAAAACGAACCAGGCCCCGATTCCCGCCAGCATCGCCACCGCGAGCCAGGGCATACGCTCGAACGGCCGGTCGGTCAGAAAGGCTTCGGCACGGTTCAGCAGGCTGGACAAACTGCCGCGCTTGCCCCATTGCCGCAAACGCGAAGACGATGGCCCCGCGGCATGCGGCGCGCCATCCGGTTCGCCCGCAATCGGGATGCCGGATCGCCCATCGAAGGCGTCGGGTTTCGGAAATTGCGGCGCGACCATGGGTTTATTGGATAGGAAGCGGCACCAGATGGCAAGCGGCAGCGTTACAGGGTCCACCGACAGTCCGGCGGATACGCCCGGGACCGAGCGCCCGGTGGTCACCCGGTTTGCGCCGTCGCCGACCGGTTTCCTGCATATCGGCGGCGCGCGGACCGCCCTGTTCAACTGGCTCTTCGCGCGCCATCACGGCGGCCGCGCGCTGCTCCGGATCGAGGATACCGACCGTGCCCGTTCGACCGAGGAGGCGATCGACGCGATTCTAGACGGGCTGGACTGGCTCGGCCTCGATTACGACGATCCGCCCGTCTTTCAATCGGAGCGGGCCGAACGCCATGTCGCCGTCGCCAACCGGCTGCTCGATGCAGGGCATGCGTATAAATGCTATGCCACGGCGGAAGAACTCGAACAGATGCGTAGCGAGCAGCGCGCCGCGAAGAAGCCGCTGCGCTACGATGGCCGGTGGCGCGACCGGGATCCCGCCGATGCGCCGGCCGATGCGCCCTATGTCGTGCGGCTGAAAACGCCGGAACAGGGCGAAAGCGTCATCCATGACGCGGTGCAGGGCCGCGTGAAGGTCCGCAATTGCGAAATTGACGATTACGTGTTGCTGCGTTCCGACGGCACGCCGACCTACATGCTCGCCGTGGTGGTCGACGACCATGACATGGGCGTCACCCACGTGATCCGCGGCGACGATCATTTGAACAACGCCTTTCGCCAATTGCCGATCATTCATGCGATGAACGCGATCACCGGCGAATGGGCGGAACCGATCTATGCGCATATCCCGCTCATTCATGGGGCGGACGGCGCGAAACTGTCGAAACGTCACGGCGCCATGGGGGTCGATGCCTATCGCGACGAGATGGGCCTGCTTCCCGAAGCGGTGTCGAACTACCTGTTGCGGCTCGGCTGGGGCTATGGCGATCGCGAAATCATCGACCGGCACGAGGCGATCGCCCTGTTCGACCTGTCGGGCGTCGGCAAGAGCGCGTCGCGCTTCGACACGAAGAAGCTCGCCAATCTGAACGGCCATTACATGCGCGAGGCGGATGACGGCAGGCTCGCAGACCTCGCCGCCCCCCGTATCGCCGCATTGGAGGCAGGCTTTGACCCGGGGCGCGATCGCGACCTGCTGGTGCAGGCGATGCCGTCGCTCAAGGCGCGGGCCAAGAACCTGGACGAACTGGCCGAAGGTGCGCTGTTCCTGTTCCGCAGCCGTCCGCTCCCCATGGACGAGAAGGCCGCGAAACTGTTGACCGACGATGCGCGGCAGCTTCTTGTCGGCGCACATGAAAGGCTGCTCGCGGCAGATGTCTGGACAAGCGAAAGCCTCGAGGCCAGTTTGAAGCAGATGGCCGAGGAACGCGAGCTCGGTCTGGGCAAGATCGCGCAACCCTTGCGTGCGGCGCTGACCGGGCAGGCGGTTTCGCCGGGAATTTTCGATGTTCTGGTCCTGCTCGGTCGCGAGGAAAGCCTGGCGCGCATCGCCGCGCAGACCCCCGCCGCGGCGCAGACCGATACCAACCGTTGATTGATGAAGGAGAACTCAAGTGGGCGACACTAACGCGACACTGAACGCGAAGGGCGATACGAACAATTTCGAGATCAAAAGCGGCACGCTCGGTCCCGATGTCGTCGACATTCGCAAGCTCTACGCCAATACCGGCATGTTCACGTATGATCCGGGCTTCACCTCGACGGCGAGCTGCGATTCCGCGCTCACCTATATCGATGGCGAGGAAGGCGTGCTGCTGCACCGCGGCTATCCCATCGGACAGCTCGCCGAGCATTCCAGCTTCATGGAAGTCGCGCACCTGCTGCTCAATGGCGAATTGCCGAGTGCGGACGCGCTGGACGATTTCACCTACACCATCACGCGCCACACCATGCTGCACGATCAGCTGCGCCAGTTCTATCAGGGTTTCCGCCGCGACGCGCACCCGATGGCGATCATGTGCGGCGCGGTCGGCGCATTGTCCGCGTTCTATCACGACAGCACCGATATTTCGGACCCGGAACACCGCAAGATCAGCTCGCACCGCCTGATCGCGAAAATGCCGACGATCGCGGCGATGGCGTATAAATACGCCATCGGTCAGCCTTTCATGCAGCCGGACAATTCGCTGTCCTACACCGGCAATTTCCTGCGCATGACCTTTGGCGTTCCGGCCGAGGAATACGAGGTGAACCCGGTCGTGGAACGCGCGCTGGACCGTATCTTCATCCTGCATGCCGACCATGAACAGAACGCATCGACCTCCACCGTGCGCCTCGCCGGTTCGTCGGGCGCCAACCCGTTCGCCTGCATCGCGGCGGGCATTGCCTGTCTGTGGGGTCCGGCGCATGGCGGCGCGAACGAAGCGGCGCTCAATATGCTTCACGAAATTGGCACGCCGGGCAAGATTCCCGAATATATCGCCCGTGCCAAGAACAAGGACGATCCGTTCCGCCTGATGGGTTTCGGGCACCGCGTGTACAAGAATTACGACCCGCGCGCGACGGTCATGCAGAAAACCGTCCGCGAAGTGTTCGAAGCGCTGAACGTTTCCGATCCGGTGTTCGAAGTCGCGTTGCAGCTTGAGGAAATGGCATTGAACGACGATTATTTCGTCGAGAAGAAGCTTTTCCCCAATGTCGATTTCTATTCTGGCGTGATCCTGTCGGCGATCGGCTTCCCGACGACGATGTTCACCGCGCTGTTCGCGCTCGCCCGCACGGTGGGCTGGGTCGCGCAATGGAACGAGATGATCTCCGATCCCGCACAGCGTATCGGCCGCCCGCGTCAGCTGTATACCGGCCCGGCGCAGCGCGACTACGTGCCTGTCGACAAGCGTTAAGGAGAAAGGGCGGTGTTGCGCATCATCATGCAGGTGTTCGGCACCGCCCTCGTCCTCGTCGGCGGGCTCTGGACGCTTCAGGGGCTCGGCCTCGTGATGTGGCCGGCGGAAAGCTTCATGCTCGGGCAGGACAGCTGGGCGGTTTATGGCGGAATCGCGATGGCGGTCGGGCTTGTGCTGCTATGGCTGACGCGGCGGCGCATACCGCGCCGTTGATTGCGACTTGAACGAACCGGAAAGGGTGAAGGCCGCGCCTTCGCCCTTTTTTGTCACCCGCGCCGCGCGTTTCCGCCGCCGCGCGCAACCACGACCCATAGAGCGAGCACCAGCGCCGAAAGCACCATGGCAAACGGCGCCAGCATCCCTGTATAGGCGAAGAGGGCAAGCCCCGCGCACAGCACGAACCGGTCGGCGAGCCACACCCGCATCCGTTCCGGTTCTACCTGCAACTCGCCGATCGCGACGACCGCAACCAACACGAAGGCAAGGTACCAGCCCCCGAACCACGACCAGTCGCCATCGGTCAAGGCGAAGCCAAGCGCGACAAACAGCACAAGATCGAACAGCGACGCGGCGCCGCGCCACATGCCGCTTCGCGCGGTCATGCCGATCCGGCCCTGCCGCACCGCTTCTTCGAGGACGAGCGCACCGCGCCCGGCGAGCCATGCGAAAGCGAACAGGAGCAGGCCGCTCCCTGCCGAAAGAAAAGCCGTCACCCCGCCCGCCACGAGCAGGACGGCCAGCGCCGCATACCAGAGCAGGACCGGCGAACGGTCGGTTTCAAGGAAACTGGCACTGAACCGCCGCACCGCCATGGCCGCGAGGCGTGGCCCCGGCGTCTTTCCGCGCGTCTCTTCAAGGCTGCGCGAAAGCTGCGCCGCCTCGACCTCTTGCGCGATATGATTGTTCGCCACGATGGCCCAGCGATGATCGGCAAGGCACGCCTCGTCGACCGGCTTCGTCGCCACGCCGGCCATGAGTGCGATGCGCAGAAGGGACGAGGCAACGTCGCAATCGCGCGGCAACTGGCGCAGGCGTTCGCATAGCGAGCCCGGCATCAACAGCAGCCCGGCCCAGGCGCGTTCGGCATCCAGCCTTTCGAACCCCAGCGCAAGCCCCGGCTCGATCGGCAGGGTCGCAACCATCGACCCCTTGTCGAGCATCGGCAACGCCGCCGACGGGTCGGACAGCAGCCCATCGGAAAGCAGCAATATTTCATCCGCCGTGCTCACCATCGCACACAGCGCCGGGGCATCCGAAATCCTGCGCGCATCGACGCCATTATCGCGGGCCGCGCGCAGAACGCCATCGACGCCCTCCTCCCCCGCATCGGCGAGCAGCAGGATGCGTTGCGCCCCGGCCGCCAGTGCGAGGTCGAGCTGATGCCGGATCACGGCCTGCCCGCCCACGCGAAGCCGTGCCCGCGGACGGGACATGCCCGGACGAAGGCCGTTCCCCTCGAACGGCTCCAGCATGGAAAGAACGGCGACGCGCAACGAAATTTCCCCAATTCGATACGTTTGCAAAAGCTGGAATTGCAAGAATGCGCCCGGCAGCGTGCTTCCTCACAATCATCGGGCAGGGCTATTCATGGATCGCACCACGCCCCGATGCAAGTCGGCGCAGCGCCAATTTACCCGTGTGCGGACGCAAAAGCTGCGCAAAAGCGGACCGACGAAGGGTTCCGCAAGACGCGAACCATGCTATTTGCAACGGTCATGAAAGAACAGCGCAATATCGTGTCCATCGGCACGGACGAGCAGACCGATCCCGCCGTCACCGCCCCCGTTGCGGAGGAGCGGACCGAGGTCGAAACGGACTGGAACGCGGAGCCTGAGGCCGCGGCACCGAAGGCGCGCGGGTGGGTCGCGCCTGTCATGGTGGCGGTCGCGATTGTCGCTTGGACGGCGTTCTATGCCTATGCGCAGCGCGATGCCGCAGCGGGCGGCGATGCGGGTCGATGGGCCGAAATGATCGTGGCATGGTCGATGCCGGTGCTCCTGATCCTCGCCGGCTGGGCGGTTGCGATGCGGTTCAGCAGGGCCGAGGCGAGCCGCTTTGCCGAAAGCGCGGCGCTGCTGCGCGACGAAGCGCGTTCGCTTGAAGACCGGCTGGTGCGCGTCAACGGCGAACTCAGCATCGCGCGCGAATTCCTGACCTATCAGGCGCGCGATCTCGAATCGTTGGGCCGCGTGGCGACCGATCGCATCGGGGAAAGCGCGCATCGCCTCGAAACGCTGATCGGGGAGAACGGCGCCCGGATCGAAACGCTGCACGAAACCAGTCGCAAGGCGCTGACCAACATGGAAAACCTGCGCGGGCAGATTCCGGTCCTCACCAATGCCACCCGCGATCTTACCAATTCCATCGGGCAGGCCGGCTCGACCGCCGATGATCAGGTCGCACGGCTGACCTCCGGGTTCGCACGGCTTGGCGAGGCTGGCGAGGCCAGCACACTCAAAATCGACGCGATGCACGACCGGGCGGGCACCGTCTTGATCGAGTTCGAGCGACGGCTTGCGCAGCTCGGCGAGGAAACGACGGAACGTTTCGCCGCACTCGACCGCGAAAGCGCCGCGCTGCGCGAGCGCATCGGGGCGCAGCAGGGCGAAGGGATCGACGCGCTCCGTAGCCAGTGTCGCGCGCTCGAAGAGGCGCTTGACGCCGCGCGCGCGCGCATCGACGAAAGCCGTCAGCACGGGCTCGATGGCTTGCGCGAACAGCTCGGCGCGATCGATACAGGGGCGCAGGACGTGGGCCGGCAATGGCACGCGCGCCTCGGCGAAATCGGCGCGGGCGCCGATGCGCTCTTCGCGAAGATCGACGCGACCGGTCAGGAAGCGCTCAACGCGACGGGCGCGCGGGTCCGCGCTCTATCCGCGGAAATCAGCCGTCTGCACGACGATCTCGCCCGGCGCGGCGAAACGATGGATGCACAACTCGCCGAACGCCTCGTGCAGGCAGAGGACGCGAGCCATGCGATGACCGAACGGCTGGGCGAGCGGCTCGGCGATCTCGACGGGGAGATCGAACAGCGGCGTCAGCGTTACGAAGCGGCCAGCGGCGATCTCGCCCGTCATGCCGAGCATATCTCGACGCAGCTGGCCGAATATGGCGAACGGATGGACGACGCGGCTTCCCGCGGGCGCGCAGCGGAAGAAACGATCGCGACCGGGCTGGCCGCGCTGTCGCGGCAGCTGGGCGATAGCCGTGAGGCTTTGAACGGAACCGATGCGGCGGTGGGCGCGCTTCGGGAACAAAGTGCGCGTCTGCTTGACCTGATCGAGGCCAGCGCCCGCCATTCTCGCGATAGTCTGCCGCAAGCGCTGACCGAGGCGGAGGAACGGCTTGAAACCATGGACCGCAGCGTGACCTCGGTGCGCGATATGGTGAACGAGGCGAGCAACGATGGCCAGCGTCTGAGTCAGGCGATTGCCGCCACGCGGGAGCAGACCCGCTCCGCCATGGCCGAAATCGATGCATTGCACGACACGATGCAGGCACGCGGTGCGGATCATGCGGAACAGCTCATCGAATTGCGCGACATGGTAAAACGCACCCGCGCCGATGCCGAGGCCATGACGGCAACGGCCGAGGCGGCGCTCGACGGTGCGGTCCGCACCTTGGCGGAGGCGAACCGGTCCGCCATTGCCGAGATCGAAAGCCATTCGGCAAAGGCGGTCGCGGCGCTCGCCGCCGATGTCGGGACACGGACCGGCGCGGCGGTGGAGGACGCGTTGAACCGGACGGGCGGGAAAACCGTGGCCGCCTTCGATGCGACGCTCGCGCAGGCGACCGAGGCGGCACGGACCGCCGCCCGACAACTGGAGGAACGGCTTCGCGGCATTGACGAGCTGACTGCTCATCTCGAACATCGCATCGCGGAGGCACGCGCCCGCGCCGAGGAGGACAGCGACGAAGGGTTCGCCCGGCGCGTCGCGCAGATAACGGACGCGCTTCATTCCACGGCCATCGACATCGACAAGGTGCTCTCTGCCGAGGTCAGCGAAACCGCATGGCAGGCATATTTGCGTGGTGAACGCGGCATTTTCACGCGCCGTGCGGTGCGCCTGCTCGACAATGGCGAGGCGCGTTCGGTCCACGACCATTACGAGGCCGACGCCGAATTTCGTGAGAACGTCAATCGTTACATTCGCGACTTCGAAACGATGCTGCGCAACCTGTTGTCCACGAGGGACGGCAATGCGCTGTCGATCACGCTGCTGTCGTCCGACATGGGCAAGCTTTACGTCGCGCTCGCGCAAGCGATCGAGCGGATCCGCAAATAGCTATTCCGCCTCGTATTGCCGGGCGGCGATCTCTTCGGGAGGGTTGACGAAATTGAGATCGTCGACCGTGATCCAACCCGCCCGGTAATTGGCATAGAACAGCGCGAACAATGCCGCCGACAGCAGCGTTGCGCGCATGATAACCTGCATCGGGCGGAAATTGACCGGCGCACTGTCCGCTTGGCCCGAAATTCCGCCCTCACCCGTTTCGTTATGCGTGCGAATGCCGAAGGGCATGACGACGAACGCCGCCATGACCCAGAACAGCAAATAGATCGCAAGGCCGGACGTCAGCTGCATCGATCAACCCATGGTCATCACGACGACCTGCGGGTTCTTGCCCGACCACCGGCGCGCGGCACGACGGGCCGCAAGGCGGGCGGCCTCGTGAACGGCGGAGCGGTCCTTGGCGCGCCCCCCCTTCAACCGGCCGAGCGCCTTGCCGATGTCGGCCTGCGCCTCGGCGACGAAATCGTCCATGTCCTCGTCAAGCGGGAGGCCGATCGCGCTGATGGCGGGGGCGGTCTTCGTGCCCTTGCCCGGCAAGACCACGGTGACCAGGCCATTGGCCGCGAGCCTGCGCCGCGCGGCGATGGATTCGCCATCCGCCGGCACGATGATGTCCCCGTCGAGCAGCAGGCGCCCGGCCTGCGTCTCACCGATCTTGTGCGGCTTACCGGGCGCGAGGCGAACGATATCGCCGTTACGCTGATCGATGGCATGGGGGATGCCCTGCTCCCGCCCGAGCCGTGCCTGCTCCATCATATGGCGCGTTTCGCCATGCACGGGAACGAGGATTTCGGGCTTCAGCCAGCCATACAGCTCGATCAGTTCGGGACGGCCGGGATGGCCGGACACATGGATGAGTTCCTGCCGGTCGGTGACCATTTCGATCCCGCGGCGGGCCAGCTGATTCATGATGTAGCCGATGGCCAGCTCGTTGCCGGGGATCTGCCGGCTGGAAAACAGGACGACATCGCCCTTGCTGAGTTCGAGCGGGTGGTTTTCCGCTGCGATCCGGCCAAGGGCGGCGCGCGGTTCACCCTGCCCGCCCGTCGCCACGATGAGCAGCTCGCCGCGCGGAACATCCATCGCCTCGTCGAAGCTGACCGTTTCGGGGAAATCGAGCAGATATCCGCTTTTCTGCGCCGCGCCGATGATACGGTCGAGCGAACGGCCCGCCACGCACAGGGTCCGCCCGCTTTCCTTCGCCACCCGGCCCAGGGTCTGAAGCCGCGCAACATTGGATGCAAACGTGGTGACAAGGACGCGCTTGCCGGCATGGCGCGCGATTTCCGCCTCGAGCGCCTTGCGCACCTCGCCTTCGGAGCCGGATGCCGACGGATTGAACACATTGGTCGAATCGCACACGAGCGCCAGCACGCCATCGTCACCGATTTCGCGCAATTCCTCAGGCGTTGCCGGTTCGCCAACCTGCGGATCGCTGTCCAGCTTCCAGTCGCCGGTATGGAAGACGCGGCCATAAGGCGTGTCGATCAGCAGGGCGTTACCCTCCGCAATCGAATGCGCGAGCGGAACATAACGGATCCCGAACGGCCCGACCTGAAACTCGTCGAGATGGTCGATGATGCGCAGTTCGACTTCATCCTGAATGCCGGCTTCTTCCAGTTTCAGCCGCACCAGTTCGGCGGTGAACGGGGTGGCATAGATCGGCACGCCGAGATCGGCCGCGAAATAGGGCACCGCGCCGATGTGATCTTCATGCGCATGGGTGACGACGATCGCCTCAAGATCGTCGAGCCGCTCCTCGATGAAATCGAGGTCGGCAAAGACGAGATCGACGCCGGGATAGCCCGGATCGGAAAACGTCATGCCCAGATCGACCATGAGCCACTTGCCATCGCAGCCATATAGATTGACGTTCATGCCAATCTCTCCCGATCCGCCAAGCGCGAGGAAGAGAAGTTCGTTTTTCGGTTTCATAAGTTCTTTCCGGCCCGTTCTGCCAGTATGGCCAGGCCTGTAAGCGTAAGGTCGACGTCGACGACGTCAAAAATATCGGTGTGCGTATCGAATAGCAGGGCAAGACCGCCGGTGGCGACCACCTTGACCGGGCGGCCGATTTCCGACCGAAGCCGGGCGACCAGCCCTTCCATCATGGCAACATAGCCCCAGAAGACGCCGATGTGCATCTGCGTTTCCGTGTTGCGACCGATGACGGAGCTGTTCTGGCTCGGCCCCTCTATCGCGATGCGCGGAAGCTTTGCCGCCGCATTGACCAGCGCGTCGAGCGACAGGTTGATCCCCGGCGCAATGATGCCCCCTTTGTAGGCGCCATTGAAATCGACCACATCGAAGGTGGTGGCCGTGCCGAAATCGATCACGATGAGGTCCCCGGGGATCGCATCGTGCGCGGCAATCGCATTCACCGCCCGATCCGCACCGAGCGAGCGCGGCTCCTCCACATCGATGTCGATGCCCCAGCCATCCGCGCTTTCCCCTGCGAAAATGGGGGCGGTGCCGAAATATTTCTCGCCGAGCACCGCCATGTTGTGCCGCGAACGGGGAACCACCGACGATACGATGATCCTGTCGATATCCGCAAAGGTCATCCCGCCAATCGCGAACAGCTGCATGAGCCAAACCGCATATTCGTCCGCCGTGCGGCGCGCATCGGTCGCGATCCGCCAACGGGCGCGAACGTCGCGGCCCGCGATCACCGCAAAGACAATATTGGTGTTTCCAACATCGACGGCCAGCAACATGGCTTCACTCATCTCCTTTGCCGGCGATCATCGCCACTTCACCCGCATAGATGGCGCGTTCCCGGCCATCCGCAAGGCCAAGCCTCAGCGATCCATCGGGCCCGAGCCCCGCATAATGCCCCGTCACCGTCCCTTCACCCGGAGTGGTGGCGGACAGAAGCGCGCCCCGCGCCGGACCTCGCGCCATCCAGCGCGACACGATCTCCACGAGGCCAGCCCCGCGCCAGAGCGCCAGAAATACGGCGAACTGATGCCCAAGTTCATGGGCGAGCGCATCGCGTCCGACGTGGACCCCCAAATCGGCAAGCGCCGCCGTAGCGGCACCGTCGATCTGTGGTGCGCGGGCGATGTTGACCCCGATCCCGGCCACGACCGCGTCGCCCTGCCGTTCCAGCAGGATTCCAGCGATCTTCGCCCCCTCCCACAGCACGTCATTCGGCCATTTCAACGTCAGCCGCCGTGTATCGGCAAGTGCCGCCGCGATCGTTTCATAGACGGCCAACGCCGCCACGAGCGCCAGCGTATGGGCCGCGGGGGACCCGTCATTCAACGCGATCACGGTCGATCCCATGAAATTGCCAGCGCCATCATGCCATTCGCGGCCAAGCCGTCCCCGGCCCGCCGTTTGCCGGTCCGCGACGAGCCATGAACCTTCGCGAACCGTTTCACCCCGTGCGCAACGGGCCAGCAATTCGGTATTCGTCGATCCGATCGAGGATACGACCTCGATCGGCGAAGGCACGACCCGATCAGACAATCAGAAACAGCGCAAGCGCCGCCTTGTCTGCCAGCGAACCCAGCCACGGCGTAAGCAGGTAACCCAGCGGCGAGATCACGATGCACGCAAGGGCGAGAATGACCTTGTGCGATGTCTGCGTCACGGGCGCGACACGATCGACCGGTTCATCGAAAAACGCGATCTTTACGATCTTGATATAGTAGAACGCGCCGATGACGCTCGCCGCGATGCCGATCGCGGCCAGTACGATAAGATCGGCGTTCACGGCCGCCTCGAAAACGACGAACTTGCCCCAGAATCCGAACAGCGGCGGAATGCCCGCAAGGCTGAACATCACGGCCAGCAAGGCCCATGCGAGCGCGGGGCGAGTCCGCGACAATCCGGCGAAATCGTCGATCGATTCGATCGCGTTTCCATCGGCATCGCGCATCATCAACACGATGACAAAACCCGCGATCGACATGAAGACGTAGACGAAAAGATAGACGAGCATGGCCGATGCGCCCTGCGGCGTCGCGGCGGCAAGACCGATCAGCAGAAAGCCGATATTGTTGATCGACGAATACGCCAGCAGACGCTTGATATTGGCCTGCCCGATGGCACCGAGTGCACCGACCACGATCGATGCGAGCGCGACGAATATCACGATCTGCTGCCAGGCATCGACCTGCGCGCCGAACGGCCCGAACGCCACCCGCATGGTGAGCGCCAGCGCCGCGACTTTCGGCGCGGTGGCGAAGAACGTCGTTACCGGCGTCGGTGCACCTTCGTAAACGTCGGGCGTCCACATGTGGAACGGCACGGCGCTGATCTTGAAGGCAAGTCCGGCCAGCACGAAAATGAGCCCGAACAGCGCGCCTGTCGACAATGGCCCACTCAGCACGAAACGGACAGCCGCGAAATCGGTGCTCCCGGCGAAGCCGTAGACAAGACTCATCCCGAACAGGATGATCCCGCTCGCCAGCGCGCCAAGGATGAAATATTTGAGCCCCGCCTCGGCCGAACGTTCGTCGGTGCGCAGGAACGCCGCCAGGACGTAGGCCGCAAGGCTGTTGAGTTCGAGCCCGATATACAGCGTCAGGAAATCGGTCGCCGCCACCATCATGTTCATGCCGAGCACGGCGAACAGGATCAGCACCGGGTATTCGGCGCGCATCGCTCCGTGACGGTCAAAGAAACCAGGCGCCACCATGAGCGCCACGGCCGCCGACAGATAGATGAGCAGCTTGGCAAAGGCGGCAAAGGCATCGGCCGTATACTGCCCGCCAAACGCGACGGTTTCCGGCCCCATCAACCCTTCGCCCAGAGTGGGCGCGGCGATGAAGGCACAGACCGCGAGAACGGCGACCGCGGCCATCGAAATCACCTTGGATGCCCGGTCGCCCATCCACGCGGCGGCGAGCAACAGGAAGAGGCCGCCGACCGTGAGCACTTCCTCGGCCGCGATCAATTGCAGGGATTGGGAGAAATCGTTCATCAGTGTGCTCCCCCCTCATGCGCGGCTTCGATGGCGGCGGCACGCGCCTCCGCGTTCGGCAACGCGAGATGCGCGTCACTCGCGGGCGCGGCGGCGGCAATCCGTTGATCGAGCCATTCGATATCGGCGCGCATCGGGGCCAGAAAACTTTCGGGATAGATACCCATCCACAGGGTCGCGGCGGCCAGCGGGATCAGCATGGCCCATTCACGCTTGTCGAGATCGGGCATTGCGGCGGCATCGGCACTCACCTGTTCACCAAACGCAACCCGGCGATAAAGGAACAGCATGTATCCCGCCCCCAGGATGATGCCCGTCGTGCAGACAAGCGCGAGCCAGCTCGAAATCTCGTACATGCCGGCAAGGCTCAGGAATTCGCCGACGAAGCCGCTCGTGCCTGGAAGACCGATGCTCGCCATGGTGAAAAGCAGGAAGAACAGCGCATAGCGCGGCATATTGATCGCCAGCCCGCCATAACGCGCAATCTCACGCGTATGCAGACGGTCGTAGATGATACCGACGCACAGGAACAGCGCGCCCGATACGAGCCCATGGCTGAGCATCAGGATCATCGCACCTTCCAGCCCCTGCACATTGAATGCGAACAGCGCGCCCGTCACGATCGCCATATGCGCGACCGAAGAATAGGCGATGAGCTTCTTCATGTCCTGCTGCACCAGTGCGACGAGGCTGGTGTAGACGACCGCCACCATGGACAGCCCGAAAACGAGCCATGCAAATTGCGCGGAGGCATCGGGGAACATCGGCAACGAGAAACGGATGAAGCCATAGCCGCCCATTTTCAGCAGCACGCCGGCGAGGATGATCGACCCCGCCGTCGGCGCCTGAACGTGCGCATCGGGAAGCCAGGTATGCACCGGCCACATCGGCATTTTGACGGCGAAGCTGGCGAAGAACGCGAGCCAGAGCCACGTCTGCGCCCCGGTCGGGAAATCGTAGGCCATCAGCGTCGGAATATCGGTCGTGCCCGCCACGTTCGCCATCCAGAACATCGCGATCAACATCAACACCGAGCCGAGCAGCGTGTAGAGGAAGAATTTATACGACGCATATATCCGGTTGTCGCCGCCCCACACCCCGATGATCAGATACATCGGGATCAGGCCGGCCTCGAAAAAGATGTAGAACAGGAAAAGATCCTGCGCCGCGAAAACGCCGATCATCAGCATTTCCATCAGCAGGAACGCCGCCATGTATTCACCCACGCGGGTTTTTACCGACAGCCAGCTTGCCGCGATGCAGATCGGCATCAGGAACACCGACAACACGATGAGCATCAGCGCGATGCCATCGATGCCGAGCGCATAGCTGAAACCGGCGAACAGTTCCGCCCGTTCGACGAATTGCCACTGCGCGCCGCCAACGTCGAAGCTCGCCCAAAGCGCGATACCGAGCAGCACGTCGGCGAGCGTGGCGGCGAGCGCAATCGCGCGCGCCGTCCCCGCATTGACGAAGAAACAGGCGATGGCCCCGGCAAGCGGAACCAGAAGCATGAGGGAAAGGATGGGAAAACCGTCCATTATTCGTGTCGCGCCCCGTCCTTAGCGTGCAATGGCCCAGCTGATCGCGGCGACCAGCCCAAGCAACATGATCAGCGCATAGCTGTAAAGATAACCAGACTGCACCTTGGCGGCGAGCCGGGACCCGCTGGCCACGACGCGCGCGGCGCCATTGGGGCCGAACCGGTCGATGAAGCCGACATCGCCCCATTTCCAGAATTTGCGACCAAGCCAGAAAGCCGGGCGCACGAACAGGAAATTATAGAGCTCGTCGAAATACCACTTGTTCTTCAGGAACGTGTATACGCCTCCGAACTTCCTGACGAAACCGGCAGGCGCCGCCGGGTTGCGGATATAATTGTTCCACGCAATAGCAAGCCCGATCAGCATCACCACGAAGGGCGCGTATTTCACCCACAACGGCGTTTCGTGCAGCGCATGGATTAGACCCTCGTTATAGAAGATGCTGCCGTTCCAGAACGCTTCGCTGTCGATGAAAGCGTGGTTGAACACGCCGCCTGCGAATACCGCGCCCAGAGACAGCACGATGAGCGGGATCAGCATGACGATCGGGCTTTCATGCGGGTGATAGCCTGCGGTCGCGTCCGCCGCCGTATCATCGGCGATGACCGGTGCATGCGGGTCGTGGCCGGCATCCTCCTGACGTGCGGGATTGTGATCGTCGGGCTCGTGCTCGCCATGATGCACGGCATGCTGGATATGTTCCGATTGCGACCAGCGCGGTTTGCCCCAGAACGTCAGGAACATCAAACGCCAGCTGTAGAAGCTCGTCAGCAGAGCCGCGAAGATACCGAGCGCGAAGGCGAGATAGGACGTTTCCGTGCCGCGTGCGAAGGCCGCCTCCAGAATGGCATCCTTCGAGTAGAAGCCTGCAAAGCCGAGATGCAGTGCATAGAGACCAACGCCCGTGATCGCCAGCGTGCCTGCCATCATGGCCCAGAACGTGACCGGGATGCGTTTGCGCAGCGCGCCGTAATACCGCATGTCCTGCTCATGATGCATCGCGTGGATGACCGAACCCGCACCGAGGAACAACAGCGCCTTGAAGAAGGCATGGGTGAACAGGTGGAACATCGCCGCGCCATAGGCGCCGACACCCGCCGCAAAGAACATGTAACCAAGCTGTGAACAGGTCGAATAGGCGATGACGCGTTTGATATCGGTCTGCGTCGTGCCGACGGTCGCGGCGAAGATACAGGTCAACGCACCGACCACCGTCACGACGGCGAGCGCGATCGGCGCGGCCTCGAACATGGGGGACAGGCGGCACACCATGAACACGCCTGCGGTCACCATCGTCGCCGCGTGGATAAGCGCGGAGACCGGTGTCGGCCCCTCCATCGCGTCGGGCAGCCAAGTGTGCAGGCCAAGCTGTGCCGACTTGCCCATCGCACCGATGAAAAGCAGCAGGCACAGGATCGTCATCGTGTCGAGCCGCATGCCGAGAAACGTGATGCTGGATCCGGCCATGCCCGGCGCAGCAGCGAGAATCTCCGGAATCGATACGGTGCCAAAGACCAGGAACGTGCCGAAAATCCCGAGCATGAAGCCAAGATCGCCCACGCGGTTGACGACGAACGCCTTGATCGCGGCGGCGCTTGCGGACGGTTTGCGGAACCAGAACCCGATCAGCAGATAGGACGCCAGCCCCACCCCTTCCCAGCCGAAGAACATCTGCACCAGATTGTTCGCGGTTACCAGCATGAGCATGGCAAAGGTGAACAGTGACAGATAGGCGAAGAAGCGCGGCTGATCCGGATCCTCGTCCATGTACCCCCAGCTGTAGAGGTGGACGAGCGCCGACACGGTCGTGATCACGACCAGCATCACGGCGGTCAACGTATCGACGCGCAGCGCCCAGTCGAACACCATGCCGCCGGACCGGACCCAGTTCAGCACCGGAACGACCGTCCCGTCGACGTCGCCGCCAAGATAGGTCAGGAAAATCGGCCAGGATAGCGCGCACGACACGAACAACGCGCCGGTCGTCACGACCTTTGCCGCGAAACTGCCGATGGCGCGATTGCCCAGCCCCGCGACAAGCGCGGCCAGCAAGGGCAGGAAAACGATGATCGAAATCGACGACACGACCGGCTTACCCCTTCATCCGATTGACGTCGTCCACCGCAATGGTGCCACGGCTCCGGAAATAGATGACCAGAATGGCGAGCCCGATGGCCGCCTCGCCCGCCGCAACGGTCAGCACGAACATCGCGAAGACCTGTCCGACCATGTCGTTCAGGAACACGCTGAACGCGACGAGATTGATGTTCACGGCGAGCAGGATGAGCTCGATCGACATGAGGATGACGATGATGTTCTTCCGGTTGAGGAAGATGCCGAGCACGCCCAGCACGAACAGGATCGAGCTGATCACGATATAATGTTCGATCCCGATCACAGCCGCACTCCCTTCCCCGTTTCCGGGTTCGCCTTGTAAGTCGCGTCTTCGGGCCGGCGCGCGATCTGTTGCGCGATATTCTGCCCGCGCACCTCGCTACGCTGACGCAGGGTCAGCACGATCGCACCCACCATGGCCACCAGAAGCACGACGCCCGCCGCTTCGAACAGGAAGAGATAGCGGCCGTAAAGCAGCGCACCCAGCGATTCGATGTTCGATTCGCCAATCATGGGGGCCGCAGTGCCGTCCGCCATGCCGATATCCAGCCCGCCTGCGCGATAGGCGCCAAAGCCCAGCACGAGCTCTGCCAGCAGAACGATGGCAAGGATGATGCCGAACGGGAAATTCTTCACGAAACCGGCCCGCAATTCGGCAAAGTCGATGTCGAGCATCATTACCACGAACAGGAACAATACCGCGACCGCCCCGACATAGACGATGACGAGCAGCATCGCGATGAATTCCGCCCCAATGAGAATCATCAGCGCCGCCGCATTGAAGAAGCAGACAATCAGCCAGAGCACCGAATGCACCGGGTTGCGTGCCATGATGACGAACACCGCCGACAGGATCAGCAGCGCCGCGAACAGGTAGAAGGTTATGGTCTGAATCATGGTTTCATCATGTCCCGCGCCGCGCCCCTAGCGGTAGGGGGCGTCCGCTTCAAGGTTCGCGGCGATCGCGCGTTCCCACTTGTCCCCGTTTGCGAGCAACTTCGCCTTGTCATAGAGCAGTTCCTCGCGCGTTTCGGTCGAATACTCGAAATTCGGCCCCTCGACCACGGCATCCACCGGGCAGGCTTCCTGACAGAAACCGCAATAGATGCATTTCGTCATGTCGATGTCGTAGCGCGTCGTGCGGCGGCTGCCGTCCTCGCGCGGTTCCGATTCAATCGTGATCGCCTGTGCCGGGCACACCGCCTCGCACAGCTTGCACGCGATGCAGCGTTCCTCGCCATTGGGATAGCGGCGCAGCGCATGTTCGCCGCGGAAACGGGGCGACAGGGGGTTCTTCTCGAAGGGGTAGTTGATCGTCGCCTTCGGCTTGAAGAAATACTTCAGCGTCAGCGCATGCGCCTTCACGAATTCCCAGAGGGTGAAGCTCTTGACGAGCTGTGCGACACTCATTGAACGTCCTCGATCCTGCAAAGCGGGGAAACGGGCGCGCCCTCTATGGCGCCGCGCGCGACCATGCAATTCGATTGATAGGCATCGCCGTCATAGCGCGTCAGCATCAGCCAGCCCGAAACGAGCACCACGAACACCAGGCTCAACGGCAGGAACACTTTCCAGCCAAGCCGCATCAGCTGATCGTAGCGGAAACGCGGCACGGTCGCCTTCACCCAGCTGAAGATGAAGAAGAAGAACAGGATCTTCAACAACAGCCAGAAAATGCCCGGAATGTCGAACCACGGGATCAGATCGATATTGAGCGGCGGCAGCCATCCGCCAAAGAACAGGATCGCATTCAGCGCGCACATCAACAGCACGTTGGCATATTCGCCGAGCCAGAACAGCGCGAAGCTCATCGACGAATATTCGGTCTGATACCCCGCGACGAGTTCCGATTCCGCCTCGGTCAGGTCGAAAGGCGCACGTGCGGTTTCCGCAAGCGAGGAGATGAGGAACATCACCCACATCGGGAACAGCAGGATATTGAAGACAAACCCGTTCACCAGCCCGAACCCGTGCCCGACCTGCGCCAGGATGATCCCGTTCAGATTGCTCGTGCCGGCGTAGAGAATGACGCAGATCAGGATGAAGCCGATCGAAACCTCATACGAAATCATCTGAGCTGCAGCGCGCATCGCACTGAAAAACGGATATTTCGAGTTCGACGCCCAGCCCGAGATGACGACTCCGTACACACCCAGCGAACTGATCGCCAAGACATAGAGCAGGCCGACATTGATATTGGCCAGCACCATTCCCGGCCCGAACGGAATGACCGCCCATGCCAGCAGCGCCACGGTAAAGGTGATGATCGGCGCGATCAGGAACAGGCCCTTGTTCGCCGCCGATGGAATGATCGTTTCCTGAAGAAACACCTTCAACCCGTCGGCAAAGCTTTGCAGCAGGCCGAACGGGCCAACCACATTCGGCCCGCGCCGCAGCGCGATCGCCGCCCAGATTTTCCGGTCGGCATAGATGATCATCGCCACACCGAGCATCAACGGCAGCGCGATCAGCAATACGCCGATGACGGTGGCCAGAAACCACGCCCAGCCATAGGCCATGCCCAGATCTACGAAGAAAGCAGTCATTCCGCGGCCTCCGCCACTTCTTCCCCGTGCAGCAATTCGGCCGAGCAGCGCTGCATCGTCGGACTGGCGCGGCAGATTGCGTTGCTGAGGTAGTAATCTTTTACCGGATAGGCGTCGATCACGCCCGATGCCTCGCCGCCGCCCGCGGGCAATGTCGCCCCGAATTCAGCCAGTCCGTCAATCGCGAGCGACGGTACCTCTTTGTGCATCGCGCTGCGCAATTCGTCGAAGCTGTCGAAACCGACATTGACGCCGATCGCGTCGGCAAGCGCGCGCAAAATGGTCCAGTCCTCGCGCGCGTCGCCGGGCGCGAAGACCGATTTTTCCGAACGCTGCACCCGCCCCTCGATATTGACGTACGTGCCGTGCTTCTCGGTATAGGCTGCGGCGGGCAGGATGATATCCGCCGCATGCGCACCCTTGTCGCCGTGATGGCCGATATAGACCTTCAGGCTTTGTTCGAACGGGGCGTAATCCATCTCGTCCGCACCCAGCGACAACAGCACCCTGGGCGAGGCGTCCGCAATGGCCTTCATGCCGCCGGCCTGCGCATAGCCGAGCATCAGGCCGCCCATCCGCGCCGCCGGCGCATGCAACGCATTGAACCCGTTCCAGCCATCGCGCACCAGCTTCCACTCGCCCGCCAGCGCAAGCAAGCGGCCAAGGGCGCCGCGCGCCAATGCCGCGCCGCCGGCAATGATCGCGGGACGTTCCGCCGCGGCCATCGCATCGGCCAGATCGCCGGACACATCGTTCAACCCGCCAAGATCGTTTCCGAGGAAAGTGACGGGATACGTCGTTTCCCATTCGGGTCCCATGATGAACACCTTCGCCCCGCGCTTCACCGCCTTGCGGATGCGCGTGTTGACGAGCGGTGCTTCATGCCGGATCTGGCTGCCGACGATGAGGATGCAATCGGCTTCCTCGATCCCGGCAAGACCGGAATTGAAATTCAGCGCCGCCATGCTGGAGGTGTCGTACACCATGCCATTCTGACGCCCCTCGATCAGCGAGGAGCCCATGGCCTTGAGCAAGGCCTTCGCCGCAAACAAGGTTTCGCAATCGACGAGATCGCCATGCACGGCGGCAATGCTGTCGTCCGGTGCCGCATCGCGGATCATGCCGAATGCCTCGTTCCAGTCGGCGGCCTGCAGCTTCCCCTCGCGGCGGATCCACACCCGGTCGAGACGGCGGCGCGTCAGCCCGTCGAGCGCATGACGCCCCTTGTCCGTGAGCCATTCCTCGTTCACGTCGTCGTTGACGCGCGGCAGAATGCGCAGCACCTCGCGACCGCGGCTGTCGATGCGGATATTGCTGCCGACGCCGTCCATGACGTCGATGCCCGGCACCTTCTTCAATTCCCAGGGCCGCGCCTCATAGGCATAGGGCCTGCTGGTCAGCGCACCGACAGGGCACAGATCGACGACATTCGCCGACAGTTCATGCTTTGCCGCATGTTCCAGATAGGTGGTGATCTGCATGTTCTCGCCGCGATACAGCGCGCCGATTTCGTCCACACCGGCGATTTCCTCGCTGAACCGGACGCAGCGCGTGCAATGGATGCAGCGCGTCATGATCGTCTTGATCAACGGGCCCATGTATTTCTCGGTCACGGCGCGCTTGTTCTCGTGATAGCGCGTCGCGCCGCGGCCATAGGCCATCGACTGGTCCTGAAGATCGCATTCGCCGCCCTGATCGCAGATCGGACAATCGAGCGGGTGGTTGATGAGCAGGAACTCCATCACCCCTTCGCGCGCCTTCTTCACCATTTCGGTGTCGGTACGGATTTCCTGGCCTTCGGTCGCGGGAAGCGCACAGCTCGCCTGCGGCTTGGGCGGTCCGGGCTTCACCTCGACCAGGCACATGCGGCAATTGCCCGCGATGGACAGCCGTTCGTGATAGCAGAAACGCGGGATTTCCTTGCCAGCAAGCTCGCACGCCTGCAGCACGGTGGCCCCTGCGGGCACCTCGAGTTCCTGTCCGTCGACGGTAACCTTAGGCATATCGGGAATTCTTCTCTGCTTGGGTCGGCGCCGCCGCGCCAGTATGCGCGATCACACGTTGCGCGCGTGCTAGCGACATTGACGCGCCTGTCAAACCGTATGCCGCCATCATTCCGCCGCTTCCGGCAGGTTCGCGCCGATCCGGCGCTCCAGCTCGGGCCGGAAATGGCGGATCAACCCCTGGATCGGCCATGCCGCCGCGTCACCGAGCGCGCAAATGGTGTGCCCTTCGACCTGCTTCGTCACTTCGAACAGCATGTCGATCTCTTCGGGCGCGGCGTCCCCTTCGCGCAGGCGCTCCATCACGCGCCACATCCATCCGGTGCCCTCACGGCAGGGGGTGCACTGGCCGCAGCTCTCATGCTTGTAGAAATAGCTGATCCGCGAAATCGCGCGAACAATGTCGGTCGTTTTGTCCATGACGATGACCGCCGCCGTGCCGAGGCCCGAGCCCAGCTCCTTGAGCCCGTCGAAATCCATCGGCGCGTCCTTGATCTGCGCCGCGGGCACCAGCGGCACCGAAGACCCGCCCGGAATCACGGCCAGCAGATTGTCCCATCCGCCGCGAATCCCGCCGCAATGCTTCTCGATCAGCTCGCTGAACGGGATGCTCATCGATTCCTCGACGACGCAGGGCTTCTCGACATGGCCCGAAATCTGGAACAGCTTCGTGCCCTTGTTGTTCTCACGCCCGAAACTGTTGAACCAGTTCGCGCCGCGCCGCATGATCGTCGGCGCAACCGCGATGGATTCCACATTGTTGACCGTGGTCGGGCACCCGTACAGGCCCGCACCGGCCGGGAACGGCGGTTTGAGGCGCGGCTGCCCCTTCTTTCCTTCCAGGCTTTCGATCATTGCGGTTTCTTCGCCGCAGATATACGCGCCCGCACCGCGGTGGACGAATACGTCGAAATCATAACCCGAACCGCAGGCGTTCTTGCCCACAAGCCCTGCATCATAAGCCTGCTGTACGGCGGCGAAGAGCGTTTCGGCCTCGCGGATATATTCGCCGCGGATGTAGATATACGCCGCCCGCGCCCGCATCGCGAAACCGGCGACCAGCGCCCCCTCGATCAGCTTGTGCGGGTCGTGGCGGATGATTTCGCGATCCTTGCAAGAACCCGGCTCGGATTCGTCGGCGTTGATCACGAGGAAGCTCGGCCGGCCATCCTTCGATTCCTTGGGCATGAAGGACCATTTCATCCCCGTGGGGAAGCCCGCCCCGCCCCGGCCGCGCAGACCGCTGGCCTTGATCTCGTCGATGATCGCGTCCTGCCCCTTGGCGAGGATCGCCTTCGTATCGTCCCAGTCGCCGCGCGCCTGCGCCGCCTTCAGGCCCCAGTCCTGAAAGCCATAGACATTGGTGAAAATACGGTCCTTGTCGGCGAGCATCACAGCCCTCCCAGCACGAAAAGCGCGGCGATGAGCAGGATCGCCAGCAAAGCCAGCGTCTTGAGCGCGCCTTTCAGAAATTTCCAGGCAATCGCGATGGCGATCACCGCGACGATCAGTGTCGGCACCAGTTCCATCAGTCCTGCCCCTCGCCACGCGTGCCGCGACCCTGCGCGACGAACACCGCGCCCAGCGCCAGGAACACCGCGCCAAGCGCCATGTTACCGACCGCGAAGAACGCAATCGATGCGATAAAGAACATGACCGCGGCGACGCGGTAATTGCGGATATCGGACGGGGTCGCGCGGGCCATCACCATTCGCTCCGGTAATCGTGGTTCGCATCGACCATTTCGCGCAAGGTTGTCGGCCCGCCGGACGGTTCGCTGGTGTGGCGCCCCGGTTCCTGCGTGCCTTCCTTCGGCGTTTCGCCGGCCGCCAGCGCATCGAGCACGGCGTTCAACCGGTCAGGCGTCAGATCTTCGTAATTGGCGTCGTTGATCTGCACCATCGGGGCGGTCGCGCAATTGCCCATGCATTCCACCTCGGTCAGCGTCCAAAGCCCGTCCTCGGTCGTGTGCCCCTTGGCCATGCCGCGCGCCTTGCAGGCGGCGATGATATCGTCCGACCCGCGCAACATGCATGGCGTCGTCCCGCATACCTGCACGTGGAACCGGCCCACCGGCGCCAGATTGTACATGGTGTAGAACGTCGCGACCTCGACCACGCGAATGATCGGCATGTCGAGATAGGCGGCGACATATTCCATCACCGGAATGGGCAGCCAGCCCTGCGTCTGCGTTTCCGCGCCGACCTGCCGCTGCGCCAGATCGAGGAGCGGCATCACCGCGGATTTCTGCCGCCCGTCGGGATAGCGCGCGACGATCTCCTTCGCCTTTGCCGCATTGTCGTCCGTCCACGCAAACGCGCCCCAGCGCGCGCGCAATTCCGGCGTATCGGCTTCGAGATAACGGTCGGCCATTAGCGGTCACACTCCCCGAACACCACGTCGATCGCGCCCAGAATGGCGGTCGCGTCGGGCAACATATGGCCCTTGCACATGAAATCCATCGCCTGAAGATGGGAGAACGCCGTCGGCCTGATCTTGCAGCGATAGGGTTTGTTGCTGCCGTCACTGACGAGATAGACGCCGAATTCGCCCTTGGGGCTTTCGGTCGCGACATAAACTTCGCCGGCCGGCACGTGAAAGCCTTCGGTGTAAAGCTTGAAATGGTGGATGAGCGCTTCCATCGACTGCTTCATCTCGCCGCGCTTGGGCGGTGCGACCTTGCGGTCGAGCGTCGCGATCGGACCCTCCGGCATTTCGGCGATGCACTGCTTGATGATTTTCGCCGACTGGTACACTTCCTCGACGCGGACCATGAAACGGTCGTAGCAATCGGAGTTGGTGCCCACCGGAATCTCGAAATTCATGCGGTCGTACACGTCATAGGGCTGCGACTTGCGAAGGTCCCATTCGATGCCCGCCGCGCGGATCAACGGGCCGGAAAATCCCCAGGCCAGCGCGTCTTCCTTGCTGACCTTGGCGATATCGACGTTGCGCTGCTTGAAAATGCGATTGTCGAGGACGAGGCTCATCGCATCGCCGAACAACTCGGGCAGGCGCGTATCGCACCAGTCGCCAATATCGGTGAGCAGCTTGAGCGGAACGTCCTGATGCACGCCGCCGGGCCGGAAATAGGCGCTGTGCATGCGAGCGCCCGATGCGCGCTCGAAGAAATTGAGGCAATCCTCTCGCAGTTCGAACACCCACAGGTTCGGCGTCATCGCGCCGACATCCATGACGTGCGAACCAATGTTCAGCAGATGGTTCGAAATCCGCGTCAGTTCCGCAAACAGCACGCGCAGATATTGCGCCCGCTCCGGCACCTCGACATTGAGCAGCTTCTCGATCGCCAGCACGTAGCTATGCTCCATGCACAGCGGCGAACAGTAATCGAGCCGGTCGAAATAGGGCAGCGCCTGAAGATAGGTCTTGTGCTCGATCAGCTTTTCGGTGCCGCGATGGAGCAGGCCGACATGCGGATCGACACGCTCGATGATCTCGCCATCGAGCTCCATGACCATGCGGAGCACGCCGTGCGCCGCTGGGTGCTGCGGCCCGAAATTGATCGTGTAGTTCGTGATCGTCTCATCGCCCGTGGTCGGCGATTGTTCGAGCGTCATGCTCATGACTTGTCTCCGTCCTGCGCGTCCTCGTCGGCGCGCGGATCGTCCTCGTTCACTTGCGTTCCGGCGGCGGTATCGGTGGTCCTGCCCGCGCGTGGAGGCTGACCGGGCTGATCCTCCGTCGGCTCGGGGGCCGGCGCCTCATCGCCGCCGTCCTTCGTCGTTCCTTCACCGGCGGCAACCGGTTTCGCAGCCTTCGCATCGGCCTTTGCGCCAGCGCCGGTCTGTTTCGCGCTTTCTGTCGTTTTCGGCTCGTCGGCCTTGGGCGCGCCGCGGGTCTGCGCCTCGGTCGGCTCCGCCTTCTCATCGCCGGGAAGGACGTAATCCGCGCCCTCCCACGGGCTCATGAAATCGAACTGGCGCAAATCCTGCGCCAGCTCGACCGGTTCGTAGACGACGCGCTTCTCATCCTCAGAATAGCGCAGCTCGACATGTCCGGTGAGCGGGAAATCCTTGCGGAACGGATGCCCTTCGAAGCCATAATCGGTAAGGATGCGGCGCAGGTCCGGGTTGCCGGCGAAAAGCACGCCGAACATGTCGAACACCTCCCGCTCCAGCCATCCGGCGACCGGCCACAGATGCGTGACCGTCGGCACCGGCGTCGCCTCGTCCGTGTTGACCTTCACCACGATGCGGTGGTTCTTCGTGAGCGACAGCAGGCAGTAGCAAACCTCGAACCGTTCGGGACGCTGCGGATAATCGACACCGGCGATTTCCATGAGCTGCTGATACTCGTGCGAATCGCGCAGGATACGCAACGCATCGGGCAAATGCTCGCGCCCGACGCGAAGCAGGATCTCGCCATGCTCCTCATGCGCGTCGACCAGCATCGAACCCAGCGCCGCGCTCAGCGTATCTCTTACCCCTTCGTTCGAGGTGATCTTCGGTGCGGAATGCCGGACAGCCATCAGCGTTCCACCGTGCCGATGCGGCGGATCTTGCGTTGGAGCTGCATCACGCCATAGAGCAGCGCTTCTGCCGTGGGCGGGCATCCAGGCACGTAGATGTCGACGGGCACGATCCGGTCACAGCCGCGCACGACCGAATAGCTATAGTGATAATAACCGCCGCCATTGGCGCAGCTGCCCATGCTGATCACATATTTGGGATCGGACATCTGATCGTAAACCTTGCGCAGCGCGGGTGCCATCTTGTTGCACAGCGTTCCGGCCACGATCATCACGTCCGACTGCCGCGGCGAGGCGCGCGGCGCGACGCCGAACCGCTCCATGTCATAGCGCGGCATGTTGACGTGGATCATCTCCACCGCACAGCATGCAAGGCCGAAGGTCATCCACCACAGCGAGCCGGTCCGCGCCCACTGAAACAATTCCTCGGTACTGGTGACGAGGAAACCCTTGTCGCTGACCTCGGCATTGACCGAGTTGAAGAAATCGGGATCGGGCGCACGTTCGCCATGAAGGGCGGGATTATGCGCCGCGCCGGACACGGTGGTACCCGGCGGGTTCGGGGTCCTGGGGCTGGCGGCCAGAGGCGTGTCGTTCACTCCCATTCCAGCGCTCCTTTCTTCCATGCATAGGCATAGCCGATGATCAGCTCGCCCAGAAATATCATCATCGTGATCCAGCCCGGCCATCCGGTGAGGTCGAGGCTGACGGCCCAGGGGAACAGGAACGCCGCCTCAAGATCGAAGATGATAAACAGGATCGCGACGAGATAGAATCGCACGTCGAACTGGCTGCGCGGATCCTCGAACGCGGGAAAGCCGCATTCATATTCCGAGTTTTTCTCGGCATCGGGATTATGCGCACCCGTCAGGCGCGACACGCCCATGGGCAGAAACACGAAGAGGGCCGAAAGCCCCAGCGCGATCCCCAGGAATATCAGGATCGGCAGATATTGCGAAAGGTCGACCAAAATCAGACTCGCCGGCTAAGAGACTCGTGCCATGCCAGATACATCGCACTTGCGAAAACGCCCTAGGCAATGCCCCGCCACAGCGCAAGGGGGCGACGCCGCCGACGTTCAGGGCTCGCCCTCGCCCCAGATGCGGTTCGCCGCGACATAGCCCGCTCTCTCGCCTATGGAGATCGCGCACCATCCGCCCCCGCATTCGCCGAGATTGCCGACCACGCCCGGCTCCAACCGCCAGAGCAGCGGCGCCGTTTCGCTGCCCTTCGCGCGCATCGGGGCAAGCGCGTCACCGGTCACGATGACCGTGCGTTCGAGCGAGAGAAAGCGCGACACGATCCATCCGCGCGCGCCGTCCGGGTCCTCGACCAGCCGCCACCCGCTCAACCGCCGGACGACCTTCACCGGCAATCCATCGCGCTGATATATCCATTCGATCGCGTAATTCTCGCCCGGACCCGACCGCATGTTGGCGCGGGACACCTGGATGGAGGCCCAGTACGGCACCTCCTCCTCGGCATGAACGGGTGTGCCCGGTGCGAGCACGGCGACGAGAAGGGCGGACAGGAACCTTGCAAGCATGACGAATCGCAATAGCCCCGCCGGTGCGCTTCGGGCAATATCGCAATACGCGGCCCTATCGCGCGCCGGAGCGCTATGCCCGACTGGACGCGCGAGCCCATGGCGGCACGCTCTCCGCCGCCATGCTGCGGGCCGCCCCCTTGACCCGCGCGGCAAAGGGGTCGTAGCGCCGCAATATGGCCGACGAAATTCCCCAGCGCCGCATCGACGGCAAGCCCCGCATCGCCGTCACGCGAAAGCTCCTCCCCGCGACCGAAGCGCGCATGCGCGAATTGTTCGATTGTCGGCTGAACGAGGATGACGGCGCGCTTTCGCAGGGAGCATTGGTGGAAGCGGCGCGGACATGCGACGTGCTGGTCCCCACCGTCACCGACCGGATCGATGCGGAATTGATCGAACAGGCGGGCGACCGCCTGAAACTGATCGCGAATTTCGGTGCGGGCACCGACCATATCGACCTTCGCGCCGCACGCGCGCGGCAGATCATCGTGACCAACACGCCGGGCGTCTTTACCGACGACACCGCGGACATGACGATGGCGCTGCTCATCGGCGTGATGCGCCGTATGCGTGAGGGCACCATGCTGGTCCGGCGCGGCGAATGGGGCGGTTGGGCGCCGTCGGCGATGCTGGGCCGAAGGCTCGGCGACAAGGTGCTGGGCATCGTGGGCATGGGCCGCATCGGGCAGGCGGTCGCCCATCGCGCCCGCGCCTTCGGCATGAAGATCGTCTATCACAATCGCCACCGCCTTCCGCAAGCGGTGGAGCGCATGTTCGCCGCCGATTATTGCGACACGCTCGACGATCTGCTCGCCATGTCCGATATCGTCACGCTGCATTGCCCGGCGAGCGCATCCACGCATCAACTCATCGACGCTGGTCGCATCGCCGCGATGAAGGAGGGCGCCGCGCTCGTCAACACGGCGCGCGGCGACATCGTGGATCAGGACGCGTTGATCGCCGCACTGGAAAGCGGGCATCTGTGGGGCGCGGGGCTCGACGTGTATCCGGACGAACCGCATGTCGATGCGCGCCTGCTCGCCCATCGCAACACCGTGACGCAGCCCCACATCGGCAGCGCGACCGAGGAAGGCCGCGCCGCATCGGGCGACCGCGTCATCGCCAACATCCGCGTATGGGCCGACGGACACCGCCCGCCGGACCAGGTTCTCGAAGGGTGGCTCTGACGCGGGGCGATTATTCGCCGGTCAGGATGCGGTCGACCAGTTCCTTCACCGTCGGCGTGAACCCGTTGGAATAGAACGGATCCTGCTTGAAGCGATAGGCCGCGTGCCCTGCAAACATCAGATTGTTCTCCACCGGATCGCCATGGGCGATGTCCTGCAACGTCTTTTGAATACAGAAGCTGCGCGGGTCGGCCAGCCGGCCCGTGGTGTAATCGTCATGATCCTTCCATGACGAAAACGAACAATGCGACAGACACCCCATGCAGGCGGCCTGATCCTCCCGAATGGTGGCGCGTTCCTCCGGCTCGACAAAGACGACGGTATCGTCGGGCGTTTTCAGCGCTTCGGTAAAACCGGCGGCGTGCCAGGCGCGGGCGCGTTCGCGATCCTTCGGCGCGACCCAGAAATTCTTGCCCTTCACCCCGACGTCGAGTTGCACCGTATGCTCGCCCGCCTCGACCCGGGAATAGGGGATCTGCCGCTCCGAGCGCGCCTCCAGCGATTTGAGGAAACGCGTGCGCACCGCCGAGGAGTAGAACCCCGTCGGCGAAAACTTGTGCAGCAACACATCGCCCGGCTCCAGTTCGCGCAGCGCGTCCTTCCACCCCTGCGGGATCGGGCTTTCCTCGGTGAGCAGCGGACGCGTGCCGAACTGAAACGCGATTGCGCCAAGCTCGGGATTGTCGATCCAGTCGTTCCATTCCTTCAACGCCCAGACGCCGCCGGCCATCACGATCGGCACGGTGTCGGCGATGCCTTCCTTGCGCATCATGTCGCGCAGCGTCTTCACGCGCGGATAGGGATCTTCGGGCTTCAACGGATCCTCGGCATTGGAAAGGCCATTGTGCCCGCCCGCGAGCCACGGATCCTCGTACACCACCGCCGCCATGAGGTCGGGCACCTTGGAATAGGAGCGTTTCCACAAGGCGCGGAACGCCCGGCCCGAACTCACAATCGGGAGGTAGTGGACGTTGTGCTTCTGCGCGATGTCGGCGAGTTTATACGGCATGCCCGCGCCGCAGGTCACGCCGGTCACGAGATCGCTGGTCTCGGACAGGATACCCTCGAGCACCTCCTGCGCGCCGCCCATTTCCCACAGCACGTTGATGTTGATCGCGCCCTTGCCACCGGCGATTTCATGCGCGCGGCGCACCTGTTCGATGCCGCCGTCGATGGCATAGCGCACGAGCTGCTCGTGCCGCTCCTTGCGGGTCATCTGCTCGTAAAGCTGGGGCACGATCTTGCCTTCGGCGTCATAGCTGTCGGCGTTTACGGCGCTCACCGTGCCGATGCCGCCGGCCGCCGCCCATGCGCCGGAGCTGGCATGATTGGTGGCAGAGACGCCCTTGCCGCCCTCGATCACCGGCCAGACTTCGCGTCCACCATAAACGATAGGGGTCAACCCTTTGAAACTCATGATAATGCGTCCCTGTTCGCATGACCGCGCGCGGCGGTTTCCTGCATTGCGTTCGCCGGCATTCCGGGCGCCGCGCGCGCGACGTCCTGCTGGCAAGGTTCAATATCCGATGGGTCCGGCCGGGGACCCCTGCTTTCGAAACGGGCGTAATAGCCGGCCAGCTCCGGCCTGCGGGTGAATTCGGCGAGCGAATAGCCCACCGCCTCGAATTCGCAGAACAGAAGCTTTGGCGGGATCCCGTGCGCATCGGTCGCGCGGTCGACATCGACGACGATCACCTGCCCATCGGGTTTCAGCGCGGACCGCAACCGCCACAAAAACGGATAGGGTTCGGCCACCTCGTGATACATGTGCACAAGGAAGATCCGGTCGAAACTGTCGGCGGGAAGCCGCGGATCATCCTCGCTGCCCAGCTTGATCGACACGTTATTGAGCCGCTCGCGCTCCACCCGTTGTCCCAGCCGGTCGAGTGCGCCGCGGTCGATATCCTGTGCCAGTACGCGGCCGCTGCCGCCCACGCGTTCGGCAAGCCGGGTGGTGTAATACCCCTCCCCCGCGCCGATGTCGGCCACGGTCATCCCCGGCGCAATATCGGCAAGCTCCATGACGGTCGCCGCTTCGCGCCGGTCGTCGCGGTCCTGCTCGTTCGAAAACTGGTTGCTGGTGATGCGCGACACGGGGCGGTCGGCTTTCGGAAAATCGCGCGCGGTATCGGGGCGGCCATCGTCGCCCTGGCTCCCACCGCACGAAGCCAGCGCGAGCAGCACGCCCGCGCTTGCCACGCGCCACCATGTCGGGAGGGCGGTCCCGTTCATCAATCGTCGTCCTCGACCTCGACCTGCTCGCCCGTGACCTTCTGCGCGAGCGCGGCGGAAATGAACGAATCCAGCCCGCCATCCAGCACATCGGTCGGATTGGTCGACACGTGCCCGGTGCGCAAATCCTTCACCTGCTGATACGGTTGCAGGACATAGGAGCGGATCTGATGACCCCAGCCGATTTCGGTCTTCGCCTGATATTCGCCGCTCGCCGCCGCCTCGCGTTCGGCGAGTTCCTTTTCATAGAGCCGCGCCTTCAGCATGTTCATGGCCGTGGCGCGGTTCTTGTGCTGCGAACGGTCGTTCTGGCTCGCGACGACGATGCCGGTGGGCGTGTGGGTGATACGCACGGCGGAATCGGTGGTGTTGACGTGCTGCCCGCCCGCACCCGACGCGCGATAGGTGTCGATCTTGAGATCGGCGGGGTTGATGTCGATCTCGATATCGTCGTCGATCACCGGGTACACCCACACGCTGGAAAAGCTCGTGTGGCGCCGCGCCGACGAATCATACGGGCTGATGCGGACGAGGCGGTGCACGCCGCTCTCTGTCTTGGCGTAGCCATAGGCGTTCTCGCCCTTGACCAGCAGCGTCGCGGACTTGATGCCCGCCTGTTCGCCCGCGTGATAATCGACGATCTCGACCTTGAAACCGCGCCGCTCAGCCCAGCGGGCATACATGCGCTGCAACATCTCGGCCCAATCCTGGCTTTCGGTCCCGCCGGCGCCGGCGTGCACCTCGATATAGGTGTCGGATCCGTCCGCCTCCCCCGAAAGCAGCGCCTGCACTTTGTCGGTGTCGGCCCGATCGGCCAGCCGCGCGAGGCTGGACAGCCCTTCGTCAACCACGGAATCATCGCCCTCGGCCTCGCCCAGTTCGACGAATTCGACCGCATCGGCCATTTCCGCAGAGATGGTCTTTACCGCGCCGATGGACGATTCCAGCCGGCCGCGTTCACGCATCACCTCTTCCGCACCCTTGGGATCGTCCCAGAGCGTCGGATCCTCGACCCGCGCGTTAAGCTCGTCCAGCCGCCGCAGCGCCCGATCCCAGTCCAGCGAACGGCGGATGAGCGCGAGCGCGGCATCGATACGGTCAATATGGGCCTGCCCTTCGGCACGCATGGCAATCTTCTCCTGAGCGGGGCATCGCGGTGGATCGCCCGCCTTGCCGCCGGCAATGCGGCGGCGCCTGTTTCGAAACGCCGGTCAATCCGGCCCGTCGTGTGCCGCTCTAGGGATGGCGCGGCGCGGTGGCAATAGGCGCCCGCCCGCCCCGCGCGATCCCGTTACAGAGCGGATGGATCAGTAGATGCCGCCCTGATCCTCCAGGAAGGTATCGTCGATCTGCTGTTGCTGCTCGCCCGAATTGCGGCGTACAGGGCCCGAACGGCTGGTGGTCGTGCGCTCCTGCATCGCGGCACGCAGGGCCGAAATCGCGGCCATGCGCCGTTCCTCCAGCGTCTGCCGATTGGCCGAACGCTTGGGCTCGGTATCGGGTTTGAACGCTTCCCAGATGATCGCAGGCTTCGGATCGTCCGTCGGCCAGCCTTCGAAGACGCGCTTGCCCGAACGGCGGTCGATCCGGACCATGCGGATCCCCTCCGGCGCGCGCACCGGCTTGTCGGGCCAGCGGTCCTTCGCCTCTAGGATAAGATCCTTCACGATCGGCGCCGCGAGCGAGCCGCCCTGCGCATAGCCGCCCATCGAGCGCGGCTGATCGAAGCCGAGATAGACGCCTGCGACCAGATCGGCCGAACCGCCCATGAACCACACATTCGTCGGCCCGTTGGTCGTGCCCGTCTTGCCAAAGAGCGGCAGGTCGAGATCGCGCAGCCGCGTCGCGGTCCCGCGCTGTACCACGCCTTCGAGCATGTGAACCACCTGATAGGCGGTGGCAGGGTCCATGACCTGCTTGCCCGCACGCGGCAGGCGCGGCATCGGGCCGCCGTCATATTCGGCCATGTTGCACCCTTCGCAGCGGCGCTTATCCGAACGCCAGATCACCTTGCCGTTGCGGTCCTGCACATAATCGATGAGCGTGGCATCATATTGCCGGCCCAGATTGGCGAGCATCGCATAGGCATTGACCATGCGCGTCACGGTCGTTTCGCCCGCGCCCAGGGCGAAGGAGAGATAGGGTTCGTAATCGCCGATGCCGACGCGGCGGAACGTGTCGGTCACATTGTCCATGCCGGTGTCGTTCGCGATCTGAATCGTCATCAAATTGCGCGACTGTTCAAGGCCCCATCGCATCGTCTGCATTCCCGCGCCGCGCTGATTGGCGAAATTGCGGAAACATTTTTCGCCCAGATCCGCACCCTGCCACACGCAGAACGGCGCGTCGTTGACCTGCGTCGCGGGGGTCATGCCGGCATCGAGACCGCTGGCATAGACGAACGGCTTGATCGTGGAGCCGGGCTGGCGTTTCGCCTGCACCGCGCGGTTGAAGGAACCGAGCCGCGAATCGAAGCCGCCCTGCATCGCCATGATGCGCCCGGTGTGCGGGTCTTCGACCACCAGACCGCCGGAAATTTCGGGCACCGTCTGCGTGCGCCAGCCATCCCCCTGCGGCGAGGCGACGATGACATCGCCCGCCTTCATCGCGTCGGGCAGGACGGAAAGCGGATAGGTCTCCCCATCGGAAAAGCCGATGCGAGCGGTATTGCCATCGCGTTCGGTCACGACGCCCACGCGCCAATCCTTGTAATCGATGGCAAGGTTCGAGACGATGAGCTGCGTCTGCCAGCTTTCGTCCATGTTGATCGTCGCGATCGGCCCGTGCCAGCCGCGGCTGCCGCCATATCGCATGATGCCCTTGCGCAGCGCGGTGCGCGCCGCGCGCTGCAGCTCGGTATCCATCGAGGTGCGCACCCACAACCCGCCGGCATAGACCGAATTCGGTCCGTCCTCGGCATTCTCGCCATATTTGTCGATGAGGCGGCGCCGCACTTCCTCCACGAAATAGCCCGATGCCGTGTCGTAATCGGTGCTGCGCCGGGGTTTGAGGCCGAGCGGCTGCGCGGTCGCGCGGTCCACCTCGGCCTGGCTGGCCCAGCCATTGTCGGCCATCTGCTGCAACACGTAATTGCGTCGGGCCAGCGCGAGATCGGCATATTTGGCGCGGCTATACCGTTCGGGCGCCTTTGGCAGGATCGCGAGGAACGCCGCCTCGTGCAGGTCGAGATCGCCGACATCCTTGTCGAAATACGCGCGCGATGCCGCCTGCACGCCGAAACTCTGCCGGCCCAGCGGTATCTCGTTGAGATAGAGTTCGAGAATCTCTTCCTTCGTCAGCACGCCTTCGATCCGGCGGGCGAGAATCATTTCCTTCAGCTTGCGCGTGACCGAATATTCGTCCCCGACGAGGATGTTCTTGGCCACCTGCTGCGTGATGGTGGAGCCGCCCTTGGCGCGCTGTCCCGATCCCATCTTGCTGACATAATCGACGACCGCGCCGGCAAGCCCTGTGTAATCGACGCCGCCATGGCTCCAGAACGTCTTGTCCTCCGCCGACAGGAACGCATTGATCAGCGGCTCCGGAAAATCGACGAAGCGCAGCTGCACCCGGCGTTCGCGCGCATAGCTGTTGATGATTTCGCCGTCCGCGCCGCGTACCATGGTGGGCAGTGGCGGCTGATAGGTGAGCAGGCGATCCGCCGATGGCAACCCCGCGCCCAGCAAGGCATAGGCGCCCAATGCCACCGCAACGCCCAGGACGAACAGGATCGAGAGCCAGCGAAACAGCCGGCTGGCCCGCCAGCGTTCACCGATCCGGGCGCCCAGAACGGAAAGATCGCCGCGCGCACGGGCGAGAAAGTTTTCGGATTTTGTCGATGCTGTCATTTCGCCGGGGGGATTAGCACGGGATTTCGCGAAGGTGAAAGCCGATTTCCACTGACCCTGAGCTGAACGCTGCCGATCGCGGCGGCGCGGGGCGAAGACGCGGCGGACCGGACGCCTATTCGCCCCAACGCTCCCGTTCGGCAAAGAAGCCGAGCGCCGCACGGGCCAGCACGTCCACGATTTCGCCGCGACCTTCGGGCGAAAGCAGGCGGTCGGCATCCTCGGCATTGCCAAGATAGCCGGCCTCGAACAGGATGGCGGGAAATTCGGGGGAGGACAGCACCGCAAACCGTGCCGAACGGGCGAAAGGAGTGCGCAGCGTAAGCCGGCCGCGCGCCTCTTCCTCGACCGCCTGCGCGAGCATTGCGGATTCGAACGCGGTCTGACGCCAGGCCAGATCATCGAGGATCATCGCGATTTCCGAGCCTTGGGCGATCTGCCCCCGTGCGCCGCGGTTCGGTCCGTTGCGCCTTCGTCCCGATGGGCCGCGTTCCCGGCGCGACGGGGACAGGGTATAGACGGTGGCACCCCGCGCGCCGGACGCGCGACCGGGCGCGCTGTCGACATGGATGGAAATCAGCGCCGCCGCGCCGAGCTTTTCCGCCATGCGCGGGCGATGCTCCACCGGCAGGAAGCTGTCATCCTCCCGGATCAACGCCACCCGCACCCCGCCAAGCGCAACGAGCCGGTCGCGAAGCGCGATCGCGATCGACAGCGCGACATTCTTTTCCATGACCATCGTGCCATCCGAGCCGTGCATCGCGGTTGCGCCATAATCAAACGCTCCATGCCCAGGGTCGATCACGAGCAGGGGCAACCCCGCCGTCGCGCCGCTCGCCATCGCGACGGATGGCGTGGCCACGGGCACCGCTGCGGGCAGATCGCGACGGTAGACGGCCATCGCGCGCTGCGGCGGAAACACGGTGAGCAGCGCCGCCGCAAGCGCCCCGCCGCAAAGCGCGAGCGAAGCGGTCCACGCCATGAGTACTGGAAAAGAAGCGCCCCCTCGCATCATCGCTGCCCGATATTGCCGGGAAACACCGCCCCCGCAACACTCTTGCCCCATATGCCGCGTTCGACGCGCGAAACGATCATCGCAACCTTCCATCGTTGCGAGACGTGTTGCCGTAACCGATCCGCAATGCTAGCGTCGATCCCGACCGGTGGCAGATCCGCCTCTCGTCACGCGAAACGCCCGCCCTGTACGGCGCGGGCCGCCGCCCTTTTTCGGGACGGCGCGGCATATCCCGAACGGGGCCGGACGCGGGGCGAAGATCCTTTCTGCACGCAGACCGGCGGCCACTTTCCCATTTCCGGGCGCATGGAACATCATGCGCATGGCAAGGGCGGGGCAATTCAAGGTGATGGTATCTATGGTTCTGGCAATGACGACAGCAGCGCAGCCCTTGCAGGCTTTCGCCGTCGCCAATGCCATGAGGCGGGCCGCGCGCCCGCATTTCAGGCCGCATATGCCATCGGTTACAGTTTCGCCGCCGGGGGCACGGGGCAACCCGCGCCGGTCCGGCAATTCATACCAGAACGCCACGGCCTTCGGACATGCGTTCCCCATCCGGCCGGGCGTTTCCCCAAACGAACGCACCTATGCCGGGCAGCCGCCACGCGGCCTGCCCCCCATATCGTGCGCACGGAGAATAATTGATGACAACGCGCATGCTGATCGATGCGCGCCACCAGGAAGAAACCCGGGTGGCGGTGCTCAAGGGCAACAGGATTGAAGAGTTCGATTTCGAATCGAGCGACCACAAGCAGATAAAAGGCAATATCTACCTCGCGAAGGTAACGCGGGTCGAACCCTCGCTTCAGGCGGCCTTCGTCGATTTCGGCGGCAATCGGCACGGGTTCCTCGCGTTCAGCGAAATCCACCCCGATTATTATCAGATCCCGAAGCAGGACCGCGACGCCCTCCTCGCCGCGGAGCAGGAACACGCCGAGGAAGAGGCGCGCCTGCGTTCCGACGACGACGATGATTCCGGCGACGACGGGCACGACCATGACGATCGTGACGACGACGAAAGCAGCGACGCGCTCGCCGATGAAATGGCCGGCGACGGTCTGACCGAGGTCGACACGAGCGAGAAGGACGACGTCGCCACGATCGAGGACGGCGCCGTCGAGGGCGGCTCCGACGACGATGGCGATGACGACGGCGACAATCGCCGCCCCCGCCGTGCCCGCGGCAAGGGCCGCCGCCAGGGTGGCGGCAAGGCGCGCGCCGCCGACGAAGCCCGCGCGAAACGGCTCGCCCTGCGCCGCCGCTACAAGATTCAGGACGTCATTCAGCGGCGTCAGGTCCTGCTCGTGCAGGTCGTGAAGGAAGAGCGCGGCAACAAGGGTGCGGCACTCACCACCTATCTCTCGCTCGCCGGGCGTTACTGCGTGCTCATGCCCAACAGCAGCCACGGCGGCGGCATCTCGCGCAAGATCAGCAGCGCCGCCGATCGCAAGCGGCTGAAGCAGATCGTGTCGGAAATGAACCTGCCGCGGTCGATGGGATGCATCGTGCGCACCGCCGGCCTGTCCCGCACCAAGACCGAGATCAAGCGCGATTTCGACTATCTCGCGCGGCTGTGGGACGAGATCCGCGAACGCACCATGCAGGCCAGCGCCCCTGCGCCGATCCATTCGGACAGCGACCTTGTGAAACGCGCGATCCGCGACATCTACAATCGCGAGATCGAGGAAGTCGTCGTCGAAGGCCCCGAGGGCTACAAGGCGGCGAAGCAGTTCATGAAGCTGCTCATGCCGAGCCACGCGCGGCGTGTGAAGCAATATGCCGACCCTGTCCCCCTGTTCCAGCGTTACGGGGCGGAGGATCAGCTGAGCGCGATGTACGATCCGGTCGTGCAGTTGAAATCGGGCGGCTATCTCGTCATCAACCCGACCGAGGCGCTGGTGTCCATCGACATCAACTCGGGCCGATCGACCAAGGAACACGGGATCGAGCAGACCGCGCTCGCCACCAATCTGGAGGCGGCGAAGGAAATCGCGCGGCAATTGCGCCTGCGGGACATGGCCGGGCTGGTCGTGATCGACTTCATCGACATGGAAAACAATTCCTCGATCCGAAAGGTCGAGAAATGCATGAAGGATTCGCTGAAAAACGACCGCGCGCGCATTCAGGTCGGGCGCATTTCGGGCTTTGGCCTGATGGAGATGAGCCGTCAGCGTCTGCGTACCGGCGTGCTTGAGGCGACGACCCGCGAATGCCCGCATTGCGACGGCACGGGCCTTGTCCGCACCGCGTCGAGCGCGGGTCTTTCCGCCCTTCGCATGATCGAGGACGAGGCCGCCAAGGGCAAGGGCAGCACCATCAGCCTCTATGCCAGCACCGAAGCGGCGGTGTACCTGCTCAATTCCAAGCGCGCCGACCTCGCCGAGATCGAGGAGCGTTACGGCGTCATGGTCGAAGTGCTTCCCGAAGGCGAGAACGAGGGCGCGAAGATGCGCGCCAGCTCCTCCGGCCCCAAACCGACCTTTTCGCCGAAGTTCGAGACGCTTCAGGACGATATTCTCGATTCCGACGATGTCGAGGATGACGAGGACGAAGAAGAGGAAGAAGCGGGCGCCGGTACGGAAACGCGTCGCGACGACGACCGGAGCGACGAGGAAAAGGGCGACGACGAAACGGGCGAGGACGACAACGGCAATCGCCGCAAGCGCCGCCGCCGCCGGCGTGGCGGTCGCCGCAACCGTGGCAACCGCCACGGCGACGAAACGCGCGACACGCAGGACGATGGCGACGACGCATCCGATGGCCAGGGCGATAGCAATGGCGAGACCGATGCCGATACGGACCATGGCGCCGAAACGCAGGACGGCGCCGCGGATGAGGACAAGCCGCGCAAGCGTCGTCGCCGTCGCCGCAAATCGGACGATCAGTCCGAGAGCGGCAATGCGGACACGTCCGACGCGGTAAAGGGTGAGGCCGAAATGCCCGCGTCCGAAGTCCCCGCCGACGACGTATCGCCATCGGATGGCCTTGCCGAGGACAGCACGTCCGATGCCGAGCAGGAGAAGCCGAAAGCGAAGTCGCGGCGCTCCCCCCGGCGCAAGAAGGCCGAGGTGAGCGAGAGCGAGACGGCGGACGTGCCCGTCGCCGAGGCAGGCGCGGACGATGCGCCCAAGCCCAAGAAGCCGCGCCGCCCTCGCAAGAAGAAGGCAGAGGCCGCGCCGGATGCTGGCGAGGGCGATCAGACGTCGTCTTCGGCCACCGCCGATGCGGTGCCGGCGCAATCTGCGGCACGCGAAGAGGCCCCCACCCCGGCCCCGGCGGAGAACGCGGCATCGGCGCAAGCACCGGCCGCCCCCGCAAAGCCCGAACCCGCGTCTGCCAAGGATGAAACCGAGCCGACGCCGCAGGAGCCGCCCCGGCGCGGCTGGTGGCAGCGGACGTTCGGATAAGAGTGTCGGGCGGGGTCGATCCGACCTCGCCACCATTCACGAACGGCCCGCCCCTCTATGGGGGCGGGCCTTTTGCCGTCCGTTACCAGGGGATGCGCGAACCGTCCCAGGCGAAAAATCCGCCATTGTCTTCCGCAGTCAGCCCGTCGATCACCGAAAGCAGGCAACGCGCGGAATGCTCCGGCGTGAATAGCTGACGATCTGGCACATTGCCGCGAAACGGTTCGGACAGCGCGGTTTCCACCGTTCCGGGGTGAAGCGCGACCACGATCCCCTCGCGATTGCGGCGGTGAAGCTCGATCCCGAAATTGCGCAACACCATGTTCAGTGCCGCCTTCGCCGCGCGGTAGCTGTGCCAGCCGCCCAACCCGTTGTCCCCGATCGATCCCACCCGCGCGGAAAGCGCGGCGAAGACCGGCCGCTCCGCATGGCGAAGAAGCGGCAGGAAATGTTTGCCGATAATGGCCGGGCCGATCGTGTTGACCTGAAACATCTCGGCCATTGCTGCCGGTTCGATCGTGCGCCAGCTGCGCTCGGGACGAATCTCGGGTTCCCGTTGTAACAGGCCGGTCGCGACGATGACCATTTCGGGCGCGGTTTCGTTCGCGACGCGCTCCGCAATGCCGGCAATGCCCTGCTCTTCGGTCAAATCGAATGAAAAGGGGGTGATCGGCGTCCCGCCGGGGACGGCCTCGGAGCTATCGGGCACCGTGCCGCTTCGCGCTCCGGCATAGAGGCGGGCGAATGCGCCGCTCATGGCGAGCTGGCGGCACATGGCATGGCCGACGCCGCCCGATGCGCCGAAAATGACGCAGCTGCGTTCGCGCGTTGGGTCTGCGTTCGTCATCCGTGCCCCTGCTATTCCGGCATTATCGCATGGCTGCGAATGGCGGTTGCAATACGCTCCATATCGGTGCGCAGCATGCCAATGGCTTCGTCCTGGTCACATTGCGCGAGCTTGGCAATCTGCGGCATGGACAGCCCGATCCGCAATGTCCCGCCCCAGCCGCCATCGGGCATGCGGACCGATTTCACCGGTTGACCCAGCCTGATCCCGGCATTGGCCATGCGGCGATGCAGCGTCTGCGCATCCGCGAAACTCCGGATACCGGGCAGGCTGCTGATGTCGAGAGTGACCAGCGTGCGCATGGCGACCGGATGGTTTTCCGCCGTTTCCGCCTGCCCCGGCGGATAGGCGACAACCTTCGATAGGCCGAGCGGCGTCACAATTCGTTCGGTCACGGCATTGCGAAAGGCGTCGATGACCGCCTCGATCCGATGCATCGGCGTCGCCTGCCATCGTTCCAGTTCGAAGACCGAAACCTCGAGCCGAAGCCACAGGCCGAGATTATCCTCGCATGGCAAAAGGTCGCGGCCCGGCCATTCGCGCGGCCATTCGTCCCGTCGGAATATCGCGGCAAAGCCTGTCGGTACGAGAGCCGCATGTCGGGCGAGGCCGGCCGGCAGGATGGCAAATCCGCTGAACGGGGGGCCACCCATGAATTTCGACCCGGTCAGGAAGATAATGGCATCCAGCGCCAGATACGCGGCGATCGCACGCGGTGTGATCCGGGCCTGGCACGCATCGATGACGAAGCTGACATCATCGCCGAAACGTGTCTTCAACGCCGTCAGCTCCGTCATTTCCGGCAGGATCAACCCGGTTTTCGACCCGTGCACCACATGCACCAGCACGTGCCGCCCGTCCGCAATTCCACGCTCCGCTTCCGCCGCGATGGCATCGGCGATCTCGCTGCTCGACCGGGCCAGTCCGGCGCCGCATCGCACCGCCACATCGGCAAGCGCGACGGGACCGATGCCGTCGACCTCCTCCCCCGGAACGACGGCGATCCCGCGCGCGGTTTCACGGGCGAAATAGCGGCCATGGGCGGAATGGATGCATCCACTGCCCACCTCGTCCGCGCCGAGCAGGATGTTGTGAACGCCCCCCGCCCCGCGCCCGCGCACGGCGGCCAGCGCCACATATTCAAGGTCCGTGCCCGATGGGGCGAAGGCGATCGCATGATCCGGCGCCGCGCCATAGGCCGCACGGATCCGTGCCCGCAGCGTATCGAGCCGCGCGCCGTAGGAGCCTGCATCCTCGCGAAGCGCGGCCAGCGCGTGCGCGAAGCCGGCCGGCGAAACGTCATTTGCGGTCGATGAAGCATAGGCAAGACAATCGCGCGGGTAGGGCGCGGACATGTATGTGTTGAGGCCCGTCGCGGGGTCGAGCACGATGCGCGCATCCCCTCCCGACGCCATCAGCGCGATCGCCTTCGTCGCGTCGTCGCGGGTCGCGTCGCTGCCGGACAGCGCCTGCCACGCCATCGACGCAACGCAAGGGCGGCTCGGGTCAATTTTCGAAATCATCTTGGAAGCAGGCTATAGCCTATTTAAGAGGCCAGGCTAGACGTAATGAAAGGACTCCACTTGCCAGCGATCGAGCCGTTGAAAATCGACGATATGACGAAGGCGCGCACGCGCATCCTGTTCATTGCGAAACATGCCCTGTGGGGCGGCGGTCCGCATCCCGAGGATGGCAACCATGCCGTCTATCATCACGAGGTGCGGTCGATCCTCGAAGGGCTGGACCTCAATCTCAAGCTGGCCGACCGGTTCGAAGTGCTGTTCGACGATCCGCAGGTGGATTTCGTGTTCCCGCTGCTCAACCGCGCGGGTTTCTTCAATTCCGAGATGCTGGGCCCGCTGCTGTGCGCCCGGCTCGGCATCCCGCACCTTGGCGCGAGCCCGATCCTGCGCGGATTGTCCGACGACAAGCATCTGGCGAAACGCGCCGCGCTCTTTGCCGGTGTGCCGACCGCACCCTGGGCGATCTACCGCAGGGGCGCACCGGTCGTCGAAGACGGCTGCCCGGAGGCGGAACGCTACGTCATCAAGCCGAACGCATCGTCTGCGTCGTGGGGCGTGCGCGACGCGTCCGACTGGAACGGCATTCGCAATGCGATCGCGGCCATTCACGACGAAGGGCACGATGCCCTCGTCGAACCGTTCCTCGATGGCAGCGATGTCGAGGTGCCGGTGATGACGTGGCGCGATCCGCATATCCTTCCGATGCAGATCTTCCGGCAACAGGATCCCTCGCACCTGCGCACCTATTATGAAAAGCGCGATCTGGTCGATCGCAGCGGCAAATATTCACTCGACCCGTTCGAGAACGAGGAGATGGCCGCGCGCATCGCCGACATGACACGGCGGCTCTGGACGGAGTATCGCCCCTTCGATTATGGCCGCTTCGAATTTCGCGTGAACGAAAATACGGGCGAAATCATGTTCCTGGAGGTCAATCTCAACTGCAACCTGTGGTCGGAAAAGGTGTTCGGCCGCGCCGCAGCCCTCGCCGGGTTGAGCCAGGCGGAGCTTATCGAGACCATTCTTGCCGACAGCCTCATCCGCAATGGCCTCATGGCCGCGCCCGAGGGGTACTGAATTATGAGCCACATGCCCGTCACCGTCCTGATGCTCGCCGCGCAGCGTACCGGCGTCGTGAATCCGCTCGCCCGCGAATTCGACGTTTCGCACAAATGCCTTGTGCCGATCTGCGGCGCGCCGCTTATCACCCATGTTCTCGAAACGCTGTCGAACATTCCGGACATTGCGGAGGTGCGTATTTCGATAGAAGCGGACGCGCACGACGCGGTCGGCGCCGTCGTCGCGCCCTATGACCGGCCCGACCGGCCCGTCCGGCTCGTCCCGTCGCAACCGGGTATCGTCGATTCGGTCATCGCCGCATCGGAAGGCGACGAAGGCCCGTTCATCATCACCACCGCCGACAATGTCCTGCTCACCCGCGAAGGGTTCGATGCGATGCGCGATGCGATGCACGATGCCGACGCCGCAGCAGGGCTGGCCACGCGGGAACGCGTCCTTGCCGCCCATCCCGAAGGGCAGCGGCGATTCTACGAATTGAAGGACGCAGGCTACGCCAATTGCAACATTTACGCGCTCGCCAATCGCAAGGCATTCGCCGCCGCGGAGGTGTTTCGCGAAGGGGGGCAGTTCATGAACAACCCTTCGCGCATGGTGCGGGCGTTCGGCGTCGTGAACATCCTGCTCATGCGGGCAAAGCTCATCACGCTGGACGGTGCGATGAAGCGGCTTGGTCGCAAATTCGGCATTCGCATGAAGGGTGTCAGCTTTACCGATGGCGCGCTCGCCATTGATGTCGACAACCGCCGGACATATGACATTGCACAGCCCATCCTTTCCCAAAGGCTGCATCGGGCCGACGAAACGCAGCCCCACCCTTGACTATCGCGCGCATGTGCTGTTGGTAAAACAACGCATCTGCAGCACGGATCACGGATCGAACCCATGGCAACCTTTACCCTCCCCGCAAACAGCAAGATCACCGGCAAGGGCCATACCCACGCCGCCGAAACAGCGGGCCGGGTGAAGAAATTCAAGGTCTATCGCTACGACCCCGACAGTGGCGAAAACCCGCGCTACGACAAGTTCGAGATCGACCTCGACACGTGCGGGCCGATGGTGCTCGACGCGCTGATCAAGATGAAGAGCGAGCAGGACCCCTCGCTGACCTTCCGCCGCTCCTGCCGGGAGGGGATTTGCGGCTCGTGTTCGATGAACATCAACGGGCGCAACACGCTGGCGTGCACCACCGCGATCGAGGATTGCGGCGCGGGCGAAGTGCGCATCACCCCCCTTCCCCACATGGACGTGGTGAAGGATCTTGTGCCCGATTTCACGCATTTCTATGCACAATACGCCTCGATCCGCCCCTGGCTTCAAACGGTCACGCCGACCCCTGCGGGCAAGGAGCGGCTGCAATCGCCGGAACAGCGCAACAAGCTCGACGGGCTCTACGAATGCATCCTGTGTGCGTGCTGCTCCACCGCCTGCCCGAGCTACTGGTGGAATTCCGACAAGTTCCTCGGCCCGGCGATCCTGTTGCAGGCCTATCGCTGGCTCGCCGACAGCCGCGACGAAATGACGGGTGAGCGGCTGGACGAGCTGGAAGACCCCTTCCGCCTGTATCGCTGCCACACGATCATGAATTGCGCGAATGTCTGCCCCAAGGGGCTGAATCCCGCGAAGGCGATCGCCGAAATCAAGAAGATGGAAGCCGAACGGCTCGTCTGAGATGACAAGCGACATGGCCGCCCATTCCCCTGCCATTGCCGGTGGGCGCGAACCCATTCGCGATGCGGACGGCTGGATGGAGTGGCTGGTCGGCCGTTCCGACGAGTATAATCAGGCCGTGCTCGGCCCCATGCACGCCCGCCGCGAAGGGGAGCGCGTGCGCGTTCGGATGATTCCGCAAAACAGCCACCTTAATCTCAATCGCCTCATCCATGGGGGCATCATCCTGGGTTTTGCGGACGTCGCAATCTTTGCCGGCGCATCGACCATGCTGGACAAGCAATTCCTTGGCGGCGCGACGGTCGAACTCAATACCCAGTTCGTCGGGCCGGGTGACGGGAACAAACCGCTCGACGCGGTGGTCGAGGTCGTGCGCGAAACCGGGCGGATGGTTTTTGTTCGCGGGCTGATGGTTCAGGATGATGCGACCATCGCCAGTTTTTCCGGAATTATGCGGAAGCCGAGCTGAACTGTGACAGGGATGATCGAACGATACGAGGCGCTCGTCGCCGCGGGCGAACTCCGACCCGATGCCGAGCAGCAGCAGGCCGCCGTCACGCTCGACGCGTTGCAGCAGAAGATCGAGAAAGCCGCCCCGTCGCAAGGCGGCGTCCTGCAAAAGCTGTTCGGCAAGGCGCCGCCGCCGCCGCCCGGCGGAATCTACATGTGGGGCGGCGTCGGGCGCGGCAAATCCATGTTGATGGATCTGTTCCACGACACGCTTGCCGTACAGGCGAAGCGACGCATTCACTTTCACGAATTCATGCTCGACGTGCATGACCGGCTGCGGGCCGAACGGGCGAAGGAAACGGGCGATCCCATCCTGCCCGTTGCGACGGCCATCGCGGGCGAAGTTCGCTGTCTCGCGTTCGATGAAATGGTCGTCAACAACAGCGCCGATGCCATGATCATGAGCCGGTTGTTCACCGCGATGATGGAGCAGGATGTCACCATCATCACCACGTCGAACCGACCGCCGTCCGACCTTTACAAGGACGGCCTCAACCGCGAGCATTTCCTGCCGTTCATCGCGCTGATCGAACGGCGTTTGCAGGTCGTCCCGCTCAACGGTCCGAACGATTATCGCATGGAACGGCTGTCGGGCATCGAAACTTGGCACACGCCTCTCGGCGAAGCCGCGACCGACAAGGTGCGGGAGGCATTTTTCCGCCTGACCGATTACCCGCCCGAGGATGCCGACCATGTCAGCGGCACCGATCTTCCGGTGAGTGGTGGGCGAAGCATCTGGGTGCCGAAGAGCCTCAAGGGCGTTGCGGTCTTTTCATTCAAGCGGCTGTGCGGCGAGCCGCGCGGCGCCGCCGATTATCTCGCCATTGCGCGCAATTATCATTCGGTCATCATCGTCGGCATCCCCCGCCTTACGCCGAGCGAGCGGAACGAGGCGGCGCGTTTCGTCACGCTGATCGATGCATTGTATGAAAACGGCGTCAAGCTGATCGCAAGCGCGGATGCCGAACCGGCCGACCTATACGAGGCGGGCGACGGGCGCTTCGAATTCGAAAGAACGGTGAGCCGGCTGATGGAAATGCAATCGGCCGATTACCTCGCACGCGGGCATGGCGAACAATAAACGATTTTCCATTGCGGTCGCGAGAGAACTTTAGTCGGTAAATCGGCGCCATCTTCTCCGTTCGCGAAGCATCAGATCAGCGTATTGGCGCCATCGCTACCGCATTCTTCGAAAATGGCGAGCATGCGCTTTTGAGTGGCGAGCTTTGCTTCTGTCCGGGCGATTTCGCGGCGGAGCCGGTCGGCGCTTCCGATCTGGCTGCGCATTTCCGGCTCGCTTCCGTCGAGCGTTAGCGCAAGTTTCGTGGCGGACCACAGCTGGCTGCTGCTCGGCTCGAACATGCGGGAAATCAACAATTCCCCACCGGCCAGCACGATCTGAAGCGGGCAACCGCCCGGCAGGCTTTCCATGTCGCCAAGTGCGCGCAACGTGGTGGCGTCCATCATTTCAGCATTATCGATGACGACGAGATGGCGCGACGTTTCGGTGCGGGCATCTTCGCAATCGATATCGAGCCGGTCGAGAATATGACCGCATTCCAACGCGGCATCGAAGCGCAACACGCGTCGATAGTTCGGTCCGACCAGCCGGCCGATTTCGGTGAGGATCGTCCGTCGCTCGGTCCGCAGCGCACTGGTCAGCACGATGTTGCGGTCACCGCGCTGCACCGCCGCGACGCATTGGCGCATCGCTTGTGCCGGGCCTACGCGCACCTGCCTGAAAAGCACCTGCGTCCGGTCTTCGAAAGTCGCATTATCGTTCTGAAACATGAGCATGCCCTCTGCGCTGGGATACGAGAGAATTATGCCCAATAAGGTTTCGATGCATAAGCGTAGCTGCATCCATATCCAACTAAATCAAATGTTAACTAGAAAGCCACGGGGAAATCCGCGAAAAATTACCTCCGTAATGGTGCAAATGGCCGATTGGCCCCATCAAAAGATAAGTTCGGTGGCCTTTCCGTGGCCCAGAAAGTCCGAGGGACTCGCGCTCGCCCCATACGCACCGGCACAGAAAACCGCCACCATATCGCCCGTTTCAATGCGCGGAAGGGCGGCATTCTCCGCAATCCGGTCGATCGGCGTACACAGCCGCCCGACGATGGTCTGCCCACGCTCCATCGCCGGCGCATCCATCCGATTGGCGATGGCAACGGGATAGTTGCGCCGAACCACGGTTCCGAAATTTCCGGATGCCGCGAGCTGATGATGCAGCCCCCCGTCGATCACCGCGAAGATCTCGCCGTGGCTCTCCTTTACATCGAGCACGCGGGACAGATAGACCCCCGCCTCCCCGACGAGCCATCGGCCAAGCTCGATCGCGAACGCCGTGTCGCGCAATATGGCGGGACGGTCGGACAATTGCCCGCACAACGCCTGCCCGACCGCGTCGATATCGAGCGGCGCGTCACCCGCGAAATAGGGAATGCCGAAACCGCCGCCCAGATTGCAATGCGGCACCGCCGCGCCGCTGTCCTCACCCAGTCGGGCGGCCAGTGCGATGGTGGCGGCCTGCGTTTCAATCACCGCCGCCGCATCGAGCGCCTGGCTCCCCGCATAGATGTGGAAGCCGCGCCAATGCGCCCCGCTCTCCACGATTTCGCGGACGAGCGCGGGAACGCGCGCCGCATCGATGCCGAACTGGCGCGGTCCGCCCCCCATCTTCATGCCAGAGCCGCGCAGATCGAAATCGGGATTGACCCGAATGGCCAGCCGCGGCGCAATGCCGAGCCGCTCTCCGATCGCGAAAGCTCGCCGCGCTTCTCCCTCGGACTCCAGGTTCAGCGTGATGCCCGCCATGATCGCATCGGACAATTCGCCATCGTCCTTGCCCGGGCCGGCGAAGCTGATGCGGGCCGGTTCCACGCCCGCCTCTCGCGCCAGGCGCAATTCACCGCCCGAGGCGATATCGAAACCATCGACCAGCCCCGCCATGCGCGACAGCAATGGCGGAAACGGATTCGCCTTCATCGCATAATGGATCGCCAGATCGCCCGGCATTGCCGACCGCAACATCGCGACCCGCCGTTCGAGCATGGCGGCGGAATAGACGAAGGCAGGCGTATGCCCCGCCCATTGCGATACCGGCGTACCGTCGATGGCAAGCTCTCCGTCGAGCGTGGTAAAACCATCGGGAATGGGGCCAAGCTTCTTCATCGTGCAGCACTCTCGATTGCGTGGATGAGGCCGGCACGGTCCAGCTTTCCGGTTGCGCCCCGCGGCATTTCATCGCGCCAATGGATATGGGCCGGCTGCATGAAGGACGGCAATGCGCGGGACAATGCCTTCGGCAATTCGGCCTGCGCGCGATCGGAACCGACCCCCGGCGCCGCGCGCGCGACCATGTGAATGGTCTGCCCCGCGCGGGCATCGGGCAGGCCGAATGCGACGGCCTCGGCCACAAGGTCGGTGCCCAGCGCCGCATCCTCGATCTCCTGCGGGCTGATCCGCTGACCGAAGGATTTGATCATCGCGTCGCGCCGCCCGACGAAATAGAGCAGACCGTCCTCGCCCATGCGCACCCTGTCGCCGGACCACACCGCCATGCCGCCATAGCGCGATTTCGCCGGCGCGGGTCTGAACCGTTCGGCGGTGCGCGCCGGATCCCGCCAATACCCTTGCGCGACGAGCGGCCCTGCATGGACCAGCTCGCCCTCGTCTCCCGGTCCGCCCGGCGTTCCGTCGTCGCGCATCACGATGATTTCGGCATGCGGAATGGCGCGGCCGATGCTGGTCGGTTTTACGTCCACCACGTCGGGGTCGAGAAAGGTCGAGCGAAACGCCTCGGTCAGGCCGTACATCGGGTAGAGCCGCGCATCGGGAAAGCGGGCTCGCAATGCCCGCACCAATGGTTCGCCCAGCGCGCCGCCGCTATTGGTAAGCCGCCGCAGCGTCGCGCGCGCCTCCGCCGTCCATTCCTGCTCCAGCAATTGCACCCAGAGCGGCGGGACACCGGCAAGCGTGGTGATCCGTCTGTCCGCGACGGCCTTCACCACGGCGCGGGGGAAAAGATAGTCGATCGGCACCGCCGCACCGCCCGCAAACCATGTCGAGAACAGCTGATTCTGTCCGTAATCGAACGCCAGGGGGAGGACGCACAAGGTCCGGTCGTCACGCCCCATGCGAAGGTAGGACGCCACCGCCTCCGCGCCCAGCCAGAGATTCGCGTGGCTGAGCATGACCCCCTTTGGCCGCCCGGTCGATCCGCTGGTATACAGGATCGCGGCGAGATCGTGCGGTTTGGCGGACGACGGCATCATGGCATTTCCGCCCATCGCCGCCTTTTCGCAGGTCGTCTCCTCGACCATAGCGCAGCCCGCGGGCACGTCGCCATCGCCCAGCGTATCAAGCCGACCGGCGTTGCCGATAATCATCCGCGCGCCGCTGTCATCGAGGATATGCGCCACCTGCGCGGGCTTCAGGACCGGATTCACCGGCACGTGCACCATTCCCGCGCGCGGCGCGGCGAGCGGCATCACGCAGGTCAGCCAGCCCTTCCCCGCCCAGCTCGCCACCCGGGCACCGTCTTCCCATCCCTCCTGCTCCCCCCTGTGCGCAAGCCATGCGGCGAGGTGCCCGACCGCACGCTCCAGCCCGGCAAAGGGCAGCGTCCGCTCCTTCAGCACGAGGGCATCGGCGTCCGGCGCGCCGCAAAGGGCGAGATGATCGACAGGGCGGGAATGCGGCGGTGTCATGATCCTATCCATAGCATTGCCAGCGTGCGCCGCCATGCTTGCGTCCGCGCCCTTCAAAAGCTAAGCCGCCGGGCGCTATGAACGAAGCCATTCCCCCGGTCATCCAGTCGTCCGATACGAAATTGCGGGCCGTGCTTGCCGACATACTGGCGCTTTCGGAACAGAGGGTCGCCGGTTTCGACGCGGATACGGAGCTTTTCGGCGCGCTGCCCGAACTGGATTCGCAGGCGGTCGCAGGGCTTCTCACCGAGATCGAGGACAGCTTCGACATCGTGATCGAGGATGACGAAGTCGATGGCGACATGCTCGAAACCTATGGCGCGCTGCTGCGCTTCGTCATGGAAAAGCGCGCCGGGCGCTGAGGCCCGGCTGGCTTGCCACGCGCAGGGCTCAGGCGTCCTCGCCCGCCATTTCGTCGCGCGCGACCTCCAGCGTGCCCAGAAACCGTTCCGCATCGAGCGCGGCCATGCACCCGGTACCGGCCGCCGTGACCGCCTGGCGATAGGTGTGATCCATCACGTCGCCGCATGCGAATACGCCGGGGATTTCCGTCCTGGGCGTACCGGGCGCCACCTCGATATATCCTGACGGATCGAGGGGGAGCTGCCCTGCGAACAATTCGGTCGCCGGCGCATGGCCGATCGCGACGAACGCGCCCTCTGTGTCAAAGCGGCTTTCCTCGCCCGTATCGGTGTCTTTCAGCCGGAGATGGGTCAGACCCTTGCCGTCTTCGCCGCAGAATTCCTCGACCGTCTTGTTCCACAGTACGCTGATCTTGTCGCTTTTGTGCAGGCGGTCCTGAAGAATCTTTTCGGCACGCAGGCTGTCGCGCCGGTGGATGAGCGTCACGTCATCGGAATGGTTGGTGAGATAGAGCGCCTCCTCGACCGCGGTATTGCCGCCGCCAATGACCACGACTTTCTTGCCGCGATAGAAGAACCCGTCGCACGTCGCGCAGGCCGACACGCCCTTGCCGGAAAAAGCCTGCTCGCCTTCCACCCCCAGCCATTTCGCCTGCGCCCCGGTGGCGATGCACAACGTGTCGCCGTGATATTCGTCGCCGCTGTCGCCCTTCGCAACGAACGGAGGCCCGCTCTTCAGATCGACCGAGGTAATCGTGTCCCACATCATCCGCGTGCCGACATGCTCTGCCTGCGCCTGCATCTCTTGCATCAGCCACGGCCCCTGGATCACGTCGCGAAAGCCGGGATAATTCTCGACATCGGTGGTGATGGTGAGCTGCCCACCCGGCTGAAGCCCCTGCACCACGATCGGCTCCATCCCTGCGCGCGCGGCATAGATCGCGGCGGAAAGCCCGGCGGGGCCGGAACCGATGATGAGCATGCGGGTCTTGTGAATGGTCATGATGCGTATGTCCGTCTGGCGTGTTCGTATGGGCGTGCCTGCCAGATAGGGATCAATCGGACGAAAGCCAATCCACCCTTACGCACATGGCGTATCCGCGGTTCAGCGCCGCCCGGTCAGCAACGGGTATGGATTGATGGCGGACCCTTCGAACCATTCCTCACCCGGTTCCATCCGCATCACCGCGAAATGAAGATGCGGCGCGGACGGATCGGCGTTTCCGGTGCTTCCGACCGTGCCGATCCGGTCGCCGCGCCGTATCCGCACGCCCTCGCGCAATGGCGCGGCATAGCCGCCAAGATGCGCGTAATAATGAATCTCTCCCCCGTCCCGCGTGCGGATATAGACGGTCTTGCCGCCTTCGTCGGAGCGGAACAGTTTCTCGACCACACCGCCTTCGGCCGCCATCACCGGCGTTCCGGCAGGGGCCATGATGTCGATGGCGTCATGAACCCGTGCGCCGCCCGCGCGCGCATCGCGGAACGTGTCGGTCAGCATCTCTGCCCGAACCCCGGCGACCGGAATCGCAAGCGGGGCGCGTGCCGGCAGATCGCGCGTAGCGATGTCGCCACGCCGGACCGGCGGAGTGTTTCCCTCGCCGCGGGCCTGCACTGCGGCCCCATCGCGGGCATCGCCGGGCGCCGGCAACGGCGCATCGCCGACGCTCGGATCATAGGTCGGTTCTGGCGGACGATAGGGGTCGAGCAGCGCATAGGCCAGCAACCAGGCGATCGAGGTCAGCGCGATGCTGATCACCGCGATCTTCACATCGCGGGCGAAACGCCCCGAATTGTCGCGCGACGGGTTCATCCGGCCCGCCTATTTCTGAAACACGACCTTGGTCGATCCCGACACCATTTCGGCGAGCCGCGCCGCATCCCAGTTGGTCAGGCGGACGCACCCATGGCTTTGCGCGCGGCCGATGGTTTCGGGCGCCGAGGTGCCGTGAATGCCGTAGTGTTCCTTCGAAAGGTCGATCCACACGACGCCGACGGGGCCGTTCGGTCCGGGGGGCAATTGCCGGTCCTGCTCGCTATCGGGCACGTCCCAGAACAGGTCGGGATCGTAGGCGAAGGGCGGGTTATGCGCGACGCCATCGATCTTCCAATCGCCGATGGGGAGCGGATCATTGCTCGATCCCGAGGTCACGGTGAACGTCGCGATCACCTCATCGCTGTCGTTATAGGCGACGAGCGTCTTTTCCGATTCGTCGACCACGATGCGGGCGGCATCGGGCTGCTCCGTCCCGACGCCGAGCATGCGCAGCGTGGAGCGCCACTCATCATCCAGCTTTGCCCGGCGGTCCATGAAATCGGCGCCAATATTGGGAACGCGAATTTTCTGTCCGGCGGCGAAAGCGGAACCATTCGCATTTTCGGCATCTTCCCTGGCGCCCGGCAACGCGGAAGCGGACGCCGACGGCGTGGCTTTCGGGGCCGATCCGCTTTCCGCCGCATCGCCATCGTTGAACCGCTGCGTCGCGCTCGCGCCCAGCATGTCCGCGCCAGCGGGGCGCCCATCGGGGTTGAGCATGCGAAGCGTCTCGACCGTAGTGTGGAAACGTTCGGCCAGCTTTTCTTCGAGCGATGCGTAGCCCAAACGCTGCATCTGTGCCTGCTCGGCCGGGTCGTCGGGGACCGGCTCGAACCGGCCAACGGCGAATTCTTCCGGAATGGTGACGACGCGCGTTGCGGCGATATTGTCATATTCGGCGAGCGCTGCGCGGGTTTCGTCGTTCATTTCGCCGGTCGGTTCCAGATCGTTGGCCATCTGGAACCCCTCGATCGCATTGCGGGTCGACAGGCCCATCTTTCCGTCGATCACCCCCGGCGAAAAGGCGAGGCGGTCGAGGACAACCTGCAACTGCATCGTGGGCCGCTCCTCGCTGTCGGGATATTGTTTGGCCTGCGTTTCGCCGGGCGCGGGATCGTTGCTGGCCATGGCGTCGGCGTCGTTGTCGTCTACCGCGGCCTCGCTCTGCGTCGGCTGCGGCTCCGGCGTTTCGGCCTCGCTCCCGCACGCGACCAGTGCCAGAGCCAGAGGAAACGCCAGGGTTGCAGGGGAAAGCCGCATAATCGTCACATCCTCATCAGTTCCGGTCGTCGCTCGATACGCACCGGTTCGCTCGTTCCTGCATCAAACGTCGCGGAGACGAATTCGTGCCGGGCCCCTAGCGACGAAATTCGCCCTCCGGCCGGGGCGGCGCGTCGGCGATCGCGCGGGCGAAGGCACGGACCGACGCCGCCTCTTCCCCGTTCCAGACAGCGCCCGACACCGCGAGAAAATCCGCCCCCGCCGTCACCAGCGGGGCGCAGTTTTCCGGCGTAATGCCGCCGATCGCCACGCACGGAATCTCGAACAGATGCTGCCAGAATTCCAGCAGTTCGAGTTCTGCGCGATGTTCGGTTTCCTTCGTCGTGCTGGGAAAGAACGCGCCGAACGCGACGTAATCGGCCCCCGCCTCGCCCGCATCCATCGCCAGATGGCGGCTTGCATGACAGGTCACGCCGATCTGCGCGTCCTTGCCAAGTTTTTCGCGGGCATCGGCAACCGTGCCGTCACCCTGCCCCAGATGCACGCCGTCGGCGCCGAGCCGATTGGCGAGGCTGATGGAATCGTTCACGATAAATCCGACGCCGCGATCGGCGCAGATCGCGTGGAGCGGTTCGGCGAGACGTGCGGCCTCGTGCTGATCCATGTCCTTCACGCGAAACTGGAAAGCGGTGACGATACCGTCGCCGGCATCGATGGCGCGGGCAAGCCGGCCCGGAAAATCACCGGTCACGTCGAGCGGCGAAATGAGATAGAGATCGGTGCGGTTCATGCCCGATGCCCTAACCGCGTCGCGAAGGAGTGTGAAGTCTTATGCACGATCGAACGATATTGCCTGCCTGCATCATGGCGCTCGCCACGCTTTCCGGATGTGCGGGGATGGGCGAGGAACGCACGGAACGCACCTCGCCCCCGCCTTCGACGCGGGCGGCTGTTGCCATCGGCGAACCGGTGCGGGCGGACGACTGGACACTCACCACGCAGGCCGTGATTGAAGACAGCCGCTGTCCGGTGGGCACGCAATGCGTATGGGTCGGCCGCGTCGTCGTGGAGGTGACGGTAGAGGGCGAAGAAGGGACCGAGACACGCACGCTCATCGCCGGGGAGGACGCCACGTTGCGCGGAACCCGCGTTCAGCTCACGAACGTGGCGCCTGAAAAAGGCGAAGCGGCAATCCCGACGGGGGATTACCGCTTCGTTTACGCGATCACGCCATAGGCGCAGGCTCAGGCGGCGTTCTTCTCCGCCGATGCGCAGTAGATCTCCTCGATCGCGGCGGAAAGCGCGTCGTCGAACTGCTTGTCGTCCATCTGATGGCGCAGCTCTTCGAGCAGAGCGCGGCTGAAGCTCGCGATCATGCCCTTGTTCTTCGACAGCTCGGCGCAGGCGTCGGCGCGCGAATACCCCCCCGAAAGCGCGACGACGCGCGCCACCGCCGGATGGTCGACCAGCGCATCATAGGTGCCGGGCACTGCCGGGATCGACAGCTTCAGCATGATCTGGCGACCGCCAGACAGCTCGTCCAGCGCTTTCAGGATTTCATCGCGCAGGATTTTTTCACCCTCAGCGCGGTCGTCTGCGGTGATGGTGTATTCCGGCTCCAGGATCGGCATCAGCCCTGCATCGACGATCTGATTGCCGACATCGAACTGCTGCTTCACGATGGCGGCGATACCCTGCGCCTCGGCGGAATGGATGACCGAACGCATCTTGGTCCCGAATACGCCCTTGTCCTTCGCGCGCTTCAACAATTCGGAAAGGCCCGGCATCGGCTTCATCAGCTGAACGCCCTTGTCCTCGTCCTCCAGCCCCTTGTCGACCTTGAGGAAAGGGACCACGCCCCGCTCCTGCAAGACGGTGGGCACCGGCTTGCCGTCGGCCTCGCCGTCCATGGTCTTTTCGAACAGGATCGCGCCGAGAACCTTGTCCCCGTTGAAACATGGCGAGGTCACGATGCGGCTGCGCATGGCGTGGATCATGGCGAACATTTCCTCGTCGCCCGACCATGCATCGTCATCGACACCATAACCGCGCAGCGCCTTGGGCGTCGAACCGCCGCTCTGGTCCAATGCGGCGATGAAGCCGTCGCCATTGCGGATCTGTTCAAGCATTTCGTCGTAAGTCATCGTCGCAATCCCCTGTTTGGTCTTGTATTCGAGAAAGGTTCGGAAAATTCAGGGCGTCAGCGCCGCAACCCCAGGCAATTCGCGCCCTTCCATCCATCCGAGGAAGGCCCCGCCAGCAGTCGAGACATAGGTGAAATCATCGCCTGCACCCGCATGGTTGAGCGCCGCGACCGTGTCGCCCCCGCCCGCCACCGATACGAGCGAGCCTTCGCGGGTCAGCGCGGCGGCGGTCTTGGCGAGGGATACGGTCGCCGCATCGAACGGCTCTGTCTCGAACGCGCCGAGAGGGCCGTTCCACACAAGCGTGCGGCAGGTCTTGAGCACATCGCCCAATGCCTCGGTCGCCTGCGGCCCGATGTCCAGGATGATTTCCTCCGCCGCGACCTCGTGCACGTTGCACGTGCGCAGCGATGCGGGATTGGCCGCGAATTCGGTCGCCACCACAACGTCATAGGGCAGATGCACGGTACAGCCCGAACGATCGGCCGCCTCCATGATCGCTTCGACCGTGGGCTTCAATTCATGTTCGCACAGCGATTTGCCGACATCGACCCCGCGTGCGGCAAGGAAGGTGTTGGCCATGCCGCCACCGATGATGAGGTGATCGACGATCCCGACAAGATGCTCCAGCACGGCAAGTTTGCTCGACACCTTCGCCCCGCCGACGACGGCCGCGACCGGCTTTTCCGGATTGCCAAGCGCCCTGTCGAGCGCCTCCAGCTCCTTCTGCATCGCACGCCCGGCAAAGCTGGGCAGGCAATGGGTGATCGCCTCGGTGCTGGCATGGGCGCGATGGGCGGCGGAAAACGCATCATTGACGTAGAAATCGCCATTGGCGGCGATGGCCGCGGCAAATTCGGCGTCGTTCGCCTCCTCGCCCGGCCAGAAGCGCGTATTTTCGAGGATGGCGACATCGCCATCGCGCAATATGCCGACCGATTGCGCGACGACATCGCCGGCAACTTCGGGCACGAACATGATTTCCCGGCCCAGAACATCCTGCACCGCGTCGACCACCATGCTGAGCGACTGGGTCGAGCTTCGCTGCCCCTTCGGCCTGCCGAAATGCGCGAGCAGCAGCACCTTCGCCCCCGCATCGGCCAGTTCCAGTATCGTCGGCGCCGAGGCATTGATCCGCGTGCGGTCGGTGACCTGCCCGCCGTTCATGGGCAGGTTGAGATCGACGCGAACCAGCGCCACCTTGCCCGAAACCTGTTCAATATCGTCGAGAGTGCGAAAGCTGCTCATGCTTCGATCCTTATGATGTCGCCGATGGCGATATGCCCGCCCTTCAGCACCCGGCCCAGCAGGCCGCCGCGCCAATCCGGCATCAGCGCTGCCTTCAATCCGGCGTGAATGTTCTCCATCCGGCTGCAGGGGTCGCATTCCTGCACCGCCTCGATAACGAGAGTTTCGCCGATATGGATTCGTGCGCCCGCCTCGCGCGGCAAGGCAATGCCATCGACGAGCAGGTTGGCGCGACGCTCGGACCAACGGATGGCGTCGGGCGCGAGATCGAGGTCGGCCATGGCGGCGGCCCATCCCGATGCGGTGATGAGCGAAACCTGACGCTTGCGCGGGCCGTCCGGCTTCATCGCGCCGCGATAATCGCCGTCGAGGCCCGCTTCGGCCGTAACCTCGACGGCGTCTATTTCCTCGATCGGACCGCGCGGGCGGTCATGCCGCGCAATGCCGACCAACCGCCCCACGCTCATCGTCCGCCCCCCGGCTCAGATCAGGCCAGCGATCACGCCGGCGGTATCGATCATCCGGTTGGAGAAGCCCCATTCGTTGTCATACCACGACACGACGCGGGCGAGCTTGTTTTCCAGCACTGCGGTCTCGAGGCTGTCCACGGTCGAGCTGGCCGGATAATGGTTGAAGTCCGAGGACACCAGCGGCTCTTCCGTATAATCAAGCACGCCCTTCAGCGCGCCATTGGCCGCGGATTTGAGCGCTTCGTTCAGTTCCTCAGCGCTGGTGTCACGCGACGGGGTGAACACGAGATCGATCAGGCTGACATTCGGCGTCGGCACGCGGACCGAGCTGCCATCGAGCTTGCCATTGAGTTCGGGCAGCACGAGGCCGACCGCGCGGGCAGCACCCGTCGTCGTCGGGATCATGTTCTGCGCCCCGGCGCGGGCACGACGCATGTCCGAGTGCATTTGGTCGAGCATGCGCTGATCGTTGGTGTAGCTGTGGATCGTGGTCATGAAACCGCGTTCGATCCCGACCGCTTCGTGCAGCACCTTTGCGACGGGCGCGAGGCAGTTGGTCGTGCAGCTTGCGTTCGACACGACGATGTCGTCGGCGGTCAGCGTACCCTGATTGACGCCGAACACGATGGTCTTGTCGACATTCTTCGCCGGTGCGGAGATGAGCACGCGCTTCGCCCCTGCATCGAGATGCGGGCTGGCCGCCTCCTTCGACTGAAAAAAGCCCGTGCATTCGAGCACGATGTCGACGCCCATCGCCCTGTGCGGGAGCTTGCCGGGATCGCGTTCCTTCGTGACCGCGATCTTCTTGCCATTCACGGTGATGCTGTCGGCGTCCGACGTTACCTCACCCGGGAAGCGCCCGTGCGAGGAATCGTAGGAAAACAGGAGCGCGTTGTCCTTCGCATCGGCGAGATCGTTGATCGCCACCAGTTCCAGATCGTGATCGTCGCGTTCGAGCAGAGCGCGCGCAACCAGCCGTCCGATACGACCGAAACCATTAATTGCAACCTTCGTCGCCATATGCTGAAACTCCTCTTAGATGCCTAGACGTGCTTTGATTTGCGGAACGATGGCATCGGTCGTGAAACCGAATTTCTCGAACAGATCCGCGGCGGGGGCAGAAGCGCCGAACCGGTCGATCCCGATCTGGAGACCGTCCAGCATGGTATAGCGTTCCCACCCGTAAGAGCTGCCCGCCTCGATCGAAACGCGCAGGATATCGCTCGGCTTGACGTGCGGCAAGATATCGTCGCGGTAGATCTTGTCCTGCTCGTCGAAAAGCTGCGTACAGACCATGGACACGACATCCGCGCCCACGCCTTCGGCCTCCAGCACCTCCGCGACGTCGAGCGCGAGCTGCACTTCGGAACCGCTGGCGATGAGGACGACCTTGCGCGGCGCATCGGCGGCGCGGACGCGATACGCGCCGCGCGCGCTGCGGTTCTGATCCGCGTCGGTGCGCAGCGCGGGCAGGTTCTGCCGGCTGAGCGCGAGAAGTGACGGCCCCGTCGTATGGCGCAGCGCCAGTTCCCAGCATTCCGCCGTTTCGAGCGCGTCGGCCGGGCGGAACACGCGCAGGTTCGGGATCATGCGCAACGATTGGAGATGTTCGATCGGCTGATGCGTCGGCCCATCTTCGCCAAGCCCGATGGAATCATGCGTCATGACATAGATCGCCTGCGCCTCCTGCAGGGCGGAGAGGCGGATGGCCGGGCGGCAATAATCCGAGAACACCATGAAGGTGCCGCCATAGGGGATGACCCCGCCATGCAGCGCCATGCCGTTCATCGCCGCGGCCATGCCGAATTCACGAATGCCGTAATAGACGTAGCGACCCGCGTAATCCTCCGCCGTAAAGGGCGTGGTCGCGGGCGTCTTGGTATTGTTCGACCCGGTGAGATCGGCCGACCCGCCGACGAGCGCTGGGACCGACGCGGTGAGCACGCCCAATGCCGCCTCGCTCGCCTTGCGCGTCGCCATCTTCGGCATGTCGCGAGTTAGCTGCTCCTTGTATTCCTGCCAGTCGGCGAGCTTGGGCAATTCACCCGACATGCGGGCGCGAAACGCCTCCCCGTCGGGCGATTTCGCGAGGCGGTCGGTCCATTCCTGCCGCGCCTTGCGTCCGCGCACGGCGGTCTGCTGCCACTCGGCGGCGATGTCGGACGGAATGTCGAACGGCGCGGCGCTCCAGCCCAGCGTTTGGCGGACCGCGGCGATTTCCTCGTCGCCAAGCGCGGCACCATGGGTGGCAGACGTGCCCTGCTTGTTCGGGGCGCCCTTGCCGATCACGGTCTTGCACGCGACGAGGGACGGACGCGGATCGGCCACCGCTTCATCCAGAGCGCGGCGGATGTCGCCGAAATCATGCCCGTCACAGCTGGTCACATGCCAGCCGGTCGCGGCATAGCGCGCCTTGATGTCCTCGCTCGTCGAAAGCGAGGTCGCACCATCGATGGTGATGTCATTGTCGTCCCAAAGCACGTTCAGCCGGCCAAGCTTCAGATGCCCGGCAAGGCCGATCGCCTCGTGGTTGATCCCTTCCATCAGACAGCCGTCCCCGGCGATCGTCCACGTACGATGATCGACCAGCGCGTCGCCGAACTCGGCGTTAAGATGCCGCTCCGCCATCGCCATGCCGACCGCCATGGCCAGCCCCTGCCCCAGCGGGCCGGTCGTGCATTCCACACCGGGGATGAGAAAGTTTTCCGGATGCCCGGCGCACACGCTGCCAAGCTGGCGGAAATTACGGATGTCGTCCATCGTAGGCCGGTCGTAGCCCGACAGGTGGAGCAACGCATATATCAGCATCGAACCGTGCCCTGCGGACAGGACGAAACGGTCCCGGTCGTGCCAGTCGGGCGATTTGGGATCGAATTTCAGATAATCCGACCACAGAACCGTTGCCACATCGGCCATGCCCATCGGCATGCCGGGGTGCCCGGAATTGGCGGCCTGCACCGCGTCCATCGACAAGGCACGAATGGCGTTGGCCATGGGGGTGAGCTGGCTGCGATCCAAAGTCATTCTCTTGTATTCCGGCCTTTCGGGGCGGCGTTGAGTGGCCCCTTGTTCGATTGCACGTTTCGATTCGTCGGCGGGCGTGCTTTGCGGGTGCGGTGCCGCCTCGTCAAGTTTGCACCCCGGCTGTCCCGCCACGGGGCAGCGCCTGCCTCGATGCGATAGGGTGTAAAACCGTTTTTGACCATTGCTTTACCAATCGTTTCTGTGCGCTAAGACAAACCGCGTTCGCGAACCGACCCGCCGCATGGTGGGGTTCGGTTGCGGTCGCTCGGGCGGTTCGACGCCGTTTAACGGAGCGGCCGCGGGCTCGTATGACGATCCCGTTCGGCGAATCGACGATTTTGCGAGGGGCGAGGAACGACTAACGATGAACAGCCATGACACTCAAACCGGCGTGGATACGCCCGAAGCCGCGCTCGCGCGATTGCAGAGCGCGCTTGTCCGGCTGGAGCAGGCCGCAACCCGCCCGCAGGCGCACACCGCCGAAATCGACGATTTGCGGCGGCAGCGCGACGCGATGCGGGACAGGATCGGGACTGCGGTCCAGGAGATCGACGTGCTTATCGCCGGGCTGACTCCCGCCATGTCAGACGAATTGGCTGGCGGCGATCCGGGCGCGGCTTCGGACAGGGCTTCGGCATGAGCAATCTCAAGCTTTCGATCGGCGGGCGCAGTTTCGCCGTGAGCTGCGCACCGGGCGAGGAAGAGCACATTCGCGCATTGGGCGAAAGAATCGACGAATCGATACGCAAGGCCGGCGCGATGGGGCAAAGCGAACCGCGCATGTTGCTGTTCGCTGCGCTGATGCTCGCCGACGAGCTCCACGAAATGCAGCGCGCGGCCGCCCCGGCGCCACGATCCGCCCCGCCCGAACGCGATCCCGAAGCGGACGCGCAGCTGTCGCGCACGATCGACGCCATCACGCAGCGCATCGAAAATATCGCCCGCCACCTTGAGGGCGGCGACCATCATCCCTAAATCACGAAGCGACGGGTTCTGCGTGGCACGAGCCGACAGAACATCCCTGAGGCTATAAGCAATCCTAGGGGGCTGTCCCTGTTCCGGGCCGTGGCCTGGGATATATGGCCCCCACCTGACGTTACAGGCGTCAGAGGATTTCACACGGCAAACGACCAAATGGTGGGCCCGTCACCCTTTCCCGGCTTTTAAAAGGCATCACGGATGAACGAAACGCAGGCCGCGCGCAAAAAAGCCCTGCGCGCCGAATTGCGCCAGATGCGCCGCGACCATGTCGCCGCCCTGCCCGATGCGACCCGTGCGCTCATCATGCGGCGCCCGCCGGCGCCGATGCTGGCGATGATCGGCGACGATGCCGTCATCGGCCTTTATCACGCCGCCGCGCACGAGGCCCCGACCCGCCATTACGCCCGCTTTTTTCAGGAGGCCGGTCACCGCATCGCCCTCCCCGCCTTTGCCGACCGCGATGCGCCGATGAATTTTCGCGAATGGACCGACCCGTGGGACGATAGCGATCTGGCCGGCGGTCCCTTCGCCATGCCGCAGCCTGAAGCCGATACCGCGGCGTTGGTGCCCGATGTGCTGATCGTGCCGCTCGTCGGCTTTACCGCTGCGGGCGAGCGGTTGGGACAGGGCGGCGGCCATTACGACCGCTGGCTCGGTGCGAATCGCGATACGCTGGCCATCGGCATGGCCTGGGATGTACAGGAGGTCGATACGCTGCCCTGCGAGGCGCATGACCGTCCCCTGGATGCGGTGGTGACGCCGACGCGATTCTTCGGCCCGTTTGAAAAGGCACGCCCATGACCGATCCAGAATGGAAACCGACGTGGCGAAAGCCTGTGGGCGTGCTGGCACTGCTTTTCGGGATGCTGATCTATTCGGGGATCGTCGTCACGCTGGTGGAGCCGATTTCACGCTGGCCGGTGCTGGCGCAAGTGCCGGTCTATCTCGTGCTGGGCATCGCGTGGCTCTTGCCGCTCCGCCGCTTTCTCATCTGGATGGAAACGGGGCGCTGGGGCTGATTCTGCGGTAACCCGGCGGCGGGTTTGGATATCATGCCGTCCGGCGGCCCATCGCCCGCCAAACGCAGCGCGGCGGCATCCTTTCGGATACCGCCGCCATGCTGTTCGATCAGGATCGAAATCCCCAAGTGTGGAGCCGATTTCACGCTGGCCGGTGCTGGCGCAAGTGCCGGTCTATCTCGTGCTGGGCATCGCGTGGCTCTTGCCGCTCCGCCGCTTTCTCATCTGGATGGAAACGGGGCGCTGGGGCTGATTCTGCGGTAACCCGGCGGCGGGTTTGGATATCATGCCGTCCGGCGGCCCATCGCCCGCCAAACGCAGCGCGGCGGCATCCTTTCGGATACCGCCGCCATGCTGTTCGATCAGGATCGAAATCCCCAAGTGGCGCGAGTGACGGGACTTGAACCCGCGACCTCCGGCGTGACAGGCCGGCGCTCTAACCAACTGAGCTACACCCGCTCTCCCCTTGGGGTGACGGGCAATTAGGCGAGCTGTTCCACGCTGTCAACGATGATCGAAACAGAGACGTAATATTTTTTCAAACTCTCGCAATCAGACCGCGACGGGCGCGGAAATATGCGGTTGCGGCGCGTAGCCGGACACGGTGAAATCTTCGATCCCATAGTCGAAAATGCTTTTAACCCCATCGCGGATCGACAGAATCGGGCGACCCGACGGCGTCCGGGCCAACTGCTCTGTCACCAGCGGTTCGTGATTGAGGTAGAGATGCGTGTCCCCGCCCATCCACGTAAAGCGCCCCGGCAACAGCCCCGCCTGCGCCGCGAGCATGCGTTGCAGCAGCGCCGCCGACCACAGGTTGAACGGTAGCCCCAAAGCCACGTCGCAACTGCGCTGGTAAAGGAGGCCGTTCAGCCGTCCGTCCGCCACATGATACTGATAGGTCTTGTGACACGGCGGAAGCGCCATCGCATCCAGCTCCGCGACGTTCCACCCCTCGAGGATATGGCGCCGGCTACCCGGATTGCCGCGCAGACTTTCCACAAGCTGCGCGACCTGATTCACACCCTCTCCCTTGCGGTAAAGCCCGTCCCCCGCCGGCACATAGGTCGGCCAATCGACCCATTGCTTGCCATAGACCGGGCCGAGATCGCCCCATCGCCGGGCAAACTCGGCGTCTTCTGCAATGCGGGCGGAAAAATCCTCGGCACTGATTGGCTCGCCCGTTTCGCGCCGGTACCGGTCGAGTGGCCAGTCGGTCCAGATCCCGACGCGCTGTTGCACGAGCGGCCTGATATTGGTTTCCCCGGTGAGGAACCACAGCAGTTCGCGCGTCGCGGTTTTCCAATACACGCGCTTCGTCGTGATCAAAGGCATCGCGCCGTCCGACAGATCGAAACGCATCGTCACGCCGAACACCGATCGCGTACCGATCCCGGTGCGGTCCCGCCTTTCGTCGCCTTCGGTCCATATGCGGCGCATGAGATCGAGATATTGCCATTCATAATGATCGGCGTTCGCGCGCGATGAAATGTCAGCGGGCGTGTCGGATTCGCCGGCCGCGTCGCCGGTTTCGGGATTCGTGTTCATGGCCGTCAGCTTAGACGTTGCCCGGCCGCCGTGTGCAAGGGGAGTGTGGTACGTGGCAAAAGCCCGAGGACAAGCGTGTTACAGCCTGTACAGAACCTGTGGGCACGGCGTGGACAGACCTGTGGACAAAAGAAAGACGCCCGAATGTGCGAACTATGCTTGCCACGCGGACGCCGTCTGCCTATAGGCGCCCTCCTGCCTCGCCGTTCGGTTCGCACCGGCGGCAGACATCGGTCGGGGAGTAGCTCAGCCTGGTAGAGCACTGTCTTCGGGAGGCAGGGGCCGGAGGTTCGAATCCTCTCTCCCCGACCAACTACCCCTAAGTCATTGAAAATTGGCGATCCTTTCAGCGGTCGGGTAGGTTTGTCCCCAAACCTGTTCCCATCGCTGTTCCCACAGGGAGCGTATTCGATGACGACTACCAATCTTCGCCTTCGCGGTGGGACCTATCATTGGCGACGCAAGCTTACGCTTGCAGGAACGCCTGTTTCGGTTTCGTTCTCACTTTGCACTGGTAACTACCGAACTGCGCGTGGTATTATGGCTCGTCTGGAGGTTCAGGCGAGGAACATAAGTATGTCGTATGGAAGCGTTGGCGTCGCAATCCGTCCCGATCAGATGAAAGCTGCATTCAAGGACGCGATGCGGGTTCAGTTGGACCGTATCTTAACCGATCAGATTGGGAACGGCGATGATCCTGCCGACGACGCACGCGCCAATCGCGTCTTCGCGGAATTCTATGATATTCGCGCCCGTCGCGGAATTGACGCCGACTTTACTCCGGACCACTTTGACGATCTCCTGGCGCGCGGCTGGTCGGCGGATGATGCGTCATGCGTCGCGATGTTGTGCCATCAACGTAGGGGAAAGACCGAAGTTACGAAGCGTCAACTCGACGATTACGCCTCAAGCTTCAAGATCACCCCGACCGGGTCAAATCTCGAAAAGTTGCAGCGCCTGATTTATGAAGCTCGAGCGGCCGCCTGCTTGGAGGCCGCGCGGCAATTGCCCGATAGCGGTTTCGACTTTCGAGATTGGATTGACGAGGCTCTTCGGGACGACGCCCCCCTTGCCTACGAAAACGATATCGAACCCGAGACAAGTGGACCCGATGAACAACAGGCTTTCAACGAGGCGGATGACACTGAGCCAACGACGACGGCGCACGAACCGGTCGCAGCGTCAGAGTGCGCTGCGGATGGTGGCGAAAAGCCGCAAACAGGGCAATTCGAAGGACCTACGCCTCAGGAAGCTACCGTAGCCGCTGAAACCAACGCTCCTTATCGGAACTCAGAAACGAAAACAGCCGATACGAAGCTGCTTAAAGAAGCGGCGGAGGACTGCATCGCTGCAGCCTCTTACGAGGATGGCTGGAGCCCGGATACAATAAAGCAGGTTCGAACGGCTATCGCGATGTTCGACTTCGCGTCGGGAAACAACGTAGAAATCGAAAACATCACTCAAGAGAGCGTCGTAAAATTCAAAGCCCTGTGCCGAACCCTCCCCAATCGCTGGGGTCGCACAACGGCAGAGCGTGAACAAGGTTTCCCTGCCAGTCTGGCGCGGGCAAAAGAGATGCCTGCATCCGAAGTTGGTATCAGCCAGAAAACGATGAATAAGCATCTGACCTGGATCGCGAAGGTCATCGAATTCGGCGCAAGTGCCGAGGGAGGTGGCCACAGGACAGCAGAGGCTCTTGATTTCAAATCTGCCCGTGCAACGCTGACGAAGAATGGCGGCCGAAAGGCTAAGCGTAAGCGCGACCTGCGAGCTAACTGGACCCCACAAGAAGTTCGCCACATACTCTCTGCGCCGGTTTGGTCCGGCTCAGCGGGCCTTGATGATCGTCTAAATGCTGGCGACGAAATTTTTCACGACGCATGGTATTACCTACCGATCATGCTGCCTCTCTATGGTGGTCGAAGTTCAGAACTTGCCGGACTACGGCTAGCCGATGTCCATGAGGATGACCCGATCCCATATATGCAGATCGATTACAGCGAAGATCGCGATCTGAAGAACGTGCAGTCCATCCGCAAGCTTCCCATTCATCCTGAACTTATTCGCCTCGGCTTTATCGATTATGTTCAGGCAATGCGTGGCCTCGGTCACACATATCTGTTTCCCGAAATGAAGGCTCCGAAAGCCAGAAGCTTCGCCGATACGTTTCGGAAGTCAATCTTTGAAAAGTTGCGCGCATGGGCGTTTCCCGAAGGCACCGAATGGCGACATCGAAACAGGGGTGCCTGGATTGACAAAAATGTTCACAGCTATCGTGGTATGTGCACAACAATCCTGAAGGGCAAAGTCGCGGACAGTGTCCGTTGCGACATCTTTGGTCACGAAGGTCAAACGGAGACAGAGCGAACCTATGATGAAGAGGCTGAATTGGGGGATAAACTTATAGCCCTCGAACATCTTTCCTTCCTGACCGAACATATCGAGCCAACGAAGTTGAGGTTGCGTCCGCCGGATCGGCAACGCCACGGTGCACGTTGAGGAAGGCCACAACAGTAATCTGATGGCAAGAACTGGGCCGGTAGCGGTCAGTCTGCTTCTGGGTAGTGACCGCAAAAGTCGCCGGTCCGCTTCCGTTTAGAGTTTCGGACGCCGCGAGGCGTCGGAAAGTCGACGGTGCCCGAACCTGCGGGCCGCACGCGGTGCGCTATGGGGATT
>NZ_JAIQCI010000065.1 GCF_022378335.1 Croceicoccus hydrothermalis
CGTTCCTTCGTCACTACGACGAGACCCAAATCCTCCTTAATCTACAACCGTAAATCTGTGCCATTGGTGCTGACGGCGAACACCCGAGCTAGCGCTCGCAGCGCTCTCTGCCGAGGACGAGAGCTATATCGAGGTCTGCAATCGTGTTGATGCGGAGGAAAAGCGGCTCGGTCTCGCCGGCCTCAAACAGATACGCAATTCGCTCATTGCGCTGTGGCAAAAAATCGTCCCCGAGGACGGCGGCGATGCCAAATATTCGGGCGCCATCGAATCTTTCGATAAGGCGCGGTCTGCGCTGGCCGACGCGAAGGCCACTGAGGTCGTTGAGCGCGACAAGGCGGCGGGCACGGTCTTCCGGTCTGTTTGGAAGGAAGCCGAGAAGCTGTTTGCCGACGACGCGACCGCGCCCGACGCATGCCCGGTCTGTGCCACGGCAATCGGTGACACTGCCGCCGGAAGCGTGCCCGCGATCCGCGATCTCCTGACGACCCATCTCGAGGATCTGCAAAGCTACAACGATGCAAGGACCGCCCTGGACAATGCCGAGACCGCCGCCAGGCAGGCGCACAGTCGGCTCGTAGCGCGTCTTCCCGCGATGATCGATCATTTGTCCGATGACGATGGCGTTGGATTTAAGACTGCGCTCCTCGCCTACCAAGCCGGCGTTGATGAATGGCCGACCGTTAACGCGCCCGATTCCGCCGCCATCGTCGCTGAGTTGGAGACCCGCCTCGCGGACCTCGATCATGAAATCGCCGACATCGAGGCGAAACAGGGCGAGCATACTTGGGGCAAGGTCAAGGGCAGCATCGACAGGCTGCTGAATCTCCAAAAGGATGTGGCGCTGGCAACCCGCACCTCCGAGCAGTTGACCACGCTGCACGACGCGCTCGTTGCGCAGGCCACGCTCGTTTCGGGAAAAATCCGGGAGAAGGTCCAGTCGCTCCTCGATACGCTTCAGGCGCCGATGAACGACATCTACAAGGAGATCCAAGGCGCCGACGCCAAGCCGATCCGGCTTGAACTGCCTGGTGAGGAAGACACCAACCAGCAGCGTATGCAGCTAGTGATCGATTTTGCGGACAATCGTCAAAGCGTCGCGCCGGCCGGCTATCTCAGCGACTCTCAGATCCATTCGGTCGCGCTCGCGCTGCGCCTTGCGGCGATCAAGAAGTTCAATAGTGCCGCACCGGTGATTGCGCTGGACGATGTCGTCACGTCCTATGACGCCGATCATCGTCGCGCGATCGGTGCGCTGCTCGCGAAGATGTTCACCGACTGCCAGATCATCCTTGCCACCCATGACGAACGTTTCTTCAATCATCTAAAGGACCAGCTCGCAGCGAAGGACTGGCAGTTCACCCGCATCATCGGACTTGATCCGGCGTATGGGCCTCGCTTCGCCGACCACAAGGTCACCGATGAGATGATCGCCGATCGCTGGGCCAAGGGAGAATCTGCCGCGAACGAGATGCGTCAAGCGGAGGAGGAATGGCTGCTGGGCATCGCCCGCGGGTTCGGCGTCAATATCCGCATCCGACAGCTTGAAAAGGCCTACTCATACGAGCGCGCCGAGCTGGCCGCGGCGATCGGCGGCTTCCTTGGCGACCTAAAGCTGACTCCTGCTGATGTGCCGGGCGTGAACAACCGCTTCATCACTAGCCTTATCAAAGGCGATATTGAGAATTTCGGAAGCCACTTTCAGGACGCCCCATATGGCAACGGCTCGATTGGGGACGAGCAGACGCGGTGGGACGAGTTCAAGGCGTTCCGGCAGCAATTCGAATGCGTGTGCGGCCGCACCAAGTATCAGCGGCCGTTCGGCCTAAATAAGCCGGTGTGTGCGCATGACAAATGCGAGACCCAGTTCGCATTTAGGCCGCCTGTGGCGGATGCAACAGCGGCCGAGGCGGCGGTCACATGATGCGGATATGTTAGCGGCGTGCCCCGCCTGAGTTCATGCCCGCTCCTAGGATTGCCTCCGACGAGCCGAGGGGCGGCAATTAGAGCGCAAAGCTGACGCAACCTAATCCGCTCTCGGATGTCTGCTTACCTCGGTCGCATTCCAGAAAGCAGCCTGACCGGATTGTCCTCTAAGGCAGTCATTCTCGTCCTCCCTCAATTGGCTGACAGGGTAGTCCCGGCCTTCTCATTTCCGAGTCAGCCCCCGATCTCGATGTGGCGTTCGAGAACGAGGAAGATCGGGAAGCTGCCCGCAACTTCATGGATCTCCTGGCGGCAACGGAGGGCGATGGGGCAGGCTGATTGCAGCAGGGTCTTGGCACCTTCAGACGCGCACCAGATACCCATCCGGCTTTGTTCGCGAACAGTCCTGAACCAGGTCAGCTGAGGACGGCAACCCGTTCCTTTCCGGCTGTGTTGGCAGCTGCGCTGCCTGCCCGCCCCACCCGTCATGAACAGGTTCCCCTTCGGCCTTACAGGCCTGCGGTGCAGTCCTCCCATGACCTGCTTCTTTCAGATGTTCGCAAGCCGGAGATGGTCTCCGGTTTGAGGAACTGAAGGAACTTTCATCATGACCAATATCGCAATCCTCACCGGCCGCATCGCCCGCGATCCCGATATCCGCGAGACCAAGGGCGGCACCAATGTCACCGGGATCACCGTCGTCACTGATCGCCCTGCGCGCGACAAGGATGGCAAGACCTACAAGGACGAGAACGGCTACACCGCCAAGGAAAGCGAGTTCCACCGGGTGACCTGCTTCAACGGCCTTGCGAAGACCGTCGGCCAGTACTGCTCCAAGGGCCAGCTGGTTTCGGTCCAGGGCCGCATCCACTACACTCAGTGGGAGGACAAGGACGGGGTCACCCGCTACGGTACCGAGATCCTCGCCGACAAGGTCGACTTCCTCTCCCGCGGCAATGGCTCGGGTGACGACAACGACAACACCGACGCTCCCGAGATCGACTGATCTCTCTCGTCAATCGATCCTCTGAAGGGGGCCCGTTGCAACCGAACGGGGCCCCTTCTTGCGTTGTTCAAACTCTCTGGCGGGGGAGGGGCCTGGCTCACGGTTGTCCCATTCTGATGGCCGTACAACCGGCGCGTCAAGGACGGCAGGGACCCACCATTTTGCCTCCCCTTCGCTGCGCTACGGTTCGACAAAATCGTTTCCCCTACCGCCGCTTCGCGGTCGCCCTTCAGGGCGATCCCTGACCCGCCGGTCGCACGCCCATCCGTCCTGCTCCTGCCGTCAACGGCAGACATCAGGAGGATATCATGGCTACGCAATTCCAACGCACTTCGACTTCGGATCGCTACTTTGCCGCGCTGGCTGTGGCAGAGCGTCGAGCACTGCACAGCTTCTTCGATCAGCATATTGTCGAGGACAAACGCCTTGGGTACTTTGCCCTGGACGAGGGCGACTACAACGCACTTCCGTCGCACCTTGCAGCGCGCGTGGTGCACACTATCCACGGGGCGATGTCAGACGAGTTCTGACCGCACTGACGGGGCAGGGACCGGCAACGGTTCCTGCCTTTTTTCTTGTTCGCAATTGCCGACAGTTGGCCAAGCTGGGGAATGAAATCTCGACGGTACGGGGCATGTGAAACCGCATTGAACATCTGACTGCGCCATGGCTATCTGGTCCCCATCACAATACTTACATCGTGAGCAATCCTGCCCTGATGATCATTGGAGTCCGACGTCTGAGAGCCAGTGCAGCACTGTCCGTAAGGGCGCTCTGTCGTTCATTTCGAACTAGTTGCAGGGGCTGACAGGGTACCGATCAGGGACAGCAGTTTCCGCCGAACCAAGGCCAGATTGTAGCCCAGAGAATTTTTCGGCCAGAATCTCGCGTTGTCCCAGCAAGGCCCACTTGCTCTCGCTCCTGAAATAATGGCGTAAATTCAATCTATTGAGCGGAACTCGCGAGCTACCGGAGACGTCCACACAATTGGGAACTTGACAGGCACACCGGACGCAGCGGTGGAAGTCAGCTTTATGAAACGAAAAGCCTGACGCCAGCTATTCTGCACCCGGCCGTGTGAGGCACTGATCGAGACTGAAACCCCGCCAAATCGCCTGCACGCATCAGTCTCTTGGGGCTCACAGTGAATTGACAAGATCGCTCTCGATGCCATATGTCGCTCTACAAACGACAGGTGACATATGGCGACAGTGATTGAACGAGAGGATGATGCGATCGTTACCCGAGCGGGCCGCCGGCTTGGGGGCAAATCAACCTTCAAGCGGCCGCTCCGCAATCGTCTCGACGCGCACGAGGTGATCGAAAAGGGTTTCCCCGGCGGAGCACTGATCTTTTTGTCCGAGAACGTTGCCTTGTTGCAGCAGCCCGGCGCTTTCGAGAAGGCGATGGGTATCAGTCTTCGTACCCTGCAGCGCCGAAAAAGGGAGGATTCGCCAAAGCGATTGAGCCTTGAACAAAGCGGACGGGCGTGGAAATTCGCTGAGCTGCTCGAGGAAGCAATCGAGGTGTTCGGAAATCAAGAGGACGCGGAGGCATTCTTCAACCGCCCAGCCTTGGGGCTGAATCAGCGTCTGCCGATCGATCTTCTCAGCACGCCGGCAGGCACGGAGCTAGTCGAAACCCACCTTGAACGACTGAAATATGGCGTATACGCGTGACGCCGCTGCCGGGAGGGCTGGGGTCTGAGGACATCCACGCCTGGCGTCTCGACCACGACGATTTCAGAGCGACATGGAATAGTGGCGAAGGCGCTTATCGCGTCGGAGGCCGGTGGAATGCTCCAGGCAAGAGAGTGGTTTACTGCGCGATAGATCCGTCTACCGCTATTCTTGAGGTTGCGGTCCATAAGACCTTCCGCGTGCTTGATACCGTTCCACACGTATTGACTGCGTTGCGCGTTAAGGATCCCTCGACGGTAAAGATCGTGCAACCGGGCGACGTACCCAATCCCAACTGGCTGTCACCTGGGATACCGAGTGCAGGACAGCAGACGTTCGGCAACGCACTACTCGAGAACCATGCATTCTTGCTGATACCGAGCGCCGTGTCGTCAAAAAGCTGGAACTTGATGTTCGATCCCGTGAAAGCAGCCGGTGCCTATGAACTGGTCGAGCAGGAACGCTTCGCGCTCGATACGCGGCTTCACCCGTGATATGAGAGCGGATCGATTGCGGAGCATTGCCTATCAGTCTGGGCGCATCTAGAAGAGCGAAGCGATAGAAAAACCATGCCGAAAGGTATGGTTATGAAAAATCTACTGGTTGCAATCCTCTTCCTGTCTGTCCCGGCATCCGCGCAGCAAGCGCAATTGCAAACATTCTCGCCAGAACGCTCGTCCGCGTTTGTAATGCTCATACCGGGTGTTCCATCGGCGGCTTCGCCTTTCAACGATTCCCAGGCTCTGCCATCACGAGCTTCGGCACTCGAGGCCGACTTCGCGAACCTCAACGCGACTATGGAGCCCGGGGCCGAGCCGTCACTCGACCTTGTTCCGGCAGCGACCTTCGTGCCGGATTGGATGAGGGGAGGGCGCCCGAAATTCGACTATAGCGTCTATCGCCGCAGAGCATACTTTCCTGATCCGGATTGCCTCACGACAGGGTACTTTCCTCGTCAGGGCATCAGCGCGGATGCCCAAACGCGCCGGCGCCTCTACTTCCATAATATTCTTACAGCAGCCTGCGAAGCCGGAGTTCCCGTAACGCTTTTCGACGCATTGGTTGCGCAAGAGAGCCGTACCCATCCGGTGAGCCCCGCCTTGTCCGGCGGGTGAACGACCGGTCTTAAGGGCGCTCGTATGAGCGAGCTTAGGAGCG
>NZ_JAIQCI010000066.1 GCF_022378335.1 Croceicoccus hydrothermalis
AGTCAACTACACCACCAGAATGAGGGGTCCCATTTAGACGCCGATCACCCCGCTAACGGGGTCCCTTTTGCACGCCGGTCCACATATATGAAATCGAAGCAGATCGAGAATGGCGGCGACTCCGACCAGGTCGATATTCCGAACTGGCGCCTGCACGATATTCGCCGGACAGGTGCCACCAATCTCCAGTCACTCGGAGTTCCGGTGGAAGTCACGGAAAGCGTGCTGAATCACATCAGTGGCACGCGGGCAGGGGTTGCCGGTATCTACAATCGCTACAAGTACGACGCAGAGAAGCGCACCGCACTAGAAGCGTGGGATGCCAAGCTCAGGTCACTAACGGAGTAGGCGCTCAGGCCTTCTTCTTCCGCCCGCGCTTCTGGCCCGGCTTGCGACCTAGGCCGATCTTCACAGCAAGATCGCGGCGGGTTTCAGCATATTCGGGAGCGACCATAGGGTAATCGGAGGACAGATCCCAACGCTGGCGATACTCGTCTGGCGTAAGATTATGCTCGGTAGATAAATGGCGTTTCAGCATCTTCATTTTCTGGCCGCAGTCCAGACAAACAAGATGATCTTTCTTCAACGAAGCCCGCACCGATACCGCAGGCTCCGGGCGAGCTTCAGACGACAAGCCTCCGCCAAGACGGGAAAGCGCGGCATGCACGTTCGAGATGAGGCCAGAGACGTCGTCTACACCCACGCTATTGTTGCTGACATGTGCTGACACAATATCGGCAGTCAATGTGATCAGGGTTTCTTTATCCAGCGCAGTATCTTCCATTAGGCCCTCTCTTTTGTAGCAATCCCGCGATTGCAATTTAATTGAAGTCCATTGCAGTTATGCCGCACCCTGCACATAAACAAGGCGCGTTTCTTGCCAATTCAGGATCGGGATGCTCCTGATAAAAAACCATAGCGCTATTTCTGCGGCGATGAGTAGCATCGCCATCTCCGGCACTACTTTTATCTCTGGCGAGCATGGCTCTGCCATGCCGCCTGCCTTCCGGCGAGGATGGGAGGGGGAGGGAAAACCGCAAACCGATGCCCTGGTGCGGGCCAGCGGGCAAAGCCCGCCACCCGGGGGCGTCTGTTTGCGGTTTCGGGAACGAGAGGGCGAAGCCCTTGGCGTTCCCACGCAAGGATCGCGTCAGCGATCGGTACAAACAATGGTACCCTTGCGACGGCGCGAAGCCGCCGGACGTCCTGTGCGCGCGATCAGTGCGCCAGCGGGTGTCCGGCAATGAGAGAGGCAAGAGTGCCTGCGGGTTAGCTCAAAAACGCCGCGCCCTCAGGAGCGCAGAATGCGCGGGACAGAGCGCGTCCTCCGGAAACTCCCGCTCAACTTACAACTGCTCCTGATCGTCACCCGAATGGGCCGGGACTACAGGCCCGGTCCGCGCAGCGGATAGAGCGGGTCGCCCGCAAGGGCAGCCCAACCCACACTTTGGTCTGCGTGGAAAAGTAACATTTCTTTTTATGACACTCTAAAGACTGCCGATTTTTAGATGCAAAAGTGCTGGCGACTATGCCGCGTCGGTGAAAAAAGAAAACAATCGCGGCTCACGCGGGAATTGGATCTCGTCATCCCACTGGAATTGATCGGCGCGTTCCCGAACTACAGTCTTCAACTCTCCGTTCTTGTCACGCTTTTTACCGAGGATGACAACCTCGCCCTCGTCCCGAAGCTTGGCTAGGCCACTGTCGACGAGCTTTCCGACCACCGGCGTATCGTTAGCTCGCGATTCGAATAGCGATCGCTTCGTGACGATTCCTCCGTTCTTCCAGCTCTCCTGCAAAAGCAGTGGGATCTGCTCGAGGAGCTGCGATTTCGAGCGAGCTTCGGCGTCGTCGTCAAACATGTAGTCCATCATGCCTTGCCTAACATCGACGTTGGGGTCGAAGCCGAGGGCATTGAGGCCCGCACTGCCGAAGTGCTCCATCGTGTTGCTCGTCTCCCAGAACACGTTGCCCATCTCCTCGCGAGCCTGATGGTGCTTGGACAGATGGATGAGCCAGTAGTCCCGGTGGGATTCCGGCGGATGGACGAAGAACGGAGTGTAGAACGCTGCCCCGGTACAGTCGAGGATATGCTTGTAGACCGTGTTCTGAATGGCCCGCTTCCAACCCTTCGCCCCATTCTCATCCTTCATCTCGAGCAATGCCCGGACATCCTCGCGTGCATAGTCGATTGCCGCCAGCGCGCTGAGGGTCGACGTCTTCTCGTGCAAGAGGTTGATGAGAGAATCGACCATGAAGGTCAGGACCACCTCGGGATTGATCAGCTCTGCCATGATGCGCCTGACGGTGGCGAGCTTCACGTCACTCCAGCCGTACTGGTCGAGGAAGAAGAGCGAGCGATGGGCGCGCCCTTTCTTCCTTATCGCCGTGATCACGTCCGGAATGGCTTCCTCGAAGGTCGAAGCGACTAGTCTGATATTGTTGCCGATGAGATTCCCGTAGCCCCGCTTGATGAGTTCGTCGCGCAGGAAGGCGACATGAGCGGCCTTCTCGTCGATGAAGACGAAGTCGACATCGAGATTGAAGTCCTCCCTTCTGGCGGTCAGCGTCATCCTAGCGGCCTCGATCGCTTCGATAAGTCGCAGGGGTGAACCGGAGATGGTGGCGCCATCGAGATCGTAAAGACCACCGCCGCAGAAGCCATCGACAATCGTAACTTTCAACTGAGACTGCACGTGGTTCTTCGTAAGAGTGCTGATGTATCGGTCGACGTAATTGTCATATATGTCGTGCTTGGCGATGCTGTGTTGTCCGAGCGCCGGCAGAGGCTTACCGGGTCCCCAGTGGTACCCTGTTTTGTACTTGGCCCCGATCACACGTTGTGGACGAGCAAGCTGGCTCGATCCCGGTAGGGCCAGGCCGAGTTGCGCCGGATTGTACTTTTTGGACATTCTTGTGGCTCACTCGGAACGGGACGGGAACGTAGATCATGTGACGCTAGGACTGATTTTGTCCAGCCCCCAAGCGTTGACTTTTCCGCCTTTTCTCTCCGACGAGGCATCATTCGGTTGCCTCGTGATTCGCGTCGTGACATTGTTTCTATTATGTTCCGAGGTGATTATGGCTGACAACAGTGCAATCGAATGGACAGACTCAACGTGGAACCCGGTCACCGGGTGCACGAAGATCACGGACGGCTGCGAGAACTGCTACGCCGCGCGTTTCGCCGAGCGCTTCCGTGGTGTGCCCGGGCATCCTTTCGAGAACGGATTCGACATCACGCTGAAGCCGCACAAATTGGACCAGCCGATCCGCTGGAAGCGCCCGAGGACGATCTTCGTGAATTCAATGAGCGACCTGTTCCACAAACAGGTGCCAACCGAATACGTCGATCAGGTCTTCGATGTTATGGAGCAGGCCGACCACCACCGATATCAGATCCTCACCAAGCGAAGCTCACTGATGAGGAGATATCTGAGGCGGCGTTATGCCGACCGCGCGGCGCCGGATCACATTTGGCTCGGTGTCTCAGTCGAGCACGCGGGAGCACGGTCCCGGATTGATCATCTCCGCCAGGCACCGGCCGCCGTCCGCTTCCTGTCTGTGGAACCTCTGATCGGCCCCACTGGTCCTCTCGATCTCGAGGGGATTCACTGGGTCATCGTCGGGGGGGAAAGCGGCCCTGGCTGCCGCCCGATGGAGGCCGATTGGGTCCGGGAAGTTCGCGACGAGTGTGTTCGCCAGGGCGTCGCCTTCTTCTTCAAGCAGTGGGGTGGCATCCGTCCGAAGTCGGGTGGCCGCACTCTTGACGACCGACTCTGGAACGAAATGCCGCGAGCAGCATAGCTCGCAGTCACGGATGCAACTTGGGATAGTGTCGACGGCGCCAGCATTCGATTTCCGCACGCTCGTCGGCATCAATGTCATAAAGTTGGTAGACCACGGCATCGATTTCGGCAGCCTTCGCGCGAAAGTCGTATGCGGGATTTTTCTGTTGCTGGGCAACGATCTCGTCGACGAGGTCAGAAATCTTCTTCGCCTCGGAAGGATCAGGCATCACGATCGGCAGATCGTCGATCTGGCTGTCCACGCCGTGATTGATGAAGCTCTTGGCGAAATAGCGCAGCAGCGATGAGGAGAGGATACCGAGGAGCACCCGGCGGTCTAGGACATCACACAGGATAACCGAACCCTTCTGGTCGAATACTCCGCCGTGGCTGAGACGATAGGTCGGCGAGTAGATCCCGGTGTTGGAGAAGCTGATGCCGGTGCTGAAATACGATTCCGAGTTCTGGAACCGCGCACCTTTCAGCGTTTTCATCTCGCTTACCGCGTTCTCGGACCAGTCCACGTAGAACTCCACCGGCCTCCAGTATTCGGCCAGCAGTCCGTTTTCGATGTCTGCCGCGCCTGACTTGTCGAGGGGAACCCAGTAACGATCAGCAGTTGGGTCGTTTACCTGGATTCCCTGCGCTTTCTCTATATCGGTGAGGCCTGCAAGCGCCTTCCCATCGACAACGCGGCCTAGATCGACATCCTGATAGCCGCCAGCTGCCGCACCACCGGTTGCACCTGGCGCTACGCGATAGAACCGAGTGTTCGCCCCTGACTGAAGCCCGATCTTCACGCTAGCGATCTTGCCCAAGCGAACGACCGCTCTCGTCCTTATGGTCTGCGCCCTGACGGAGAGCGTCTGTCCCTTCCCGTGAGGAAGGCTTAGATCGATGGGCACCATCGTCATGTCGGCCATGAAGTCGTAGAGTGAGGGCCTGCCCTCGAAAATCGGTTTGTTGCGATAAGACGGGATGACGCCCTGCCGTACCTTGTACCGCTTGGCGATTTCGTCTTCGAAAGGCCATGCTTTATGGGCATCGGGGTCGGCCAGGATCGCTTCATATGCGCGAGCGAGTTCCGATCCATTGGTCTTGGGGTGGAAGCGCCAGAAATCGTAGAACTGGTAGTAGTTCTGCTCCCGGGCCTTCGGATCGTCACACCGCTCCAATTCGAGGATCACCGGAAAGGTGTCGATCCCAGGGAAGGTGGCCCGGTGCAGTTTTATCACCCTGATGATCTTGGATCGGGAGAGGATGGTCTCTCTCAGCTTCCTGTGACTCCCAATGGTCAGGAAAGACGAACTGACTATGAAGATGACCCTTTTCCCCTCGGGCAGCCTCGCCAGTGCGTTCGCAATGAAATAACCGTAGCTGTCCTTGCTCTGCAAATCGTAGATCGCATCGTAGCCCGGCCCTTTGAGTACTTTCACACCATAGGGCGGGTTGCCGATGATCAGATCGGGATCGATCGCACGTTGAGCGCTTTCCTTCAGATTCTTGGCGGATGCCAGATCGGACGTTTTATGGATGTCGAAGCCCACGTTCGGATCGACGGTGATCGGATCAAGCGAATTCTGCGTATCGACCGAAAGGTCGGCCCGCCATACCTGTCGGCCAGACCCTTCGCCTCCCGGTGCTACGTTGTCTTTCAAGTGCTCAAGGAAGGTCGACAGCAACGTGAGCTGGACGGCGAACGGGTCGATGTCACGACCGTAGACGTGGGTAAGCGCCTCGGCATGCGCGAGTTGGGGATCCTCAACGAATGAAGCGGCCTTGCGCTCTTCCATCACCTCGTCGACGTATCGACGGTAGATTTCCCGGAAGAAGTGCCCGGATCCGCATGCAGGTTCGACGATCTTGTGGCCGCGGAACTTTCCCAGCGCGAGCCTTCCCAACTGGACCATGAAACGCATTGTCACGTCAGGGGTGTAGACCGCCCCCAACTCAGAACGGATTTCATCACCGATCAGCTTCTCGTAGAGATCGCCGATCACGTTGCTGCGCTTGGAAGCCGAGCCATAGATAATCGCAGTTCGGATATCGATCGAAATCAGTTTTTCATGGATGATTTCGAGGGTCGCATCGGAGGGCATGAACCTGTCATAGTCACGCGCCTGGAATAGCTGACCATATCGGCTCATGTTGACTGAGAAGCCGTAGCGGAAAATGTCCGCCCACGACACGTTGGCAATGTCCATGCCGAGCTTTCGGTAGAAGGCCTTCGAGCGGGCGAAGACCTTGAGAGCGATCGCTGTATCCTCAGCGTTCAAACCGTTCAGAACCTTATATCCGAAGAGGCCGCCGATCTGGTCGTATTCGCGATGAGGGAAAAGCGTGTGTATTACCCTCTGGCTGTCGCTCCCACGCGCCAGGTCCTCGATCAGCTTGATGAAAAGCACCTTGATCGTGAAGTGCAGTGCTACACCCTCGATCGCCTGCCGTATCGCTTCCTGAGTTCTTGCTGCTTCTGTACTTCCCTTGGCGGTCTCGCCCAGAAAGGTCCGGCGAGCTTGAATGATCCGCTCGAGATGGTCGCCGAACGAATGCTGCTTGAGATCGAACTTTGACGTCGCCGGATCGCGGAACAAGGCGGCAATATCACTGGCAATAGCAGTCTTGAACGACTTAAGCAGCCTTAGAAGATCGGCCTCGGTAAGCATTTGGCGGACTTCGCCGGGGACTTCGGCGATGATCTGCTTCCATTCCACGACCGGAATGTCGTTGTATATCGGCCTTCCATCGATCGGATTTATGGTCGTCGAGATCTGGAGGAAGCGATGCTCCCGTCCGTTCGAAACGACGAGAAACGGGACGGGGCGGTCAAAGAAATCGGAAGTAGCATAGCTCCGCGCTTGGGCCACGTCGTCGTCCGTCAGATCATGCCTGTAGCGCTTCCCCTCCATCACGACGTAGGGATAACCGCCGGAGAGATAGAGCCCGTCGTATCGCCCATGTCCCCCGTCGCCATTCGGTAGGGTGTGCTGGGCTTGGTAGTCCAGGCTGGAGGCGTCCGGGAAGTGGTGCTGCGATGCGAGCCAGGGCAGGATCAGCTTATCGACCGTGTCCTGCTCGGTGTAATCTTCGAACTTCGGGTTCAACTGGCTAGGCACCAGGAGTCTCCTTCTTCGCCAGTAACTGTGCGCCGCCCATGCCAGCGGCATCCTCGATCGATCCGGGTATATGTATCCATTCGGCATCCAGAGCCTTTAGGCACTGCATCAGGAAGACAGCCGTGAACCGCCCGCGAGCCACCTTGTTGCGCAAGTTCACCTCGTTGTCGTGCACGCCGATGGTTTCGAGCCGTTCGGCAAGAACAGCGTAGGACACGCCCCGCTGCATCATCGCGGCACGCAGAACGTTTTTGGCGAGGTCTTCCCAGATTTTCTCGTCCGTCGGCATCGTGACTCAACTCCAGATTCACTACCTTCTAGGACCGGCACAACCGACGGCAAAGCCTTCTGCCAGTGATTCTGGCGGCAGATACATCCATATGTGATTATACATACCTAGACCGGATGGGTCAGATTGGCATATATGATGGTATAAACCATCAATATCCATGGTGCAGGATTTCTTTGCTTCTCCCCAGTTACGTCTGCTTTGCCCCTATTGCGTCCGGAATCCCACTGTCCATTCCGCTCCCGAAGCGGTCCTATGCGATGGGCGCGGCGAACGGCATGAATGGCGCCGAGTCCTGCCTACCCGGTTCCTGAGGGAATAGGCAAAGCTGCCATTCGTAACGATGGACCAGACTGCCTACGCCTACACAGCCGTCCTTCGCGACCACATGACAGTTCATCGTTATCTGCCGATCATCCATGCAGGAAATCGGCAATCCCTTTGGTGAGTTGCCGTATTTGCCTCAATAAGAGAAAAATTGCGAGTAGCGTTATTGGCGTGATAGGAGTGAATATGGCCATGCGGGGCGGCTAGATTTAGTGAAAATCGGGGACGGCGAAATTTTGGAAGCAGCAGACATTGCAGAGCAATTTGAGAAGCATCTCAATAGTCCCAAGCAGTCTTGGCTGCTTGGGGCTGGCGTCAGTTACCCGGCAAACATTCCTCTAATGCTTGCCCTCACAAAGCGCGTGCTTCTTCTAGCCCACTCAATTGTGTTCTCTGACGATGCGGAAGCGCGATCCGTGCTGGACTTTATTACAGGGGATTGTGGCGATGCCTCGCACATTGAGCATCACCTTACCCATCTTGGAGATCTGATATCGATCGCAGAGCGTTCGCGAACAGGATGTGTTGAAATTGGCGGCGCGCGCGTCGCCAAGGAGAAGCTGGTCGATGTTCATAGCGCCTTGATCGAATTAATCGCTTCCATCGTCCGCTGGGGTTACCAAGCGGGCTGGAAAAATGAGGATGGGTCGGTCGGTCAAGCGGAACGCGTCGGCGAACCCTCACAGTCAATTGTGGAAATAACTGGGCACAGTCAGTTCGTGAGTGCGATCTATGGCCCCGGGAGGGCCGGTCTAGCCCGTCCTATTCATGAGGCTGGTCGCTTCGTGTTGGTCCACCGGCGATGTGGCAGTGCCTGATTGACCAAGGTGCACGCCGGCG
>NZ_JAIQCI010000067.1:0-14074 GCF_022378335.1 Croceicoccus hydrothermalis
CTGAACCTGCTTCGCTTCATTCTCGTCCGACTCCTTTGCGTCGGACTCTACCAAAAACCGGTCACATTTCAGGGGAGCACGTCACCAGACCGATCGTAACGACTTCGCCCATCTCGACTCTCCTTCCAGCTCAACCCTGCGATATTACCGCAGGAGGGTGGAGAGCCGTCCACAGCACCAATAGCGGACCGGCAGCTTTCTGGAGAAGAAGCAAGGAAAGCGGAAGCTGAAATGTACTGCACGGACCGGTTATCTCAGCGATCACGCTTGATGCTATTGACCTGTGTGAAATGCAATCTTGTTGAAGCAACGGGGCTGACGACTTCGAGAATCATGGATTTGAACGCTGGTTGATATCCACTGGAGTTCGTTGATGAACGCTGCCCTCGCCATCAATCGAAGGGATTGGTGTTCGTGTAACGCTCCTTGATGAAGCGCGTGTTGTCGGCAAAGGCATCGAGATCGTGCTGCGCGAGATTGCGCATGATGTCATCGATCTTGGTCTGCATCTGCGCGAGGCTGTCTTCGAGCACATAGCTCGCCGATTTGCCAGACTTACGAAAGATCTCCGAACGGTGCGCCGGCGGGATGTCGATGTAGCTCTTGATCAACTTGGGAAGGTGCTGCTCGCGCATTTGCTGGACATCGACGCGGGTGAAGCCTTCGACGCTCTCGCGCGCCATGAGCTCCTCGACCTCTTTGAGGCAGGCCAGGATACGCCTGACTTTTTCCTTTGCCCCTTCGGGAATACGATCATCCTCGTAATGCACGATGACAGGCGCCACGGCCGGTGCCGGCGGCACCGGCGGCTGCGGCGGTGCGGCATCGCCGGCGATCGCGCGTGCGATCCGGCTGAACAGGCCATTTTTGCTCATGGACGCTCCTCCTGGATTGGCAGTGCCGGTGTCATGGCGGGATGGTATAAGGCGGTCATCGGGTGAAATCGAATTGGCGGGTGGTGGAATGCGTGGTTTTCGACTTCTAAGCCAGTGCTTAAAGTCGGTCTCCTTATGCATCAGCTGGTGCACGGTAAAAACTATGAAGACCGAGATTGCTGCATAAAGCAGCGTTGAAACCAGAAAGCCCATCGATCAGGCAATCCCGAGAAGTGAGCTGCCTGTCTGTGCCTGCACCGATCCTTGAGCGCGAGCGATATAGCCCTTCGACTTTTCGGTTTCCGCCGATAGCGTGTCGATGGTCTGCTTCATGTTGCCAAGCGCCTTGACCTTGAAATCGTCGACCATGTCCATCGTATCGTAGATGTTTTGGAAGGCGCGCTGCAGGACCTCGACCTGGATGGTCGCGGAGGCGGCCTGCTCGTGAATGTCCGCGGTCTGGCTGCGCAGCAGGTTGCTGGTGCTGTCGATGATGTTCGATGTCGTCGTGTTGAGCGCGGTTATCTGCTGGAGGACCAGACGCTGGTTGGCCATCGCCTGCGCGACGGTCACCGCGGTGCGAAGCGCGGATACGGTCGTGGTCGAGGCGCGGTCGACGCCCTTGATCAACTCGACATTGTTCTTCTTGATGAGATCGAGCGCGAGATAACCCTGCACCGTGACCGCCATCTGGGTCAGGAGATCGGTCGTGCGCTGGCGGACATAGAACAGCGCGCTTTCGCGCAGCGCCCTCGCCTTGTTCGGATCGGTCGCATCGAGGTCGTTGGCAGCGTCTTCGATCTTCGCATCGAGGCTCTGGGCGATGACGATCATCTGCTCAAGCTTGCTCATCTGCTCCCACATCTTCCGGCGCTCGGTATCGATCGCGATATTGTCCTGCAGCAGCTCATCCTTGCCGCGTGCGAGATGGGTCAGGACCGACTGGATGTGGGTCTGGGAAGAGGCGTATTTGTCGAAATAAGCCCTCAGCTTATTGCCGAACGGAATGATGCCGAAGAGCTTACGCGGCTGAAGCAGCTTGCTGTTGCGGCCGGGATCGAGGTCTTCGACGACATGGCGCAGCTCGATAAGGCTCTGGCCAACGCTGCCCTCGCCTTCCATCGACTTGGTCGGGCGGTCGAGAAAGCGGTTCGACTGGCCAGCGAGCGCGGTGACTTCTTTCTGGCCGATGTTCGTGAGTTGGCCCACCTTTACCGAGAACTCGGGGCTCTGCGCATCAACCGAAATGAGGTCGCGCACGTAGCTGTCGACCTTGACCTGCAGCTCGCTGCGCGTCTTCTCATCGACGGGAACGAGCCCGGCGGCCTTATTGACAGGCACAGCCTTCACGGGTTCTGGAGCTGTAAGGGTCAGTTCGGACACAGGCGGCTCCTTTGATGACATTCTATGCCGAAGTATTGCATGTCGGTTGAATATTGTATGATTCGCCGGACATTATCCCACTTCGGCAGAGAAACGGCCTTGTGAGGGATAATTCGGCATATCAGGCGACGCGGATCGGTGTGACGTTCTCGTGGGTCTCGATCCCGAAAGCCTGCGCCCTCGACATTATGGTAGCAGCCCACGAACGATGCGTGGCCGGTTCGCACATGCTGCCGTTCGACCCGAATACGGCTAGAGCATCAGATGCCAGGATTGCCCGGGCTTCGGCTACTTCATCTGCGCGGGGACGGTAGAGGGCATGGATCTGGCGTACCTGGTCTGGATGGATAGCGGTCTTGGTCATGACGCCATGCTCTAGGTCTCGTTCGATTTCCTCTTCGAGAATGTCGAAGCGGGCAAAATGCTCGAACACCGGCGAGGAAACACTGAAACCTGCCGGGATGAAGGTGGCCGCGAAGTCGCGGATGACCTGCCCGAGCGGGCCGTCATAGGCTGTGCGATTCTTTGAGCGGCGTGCTCCGAGGATGTTAAGGATGTCGTTGCCGCCGATCCGGATTGCATCGACGCGTCGGACAAACGGCAGCAGCTGCGCGCGCATTGTCTGGAGTGCCGAAAGGTCGAAGGCTTCTTCGCCCTCGATCGTCGGCATGATGGCATGTTCGCTGTTCAGCAGAAGCTCGAGCCATTGGCCGATATTGGTTGCCGTGATCTTGGGAAGGACGAAACCCGCGATCTTCTCGATGCCCGGCTGCCTGAGCATCCAGGCCAGCATGGCAATGTCGCGCGGGCGCGCATAGACGCGGCATTCCCCAGCGGGCTGGTGGTCGCACAGGAATTGCCCGAACGCCGCTTGGGCGCGTTCGATGTCGGTCTCACCGACCGAATCTTCCAGACAGATGACGGCCGACCGCAGGCCCAGTTCCTCGTCGTGAAGCGTTGTTTCGATGTTGGGCCGCGTTGCGGGGATATAAAGGGTCGCCCCTAGGATGTGTCTGCTCACTCCTGTTCGCCTCCGAGTTTCTTGATGATGGTCAGCGCGCGGTAATTTCCGATGTCGCGCTGTTCGACGGGCACGCCCGATTGCTCGGCGAGATAGATCATGTGCTGGACTTCAGGATCGTCGAGGTCGCGCAAAATGACCTTGTCCGGCACGCGCCGCAGGATCGCGCGGGTTGCTTCGGCAATGCCGGGCTTGATCCGGTTCACATCGCTTACGCCTTTGCTTTCCATGATGGTGGCGAGGAGGTCCTGACAGGCCCGCTGGGAAGCGGCTGCGATCTCCACGCTCCACGGCGACTGGCTGCTACGGGAGAAAACGACGGCATCGATTGCGTCGATGAATGCCCGGCTGAGGTCAGCGCTGCGATGCTCTTCCATGAAGAGACAGGCGTGGAAGTCGTCCTCTCCGACGATATCTTCGTTGAGAACCGAGCGGCTGATGAGACCGGAAACGATGCCATTGAGCAGCCCGCTCGGGATGACATAGTCTTCGCTTGTCGCTGCAAGGTGCGCTGTGCCGGCAGGATCGGCTACCACGGCGAGAAACGGCGCGATCCCGAGACGCTGCTTGGCGAGGGAGGTCTCCAGTTCCCGGGTGATTGCGCCCTTCCCCGTCCATCCGTCGACGAACACGATATGCCTTGCGTCATGGCGCTCGAGGATATGGCGCATCGCGTTCTCATCGATGCCCCTTCCGCGTATGATGCTCACGGAATAGTGGTGAACCTCGACGCCGAGGCGCTTCAGTGATCGGCTCAGCAAGACCCCGATCGGCGTGCCTGCGCGAGCGAGCGAGACCAGCACGCATTTGAAATGCGTCTGCGTCCGCGCGCGGATCATGCGGGCGAGCAAATCGATGTCATAGCGCAGGCGGGTCTTGTTGCGGCTCAGTGCCTCGCGAAACAGGGTCATGTATCGCTCGTCCGGCACCTTTTCGGCTGAAAGCATCTCGGAATAATGCCGCTTACCCGACTGGATAAGGGCTTCCTTTTCTTCGACCGGAGTTGCCTCGATCTGGGCGGGCTTCAAGAGGATACGGACGTCTTCGGGAGCATAGCTGCCGGAAAAATGCATGGTTTTCCCTTCTTTATGAGCGGTCAGCTGCACCAGCCATTCTCCTTCGTAAGCAGGGTCCAGACCTGCGAGTTCGTCGGTGTCATCGCGAAATCGCACAGGTCCATAAAACCAACATCGGAATGGCTATCGCCGATGCCGATGACCGGTAGATGAGGATCGCTCTCGCGCCGGATCTCAATCAGGTGCCGGGCCGCGTGGCGCTTGTTGAGCCAGGGCGGCAGCACGGCGAGATTGTTGCCATTGCGGTGGATACGCCATCCCTGCGGCGCATGGATGGCTGCGCGGCGCTCAGCCTCATCGAGAATGCTGAGATCGTCTCCGTTGGCTTTGACCACGAAATAGAGCTCGAGGTCGCCTTCCTGCACGATCCAATGCCGATATGCGAATGAGACAAGCCCGTCGGTTGCGAGCAGATGGATCTCGCGAACAGGATCGATCTCGAGCGATTCAGCCTTCAGATGCGCATGCCAGTCCTGATCGACGTTGCCGGCGCCATCGATGATGCAGCCGCCGTTGGCGCAGATGGCCGGAGCCTGCCGGATCGCGACCCGCTCAAGCACTTCGCGGCTGCGCGCGGTGACAGGAACGATCAGGCCGTGATTGAGCCATTCGATGAAGCGGACTTGTCGGTCGCTCGCGTAGCCACTCGGACTGCCATCGGCCAACGTCGACATAAGCTTGCAGTCGCCCATGACGGGCGGGCACTTGCGCAGGGTCTGGAAGAGCGTGTCGTCGAGATCGGTGAGAACGAGCGGGCCCATCAATTGCCGCCCTCGTAGCGGCATTCATAGAGTTCGACCGGGATATCCGCGCCCAGCTCTTGCAGCGCCTCCAGCGCCTTCATGCGCTGGTTGCCGAGTTTTTCGGATGCGATGATGATGCGCTCGGGTTGGTGCGAGAGGATGTTGTAGAGATAGCAGGGCGCTCCCGAGCCATAGGCATCATCGAAATGCGAGACGCTTTGCATAGCATGGCCGAGCAGCGCCGGGCTGCGGGTGATGCATTGGACCGCGGCGATACCTCCCTGGCGTTCGATGTCTTCGGCAATGCGCAAAGCTTCGTAGGAATGCTCGCCGTCGCCCAGCACCAGAACGCGCTCGCCTTTGCGGGCAGAGGCGAACGGCCGGGTCGCGATATCGGTCATGGTAATGCCGCCCCGGCTTTTCATGGCCGAAGCTGGCGCCGCGCCTGCTTCGTTTGAGCCCGACGGAAGGGGCGCTGCCTTGTGCTCTGCGCCCTTGGTCCATTTCATGCGGCCAGCCAGCAGCGAGACGGCTCGCGCGGGTTTGGGCATGGAAGCGAGATAGGCGCCGTCGCTCCAGTCGGTGATGCAGACTGTTTCGATGGTCTCGAGCGCGGGCATGACGGCAACCATGGCCTCAGCGGCGGCAAGAAACGTGTTCCCGGTGCTGCTTTCGTCATCGACGATTACGAGCGATCGTGCCTTGGCGATGGTGGTTTCAAGGTTGGGGCGTGCGATCTGCACCATGTGAGAGGTCGCATGGCTGTGACCTTCCTCGAAGCTGGTCAGAACCGATGCGCCGGGCATCCTTTGGCGGGATGTCTGGAGATAGACGAGGCTCTGTCCGGTCATCTGCTGGTAGGCGCTGAAGAGGCCCTGGCCGAGCGCAGTCGCAGTTTCGGCCATTCCGAGGAATAAGATGGGCTCGGGTAGCTGCTGGCTAATGCCTTCTGCGAGCTGCCGCATGGTCGCGCGCATCTGCTTCGGGCGCGCGGGCATGTGGCGGCCCAGCACCTTGGAGACGATCAGGAAGCCGCGCTTCGGGTTTGCCCGCGCTGCGAAATCGCACATCTCGTCGATGGGCGGTCCCTTGGCGACTTCGAGGTCCAGCGTCCCAGTGACGAGTTCGACGGTCTTCGTCTCGCCCATCATTGCAGTTTCCAAGGTCTTTTCCTTTCATCCGGCTTCAGGCCTGTGATCTCAGCTAAGAGGGGTCTGAACGAGAAGCTTGCCGCGCGTGTTCGTTTCGATCTTCGCGCCAAAGCACCGCAGCAGTTGGTGGGGGTCGATCCGGCCAAGGCCGGAAAGGTCGACTTCGGCCCACTGCGCACGGGTGATTTCGGCGGTGGCGACATATTCGTCGTCAACGCGGCCAGTCGTTGCAGCGCGCTGGGTATAGGCAGACAGGGCGACGGTCTTGATGTCGGCGCTGGTGGCAAAGCTATGCCCTGCGAGCCGCATCAGGATCGAACAGACGTGATCGAGATAAAACCCGCCATGGTCCTTCTTCGTCATCGGCTTTTGCACGAGCTCGAGCCGCGTATAGACGGGCTTCCAGGTTGCATCGGGCATATCCTCGATTTCTGGAAGATCGACATCGAGAAGCACGCGGCCGCCGGTGACAGCGAGCGCAATATTGGTCTCTGCAGGCCAGTCAAGCGCACCGAGGCTGACCAGCAAGGCATCAGCGAGCGCATCGGCATCGGGACCGCTGTTGGCCTGTTCGGCACGCCAGCGCATCAGCGCATCCATGTAGGACTCCTGATCGAAGAATTGTTCGCGTGACGGCTTGCCTGCATTGCCGGCCGTAACGCTTCCTGTCGTGCGCGGAATATCGTGATGCAAAAAGCGCAGCTTCTGCAATTCGGTGTTTCGGTCAGCGGCGTGGTCTTCGAGGAAGACCTTGAGATCATCTTTCATCAGGCGCTTGGCGGCCGGAACCAGTTCGGGATCAAGCGGCCTGTCCTGCGGGTCGAGAAGTACGACCTTGTTGCCGGTCATGCGCGCGACGACACGATCGGGAAGGCTGGCTGCTGCGGACGGACGGGCGGGCGCGTATGCGCGGCCTTCAGGCTTGTCGAGGCGCTCCCGGTAGCTGAGACCGGTCCCGGGGATGCCGACGTTTCCGAAAATGCCGCGCTTTCCGATATTGACCGAGGCGCCGCGCGGACCGACCGACCAGCTGGCGCCGCTCTTGGAGAGATTGAGACGAACGCCGGGAAGAATGGAAATGCGTTTCTGGAACCGGAAACCCATGGGTACTCCTATGCCGAGACGAGAATGGAGACGACCGAGTTGCGCAATCGGTTTGTGACATCGCGCCGATTGCCGCCTGCCTGGGCAGCGGTCGTGGGAAGCGGCATGCCAGCAGCAGCGATCATCTCGAAGACAATGGCTGCGCGGATGCCGAAATTCACGTTTTCGGAGATTGCGCCGCGGTCGCGGAAATTCTGGTGCGCGAGCGATGCAGAGGTGATCCCGATGAGATTGCCTTCCTCATCGATGATCGCTCCGCCCGACGAGCCGGATCCGATCGGGGCTGAAAATTGGAAGCGCGATACATCGCCCTGTCCGTCGGTGAGGCCTGAGACATTGCCGGTCGTGACCTTGAGGTCGGCGCCGAGCACCTCCATCAGCGGATAGCCGGCGGCCATTACGGCCTCGCCTAGCCATACAGGCGAATTGATCCGGATCGGCAGGGGCTCGCCCTGTATCTGTCCTTGCAGGAGCGCGAGGTCGTGCATCGGGTCAACGGCAACCGGGACCAGTCGCTGCTGGGTGCGACCGAGCGCGAACTCGTTGCCACCATCGATCACATGGGCATTCGTCACAATCAGGTTCGAGCCGATGAGTACGCCGCTACCGCTTGCAAATGCGCCTCCGCGAGGTGGCGGTGACGGCTCACCCCATGGCGAGCTCCGATCGGGAGAGGGATTGTCGCCCCACGGCAACGGCCGGGGAGCATTGTCGCGCGGCCTGCTGCGGTTCGGAATCGGAAGGTCGCCGAGATTACGGGCCCGCGCGTAGGCATCGATACCGAAGGTAAAGCCTTCGTTCGATACCTTCATGCGAACAGTCCCGCTCTTGGTGTAGATTTCGCCGATGATGACGGCCGCGAGCTGCTCGACAGGTTCGGGGAAGCTGTAGCTCGTTCCATCTATGGTGACAGTGCACGGATAGGCTGAATTGACGAAGCCGCCCTGCTTGTCGTCCGTGATGTAGGCCACGATCTCGAGTTTGTCGTAATTGCAGCCCGACAGCCGCCAATCGGTCGTTCCCATCTGGTCGAGAGGGTGAAGCGCACCGCTGCCGGTAAAGACCGCCACGGAAAGGCGCGAAGCATCGCGGCCAGCAAAGCGGATCAGGATTTCGCTGGTGCCTGTCAGCGTGATGCGCTGACCGGAAATTGCCTGTGTCATGCAGCCTCCTTCTTCTCGATGAGCCTGCGAATTCTCGTGGTCTCGAATTCGATATCGATCTTCGCCGGCTTGATGTCGTTAGCTGTCAGCCTGCTGCTCAGGAGGCCGCCCCAGTCGGCGATGAGGCCAGCCCCATAATCCTCGGCATAGATGCTGCCGCCTGCAGGGCGGGCATTGATCTCGAGGATTTTCCAACTGCCATCTGCGGCCTTGCGGAACTGCAGGTTCACGAGGCCATGGAGCATAAAGCGCGCGGCCAGTACGGCTGCTTCGCTTTCGAGGAAGTGCGGGCTTTGAATGGACTGCCGCCGGTCGAATTTGGTGCGCGCGACATATTTCAGAATCTGGCCTTCATGCGCGAGCACGTCGAAGGAGATTTCGGGACCGGGCAGATAATCCATCAACACCAGAGGGGCGATCGGTTCTTCCCGTTCCTGAATGCGCAGCGCGGCGATGAAAACATCGGATCGCATGGTGTGAAATTCGGGATGGAGGAGATGCGCGCTCGGCGCGACATCCTTGGGCAGTTTCCAGAAGCCGTGACCGTTTACGCCCTTGCGCGGCTTGACGCAGGGGAGGCTCTCATCATGCCAGGCACGGAACAGCGCCAGCCTCTCCTCCAGCTCATCGGCAGATGAGGCGGGCCATGTTGGCAGATGGAAGGGCTCGTTGGCGGTGGCGTCCGAAAAGGCCTGCTTGTCCTCGATCACCAGAAAATTGGATCTCGAGCAGGGAAAATGGACACGGCATGGAAGATTCGCATCGTAGAAATGCTCGCGCAGCCGGGTCGGCACGAAGACGTCGATCTGGCGCTGGGCAATCTGGTCTCGGACCCAATCCACATATTCCGATGGTTCGAGATTGAGTTCTTCGAATGTCTCGGTCGGACCGGAATATGCCAGCCTACCCTCACCTACGCTGACGAGCACTTCAAGCGAGCTGTCAGCGGCCAGCATGGCCTGGGCGATGGGAGCGAGCGAGAAACCGCGATTGAACCAGATACGCATCGAGCGGGAGTTTCTTTGGGAAAAGGGACAGGGAGGTGGCGGCGGCGCGCAGGGACAAGATGCGGCGCCGCCGCCTGGCTTAGCCGATGTTGACGCCCATCGAGGACGCGAGGCCAGCCAAACCGGATTCCCAGCCTTCGCCGATCGCCTTCACCTTGATGTCGCCATCGCGGCGGTAGAGTTCGACGAACACCATGGCGGCATTCATGCTCGAATCTTCAGAGAGGTCGAAGCGCGCAAGTTCCTTGCCATCGGCATCGTTCACGACGCGGGCAAAGGCGTTTGAGACCGAACCGAAGTTCTGGCCGCGCTGCTGGCCTTCATGGATGGTGACCGCGATCACAACCTTCTTCACGTCAGCGGGAAGCTTGGCGAAGTCGATCTTGATGGTTTCGTCATCACCCTCGCCTTCACCGGTTCGATTGTCGCCGCCGTAGATGACAGCGCCATCGGGCGTCTTGGTGTTGTTGTAGAAGACGAAATGCGCGTCGGAGAGCACCTTGTCGTCCTGGCCAACGGCAAAGGCCGATGCGTCAAGGTCGAAGGCGGCGCCATCAGTCTTGCGAACGTCCCAGCCAAGACCGACGGTGACGGACGAAAGCCCGGGAGCTTCCTTGGAGAGAGAGACGTTGCCGCCTTTCTGGAGCGATACTGCCATGTGTGAGCGTTCCTGGTCGTAGAAATGAGTTGGCTGGTCGCCGGAGCGTCTGCCCCGGCGACCAATTGCATCCTGGCTGCCCGTCATGAGCAGCCAGAGATCAGCCGATGTTCACGCCGTAGTTCTTGGCGAGCGGGCCAAGGCCCCCAGCGAAACCCTGACCGACGGCGCGGAACTTCCAGTCGCTGCCGTGACGATAGACTTCGCCGAGGATCATCGCGGTTTCGGTCGAAGCGTCTTCCGACAGGTCATAGCGGACGACTTCCTTGCCGGTCTTCTCATCGACGAGGCGGATGAAGGCGTTCGAGACCTGGCCGAAGGACTGGCCATTGGCTTCGCCTTCATGGATCGTCACGACAATCGCGACCTTGTCGACATCGGCCGGCATCTTGCTGAGGGTGATCTGCACCTGCTCGTCGTCGCCTTCGCCTTCACCGGTGCGGTTGTCACCTTGGTGGATGACCGCGCCGCCAGCGGCGTTCATGTTGTTGTAGAAGCAGAAGTCGGCATCCGAGCGCACCTGACCGCTCGAGGCGAGCAGGAAGGCCGAGGCGTCAAGGTCGAAGTCCTTGCCATCGGTTGCGCGAACGTCCCAGCCCAGGCCGATCATGATCTGGTCGAGACCGGGAGCCTCCTTCGAGAGCGAGACATTGCCACCCTTGGAGAGCGAAATTGCCATGGTATCGTAGTCCTTTCTTGAGGTTCTTGGCGGAATGAAACCGGATGCGCGCCGCACTTTCCGCCATGGGTGCAACGCGCCTTGAAAACCGGCTATTTCTTGAATTCGATCTCGCCCTTACTGACATCCCAGCTTCCGTCGGGATGCAGGCGCGGCGCGCGCTCGGCGGCGATCATGTGTGGGAAGCCATTTTTCCCATAGGTCTCGATATGCTCGATATCGACGGTCTCACCCAGGGAGAGATGCGAAATGGCCACCCAGTATGAGGTGTGGTTCGGGTTCAGCAGCGGGATCGTGACCTCGTTGCCGGCCTGATCGGTCAGGGTCATCTTCGGGCGGTAGCTGCCAAAGGAACCCGCGCCGTTCTTGACGGCGGAATAGGCCGCGAACAGCGCGTAGCGCAGCGTCTCGGGCCGTTCGATGACGATGGCCTCTTCACCTGCCCGCAACGCATCGCCCGAATGCGCGATGAAGGGGAAGGAATCGCTCGAGCCAAGGTCCTTCCAATAGACCTTGCCGCTCTTGCCTTCCTTGGTGACGTAAAAGCAGTAGAAATCGAGATCGCCGTCACCTGCGCCGCGGCCCTCCCACGAAAGCAGCGCGCGAATGGCGCCGCCTGTCTTGGCAAGGCTGACCTTCTCGGCCTTTGCGAGCGTGACCTTCTTCAGCGAGATGGTCGAAGCGGCGGGCGCCGGTGCCGGTGCCCGTGCTGGTGAGGGTTCGGGCGGGCGCGTCGGTGCCGGTGCCGGTGCCGGTGCCGGTGCAGATGCCACCGGCGGCGGAGCAGAATCGGTTGGATCGGCTTGCACATCGACGCCAAAATGGGTTGCAATTGCCATGAGGCCGCCATCGAAGCCCTGTCCGACGGCGCGCAGCTTATAAGCGCCGTTGCGCTTGTAAACCTCACCGATGATGAGCGCTTTTTCGCTCTTCCCGGCAAGATCGATAGTGAAGGTCAGCTGGCCCATTGCCATGGTAAGCTGCTTGGCTTGCGCGAGGTCGGCAGCGGGTGACTTATCCGTGTCGAGTACAGCGCATAGTGCAATGCGCTCGATCTGGTCTGGAATGGCGGCATAGTCGATCTGGAAGGTTGCGCCCTTCCCTACTGCGGCCATGGCCACACCGGGGACTTGCGTCTGGCCGTAAAACACCATGCCCTCATCGCCCAGCACCTTTCCGGAGGCATCGAGAAGATACGCGCAGATATCGAGATCGGCACCGATGGGATTTTCGAGCCAGGAAATGCCGACGGCATCTCCCTGAACTGGCGCATTGGCGCCCATCATCATGTTCACGATTGTGTCTCTCGCGCTTCTAGGTTGGCACTGGCGGTGGCGGCGGGAGGTTCGCTCCCGCCGCTTGCCATTCAGGCGGTGTGGACGTCGGGCTGGACGTCGCCGGTCGGCAGGATTGCATCGGCATCGCCATCTTCCTCGTATTCTTCGGGGAAGAGCTTCTGGTGGCGGACCGAAGCCCAGAAGGCCGCGCCGATCAGAACGGCGCCGATAAGGCCGGTCACGATCTCGGGCGTATGGATGCGGATGCTCATCAGCATGATGACGGCCAGAGCGATGATCGCATAGAACGCGCCCGGCTCGAGATAGCGGTATTCCGACAGGTGGCCGCCGCGAACGAGCGCGATGGTCATCGATCGCACGAACATCGCGCCAATGCCGAGGCCAAGAGCGATGATCAGGATGTCATTGGTAATGGCGAAGGCGCCGATGACGCCGTCGAAGGAGAATGATGCGTCGAGGAATTCAAGATAGATGAAACCGCCGGCGCCCGAACGGACGACCTTGCCGGTTGCATCTTCTTCGCCGCCAAGCAGATCACCGAGTTTTTCGACCGCGAAAAAGGTGGCGACGCCCGACAGGCCTGCGATGAGGAAAGTCTGGCGTTCGCTACCTTCTACAAGCAGCGAAAGGGCGGCCACAATGACGGCGGTCGCGATATAGGGCGAGAACGGGATCTTCGCGAAAGCAGAGAGCGGCTTTTCGATTAAACCCAGCCAGTGGTGCTCGCGGTCATCGTCGAAGAAGAAGGTCAGGCCGACCAGCATCAGGAATGCGCCGCCGAACCCGGAGATGCCGACATGGGCGCCGGTGACGATTTCTTCATAGCGCGTCTTGTCGGAGATCGCGATGGAGAGTGCTTCCCATGGCGATACCCATGCCGCGATCGCGACGATGGCGAGCGGGAAGACGATACGCATGCCGAACACGGCAATGGCGATGCCCCAGGTGAGGAAGCGATTCTGCCACTTCTCGTCCATGTCCTTGAGGACCGAGGCATTGACGACCGCGTTGTCGAGGCTGAGCGAGGTTTCCATGACGCCGAGAATGGCAGCGATGAAGACCATCGTTGCAGCAACGCCAAGCGCGCCGCCGCTTTCGGTATAGCCGACAACGCCGGCGAGCGTGAGGCAGATAATCGTGAAGATTATCGAGCCGTAGAAGTTCTTGAGCATTTGGGTTCCCCCCTATTGAAAAAGCCGCCGGGCGCGATGACCGGCGGCCTGGAGTGGCGATCAGTCCTTCGAACCTGCGGTCCAGCGCAGGAAAATGCCGATGTCGTCGGCGAAGGGCTTCTGGTTCTGGTAATATTGCATGTGTCGGGTGACCTTCATCTGCCCGCCGACATTGTCGATGAGCGCGATACCGCACAGGCGGCGGTCATTGCGGCCTTCGTTCATCTGCACTTCGATCTCGGGCTGACCCGGGATGTTCATGCGCACGATGCCATCGGTCTGCTGCCAGTTCGGCACGCCGTCGTAGATCAGGGCGAAGACTGCGATCCGCTTGATGCGGTCGAAGTATTTGCCGTTGATGCGGATGGTTTCGCCCGCAGCGACTGCGCCGGTGCGATCATCGCCCGATAGCTCGATCCACGGTTCGGAATGGAATCCCCCGAACTGGTTGCCCAGCGCCTGGATGACGCCGCGGTACCCGTCCTGAAGTTCGAAAAGTACACCGAGGTCGAGATCGACAGCCTTTGACCCGCCAAAGAAACCGCGTTTGGCGCTTCCCGCATTCCAGTTCAGGTTGAGGACGATCTCGCCAAAGCTGTCGCCCTTCTTCGTCAAGCTCACGCTCGGATTGGATTTCTCGAGCGTGATCTTGCGGAGGTTAACCGGTGCCGAAGGCGGAGGAGGCGGAGGAGGAGGCGGAGGAGGAGGAGGAGGAGGAGGAGGAGGAGGAGGAGGAGGAGGAGG
>NZ_JAIQCI010000067.1:14167-26027 GCF_022378335.1 Croceicoccus hydrothermalis
CCGCCGAAATGGGTAATGAGTGCTGCAAGTCCGCCTGCGAAGCCTGCAGCGATGGTCCCGATTTTCCAACCGCTCGAATGGCGGTAGATCTCGATCATCATCACGGCCTTCTCATTGCTGAGGCTCGATGCAACGTCGAAGCTTGCCTTGTTGCCGTCGACGGTGACGATGAGTGGGCGCGCGCGCGAAATCGGCTGATTGTCATGTGTCGCGGTGAAGACGATGCGGTCGATCGAGCTCGGCAGCCTGTCGAGATCGAGATTGAAAACCGCATTGTCCGAGGTGGACATCATCTCGATCGCGCCTTCCGGCGTTTTCGGGTTCGAAAAGAGAACGACATAGCGGTCGTCGCCAATCTTCTTGGCGCTATCGAGACCGAAGGCTGCGATATCGACCCCATCGAGGCCGAAATCGACTTTGACAGTGCAGCACGAGCTGATGCCGAAATCGGCCAGTCCGCGCTTTTCACCCTTTTGCATTTGCATCGGGAACTCCAGTTCTGAGCAAGAAACAGAATTGAGCAGCCTTGATGGGAGCCGCCCCTTTAGGTCAGATGAGGGCGGCCGACGGGCTCACCAGATCATGGACCGTGCGGCCGCCGGCGCGTTCGCCCAGCGCCTTGAAGGTCCAGTCGCCACCGGCGCGGGTCAGGCTGGCAAGGATGATCCCGGTGTGCGGGCCGCTGTCGGAGATGTCGAAGCGCGCAAGTTCACGGCCCGTGCGATTGTCGACGACGCGCCCGAATGCATTATCGACCTTGTCGAACGTCTGGCCACGGAACGAATTGACGGTCAGCACGATGGTCTCGATGTTCGGCGGCAGGCGCATCAAATCGATGGCGATCGATTCATCGTCACCATCGCCATCACCGGTCAGGTTGTCGCCGCTGTGGCGAACCGAGCCGTCCTTGCTGGTCAGGGCGCCGAACCAGACGCTGTCGACGACCTGCCGACCGGTCGTGAACATCAGTGCCGAAGCGTCGAGATCAATATCGCCGCCGCCGCCAAAGACTGCGCCGAGGAAACCCTTGGCCTTGGCAGCGTCCCAGCCCACGCCCAACGTGATGCTGGTCAGGCCGTTCGGCGCGCTCTTCGAAAGGCTCACAGCCTCGTTCTTTTTCAGTGAAATCGTCATGGAAGTCCCCCTGGATTAGACGCAAATGCGCCGTTTGACGACGAGAAGAAACAAATAATGCGGGAAGTAATGTGCGACCCTGCCCCCCCCCCGCTGGCGCGTTTGACGTCGAAGGTTATTAAACGACTGTGCTGAGTGTCAAATTCAAACCGACAGCAATGTACGCGATTATCGTTAAAGGGTCGCTTAGCGTGTGGTCGCGAAATTCTGGTACGCAAAAGACATTAGGGTCCGGACCCATAAACGGGATTCACACCGGCGCTGCAAAGTGATTCACGTGCCTCCAGCAAGGAGGCTTGGTGAATGGCGGATTTCGTCTGGTTTTCGGATGATCAGTGGGCGCGGATCGAGCCGCTCTTGCCGAACGATACGCGTGGGATGCCAAGGGTCGATGACCGGCGCGTGCTTTCCGGGATTGTCCAGGCTCTGAAGAGCGGTGGTCGCTGGGGCGATTGCCCGGAACATGTCTACGGTCCGAAGAAGACGCTCTACAACCGCTTCCGGCGCTGGGCCGAACGCGGCGTGTGGGAACGGATCTTCGCCCAGCTCGCCGGGGTCGATGGCGTCCCTGAAGGGCTCTTCATCGACAGCAGCTGCATCAAGGTTCACCGCACTGCCGGCGGCGCAAAAGGGGGGCCTTGGCTCATGGTATCGGCATCACCAAAGGCGGACGCAACACCAAGCTCCATGCCGTCTGCGACGAGAAGGGCCGCCCGCACGTCCTCCTGCTGACGCCGGGCAACGCGCACGATGCCAAGGTCGCTATCCAGACGATCAATGCCGTACCGCCATCCCGCTATCTGGTCGCCGACAAGGGCTATGACAGCAACGCCTTGCGCTCTTGGCTTATCGAGCACGGAACCACTCCGGTCATCCCCGCCAGGTCCAACCGCAAAGTGCACATCGAGCACGATCGGCAAATCTACCGTCAGCACAATGTCGTCGAGCGCATGTTCTGCCGCTTCAAGGACTGGCGCCGCGTCGCCACTCGCTTCGACCGCAACATCAAGACCTTCATGGCCACCATCGCCATCGCAGCATTCGTCACATGGTGGCTCTAATGAGTCCGGACCCTAGTCAGCCATTTCAGACCCGATTATCCCCTTGGCTTTGGCCGCACCGTCTTTGATTGGAGGTCGAAAGACACCGAGGGCATTACCCATCACAAGCTGCAGAGGCGTCGCACCTATTTCGGGGCTTGCTGCGACCATCAATTGAGCCCCACGGTGGGCACGATCATTGAGAACATGCGGACCCTGAAGCGTCCCGGGTTTTCCGGAGGCAGTTTCATTCGAGTCATGCGACCATAACGAGGTTCTCTTTGGCTGCATAGTAATTGGCTTCGGCCTCGGCGGGCGGGATGTGCCCGATGTGACCGAACAGGCGGTGATTGTTGAACCAGTCGACCCAGCGCAGGGTTGCTATCTCCACGGCTGATACGCTTGGCCACGATCGCTGCCGCCAGATGACCTCGGCCTTGTAAAGGCCGTTGATCGTCTCGGCCAAGGCGTTGTCGTAGCTGTCGCCGACGCTGCCCACCGACGGAACGAGGTTGGCCTTTGCCAGGCGATGGGTGTAGTTCATGGCCAGATATTGCACGCCCCTGTCGCTGTGATGGATCAGGCCGTCATCAGGGCCAGGCCTGCGCGCATGGATCGCCTGCTCCAGAGCATCCAGAACGAAGTTCGCCGTCGCGGTGGTGCTGACCTTCCAGCCCACGATCCTGCGGGCGTAGGCATCGATCACGAAGGCGACGTAGACGAACCCCGCCTATGTATGCACGTAGGTGAAGTCGACCACCCACAGAGCATTGGGCCGGCTGACGCGGAACTCGCGATTGACCTTGTCGAGCGGGCATGGCGTCAGCGGGTTGCTGACGGTCGTGACCGTTGTCTTGCCCCGCCGCATGCCTGCCAGCCCCATGGTGCGCATCAACCGTTCCACGGTGCACTTGGCTACAGCGATGCCCTCGCGGCGTAACTGGTGCCAGACCTTGCGGGAACCGTAGAGGCCAAAGCTGTTCTCATGGACACGCCTGATCTCTTCCTTGATCTCATCATCGAGCCGGGCACGGGCCGAACGCCTGGCGGGATCTGCAAGCCGGGCAGCATGCTCGTGATAGGAGGACGGGGCGATCACCAGTTCGCGGCAGATCGGCTCGATACCCAGTTCCTCGCGGTGCGTGTCGATGAACGACATCACCATTTGCCGTGGCGGTCGAGCTCCGCCTGAGCAAAATATGCAGAGGCCTTGCGCAGGATCTCGTTGGCCCGGCGAAGCTCCTTCACCTCTCGCTCCAAGGCTTTGACCCGGTCCCGGTCACTGGCGGCCTGCGCCGCTGGCCCCGCTCGTCGGCTCGCCTCCTCGCGGCACCAGCGGCGTAACGTCTCTGTCGTGCAGCCGACCTTCCCGGCAATCGAAGTCATTGCCGCCCACTCCGACGGATAATCTCCCCGGTGCTCCTCCACCATCCGTACCGCGCGGTCGCGAAACTCAGGCGAAAACTTGTTCCTTGTAGCATTCATAGTGGCTCCTTCTCACAAATAGGAGCCTCCGGAAAACCCGGGACGCTTCACCCCGCTCGGTAGCTGCTTCCATGAAACCAATCTGATCTGAACGACGCGCCACGGTAAGAGCGGCACGGAACCGCACGCTAAGCTCGGCATGGCCTTCACGAAACTTAGCGGATCAGTGCGAAACATGCCGAGGCATGCAGACGACACACGATTCAAATACCTTCCGATTGTCGAACTGATTTAATGGTATTGTGTCGCGGCGCGGAAAATGTCCGCTAACGGGCGACCGAGAATCTGCCACTAGGCTTCGTGGACAAAGGGTATCCATAGTTTGACTGATGCGAGAGCGACGAAGCCGAGGTAAGATTCTTTGGTTTTATCGTAGCGGGTGGCGATGCGGCGCCAGTTCTTGAGTTTGTTGAACAGGCGCTCGATCAGGTTGCGCCACTTGTATTTGGCGCGGTCGTGCGGGGCAGGATTGCGCCGGTTGACCTTGGCTGGGATCACCGCCTCGACGCCTGCTGCTCCGATCTCCTCGCGGATTGCATCGGCATCGTAGCCTCGGTCGGCCAGGAAGGTCTCGATCCGGTCGGTTATCATGCGGAACAACGGAGCGAAGCCCTGCACATCGTGGGCCTGTCCGGGTGTCAGCACGAAGCCGAGCAGGAGACCTCTGGCATCGCACCTTGCGTGGAGCTTGGTGGTGAAGCCGCCTCGCGATCGGCCAAGTGCCTCGGTTTGCTGAGTCCCCTTTTTTACCGACAGCACAATGATGTGCCCGGACCACTGTGCTGTCGATCATGTCGGCGGCTGTATGCCGCCCCGCCAATTCGGCCAGCGTCTCGAGCATGGAATCGAACACGCCGGTCGTGACCCATCGTCGATAGCGCCGGAACACGCTGTTCCACTTACCATACTCGTCTGGCAGGTGTCGCCACTGCGCGCCGGTCCGCGCGATCCACATCATGCCTTCGAAATAGGGACGATTATCCTGCGCCGGGCGGCATCCGCGACCACGCTCAGGCGGCAGCAGCGGCCCGATCACTTCCCATTCTTCGTCCGTAACGCCAATCCGTTCGCCCGAGGCCGCCTCCAAAAGCCAGCCTTGAATCAGTGGATCGGTAACGCGTCAAGGATTGCTGGCCGTCCCTGCCGGGCCACAGCGACGTTTACATCTCCGCGTTCGATATTGTCGTCTGGATATCCGTTGGTTTCAGAATGTCGGAACCTGGGGTTTTATAAACGGTCAACTCTCCGTTTTCCCAAAGGCCGACCTCGACTGCCTTGGCTGACGGATCGACAAGCAGATAGAATGCGTCGCTACCCCCCTCATTATCCTTGTTGCCCGACGTGAAGAAAACTTCGCCATCGCGTTGCAAGGGAGCGGCTGTCTCGCTGTTCTGCATCAGCACGTTCAGCTTGTCGTCGAGAAGGTTCCTGAGCTCGGGCGCTATCGGGCTTTCGTCATAGAGCCTGCTATCCACGGGATGCTGACCGACATACTCGCTAAGTAAGGACCAATTCCCATCGTTCTCGCTCGCAGTGGGCACCGATTGGCTCTGAACTTGCTCCGTGCCATTTCGCGATGCCGTTGAATCCGTTGATTGCCCACAGGCTGCCAACAATATAGAGGACGCTATGAGGAAATAGGTTGCACGCACCCGATTATCTCCACGAAAGTTAATTGATCACTCTCCGCACTTACCGACAGATTGCTGGTATGCAAGGTTTGTCCACGAACCCTAGTGACTGGTATTGGGGCGCTAAGCTGTCGTTTATGACAGTCATTTTTGTTGCGCTCCCGCCGAACGTCCTCGGCGGGAGCAAGGCAGTCAACTGAGCAGCTGACCATCAGCGGTGAACGCGACCAAGCGTTCGCGATTGGGGGAAGCATCGGCAGTCAATCCGGACGGGCGGCTCGAGTCTATTCGCCGGTTGTCAGGGCGATTCTCTTCAGAATACACAACGCCGTTCTCCCATTCGAACGCTTTACAAACCCGGTTTTCGGACCAGAGGCGAGTTTTCAGAGATCGCGCGATCTGAACCAGGTCAGCCTGCAGGTTTCCTGATAGGCCTCGAAGCTGCTCGAGGCTGTCAGCTTCGATGAACCCCACCGCGCCCTTAGCTCCGGCCAAGTTCGCCCTGTCGGCTGCTGGACGAAGCTCAGCGATCAGTGCTTTCAGTTCGTCGCGCGTTTCTGCGACGGACGAGATCGAAAGTCTTTCCCGGAACGATCGAAGCATGTTGCAGGCGGCAGCTTCGTAGAAAAGGTCCATTTCTCCCATCCGATCTGACCGTTCGGCATCGATCCACGCGAGCTCCACCGAGGTAACACGAAATCCGACACCCTGGCTTCGAGCCAAGGACATCTGTTTGCTGGCCTCGGTTCTGATCATTTCACGGCGCTCAACGAGTTCGTCGAGATTTGCCAGAACTTGCTCGAGCCTGTTGCGCACCACGGCCAAGTTGGCTTCGATCTCTTCGATGCAAGCCGTGAGGGGCAATCTAACCGTTTGCGCGACATCCCATCGAACGAGCAGGTCGACCTCGATCATGGCCGCGCCAGGAAAGGCGACGGTCACCCGATAATCGCTTGTATGTGGCGCCAAAAGCGAAGGGTATCCGATCGCATCGAGCATCGATCCCATCATTCCTGCGTTGAATTCGATCGCGCGCTTCACTTGGAGATCGAGTTCGATTGCGGTGGCCTGCGTCATTGTTTTACCTTCTCATTTCATTCGAGGACCATTCCTCACCCGAACCCCCTCAATCTTTCGGCGCCAGCGGTCGGCTCGCACCGCGCGCCTCCCCCGATCTCGTTCCTACGAGATCGCACTCGCTAAGCGAGCAGCCGCAAGGGCGAAATCAGCGCAAGTCCCGCATTCTTATGTCAACGCTCATCGAACCGTGCGAGAGTAAATTAAGATAAACAGCGCATTTACTTTACTTTTTACTTGACGGAATTTTTCAACTGATTATCATCAGCATTCGCTGCCCAATTTTCCTCCCTCGTGTTGGTCTCGATCACGTTGGGTAAGTTATTGACGGCTTCTGCAGCCAGAGACTGCGATCAGCCAATTTTCGAAGATTTGAAATGTCATAGCGGCCTGATCGTGCTCGCCTGCGCTTTGACCTCACGAGCACATACGCGCGCTGTTTCTGCGCCCAATCTTCGTTCGGCTCCTTTATCTCACGCAGCGGACTTCTGGAGGCGACCGTCCGAGCAAGCCTTATCATCTCGAACTTTTCAAGCGCGCATTTGAAGCGCATCGGTATTCGCGAAACTAGCGCTCCGGCAATCTATCGTTATATCACCAGTATCTGATATCTGGAGACATCACATTCTGATTGATGATCTGCGTGCAGCACGGAAGGAAAAAGGCTGGTCGCAACGCACACTCGGGGAGCGGTCTGGTGAAAGCGCGCAGGCGATTTTCCGTCTCGAGCGGGGCATCGGATCAGTTTCGACATTGGAAGCTGTGATGCGGGCTTTGGATTTCAGGCTCACCGGAATTGGTCCAGGAAAATCGCTTGCTGAACAATTGCGCACTCGGCGCTTGAAGCAGAGCATGACCATTGGAGCTTTGACCAAGCGGACCGGGCTTTCCCCTACGACCATCCGATCAGTCGAACTGGGAGGCGGATCGGTTGCCAGTATTTTGAAGATCTTGAATGCGTTGGCGCCGAAGGCCAAACGTCGAGCTCCTGAGCGCGCCTATTGGGGGCAAGGAGACAAGGATGACCGCGACAGCCGCTTCACACCACCGGACTTCATGGAATCGATTTACGCCTCCTTCGGAAAGATCGACCTGGATCCCTGCGCGCACCCATCCAGTCCCGTCGCTGCGTCAAAAAAATATATCCTCGCAAACGGAGACGACGGATTGCGAGATGCCTGGTCCGGCAAATTCGTCTACGTAAACCCGCCTTTCTCCGACCAACTCAATTGGTTGCGGCGGGCGCATGAACAATGGCGGCTTGGCAATGTCGCAACCATAGCATGTTTGGTTCCTGCTAGGACGGACTCGACGTGGTTTCACGAGACGCTGCGCGCCGATGCCGATATCTACTTCTTGCAAGGGCGGCTGCGATTTCTCGACTTGCGCGGCAATACTCAGCCGACGCCGTTCTCGCTCATGGTGGTCATTTTCGGCGCGACCAAAGAGCAGAAAGAAAAGTTTGCTGCTGCCGTGCCAGGCTTTTGGATGGATCGGGCGTAAAGGCGATAGGCCGGGGGGCATCTGACAGGGTGCCCCCCGGCACATATTCAGCGCTCAGCGTCGACGAATTCTTCCCATCGGTCGGAGAGAATACGAGCCCCGGAATCATGGAGGAGCTCGCGATCCAGGCCACCATATCGAAGGCCGAGTTTCGACGACGTGCGAGGACAGATCAGCAGATGCAGGTGCGGATCATTGGCGCATGACACTCGACCCGGCACGTGTTGAATGAGCAGGGTCGCTATTCCGCGCTCTTCGGCGAGAATTTTTGCGAATCCGCGTCCCGTTTCCCACGCCTGGTGCAAACGGTCGGCATCAGGTGTCGGGACCGTCAAATAGACGATGATGCCGGGATCGACCTTCATTTCGTCGCAGGCTCTAAGGAACGCGATAGGGCTTGTGAACTGGTCCTCGGCCTCACGCGGCAGGATTACATCTGCTCTTTCTGCCGTGATAGCATCAGGGTCAAATTCCGATGGAGGAACGGGCTGCAATTTCCGCATGCCGAATTCGAGGGCCGAGTTGCTGCGGTCCTTATAGCTCGCGCGCAGGACACCAAAGGTCACATCGCCCTCGCTAAGCAGAAAAAGCCAGCTCTCTGGCCGTTCGGGATCGGTTACCGACTTCGGATTTGGATCTTTCTTCGACCGTTGTGCCATCAGACCATACCCCGCGCCAGGCGGACAATCTGGGCTGCGGCTCGGCAGGCGCCGTCGGCTCGTTCTTCTTCAGAGAACGGCCGCCGGAAATGGAGCTCCAACCCGCGATTGGTAAGCTGCATGGCCGGACCGTCGGAATTATCAGCGCAGACCCACAGGTCAGCATTCTCGCGCTCGACGAAATAGCAGGAGCGCATGACGAGCAATTCCACCGGCGTTCGCAGGGCGATGGCGACCGTGACCGGATTGTCCTGTTCCGGGGACAGGCCCGCGCGGATGAGAATGATATCGCTCGCCAGTTCATCGGCCGCATTCGCGAAATTCGCGAACACAGGTTCATCCGCTTGCGTGACGGCGCAAACGAGCTTGCAGTTACCGAACGCGATAGCGTCCGGCGGGAGGTAGGTGGATTTGACGGTCCGGATCGGACCTGCCCAGGCCATGGCGACCAGCGGCAGCGCCAGCAGACGCAGGGCCGGATTGTATTCTTTTGCTTCGTGGAGGTTCATCGACACTTCCTTTTAAAAGACGCTGGATCGGACGATCCAGCGGAAGCATCGATCTTTATTTTCATCCTGCCGATTAGCTTCCCTCACAAATCGAACCCTTATTTTCAAAAGAATATTTTATTGATTGCAGTGGTTAAATCATAGATTGACAAACCCTAACTTTAGAGAATTCGATTCGCCCGGCTCGTATGCAAATCGAAAAAATTTCTCTATTAGAGTCGGCTGTTGCGATTGATCTTGCCACCCTCCCGCGAGAAGCTTCGCTCGCGTGCCCCCGTTTCGCCCCGGATGCGAGAAATGCGAGCAGAAGCAGTGAACTCACAACCGATCTCCGATCGCTGCACAGTCTATGGATTGTGTTTATCGAAGGGCCCTAGTGCAGGGCGATATGTTTGGACAAAAGGTGTCCCCATGGCGTCGCCGACACCTTAGGTTCTCAAGTATCGCGAAAGGCCCGATACCAGGTCAGACAGAAGTTGAGCGTGTCCACCGCCCTCGATAATGTCCTTGTCGCATCAACCCCGCATTCGAGTGGCTTGATCGATTGTGCGTCCGCCTCGCTCGCTTCTCCGCGCGCTTGCTGCGATCAACCACTTCATCTACACATGAACGACGGCCTTTCCGAGAAGATCAGGCGGCTTTTGCGACCGCTATTGCGACTTCATTTCATCCCTCACCGTTGACGATAATCTTTTTGCTTTGGTGGCGGGTCTTCAGCACTCCTAGGTCCCTTCGCGGCAATCAGTTCCGGAGGGTCAGTGTTCGGTGCACTCGGCGAGCGCTCCGTGTCCGTCAGCGGGGCGACGTTGAATGATCTTTCGGTCACTTCGGAGGCTGATGTCCCCGCGCGCTGCTTTCCCAATCGTTTGGATTTGTCTGTATCAAGTCGCTTCGTCTCAGCACGATCAAGCCTCATCCACTCCCGTTCGAGCCGATCGAGCATTTCGGTAACGGCTTCCGTATCTCGCGCCAGAAGAAGCGCTATCGCGAGCTTAGGTTCGCGCTCCCCTATGCGATCGAAATTGCGGCGCCGAACCCGCTCCCGATCCTTCGTGGCTTCTGTGCGGAGCAGCTTTTCCGCTAATTCGACAGCATTCCGGTGGTTGCGCAAAAAACACTCCTGGATTGCTGGGTCGTCGTCGAACCTCGAGACGTCGACCAAAAAAGGCAGGCTCGGATCCCCTTCATCGTAGCGAACTAAGTCGAGACTGAAGGTAAGAACGGTATGGCCCTCACGATCCTCGCTCCGCTGCGGTATCAAAGGTAGGTGCACCTCGTTGCCTAGACGCTTAACAAAACCCTCGATCAACTTCTTACGTTCAGGATCAGCCCGGTGATCGGTAGCCGCCCAGCCTTTTGATGACGGGGACGGCCCTCGTTTGTCGAAGGATCGCGCCTCAAGAGAGTTTCGATCGGAAAATTGCGTCGCGGCCTCATCGTGAGGGGATACGCTCGACCTCACTGATGCAGCGTGACGCACCCTCTCAATCTCGGCGCGCCGTGCAACGAAGTCCACATCGATCAAGAAACCGCCAAGCCCCTTGGATTGCGCTACTTCGAATGCGCGCTCGCGGAACTCTTCACTGCCCTGGATCGCGATCTTGTAATCGAACTTGACCGAAGCAAACTTGAACGCCGCAAAAATTGCCTCTTCATCGTCCAAAGCAATAAGATCGATGCGATTGCCGCGATCGAGAAAGGATGGTGATTGATCTGGGGCCTTGGCGTATAGCGGTCCGTCAGCGCTTTCGAACCGCAAATACTCGTCGATCTCCTTTGGCTCGAAACCCGTCGACGCCGGTCCTGTGAAGTGCGCAAATGAAGGCACGTCGTCTCGATAGTTGGCGGCATCGATTTCTGCGCTCTTGACCGGGCGATACAGCTGTTCCGAACGCTTCTTCCCTCCCCCAGTTCGTTTTCTATCTCCTTCACGCCATTCTGCCCGACGATTATCCGAGTCAGGTGGTGTGACGAGGTCGTCAGCTGACTCCGCTCGAGTCCGATCGGCTGCAACCCCGTTCTGGATTTGCCTCGGTGACCGATGATCGTCCGAAATTCTCCCGTTTAACTTGATTGTTTCAACAAGCCGACGAGGCGGTCGCAAATTGGAAGACGTCGTCGAGTCCGATGGCGTCGGCGAAGTCTGAAAAACTCCGATCTCGTTTAAGCTGCCGACACTTTGTAAGAGGCCCACGGATGCCAGCGAGCTTTCCAATCCCCTCTTCAGGACGGGATATTTCATCTTCGCGGCTGCGGAGAGGGCAAGACGACGATCGCGCTCCATCTCCAGATACTTTAAGATCGGACCGCTGCTCCAATGCTTCGACAACATTGTATCGATCGATTTCGGCACTTTGTCTCCGAGCCGAACGCTCCCCTTGCTTATGATCAAGCAATTCCGATCGGATCCGTTCTTTTCGAGCCAAGTAAGTAAGCGGTCGCGCACCCTCTCGTCGAATTTCGAAGGCTCTGCGTGTGGTTGGATCACATTCGATCGCCGCCCTGAATAGCTGAGCTTCGCTCGAGAGAATTCGGCAGGAAGATGCGACGCGACTGCTTCGAGTATCGCTGGTCTCAGATCGTTCATCTTGCGCTCGAGGCCAGCGATAATTCTGCGTTGCTTGGTGCGCTCGGAAGATTTCGGCACCCTCTCCTCGATTGAAGCCAGATGAGCCTTAGCTTGATCGAGAAGCTGATCATCACCCTTGCGCTTCCTAACTGGCCGGCCAGGAGTCGGAGTTAGCCCGTCCTATTCATGAGGCTACCGCTTCGTGTTGTTCGGACGGCGATGTGGCGGTGCCTGATTGATCAAGGCGCACGCC
>NZ_JAIQCI010000068.1 GCF_022378335.1 Croceicoccus hydrothermalis
TAGGCCGTAGACTCATAACGCGGCGCACCAGATGCGTGCACAGATGAGCTTGACGGCGGCGAGATAGTTGTCGGGGCACTTGTCATAGCGGGTGGCGATGCCACGGAAGTGCTTGATGCGGTTGAAGAAGCGCTCGACGAGGTTGCGCTGGCGATAGACCCAACCGGAGAAAGTGAAGCGCTGCTTGCGGTTGGATCGCGCCGGAATGTTGGCCCAAGCGTTCTTGCGGGCAGCGGCTTCGCGGATGGCGTTGCTGTCATAGCCCTTGTCACCGAGCAGTGTTGCGCCTTCTGGCATGACCTCGATCAGTGCTCCGGCTTCCTGACTGTCGTGGACCTGGCCGCCGGTCAGACGGAGGGCAACGGGACGACCGTCAGCGTCAACGAGGGCATGAATCTTGCTCGTGAGGCCACCTCGGGAACGTCCCATGCCGCGATCGCCGGCTCCCCCTTTTTACCCGTCGCACCATGTTGGTGGACGCGCACGCAGGTGGAGTCGATCA
>NZ_JAIQCI010000069.1 GCF_022378335.1 Croceicoccus hydrothermalis
CTGTCATCAAATGGCACTCCTCACGCTACGGACCTCAAACCGCCCAATCACGCGGCCAAAGTCAGAGTTGTTGCGGGTGTCCAGCTGTCTGCCAGTTCGTAGAATTTGCGTCGCACATGCGCCCAGCAGAACGCGAGGGTCACGTCGCCGCGACGGCGGGCAAGAGCAGCGTAGCCGCCATAGCCATCGACCTGCAGAATGCCTGCAAAACCCTCGAGATGCGCTTCGGGCCGTTCGGCCTTGCGATCGGCGGCATAGACGTAGGCGACCATTGGGGGATCGCTGCCGCCCCAGGGTCGATCATCGCGGGCATAGGCCCATAGCTGACCGGTCTTGGTTCGTCCGCGTCCTGGATCGAGCACCGGTGCCGTGGTCTCGTCGGCGAACAAGCGCCCAGATCGTCGCATTTCTTCGAGGACATGATCGCGCAAGGGTCGCAGATACCAGGCCGCCCGGCCAACCCAGTCGGCAAGCGTCGAACGGTCAAGCTGAACGCCCTGCCGGGCATAGATCTGCGCCTGGCGGTAGAGCGGCTGTCAACGGCGGCGTAAAAGTCGGCCATTGGGCGGAGTAAAACCAGGCCACTTGATCCGGGTGTTGGCGAGCGCCGGGAGGGCGTAGCCCGAGCGGGGGTCGCCAACACCTGGATCGTCATCTCTGTCAGGGGTTGGGGCGTGCTTGGCGAGCCTGGCTCTGTGCCAGACGATAGCTTTCGCCGTTCATCTCGAGGATGCTGACGTGGTGGGTCAGTCTGTCGAGCAGTGCGCCGGTCAGACGTTCGGAACCGAACGTCTCGGTCCATTCGACGATCATCAAGGCAAAGGTCGATCGCCTTGGCCTGATCGCGTCACCTGCCGATCTGCGCAGCGGTCATACGCTGGTGGTCTGGAAACTGGATTGTCTCGGGCGCTCGATGAGTCACCTGATCAAGAAAGTTGGTGATCTGGAGAGGTCCAGCATCGAGTTCTACTCAATCAGCGAAACCATCGGCACAATCTCTTCGGCCAGAATGACGGTGTTCAATATCTTCGGCTCGCTTGCCCAATTGAAGCACAATCTGATTCGGGAACGCACCCATGCCGGCCTCAAGACCGCTCGCGAACGAGGAAACACGAGCGGCAATCTTCCTGCCATCACCCAAAAAAGCTATGAGAAGCAGGCCCGATATCGCAGCGGGCGTCACTGTTCCTGAAGCGGCAGCCCGCCTAAAGTTCGGCATAGCCGGCTTATATGAGACTATGTGACGTGATGTCGTGGACGGCCTCTGCATCAGCGTAGCTGTGCCATGATGTGGCCGTTGTAGGTCCACGTCTAGGAGTCGT
>NZ_JAIQCI010000007.1 GCF_022378335.1 Croceicoccus hydrothermalis
CGGACATCGGCAAAACCTCCTTGGTGCTGCCACTGAATCAACCGATTGCGCCCAGAGCAAGCGATTTAACAGGTCCTGAGCCTAATCGGACGAACGAATGTCCTTTAGCATTTCTTCGCTCATCTCCCATAGTTTTTGCGCAGCAACGTCGTCGTTCGCTTGTGATCTTGCTTCGACTTCAGTCTTGTCGTGGAAATAGCGGCCACCTGGCGAGCCACCTTCGGGCGAAGTGGCCATCCACGCAATGGTGCGCGCGGCATGTTCCGGCGGGGCGCCATTCTGGGCACCGGGATGCGACTTCATCGATTCGTCGCCGTAACTATAAAAATTGCTCGATATTACGCCGGGATGCATCGTTTGGGCCACGATATTGCTTTCCGCGTATCGCCTCGAAAGTTCCTTTGAAAACAGCAGATTGGCCAGCTTGGCTTGGCAATATGCCGCGCCGGTCGAAAAATTGTTTTCGAAATTCAGGTCAGCAAAATTCATGGCTGGCATATGTTCATGCGCCGACGACGACACGGCGATAACGCGGGCCTCGCCATGCGCTGCCGCCGTTTGCTTCAGGATCGGCAGAAGTTCGGTCGTCAGCAGGAACGGCGCGAGATGGTTGGCCGCAAGTGTCGCCTCGAACCCGTCGACCGTTTCGTATCGCTTGTCCCGCACACCTCCGGCATTGTTGACGAGCGCATCAATGCGGTCGGCGAGGGCGGCAATCTCTCTTGCGACCCGTTTTACTTCGGCCATGGAATCGAAATCGGCGCGCAGGAAATCGTTTTCGATATCTTCGGCCGCGAGTTTTGCCGCGGCGTCTTCGCAGCGTTGCGGGTCGCGCCCTACGCCAATGATGCGCCAACCCGTACGGCCAAGCTCAAGGGCGGTGGCCTGCCCGATGCCCGAACTCGCACCTGTGATAACAGCGGTTTTCATGATGACTCTCCTGTAACCGAAGCGGCAGTTTCCCCCCGCGCCCAGCCTGTCGCAGTCAGGCCGAACATCAACGCGCCCGCTATCGTACTGACCGCGGATATGGTGAGAAACAGGGTGTAGCTGCCGGTCGCCTCAAGCGCGGCACTGAGCATCAGGGCGCCGACCGCCGTGCCGACCAGAACCGCCAGCGTCATGGTGCTCAACACAAGGCTGAAATTCTCGATGTGGAAGCGCCGGGAGATGAGGTATGCGCCTACGTCCGCCTCGGCGCCCTGCGCCAGCCCGATCAGTCCGACGCTCAACGCGATGGCGGGAAGGGTCGTGACCTGCGAAGCCATCATCATGTAGCCAACCGCCGGCAGACCGAGACTTGCAAGGGCCACGATATCGACAGGCCGAAGCCGAGACCCAGCGCCGCGGCCAGGATTTTTTCCCAGCCTATCCTGAACTCGCGCAAGTACATATCGGTCGCTCTCCCTGAAGCGCGTCGCGAAAATCGCGGGACACGCTTTGAAAACGTGCCCCTTGGCAAAGCGCCCTGTTTCGCGGTGTCAGGGTTGAACCGTGCCATCCTCATGGACGACCCAGTTCACGAAGCGGTGCAACTGGTACATGCCGTCGTGCGGGTTGCCGATCGTCGACGGGCCTGCTTCGCCCAGGTGGACGATGCGCTGGGCGCCGCCGCTCGCAATCTGGTCGCGATAATCGGGCATCCGGTCGAACGGGTAGAAGCCGACCGTCTGCGTGGCCACGTTGACATATTGCACCGCCTTATCGAGCGATGCCACGCGCACCACATTCGCCGTCTTGTTTATCGGATGAAAATCGACGGGGCGGTCGGAACGGATGACAATGCCGGTTCCATCGGTTTTCCCCCAGATGCGCTGATCGTCCCCCATCAGCTGCATCATCTCGATTTCTTCCTTCATTCCCCCGTCGAGCGGACGCACATCGCCCGACGCCGCAGCGCGCTGAACGATCCCTTCGTGAAGCAATTGGCAAAAAGCATCGACCTGCTCCTCGCTGCCCTCGACGAACTGATAACGGCTCGCGACGCAGGCCTCCTGGTTGAGGGTCATGACGTCCGTTGCGGCGAGATCGGCCGCTTGCGCCGTCGCCTCTGCGGAATCGAAAGCTTCCTTGCCGACCATCGAGATCGAGGTCTTGGGGTCGAAGGAAACGAGCTGAAATCCCGGCCCGAGATATTTGATCACGTTGTTGATGGCGTCGCCGCCGCCCCATGCCACGATCTTGTCGAAGTATTGGGGCCGATAGAGGATGCGTTCCAGCGTTTCGTCACCGCCACGCCAATATGCCGCCGACATCGATTGAACGATCGGATGCGCGGCATCGATTTCCGACATGGTTCGCAGGATCGCGACAGTGGTGAACGGATCGCTGCTCGCCATCTTGAACAGGTTGACGGATTTCACCAACGCGCCGTGTGCAATCGACTTGACGGCAACGCCGGGCGAATTTCCGGGCAGCACATGGATGAGCCGCGGCGCATAGGCGCGCACGAAGCTCTTGCGTCCCGTATGATCCTGTTTCGGCACCCATCCGTCGAGTGCGGCCGGATCGGAGAAGCTTTGCTCCACCTCCGCCATCAGCCGCTCCCGGTCGAGTTGCATCGAGGCGTAATAGGCCTGTTGCGCCACGACCTCGCGTGGGAGGATATGCGTGGAGCACATTCGGTCGATGCAATCCTGCATCAACGCGTTCTTCGGGTCGCGGATGCGTTCGCCCGTCTCCACGAGGAAATCGACGATCTCCTCCAAAGGCACGTTGAGGAGAGGCGGAACTTCGCTGCGCGGATGCACCGCCAGATCGAGATCGAGTTCGGGGGTGGCAAAGTCGACCCCCAGGTCCCGCGATGAATGCCGGTTCGCATCGCCTTCGACCAGGGTTCCCCTTAGGAAGAAGGGCGCGGATACGACCTGCTTTTCGCCTGAAATGTCCTTAAGCCCGTTCATGCCACACCTCGTACATAGGCATCGACCGTTCCGGCACAGCCGATCTTGTCATCGCCCCCTTGCAGGTCGGCGTAGCGCGCGACGTTGTCGCGGATCGAGGGACCCCTGTTGCCGCAACTGCATGGCCGGAAATCGATGAAGACACGGTCGCCCGAAATTACGCCGCCCCATCGTCCGTCGATCGAAAGATCGAAGAACGCCGCGCGCCCCTCATATTCTTCGGTCTCGTCGATTGGGAGTAGCTCTTCACCCTCCTTGTCGAGGATCAGGGGCACGACCCATGGCGGAATGTGATAGCGGCCGCCCTCCCGGCATTTGGGCATTCCGGAATGCAATTCCTGCATCGAGTAATTCTGAAAATTGCGTTCCGGCTTGATGTTGAACGTTTCGTACACGAATTGCTGGTAATCGTCCGGGAGCACCGCGCCCTTCAATCCGCCGCCCACATAGATTGAATTTTCCGGGTCGAAATCCTTGGCGGAGTATCCCAATTCGCGCACTGCTTTCGCCACATTGTAAAGTCCCGACCACAAACCGGACACCTGCAACCGGTCATGCCGCGCATCGACAAGGGCCTTTGCCGTTTTTTCGACCGCACCTTCGACCGCATCCGCACGTTCGGCGGATTTCTTCTCGAACCGCTGAATTTCACCGGGCGAGGCAGTGCCATCCGCGATTTTCTTGCGCATCACGACCATTTCGGTAAGTCCGCCGACCGTGATGGGCGGAACGGGATAGTCGAACCGGTCCTTCGACGGGTCCTGATAACCGGCGCGATGGCCGCGTGCCGATGCCTGGTTCCTGGGGACGTGGGCTACGGCCGCGAGGCCGAAAAGCCGGCGATCCTGCTCCGGTTCGAGGCCCGATCCCCATGCAAAGGATGCAACGGTTTCACGCTCGACCCATTCCATGTCCTTTTGCGAAGCGACCAACATGGCCGATTTCCCGGTCGTCCCGCTCGAGCAGGAGACGTAGAAACCTTCTGCGGCAAGCTTGTCGACCCAATCGTCGATGTCCGTGGCATCCTTCACCTTCTCCACCGGAACCCGATAGGTCGAAACCGTGTCGAGCCACTTTCCCATCCGGTCCCAGCGATCTTCCATCAACCACGCTTCGGGATAGCTTTTGTATGCGGTGTGGGGGAACAGCAGCCTGGCCATGTCGGCATGGCTCGTGACCTCGCTCAAACCCGCTTCGGAGGCGCGATGGTCCAACAGGCGTATCTGGCTCTTGTGCTCCTGAAATCGCTCGTTCGTCGCGGCGACCTGCAGGTCTTTGACCTCGGAAAACGCATAATCGAACCGATCGGAATCGGATAATTTCTTCGTGAGCTCGTCAGCGAATTTGCCCATGTGCCGCCTCTCTTTGCGCATTATTGAATTAATGCTACGATACCGTTGCATTATGGGCTTGTCGGTGCAGGAGTCAACATGACAGATCAGCAGTTGAAGATTTCGCGTCCGCCCGCCGGCAGGCCGACCAAGAAGCAGCAGGCCGAGCGTCAAAGGCAATTGCTGCGCGTGGCGCTCGATGATTTCCTCGAACATGGGTTCGACGAAGCATCCGTCGAGGGTATCGCGGCCAAAGTCGGAATGTCGAAGCGCACGATCTATGCCCGGTACAAGGACAAGGATGCGCTTTTCCTGGCGACCATCGCAAAGGCGGCGGAGAGATATACGGTTTCGCTGGAAAAACTGGCAGAGGCAGAAGGCGACAGCTTGCGCGATACGCTGCTCAATGTCGCTCGGCTCAGACTTTTCAACGTATCGCAGCCCGAAGCCATCAAGCTACAGCGCGTCCTGACGGCGCAGTCCTATCGCTTTCCTTCCGCTTTTCAGGATTTCTTTGCGGAGAGCATTGCTCCCACGATTGCATTCGTCGAACGACATCTTGAGGAAAATATGTCCGAAGGAACCGTAACCATAAAAGATTTGCGACGAACGGCGACCGCCTTTCTCAGCCTGGTCGTCGGAGGACCGGCTCGTACAATCATCGCAGGCGCACCTTTGAAGCCGGCAGAGGTCGAACGGCATATCAACTTCGCCGTCGATCTGTTCCTGAACGGCATCCTCGTTCGCCGATCCGCGTGACCGGATTTCGGGTAGCGGTCGATCCTATCAACCGCTCTGGCCCGGCATCATGCGGTCCCGATCGTGCGGGTGTTTTTTCCAAGGCAACGGAAACTCCGGCCTTGCCATCGCATGGCATTTCGCATCGCATCGCATCGCATCGCATCGCATCGCATCGCATCGCATCGCATCGCATCGCATCGCATCGCATCGCATCGCATCGCTCAAGCGATAGATCGGCGGCGTTCGACTGTTCGGCTATGCCCGCTGAATAAAATTGCTACGATGCCGTTTCAATAAATCGGATGTGGCAGCGATAACGCCATACCGAAGGGACCGCGAAAAATCGCGGTGCAGGATGTACACTCCGGGCGATCAAGCTCGGTGAACTGGGAGGTGGGCAATGCAGTTTACAGTTCCATGCCGTAGTCAGACGAGCCTTCTGGCGCTTTCGCTGGCATTTGTTCTGCCGGCCATCGCGCATGCGCAAGACGTCGGATTGCCGGAGGATTCGGATGGGGATGCGCCCGAGGCCAGCGTCCCCGTCGCCAACGATCAGGACAATATCGTGCGCAATGAGATTGTCGTGGTCGGCACGCTCATCCGTGGCACGGAAGCAGTCGGTTCTCAGACGATTTCGGTCGGAGAGGACGTGATCGATCAACGTGGCGCCACGACCACGAATGAGATCCTTTCGCTGATCCCGCAAATTTCCAACACTTTCAATTCCCGTGCCGAGGGCGATCCGCGCGGTGCCGTGTCCGGCGGTATTTCGATCACCAGACCGAACCTGCGCCGGTTGCCGGGTTTTCAGTCCACTTCGGGCGCCACCACGCTGGTTCTGGTGGACGGGTTTCGTATTGCCCCCGTTGGCGTCGGGCAGGCTTCGGTCGATGTCGATGTCATCCCGACCGCGATCCTTTCGGGGGTGGATGCGCTGACCGATGGCGGCACCTCGCTTTACGGGGCCGACGCGGTCGCCGGCGTCCTCAATTTCCGTACGAAGCGTTCGTTCGAAGGTCTGGAAGTCGATCTCACCTATGGATTGGGCGATACCGTATCGAGCTTCGATGAATACGCAGGTTCGATAACCGCCGGCAAAAGCTGGGCGACCGGCAATGCCTATCTTTCCCTGGGATATGCCCATCGCGATCGCATCCTGAATGGCGAGATCGACTATGCCTTGCCGCAGATCTTCGATCCTGACGGCACGGCGTCCTTCACGGGCGCGCAATGCCCCGATCCGGTGGGCGGCACGAATACCTATGTCTTCGTTCAGTTCGGCACGTTCCAAGGCTTTACAACGAACCCCGCGGTCGGCGGCGGTTTCAATGCCGTGGGCGAAACCTGCGACGAATTCAGCGCGCAGACCTTCATGCCGGAGAACGAACGTTACAGCGCTTACGGCGCTGTTTCGCAGCAGTTCGGCGATGTCGACCTTCGCGTAACGGGGTATTACACGAAGCGTGATCAGAATTTCGGCGTTTTCCCGAGGGGCTTCACGACGGCCGCGCAGCCGCAGCCCGACGTTCCGCCCGGCGCCATACCCTTCGTGACACGGGTTACCGTCGATGCCGGTACCAGCTTCTCGTTCTCCCCCAATTCTGCCAGCGTAAACCCGGATTTCGAAGTCGGCTTCGAAACCTACGGGATTACGCCCGAAGTTTCTCTGGGCCTTTTCGGGGATTTCGAGGCGCGCGTTACATCCACGTTCGGCGGCTCGGATAATTATCAGCGCCGCCCCGAGGTCAACGGAAACCTGGCGCAAAGCCTGGTCAATTCGGGTGACTTCGATCCATTCAACATCGCCGCGGCGGATCCAAATCTGGTCGGGCAAGTGCTCGACTTCGAAGATGCGATCGACACCGAACATCAATTCTTCGCCGTTCGCGGGGTGGTCGATGGCCCCTTGTTCCGGTTGCCCGGCGGTGATGCGCGCATCGCAATCGGCGCGGAATATCTCGACAATACCGCGAAGAACCGGACATTGAGCGGCGCGGTTGGCGCGATCGACAATGAAGCTTTCCGCGAAGCCACACAGAATACCAAGGCGGTGTTTGCGCAACTCAATCTGCCGGTATCGGACTTTCTTGATGTGGCCGCTTCTGTTCGTCATGACGAATATAGCGACTTCGGGACGACCACGAATCCGAACTTCGGAGCGAGTTTCACCCCTGTCGACGGCTTCCGGATTTACGGACAGTACAACACGTCGTTCAACGCACCGACTGCGCTCGACCTTCTCGCAAGTTCGACGGGGAGGATCACGCCGCCGATCTACATCAATGGCCGGACGCCCGAGGATCCATTCAACGAATATATGGGCGGGGAACGTGCATTCCTGCTCGAAGGAGCCGACTCAGGGTTGCAGCCGCAAGAAGCCGAATCGTTCTCGATCGGCGTCGAGCTGGAACCGACCAGCACGTTCCGTGTCGGCGCTCTGTATTACAATATCGATTTCACGAATGTTCTGGGCGCCGTGAACTCGGCGGATCTCAATACGTTCCGAACCAACCCCGATCTTTACTATTACAGCCCTTCGCAGGAGCTTTACGAAAGTCTGCTTTCCGAAGTTGGGAATGGCGCCCTCCTTCTTCAGCAGACGCCCGATGCAAGTACTATCGGTCTCATCGTCGATCGGCGCGTGACAAACCTGTCGAGTGCGCAATTGCAGGGCATGGATTTTCACGCCTATCTGGATATTCCCAAGGATTTCGGAGTGCTTTCGTTCGGCGTGAACGGCAACATACCTTTCAGAATCGATCTCGAGAATGCCGGAACCGTCAGCGATATCATCGATCAGGCTCCGGACTATACAGCCGCGACATTCGCAGCGTTGAATTCCGGTGGCTTCAGCACGCGCCTGACCGTCAATATCACTGGCCCTATCGATGATGTCGGAACGGATTTTACGGGCATGACCGCCAGCAACGGCTCATTTGTACAAGCCAACCTCTTTCTCGGTTACGAGTTTGGCGAAGACGACGGTTATCTGAACGGCACGTCCGTCCGCCTGATCGTCGATAATATTCTCGACGAGAAGCCGGAGATCATTCGCCGCGGTAATCGCAACGCGGTGAGCTACTCCAACTCGACGCTTGGCCGGGTTTTCAGGCTTGGACTGACCAAGCGCTTCTTCTGATATAATAAACTCATCCTTCCAAAGGGCCTTGGTGTAAACCAGGGCCCTTTTTTGTCGTGGCCATGAGTATGCTTGATGGTTATGCGCCGCTGAATAATGAAAATAGAGCTATCGAAATCACGTCCGTTTTTGCGATTTGAAATCAAAGACGGACGCTTTCGAAGAGCGGTGGGCTGTTCACTTCACGATAGCGTTTCGGGCGTGGGCGGAAGCGTCTTTTCGCAACCACATCGTTTCCCGATAAAATCCCGTTCACTCACATTTAAAGCGCGCCGCTCTTTCGCCCAAGGGCAAGGAGAAAATCCTCATCGCTCAAGAACTGATCGAGGAATGGCGCACTCCAAAGGGGAGAGCGGTTTGCATCCGCCCGACAGACCCGTGCCTAAATTTTCATGCCCACCATCTGCATCGACCTTCCGGCTACCGCATGGAGGGCTGAGCCTTCATTGCACGGCGCATTGGGAAAAAGCGCATGTAGGTAAGGCAGCGCCAGAACCATTCGAGCGGACCGAACTGGTAGCAGGCCAGCCAGGCCCGCGACGAGGCCAGCATGATCGCCCAGGTCGCAAACGTCACTCCATACAGGCCGGGCCGGGTCAGTTCGCCGAACAGGCCACGAGCCCATCCGTGGAACATGAACAGCATGAGGATCGAGGTGCCGAGATAGTTCGAGAAAGCCATTCTTCCCGCCGCCGAGATTCGCGAGCCGAGCCAGCCCGTCGCGTGCGGCGCCCATGACGCCAGCAACGCGACAAGGCCGAGTGTCATCGGCAGGCGGGGGAATGCCGAAAGGCCTTCGAACGACCAGATTGCCGCGGTGTAGCTCAATCCTTCGGCCAGATTCCAAAGTCCGATCGCCAGCGTTCCGGCAAAACCGCCGAGCAAACCAATCCATCCCCACCGTACCTGTCGACGCGCATCGAGCCGCCCGTCGAACAGGCCGAGGCGATAGAGCGCCATACCGATCAGCATCAGCGGAATGATCTCCCGTGCGCCTGGGAACCATGACAGAAGCGGCTGCATGGAGTGCTCGATGATATTATGGGAAACCCACGCGCCATAGTCCCCCGCCCGGATCAGCACAGCCTCGATCCGGTCGTCGGCGATCCTGGCCTCGCCCATCCGCCCCGCCATGCTTGCCATTCCATCGGACGAAGAGACGGTTTGGGCGGTTTGCGCCGCATAAACCATACCATGAAATACAGAATCCTTCAGCGCGCCCAACAGGTACACCAGAACGGCAACCCATAGCTGTGTCCGCGGTCGCCAATTCACGAACGGCAAGGCGACGAGTCCGCAGGTCGCGTAAAGCGTCAGGATGTCCGTCTTTGAAATGAACAGGAAATGCGCGTAGCCGAACAGCAACAATCAACCGAGGCGACGCGCCCGCAGCCAACGACCCGTGCCATTCACCCGCCCTCGGTCGATGAACAGGATCATACCGGCACCGAAAAGCAAGGCGAAGAGGCCGCGCATCTTGCCGTTGATCAGCGTGAATTGCACCACCCAGAGCCAATCGGACACAGAGCCATGTTCGGTCAGGAAACCGCCGGGCCAGATATAGGCGACCGATGGTTGCCCGAAGGCGACGATATTGGCGAGCAGAATGCCCATGACCGCAATCCCGCGAATGAAATCGAGGCTCGCCAGCCGCTGTTGCCCGGTCGCCATCATTGGCTCGACGCCGCGTTCTATCCGGTCCTCGATCATCGCGACGTCCTCCTGTCGGATTGTCGGTGGCTCCTTCGCGGACCACCGGATGGGTTCAATATATGTCGGCCGATGCCCCCGCGATTTCGCCGCTTTCGTGCCAGCGTCGCAACATGCCCAGCGAAACCATTTCGACGGCAAGGGCGAGCAAGGGCAGAACCACGCAGGTGAAATCTGCGACGATAGTTGCGGAAAACAGCGCAAGCGTCGTCGTCGTGGCCGCGTTCAGGCGCAGGACAGCGGCGGCCCTTTCCCATTCGGCTTCCAGCGCGAACCAGGCGATCGCCAAGAGGCCCATCACCCGAAGCGACAACAGGGTCGCCAGATGCGGGACGGCGGTGGCGTTGGCGAGGTGAATGATCGTCGGCGCGCCTGTCGGTATCCGTGCGAAACGCGCGATGCTATCGGCATAAGGCGGCTCGACCCAGGGATATCCGGCCCACAGGCCCGCCAGCAGCATGGCCGCAGCAGGCAGAAGCGGGCAGAAGCAAGCCGAGCGAGAATGTATAACGCGACAGCGCAAGTCTGCCTTCGTGGTGCCTTGGCAACTCTTTTGCCGCTGTCACCAGGCAACCGAGCGCGAAGGGCAGGTCATCGCCGGTCTCCGCCCTGATGTCGAACTTGGCACGCATTGCCGCCGCCCATTCGCGCCGATGCGAACCCAGTCCGGCCATGGCCAGTTTCATGGCGGCCCGGGCGATCCGGCCGCTCATGTCTTGGCGCTCTCGAGTGCGGATGAGCCGGGACCGGCTCTGACTTCCCGTGCGAGCGCCAAACCGCTTGCCGTCAAACGATACGCGTGACGCGGGGGGCGTCTGGGTGCACTGGGTTCACACCATTGCGAAGAAACCAGCCCCCGGTCGCTCATCCGCATCAAAAGGGGGTAGAGCGAGCACGACTTCAACCCGGTTCGTTTCATGAGATCATATCCGTGAATACGTTTTGGAGCCTGGTCGTAAAGAACGCCAAGCACCAAAAGCATTTGCGGGGACGGGCGCCGGAATCGAACCATATGGCTAACCGTATATATGTAGAGTTTTCGGTGAAAGCCTGTTCCGCTCAGAATGCTCGAACCCTGTCGAGAATGCACGCCAATGGGAGTTATCGCACGAGTGCGTTCGTGGTGATGACACTATGGCTAGCTCTTAAACGAAGAGAACTCGCCTCGTTGCGCCCATCATCCGGGGCGGGCGGGGATTTTTGAACGAAATGCACTGATCGCAGGATGTAAATTCTGACGTCGGTCGTCCGCTTTCAATCGTGTCGTTACAGGAACGGATTGTCTCCTCATATCCCTTTTTTTGCTGCCAGTCCCGTCGCCTGAATGGCGGTTTCCCTATTGCATCGTATCGTTGCGAGGCAGCTTCCGGAAGGATGACTTGTTTGCAAAAATTCAGGAACGCCGGGTAGGGGGTATGTGCCAGACGTTCAGGACGAAAGCACCGAAGAGGCACAGATTGCCGAATGTCGCCACAACGCACGGTCTCTTTTCCCGCAAACCCGCGATGTTCGACCTGGGATGCGAGCCAAAGCACGGCAGTCTTCGGCAGTCACGCGGAATGCGGTTGGCAGCTAAAGATGATTTTCCAGCATTTTCCAAAGTTGACGCCGATGATGACGGCGACTGATCTGCTCGGTTGCGAGCCCTATCGGCTGAACTTTTGCCACTTCGTCAGAGCGCACCTGGATCCTGAAGCGGCGGACCGCTCCAACCGGCAGATCCTCCCACCCGTGGAAGGCGGCAACAGTAAGCTCGATCCGGTCAACCTCGGTAGCCTGAATCTCGGTTTCATCGTTCGCCTCGAGCATGCGCCGGATGATGTCGTCGAAATGGCCGATGTTCATGTATTCGCCGGTGTTGAGGCTCCCTTGCGCCATGCTCGACCGGGGATCTTTGCCAAGGTCTTCCGGCAGTTCCTGAAGGTCTGTCAACGGTAATTCGATTTCGCGCCCTGCAATGTGCAACTTTCCGATCAGGCTTGTCACATAGATCGGCAGGGTGCTCATATTCGTGATGAGACACCGGCTCCGCATACCTCGTCCGGCGGCACGCGTGATCAGGATGGACGATCGCCTCGTAGCGCGAAACTGGAACAGGATGAGCTGCAGATAGGCCGCCCACACGATCAGCATGAGCAGGCTCAGCAAAACGCCGATGACCGCACTGTTATCGGAAAGCCACCGCCAGAGATTCAATTCGAACATGCTGAACAATCCCGGTTGCGAGTTGTCGTTCCCAGACAATTCTTTGACTTGTCGAATTGCCTGATGTTGCGATCCTTTTGGGAAAGTCGTACCTCTCCGCCACAGACGAAGTCGTTCATTCACCCGCGCTAGATTTGTATCGGGGCTGGCAGGCAAATCATCCTGTCGATGCAAACTCGCCCAGCGCGTCAATGTCGACAAACCGATGCCCAGATCGGCTGCCACGCGTTTGCGCGGTAAACCACTGGTCAATGCAATCCGCACCGCCTCACGCTAAAATTCTTTTGAATGTTTGATTATCTCTTCGGTCTCCTTGAATGAGCAATATGTTCTCTAATGACCGGCGCAAAACCGTTACAAGTTCAGAGCGTGGGCCATGACCAATTTGCCAGTGTTTGGCAGCGGGCACTGGGCAGGCGTGTTCTGCGTCACTTTAGACGTACCGCGTGATTGGACACGTGCCGACATCGGGTTCGTTCGCGCTCCTCTGGCCCATCCGGTACAGATCGGTGTTTCCCGGCTGCGCCCCTAAGAAAAGCCGGGCAAATGGGGCGGGAATGGGGCCATTGCATCGAAACTATGTCGCGGTTCTGCAATCATCGCGCTTCCGCCCCTACGCAATAGGATCTCGGGCCTGCTTTTGAAAATAATTGGCTTATCGTGTCGTGAATAAGGATGATGCGCCGCGCTGGTGATCCGGGCGGGACGGGATTACACCGCCGACGATCAAGCCGGGAAGGGCGCCCTTTGCAAAACTGAGCGCAGTTTGCAGCCAGATGGGCTTTTGGCAGATCCGTCATATCCTGCCGACCATTTCGCCGAGCTCGATCCACAAGGTTTCCGGACATTTCGACTATCGCTGCCATCAGGAGCGCAACCGCATTGAACGCACGTTCGACAGGCCGAAGCCCTCCCATCGCATCGCAAATTGCCATTGCGAGAGCGCCTTCCTTCGCCAGCGTGGCTCGCAAGCATCCACCTTTGGCTGACGTTTTTCGTGCGCCACGCCGAAGCTCTGTCTTAACGAGCGACCGCTCCCGATGCGCAACGCGAACGAAGAGGCGGCTTGCAAACCCAAGACGACTCAAGCAGCAGTTTGTATGATAACATGACCCGACGCTACCCATGACCACACGACAGGCCTGGCGTTAATGGAGTTCGACGTGTTGCTTATCGACATGATGGGCGCCTGTGCTAGGACGTTGAAATGACGAAAACAGTGTCGAGAGCGGATGCTCTGTTTCAAAAGCTTGAGCGGGAGATCCGATCGGGCAGGATGCCGGCCGGCAGTCGGCTGCCAACGCAGAAGGCCATTGCTCAGGACGAGGATGTCAGTCGGACCGTCGTGCGCGAAGCGGTCGCGCGTCTCGAGGCGCAGGGGCTTGTCGTGGCGCGTCAGGGCTCCGGCGTCTTCGTGACCGAAGAGGGCCGGTACCAGGCGTTCCAGATCACGCGGCAGGACATGAGCGAGCTGGCCGAGGTCATTCGATTGCTCGAGGTTCGGCTGGCGGTGGAGTCCGAAATGGCTGCTTTTGCCGCTTCCCGCCGTACTCTGGACGACATTGCGGCCATGCGCGGCGCCTTGCGCGACATGATTGCACTCGCCCATGATCCCGTCGCATCGGCAAAGGCGGACACGCGTTTGCACATGGCGATTGCGCGTGCGACTCATAACGACACATTTGTCAGACTGATCGAGTTTCTGGGCGTAAGGTTGGTGCCGCCCCGCAATCTCTACCTCGGCGATCGGTCGCCAGACGAGCATGAAGCCTATGTCGAAAGGGTGCATAGCGAGCATGAGGCGATCGTCGACGCAATCGTACGCATGAATCCAGAAGCCGCCCGCGATGCGGCCCGGCGACACATGAAGGAAAGCCTCAGCCGCCATACCGAATTGAGCGAGCGATCGGACGATTGATATTGTCTGACAAATTAAGCTTGACGACTTTTTAAAGTTATACGACAACCTGACCAACAACGCCGAAAAATCCGGCGAGAATGGGAGGGGTTATGGTCAAGAAATTTGCGATGTTTGGTGCTGTCTCGCTGACCGCTGTCGCGGCGATGTCGGGGGCGTCCCCGGCCATGGCGCAATCCGCCGATCAGCAAGAGGTCGACGCCGCACCGACCCGGGATGACGAAGCATTCGATCCCGCAGACAGCGCGATCGTCGTCACCGGATTTCGCAACTCGCTGGCGCAGGCCGTTGAATTGAAACGCGATGCGGTCGCGTTTCGCGATTCCATCGTCGCCGAAGATATTGGCAAGTTTCCCGAAGCGAACATCGCGGATTCCCTCCAGCGTATTCCGGGCGTGATCCTGTCCCGCGACGGCAGCGCGGGAACGAACGAAGGTCAGCGCGTCGAAATTCGCGGTCTTGGCCCGGACTTCGTCGTGACGACGTTGAACGGGGCGCCGGTTCGTACGACATCTGCGGGCAGCGTGGGTACGTCCAGCCGGGCGTTCAACTACGATGTGTTCCCGTCCGATCTTTTCGGCAGGGTCGACGTCTACAAGACGCCGCTTGCCCATCTTGAGGAAGGCGGCATCGGCGGCAATGTCGATCTTCAGACCCCGCGCCCCTTCGACAGCAACGACCGGTTGATCCGCTATAGCGCGCAGTACAATTACAATACGCAGTCGAAGGAATGGCGTCCGCGCGGTTCGCTCCTGCTCAGCGATACTTGGGGCAATTTCGGTGCGTTGCTGGGCGTGGCCTATGCGCAGACCGTGAACGAGCGTTCGGGGTTTCAGTCGACCGGTGGCTGGAACTCCAGCGTGCTGGGCCGCCGGCCGTATTATTCGACCGCCGCCGACCCGGTGCCGCCCAACACCAGCGGCCCGTTTCAGTTCGAGCTCGACCTCGACAATCCATTGGCGAATTTCGGAAGCCTGACCCGCGAACAGGTCGCGAATGCCCAATTGCCCCGGTTCTACCGGGTCTACAGCTCGGCAACCTAACGGGAACGGCTGGGCTTCGTCGGTTCGCTTCAATATCAGGGCGACCGGCTCGAAGTCAGCGTGGACGGCATTCATTCGCGCCTGACAGACCAGATGGACGAGTTCACCTTCGGCGTGCCGGTCCGCAGCACGCGAACAGCGCCGGGCACGACCGACATTCCGGGCCGTGGGACCAATTCGGGTATCATTCCCCTCGATGTGCGGATCGACGAATACAACAACCTGTACGGCACGTTCGGCAATACCAGCATCATCACCGAAAGCTTTTTCCGCGATTTCGAAACCGAGTACAAATATGCGATCGCCCGCGCCGTTTACGATGTCAGCGACGCGCTGAAGCTATCGGCACAGGCGTCCATCAGCGATAGCGACGCATGGCAATCGGGCAATCGGATCGTCTCGAACATCTACGGCATTGAAACGACATACGACCCCACGGTCGATATCGTCTATCCCACCATAAGCTCGCCGACGAGTTTTACCGATCCCACTCTCTTTCGCGATCCCTCGCTCGGTTTCTTCCTTCAGCAGGAACGCGATCGGGTCGAAAGCTACCGGGCGGTCCTGGACTATAATCTTGTCGATACGACGCAAAGCAGCTTTGCCATCAAGCTGGGCGGAAGCTGGGTGTCCAGCGTGAAGAACCGCATAGCGCAGGACGGTTCTTCGATCGCGCGCGGGATCACCTTGCCCAATGGCGGAACCGCGGGCGCCAATCCGGCCAATGTGTTCGCCTATATGGATCCGTTCGTGCAGTTTGGCGAACTCGCCAACGGGGGGAATGCCGGCTATCCGTCGAACTTCGCGACCTTTTCGCGCTCGTTCGTGATGGACCCGCTCCAGGCGAACGAATCCAACCGCGCCGCCGAACGGCAGCTGAACGCGACTTACGAAGCCGAGGAACTGGTGAAATCCCTGTTCCTGGAAACCAATTTCATGGTGCTGCTTGGGGACCGGGAACTGCGCGGCAATGCCGGTATCCGCTATTCCGATACGAAGACGATCATCGACAATTTCACCAATGTCGGCGGAACGTTCACCCCCAACCATACCGAAGGCGGGTACGAAAACTTCCTCCCATCACTCAGCCTCGCGTTCGATCTTACGCCGGACCTTCTCTTTCGCGGCGCGGTTGGCAAGACGGTGACGCGCGGCGCGCTGAACGATATTGCGGGCAGTATCGTGGTGCCGAACATCTTCGGAAACTCGGTGACCGTCGGCAATCCCGACCTCCGCCCCCAGATCGCAACCAGCTACGATGCCGCGCTCGAATGGTATTTCGCGCCGGGCGCGCTCGTCAGTGTCGGCGTGTTTAAAAAGGATATCGTCGACCGCCCGACGGCCATCACATCGGAAATCCCCTTTGCGCAGGCCGGTCTGGATGCAAGTTACTTCAGCTGCGCAGCGTTCGGTGGTTCGACCAATACCTGCACCCTCGAACAGATCAACGCATTGACCAATGGCAATCCGACCATTCGCCGCACGATCGTCGTGAACTCGGCCAAGCTGTCGCTGACCGGCCTGGAACTCGCCTATCAGCAGAACTTCACGTTTCTGCCCGCACCGTTCGACGGTTTCGGCATCACCAGCAGCTTTACCCTGATCGATCAAAATCAGGAAGGGAACGACAATTACAATTTCGTGCTGACGAACGGGGATGTCATCGCGCTGCAGTCGGTGCCTGAATACACGTACAGCATCACCGGCTTTTACGAAAAGGGGCCGTTCGCCCTGCGCGGGTCCTATAACTACCGGGCGAAGACCGGGGGCGCGCAGATCAACACCGGGAACGACGAAATCAACTTCTTCGCGCCGCAGGGTTACCTCGATGCAACGGTGTCCTATGCGCTGAACGATTTCGTTGAGTTTCGTGTCGACGCGCGTAACATCACGAACGAGAACGTGTTCAATTTTTTCGAGAATCCGCAAGATCCGAACAATCGCACGCATCGCGATAACTCGTTCTATAATGGAACCACGATCGCGGTCGGCATTCGCGGCAGGTTCTGATCCTGAGCGGCGTTCGGTTCCGGCCGAACGCCGCTTTCTTTAACCCCTCAGGGAGTTGGCACACACCGGCATCGAGATCCGAAAAGGTCGCTGGTTCGGCTCCCCGCAATGATTGAGAGAAACCGATGAGATTTGGCATTTTGGCCCCGGTCGCCCTTTACGCGATGAACGTCGCCGCACCCGCCATGGCGGAGCAGTCGGATCAGGCGATCGAAACCGCGACGAAGCTTGCCGAATGGCAGCTTGCCCGCATGAACGACCCCGATGTCGTGAGCCGCGTGACCTTCGAAACCGCCAATCCGCGCGCGTGGGAACAGGCGGCGTTCTGGATCGGCATGACGCGGCTCGCCGACGCGGGCGCGCCTCCGCGCATCCGGCAGGCGATCATGAAGATGGGCCGCGCGAACGAATGGGAGCCGGGTGAACGGCCGTATCACGCCGACGACCATGCGATCACGCAGGCCTATCTCTGGGCCGCGGAACATGGGGCGGGCGCAGCCGCACGGGAGCCCACGCAAAAGGCCTTCGACAGCATCATCGACGAACCCGCCGTGACGACGCTTGCCTTCTATGCGCCCCCACGCGAAATCGGGGGGGACATCGAATGTCTGAAACGCTGGTGCTGGAGCGATGCGCTCTTCATGGCGCCGGCTGCGCTTGTCGAGTTGAGCGCGCAGACGGGTAACCCGAAATATCGCGAATTCGCGATGAAGGAATATTGGGCCACCACCGATTTCCTGTTCGATCCGGCGGAGCATCTTTACTACCGCGACAGCCGTTTTTTCGAACGGCGCGACGAACAGCAGCGCAAGCTGTTCTGGTCGCGCGGCAATGGCTGGGTGTTTGCGGGCATTCCCCATATCGTGCCCAATCTGCCCGAGGGCAGTGCCGACCGCGAACGCATGGTCGCCCTGTTTCAGGAGATGGCCGCGAAGCTGAAGACGATACAGAAGCCGGATGGCTATTGGGCACCCTCGCTCCTCGCGCCCGAAGGCTCTCCGCCCGAAACCAGCGGAACCGGTTTCTTCACCTATGGCATCGCATGGGGCATCAACAATGGTCTGCTCCCCCGTGAACAGTACGAAGAGGTCGCGCGTCGCGGTTGGATGGCGCTGACCCGCGCGATTCAGCCCGACGGGCGGCTCGGCTACGTACAGCAGGTCAGCGACCGGCCGGAACTGGTCGCGGCGCAGGACACGCAATATTACGGCGTGGGCGCCTTCCTGCTCGCCGCGAGCGAGATGGCCGAACTCGACCGGACGGCCCGGTGACCGAGGGGAAAAAGCGCATGTTCGCCAAGACTTTTTACGCCGTGCATCCCGACATGATGGAAGGCGCCTCGAACGGGGATTTGCGTGAGCGTCATCTCGTATCCGGGCTTTTTCAGACGGGCGAGATCGTGCTCACCTATTCCCATGGGGAGCGGTTCATCATCGGCGGGGTCGTGCCCGATGCCAAATCGATCGCGCTACCCGTACAATCGGAACCGGAAAGCGCGGCAGGTCACCCCCTGCTGGAGCGGCGTGAGATGAGTGCGGTCAATATCGGCGAGGGTCCGGCAACGGTCACGGTCGACGGGCAATCGTTCGAACTTGCGCGGTTCGAAGCGCTTTACATTCCGATGGGATCGCGCGACGTCACCTTTGCGGGCGCGGGGTCGCGCATCTATCTTCTGAGCGTGCTGGCGCATGCCGCCTTTCCGCTGCGCAAGATCACCTTGTCGGACAACGAACCGATGCAGCGCGGCAGCCCCGAGGAATCGAACGACCGCACCATCCATCAGCTTATCCTGCCGCACACCTGCGACAGCGCCTCGCTGTGCCTTGGTCTGACGCGTCTCCATCCCGGTTCGGTGTGGAACACGATGCCGCCCCATGTCCACGAACGGCGCAGCGAAATCTATCTGTATTGCGACCTCGACGACCATGACCGCGTGTTTCATTTCATGGGTCGGCCCGATGATTTGCGACACATCGTCATGGAAAACGAAGAGGCGGTGATCAGCCCGCCCTGGTCCGTCCACATGGGGGCGGGCACGAGCAACTATGTCTTCATCTGGGCAATGGCGGGCGAAAACCAGGATTATAACGACATGAACGTCCTGGATGTGTGCCAACTGCAATAAGACGCCCGTGAACGGCGCTTGGGAGGGTTGATAGCGTGACAGTCACTACCTCATCCGAACCCGCGATACGAAAGGCCGGTCGCTATCGCTGGTTGATCGTCGCGCTGCTGTTCGCGGCAACCATGGTCAATTATATCGACCGCACGATGCTGGGCCTGCTTTCCCCGATGCTCGGCGACGAATTGGGTTGGAGCGAGAACGATTACGGCAATATCGTAACCGCGTTCCAAGCGGCCTATGCGGGGGGATTCCTGCTGATGGGCTGGATGATCGACCGCTTCGGTCCGAAGATCGGGTACAGCATCGCGATCGCCATATGGACCGTGGGGCACGTCATGCACGGCTTTGCCACATCTGTGTTGTCGTTCATGATCGCGCGCATCGTCCTCGGCGTTGGCGAAGCCGGGCATTTTCCGGCGGTCGTGCGCGCGTCGAGCGAGTGGTTTCCACAAAAGGAACGCGCCTATGCGATCGGGTGGATGAACTCGGCCACGACGATCGGGGTCATCGTCACCGGGCCGACCCTGTGGTTCTTCATGACGTGGCTGGACCTGACGTGGCGCGAAACCTTCATATATTCGGGCGCGTTCGGTGCGGCGCTCCTGCTGCTGTGGCTCTGGCTCTATAGCAATCCGCATGCGAACGGGAAGGTAAGCGACGAAGAGCTGGCGTGGATCGAGCATGATCGAACCGAACAGGTCGAAAAGCTCGGCTGGTCGACCATCGTGCGAACCCGCGAAAGCTGGGCCTTCGCCGCGGCAAAGTTCCTGACCGATCCGGTCTGGTTCCTGATGCTGTTCTGGCTGCCCAAATATTTTGCGTCGACATACGATGTCGATCTGTCGGTGGTTCTGTTGCCGATGGTCATCATGTACCTCCTCTCGGACGTCGGAAGCATCGCAGGCGGCTGGACATCGTCGCGGCTGATGCAGGCGGGATTTTCCCCGAACGTGGCGCGCAAGCTCACCATGTTTTGCGCAGGCTGCTGCGTCCTGCCGCTGCTTTTCGTCAACGGGCTTGACAATATGTGGCTCGCCGTCGGTCTCATCGGACTGGCGCTGGCCGGACATCAGGCGTTTTCCTCGAACCTGTTGTCCATCCCGCCCGATATGTTTCCCCGGCGCGCGGTCGGCTCGGTCATCGGGCTGGGCGGCTTTGCCGGCGGGATCGGCGGCATGATCATGGCGAAGTCGACCGGGCTGGTCCTCGACGCGACGGGGGGGAATTACACCATCATATTCGCGTGCTGCACCGTGGTCTATTTCCTGGCGGTGGGCGCGATCCACCTTCTTTCCTCCAGGTTGAAGCCTGTGGAGATAGTGCCCGGCTGATCCGCCCGGTGAGGCGGGGACAGGCCAGGATGGGCGGGGGCTTGATGGGCCTTGGCACCATTTGTCCTATCGTATAGTCGGAGTAATTACTCCGGGATGAAAAGAGGGTGGGGATGAAGAACCTGATCGACCGGCCTGCGGGGCGTTTGCCATTGGCGGCGATGACCGGCGCCCTGTTGCTCGGCGCGGCGCCGCAAGTGCTGCTCGCAAAAGACGGTGACGATGCACGTCCGCCGCAGGCAGGCACATTGCCGCCGCCAGCCGACCGGAATGCCGCGGCCGTGGTCACGCTTGCCGATTACCGTTACGACGATCTCCTTTGGGAGAATGACCGGGCCGCATACCGCATATACGGCCGCCCCCTCGAAGCGGCAGAGCCGCCGTCCGGCTCCGGCATCGATGCATGGGGCAAGAAGGTGCGCTGGGCGTTTGCCGACAGACAATTGCGGACCGGCGATCAGCACAGCTTTCATGGCGAGGGCATCGATTTCTACAATGTCGGAACCGGGCGCGGCGCAGGCGGGCTCGGCATCTGGCATGACAACAAGCTTTGGACGTCGCGCAATTACGAACGCTATCGGATCGTGTCCTCCGGCGGGGACATTGCCGATTTTTCGGTCGATTACGCACCATGGCCGGTCGATCTCGACCGTTCGGTGCGCGAAACCCGGCGCTTTACCCTGCCGCTCGGCACGCATTTCACGCGGATGGTCTCCACCATAACGTCGAACACGGACGCGCCCTTGCTGGTCGGAATCGGCATCGGCAAACGCGCCACGGGGCCGCAGGCGGGCGAGCTTAGGGTCGATGAGAAGCGCGGCGTGCTGTCCTGGTGGGGGCCGCAGGATGGCGAACACGGGCGGATGGCGGTGGCGCTTCGCGTAGACCCCGCGATGATCGCCGAGGTGCGGCAGGATTTCGACAATCACCTCGTCATCCTGCGCGTGCGGCCGGGTGAGCCTTTCGTCTATTACGCAGGCTCGGCCTGGAGCATGGACGCGGGCGGTTTCGATACGCAAGAGAAATGGAACGCATATGCGGCGGGAGAAATGCTCGATTTCACGCCGCCGGGGGAGGGGAACTGATATGTTGAACCGCAGAATGATGCTCGGCACGATGGCTGGCGGCGCGGCGCTCGTGGGGGGGTGCCGGTTCGGCCGCCGCCCGTCAGGGGGCCACGGTCTATCCCATGGCCGACAGACCCCTGCCCGACGGGGCGAGCGACCGTGCATTCTCGCTTTCCTTGCTACAGCAGATGAGCGAGCCTGTTCTCGGCCTGATGTCGAGGGGCAGGTTGCGGCGCCAATGGACCCCGGAATTGAGCCCGAGTTGGGACGGGCGCGATCCCGGCGTCGCCTATCTCGAAGCGTATGGGCGGCTGCTCGACGGGATTGCGCCCTGGCTCGCGCTGCCGGACGATGGAACGGCCGAGGAGCGGATGCGCGCGCGGTTCCGGGACGAAGCGTTGCAGGCCATGACCCATGCCGTCGACCCCAACAGCCCCGACTATCTGACATGGACGGGGCATGGGCAGGCGCTTGTCGATTCCGCCTTCCTGACAAGCGCCTTGCTGCGCGCGCCGGATGCGCTGTGGGCACCGCTGGACAAGACGACGAAGCAGCGGCTCATCAAGGAGATCAAGGGGCTGAGGCGGGTCGATCCGCCGTATCAGAACTGGATGCTGTTCGCCTCGATGAACGAGGTGTTCCTGCTATCGATCGGGGAACAGTGGGATCCGATGCGGGTGCATGTATCGATACGCAAGATGCTGGAATGGTATGTCGGCGATGGCTGGTATGCCGATGGCGAACGTTTCCACTTCGACTATTACAACAGCTACGTGATACAGCCCATGCTGGTTCAGATTCTGGCCACGCTGGTCGATGCGGGTGCCTCGATCACGAACCTCGACGTACCGGAGGAGCTGGCCCGTGCCGTCCGCCGCGAACAACGTTATGGCGAGCATCTGGAGCGGCTGATCGGTCCCGACGGTGCCTATGCCGCGATCGGGCGTTCGCTCACCTATCGCACGGCGGTGCATCAACCTTTGGGGCAGCTGGCCTGGATGGAAAAACTGCCCGACGTGCTTCCCCAGGGGCAGGTGCGCGCGGCGACCATGGCGGCGCAGCGGCGCGTGTTCGCCGACAAGAGCAATTTCAATGCGGACGGGTTCCTCACCATCGGCTTCGCGCGGCATCAGCCTACCCTCGGCGATGTCTATTCCAATGCGGGCAGCATGTATATCGCCTCCGAAAGCCTGATGGCGCTGGGCCTTGGCCCGAACCATTCCTACTGGACCGATGCGCCGATGGACTGGACCATGCGGCGCGCCTTTGCCGGGCAGGATTTCCGCAAGGATTATCCGGTCGGCTACTGAACGATGGCACCTCGTGGCGTAAGGGAGAGTATATTTGTTTCACCGGTTTTCGATCACATTGCTCGCCACATGCGCATTCGCGTTGACGGGATGCGAGCTGCCCGAACGCGCGGAACCGATGTCTGCCGCGCAAGGCGTCGCCGCATCGGGGTGCAATCCTTTGTTCCGCAATCGTTTCACGGCCGACCCCGCGCCATTGACCGTGGGCGACCGGCTCTATCTCTATGCCGGCCACGACGAAGGAGACGAGGGTTTCCGCATTGACGAGTGGGTTGCCTACTCCACCACCGACATGAAGCATTGGACCGATCACGGCGCCTTCATGAAGCCCACCGATTTCGCCTGGGCGGAGGGGGAGGCATGGGCTGCCGAAATGGTGGAGAAGGATGGCAAGTTCTACTTCTACGTCACGGTCGAACATGACGACACCCATCCCGGCAAGGCCATCGGCGTCGCGGTCGGCGATAGCCCGACCGGCCCGTTCACGGACGCGCGCGGGTCGGCGCTGATCCTCGACAACACGGACACCTGGCGCACGTGGAGCGATATCGATCCCACCGTTATGATCGACGACGATGGTACGCCGTGGATGATGTGGGGCAATTCGAACCTGTATCTTGCCAGGTTGAAGTCCAACATGATCGAATTGGATTGTGCGCCCCGCGAATTGAAGGTGACGAATTATCTGGAAGGGCCGTGGCTGCACAAGCGGGACGACTTTTATTATCTGACCTATGCCTCGATCAAGGAACCGGAGCAGAAGGCGGAGCGCATATCCTACGCGACCGCGCCTTCGGTCGAGGGGCCGTGGACCTATCGCGGCGAGCTAACCGGTGCGGCGCAGAACAGCTTTACAATTCACGCGGGAATCGAGGAATTCAAGGGCAACTGGTACTTCTTCTACCACAATGGTGCACAGGCTATCGCGGGACGGGAGGGGTCCGAATTCCGGCGTTCGGTGGCGGTCGAACCGCTGCATTATGGCGATGACGGCTCGATCCAACCGATCGTCCAGACACGGCAGGGCGCCGGTACTGGACCCTGTCCGTAACGGAACAGCCGGCATCCCTGCCGCGGATGTGCATACGGCCTGTCGATCGCCAGCCGGCCCGATGGCCCGTGCGGTGTTTTTGGGGGCCACATCCGTCAGGAAACCGTGGTGGGACAGGTCCGGCCAGAGGTTCGCAGGCGACATTGACCGCCGCTGGATAAGGCGCGCGGGAGGTTCTTCCCGTTCATCGAATTTCGAACGCCCTCGCATTGGCCGTCCAACGCAAGCGACCCGGGTGCCAGCCGCCCGGGTTGATCGGCAGAACCTAATCAACCGGAGAAGGCACCTCTTGCGACCCGGAAAAGCGGTTTACATGCGACTGATGTTTCACAGGCCCGTTTTGGAATTGAATATGCGGACAGATGAAGTATTGGTTTGATCAACGGGCCATTGCGGCGCTGCATCATTTCATGGGGGTTTGAATTCGCTTTGCGATCTCGTCTGCTTTGGTGCTTGCCGCAACTGCAGGCGGAGCGTGTGCCGTGTCGTCGCAGGTGATACCGCATGACCCTGTGGCATCGCGCGTGAACCCAGATGTTCCGCTGGCGTTTCGCGGCGTCGAACGTATGCAGATACTCTGTCTGCTTCAGGCCGAAGAGGGCGTCGCATCCGAAACGGATCGTGCCCGGATATGCGAGATGGTTTCCCGTCTCGCGACGCATGATAACGCGATTCCGGTATCTGTAATCTCCCTTGGCGATGCGCAGGTCATGACGGCGGGACGCCTTACGCTTCTCGTTCATGCTTCCCTTGCGGTGGATGGCGGGGTGGCATTCACCATGCGGCCGTTCCGGCCCATGCTCGATGGATCTGAGGTTCTTTTCGGATCCCGCCCGCGCGTCGCACAATTCGATGATGATGCGGCGCTCGAAACGGCGATTGCTGCATCTCTCGATGAAATTCTTCCATGGCGTGCGCGCAATACGGCGCCCCGCAAAATTGACAGTCCAACCCGACGAGGAAACGAATGACCGATTATGCAATCCGCAGCGCGATTGATTTCACCTGTCAATGTGGCGCGTGCCAGAACGGTCTCGATCCCCGGATCGAATCGGGGGTAGGCGATACGCTTACCTTGCCGGTCGATGTCCTCGATGCTTCGGCTGACGCGCTTGCGGGCACGACGGCGCCGAATGGCAAGCCGATCTGGTCGGTTGAACAGATCGCCGCGCACCTCAACCGCACGGGGGCAAGCTGGAACGACGGACCGGACCCTGCGCCGCAACGATTTGACGACGATCCGGATACGATCACCTTCGGCTTCTTTGAAAACGTGGATGAAGTGGGCGCCAACGGCTATGCCTATAACGTCGGCGAGGATGTCTACGCGCTCGACGAATATTTCAACTTCGCCTCTTTTGGAGAGGCGCAGCGCGCCGCCACGCGCGATGCCATGCAAAGCTGGGACGATGTGGCCGCAATTCGCTTTATCGAAACCGATGCCGACAACGCCGACATCAATTTTGGCAATCTCGCGAATGCGCCACAGACGCAGGCCTATGCAAGGCTGCCGTTTGCTACACTGACCGCCGACCCCGATCTCAACGCTCAGGTGCAGGGCATTGCCGGCGACGTATGGGTTTCGGCCAGCCAGGCAAGCAATTACCAACTCGACATCGGCGGCTATGGCCTTCAGACGCTCACGCACGAGGTCGGGCATTCACTGGGACTATCGCATCCCGGTGCGTATAATGCAGCGCCCGGCGTTTCGTTTACATACGGGAACAATGCCGAATATTTTCAGGACAGCCGCGCCTACACCGTGATGTCCTATTTCGCCGCCGGGGCGACCGGGGCGCAGCATTTCGATTTCAACCTGTCGACCACCGTCTATTCAGCGGTGCCATCCATTCATGACATCGCGGCAATTCAGGCGATGTACGGCGCGGATATGACGACGCGGACCGGCGATACGGTCTATGGCTTCAATTCGAATGCGGGTCGCGACTGGTACGATTTCGACAAGAACCCGGCGTCGGTCATGACGATATGGGATGCCGGCGGGAACGACACGATCGACGCATCCGGATATGACACGAACCAGATCATCGATCTGCGCGAGGGCGCGTTGTCGAGCATCGGCGGCGTAACGCTCGCATCCGCGCTTTCGTTCGAGGAGGTGAATGCAAACCGGGCCGCGGCCGGATTGCCGCCCGTTCCACGCCAGGTCTACGATTCGAACATGGCGATTTTCGCGGCGAACCCCCGGCTTGGCGGGCTGATCGACAATGTCGGCATCGCCTATGGCGCCCAGATAGAGAACGCGATCGGCGGAAGCGGCGACGATCTGTTGATCGGCAACGGCGTCGCCAATATCCTGAATGGCGGCGCGGGCATCGACACGGCAAGCTATCGCTATGCAACGGCGGGCATCGCGATCACGACGTCGGACCGGACCGGCCGCGGCGGCGATGCGGCGGGCGACACATATATCTCGATCGAACGGTTCGAAGGGAGCCAGTTCGCCGACGTCCTGTCGGGCGGAAATGGCCACAGGGACGATTATCTGTCCGGTCTCGGCGGAGACGATCGGATCGAGGGTCGCAACGGCAATGATACGCTGCTCGGCGGCGCGGGCGATGATTACATCGATGGCGGCGAGCACGACGATTTCCTGGACGGCGGCGAGGGGAACGATACGCTGCTCGGCTCCAACGGGAAGGACACGATCTATGGCGGCGCCGGTAACGATTACATCGACGGCGGAGAGCACGACGATCAGCTTTTTGGCGGCAGCGGCGACGATCAGATTTTCGGCCGCAACGGGAAGGACACTATCTCCGGTGGGGCAGGCGACGATTTCATCGATGCCGGCGAACATGACGACGTCGTAGATGGCGGCGAGGGCGATGATATCATCATGGGCCGCAATGGACGTGACGTTCTGACAGGCGGAGAGGGTAACGACTACCTCGATGGCGGCGAGCATGACGATTTCCTGGACGGCGGCGAGGGTGACGATCACCTCATCGGTGGCAATGGTCGCGATACGCTGATCGGCGGGGCCGGCAATGACGTGCTCGAAGGGGGGCAGCACGATGACTTGCTGATCGGTGGCGAAGGGGCCGACGTCATGACAGGCGGTCAGGGTCGCGATACGTTCCTGTTCGAAACGGCGGATGGCGCGACCGACCTGATAACCGACTTCGAAACCCGTCAGGACCGTATCGATCTCAGCAAGCTGGACGCCGTGTCTGGCACCGATGCGCTCGACCGTTTCACCTGGATCGGATCGGAGGAGTTCACGGGCACCGCAGGCGAGCTTCGTTCCTTTGCCGAAGATGGGGAGTTTTTCCTGGCCGGAGATGTCGATGGCGACGGGTCGGCGGACCTTTTGATCGTATCGACAACGCAAATACACCAATCCGACATCGTTTTCGCCTGAGGCGAGGACAGGGCCGGGAAGTCGAGCGGCATTGTCAGAAGGGCGGTGCCTCTGGCCAATTGCGGAACGCGGGGTGGGGATGGAATGCCCGAGGCATGAAATCCCCCCCCGGTCCGGTATTCGAATTGTCGGCGGAGAGCATTCCTCTGGTCGTTGTCGATGTTTCGCGGAATGTCGGACCGAGGGATCGACCTGCGCGTTTAGTTGCGGCTCTGTTGGAATCAGTTTGTGCGCGTCTTTACGGCGGGCATTCGCTGCAAACGCGTTAGCAGGAGGCGGGATTCTCGCCTTTAACGGGCATCTCGGCGAAATGTACGCCCGCCCGGGTAATGGGATGGTGTATTTGTGGAAAGGCGCTCTTTGTGAAATCAGAGAGTGATTTACATCCGACTAACAGGTCCGCCGTGCGGATATGCTTGATCGTCGTACGCGATGCACATCTGATGGTATCGAACCGAACTCGCTCAGCGCTGGCTCCTGGCTTCGGAAAAGTGTGTATTGCTCCGGGATGTTCGTAAGGCTCTGGTCCACCCCAATGTCGAGGATCGAGCCGTTATCCTCGCCGCCGCGCGCGCCATCGCGGGTTGGGCAGGGCGCCCTGTTTATCGCCTCTGGTCTGGGCCAGGGTTTAATAGCGGTCACCGCCGACCTGTTTCGACAAAAGCGGGAAACTCGCCTATTCCCGGTCCGCTTGTGACCCCTATGCTACCAGAGCCGGCATCCCTTAACCGGTCAACAAACTCGCCATTCGTCCGCGACGATCATTCGCTGCGTATGGCAGGCCATGCGTTGAGCGCGGCCCACACGACCGCCCGAAGCGCATCACGGTCCGCTCCGTCCCGTGCCATGATGGACAGCCCTTGCATGACGGCGATGACGAGGTCGGCCAGCGCAGCCGCTCCGACATCTGACGGCAAAAGTGCGTCAGACTTGTCCCGTTCGATCCGCGCCTCCAGAATGTCGCGCAAGTCGCGGCGATAGGCCGCCACGGCCTCTCGCACATCGGCGGCCGCGTCGGAGCCGGTCGCCGTGGAACTGGCAAGCAGACAACCGCGCGGCGTATCGTCCCCCGTGAAAGCGACAGCAGCCCTTTCCAGTACGGTTCGCGCGGCTTCGCGAGAATTTGCCGCGGCATCGATGGCCGAAGCGACCGCATCCATATCGCCGACATAAAGCCGCACCGCCTCTAGAAAGAGCCGCCGCTTGTCGCCGAACGCGGTGTAGAGGCTTGGCGCCGTGATCCCCATGGCCCTGGTGAGATCGCCGACCGACGTTGTCTCATACCCATGCGCCCAGAAAGCGAGCATCGCCTTTTCGAGCGCCGCGTTGCGGTCGAACGACAGCGGGCGACCGGTCCTGCGGCGATCATTGCGGTCAGAATGCGGGATGAAATCCATAGTGTTCGTTACGAAATTCTTTGGCACGCGTCCAAAACCTGCGAATACGCTTTTCATAACGTTCGCTATGAAAGACTTCCCATGTCTCTTACAGATTTTCGCACCCTTGGCCGTTCGGGCCTTGTCGTGAGCCCGCTTGCGCTGGGCACCATGACTTCTGGCTCGGCGACTGGGGTGCGGACGAGGATCGCGCACGCGCAATCTTTCACGCCTACCGCGAGGGCGGGGGCAATTTGATCGATACCGCCGACATTTATTCGGGCGGCGAGAGCGAGCGAATGGTCGGCAAATTCATGGCCGACACCGGATCGCGCGACGAAATCGTGCTGGCGACCAAGTTCGGTTTCAACCCCTCGGCGAGTCCGCTTGCCGCATCGCAAGGCAGCGGCGGCAACCCCAACGCTGGCGGCGCGGGCGCGAAAAACATTAATTGTGCGTCCGACGGATCGCTCAGGCGGCTCGGCACCGATTACATCGACCTTTACTGGATGCACATCTGGGACGGGGTGACCCTGGTCGGCGAAATCGTGCAAACCCTTGGCGATCTCGTGTGAGCGGGCAAAAATCCGTTACTATGGCTTTTCCGACATGCCGGCCTGGGGCGGCGCCAAGGCGGCCACCATCGCTGCGGAACGCGGCGTTCCCGGCCCCATCGCTATGCAACTCGAAGATGCGCTGGTCGCTCGCGGCGTCGAGGCCAACATTTCCCCGCAGCCCGCGACGGCGGCATGGGCGTGATGCCGTGGAGCCCGCTGGCAGGCGGGTTCCTGACCGGCAAATACAGGCGCGACGATACGTCCGACACCGGCCGGCTCAGCGGCCCCAACCCGTTCGGCGACAGCAAGTTTACCGACCGCAACTGGACCATATTACAGGCGGCGGAGAGTGTAGCGCAGGAACTCGGTCATACCGTGGCGCAGATTGCCCTTGCATGGACATTGGCGAGGCCGGGCGTCGCCTCGACACTTATCGGCGCCAGCAAGATCAGCCAGCTCAAGAGCAACCTGACCGCGACCGACATCGTCTTGAGCGCCGAACACATGGCCCGGCTCGACGAGGCCAGCGCGCCCACGCCGGGCTTCAGCGACATGTTGACGTCGCGCGATATCCGCAAGATGGTCCATGGCGGCCATGCGGTGAGCGGGTGGGACGAGCAGCAGTGACTGCGCAATGATCGCCTGACCGAAGGGCGGCAGATGTTCGGTTCTCCGTAAATCGGACAGTCGGCAGGCGGCCCGATCGCGGTATTCCAGAATCGCCGCGAAACTTGAAGCTCATCCCTTTTCGCACGCCATCAAATCCGCCTCGATGACGTCGAACAGGCGTTGGCGCGCTTGCAGATTGTGCCAACCATGGTCGGTATTGCGATAGGTCGTCAGACGCGCCTGTGGCCAGATGTCGCGGTAACGCCGGGAACAGGCCAGCGCCACGATCTCATCCTGCTCCCCATGGTGCAGAAAAGCCGGACCGCGATAGCGCTCGATCCCTGCATAAGGATCGAAATCTCGCATTCCCTCCACGAATGCAGGACCGAGCGCCTGACCTCCCAGATCGAAAGGCTCGTCGGTGGTGATACGATCGAACGGCTCGCCCATTATCATGCCGTTTGCGATTTCATCCACGCTCGAGGCGGCGGGGGCGAGCAGGGAAAGGCTCAGAAACCGAGCAGGCTCACGGCTCGCAAGCTGCGCCAGTTCCATCGCACCGAGCGAATGGCCTATGCAGTGCGCGGGCCTGTCGAGATGGTCGAGCATGACGGCGAGCTGTTCGATCTCGTCCGGCACGTTCACATCGAGGAAGCGACCATCGCTTTCGCCATGCCCCGCCCGGTCGAAACTGATGACGGAAAAGCCCGCGCGCACCAGCCGGCGCGCAAGGTCCACGAACATTCGACCGGAGCCGGTGCGCGTATCCGAAAATCCGTGTACCAGCAGGACCGATCCCCTGTCGCCGCCAATGAAACGGGCGCCACGCAATGTGCAGTTGCCATACACTATTTCGATGGGCCTGATATTGCTCATTTTTTTGCGCCCTTTATGCAAAAATGGCAACCGCATCCTCGTCGGTTCGATGCGAAGACAGCCGCCGCCATATATTGAATGAAATTGAATGGTTCACGAGACGGGCATGGGTTGCCCGTCATTTTATTGAGCATTGCAAACGGGGCAAGCCGTGTGTCGTGGTCATGGCCGTTCGAGACGTTCCACAAAGTCGTTCGTCGCTTGATCACAGCAGAAGGCGGGATCGCGAGCGTACTTCATTACCTTCACTGTAAGGATGCCGACGACATAGCAGGTCATTTTTGCCCTGAAAGACGAACCCGCCAAATTCCAGGAATGTCGTCCAAACGCAGTGACCCCTGCAGGCTTCCGATACTGCGGCAATGCTGAAATAATCTCTTTACGGCGCACGATGACGCTGATGCAAAGTGGTCGGGCCAATCGCAAAATGCATGCTATGAAATGCTATGATTAAAGCCTGGCGCGCGCGTTCGTTATCGGGGCGTGCAACCGACAAAATCACTTCGGCTCCCAGAATAGCGCCGAAGCATCGGCAGACTTTTAGGGGGCGGAGTTCGAACATTTGCCCTGCTTTCACCGGCGAAAGCTCCCAAAACACATAGGCAAACGATGGGATGTAATCGCGCGTTTACCCCAGCGATTTCGATCGACCGATACACGAACGAAGCTCTCGTATGTGCGCAAGTTGACGCCCGAAAGCTGGTGCAGCAGCAGTTTTTCGGATCGTTCGGCCTGGTCGCCCATTAAGACGATATGACGGACGACGCGCATTACAGCGCCGATCGTGCCGCGATGGTCACGCGGCAGATCGAGGCGAGGGGGATCGACGATCCCGCTATTCTCAAGGCGTTTCGCGCGGTTCCCCGCGAACGCTTCGTTAGTGATGACCTCAAGCAATCTGCCTATAACGACGAGCCTCTGCCGATTGGGGAGGACCAGACGATCAGTCAGCCCTATATCGTGGCATGCGTGATCGAAGCGGCCGGGTTGTCGCCGGGTGCGACAGTGCTCGAAGTCGGTGCCGGCAGCGGATACGCCGTCGCTGTGATGTCACGGATTGCCCGACAGGTCTATGGTATCGAGCGGCACGAGCCTCTCGCCAACGATGCGAAGGACCGGATCGATACGCTGGGCTACGGGAATTGCACGATAGTGCTCGGCGACGGGCAGGACGGGCTTCCCGAGCATGCGCCGTTCGATGCGATAATCGTGTCTGCGCGAACCGGGGATGTTCCCCCGGCGCTCAAACGACAGCTCGCGATTGGCGGGAAGCTTGTCATCCCTATCGGCGACGAAGATATGCAGCAATTGCGCTGTATCGAGAGGACCGGGCCCGAGGATTGGAAAAGCCACGATATTACCCCGGTGCGCTTCGTTCCCCTCCTTCCCGGCGTCATGGCGCAGGACGGCTCGCCCGCGGCGACCGAGCATCGCGCCACATCGAAACGGACCCTGTCGGAGATGGTTGCCGAGGCTGCGATACGCCTGCCTCCTATAGAGGACGAGACATTTGCGCGCGCCTTCGATCGCTTTGCCGACAAGCGGATCGTCATGCTGGGCGAAAGCAGTCACGGCACGCATGAATTCTACGCGGCGCGGGCGGCGATCACGAAGCGGCTGGTCGAACACCACGGCTTCACAATCGTCGCGGTCGAAGGTGACTGGCCCGATGCGGCCGTCTACGACCGCTATATCCGCGGAAAGGAAGCGGACAGGGATGCCGCGCCGCCGTTTCGACGCTTTCCGACATGGATGTGGCGCAACACTGTCCTGCCCGGCTTCCTGACCGATCTTCGCGAATATAACGCGGTGCGCAGCGAGCATGAACAGGCCGGTTTCTACGGGCTCGATATCTATAATATGTCCGGATCGATCGATGCGATCCTTGCCTATCTCGACGAACACGATTCCAAAGCCGCCGCGATGGCGCGCGAACGGTATGGTTGCCTGACCCCGTGGCAGTCCGACCCGGCGGCATACGGGCACGTCGCCATGCAGGAGGGGTTCGCCGAATGCGAGGATGCGGTGGTCGCCCAATGCCGCGCATTGCTGAAAACCGCGATCGAGCATGACCGCGGCTCGTTTTCTGCTGCGATGAACGCGCGGCTCGTCGCGTCGGCAGAGCGTTATTACAGGGTCATGTACCACGGCGGCGCCGAAAGCTGGAACCTGCGCGACGGCCATATGACCGATACGCTCGCGCATCTTCTCGACAGGGGCGGACCGGATGCGAAGGCGGTTGTCTGGGCGCATAACAGCCATATCGGCGATGCCCGCGCTACGGATATGGGCGCGGTTCGCGGCGAACATAATCTCGGCCAGCTCGCGCGCGAGCGTTGGGGCGAGGATGCGGTGGCTCTCATCGGCTTTGGTACGCATGGCGGCACGGTCAGCGCGGCCGACGAATGGGGCGGCGATCGCAAGGTCAAGCGCATCAACCCCTCGCGCCGAGACAGCTACGAACGGGTGTGCCACGATAGTGGCGCCCTGCGGTTCCTGCTCGACCTGTCGGGGGATGCGCGACTGCGCGACCGTTTGTCGGAGCCGCGGCTGGAACGGTTCATCGGGGTCATTTACCGGCCGGAAACCGAACGCTGGAGCCATTATAGCGAAGCGATACTGCCGCGCCAGTTCGATGCGTGGTGCTGGTTCGACGAAACCCGCGCGCTTCAGCCGCTTAAAGAACACGAGCCGTACCGCACGACGGCGGAGACCTTTCCGTTCGGCGTTTGATCAATACGGGGAAAGCATCCATTGCCAGATAGCCAAACCGATCCGAAACCGCTTGTCGTCGTAACCGGCGCCACCGGTAACATCGGCAGTTCGCTCTGCGATGCGCTCGAAAACGATTATCGCATCGTCGGGCTCGACCACCATGACGAAGATGGCGAGCGGGACATTATCGCCTTCGACATCAGCGATGCGAAGTCCGTCGACAAGGCGATCCGTCATATCGTCGAGAAGCACGGCCGCAATATCGCTGCGGTAGTCCACCTCGTCGCCTTCTTCGATTTCAGCGGCGAACCCAATCCCCTTTACGAGAAGGTCAACGAGCAGGGGACGCGCAACCTGTTGAACGCCCTGGCACAGGCGGATGTCGAACGCTTCGTCTATGCCAGCACCATGCTGGTCCACGAACCGACCGATCCGGGCGGGCGGATCGATGAGGACAGTCCGTTCGATCCACGCTGGGCGTATCCGGAATCGAAGAAAAAGGTGGAGGACATCATCCGTGCGGAAGCGATGATGCCGTATGCCATCCTGCGCCTTGCCGGTGTGTATGACGACGAACGCGCGGTACCCACCCTGTCACAGCAGATCGCCCGCATCTACGAGCGCAGCTTCCAATCGCATCTCTATTCCGGGCCGCTGAATGCAGGCCAGGCGATGCTCAACCGCGAAGACATGGTGGTTGCCATGCGCCGCACGATCGAAGAACGCGCGACGCTCCCGCAGGATGCGGCGATCCTGATCGGGGAGCCTTATGCCCTTGGCTATGACGATCTGCAGGACCGGATCGGCACGTTGATCCACGGCGAGAAGAACTGGGCAACGATCAAGGTGCCCGCGCCGCTGGCGAAAGCGGGCGCCTGGGCGCAGGACAAGGCCGAACCGATCGTGCCCGACGCGATCGACCATGGCGAAAAGCCGTTCATCCAACCTTTCATGATCGATATGGCCGACGATCATTACGCGCTCGACATCAAACGCGCCGAAGACTGGTTGGCCTGGCGGCCGGCGCACCGGCTTCAGGACGAATTGCCGGCGATGATCGCCAATCTCAAACGCGATCCGTTGGCCTGGTACGAACGCAACGGGATCACTCCCACCGACTGGTTGAAGGATGCCGGCGACGCCTGTTCCGGCAACGCCGAAACCCTGCGCCGGGAGGTGGAAGCGCGGCGTATCGACCTGCACCGCCAATTCCGGTGGCCGCACCTTGTCAACATGCTGCTGGCGGTCTGGCTGATGACACAGCCGCCGCTTATCGGGATCGACAATACGCTCTATGCATGGAGCGAAATTGTACTGGGTGCGGGATTGTTCGTCACCGCGGGCCTCTCGCTCAGCTGGCGATTGGGGTGGGCACGCTGGCTTTCGGCGGGCATCGGCGTTGTGGTCATGGGGCTTCCGATCGTTTTCGTGACGCCGAACGCCGCTGCCTATCTTTCCGATACGCTGGTGGGTGCGTTCATCATGGGGCTGGCCATCGCCGCGCCGCCCGAAATCGGCCCAACGGTCGTCGCGCGGGTTGCGCGGCCCGAGGTGCCGCCCGGCTGGTCGTTCAATCCATCGGCATGGACGCAGCGTGTGCCGATCATCGCGCTCGCCTTGGTCGGCGTGCTGTTCTCGCGCTATCTCGCGGCTTATCAGATGGGGCAGGTGGACGGTGTGTGGGAGCCGTTTTTCAACGGTTCCGCCACCGATCCGCAGAACGGGACCGAAGAAATCGTCACATCTTCGGTCAGTGAGGCGTTTCCCGTGCCCGATGCCGCATTGGGTGCCTACACCTACATGCTGGAGATCGTCACCGGCGTCATCGGCAGCCGCGCCCGGTGGCGGACCATGCCATGGCTGGTCCTGCTGTTCGGGTTGATGATCGTACCCTTGGGCATTGTCTCGATCGGGTTCATCATAATTCAGCCGATCATGATCGGCACGTGGAGTACGCTGGCCCTGATCGGCGGGGCGGCGATGTTGATCCAGATACCGTATTCGGTCGACGAACTGGCCGCCAGCCTGTCGTTTCTCAAGCGCCGACGCAAGGTCGGTTGCAGTGTGCTGCGCGTGCTGTTCTTCGGCGATACGGATGAGGGCCGCGGCATGACCGAACCGCGCGATGAATTCGCCCGCGGTCCCGGCGCGATATTAAGGGATATGTGGACGGGTGGGGTCAATTTGCCGTGGACCTGCTGGCTGGCGGGGTTGATCGGCGCCTCGTTCATGTTCACGCGCCTCACGCTGGGCGCAGAGGGGATCCTGGCCGATGTCGATCATCTGATGGGCGCGCTGGTTCTTACCGTACTGGCGGTGGCGGCGGCCGAGGTCATGCGCATCACGCGCTATTTTCTCGTTCCGCTTGGCCTTGGAATTGCGCTCGCGCCGTTCCTGTTCGGCGGCGATACGCTGCATAACGCGGTAAGTGTGATCGGCGGGCTGGCGGTCGCGGCTCTGGCTTTCCCGCGCGGGCGGATCACGCAGGACTACGGCTTGCTTTCGAAGATCATCCGATAAAGCGATGGAAGGGTCCGGTCTCCTTGCTGTTCTTGCGCTCGCCCTCTTGCCGTCGATCGGCAATCTTCTGGGCGTCGGGCTGGCCGAATGGCGCAAGCCGCCGGAATGGCTCGTCGGCGGGGCCCTTCACGCAGCGGCGGGCATCGCCACCGCCGTCGCCGCGATCGAGCTTATCCCCCGCGCGCAGGACCGGATCGACACCTGGATACTGGCCGGCGCCATTCTTATGGGCGCGGTGGGCTCGGCCTGCATCGCGAAGGGAACGCGCAGCATTCGGCGGCGCATGAGCAATACCGCCGGGCGCGCAACGACATGGGGAGCCTATGCCGCGGTAGGGGTGGATCTGGTGACCGACGGATTGATGACCGGCGGCGGCGGCGCGGTGGCGGCGGAACTCGGTCTGCTCCTCGCGCTGTCGCAAGTCATCGGCAATTTGCCGGGCGGTTTCGCCATTGCCGCCAATTTCCGCTCCGCCAACATCGGCCGGGCGCGGCGTTGGAAGGCTCTGGCCATCTATCCATTCCTTCCGGTGCTCGGCGCGTTTGTCGGTTACATGGTGCTCGCCGATGCGGGGCCGGTCCTTACCGGATTCGTGCTGGCGGCATTCGCGGGGCTTTTGCTGACCGCGACGATCGAGGACATCGTGCCCGAGGCCGATCAACCCCATGCCAGGCGCCGGATTTCCAGCACCGCCTTCGCAATGGGTTTCGGAGCGCTGCTCCTTTCATCGGCCTATCTGGCGTAACCTCGCGCCTTCCGGCCGACGATGGCCGTCAGGCGAACGCACCTTCTGGACATTTCACGGTGTGGGGAAGGAAGGGCGCCGTTTCGCGCGACAAGCTTCGTCGGTTGCAAAACGCCCGGTTCGCGGCGCCATTCGCGGAAACTCAAAGGCCCCGATGTCCGCGCCAAACAGATCTCAACTGCAATTAAATTTGCGGATGACACCGAACTGCCTTGAAACCGTCAACGGAGTTTCACAAACGGCCATCACATAGCCTCCCAGTCTCCAAGGATCGGGCAAAATCAACATGAATTCGCTTCTCAAACTCGCCATTCTCGGCGCGGTTTCCACCATTCCGTATCAGCATGCACAGGCACAGGCTGCTGCGCAGCCGGGCAATACCGCGCTCGACAGCATGGTGTCCGAAAACGAAATTATCGTCACCTCGCAAAAGATCGAGCAGCGGGCGGTGGACGTGCCGATCACCATTTCCGCCATCGAAGGCGCACAGATGGAGCGGCTCGGCGTCAGCGATCTCGACGAATTGTCGAATTACGTCCCCGGCCTTAATATTCAGGAGCAGAGCGCCAACAATCCCGGCATCGTCATTCGCGGCATCACGTCCGATTCCGGTTCGGCGCAGCAGGGCCCGCGCGTCACGCTGTATTACAATGGCGCCGATATCTCGCGGTCGCGCGGATCGTATCAGGCAATCTACGACCTCGACCGGGTCGAGGTTATCAAGGGCCCGCAGGCGACGTTGTTCGGCACGGCATCGGCGGTCGGCGCGATCAGCCTCGTGTCCGCACGTCCCCGGCCCGGCTTTTCCGCGCAGATCACGGGCGGTTACGGCAATTACGATCAGCGGCTCCTATCCGGCTACGTCAATGCGGGGTCGGATACCGTCGCGGGGCGCATCGCCTTCGAATCGCGCAAGCGTGACGGTTACGTCGAAAATCTCGCCGAATCGCAGGAAGACGATCTCTACGCGCAGGATCAGCTCGGCGTGCGGGGCTCGTTGCGGTTCACGCCGACGGACCGGCTCCTGATCGACGTCATCGGCACTTACGACCGTCAACGCAATGGCGGCACGCCGTTCATCTCCGGCACGCTCCCGACCGAAGCTGGTCCGGCCGATCCGTTCGGTCCGGCCAATCTCGGCGGCTCGCCCTATTCCGAAGAGTTTCTCGGCAATGATCAGCTTGGGCTGGTGCGCGATGTGTATGACGCCAATATCACCGCCTCTTACGAGCTTACCGACGATCTGACCTTCACCACGGTCAATGGCTATCGCGAGTTCGACAGCGCCGAAGTGTTCGACGCCGACGGTTCGGCCGCGCCCTTCCTCGAATTCGCGGAAATCGCCAAGGGCTGGCAATTCACGCATGAGGGCCGCTTCTCCTACGTCGATCCGATGTGGCGCGCGTCCTTTGGGTGGAACTTCTTTACCGAGGATAACCGTCAGACCGTGCCCTTCGCAGGGGAAGAAGGCACGTTCCTGCAATGCCTGACCACGCTCGCGACGCCCAGCCCGCTGATCCCCGGCATTCCCTGCGTCGCAGCGGACGGGAGCGTACCCGCGGCCAGCGTGACCGAATTGCTGACCGGCGGCGCACTGACCGCGATCCCCTACACTTCGGTTTTCGAAAATCAGGGCCGCAATGATGCCTATTCCCTGTTTGCCGATGCCACATGGATACCGTCCTATGCTCTCGAACTGACGGCGGGCGCGCGCGTGCTGATCGAGGATCGGACATCGGGCTATATCTCGGATGTTCCCGCATCGGTGCTTTCCGGATCGCCTTCGCTTGTCCCGGGGCAGGTCAGCACGTTCGGCGAAACCTACGAAGCAACGCAAAGCTATGCCGCGTTCCTGCCGCGGTTCAATGCCCTTTACCGGGTCAACCCCGACGTCAATGTGTATGCCACCGTGTCGAAGGGGCGTCGTTCGCCGGTCGTGCAACTGGGCGCCCGCCGCCTGGCCGACGGGTCGAGCGCACCGAACCTCAATCTCGTGCCCGAAGAAACCGTGTGGAACTATGAAGCCGGGGTGAAGCTTGGCACGCCGATGGTGTCCGGTTCGCTGGGCGTCTATTATCAGAAATACGACGGTTTCCAGGTCAGCGTCCTTCAGACCGATGGCACCTCTCGCACCGAAAGCGCGGGCACGGCGAGCAATCTGGGCGTGGAGGCGGAAATCAATCTGCGTCCGACAGACTGGCTGCGCGTCTTTGCCAATGTGGGCTATATCGACGGCGGTATCGACGAAGGCAATGATTTCGCACCCCAGTTTTCCGGCGCTCGCTTCCGCCTGCAACCCGAATGGCAGTCTGCCGCCGGCTTCACCGTCGATGCGCCGCTGGGCAACGGGATGCGCCTGTTCGCGACGCCGTCGGTCACCTATCGCAGCCGCATCTTTTTCGAGGTCCCGAACGATCCCGCCATTTCGCAGGAGGCGGTGACCCTGCTGCATGCGAGGGCCGGGGTCAGCTTCGCCGATGACCGGTTCGAGCTTGCCGGTTTCGTGCGCAATGCCACGAACGAAAACTATCTCGTCGATGCGGGCAATACCGGCGGTTCGTTCGGCATCCCGACATTCATTCCGGCGGAGCCGCGCTTCTACGGCGTGCAACTGACCGCACGGATCGGCAATTGAAAGGCGTAACGATGGACAAGATCAAGCTGAACCGGCGCGGCGCGCTTGGGCTGTTCGGCGCTTCGGGCGCGGTTGCCTTGCCCGGCTGCACCACGATCGCACAAAAGGGCGCGCACACCGGCCCCGTGCAATTCGCCCATGGCGTGGCGAGCGGCGATCCGGCAACCGACGGCGCCGTGATCTGGACCCGCGCAACGACCGGCGCCGATGCACGGGGCGATGTTCCCCTGCGCTGGCAGGTCGCGTTGCAAGCGGGCGGTCCGGAGGTGCAAAGCGGATCGGCAACTGCGGCGGTATCGGCGGATCGTACGGTAAAAGTCGAACTGACCGGCCTGGAGCCGGGGCGCGAATATTGGTACCGGTTCGAGGGGCCGGATGGCACGCTTTCGCCGGAGGGGCGCTTTCGCACGCTTCCCGTCGGCGCCGTCGACGAGGTCGTGCTCGCGCTTGCCTCGTGTCAGCTTTATCCCGGCGGTTTCTATAACGCCTATGCCCATATGGCGGGGCTCGATCGGCTCGATGCCGTGCTGATGCTGGGCGATTATATCTACGAATATGGCGAGGACGGTTATGGCGGGGAGATCGGCCAGCGGATCGGCCGCGTGCCCGATCCCAGGCACGAGATCGTGTCGCTCGATGATTATCGCCGCCGCCATGCGCAGGTCAAGGCGGACCCCGATATGCAGGCGGCCCATGCGCGCGCGGCCTTCATTTGCGTGTGGGACGATCACGAGGTCGCCAATGACAGCTGGATCGGGGGCGCGGAAAATCATCAACCCGAAAACGAGGGTGACTGGACCGCGCGCAAGGCTGCGGCGATGCAGGCCTATTTCGAGTGGATGCCCATCCGCGATCCCGCAAAGGGGCATACGCGCGAGGCAATCTTCCGCAGCTTCGAGTTCGGCGATCTTGCATCGCTGGCAATGCTGGAAACGCGGCTGATCGCACGTACAAAACAGGTGGAGTACGAAGGGGAACCGGGCGATGCGGAGGCATATGCCGCATTGCTGAACGAGATCCGCCGCGAGGATCGCGAATTGCTGGGCAAGGACCAGCTGGCCTGGTTGCAAGGCGTGCTTTCCGCATCGGTCACAAGCGGCAAACCCTGGCAGCTTATCGGCAATCAGGTCGTCATGGCTCCGGTCAAGGGGCCGGACCTCGAACGTGCGATGGGCCCGACGGGATATCAGACGTTCCTTGGCAAGCTGCCCCCGCAATGGAGCAAGCCGGTCGCAGATGCGCAGGTCGCATATCGCGCCGGTGTGCCGTTCAATCTGGACGGGTGGGACGGTTACCCCGCCGCCCGTCGGCGCCTTTACGAAACCTTCCGCAAGAGCGGCTCGACCCCTCTCGTCCTGGCGGGTGACAGCCATGCCGGATGGGCGAACAACCTTCGCGACGATTCAGGCCGGCTGGTGGCGCTGGAAAACGGTTGCACGGCGATCAGCAGCCCGTCTTACGGTTCGCTATTGCCCGGTTTCGGACGTTTCATCGAACAGGCAAACGAGCATGTCGCCTACTGCAATCAGGACGCCAAGGGCTATACGCTGATGACGCTCAAACCGGATCAGGCGCGCACCGATTTCGTCACTGTCGATACGATTTTCGAACGGCGGGCCGATGCCCGCATCGACCGCTCCTTCACAGCCGCGCCGGGCGCATCCTTCGGACCGTGGCGAAGCGTTTAAGGCTGAACGACCATATGTCCGTCGATTTCCGCAGATAGACGGACGAGAGGAAAATGGTGGAGCGGGACAGGGGCGGCACATGGCCCGAACCGAGGCATCAGCAGACCCGTTCCGCCATTTTCGTTCGTCGCGCGAGGTCGTCCGCCTTCTGACCAGGATAAATGTTTATTTTTCGTTGTCTTACAGAACTTTGAAAGTCTTCGGAGCGAACGCGGGATCGATCCGAGCCACATGACATTGCGGTCGTGACGGAACAGGTTTGGTCCGGTGTTCGCACCGAACACCGGCCGTCGATCACGAAGGTGAGGGGCGCGAACGCTACGTCGATAAAAAGAGGATCGAGACCGCGGCGCTACGTTCGACGACGGATGCGCTGAAAAATGGCGCTGCGTTCGAGCATGGCGTTACAGACCGCCCGCGCCACTGGAAAGCATAGGGTACCGGGATGATCCACCCTGAAAATTCATCAACGCCTGTTCGGACATGGGGTGCGAAAAATAGAAGCCCTGTAATTCATCGGCTCCAACCCGGATCAGATAGTCGCGCTGAAACGCGGTTTCGACACCCTCCGCGGTCACCTGAATGCCCATCGAATGCGCGAGCTGTATGACCGCTTCGATAATGGCCCCGGACTCTGTATCGGTTTCCAATCCCGCCACGAACGCGCGGTCGATCTTGACGCGGTCAACCGAAACGCGGTGAAGGTGCCGCAATGATGAATAACCTGTACCAAAATCGTCTAAGGAAACCTGCAATCCCGCAGCACGCAATTCCTTCAGGCGGCTTGTACCTTGCCCCTCGATGTCGAACAGGGTCGTCTCTGTGACCTCGAGCTCGATCCGCGCTGGAAGCACCGCAAACTCTTCGGTCATGGCGATAACCCTCTCGACGAAGCTGGCGTCGTGCAATTGAGCGGGCGACAGGTTCACCGCAACTGAAAGTTCCGGCCAGCGGCGCGCGAAGGCAAAAGCCTCGCGCAAAACCCAGGTCCCGATCGGCCTCATAAGACCGGTTTCCTCCGCAATCGGAACGAAGATGTCCGGCGAAATGGGGCGGTTTTCCATCTTCCAGCGGAGCAATGCTTCGACACCGGTAAGGGCCCCAAGATGATCGACCTTGGGTTGATAGATTAGCTCGAAGCCGGTCCCTGCATCCAGCGTGTCGCGAAGCGCCTGTTCGATGTTGGCGCGATCGCGCACCTGCATCTCGAAATCGTAGTTAAAGACCTTGAAGCCATTACGCCCCGCCGCTTTCACCGTATAAAGGGCAATGTCGGCCCGGCGCACGAGATCTTCGCCATCGCCCTGGCCTTCCTCCGCGTTCGCCACACCGATACTGACGCCGACATGCGCCACACCGTTCGCTATTCGAAAAGGTTCCTGCACGGTTTCGAGGATACGGGTGCAAAGCGCGTCCGCATTCTCGATCGAGGCAGACTCTCCCTCGAGCATGACCGCGAATTCGTCGCCGCCAAGCCTGGCCACGAGCGTGCCGGGCTGACTTACCTTCAGCAGGCGTGCGGCGAATTGCCGCAGCAAAGCATCTCCCGCCTGATGCCCAAGCGTGTCGTTAACCTGCTTGAACCGGTCCAGATCCATATAAAGGATACATACGGGCGTTTGCGCGATCGCCAGCGCGTGCAGCGCCTTGGTCGCGCCTCTGCGATTTGGCAAGCCCGTCAGGCTGTCGGTTACGGCGGCACGCTCGATCACCGCGTTTTGTTCCGCCATCGATCGAACGCGGGAATAGGATGCAAGCGATGTGCTGATGGTAAAGCCGACACAGAACAAAAGACCGATTTCGAACAATATGAGTTCGCTGCCCGTCAGAACCGGATGAACAAGCGGCACGACCACCATTGTCCCGACCATGACGATGTTGCCCATCACCACCGCGAGATAGGACTGAAATATGAAACGCTGCGTATAAAGAAGCTGTCCAACCCATAGCGCCATCGCGACGAGCGGATGTTCCGAATTCGAATTCGTGTCCGGCGTATACCAGAAGAATACACCCAACGCCGCCCATGCCGGCATGGTGGCCGCACCCGAAAAAATGTAACCTATCATCTCGCCGCGGGTAAGCTCGCGATGCATGGCTGGACGGGTACTGATCCAGGTCCATGCTTCGCAAAGCAGAAGTGCGACAAGCCATAGCATCGCATGGGCAAAGCCGATCGCAGACACGCTGAGCATGGCCAGTATGATCGCAACCGGAATACGAAACCGACCGGCAATATGCTGAAGACGTGCAATTGCCGTTATATCGGCCGCGACCAGAATGCGCCCCATCGCTATGGTCTTGCTGTTCTTGCGCTGCGCAGCGGGTCACCTTGCGTCAGTTCGTCCGCGGCTTTGTGCATCAACATGCGATCGTCGATCTGCCAGGGATGAAACCCCGGTTTGAACCATCGCCAATATCCGGGCAAAATGCTCCAGAGAAGGCCCCGCCGCCCCAGAAGACATTTCGCAACACGCCGCCAGATCATCCACGGCGGAAGCTTATCCTGCCTGAAAAGGTCGTTCATGTTGCGTCCGACGACCGGAAAAAGGACGACGCTGCCCTCCATCATGGCGGCGATACGAAAGAGATAGCGGCGGGGGCGGGACCAGGATTTCGTCGCTGCTTGGAACGTGTCGAACGCAACCGCCTTATGCTCGATTTCTTCCAGAGCATGCCATCGCCACAACGCGCGAACGGATGCAGGCGCGCGCATGAAACGGTCTTCATTCGTAAGCACCTCATGCGCGAGCAAGGCGGTGAAATGTTCCAAGGCCATAGTCAGGCCGACTTGGCGTAACGGCGTTCGTTTCCGAAAAGGTGCCAGCGTGCGACGCGTGCGTTCGGTCATGTTCGCAATCGTATACCCGCTTTGCCTGATAAGCCGGTTAAGCTTGAGATGCTCGCGCGTGTGCAGCGCTTCCTGAACGATGAAGCGGTCGATATTTTCGGCCATGCTGCTGTCGACGCAATGGCGGTAACGGCGCACACTATCGATGAAGAATTTTTCGCCGAGCGGAAATGTGCCGGACAATGCGCTGAACAGAACGCTCGGGACCGGATCCCCTCCTATGTACCAGCGTGCCGCGTTTCCATCGTGACGAAAGCGATGATCCCGCGGCACGAGACCGATCGGTTCTTTCAGGTCTGATGCCATGCCGCTCATGACGCCGACTCGTAAGCGCGGCGTCTTAAACAGACGTAAATGACCGGCTCACACATGGAATATTTCACCGAAAATTAAGAGCTTAGGCGATATTCGGGACCGATCAGGGGGCATACCGATTATGAGACTGAGCCGGGCTTTTCTTCTTGTTCCTGTCGCTGTGGCAGGATCGACCGTCAGTGCGCAGGCACAGAACGCCGCAAACGAGGATGAGTGGTTCATTCAAATCGGCGCGGCGCGCGTCGAACTCGCGGAAGAGGCGGAGGTGACCATAGCAGGCACCGAATTGCCAAATGCCGGTATCGATATGAATGCGTGCTATACCGCCGTGGCGGAGCTAGGCTGTCGCATCAAGCCTGCGATTGCGCTCACGCTGGCGGTGGGTGTGCCTGTCAAGCAGGCGATAAACGGTGCGGAAACGTTGGCGCCCTATGGAAAGCTGACCTCCGTGACCTACGGCCCGGCCGCGGCGATGGTTCAATGGCATCCGTTTCGGTTTGGACGTCTCGACCCGTATGTCGGGGCAGGGGCCGCGTATTCGCATGTGTGCGACGCGCAGGACGGAACGCTGACGAACCTGAATGCGAGCGATGATATCGGCCCTGCTTTTCAAATCGGTATGGCAGTGAATATCGGACCATCTGCTGCCATGTTCGTGGATGCCAAAAAAGCCTTTCTGAATACGGAATTGAAAGGATCACTCGGACCTGTGCCGGTTGAAGGGCGTCTGAGCCTTGATCCTTTGGTTCTTCAACGCGGGCTTAAGCTTCGGATGTAATGACGCATTCTGTAGCGAAAGCTGCAAACCGTTTCGCCAGTCACCCTTCCGCGGCACCGACCTCAGCCGCATAATGGTCAGGCATTGGTGGAACAATCTCGGTCAGATGGGCGCACCGGACATTCGCCGGCAACGGGTCAGCCTTGACCGGGCCGCGTCATCGCCGAAGTCTGCAACGCGTCAAAGCGATCTGTCAGCCGCCAAGAATCTACAACTTTAACGCAATTTTCAGACCCCCTCGCATATAAAATTGCGAGGAGGACGTTATATGTGGGTTCGTCAATTCGATCCAGGTGACGATGACGTAAAACGCGGTTTCCCATCGAATCCGGACCTTGTTCTAATTTTCGCCACCACCGCGGATCTACGCAATTCCGCATGGACGGGCCGTATCCGCTATGAATTTCCCGATACGCATGTCGTCGGTTGCAGCTCGGGCACGATGGTGGCCGGGGACGTCATCGATGACGTGGATCCGGTGGGCGTGGCCATCGGTTTTCGAGATACGCGCCTGAAAGTCGTCACGCAGTCGATACGGCCCGGCGGGGATGACAGGGATAGCGGTGCCATGCTCGGTCAATCGCTCAGCGCGCCCGATCTGGTGGCGGTATTCCTCTTGTTGGACGGTTTGTCGGGCAATGCCAGCGCGCTCGTCAACGGGCTACGCGACACGGTTGGCGAAGGGGTTGCGATCAGCGGCGGATTGGCCGGGGACGGCGATCGCTTTCGGGATACCGTCGTTCTGGTTGGTGGTGAGGCGCTGTCCGATACCGTCGTTGCCATCGGCTTCTACGGCAGTTCGCTGCGCCTTTCGCATGGCTCGGAAGGTGGTTGGGACACTTTCGGCCCGACCCGGACGATCAGCCGGTCGTCAGGAACGTCGCTCTTCGAAGTGGACGGGGCGGCGGCACTCGCATTGTATGAGCGTTATCTGGGTGAAGAAGCCGCTAACCTGCCGGCATCGGGTCTGTTGTTTCCGCTCGAAATATGGGACGCAGACAATCCGGGCACCAAACTGGTGCGTACGTTGACCGGCATCGATCGCGAAACGGGGGCCATGATTTTTGCCGGCGACATGCCAGAAGGATGGCAGGCCCGCCTCATGCATGGTTCAGTCGAAGGGCTGGTTTCCGGTGCCAATCGCGCCGCCACCAAGGCCGTAGCTCATTTCGGTGCCGTTACGGGGGATGTCCTGTGCCTCATGGTGAGTTGTGTCGGACGCCGTCTGATGATGGGGCAGCGCGCCGAGGATGAGGTAGAGGAAGTTTTCGCACAGCTTCCCAAGGGAACGGTCCTGAGCGGGTTTTTCTCCTATGGCGAGATCGCCCCGCATAAAACGACCAATCAGCCATGTCTGCATAACCAGACGATGACGCTCACGCTTCTGGGCGAAGCGGCTTGACGCCATCGGACGTATCGACGCCGGTTAAAAGCGGTTTGCTGGCTCGCCAGCTTCGCAAGTCCTCCAAAGGTGACGGGCTCGACGTGGGCAGGCTCCTCGAGATGGTCGATCAGGCCTATGGCGAGCTGGACCTCGAGCGTCGGCGCAGCGAGCGGGCGAATCGACTCATGGCGAGCGAACTGGAAGCCGCCATGGCCGAGAGCGCCCTGCAATCGCTTCGGTTCAAGCTGGCCCTGGACAATATGCAGGACGGCCTCGCGATGTATGATGGCGACGGGCGGCTTGTGGTCGCCAACCGCCGCTTCGCCGAAATCTATGAAATCGCGATCGAGGACTGTCGGACGGGGACGCCCATTGCCGACCTGCTCGATCTCAGCGCCGAACTCCGACGTCGACCGAAACGATCGCGCGACGATCTGAGGCGGGAACATCTGCGCGGCCCCTGGTCCACTGCCACGGTTTTCGAACAGGAATGGAACGAGGGGCGGCGCATTCGCGTGTCGCGAAACCCCATTCAGGGCGGCGGGTTTCTGGAAACCGTCGTCGATCGTACGGACAGCTACAAGGCCGAACGTTACATCCTTCACCTCGCCCGTCACGATCCGCTGACGGACCTTCCCAATCGTATTTTCATGCGAGAACGGATGGAGGATCTGGCGCGCGACCGAAGAGGTGACACCCGTTGCGCGGTTCTGTGTCTCGATCTCGATAGGTTCAAGGACGTCAATGACGTGCTCGGTCACGGTGTGGGCGATAAGCTCCTCATCGACGTTGCCGGACGGCTTGCCAAGAACGTACGCGAAAGTGATCTGGTCGTCCGCCTTGGTGGCGACGAGTTCGCGGTTATTCAGCATTCTGCCGGATCGAAGCGCGACGTCGGCATTCTGTGCGATCGATTGATCGCAGCCTTGTCCGAACCTTTCCACATCGACGATCAGGTCATCCGGATCGGGTCGAGTATCGGCGTTCGTTTCGTCAGCGCGAGGGATCTCGATCCCGACGTGACGCTGAACGAGGCCGATGCGGCGCTTTACGCGGCGAAGGCTGCCGGGCGGGGAACCTGGAAAGCGTTTAACGCGCAGATGGGGCGCGACCTCAGCCGGCGTCGCGAGCTCGAGCAGGATCTTCGTACGGCGATCGATCGTGATCAGTTCGTCATGCACTATCAACCGCAGATCGACACTCGTACGCAGCGTATCTACGGGTTCGAGGCGCTGGTCCGATGGAACCATCCGCATCGCGGGCTGGTCGCTCCCGACGAATTTATCCCTGTCTGTGAAGAAACCGGTTTGATCAATAGGCTTGGCGAAGTTCTGTTGCGTAAAGCCTGTACCGATGCGGCGAGTTGGCCGGACGATATTACATTGGCCGTCAATGTTTCTGCGGTCCAATTCAGATTTGGCAATCTGCCACAGATCATCTCCGCTGCGCTTTCCTCCGCGAATTTGGCTGGTTCTCGGCTCGAGCTTGAAATCACCGAAGGCGTTGTCGTCGAAAAGCCGCGCAATGTGCTTCGGCAACTTCGTGCGATCAAGAAACTCGGCGTCAAGATCTCGCTGGATGATTTCGGGAATGGATATTCCTCGCTAAGCTACGTGCGCAACCTCCCCTTCGATCGCGTCAAGATCGATCGTTCGTTCATCAAAGACCTCGAATCGCAGAAGGAATGCCTGGCGATCGTGCGGGCCGTTGCAGGCATGTGCGGTGGTTTGGGCATTCAGTGTACCGCCGAGGGGGTCGAAAATGAGGAGCAACTGAGGATCCTGAACTCGGAAAGTTTCAACAGCGTTCAAGGTTTTCTCTTCAGCCCCGCGGTGCCTGCCGATGAGGTTATGACGCTCATTTCCTCCGGCATCGGCGTGCAGGTTCGTGCCGCGTGAATGGCCGACCGGCGAAGTTGCCGGCCGGATGCGCAACGCTGCCTGCCTAAGGACTGCGTGCGGGCGGGGGCGGCCTTGGCGCCCCTCATTCGGGTTCGTAGAGGCCGAGATACACATGCGCTACGAGTAAGTCCGCCGCAACCTCTTCGGGGTCTTGCAGATAGTGGATGAGAAGCGGTTGCTCGGAAACTTGCAGGTTTTCCTCGACCGCGGTCCTGTAGAGCGCATCGGCCGAGACATGGATCCTGTCGTAGTCGCCATAGTGGATCATCTGCAGGGCCGGACCGCCCTCATGGCTGATAACCGAGATCTGTTCATCGGGATCGATGGAAACGCTCGTGGAAACAGCGCAATCGAACCGGCAATGCGGCGGCGCAATTTCTCGCGGATCGTCGTGGGGTATTCCGTAAAGCCCGGTTATGGCTTCCGGACCCGCGCGTTCGATGACATGGGTTACCAACCGTTCAAAGCCGGCATTCAACTCCGCATAATCGCCCACATTGCGGACCGCCATCAGGCGTAGCGGAGCGACAGAGGTAATCCGGATCGTCAAGGGCGGCGAAACGCTGTCCGTTTGTTCGGGAACAGAGAGCCTCTCTTCGGCCTGTTTGCGACGGATGGGATCATCACGAAGCTGCGATGGCGTCGCATCGGTTCGGCCTTTGATCGCGCGCGGGCGAAGGCCTGGCTCGTGGCGTAGCCGCTTTGGCTCACCGCATCGAGGATCGACCGGTCGAGAAGGGGCAGGGCACCGCCAAGACGGACGCGCGCAACCGCGCTTCCCACGGATTCGCCGGTCATCACGCGAAAGATGCGATGGAAATGAAAAGGCGAAAGAGCGGCGGCCGAGGCCAGTTCGGACAAAGAGGGCGGCAGACCGGCCGCTGTCTTCTGTTCCAGCAACGCGATGGCGCGCTCGATCCGTTCCGCATAACCCACAGTGCTACTTACCTGCATGTCGTCACTCCCTTCGATGCCTTTCTACGGTAGTGATTATGGCCCGTCGTTCCCGATCTTGCTGATGTCGCTCCTGAACCGCAGAACAGCCCCCGCTTTCCTCGCAAGTCACCCATTGGCGAAAATCCGCCTTTGCGAGGATGGTCGCCTCAGAAACCTCCCCACGCGAGAGGCTCATCGCGAATGCCGTCGATCGGGGCGATTGGAAGGCAGGGCGCCATTTCGGCGGCTTGCCGATGACGGATCCGCCGCGATACCCGAAAAACACGGCATCCGACAATGCGAGCAGAATGGCCGCCATCGCCAGTTTCGTAACAAAGCGAAATCGCGCGGATTTCGGCACGGCGCGGGAAATGGGCATGGTCTGTCTCCATCTGTTCGCCCCTTTCCTGCCCGCATCGGATGTGGGCCGGGGTGCGATAGCGATGTGCAGCCCGTGCCCATATCGTGCAGATTTCGTGCAGGGCGGGCGGCGGCGCCGAAAGGATGCTTGCGCCGCCCGCATATCGTCATTTCGAACGAGGCCATGCGCCGCGCGTTTTTTGCGATTGTCGCGGTTTGAAAACCGGCTAAACAGGCGCGATGCAGGCTGGCCGGGCGGAGATGTGCCGCTGGAGCCTGGGAGTTCAAGGCCCGATGCTATTCGACAGGGTAAAGCCGCTCGACGCGATTCTCGTCACGGCTGAGAAGAAATCGTTAAAACGCACGCTTGGCCCGATACAGCTCATGCTGTTCGGGATCGGCTGTATCATTGGCACGGGTATCTTCGTGCTCACCGCTGCCGGCGCACAGAAGGCAGGGCCGGGGCTGATGCTGGCCTTCGTGATCGCCGGGCTCGTGTGCGTGGTCGCCGCGCTCTGCTATGCCGAAATCGCGGCGATGATCCCGGTCGCGGGGTCGGCCTATACCTATTCCTATGCGACGGTGGGCGAATTGCTGGCCTGGACAGTGGGATGGGCGCTGATCCTCGAATATGCGATTGCCGCATCGGCGGTGTCGGTGGGTTGGTCCGGCTATTTCAGCGGGACGATACTGAACGAGTTTTTCGGGATACAATTGCCCCGATGGCTGGCGGCGGGGCCATTGGCACTGGGCGGGGAGCCGGGGGGGTTCGTCAACCTGCCCGCCATGTTCATCGCGCTTCTGATCACCGGTCTGCTCATGCTCGGCACGAGCGAGAGCGCGCGGGTCAATGCCGTGCTCGTCGCGATCAAGGTGGCCGCGCTCACGATCTTCATCGCGCTTACCTTCACGAGCCCCGAATTCGATGTCGGTCGCTTCAACCCGTTCCTGCCCGCGGGGTTGATGGGGCCGGGCGGTTCCGGCGTCGGCGCGGTGGGCGCGGCGGCGACGATCTTCTTCGCCTATGTGGGCTTCGACGCGGTATCCACCGCGGCCGAGGAAACCCGCAATCCGCAGCGTAACGTTCCGATCGGTCTGGTCGGTTCGCTCCTGTTCTGCACCATATTCTACGTCCTTGTGGCCGCAGGCGCGATCGGCACCATCGGCGGGCAGCCGATCATGGGGCCGGGCGGCATTCCGTTCCCCGCGGGGTCCGAGGAGCTTGCCCGCCAATGCGCGCTGCCGCAACACGCCGCCGCGCTCGTCTGTTCGGACGAGGCACTCGCCCATGTCCTACGCCAGATCGGGTTTTCGGGTGTGGGCAACATGCTGGGTATCGCGGCGTTCCTCGCGCTGCCGTCGGTGATCCTCGTGCTGCTGTTTGCGCAGACCCGCATCTTTTTCGTGATGAGCCGTGACGGATTGCTGCCCGAGATTTTGTCGAGGGTGCATCCCCGGTGGAACACGCCCCATGTGGTCACGGCGATCACCGGCATCATCGTCGCGGTTGGCTCCGCATTTTTTCCGGTGGGCGCGCTTGCCGATATTGCCAATGCGGGCACGCTTTACGCCTTTTTGATGGTGGCGGTGGCGGTCATGATGCTGCGCCGGCGCGATCCCGAACGGCAACGGCATTTCCGCGTGCCGGCGCTCTGGCTCATCGGTCCGGCGACGATCCTGGGGTGTGCGTTTCTGTTTCTCAACCTCCCGGCAGAGGCGATGCTGGTCCTGCCGGTGTGGTCGGTTATCGGGCTGGTCCTGTATTTCGGCTACAGCCGCCGGCGCAGTGCGGTCGGCCGCGGCGTGATGGAGGCGCATGAAACCGGATATGCCGATATGTCCCCGCATCTTCCCGGCGTGGACGAGGGCCGCGAACCATAGGCGGCGCGGCGTCGGGCGCACGGCCTAAATGGACGAAGCGCAGCCGCTGCCGTCCATTTCCCGCCCGCGCAACGCCGCCTATTCCCGCGCCGTTCGCCCCATCGTGACAGTCACCCCGGTCAGCCGTGCAATCTCGTCCGGGTGGTGGCTTACGTAGAGGATGGGCACGGGAAGCGTATCGCGAATGCGTTCGATCACGGTGAGGATGTCGTCGCGCCGGGCCGGATCGATCGCGGCCAGCGGTTCGTCCAGCAGCAGGAACCGCGGCGCCGAAAGCAGCGCCCGCCCGATGGCCACGCGCTTTGCCTCCCCACCTGAAAGCGTCGCGGGCCAGCGGTCGAGCAAATGGCCGATCCCAAGAAAATCGGTCACCTCGCCGCGCGTCATCCATCGCTCGCCTTCATTTCGCAGCGCTTCGCCATAGGTGAGATTGGCGGACACGCGATAATGAGGGAAGAGTCGATTTTCCTGAAAGACGTAGCCGGCCCGGCGTCGCTCCGGCGGGAGGTCGATGCCGGCGGCGGCGTCGAACAATACGGTCTCGCCCACCGCGATGCGCCCCTGTATCGGTCGGCGCAATCCCGCGATACAATTGAGCGCGCTGGTCTTGCCCACGCCAGAGAAGCCGGTGAGCGCAATCAGCGCCGCGCCGCTGGCGATGCGTAGGGTGGTGGGTGCCGCGCCGCCGTTGGCAAAGGCGATATCGACGTCAAAGGACATGCGTGTTGCCCGCCCCCGTCCGGCGGATCAGCCATTCGGACAGCATCAAGGCGCCAACCGAAAGCACCACCGACGCGATTGCAAGCCGCGTCACCGCCGCCTCTGCCCCCGGCACCTGCAACCCGCTATAGATCGCGAGCGGGAGCGTTTGCGTCTCGCCCGGAATATTGGAGGCGAAGGTGATCGTCGCCCCGAATTCGCCCAAGGACCGTGCAAAGCCGAGCACCGTCCCCGCCAGAATGCCCGGCATCGAAAGCGGAAGCGTGACCGTTGCGAACGCGCGCCACCGCGTCGCACCGAGCGTGCGCGCCGCATCGACGACACGCCGGTCGACCGCCTCGATCGAAAGGCGCATCGCGCGCACCATCAACGGAAGCGCCATCACCGCCGCCGCCAAAGCCGCCCCGGTCCAGCGAAAGACGAAACCGATACCGAACTGCGCTTGCAGCCACGCCCCGACCGGCCCCGTCGGGCCGAGCACGATTAGCAGGATCCACCCCGTCACCACCGGCGGAACCACCAGCGGCAAATGCACCGCGGCATCGAGCACGACCCGGCCCGCAAACCGCCCCCGCGCCAGCAGCCACGCCAGCGCATAGGCAACGGGCAGCGTGGCGATCATCGCCACCGCACTGACCCTTAGCGAAAGCGCGATCACCTCCCATTCGGCGGGGGAAAGCCAGGCCGTCATCGCGGCGGCGAGAAGCCATGCGCGCGAAGGATTGCCTGCCCCTCCGCGCCGGTCAGGAAATCGAGGAACGCCGCCGCGTCGCCATTGCGCGATTGCGTGGTAAGCGCGGCAGGATAGCGGATCGGCGGGTGGCTCGATGTCGGAAACCGGGCCACGATCCGCACTCTGTCCGATGCCGCCGCATCGGTGGTGTATGTGATGCCAAGAGGCGCGGCCCCGCGTTCGACGAGCGCCAGCGCGGCGCGCACGTTTTGCGAAGGTGCGATCCGATGCGCCATGCCATCCCAAAGGCCCATCGCCGCGACCGCGGCACGCCCATACCGGCCCGCCGGAACCGTAACCGGATCGGCCATCGCGATCCGGCCGGTCGTGCCCAGCGCATCCGAAAGCGCGCCCGGATCACGCAGATCGACGGCCTCTGCATCATCAGCACGCGCAATCAGCACCAGCGTATTCCCGGCGATGATGCGCCTGCTCTCTACCCGGATATGGCCGCCTTGTTGCAGCACATCCATCCATTCCCCATCCGCCGACACGAACAGATCGGCGGGCGCGCCCTGCTGCACCTGCCGGGCGAGCGCGGAACTTGCCGCAAATGACAGGACGGGCCGCGCATGTCCGCGCGCGGCCCAGCCATCCGCCGCCGCGGACATCGCCTCGGTCATGCTCGATGCGGCAAGGACGACTGGCCCCGTGGCGGGGGCGGCGTTGCAGGCCGCGATGAGCGCGCAGGCGAAAAGGGCGAAAACGGCGCGAAGCATGGCGCAAAGCTATATCCGCGCATATACAGATCGTCGAGCGTGCATTTGCACTCTTGCGGCAGGAGAGGTCATGCGCGTCAAGGTCAAGGTTCAGATCTATTGCGGCGATGCCATCGCCATGGGGCCGGGCAAGGCCGCGCTCCTCGACGCGATCGGGCGTGATGGGTCCATTTCGGCCGCCGCCCGCGCCATGGGGATGAGTTACCGGCGCGCGTGGATGCTGGTCGATACGATGAACCGCTGTTTCGCGCAGCCGCTTGTCGCGACGCGGCCCGGCGGGGGCGCGGATCTGACGGCGGACGGGGCGGCGGTGCTCGGCGCCTATCGCGCTATGGTTGCGCAGGTGGAAGGCGCGGCGGCGCCGCCTGGCCCCATCGCGCGGCGGTTGCGCGACGCGCCACTCGCACCGGCCGGATAACCGTGCCGAGGGTTCACCGTTCCATCAGCCGCGGCATGAGCTGCACGAAATTGCAGGGGCGGTTGCGCGCGTCGAGCTGTTCGGCGAGGATGCCGTCCCACCCGTCCTTCACCGCGCCGTTCGATCCGGGCAGCGCGAAGATATAGGTCGATTGCGCCACCACCGCGCAGGCGCGCGATTGCACCGTGCTGGTCCCGATGGTCTTGAAGCTGAGCCAGCGGAACAGTTCGCCGAAACCGGGGATGTCCTTCGTCTTTACCCGGTCGAGCGCTTCTGGCGTGACGTCCCGGCCGGTGAGGCCGGTGCCGCCCGTAATGATAACCGCGTCCACATCCGCCCGCCCGATCCAGATCTGCAAGCCTGCGGTGATGAGCGCGGCATCGTCCTTCATGATCGTTCGGTCGGCAAGAATATGGCCGGCCGCCTCGATCCGCTGTGCCAGTATGTCGCCGGAGCTATCCTCGTCCGGCCCGCGTGTATCCGATACGGTCAGCAGCGCAATGCGGACAGGTTTGAACGCGCGCGTTTCGTCAATTGCCACGGACCGCTCCCGACAGGACGGGCTTGCCCTGCATCGATACCGCATCGGCACCCGACACGCCCGGAAAACGCGGCCACAGGTTTTGGGCAAGCGCCTCTCGCGCGTCGGAATCGCGGTTCTGCTGACGCTGATACATCCAGTAATTGCGCGTCACGATGGCGACATAGGCGCGCGTTTCCCAATAGGGGATCGATTCCATCCAGAGCAGCGGATCGCCGTAATCGTTGATCTCGGTGTTCCAGCGCGTGATCGGCGACAGGCCCGCATTATACGCCGCCATGATCTTCGGGAGCAGCCCTTGCGTCCCGCTGGAATCGCGCAGCATTTCGAGATTGCGCTGCCCGAAACTCATGTTCGTGGACGGGTCGGTCAGATCGGCGCGACCCGCATCCATGCCGAGCGACGGGGCGTGCTGCCGAACCGTGATCGGGGTGATCTGCATCAGGCCGACCGCCTGTGCAGGGCTAACCGCGTCGGCGCGAAAATTCGATTCCTGCAAGGTGTGTGCGTAGGCGAGCGCGGGATCGACGCGCCACCCTTCGACCGGCTGCCACTTCGCGGCGGGGTACCGGGTCGCGGGGTCGGCGCGCGTACCGCTCGGCGCGTTATAGGCCATGTAAAGCTGCGTCGCGGGCAGGCCCAGCGCGCGGGCCAGCCGGGACAGCGCCGGATAATCGGCCGGCGCGCCGATGCGGGCCTGATGGCGCAGCACCTCATCCGCCAGCCCCTCGCGACCGATCTCGACGAGGGCGACGGCGGCGCGCACGTTGGTCTCGTCCGACAGGCGGCGCCAGTCGTCCTGCGAAAACGGTTCGCCGGCGGCCTGCGCGGGAAGTGCGCGATTAAGCTGTTCGGAGGCCAGCATCCCGTAGAGCGTTTCGTGCAGGTTGGCGGCGTTCTGCAGCGCGGGCGCGGCGTTTTCGGGTTGGCGACAGCGGGTATAGGCGCGCGCGGCCCAGTAATGCGAGGCCGACGTCAGCTCGTCATTCTGCGATGCCTGCGCCGCGCGGGCGAAACCGTCCGCGGCCAATGCGCAATCGCCCAGCCGCCAGGCCGAAAGCCCCGCGACCCACCAGCCTTCGGCGACCCACGGCCCGCTTCCGCCATCGGCCACCTGCCGCGCCATGGCAAGCGCGGTGCGGTCGTCATTCTCGATATAATAGCTCCACGCGACGCGCTGCCGCCATTCGGCGCGGGCGGCGGGGGTCAGCGTCGCCTCCACGCCCGACAGCAATTGCCGCGCACCGCCCGGATCGTCATTGACGATGCGGTCGAGGATCGCACTGCTCACGCTTTCGGGCATGGAGCCATCGGAAATGCCGCGCGGGCGGGTGCGTTTTTCCGGCGCGCGGATCGACACCAGCCGCTGCGCCCCCGGAAGCGCCGGTTCCGCGCCGAGCCCGCGTTTCACCGCAAGCCGCCCGATCTGCTCCGCCTGTGGAAGCGTGCGCCCCATCGCGAGCCAGTTGTTGAGGGAATCGAGGTCGATTGTCGGGCTGTTGGGATGCAGGTAATATTCGGCGAGCGCGAGTTGGTGCAGCGCACTCGTATCGCCGCGGGCGAGCAGGCTTTGCACCTGCGTCCAATCCTGCGCGTCGATCGCGCGGAACACGCTGGCGTAATATTGCCGGTCGCTGGCGTTGAGCTGTGTCGGCACCTCTGCGCTCGGCATGGTAATCGCCGCGCTGTTCGCCGCCGCCGGGGCGGGCAGGGCGAGCGCGGCCATCGCCGGTAAAAGCGCCGACATCGCCCGCCTGTGCCATCTTGAATTGCGTTCGATCATCGTTTCCCTCTCGCTGCCGGGTGCCGATCCCTGGCGGCCCGGCCCACGGCACCGGTTTGAATCGCCGCGCATCGCCCGTCAAGCCTCGTGCGAGAAGGCGAGCCAGCGGTGCCACCAATTGCGCTTGAAATGCGCCCGCTGCGCCAGCGTGGACAAAGGGTAGCCCGCCATCACCGGAATGTCCGCCCCATCGATGGACACCGTGCCCACGCCGGTTTCCGCAAACGCGCTGGGCTGCAACAGGTCGAGCGCTTCGCGACCGAACACCAGCATCCGTTTCGGCGCTGCAAGTGCGACATGGTGGCGCAGCAGATTGCCCAACCCCGCGGCCTTCATCGCATCCCAATCGGCGGCAGGCGTATGGCGGGGCAGCACGCTCGCGCGGTAGGTCGCGGCGCGGGTCGTCCCCATTGCGCGCAGCATCGCGTCGAGGAACGCGCCGTCACTGCCCGAAAGCAGCACTTCGTGATCGGCGGCTTCCGGCTCGCACACAAGAACCATGACCGCGGCACGTTTCGGCCCGGCGGGCGGCACCCGGCGCGCGACCGGCCCTGTATCGAGGCTGCGTTCGGTAAGCCACCATGAGCCGAAAGTTTCGAGGGTTTCGGGCCAATCCGCGCGCGGGCCGCCGATCCGGTCGGGAAGCGCGGCATTGGCCGCGGGGCCGCGCGGGGGCGGCGGCGCGTCGGCATGGGCGGGCCGGCGGGCCGGGCGGCGCGCATCTTTCGCGGGGGCGCCGGGCTTTTCACTCGCCGCACCCTCGGCGAGCCAGTCGCGCGCATCGTCGACAAAAGCGTGGTCGACGCCCGCATCGGCCCACCATGCATCGATGCTCGCGGCGAGGGCGGACCAGTCCCCGTCGCCGTCCGTTGCGTGCGGGCGCCCCGTGCCGTCGGTCATGATGCCTGCCTTTCGATCGTTGTGCGCGAACCCATAACGCCGCGGCGCTCTGCGGGACAAGCGCCTTGACCGGAACGGCCTTTCCTTACACGAATTTACAAGACGCAGCCCGTTGCCGCTCTTGACCTTACCGTCAATGGCAATCAAGGCCATGGGCAGAACAGTTGCGAAAACAAAGATCTGAAAGGGACGAGACCCCATGAGCGAACGCGAATCCATGCCCTATGACGTCGTCATCGTCGGCGGCGGCGTTGCCGGCCTGTCCGCGGCGATCCGGCTGAAACAGGTGAATGACGCGCTTGAGGTCTGCGTCCTTGAGAAAGGATCGGAGATTGGCGCGCATATCCTGTCGGGCGCGGTTGTCGATCCGCGCGCGCTCGATGAATTGCTGCCCGACTGGCGCGAGGATGGCTGCCCCATGGCCGAGGTGCCGGTGACGGATAACTGGCACTGGGTGCTTTCCAAGGGCAAGAAATTCAACATGCCCCACGCGATGATGCCGCCGCTTCTTTCGAACAAGGGCAACTATACAGGCTCTCTCGGCAATCTGTCCCGCTGGCTGGCGGAAAAGGCGGAAGGTCTGGGTGTCGAGATCTTCCCCGGATTCCCGGCGGCGGAAATCCTGTATGACGACAATGGCGCGGTGCGCGGGGTGGCGACCGGCGACATGGGCGTCGCGGCAGATGGCAGCCACAAGGCCGATTACGCGCAAGGCATGGAACTGCACGCGAAATACACGCTCTTTGCCGAAGGGGCGCGCGGTTCGCTGACCAAGCAGCTGAAGGCGAAATACGATCTTGAGGCAAATTGCGAGCCGCAGGTCTATGGCCTCGGCATCAAGGAATTGTGGGACATCGAACCGGGCAAGCACGTGCCGGGCCGCGTCGTCCACACACAGGGCTGGCCCCTGTCGGAAAGCGAAAGCTGGGGCGGCGGGTTCATCTATCACCAGGCGAACGGACAGGTCGCGATCGGCTTCGTCACCGCGCTCGATTACAAGAACCCCTACGTCCACCCGTTCGAGGAATTTCAGCGGTGGAAGCAGCACCCCGACATTCGCCCCCTGCTCGAAGGGGGGAAGCGGGTGTCCTATGGCGCGCGTGCGATCAATGAAGGCGGCTGGCAATCGGTGCCCAAGCTCGGCTTCCCCGGCGGCGCGCTGATCGGTTGCGCGGCGGGTTTCGTCAACGTGCCCCGGATCAAGGGCAGCCATACCGCGATGAAATCGGGCATGCTCGCCGCCGAAGCCATGGCGGACGCCATCGGCGCCGACCGCGAACATGACGAGGTTTCGGAATATGAAGCGAACCTGCGGTCGAGCTGGATCGCCGAGGAATTGAAGAAGGTGCAGAACGCCGAACCCGCCGTCGCGAAATTCGGCGGTTCGCTCGGCACCATCCTCGCCGGCGCGGACATGTGGATGCGCACGTTGAAGATCGGCCTTCCCGTCAAAATGAAGCATCACCGCGATTGCGAGCAGTTGCAGCGTGCCGATCTTTACAAGCCGATCGAATATCCCAAGCCCGACGGCGTCATCAGCTTCGACCGGCTTTCGAGCGTGTTCCTGTCCAACACCAACCATGCCGAGGATCAGCCCTGTCACCTGCAGCTGACCGATCCGGACGTGCCGGTGAAGATCAACCTGCCGGTATTCGCCGGCCCCGCGGCGCGATATTGCCCGGCGGGCGTCTACGAATATGTGGGTGTCGAGGAGGGCGATCCGAAATTCGTCATCAACGCGCAGAATTGCGTGCATTGCAAGACGTGCGACATCAAGGACCCGACGCAGAACATCAACTGGGTCACGCCGGAGGGCGGCGGCGGGCCGAACTATCCGAACATGTGAGCGGGGCGCCTGACGCGTGGCGCTTGCCGAAACCGCCTTTGCCAAGATCAACCTTGCGCTGCATGTCCGCAAGCGGCGCGAGGATGGTTATCATGAGCTTGAAACGCTGTTCGCCTTCGTCGACGACGGCGACCGGCTGACTGCGCGCGGCGCACAGGCCGACCGGCTGACGTCCATCGGCGAGTTTGCGGGCGCGCTGACCGATCCGTTCGGTAATATCGTCGTGCAGGCGCTCTCCCGCCTTCCGCATGGGGCGGGGTGGGATGTCACGCTGGAAAAGCGGCTGCCGGTGGCGGCGGGGCTTGGCGGCGGGTCGGCCGATGCGGGCGCGATCTTTCGCATGGTGCGCGATGCGCATGGCCTGCCCGATGACTGGCGCGAGAAAGCGGCGCGGCTTGGCGCCGACGTGCCCGCCTGTGTCGAAAGCCGGACCTGCATCGGGCGCGGCACCGGCACCGACCTTGAATTGGTGGACAGCGACCTTGCCGGAACGCCGGTGTTGCTCGTCAATCCGCGCGTGCCTCTCGCCACCGGGCCGGTATTCGCGCAATGGGACGGGAAAGATCGCGGCGCGATGCCGGATGGCGGCGTGCGCGCCATTGCCATGGCGGGGCGCAACGATCTGGAGCCGGGCGCGGTCGCGCTATGCCCGCAGATCGCCGATGTGCTGGCGGCCTTGCGCGAAACCGACGCGTTTGTCGTCAGGATGTCGGGATCGGGTGCGACCTGTTTTGCGTTATATGACGACATGCGTGGCCGCGAAAATGCCGCCCGCGCGATGGCCACCGCCCATCCGGGCTGGTGGCAGATGGAAGGATGCCTGCGTTGAGCCTCACCCCCTATCGCCAGGTTGGCACGCCGTCACGCGGCGGCATCGTGCTCGTCGCCGACCATGCCGGAATCTTGGTGCCCGACGACATACCGCTCGGCATCGGGCCGGATTTGATGACGCGGCATATCGCGGTCGATATCGGGGTGGAGGGCGTGGCCGAACGCATGGCCCGGCGGCACGACATACCCGCCCATCTCGCCACGATCAGCAGGCTGGTCATCGACCTCCACCGCGAGGAGGACCACGAAAAGCTGATTCCGGTCGAAAGCGACGGGCACCTGATTGCGGGCAATATCGGTGCGGATCGCGACCGGCGCGTCGCGCTGTATTATCGGCCCTATCACGACGCGCTGGCGCAATGGCTGGACGCGGCGGACCCGCGGCTGATCGTATCGCTGCACAGTTTCACGCCGAAGCTGGAGAGCGATCCGGGCGAGGAACGCCCATGGGACGTCGGTCTGCTGTACAACGAAAACAGCGAGCCGGCCTTGCGCGCGATGGCCATGTTCCGGGCGCAGGGGATGAATGTCGGCGATAATGAGCCTTACTCCGGTCGCATATTGAACGCCACGATGAACCGCCATGCGGAGGCGAAGGGCCGCAACTATCTCGCCATCGAGGTGCGGCAGGACCACATCGCCACCGCCGCTGGACAGCAACGCTGGGCAGGATTGATCGCCGACATCGCCAATCGCGTAGCTTTGATGCTGGATTGAGCGCGCACCCAAAGCATTTCTTGCTTAAGCTATAGCCGATGGTGATGTAGGGGGCGCCAAGCGCAACCGACGGAGAGACCCATGCCTGCCTATCGTTCCCGTACCACCACCCATGGCCGCAACATGGCGGGCGCCCGCGGGCTGTGGCGGGCGACGGGGATGAAGGACGATGATTTCGGAAAGCCGATCATCGCCATCGCCAACAGCTTTACCCAGTTCGTGCCGGGGCACGTGCATCTTAAAGATCTGGGTCAGCTCGTCGCGCGCGAGATCGAAGATGCGGGCGGCGTCGCAAAGGAATTCAACACCATCGCGGTCGACGACGGCATTGCGATGGGCCACGACGGCATGCTCTATTCCCTGCCGAGCCGCGACCTCATCGCCGATAGCGTCGAATTCATGGTGAACGCGCATTGCGCCGATGCGATCGTTTGCATTTCCAATTGTGACAAGATCACGCCCGGCATGCTGATGGCGGCGCTCCGGCTCAACATTCCGGTGGTGTTTGTGTCGGGCGGGCCGATGGAGGCGGGCAAGGTCGTGATCGACGGCAAGGAAAAGGCGCTGGACCTCGTCGATGCGATGGTCGCCGCCGCCGACGACCGGATCAGCGACGAGGACGTCACCGCGATCGAACGCTCCGCCTGTCCGACCTGCGGGTCGTGCAGCGGCATGTTCACCGCCAATTCGATGAATTGCCTGACCGAGGCGCTCGGCCTGTCGCTGCCGGGCAACGGGTCGCTGCTCGCCACCCATGCCGACCGGGAAAAGCTGTTCCGGGAGGCGGGGCGCACCGCCGTCGACCTGTGCAAACGTTATTACGAGCAGGATGACGACAGCGTCCTGCCCCGCTCCATCGCCGGGTTCGGTGCGTTCGAAAACGCGATGAGCCTCGACATCGCGATGGGCGGGTCGACCAATACCGTGCTGCATCTGTTGGCCGCCGCGCATGAGGCGGGGGTCGATTTCACGATGGCCGACATCGACCGGTTGTCGCGGCGCGTGCCGTGCCTGTCGAAGGTCGCACCATCGAAGGACGACGTCCATATGGAGGACGTGCATCGTGCAGGCGGCATCATGGCGATCCTGGGCGAGCTGGACCGCGCAGGGTTGCTCCACACCGACTTGCCGACGGTGCACAGCCGTACCATGGCCGACGCGCTCGACCGGTGGGACATCGCGCGCGATCCTTCGCCCGGCGTCGTCAGCTTCTACTCCGCCGCGCCGGGCGGTGTCCCGACGCAGACCGCCTTTTCGCAGGATCGCCGCTGGGACCCCGATTTCGACCGCGAAACCGGCGTTATCCGAAGCGCCGAACACGCGTTCAGCAAGGATGGCGGCCTTGCCGTGCTCTATGGCAATATTGCGCGTGACGGCTGTATCGTGAAAACGGCGGGCGTGGATGAAAGCATTTTGAAATTCACCGGCCCGGCCAAGGTCTTCGAAAGCCAGGAAGCCGCCGTCACCGGCATCCTCGCGGGCAAGGTGGTGAAGGGCGATGTCGTCGTCATCCGTTACGAAGGGCCGCGCGGCGGACCGGGGATGCAGGAAATGCTCTATCCCACGAGCTACCTCAAATCGAAGGGGCTGGGCGCCGATTGCGCGCTGATCACCGACGGGCGTTTTTCGGGTGGCACGTCGGGCCTGTCCATCGGCCATGCCAGCCCGGAGGCGGCGGAGGGTGGCAATATCGGTCTTGTCGAACAGGGCGACATCATCGCCATCGACATTCCCGAACGCACCATCGAATTGCAGGTCGACGAGGCGACGCTGGCCCATCGCCGCGCCGCGATGGAGGAGAAGGGCGACGATGCGTGGATGCCCTCGCACCCGCGCCCGCGCCGCGTTTCAACCGCGCTCAAGGCCTATGCCGCGATGACGACGAGTGCGGCGCGCGGGGCGGTGCGCGACCTGTCCGCCCTCGACCGCAGGCGCAAGGATTGACGCCCATGCACGATGCGCGTGCTCAGGTGTTGAGCGTTGCGCAGATGCGCGGCGCGGAGGACCGGTTGATCGCCGCCGGCACCGATGTCGATACCTTGATGCAGCGGGCCGGGCGCGGCGCCGCGCATCTCATCCGGCGGATGGCGCCGGGGGCGGCCATCACCGTGCTGTGCGGGCCGGGCAACAATGGCGGCGATGGTTATGTGATTGCGCGCGCGCTGCGTGAATGGGGCCACCGGGTCACGGTGGTGACGGCGATGGAACCGGTGGGCGATGCGGCGCGGCGGGCCGCGTCGGCATGCGAAGCGCCCCGCGCCGAACCCGATGTGGCAACGGGCGACGTGCTGATCGATTGCCTGTTCGGGAGCGGGCTCAATCGCCGGCTGTCGGATGAGGTTCAGGATATGCTGATCGGTCTGGCCTCGCGTCACGACCGGCTTGTCGCCGTCGATTTGCCGAGCGGGATCGGCGCGGACGACGGCGCGCTGCTCGCCGACGAATTGCCGCGATATGATCTGTGCATCGCGCTGGGGGCGTGGAAACGGGCGCATTATCTGATGCCGGCCATGGCGCATTGGGACATGCTCCGCCTGATCGACATCGGGGTGGAACGGGCCGATGGCCGTGCCTTGCTGATCGAAAAGCCGCGGCTGTCGGCTCCTGCGATTGATGCGCACAAATATCGGCGTGGGTTGATCGATGTGGTGGGCGGGCAGATGCCGGGCGCCGGGGTGATGGCGGCGGGGGCCGCGGCGCTGGCGGGCGCAGGCTATGTCAAACTGCTTTCGCAGCGGCGGATCGTCGATGCGCCGGCCGATCTCGTCACGATGAAGGCGCCGGGCGATGTTTCGCTCGGGCGGGAGATCGGCGACGAACGCGTGGCCGCGCTGCTCATCGGGCCAGGGCTGGGCCGCGATGCCGATGCGCGCGAACGGTTGGGGCAGGTGCTGTCGGCGGACCGGCCCACCGTGCTCGACGCCGATGCGCTCGTGATGCTGCGCCCCGCGATGATGACGCGCCGGGCGGCGCCGCTGATCGTGACGCCGCATGAGGGCGAATTGTCGGGGCTCGAAGATCTGTTCGGATTGCCGGGCGATGGGTCGAAGCCGGAACGCGCGCTCGCTCTTGCCGCCAAGATGGATGCGCTTGTCATTGCAAAGGGGCCCGATACGGTCATCGCCACGCCGCAGGGGCGGCTCGCCTTTGCGCCGTCGGCGACGAGCTGGCTTTCGGTGGCGGGCAGCGGCGATGTATTGGCCGGGATCGTGGCCGCGCGGCTCGGCGTGACGGGGCAGGCGTGGGATGCCGCGATGCAGGCGGTCTGGCTTCACGGGGAGGCTGCGCGGCGTGCCGGGCCGGCATTCACCGCCGCCATGCTCGCGCAATCAGTGCAAGACGCGGTGGCCGCCGCGCTGTAAGGGCGGGGCGCCATGGAACAGACCACACCGACCGAATCCGAAACCATCCTCCGCATCGCGGCGAAGGGCGACGGCGTGACCCAATCGGGGCGACACGTCGCGCTTACCGCACCCGGCGACGCGGTCGCGGCCGATGGCACGATCGTGCCCGGCCCCCATCATCAGACCCCGCCATGCCGCCATTTCCCCGAATGCGGCGGCTGTCAGCTGCAACAGCTGGACGAGGAAAGCTGGTCCGATTTCGTGACCGCGCGCGTCGCCAATGCGGCCGAGGGGCAGGGCCTTTCCCCCGCCAATATGGAGCCTACCGTCCTGTCCCCGCGACAAAGCCGCCGGCGCGCCACGCTTCATGCCGAGGCCAAGGGCCGTCAGGTTCGCATCGGTTTCAAGGCCGCGCGCACGCATCGCATCGTCGACATGAAACAATGCGAGGTGATGGAACCCGCCCTGTTCGCGATCATCGCCCCGCTGCGCCGTTTGATCGCCGGGCTGGGGCGAAAGAAGCTTTCCTGCGACGTGCATCTCACCCTCACCGACCAAGGGGTCGATTGCGGGATCAAGGGCTGGCGTCCCGAGGGGCTTGCCGAGACCGAGGGCATGATCGCCTTTGCGCAGGCGAATGGTCTGGCGCGGCTCACGCTCGACGATGGATATGGCGCGGAAACGCATTGGGAACCGGAGCCGGTGACGGTCACGCTGTCGGGCGTGCCGGTCGCGATGCCGCCGGGCGCGTTCCTGCAACCCACCCGCACGGGGGAGGCGGCGCTCGTTGCCTCCGCCCGCGACTATCTCGCGGGCGCGACCCGCGTGGCGGATCTGTTTTCGGGGCTGGGCACGTTTGCCTTCGCCCTGGCGGGGGATGCGCGGGTGCTGGCAGCGGAAGCGGCGCGCGATCTGCACCTTGCGTGCAAGCAGGGCGCCGACCTGCACCGGCGCCCGGTCTTTGCGCAGCATCGCGACCTGTTCCGCAACCCGTTGATGACGGACGAGCTCAATCGCTTCGACGCCGTCCTGCTCGACCCGCCACGCGCCGGCGCGCGCGAGCAGGTGGAGCGTTTGTGCCAAGCCCAAGTGCCGCGCATCTGCTACATCAGCTGTAACCCGAGCAGCTGGGCAAAGGATGCGGCCGCGCTCGTCGCCGCGGGCTGGACGTTACAGAACCTGCGCCCCGTGGGGCAGTTCCGCTGGTCCACTCATGTCGAGCTGGCGAGCTATTTCACGAGATAAGCGAAAAAAGCGCGCGTATGGTGAGGATGAAAAGAGCCAGGCTGCCCGCCATGAAAAGCCCGGCCCGCACCGGCAGCGTATTGACGAGGTTCTGCCACAGCGAATGCGCCACGCGCAACGCGACGTACACCCACGCCACCACCACGTCGAACGCCCCATATCTCGCCAGCGCGAGCAGGATGATGCAGGGGTAGAATACCGTCGGCTGCTCCATCAGGTGCATGTAATTATGCGCGGGCCATTCGCGCCGGCCCGACAGCGTATCGCCGGCATCGCTGGCCCTGAAACCGCGCGGCAGGCGCCCCATCGCTACCTTGTTCGCGCGAAAGTTCGCCATGCGGCCTGCCATCATCCACGCCATTACGACCATCGTCCAGACCAGCAGCACGGCCGCGGGCACGAGTATCTGCGTATCCAATCCGTTCATCGCTTTCCTTTTCGGCGCCGGGGTCGCGTGCGGCGCATTGACCCTTTCGATAATGGGCACAGCCCCTATATGGGCGGGCATGGACGGCCTTCGGGCCGGTATCCGGGCCGGTCATGGCCCTGTGAATTGGTAACAGGAGATTGGGTTTGAGCAAGGTTCTGGTGATCGGTGCGGGCGGCGTTGGCAGTGTGGCGGTGCACAAGATGGCGATGAACGACGATATCTTCACCGATATCACGCTTGCCAGCCGGACGGTTTCCAAGTGCGAGGCCATCGCGCAAAGCGTGAAGGAACGCACAGGCGTCGAAATTACCACGCATCAGATCGACGCCGACGATGTCGCCGCGACCACCGCCCTTATCAAAAAGGTCGGCCCCCGGCTCGTCGTGAACCTCGCCCTGCCGTATCAGGATCTGGCGATCATGGATGCGTGCCTTGCCGCAGGCGTCGATTACATGGACACCGCCAATTACGAACCGCGCGAGGAGGCGAGGTTCGAATACAAATGGCAGTGGGAGTATCACGAACGTTTCGAGAAGGCCGGGCTTACCGCGCTGCTCGGCTCCGGCTTCGACCCCGGCGTGACGAGCGTGTTTGCCATGTGGCTTAAAAAGCACCGGCTCAATACCATCCGTTTGCTCGACATCCTCGATTGCAATGGCGGCGATCATGGGCAGGCGTTCGCCACCAATTTCAATCCCGAAATCAATATCCGCGAAGTGACCGCGCCCGCCCGCCACTGGGAAAACGGGCAATTCGTGGAAACCCCTGCGATGGGCGTGAAGCAGACGTTCGATTTTGCCGAGGTCGGCGAAAAGACGATGTACATGATGTATCACGAGGAACTGGAAAGCCTCGCCAAATTCGTGCCGGAAATGGAACGCGCGCGCTTCTGGATGACCTTTGGTGAGGAATATATCAAGCATCTCACCGTGCTTCAGAATGTCGGCATGACGCGCATCGACCCCGTCATGTACGAGGGGAAGGAAATCATCCCCCTGCAATTCCTGAAGGCCGTGCTGCCCGAACCGTCGAGCCTTGGCTCCACCACCAAGGGCAAGACCAATATCGGCGACATCGCCACGGGCGAGGCAAAGGACGGGCTCGGCGAAAAGACGTTCTACATCCGCAACATCTGCGACCATGAAAAGGCGTTCGAGGAAACCGGCAACCAGGCCGTGTCCTATACCACCGGCGTGCCCGCGATGGTCGGCGCGGCGATGATGCTGACCGGCAAGTGGGACGGCGCGGGCGTGTTCAACATGGAGCAGTTCGACCCAGATCCCTTCCTCGACATGCTGGCCCATAATGGCCTGCCCTGGGAGGTCGAGGAGCTTTCCGGCCCGCTGGAGTTCTGAGCCATGCGTATCGTCCTGCCACTTCTTCTTGCGCCGGTTTTCATCGCGTCCTGCACACCGGCTCCGACCCCGGTCGCCGATGACGCGGCGGGCCCGGCCTTGGTTACCGGACCGCAATCGGTCGCCAATCCGCAAAATGTCGACCCTGCCTCGTGCGAGGCGTCGGGCGGTTTCATCGACCGGCGCGGGCGCGGGCAGTTCGAGACATGCGTCCATCCCTATGCCGATGCGGGGCAAAGCTGCACCGATAATCAGCAATGCGATGGCAAGTGTGTCGCCGAACCCGATGCGGGCATGACCGGCGTCGTCGGCGAATGCCAGGCGGACGATGCGCTGTTCGGATGCTATGCCGAGGTTGTGGACGGCGCCGCCGTGCGCGCGATCTGCGTGGATTGACGGGGCATTTCGATGGAAACCAAGGCTGGCGATCCCGGTGCTTTCGCGCATTTCGATCTGAACCGGGTGGATAGCCCGGCTTTCGTCGTGGATGCGGCGAAGCTGCGCGAAAATTGCCGCATACTCGCCGATATTCGCGATGCGTCGGGATGCAAGGTGCTCGCCGCGCTAAAGGCGTTCTCGATGTGGTCGACCGCGCCCATCATCGGCGAATATCTCGACGGGGTGTGCGCCTCGGGATTGTGGGAGGCGCGGCTCGCGTCGGAATTCTACGACGGCGAGATCACGACCTATTCCGCGGCCTACCGCCCGGACGAACTGGAGGAGGTGTGCCGGTTGTCCGACCACGTCATCTTCAACTTCCCGGCGCAGCATATGCGGGCGGGCCTCATCCTCGAACAGGCGCGCAGCACCGGCGGCGCGTTCGATGTCGGCCTGCGCCTCAACCCGCAGGTGCCGACCGGCGAAGTGCCGCGCTACGACCCGTCGAGCCCCGGCTCGCGGCTCGGCTTTCCGATCGAACAGCTTACCGAAGAGCATATGGAGGGGATCGACGGCATTCATTTCCACAATCTGTGCGAGCAGGATATCGAGCCGCTCCTCAAAACCTGGGACAAGGTATTCGATGCAATAGAGCCGTGGTTCGGACAGCTCAAATGGATCAACATGGGCGGCGGTCACCACATCACCCGCGCCGATTATCAGCGTGAGGAGCTGGTCGAATTCCTGCGCGATGCGGCCGAGGATACCGGCGCGCAGATCATCATCGAACCGGGTGAGGCGGTCGCGCTCGACGCCGGCATACTCGTCGGGACGATCCTCGATTCCGGCGTGAACGAGATGCCGATTGCCATCACGGACATTTCGGCGACCTGCCACATGCCCGACGTGATCGAGGCGCCCTATCGCCCCGCCATGCTGCACGAGGGCGGGGCGGGGGCGCCCGTTCGCCTCGGCGGGCCGAGCTGTCTGGCCGGCGACATCATCGGCGATTACCACCTTCCCGTGCCGAACGAGGCGGGGCAGCGCATCGCCTTCCTCGATCAGGCGCATTACTCGATGGTGAAGACCAACACGTTCAACGGCGTGCCGCTGCCCTCCATCTGGCTGTGGGACAGCGAGACCGATGCCCTGGAAAAGATTCGCGATTTCGGCTACGAAACCTTTCGCGACAGGCTGAGCTGACCGCTCGTCGCCTGCGTGCTGCGGCCGGGCCGATGCACGCTTGCAAATCATCTGCGCGGATTTCACTTGCAGTTCATGCGCCACTGCCTATATCCGCCCACCGCTGCCCCATGGGGACTTCCAAACCGCAAGGCAGCTTTTTGTGCAATTACCGTCCTGGGGGTCCCTTGAATTGTCCATCCATCCTGACGCACTGGCTGTAGTTCGCGACACCGCTCCGGACGAACCTGTCATTCTCAACCGCCCGCATGCGGCGCGGCGCGCGGCGCGTTTCTTTGTCGAGAAGTTTCCCGGCAAGGTGCTCTACGCGGTAAAGGCGAATCCATCTGCCGACCTGCTGCGCGTGCTGTGGGACGGCGGCGTGACGCATTACGACGTCGCCAGCATTGCCGAGGTCCGGCTCGTGCGCGAAACGCTGCCTGAGGCGACACTGTGCTTCATGCACCCGGTCAAGACCGCCCGCGCCATCGAGGAGGCGTATTTTGAGCACGGCTGCAAGACCTTCAGTCTCGATTCGATCGAGGAGCTGGAGAAGATTCGCCGCGCCACGAAGGATGCGAAGGATTTGCGGCTGTGTGTGCGCCTGCGCGTGTCGTCGGAATATTCCGAGCTCTCTCTCGCCTCCAAATTCGGCGCCGAGCTCGCCGACGCCCCCGCGCTTTTGCAGGCCACGCGGCAGGTTGCGGACTGGCTCGGCGTGTGTTTCCACGTCGGCAGCCAGGCCATGACGCCGTTTGCCTATGTGCAGGCGCTCGAACGCGTGCGCGCCGCCATTGCCGAGGCTGCGGTGCTGATCGACATGGTCGACGTCGGCGGGGGCTTTCCGTCGATCTATCCGGGCATGGAGCCGCCGCCGCTCGACGATTATTTCGCGATCATCCATCGGCATTTCTACGCGCTTCCCATCGCCTATAATGCGGAGCTTTGGTGCGAGCCGGGGCGGGCCCTGTGCGCGGAATACAACTCGATCATCGTGCGGGTGGAAAAGCGCCGCGGAAACGAGCTTTTCATCAATGATGGGTCCTATGGCGCGTTGTTCGATGCCGCCCATATCGGATGGCGTTTCCCCGTGCGGCAGGTCGCCGAACCGGTCGAGGGTGCGGAAATGGCCGATTTCGCGTTCTACGGCCCGACATGCGACGATGCCGATTTCATGGAGGGGCCGTTCAACCTGCCCGCCGGGATCGACGCGGGCGATTACATCGAGATCGGCATGCTCGGTGCCTATGGCGCGGCGATGCGGACCGGGTTCAACGGTTTTGGCACCGGTCCTGTGGAAACCGTGTCCGACGAACCGATGGCGAGTCTTTACCGCGGCGATCGGGTCGATCCGCGCGTGTCGGACAATGTCGTCAGCCTGCGATGACGATGGCCGGCGGGATGGCAAGGCATCCCGCCGGGGTTTCCGCCGATGCGCCTGAACCAGGTTACCGTCGGCGCCACTGACTTCGCGCGGAGCGTGGCTTTCTATACCGGTATGGGTCTTCGGCTCATCGTATCGTCGCGGGGGGAATACGCCCGCTTCGAAATGCCGGAGGGGGACGCCACGCTTTCGGTGCACCTGCAAGACCGCGTCTGCGCCGATGGTCCGATGATCTATTTCGAGGTTGCCGACGTGGACGCGATGGTGGCCCATCTGCGCGCCGCTGGCATCGTTTTCGACAGCGGTCCGACCGACCAACCCTGGCTTTGGCGGGAGGCACGCCTGCACGATCCTGCGGGCAATCGGCTATGTCTCTTTAGCGCAGGCGTGAACAGGTGGAATCCGCCATGGCGGTTGCCCACGGCGGACTAGCGCGGCACCACGCGAAGTGCCGCCGCGCGGTCAAGCAGCGAGCCGCATCTCCAGACGGTCCCAGATTTCGACGAGAGCCTTGGTGAGATCCCGCATCATCGCCTCGTCATGGGCGGGGCCGGGGGTAAAGCGCAAACGTTCCGTCCCGCGCGGAACTGTCGGGAAATTGATCGGCTGCACATAAACGCCATATTCGGCGAGCAGGATATCGCTGATCTTCTTGGCCTTGACCGGATCGCCCACCATGAGCGGCACGATATGTGTCGTGCTGTCCATCACCGGGAGCCCGGCTTTACGGAACATCGTCTTCAATGTCGCGGCGGCGGCCTGTTGCGCGTCGCGTTCGGCGCTGCTGCCCTTCAAATGGCGGACAGAGGCAAGTACCCCCGCGACCAGGACCGGCGACAGCGACGTCGTGAAGATGAAACCGGGCGCGTAGGAGCGGATGCAATCGACGATCTTTTCGTCCGCGGCGATATAGCCGCCCATGACGCCGAACGCCTTGCCCAAGGTCCCTTCGATAATGGTGATGCGGTCAGCGGCCTTGTCCCGTTCCGAAATGCCGCCGCCGCGCGGTCCGTACATGCCGACGGCGTGAACCTCATCGATATAGGTCAGCGCATTATACTTGTCGGCAAGATCGCAGATCGCATGGATCGGCGCCACGTCGCCATCCATCGAATACACCGATTCGAACGCGATCAGCTTCGGCGTATTCTCATCCTCCGCGGCGAGAAGCTCCTCGAGATGGGCGAGGTCGTTGTGCCGCCATACGCGTTTTTCACAGCCCGAATTGCGGATGCCGGCGATCATGCTGGCATGGTTGAGCTCGTCGGAAAGGATTACGCAGCCCGGCAGCAGCTTGCCCAGTGTCGACAGGGTCGTGTCGTTGGAGACATATCCGCTGGTAAACAGAAGCGCACGCTCCTTGCCGTGCAGGTCGGCCAGCTCACGCTCCAGATCGACGTGATAATGCGTGTTGCCACCGATGTTGCGCGTGCCCCCGGAACCGGCGCCGACATCGTGCAGCGCTTCCTCCATCGCGGCGACAACCTTGGGATGCTGCCCCATGGCGAGATAGTCGTTGGAGCACCATACGGTAATCGGCTTGGGCCCGTTGTGCCCGGCAAAGCACCGCGCATTGGGGTAGGCGCCCTTGTTGCGCAGGATGTCGATGAAAACCCGGTAACGCCCCTCGGAATGGAGGCGGTCGATCGCCTGATCGAAAATCTGGTCGTAATTCACGCTTTGGGTCCCGTCGGCCTCAAGACTTCGTCGTTGCAACCGACCTGTCGAACGGCGCACCCAAACGCGCGAAAAATCGCGCCTGCCGGGGGCAGGACAGATTGCTTGGCTTCGCCCATAGACGATTGCGTCCACCCATGCAAAAGGCATTTTGATCCGGAACGGGCCAAGATCAATCCTCGCCCGGCGGAACGAAGATGCCGGGCTGCCGCAGACCGTAGCGCAACAGGCCGAGCGCGGCATCGCTGTTCTGAATTTCGCGTTCGAGCGTATCGATATCGTTGCCCGCTATCACGATCAGGTCCGGGGCCTGCCGCTTCAGGTCGGCGATTGCATTCAACCAGCCGCGCATGGCGGCGCGATCGCGTTTCTCCAGCATGTCGGTGACGTGGCGCGCCGGGGGTTTGCGTGCGTGCCATGCCCGCGCGATGGGGGCATTGGGGCCGGTAAAGAGAAGTTCGCGCCCGCTTATCATCCGGACATAGATCATGCGGGTCGCGGCATCGAAGCCCGGCGCGGGGATCGACACGATGCCCGGCGCGATCGCGCTGGGCCGATCATCGGGGAGCAGGCCCGGCATTTGCTCCTGCTCCTCCCGGTCCGCTGGGATCTGCGCGCGCAGCACGCGGGCCTGCGCTTCGCCCAGCCGCGCCCTGGGCAGCGTATGGAGACCCGATGCGTAGAACGGGCCGGTCCCGGTCAGGAGTATCGTGGAGGCCTGCTCTATCCGGCGGTCGAGCTCCGCCCGGCGGGTGGCGGAATATCCCTCGACACCCTGCGCGATGGCGGCACGCTCGTCCATGGCGGCGTCGATGACGATCGCCGGCTGTCGCGCGTAGTTGATGGCGTAGCCGATCGCGGCGACGTGCGGCGCGTGAAAGCCCGATCCCGCAACCAGCAGATTGCCCGGCTTGCGATCCACCGCGGTAACATAGGCGACGATGTCGGTGGGCGCGGCGCCGGGTATCGCCTCCGAAAGTTCGCGCAGGCGGGCAATGTCGATCCGGGGCGCAGGCGCATCGCCGTCCGCACGTCCGTCGAGCAGAAGATACCAGTACGCACCCAGCAACAGCACGGCCACGACCCATGACAGCCTGCGCGCCAAACGTCTTTTCCGCCCGAAAGCCATTATGCGATGAACCCCGCCCCCATCTATCTTGCGCTTCTATGACAGAATTTCGAATTTCTCCAAACCGCGCATGCGCAATGGCGGATAAAGCCGGGCAAGATCGGCAGTGTCGCGCGTGAAAACGGCGGTGTCGGGCTGCGACCGAGTCATCGGTTGGGCCTTGGTGAGAAACGCGATCCGGCGCGCGATACCGCCCGCGCCGTCCACGAGTGCGACATCTGCGCCGAATGCGGCGCGCAATTCGTCGCGCAGAAGCGGGAAATGCGTGCAGGCGAGCACCAGCGTATCGATCGGCGCGGCCCCCTGCGCGCCCGCCATTTCGCGCATCCGGTTGGCGAGGTTGACGATCACCGCGCCGTCGACCGCCGCGCCGCGCAGCTTCCCTTCGGCCAGGCCGACAAGCTCCGGCGCGGCAAGCCGGATCAGCGTGCGCCCTTGCGCGAATTCCTCCTCCAGCCTGTCGACATAAGCCTGCCGGATCGTGGCCTCCGTCCCGATGAGCGCGATGGTGCCGGTCTTCGTCAGCGCCGCGGCGGGTTTTATCGCGGGCACCGTTCCCACGATCGGGATGGCGAGCACGTCGCGCACCATGCCAAGCGCGATGGTCGAGGCGGTGTTGCACGCGATACAGGCCAGCCGGGGCCGGAACCGTTCCGCCATCCGGCCAAGCAGCCCGGCCACGCGCGCCGCTATTTCCGCCTCGCTCTTCTCACCATAAGGCAGGCCGCCATTGTCGGCGGCATAGATCACCGGCATGTCGGGCAATTCGCGGCGCACCGCGTCCAAAACGGTAAGCCCGCCTACGCCCGAATCGAAGATCAGCACGGGTGCATCGCCGCGCATGTCGGGCGTCGGTAAGGGGGCGGTTGCCATGACGCCGCCCTATCGCCGTGCCACGAACCTTTTGCAAGCCGGGCGCTTGAGCCTTGTCCGGCCAGCGCCTATGCGAAACGCGAACCGGCAGGGAGGCCCGTTGAAACCATCATGTCCGAACATGCAATTTTCGCGGCCGCGTTCGGCTATCTGTTGGGATCGATTCCCTGGGGCATCGTGCTGACCCGCATGACAGGGGCGGGGAACCTGCGCGAAATCGGGTCGGGCAGCACGGGGGCCACGAATGTCCTGCGCACCGGGCGCAAGGGGCTGGCCGCGGCGACATTGCTCCTCGATCTGTTGAAGGGGCTTTGCGCCGTGGTGATCGCGGGGGCCATCTGGCCGGACGGGGCGCAATTTGCGGCCGTCGGGGCCGTCGCGGGCCATTGCTACCCGATCTGGCTTCGTTTCAACGGGGGCAAGGGGGTTGCCACGATGATGGGCGTGGTGCTCGGCCTGGCGTGGCCGCTCGGCCTCGTGTTTGCGGTGGTGTGGCTTGGCCTGCTGGCCCTGCTGCGCATTTCGTCGGTTGCAGGGATGAGCGCGGCGATCTCCGCGCCGCTGGCCGCGTGGGCGCTGGGCTATTCCGGGTTTGTCGTTGCCGGTATCGTGATGGCGGCCATCGTGGTGTGGCGGCACCGATCCAACCTCGCCCGGTTAATGGCGGGGAGCGAACCGCGCGTCGGCCGCAAGGACGGATCGCGGTGACGCAGGCACGGGACGCGGTGCGAAACCTGCCGCAGGCGGAGGCTTTCGCCCGTATCCGCCTGCTGCGTTCGCCCAATGTCGGGCCCGTCACCTATCGTCAGCTGATGAGCCGGTTCGGCACGGCGCAAACCGCGCTGCAGGCGATGCCCGATCTCGCTGCCCGGGGTGGGGGCCGCTATCGCGTGGCCGACGCGGACCGGGTGTCTGCCGAAATCGACGCGGTGCGCGTGGCGGGTGCAAAATATCTGTTCGAGGATTCCGCGTCCTATCCGGCTCTTTTGCGGGAATTTGCAGGTGCGCCGCCGATCCTGACCTATCGCGGCGACATCGGATTGTTCGACCGTCCGGCGGTGGCCATCGTCGGCGCGCGCAACGCATCGGCGGCGGCGATGCGCATGGCGGGGGAATTTGCCGCCGCACTCGCCGGACAGGGGCGGCTCGTGGTGTCGGGCCTTGCGCGCGGCATCGACGGTGCGGCGCACGAAGGGGCGCTCTCGGCGGGAAGGGGTGGCACGTGTGCGGTCATCGCCGGCGGGATCGACGTGGTCTACCCCTCGCAACATTTCGATCTTCAGCAACGCATCGCGAACGAAGGTATCCTTATCGCGGAACAACCGCCGGGGGTGGAGCCGCAGGCGCGCCATTTCCCGTCGCGCAACCGGATAATTGCCGGGCTGTGCGCCGGAACGCTAGTGGTGGAGGCGGCGCCGCGTTCGGGTAGCCTGCTGACCGCGCGAATGGCGTATGATGCGGGGCGCGACGTCATGGCGATACCCGGCTCGCCGCGCGATGCACGGGCGCGCGGCTGCAATCAGCTTATCCGCGACGGCGCGATCCTCGTGCAGGAGCCGGACGACGTTGCCGAAATGCTCGACAGCTTTACCGGCAACCCGCGCTCGCATTTTCGGGAGGAAGCGCCCGAACCGGTCATTCATGCCCCCACGCCGGAGGTTGAGGACGACAGCAAGCTCGACATCGCCGCCCTCTTGTCGAGCGCGCCCGTCAGCGTCGACGAGATCATCCGGTTGAGCGGTGCGAACACGCCCTCGGTGCAGATGGCGCTCATCGAACTGGAGCTCGCCGGGCGGCTGACGCGCCATGCCGGTGGGCGGGTCAGCCTGTCATCATGAAAAACATCCCGCTTGACGATGGGGCGCAAGCCTCCCCATTTTCGTGCGCATACACGTAAGGGGCTTGGCCGTACCGGCGCCCCGCAACAGGAAATTGTATGCAACTCGTCATCGTCGAATCGCCCGCAAAGGCAAAAACCATCGAGAAATACCTCGGCAAGGATTACAAGGTCCTCGCCAGCTACGGCCATGTCCGCGACCTTCCGCCCAAGGACGGGTCGGTCAAGCCCGACGACGACTTTGCCATGGATTGGGAGCTTTACGGCGACAAGAAGAAGCAGATCCGGGCGATCACCGACCTCGCCAAGCAGGCCGACCGCCTCATCCTCGCAACCGACCCCGACCGCGAAGGCGAAGCGATTTCCTGGCATGTCAGGGAGTTGCTGGCCAAACGTAAGGCACTTCCGAAGGATGTCGAGCGCGTAACCTTCAACGCGATCACGAAGCAGGCGGTGATCGACGCGATGAAGGCGCCGCGCGATCTCGACAGCGATCTGATCGACGCCTATCTCGCCCGCCGCGCATTGGATTATCTGTTCGGTTTCACGCTTTCGCCCGTGTTGTGGCGCAAGTTGCCGGGGGCGAAATCGGCCGGACGTGTGCAGTCGGTTGCCCTGCGCCTCATCGTGGAGCGCGAACGCGAGATCGAGGCGTTCCGGCCCGACGAATACTGGCAGATCCTGGCGAGGATGGAGCAGGGCGGCACGCCGTTCGATGCGCGCCTCGTCCGTTTCGAGGGCAAGAAGCTCGACAAGCTGAGCCTTGGCGACGAGAGCAGCGCCATGCGGGCGAAGGCCGCGGTCGAGGCCGGCAGCTTCACCGTCGAAGAGGTCGAGACCAAGCCGCAGAAGCGCCACCCCGCGCCGCCGTTCACGACCTCGACCCTGCAACAGGAAGCCGCGCGCAAGCTCGGCTACTCCGCCAGCCACACCATGCGGCTTGCGCAGGGGCTGTATGAGCAGGGCGCGATCACCTATATGCGGACCGACGGCGTGCAGATGGACCCGAGCGCCATTTCCGCCGCGCGCAAGGCGATAAGCGATCGTTACGACGGCCATTATCTTCCTGAAACGCCTCGACATTATCAAACCAAGGCGAAGAATGCGCAGGAAGCCCACGAAGCGATCCGGCCCACCGACTTCACGAAGGACCGCGCCGGTCAGGGCGATGCGGGCAAGCTTTACGACCTGATTTTCAAGCGCGCGATGGCGAGCCAGATGGCGTCCGCATCGCTCGAACGCACGACCGTCACGTTGCGTGACGGAACCGGCAATTCCGAATTGCGCGCGACGGGGCAGGTGGTTAAATTCCCGGGCTTCCTCGCGGTGTATGAAGAAGGGCTCGACGTTAAGTCGGAGGACGACGAGTCCGGTCTGCTGCCCCCCATGAAATCGGGCGACAAGCCGGCGAAGAAGGGCGTGGAGGCCACGCAACACTTCACGCAGCCGCCGCCGCGCTATTCCGAGGCCAGCCTCGTCAAAAGGCTCGAGGAGCTGGGCATCGGACGCCCTTCGACCTATGCCGCGACCTTGCAGGTGCTAAAGGATCGCAACTATGTCCGGACCGAGAAAAACCGTTTCTTTGCAGAGGATTCGGGTCGGCTCCTGACGTCGTTTCTCGAACGTTTCTTCACCCGCTATGTCGCCTATGACTTTACCGCCGGAATGGAGGATGAGCTTGACGACGTGTCCGGCGGGCGCGCCGCGTGGAAGGCCGTGCTCGAAGCGTTCTGGCGCGATTTTAAGCCCAAGTCCGACGAAGTCATGGAACAGCAGCCGAGCGAGATTACCGCCGAGCTGGACATTTTCCTGTCCGATTATCTCTTCCCACCCAAGGATGACGGGAGCGATCCGCGCGTCTGTCCGCAATGCGGCGACGGACGGCTTGCGCTGCGCGGCGGGCGCTTCGGTGCGTTCGTTGCCTGCTCCAACTATCCCGAGTGCAAGTTTACGCGGCGCTTTGGGCAGCCCAATGCCGATGGCGACGATGCGGCCGAGGATGGCGTGCTGGGCCAGCATCCAGAAACGGGCGAAGACGTGGTGCGAAAGACGGGTCGCTTCGGACCCTATGTGCAGATGGGAGAGGGCAAGGAGGCGAAACGCTCGTCCATACCGAAGGACATTGGCGAGCTCGATTTCGATATGGCGGTCAAGTTGCTCAGCCTGCCGCGCCTTGTCGGGATGCATCCGGAAACAGGCGAAGAAATTCGTGCGAGCATAGGGCGTTACGGGCCATACCTCGTGCATCAGGGCAAGTATGCGAAACTCTCCGGAACGGCGGATGTGTTCGACACCGGCATGAATGCGGCGGTCACGCTTCTCGCCGAAGCAGCGGCGAACAGGGGCGGTCGGGGCAGGGCAAAGGCCGAGCCGATCAAGACGTTCAGGGAACACCCCACCAGTGGCGGCGAGATGAAGGTTCTGCCCGGTCGATACGGTCCGTATGTCACCGACGGCACGACGAATGCAACCATTCCGCGCGACATGAAGCCGGAGGACGTGACCGAGGAAGATGCGATCCGGTTGATCGACGAACGCGCGGCGAAGGCGCCGGCCAAGAAAAAGACGAAAACCCTGGCAAAGAAGGCCGCAGCGAAGAAGGCCCCCGCGAAGAAGGCCCCCGCCAAGAAGGCGGCAGCCAAGAAACCCGCCGCCAAGAAAGCCGCCCCGAAGAAGGATGCGGCCAAGAAGGCACCGGCCAAGAACAAAGCCGCGGCGACCGAAGACGGCGAGAACGCATGATACACGCCCCGATCCGGACAAGGGAACCGGGTCGGGGCGTCACCGTTTGAACGCCATGCTGCAAACGCGAACCATTTCCGACACCGATACGGACGGTGGCGGCAAAAACTCGTCCGATGGGTGGGACGGACTGCCCATGCCGCGCCGGCTCGTCGCGATTGCGGCGGTCAGTTTCGGGGTGGCGGTCCTCGTCATCGACGGAAGCATCGCCAATGTCGCGCTGCCGACGCTGGCGCGCGAACTCAACGTGACCGAGGCGGCGGTGACAAATGTCATCACGCTGTATCAACTCGTCATGGTGATGGGTCTGCTCCCCTTTGCAAAGCTGGGCGACGGGATCGGGCATCGCCGCCTCTATCAAACGGGGCAGGTGATATTCTGCCTGGCCTCGGCGCTGTGCTATTTCGTGGACAGCTTTGCGATGCTGCTCATCCTGCGCGTGGGGCAGGCTTTGGGCGCGAGCATGGCGCTTGCGGTTTCGGTGGCGGTATTGCGCCGGATCTATCCGCGGGCGGCACTGGGCAGCGGGCTGGGCTTCAATTCCGTTGTCATCGCGACGGCGGCGGCCATCGCGCCGACACTGGGCGGCTTCATCGTCGCGGATCTTCCGTGGCAACTCGTTTTCGTGGCGGCGGCGCCCTTTGCCGTATTCTCGCTTCTCCTCGGCCGTTCCTTGCCGGAATCGCCGCGGCAACCGGCGGGGAACGTGCGCGGCGATATCATCAGCGCGCTGTGGAGCGCGGTAACGGTCGCCATGCTGATCGGCGGGGTGCAGATCTCGACCCATGCGGGCGACCTGTTCTATGGCCTTGCGATCATCGCGGCGGGCGTCGTATCGAGTGCTCTTCTCATCCGCCGGGAACGCGGGCGTCAGCGTCCGATCGTGCCAGTGGATATCATGCGATCCCGTCGGTCGGATTGAGCGCGCTCGCCGCGGTGGCGGTGTTCTGTTCCAGTGCCGTGCTCATCGTGTCGCTGCCGTTCCTGTTCGAACAGGCGATGGGATATTCGCCGGATCAGGTGGGCTTGCTGCTGCTGCCCTATCCCTTGACGTTGCTGGTGATTTCGCCGCTGGCGGGCTGGTTGTCGGATCGGGTCGCGTCGACGAAACTGGGCGTGGCCGGGATGGCGGTGACGATTTTCGGGCTGATGCTCATGATCTTCATGCCGGAGCAGCCGGGATGGTTCGGCATCGCATGGCGGCTGACGATCGTGGCGCTGGGGTTCGGATTTTTCTTCGCGCCCAATTCGCGCCTCCTGATCGGCAGCACGCCGGAGGATCGTTCGGCGGCGGCAGGCGGGCTCTTGTCCACCGCGCGCCTGTTCGGACAGACGACGGCGGCGGCGATGGTCGGTGTCATCCTGTCGCTCGGCCTGGGGCTGGGGCCCGTGCCGTTGATCGTATCGGCGGTTCTGGCGATCGCGGCGGCAGGGTGCAGCATGTTCCGCACCCGCACCGTCGCATCGCAGCCCGGTCCCGTCACCGCGCAGGATGTCGGAGCTTAGGCGCTATTTCACCCAGTCGAGGCCCATCGCCTCGTAATGTTCGCGATTTTCGTCCCAGCCTTCCTCGACCTTCACGTGGAGGAAAAGGTGAACCTTGTGGCCGAGCAGTTCCGAAAGCTCGGTCCGCGCCGCCTCGCCGATGGCCTTGATCCTCGCGCCGCGCTTGCCCAGGACGATGGGGCGCTGGCTTTCGCGGCCGACGACGATCTGCTGGTGAATTTCGACCGATCCGTCCTTGCGATGCTTGTAGGCTTCGGGCCGCACCGCGCTGTCATAGGGCAATTCGTCGTGCAATTGCCGATAAAGCTGTTCGCGCGTGATTTCGGCCGCCAGCAGCCGTTCGCTCGCATCCGAAACCTGGTCTTCGGGGTAGTGCCACGGTCCTTCGGGCATCAGCGAGGCGAGATGCGCCTTTAATTCCGGAACGCCATCGCCGGTCAGGGCGGAGATGAAGAACACCTCGTCGAAGAGCCCGCCATCGGCCAGCTCCTGCGCGAGCGCGAGCAAAGGCTCCTTGGGCGAGGCATCGACCTTGTTGAGCGCGAGCAACTTGCGTTCGGGCCGGTCCTTCAGGCTTTCGATGAGCGGCATCAGCTCGTGCCGCCGCTGCTTCACCGGGTCGATCAGCAGGACAATGGCATCGGCGGCATGCGCGCCTTCCCATGCCGCGCTGACCATCGCGCGGTCGAGCCGTCGGCGCGGCGCGAAAATGCCGGGCGTATCGGCAAGGATGATCTGCGTCTCGTCGTGAAGCGCGATGCCGAGCAAGCGCGCACGCGTCGTCTGCGTCTTCGCGCTCGTAATCGCGACCTTCTGCCCGACGAGCTGATTGACCAGTGTCGATTTGCCCGCATTGGGCGGGCCGAGCACGGCGACCACCCCGCATTTCGTACCCTGTTCGGGCGAGGTATGGTCCTGCAAGGAATTTTCGTTCGTATCAGCCATGTTGTTCCAAAAACGCGGCGGCGGCGTTGGTTTCCGCCTGCTGCTTGCTGTCGCCCTTGCCGACCGCATCGCCGACATTGTGGATCGTGACCCGGACGGTGAAATGTGCGGCGTGGTCGGGACCGGATCGTTCGACCAGTTCATATTCAGGCATGCGGCGCTGATTGCCGGCGGCCCATTCCTGAAGCGCGGATTTGGGGTGCTTGCTGCGCCCTTCGTGCCCGTGCATCGCGTCCTGCCACCATCGGCGGACCATGGCGCTGGCCGTGTCGAACCCTTGCGCGACAAAGCAGGCACCGATGACCGATTCGGTTACGTCGCCAAGGATATTGTCGCTTTCCCGCCCGCCATCGGCATTCGCTTGTTTGCCGAGCCTTATATGCGCGGGTAGGCCGACCCTGCGTGCGACCTGTGCACATGTCCGCCGGCTGACAAGCGCGTTCAACCGCTGTGAGAGCGTGCCCTCGGCGTCGCCATTCTGTTCATAGAGCCATTGCGCGATCGTCAGCCCGAGAACCCGGTCGCCCAGAAATTCGAGCCGTTGATAATCGAGCGATTCGCCGGTGCTGCCATGGGTGAACGCGGCGAGCCAGAGGCGCGCATCGTCCGGTTTCGCACCGATGTTCCGCTCGATCCAGTCCCGCGTTTCGGCGCCAAGGGACGGCATCAGAACGTGCCCCCGATGCGGCTCCACCGTGTTGCCTCGAACCAGCTTATCGGGTTCCAGAGGTGCGAGGATCCATCCGTGCTGAACATCATGACATGGGCCTTGCCGATGAGGTGATTCATCGGAATGTATCCAAGCCCGCCGGTGGGCGTTGCGGGAAAGCGGCTGTCCTGCGAATTGTCGCGATTGTCGCCCATGGCAAAGAAATGACCCTCCGGCACGGTGAAGACCGGCGTATTGTCAGGCCAGCTCATGCCGAGATCAAGCACCTCGTAGCTTTTGCCGCCCGGCAATGTCTCGCGGTAGCGCGGGTAGCGACAGTAATCGCCCCCGCCCGGACCGGTTTCGACGAAGCTTTCGTCGCGGCAGGGTGACGGGCGCCCGGCAAGCTCGGCGGCGTCGATCATGTTCTGCGTCACCGGAATGACGAAATCCTCGATCCGCTCCTTTGGAACCGCCGTGCCGTTGAGGAACAATTGCCCCTCGCGCACCTGAACCTGGTCGCCGGGAAGCCCGATGACACGCTTGATGAGGTCGAAATCGGTCTTCGTCCCGCGAAAGATCGCGATGTCGCCGCGTTCGGGATCGCTCGCCAAGATGCGGTCGGGGATGAGCGGAATGCCCCCCGGCAGGGAATAGCGTGTATAGCCATAAGGCCATTTCGCAGCGAGCAGGTAATCGCCGATGAGCAGGCGCGGCTGCATCGATTCCGATGGAATGTTGAACGGCGAATAGATGAAGCTGCGAAAGACGAACACGATCACCGCAAGCTTGATCAGGAAAACGACGAAGCTGTCTTCCTTCTTTTCCTTCCCCTTGGCCTTATCGGGGGTCGCCAAATCGTTCATACAGGTTTCGTCTGCTTGCTGCTGGTCAAGGCCAGCGGCATAGGGCAGGAATGCCGCCATGCAAAGTCAATTGCGGCCAGGGGCGCCTGCAACGTCCCGGCGCAAACAGGGCAGGACCCGCAAGGATAAGGACACCGACCGAAAATGACGCACGACACTTCCAAGGCTGCCGAAATCTGGGACACGATCGCAAAGCAGGACCGGCCCACGTTGCAGACCCTGTTCGAAAATGACGGGAATCGGGTGGACAGGCTTGCCCAGACGCTCGCGCTGCCGGGCGGCGATATTCTTTTCGATTGGTCGAAGACCCATCTCGACGACGACACCATCGCCCGGTTCGAGCAGCTTTGCGATGCGATGGATTTCGATGCGGCGCGTCAGCTCATGCTGACCGGCGGCATCGCCAATCCGACCGAAGGACGCGCCGCCGAACATACGGCGCAACGCGGCATGGGCGCCGACGCCAGTGTCGAGGAAGCAGAAGCATTGCATCGGCGTATGCAATTGCTGGTCGAGGCGATCCACGAGGGTGCGCTCGGCGATATTCGCCATCTCATTCACATCGGCATCGGCGGCTCCGCGCTGGGGCCGGCGCTCGCGGTCGATGCGCTGGCGCGGCCGACGGCGGAATTTCGCGCGCGGATCGACGTGCATGTCGTGTCGAACATCGACGGCAACGCGCTCGAAGCCGCGTTCGAGGCGTGCGATCCGGCCCACACTATGATCGCGGTCGCGTCCAAGACATTCACCACGATCGAGACGATGACCAATGCCGCAAGCGCGGTCCAATGGCTTGAGGAATCGGGCGTTGCCGATCCGCATGGGCGTGTCGTGGCGCTCACGGCGAGCCCGGAAAAGGCCGTCGAATGGGGCATTGACGAAACGCGCGTGCTGCCGTTTTCGGAGAGTGTGGGCGGGCGCTACTCGCTGTGGTCGTCGATCGGGTTTCCGGTCGCGATGGCGATCGGCTATGACGGGTTTGCCGCGATGCTGGCGGGCGCGGCGGCCATCGACGAGCATTTCGCGAACGAGAGCGGGGCCGCGAACCTTCCGCTGCGCGCCGCGTTCGCCGACCTTCTCTACACACAGGCACGCGGGTGTCAGACGCGCGCCGTTTTCGCCTATGACGAGCGGCTCGACCTGTTTCCCGACTATCTGCAACAGCTTGAGATGGAATCGAACGGGAAATCCGTGACCGCGAACGGCGAACCCCTCCCGCGGCCCAGCGCGCCGATCACCTGGGGCGGGACCGGCACGGATGCGCAACACGCGGTGTTTCAACTGCTTCATCAAGGCACGTTCGAGGTTCCGGTCGATTTCATCGCGGCAAAGGAACCCGGCCACGATCTCGACGAGGCGCACCACCGGATCCTGCTCACCAATTGTTTCGCGCAAGGAGCGGCCTTGATGGCCGGCGCGGATGCGCAGGATGGCGCGCGCCGCTATCCCGGCAATCGCCCTTCGGCCACGATCCTGTGCGATACGGTGTCGCCGGGAACGCTTGGTGCCCTTATTGCATTTCATGAGCATCGCACGTTCAGTGCGGCGGTGTTGCTGGGCATCAATCCGTTCGATCAGTTCGGCGTGGAGCTTGGCAAGCGCATCGCGAACGAGATAGAACGCGGCGAAGGGGGCAATTTCGATTCCTCGACAAAGGCATTGCTTCGCGCCGCGGGATTGGACGGCTGATTTGATTTTCATCAAATGTGTCAAAAAAGTGGCAAATCGCTTGCCTTGCCATTTCGTTCGTGCCATTGAGGCGCCATTCCAACCAGAAGGGGATATACCATGAAGAAGATCGTTACCGTTCTCGCCGCTGCTTCGTTCGCAACGCTCGCCGCTTGCGGCGCCGACAATGCTGCTGAAGAAGTTCAGGAGCAGAAGCTGGAATCGCAGGAAGACATCCTCGAAGAGCAGGCCGACCTCGCCGACGAGCAGGGCATGGAAATGCAGGAAGAGCAGCTCGACGAGCAGGCCGACCAGATGGGCGAAGCCGCCGACGAGATCTGATCTCGCATAATCCGGCGCGCGGCGGCATTGTCCGCCAGCCCGGATGGTGAACGAGGCCGGTGGATCATCGCGATCCGCCGGCCTTTTTCGTGCGCGTCGTCCGGGCGGCGGTGCCTTTCGCGGATTGGGGTTGGAAAAACGCCTATCCCTTCGCCATATCGTGCGCACAGGAAAAAGGAGCCAACATGTCCGAATTCGACTACGATCTTTTTACCATCGGTGCCGGTTCGGGCGGCGTGCGCGCGAGCCGCGTGGCGGCTTCTCATGGCGCGAAAGTCGCCGTAGCCGAGGAATTTCGCGTCGGCGGGACCTGCGTCATCCGCGGCTGCGTGCCGAAAAAGATGCTCGTCTATGGGGCGCATTTCGCCGAGGATCTTGAAGATGCGCAGCAATTTGGCTGGGAACTGGGCGAGTGTCAGTTCAACTGGAAAAAACTGCGCGACAATGTTCTGGCCGATGTCGACAGGCTGAACGGGCTGTATCGTCAGACGCTGGAAAACAATGCGGTCGAGATCATCAACGAGCGTGCGGTTCTGACCGGCCCGCACGAAATCACGCTGTCATCAGGGCGCACGGTCACGGCAAGGCACATTCTCATCGCGGTCGGCGCGCATCCCCATGTGCCGCAATGTCCGGGGCACGAGCACGGCATCACGAGCAATGAGGCGTTCCATCTCGACGCCATACCCAAGCGCATGCTGATTGCCGGGGCCGGCTATATCGCCAACGAATTCGCCGGGATCTTTCACCAGTTCGGATCGAAGGTCACGCTCATCAATCGCTCCGATCAGCTTTTGCGCGGATATGACGAAAGCCTGCGCGACCGTCTCCTTCAGATTTCGCTCATGAAGGGGATCGAGTTCCGCTTCAACGCGGATTTCCGCGGGATCGAGAAGAACGACGACGGCAGCCTGCGCGTGTCGATGACGAATCACGATGACATCGATGTCGATTGCGTGCTCTTCGCGACGGGCCGGCTTCCCAATACACGGGGGCTGGGGCTGGAAACTGCGGGCGTCGAGGTCGATGCGCGCGGCGCGGTAAAGGTCGACCGGTTTTCCAAGACCAATATTGACCATATCTATGCCGTGGGCGACGTGACCGACCGGGTGCAATTGACGCCGGTGGCCATTCGCGAGGGCCAGGCATTCGCCGACACCGTGTTCGGGAACAAGCCCACCTCGGTCAGCTACGACTGTATCCCGAGCGCGGTCTTCAGCCATCCCCCGCTCGCCAGCGTCGGCATGACCGAAGGGGAGGCCCGCGACAAGCTCGGCACGATCAAGGTCTATCAATCCGATTTCCGTCCGATGAAGAACGTCGTGGCGGGGCGGAATGAGCGCGGCCTTTACAAGATGATTTGCGAGGGCGAAAACGAACGCGTCGTCGGGCTGCACATGATCGGTCCCGACGCTGCCGAGATCATGCAGGGCGCCGCCATCGCGGTGAAAGCCGGTCTGACCAAGGCGGATTTCGATGCGACCGTCGCGATCCATCCCACCATGGCGGAAGAACTCGTGCTGATGAAATAGGCGGCACCGGCGCCGGCCGTGCGACGATGTGGGCCGGCGGTGCGGCAGGGGCACAAATCGGGTGCGCAACGCCATGTTTCATACAGGGTGCATACATGTTTGATGCCATGCAGCATTGCTGATCCGGATTCGTCTGCATGTGCGAGAAGTTGCTTAAATAACACACTAAAGTTCGGTTCCGCCGGGAACTGGAACTCCACCGTCGGTGCCCGGTTGTGCGGCCGGGGAACTGATAAAACGAATATTAGGAATTGAATTTTATGAACACCAAAACCGCACTTCTCCTCGCCGCTGGCGCCGCGCTGTTCCCAGCGCAGGCCTTCGCGCAGGAAGCACCCGACGGCACCGACGCATTCGGTTTCGAACCCTATGTGGCGATCGGCGGCGGCTATCACGATTTCGACCGCTCCGGTAATCCGGGCACGATCGCCTTCGAAGATTCCACCGAAGGCGCCGTGATCACCGGCACCGTTGGCGCGAACGTTCCGCTCGGCGCGTTTTTCGTCGGCGCGGAAGGCTTCGGCTCCTACGGCTTTTCCGACATTGACTGGGAATATGGCGCGGCAGGCCGCTTTGGCGTGCGTGTCGGCGAATCCGGCATGTTTTTCGGCCGGGTCGGCTACATGTGGCTCGAAGGCGAGAACAACTATGCCGAAGACGATTTCCTCGACACCGACGGCGGGCCGAGCAGCCGTGACCGCGATGGCGTGATCTACGGCATCGGCGCCGAGGTCGGCACGAAGGACATCGGCCTTGGCGGCGTGACCGGCGAAAGCGGCGTGCGTCTGCGCATCGGCGTCGACACGTTCAAGGATTTCGAATCCTTCCGCCCGAACGCGGCGGTGGTGTTTCAGTTCTGATCCTGTCGCCTCTGCGGTAGAAATGCGGCCCGCTCCCCACCCCGGGGGCGGGCCGTTTTCGTTGGAAGCGCCGCCCGATCACGCAATGCGATAGGGCACGACCCCGCGTTCGTCGCGATCGACGACGATGGCCCGGTCGCCCGGCGGGAAGGCACGCTGATCGCAATTGTCACGCGGGCAGATCCTGCATGATATGCCGATCGGCGTGGCCGCATGACGGGCATTGGTGTCGAGCCCGTCGGCATAGATGAACTCGCCCGCGTGCCCGGCCTCGCACCCCAGCGCGACGGCATAGCGGCGCGGTTGCCGCGCAAAGCTGCCCGATGGTTTCACCAACCCCTTCGCCATCGAGACATAGCGAACGCCATCGGGCGTTTCGGCCAGCTGCGTCAGGATACGGTCGGGTATCGCCACCGCCTCGTGCACGATCCACAGCGGGCACGCGCCGCCGAAACGCGCGAATTGCAACGGCGTCGCGGAATGGCGTTTGGTGATGTTGCCCGCCATGTCGACGCGGCAGAAAAAGAAAGGAATACCGCGCATGTCGGGCCGTTGCAGCGTGGACAGACGGTGACAGGACTGTTCGAAACTGACGCCGAAGATCTGGCGCAGCCGGTCGATGTCATGCCGCTGCTCACGCGCCGCTTCGCGAAATGCGGCATACGGCATCATGATCGCGCCAGCCGTATAATTGGCAAGCCCAACCGACAGCAATTGCCGCGCGGCGGGCGAACTCAGGCCGGAGGCATCGACGACGCCGGCGATCTCGCGCGAAAGGGCAAGCGCCGCGATTTGATGCGCGAGTTGAAACCGGCGTGTTTCGGGTGGCTGCGCACGGTCGAGCGTGAGCGCGCGCGTATCCGTCTCGAACTGGCGCAGGACGGTCCCGCCCCCGTCGGCCAGGCTCACGTTCAACCGCGTGCGCGCAAATCGGGCGAGGTTGGAAAACGGCGGGGAGGGCGCTCCTCCGGACATTTCGCGGGCCAGCGATTCTGCCGCGCAATCCAGCGTATCGACGTAATTGCCCGCATCGTGGAACCAGTCGCGCACCTCCTCCCACGGCAGGCGGGTGCCGGCGGTGCCGTCACTCGACAAGGCCTCATCCAGCATGAGCAGCCTTTCGCCCGCATCGCGATAGGCGGCGTGTAGCTGAATGAAGCGTTCCGAAAGATGCGGCTGCTGCCGCACCGCGCGCAGGGTCTGCGCATCGTCGAGCGGTTCGGCGAAGATCGGATCGGCGGCGGCGCGGCGCAGCGCCTCTGCCCGCGCGTCCGAGCTGTCGCCGCCGAAATCGTCGAGCGATACGCCGAACCGGCGCGACAACCCGGCAATGAGCGGCGCGGTCAGCGGGCGGTGATCATGCTCGATCTGGCTGAGATAGCTGACCGAAATGCCGAGGTCGCGGGCCATGTCCGCCTGTCGCAGCCCGCGCATGTCGCGAAGGGCGCGAAGGGTCTTTCCCGCAAAGATGCGCTGTTGTCTCGGCATCCGATGGGCGTAGCGCATCGCCGCGGTTTTGCAAAACCCACCGCGCCGATTTTGCAAATTCGCATTGGACATCTGCGGCGGCCCTGCGCCATACATCGCGCGACAATACGCCTGTAGCCTGAACGGAGAGCTGGATGTCCGCGAACATCGCCGAAACCGAACGCCGCCGCGAGGCCGCCCGCATGGGTGGCGGACAGAAACGCATCGATGCACAGCACGCCAAGGGCAAGCTGACCGCACGCGAACGGCTCGAAATCCTCCTCGACGAAGGAAGTTTCGAAGAGATCGACACTTATGTGGAGCATAATTGCGTCGATTTCGGCATGGACGAAAACCACATCCCCGGCGACGGCGTCGTCACCGGCAGCGGCACGATCAATGGCCGCCTCGTCTATGTATTCAGCCAGGATTTCACCGTTTTCGGCGGGTCGCTGTCGGAACGTCACGCGGAAAAGATCTGCAAGGTGATGGACACGGCGATGAAGCTTGGCGCGCCTGTCATCGGCCTCAACGACAGCGGCGGCGCCCGGATTCAGGAAGGCGTCGCATCGCTGGGCGGCTATGCCGAGGTGTTTCAGCGCAACGTGCTGGCATCGGGCGTCATTCCACAATTGTCGCTCATCATGGGGCCATGCGCGGGCGGGGCGGTCTATTCGCCGGCGATGACCGACTTCATCTTCATGGTGGAGGATAGCAGCTACATGTTCGTGACCGGGCCCGACGTGGTTAAAACGGTGACGAACGAGGTCGTCACGCAGGAAGAGCTAGGCGGGGCGAGCACCCACACGACGAAGACCAGCGTTGCCGATCTCGCGTGCGAGAACGACATTGTCGCCCTGTTGCAGGCGCGCGATTTCTTCGATTTCCTGCCGCTATCCAACCGCGACGAAGTGCCCGAGCGGCCCACCAACGATCCGTGGGACAGGCTTGAGGAAAGCCTCGACACGATCATCCCTGACAATGCGAACCAGCCCTACGACATGCATGAGGTCATTCGCAAAACGGTGGACGAGGGCGATTTCTTCGAGGTTCAGCCCAGGCATGCCGCGAACATCATCTGCGGCTTCGGCAGGGTCGAGGGGCGCAGCGTCGGCATCGTCGCAAACCAGCCCATGGTGCTGGCTGGTGTGCTCGACATCAATTCGGCGAAGAAGGCCGCCCGTTTCGTGCGTTTCTGCGATGCGTTCAACATTCCGATCATCACCTTCGTTGAAGTGCCCGGCTTCCTTCCCGGCACGGCGCAGGAACACAACGGCATCATCAAGCACGGGGCCAAGCTGCTCTTCGCCTATGCCGAGGCGACGGTGCCCAAGATCACGGTCATCACGCGCAAGGCGTATGGCGGGGCCTATGACGTGATGGCGTCCAAGCATTTGCGCGGCGATCTCAACTACGCATGGCCGACCGCGGAAATCGCGGTGATGGGCGCAAAGGGCGCGGTGGAGATCATCTTCCGCAATCTCGACGAGGAAGGCATCGCGCAGAAAACGAAGGAATACGAGGATCGCTTCGCCAATCCCTTCGTCGCGGCGTCGAAAGGCTTCATCGACGAGGTGATCATGCCGCATTCCACCCGCCGCCGCGTGGCATTGGGCCTGCGCAAGCTGCGGAACAAGGAACTCGCCAACCCATGGAAGAAACATGACAATATCCCGTTGTAAGGTGGCGTCATGACCCGGCTCGCGAAATTCGGTCTCGTCTTCATCGCGATCATCGTGATCGTCAGCATTCTTTTCGGGGTTCTTTCATGAAGCTTGGACGCATGAACCATGTCGGCGTCGCCGTGCCCGACATCGACGCAGCCATCGCGCATTATCGTGACACGATGGGTGCACGGCAGGTAACCGAACCGTTCGACCTGCCCGAACAGGGGGTGCGCGTGTGTTTCGTGCACACGCCCGGACATGACGAAACAGAAGGGACGCAGGTCGAATTGCTGTCCCCGCTGGATGAAAAATCGCCGGTCGCCGGCTTCATGGCAAAGAATCCTGCGGGCGGGCAGCATCACATCTGTTACGAAGTGCCCGATATTGCCGAAGCGCGCGCCGAGTTCGAGGCGATGGGCAAGCGTATTCTCGGCCCGACGCGCATCGGGGCGCATGGCACGCCGATCTTCTTCCTTCATCCCAAGGACATGCTCGGCCAACTGACCGAGATCATGGAAACGCCGAAACAGGCGCATTGACGATGACACAGGTGCTTCTTACCCAGCGCGAAGGCGATGTCGTCGTCCTGACCATGAACCGGGCGGACAGCATGAATGCGCTGTCGCCCGAATTGCTGACGGCGCTGGCGGCGGGCATTTCCGGGGCGGAGGAGGCCGGCGCGCGCGCCCTGGTTCTGACCGGGGCGGGGGCGTCGTTCTGCTCCGGCGCGGATCTGAAGCAGCGGGGGCGCATGTCCGCCGATGCGGGCGAGAATATCGATCTGTATTACAATCCCGTCGCGCGTGCGATCGCCGATCTTCGCATACCGTTGATCGTCGCGATGAACGGCCCGGCGGTGGGGGCGGGCGCCGGTTTCGCCATCGGCGGCGATATCGTCATTGCCGAACGGTCGGCCTATCTGCTGTTCGCGTTCGTCAATATCGGGCTGGTTCCCGATGCGGGCACCACGTGGCACCTGACGCGCAGCGTGGGCAAAGCGCGGGCGATGGATATGTTGCTCAGCGGTGAAAAGATCGATGCGGCGGCGGCCCATGATGCCGGGCTGGTGTCCCGCGTCGTCGATGACGGAACCGCGTTAAACGAGGCGAAGGCGTTGGCGTCGCGGCTCGCGCAGGGACCGAGCAAGTCCATCGGCCTGATCCGTGCGCAGGTGCTTCACGCGCTCGACCACGGTTTCGAAGCCAGCCTCGATATGGAACGCGCGCATCAAAGCACGGCCGGCTTCACGCAGGATTTCGCAGAGGCGATCGCCGCCTTTCGCGAAAAGCGCAAACCCGAATTCAAGGGCCGCTAGGGGCCGACAGGACAGATCATGAGCACACCCGATCAAAACGATCCGAAGATCGAGACGCACACCGGCGAGGATGCCGGCGCGACCGGCACAAAGCCCGCCGCCCCGGCCAAGGCGGAGGATACCGCGCCGACCCTTTCCGATTGGGAGGCATTGGCCGCAAAGGAAGTGAAGGGCCGCGACCTTACCTGGGAAACGCCCGAAGGTATCGACGTGAAGCCGTTGTATACAAAAGACGATCTCGCCGGTTGGGATCCCGGCCTGCCCGGTTTCGCGCCCTATACGCGCGGGGTGAAGGCCAGCATGTACGCGGGCCGCAAATGGACGATCCGGCAATATGCGGGTTTTTCCACGGCGGAGGAATCGAACGCGTTCTACCGCCGCAATCTCGCCGCCGGACAGAAAGGGCTTTCGGTCGCGTTCGACCTTGCGACCCATCGCGGCTATGACAGCGACCACCCCCGCGTCGTCGGCGACGTCGGCAAGGCGGGCGTCGCGATCGACAGTGTCGAGGACATGAAGATCCTGTTCGATCAGATCCCGCTCGACAAGATGAGCGTGTCGATGACGATGAACGGCGCCGTGATCCCGTGTCTTGCGTTCTACATCATCGCGGCGGAGGAACAGGGCGTCACCCCGGATCAGCTGACGGGCACCATTCAGAACGACATTCTGAAGGAGTTCATGGTCCGCAACACCTATATCTACCCGCCCGAACCCAGCATGCGGATCATCTCCGACATCTTCGCCTATACGGCGGATCACATGCCGAAGTTCAACTCGATCTCCATTTCCGGCTATCACATGCAGGAGGCCGGCGCGACGCAGGTGCAGGAGCTTGCCTTCACCATCGCCGATGGCATGGAATATGTGAAATATGGCGTGGATAGCGGGCTGGATATCGACCGGTTCGCCGGGCGGCTGTCGTTCTTCTTCGCGATCGGCATGAACTTTTTCATGGAGGTCGCGAAATTGCGCGCCGCGCGCACGCTCTGGCACCGGGCGATGACGCAACTTGGCGCGCAGTCCGAACGCTCGAAAATGCTGCGCACCCATTGCCAGACCAGCGGCGTCTCGCTGACCGAGCAGGATCCGTACAACAACGTGATCCGCACCACGGTGGAGGCGATGGCCGCCATGCTGGGCGGTACGCAATCGCTGCACACCAATGCGCTTGACGAAGCGATTGCGTTGCCCACCGATTTTTCCGCCCGCATCGCCCGCAATACGCAGATCGTGTTGCAGGAAGAGACAGGCATGACCAATGTGGTCGATCCGCTGGGCGGGTCCTATTACGTCGAGGCGCTTACCAAGAACCTCGTCGACGAGGCGTGGGCGATCATCGAAAAGGTTCAGGCCGAAGGCGGCATGGCCAAGGCGGTCGCGGCGGGATGGCCCAAAGGCATGATCGAGGAAGCCGCCGCATCGCGTCAGGCCCGCGTGGACAAGGGCGAGGACGTCATCGTCGGCGTCAACAAATATCGCTTGGCCGCCGAGGACGAGCTCGAAACGCTCGACATCGACAACACGGCCGTGCGGCAGTCGCAGATCCGCCGGCTCGAAACGACGCGCGCCAATCGCGACGAGGCGAAATGCCGCGCCGCGTTGAAAGCTTTGGAAGATGGCGCGCGCGGCGACGGCAATGTGCTGGCGCTCGCGGTGGATGCCGCGCGCGAACGCGCCACGCTGGGCGAGATTTCGGATGCGATGGAGGCGGTGTTCGGCCGTCACGACACCATGCCGACGCCGGTAAAGGGAATCTACGGCAAGGCCTATGCCGAGGATACGCGGTACCGCGCCGTCGTCGAAGGGGTGCAGGCGGTCGAACGCCGCATGGGCCGCGCGCCCCGCGTCATGGTCGCCAAAATGGGGCAGGACGGCCACGATCGCGGCGCGAATGTCATCGCGAGCGCGTTTGGCGACATTGGGTTCGACGTGACCACCGGGCCGCTGTTTCAGACGCCTCAGGAAACGCTCGAAATGGCGCTCGACCGCGATGTCGACATCATCGGCGCATCGTCGCTTGCGGCCGGGCACAAGACGTTGATCCCCGAACTCATCCGCCTGTTGAAGGATGCGGGACGCAGCGACATCAAGGTGACGGCGGGCGGCGTCATTCCTGCCACCGATTATCAATATCTGCGCGATTCCGGCGTGCAGGGCATTTACGGACCCGGCAGCAATGTCGTGGAATGCGCCGCCGACATGCTTCGCCTGCTTGGCCACAACATGCCCCCTGCCGACGATGAAGAAAAGGATGCCGCCGAATGAGCGCGCTGCGTAATGACTGGACCCGCGATGAGATTGCGGAGCTGTTCGACCTTCCCTTGACCGAGCTTGTCTTTCGCGCCGCCGCCGTGCATCGCGATCATCACCGGGCGGGCGCGGTGCAGCGTTCGACGCTGCTGTCGATCAAGACTGGCGGCTGCCCCGAGGATTGCGGCTATTGCTCCCAATCGGTGAAGGCCGAAAGCGGAGTGAAGGCCACCAAGCTCATGGATGTGCGTCAGGTGATCCAGGCCGCGGCGCAGGCGAAGGACCATGGCTCGACCCGCTTTTGCATGGGTGCGGCGTTCCGCAATCCCAAGCCGCGCGACATGCCGGCGCTCACCGAAATGGTGCGGCAGGTCAAGGCGATGGGTCTCGAAACCTGCATGACCGCCGGAATGCTCGATGCCGAGCAGGCGGATCAGCTCGCGGAGGCGGGGCTGGATTACTACAACCACAATATCGACACCGGACCGGAATATTACGACCGCGTCATCACCACCCGCACGTTCGAGGATCGCATCGACACGATCGGCAATGTTCGCGGTGCCGGGATAAAGGTATGTTGTGGCGGCATCGTCGGCATGGGCGAAACGCGCGATGATCGCGTCGGGTTCATCCACGCGCTGTCGACGATGGAAACGCACCCGGAAAGCGTACCCGTCAATGCGCTGGTCCCGGTAAAGGGCACGGTGCTGGGCGATATGCTTGCCGATACGCCGATGGCGAAGATCGACGAGATCGAATTCGTGCGCACCGTCGCGGTCGCCCGCATCACCATGCCGGACAGCATGGTACGCCTGTCCGCCGGGCGCGAAAGCATGTCCGACAGCACGCAGGCGCTGTGCTTTCTGTCAGGCGCGAACTCGATCTTCAGCGGGGAGAAATTGCTTACCGCCGGGAACGCGGGTGACGATGCGGACGATGCCTTGTTCGAACGGCTCGGGCTCGAAACGATGGGCTGCGATAACATGCCTGCCGCTTCGGTGGCGGAGGCGGCGGAATGATCTTCCTCGCGCTGGCCATGATGGTGCAGTCGGCTGCCGAGCCGTCCGCGGTGCCCGATTGCGAGAACGCGACGACGCAGGCAGCCATGAACGCGTGCTCCTATGCCGAGTATCAGGCGGCGGATGCGGCATTGAATGCGCAGTGGAAAATCGCCCGCGACGTCGCGAAGAGCCGCGATCTTTTCGGCGAGCTGCTGCGGGCGCAGCGGCGCTGGCTCGCATTCCGGGACGCGCATTGCGAGGCGGTTGCGGCACGATATGCCGGCGGCTCGATCCGCCCGTTGATCCACAATGGCTGCCTGACAGAACTGACCGAAACACGCAACGCACAGCTGCGCGAAATGAGTGAGACGAATTGATGTTCAAGAAAATCCTGATCGCAAACCGTGGCGAAATCGCGTGCCGGGTCATCAAGTCGGCCAAGAAGATGGGCATCGCGACCGTCGCGGTCTATTCCGATGCGGATGCGCGCGCGCCTTTCGTGAAGATGGCGGACGAGGCCGTGCATATCGGCCCCGCCGCCGCGGCCGAAAGCTATCTCGTCGCGGACAAGATCATCGATGCGTGTAAAAGGACCGGCGCCGATGCGGTGCACCCTGGCTATGGTTTCCTGTCCGAACGCACCAGCTTTGCCGAGGCGCTGGCCGATGCAGGGATCGAGTTCATCGGCCCGCCCGTGAAGGCCATTGCCGCGATGGGCGACAAGATTGAGTCCAAGAAACTGGCCGAAAAGGCGGGGGTGAACACCGTTCCCGGTTCGGGCGGCGCGATCGACACCACGGCAGAGGCGCTCGAGTGGGCGAACAAGATCGGCTACCCGGTGATGATGAAGGCCAGCGCAGGCGGCGGCGGCAAGGGCATGCGTCTCGCCTGGAACGACAAGGATGTCGAGGAAGGCTTCGAGGCGACCAAGCGCGAGGGGCTCAACTCCTTCGGCGACGACCGCGTCTTTATCGAGAAATTCATCGAATCGCCGCGCCACATCGAGATACAGATCCTCGGCGACAAGCACGGCAACATCCTCTACCTCAACGAGCGCGAATGCTCGATCCAGCGGCGCCACCAGAAAGTGGTCGAGGAAGCGCCGTCGCCCTTCGTCACGCCCGAAATGCGCAAGGCCATGGGCGAGCAGGCGGTCGCCCTGTCACGCGCGGTCGGCTATTACAGCGCGGGCACGGTCGAACTGATCGTGTCGGGCGCGGACAAGACGGGGCAGAGTTTCTACTTCCTCGAAATGAACACCCGGCTTCAGGTCGAGCATCCGGTGACAGAGGCGATCACCGGCATCGACATCGTGGAGCAGATGATCCGCGTCGCCGCCGGCGAAAAGCTCGACATGACGCAGGACGACGTGAAGATCGAAGGCTGGGCGATCGAGAATCGCGTCTATGCCGAGGATCCCTATCGCGGTTTCCTGCCCAGCACGGGGCGGCTCGTGCGTTACGATCCGCCGGTCGCCGGGTGGACGGGCGGCATTCGCGGCGTCGATGGCATCCGCGTCGACGAAGGCGTCGCCGAGGGCGGCGAGGTGTCGATGTTCTACGATCCCATGATCGCGAAACTCGTCACCTGGGGCGAAACCCGCGACGAGGCCGCCGATCTTCAGATTGCCGCACTGGACGCTTTCGAGATCGAGGGGCTGGGCCACAATATCGATTTCCTCTCCGCCATCATGCAGCATCCCCGGTTCCGTTCGGGCGAGCTGACGACCGGGTTCATCGCGGAGGAATATCCTGAAGGTTTCGACGGTGCACCCGCGGACGCGGCGCTGCGCAGGCAGCTCGCCGCGATAGGAGCGTTCATCGCCGCCGCGCATGCCGACCGTGCCCGCCGCATCGACGGACAGCTCGGCAACCGGCTCCACGCACCGGGCGAATGGAGCGTGTGGATCGAGGACGAGGTGATGACCGTCGAATTGTCCGGCGACCGGATCAAGGTCGACGATACTCTCATCGACCTTTCCATGGAATACGCACCGGGACAGCGCAGCGTGCAGGCCACCTTCGACAGCGACGAAGACGGCGAGGGCGGTGAGACCATCACCGTGCAGGTCAAGCCGAAGCCGGCGGGCTTTCGCCTGATCACGCGCGGGGCGAGCCACGACCTGCGCGTGTTGCCGACCCGCGTCGCCAAGCATCAGTCGCACATGATCGAAAAGATCCCGCCGGACATGAGCAAATATCTCGTATGCCCGATGCCGGGCCTGCTCGTCTCGCTGCACGTGGGTGAGGGCGACAAGGTCGAAGCGGGTCAGCCGCTCGCCACGGTGGAGGCGATGAAGATGGAAAACATCCTGCGCGCGGAAAAGAGCGGAACCGTAAAATCAGTCGAGGCAGCGGAGGGCGACAGTCTTGCCGTCGATGCCATCATCCTCGAACTGGAATAATGCATCTTCACCACGATCCATCCGCCCCACCGGCCGAGGAGACGGATTTCGGGACGTTCCTGAAATCCGACATCCGCATCGGCACGGTGGTCGAGGCACTCGAATTTCCGGAGGCGCGCAAGCCTGCCTATATCCTGCACATCGATTTCGGCCCGGCGATCGGCACCCGGAAATCCAGCGCGCAGATCACCGTGAATTACACGCGCGAGGATCTGGTCGGCCGGCAGGTCGCCGCGGTGGTGAATTTCCCGCCGCGTCAGATCGGGCCGATCAAGTCGGAGGTGCTGACCATCGGGTTCGCGGACGAGGCGGGCGAGGTGGTCCTGTTCGCGCCGGACCGCCCGGTGCCGAATGGATCGCGCCTGTTTTGAGCGAGGCTTCCCGCCGCATCTGGACCATCGGGTATGAACAGGCGACGGTTCCCGCCGTTATCGACGCGCTGACGGCGGCGGGGATCGAACTGCTCGTCGATGTTCGGGCCTTGCCTTTGTCGAGGAGGCCCGGGTTTTCCAAGACCGCGCTTGCCGGTGCGGCGCAGGAGGCGGGTATCGCCTATCGCCACATGAAGCCGCTTGGCACGCCGAAGGAGGGGCGGGAAGCCGCGCGCAAGGGTGACCGGGCCGCATTGTCCCGCCTTTACGAAGGACAGCTCGAACTGCCCGAGGCGCTCGCCGCCGGGGCGCAATTGCGCGATCTGGCGCTGCGTCATCGCACCGCCATGCTTTGCTTCTGCCGCGATGCCGCGAAATGCCATCGTTCGATCCTGCGCGACGCGATGCTCGACGATTTTACCGCGATCGACCTTTTGCCATGAAGCATGACCGGCGCCGGGCGGATACCGGAACCGACCGGGCGGCGGCGCGTAAGGTCCGATATGGACTTGGAAGAAATTGCCGCCGATCTGGCGAGGATGTTTTACGATAACTGGTTCGGGATCGAGCGGGTGATCGTCATGACGACATTCGCCTATATCGGGTTGATCGTGATCCTGCGCATCGTCGGCAAGCGTTCGCTGGCGAAGTTGAACGTGTTCGATTTCGTCGTCACCGTCGCGTTGGGGTCCACTCTTGCCAGCATATTATTGTCGGAAAACGTCGCTTATGTCGAAGGTGTGATGGCGTTTGTCATGCTGTGCGGCCTGCAATGGGTCGTATCGAAATGGTCGATCCATTCCGACAGGTTCAAACGGGTGATCCGGTCCGAACCGCGGCTCCTCCTCGATAATGGGGCGTTTTGCGATGACGCGATGCGCGACGAACGCATCACCTATCACGAGGTCGAGTCCGAAATTCGCAAGAAAGGCTTCGGCGACCGGGAGGATATTGCCGCCGTCGTACTCGAAAGCGACGGCACGTTCAGCGTGATCCCGCGATCCAAGGCCAAGACCCGCAGCGTGCTCGACCCGGTGCGCAAGAACGAAACCGATGCATGATGCTTTGGTTTGCGCGACAAATGATACAGGAACTCTTTAATGTTTTTCGATAGTTGGGATCAGGTCTTCAGAGTCCTTGCGATGGCGGGGACGTCCTATGCGCTGATCATCGTGATCCTGCGCGCGGCAGGCAAACGCTCCTTGTCAAAGCTAAACGCCTTCGATTTCGTGGTCACGATCGCGCTCGGCTCGATCCTGGCCAGCACGATCCTGTTGAAGGATATTTCCCTGTCCGAAGGGGTGGCGGCGCTGCTCGGGCTTGCGGTGTTGCAAATGCTCGTGACATGGCTTTCGAACCTCAGCCATCGCTTTGCAAAGGTGCTGCGGTCCGAACCGCGCCTGTTGCTGTCCGATGGCAAGTTTCATGACGAGGCGCTGCGCAACGAACGTGTCACGAAAGGCGAGGTCGAGGCGGCCATTCGCAAGCACGGCGAAGGCAAGATCGCCAATGTAAGCGCCGTCGTACTGGAATCCGACGGGTCGCTGAGCGTGATATGTCAGGGTCCCTCGCGCGATTTCACGGCGCTGCGCTCGGTTCTGGGGCCGGAGGAAACGAGCCTTTAGGCAAGCTGCTCGGTCATGAAGGTGGCGATATCGTCGATATCGACCGCCCGGTCGAGAAAGGCCGCACCGATCCCGCGCATCAGCACGAAAGGCAGCGTGCCCGCATCCATCTTCTTGTCATGGAGCATGTGATCGGCGAGCCGCCGCCCGCTGCACGCAAGACCGAGATCGGACAGTTCCGCCATCATCCCGCATGCGGCGAAATGCGCGGCGATCCGGCCCGCCTCGTCCACGCCCATGTGGCCGCGGCGCGCAGAGTAGCGTGCGGCAAGGACCATGCCCAGCGCCACGGCCTCCCCATGGAGAAGCCAATCGGAATATCCCGTTTCAGCCTCCAGCGCATGGCCGAACGTATGGCCGAGATTGAGGAGCGCGCGGGTCCCGCTCAATTCCCGTTCGTCCGCGGCGACCACGCGGGCCTTCGCCGCGACGGAGCATGTAACCGCATGGCGGCGCAAATCCGTATCGCCCGAGAGCAGGGCCGCGCCGTTCGTTTCGCACCATTCGAAAAACTGCGCGTCGTCGATCAATCCGTATTTCACGACCTCGGCATAGCCTGCGCGCAATTCGCGCATCGGCAAGGTGGCAAGCGCGCCGATGTCGGCGAGCACCAGCGCAGGTTGGTGAAAGGCGCCGACGAGATTCTTGCCCGCAGGCGTGTTGATCGCGGTCTTTCCGCCGACGCTGCTGTCCACCTGGGCAAGCAGGCTCGTCGGGATCTGGATGAAGCCGCATCCGCGCTTCAATATCGCGGCGGCAAACCCGGTGAGATCGCCGATGACCCCGCCGCCCAGCGCGATGACATGATCGCCCCGCTCGACCCCTTCGGTCAGGAAAAAATCGCTGACCTTCGCAAGGTGAGCCCAGTCCTTCGTCGCCTCGCCCGGCGGCAGGACGAGCCAGCGTGCGTCCTTTCCCGCGGCGTGCAAGGCGGCGTCGACCGCACCGCGATACAGGCGCGCGACATTCGCATCGGTCACGATCGGCACCACCGGCTTGCGCAGCAACGGGCCCGCCAGTCCGGCAATATCCGCAATCAGCCCGTCACCGACCAGCACGGGGTAGCTGCGGTCCTTCGCCGATCCGGCACCAAGTTCCACGCTGACGGTTTCGTGTGTCATGTCACATACTCCATCAAAGCCGCCAGGATGCGCGCCACGCTATGCGCGTGCGGCCCCTGATCGCTCACGATGCGGATAGGGGCCTGCGCATAGGCGGGGCCGCGTTTCGCCAGCAAGTCGGCCAGCACTTCATGCGGGTCGCGCCCGATGAGCAGGGGACGCGTCTGCTTGCGCCCGACCCGTTCGGCCAGCACCTCGATCCGCGCGTCGAGCCATACGGCAATCGCACGATCGAGGATGAGGCTGCGCGTCTCGTCATCGGCAAAGGCACCGCCGCCCGTCGCGATGACGGCGGCACGCCCGGTGTTCTCCTCGATCAGACGCGCGATCACCCGGCGCTCGCCATCGCGAAAATGCGCCTCTCCATACTGGTCGAAGATGTCAGGGATCGGCATTTGCGCGGCTTCGGTAATGGCATCGTCGGCATCGACGAATGCGGTCGCGAGCACTTGCGCAAGCTTTCGCCCGACGGTGGACTTGCCCACACCCATGAGCCCGACCAGCACGATGGGACGATCGATCCGCGCGATGAGCGTATCTATCGCGGCGCCGGACGGCATCGGCGGTCCCCCCGCGCCGTCATGGTCGTCCTGGTCCGAATTGTCATGCGCGTGATCCATTGCGGGACCGCGTATAGATGGGCTAGGCGTCGGCGCAAGCGTGCGGGCGCGATTGATCGCGTGGCCGCATTGTACGAAAATGGGAACGAGCCGAACGCGATGCACATTGGCAGGGGCCTGGTGGCCGCGATCATCCTCATCCTGGCGATCGTCGCCTATGCGTGGATCGACGGGGGGCGGGAGGAAACCCGCATCATCGAACAGCCGGTCGCACTGGACGAACGCAAGGCGGAATGATGCGGCGAGAGAGGCCGGTGGCCCCCGCCATATCGACGGGCCGATTGACGCGAAGCGCACAATGAACAAGAGCATGCACCGATGAAGACCAAAGCTCTCATAGCTCTCTTGCTGGCCAGCGCGCCGGTTCTCGCGCTTCAGGCGCAGGGCGCGCCGGAATCGCTCCTCCCGCCGGGTTTCGACGATCCGGCACCGGCGCCCACGCCCGCGCCCCGGCCGGCGCCGACATCGCGCCCGTCCCCGGCGCCCGCGCCCCGGCCCGCGCCCACATCGCGCCCGGCGCCTACGCCTGCTCCTGCGCCTGCGACGACGTCGCGCCCCGTGGTGCAGGACATACCGGACAGCCCCGCCGCATCCGGCTCCGCCTCGCGCGGTGCATCGTCGGCGACGGCGACCCCCGCCGCGTCCGCGCCCACGAGCGGGATCGAGCGCGCGCGTGAAATCCTGCGCCGGATCAACGAGCTCGATACGCTCGATTCGGCGGACACCGACGAGATCGACGAATTGCTGGGCCTGCGTCCGAGTTTCGACATCCCGCCCGCCGCGCGTCGGTCCACGGACGAGGTCGGCCTGCTCGGCCCGGAGGAGCGCGGCATGGCGGCGTCCTCGCTCGGCAATACGGCCGGGTTATTCGTGCGCAACGTGCTCAACGGTATCGAGGGGCCGCTCGTGTCGCGCTGGGGCCATATCGCATTGCGCCGCGCGCTGGCCAGCCGGCTGGAAACGCCGTCCGGCATGGACGGGGTCGAATTCGCCGCGCTGCGCACCGCGGCGCTGTTGCGGCTTGGCGAAAGCACGGTCGCCCGCGCCATGGTGCAACAGGTCGACACCGCCGATTATTCGCCCGCGCTGATCGCGGCGGCGTATGACAGCTATCTCGCCAACGGGGACATCACCGGCGCATGTCCGATGGTGCGCCTGCACGGTGCGGAACGGGACGATGCGCAGTGGAACCTGCTGCGCGGGATATGCTCGACCTTTTCGGGCGAGACGAGCGGAATGGACCGTATCGAACGCATGTTGCGCCGCGAAGAGGCACCCGCCATCGATGCCCTGCTCGCGCAGAAATACGCGGGCGCCTTTGGCACCGAACGCCGCGCCGTCACCGTGGAATGGGACGATGTGGATGAGTTGACGCCGTGGCGCTATGCGCTTGCCACCGCGACGGGCGGCACGGTTCCGGCCGCACTCGTTGACGCGGGCGGGCCGCGCTATGCCTATTATGCGGCGACATCGCCCAATGTCGGCCTCGGCGAACGGGCAATGGGCGCCCAGGCCGCCGCCGCCGCAGGCATATTGTCGAGCGCGGCGCTCGTCGATCTCTATTCCCAGATTTACGCGCAAACCGACATGGACGGCGATGCGGCGGCGCAGGCGAACCGGCTTCGCACCGCCTATGTCGGCACCCCGGCACAGCGGTTCGCCGCCATCCGTGAGATATGGGGCGAGCGTGCGACCGACGGCGAGGCGGCGGCGAATTACGAATCGCGCCAGGTGCTCACCGCCTATGCCGCGGCGCGACTGCTGCCGTCGGAAGAATTCGCCGAGGATGCAGGGCCGCTCATCGCCTCGATGCTGACCGCAGGGTTGGACCGCAATGCGCTGCGCTGGGCTAGCGTGGTGCCGACCGGGTCGCAAGGGTGGGCGCTGCTCTCGCTCGCCAATCCGGCCGCGGGCGAGGTCAGCGAGGGTGCGGTGCGTGACTACATGGACGTGGGGAGCGAGCGTCAGGCCGCGTTCCTCGTCGCGGGGCTGGCCGGGCTGGGCCGGCTCGACGATGGGACGAGTGCGGAACTTGCGGGCGACATGGGCTTCGACCTTGCCCGCCGGGCCCGGTGGACCCAGGCGATCACCCGTTCGGCACAGCGCCGGAATCAGCCGCTCGTCACCTATCTCGCCGCACTCGGCATGCAGGGCAGCGACTGGAGCAAGATGACGCCGCTCTACCTCTATCACATCGTGTCCGCGCTCAACGCCGCCGGCATGGGGGCGGAGGCTCGGATGATCGCGGCCGAGGCTGTCGCGCGCGCCTGACATGCGTTGCGTGCGTCGGGACCGGGGCATATGGGCGTGAGCGGCGAAGCGGCCGGCGAAAGCGCACGTGCCGACCGTGCCGCGATCGACGCGTTTCTGGAAATGGCGGCGGTGGACCGGGGGGCGGCGGCCAATACCATTGCCGCCTATCGCCGCGATCTCGATGCCGCGCGCGATGCGTTGCCCTCGCTGCTTCGCGCCGGGCCGGACGATCTTGCCGCGCTCGGCCCGCAATGGTCGGAGCTTGCGCCGTCGAGCGTGGCGCGGCGCTGCTCCGCGCTGCGGCAGTTCTATGGATTTCTGATCGATTCGCACATGCGGGACGACGACCCTTCGGGCGGACTGCCGAAACCGGCGACGCGTCGCCCCCTCCCGCGGATATTGTCCCATGCCGAGGTCGAGGCGCTGCTCCTTCGTGCGGAGGATGAGGCGGCGGAGGCGAAACCTGCGGCACTGCGCATGCTGGCATTGCTCGAACTGCTTTATGGATCGGGCCTGCGCGCCACGGAGCTTGTCTCGCTTCCGGTGAGCGCGGTGCCGCGCGATGCGCCGCTGCTGACGGTCAGGGGGAAGGGGGGGCAGGAACGGCTCGTGCCGGTAAGCGGGCGGGCGCGGGCGGCGCTCTCCGACTGGACGGCGGTGCGCGGGGCGGGTCGCGATGCGGAATCGCGCTACCTTTTCCCATCGCGCGGGTCGCATATAACCCGCGTTCGCCTGTTTCAGATGCTGCGCGAACTGGCCGCGCGCGCCGGGATCGCACCCGAATCGGTCAGCCCGCACGTGCTTCGCCATGCCTTTGCCACCCATCTGCTGGAGGGCGGGGCCGATCTGCGCGTATTGCAAAGCCTGCTTGGCCATGCCGATATCGCGACGACGCAAATCTATACCCATGTCGATGCGGGGCGGCTCGTCTCGTTGGTCAATGCGCGGCATCCCCTGTCGCGGCATTCCGTGTCGCGGCGTTCGGGAAATGCGTCGGATACGAGTTGACCGGCGCGGCCTTCGACCCTAGCGGTTGGCGCGAAATGATTAGCTATCTCGAATTTGAAAAGCCGCTTGCCGAGCTGGAACGGCGCATCGCCGAATTGCGCGAAACTGCCGAGAAGGCGGACGTCGCAGGGGAAATGGACGGCGATATCGCCAAGCTGCAGGCGAAGGCCGATGCGCAGCGCGCCGCGATCTATCGCAACCTGACGCCGTGGCAGAAGACCCAGGTGGCCCGCCATCCGGCCCGCCCGCATTTCGGCGATTACGTCGCCCATGCCTTCACCGATTTCGTGCCGCTTGCCGGAGACCGCGCCTTTGGCGACGATCAGGCGATCATGGGCGGTTTCGCGACAATGGGCAAACGGCGCGTGATGCTGATCGGCCACGAAAAGGGCAATGATACGCAAAGCCGGCTGCGCCATAATTTCGGCATGGGCAAGCCGGAGGGCTATCGCAAGGCGATCCGCCTGATGGAGCTTGCGGGGCGCTTCGGCCTCCCGGTGGTGACCCTTGTCGATACGAGCGGGGCGTTCCCCGGCATCGAAGCGGAAGAGCGCGGCCAGGCCGAGGCGATCGCCCGCGCGACGCAGGCGTGTCTCGACCTTCCCGTGCCGATGGTTGCCGTGATTGTCGGCGAGGGCGGATCGGGCGGTGCGGTGGCACTGGCCGCTGCGGAACGCGTGTTGATGATGGAGCATGCGGTCTATTCCGTGATCTCGCCCGAGGGCTGCGCCTCCATCCTGTGGCGAACCAATGAAAAGGCGCCCGAGGCTGCCGAGGCCATGAAGGTCACGGCGCAGGATCTTCGCCGGTTTCAGGTGATCGACCGCATCGTTGCCGAACCGCTCGGCGGGGCGCATCGCGATCCCGCGACGGCATCCCGCAATCTGGCCGAGGCGATCGAGCAGGAGCTTTCCGTCCTGTCGCAACTCGACCCCGCCACGCTACAGCGTCAGCGCGCGGACCGCTTCGTCGCGATTGGATCGCTCGGCTAAGCGTTGCGCCCGCCGTATGCGACGGCCGAACGATCGCGCCGACGCCGCCGGGAACAATTGCAGTATCAGGCTGGTTTTACCCGCAATATGCCGGGTGTGGCCGCGATCCGAACGGAATGTGCCCGCCCGCGTCACGTTCGTATTGAGGAGCCTGATCACATGCCGAACCGCCCCGCCGCCCCTTTCCCCGCGTTCCTTCGCAAGGCGCGGTTGACCGCCTTTGCATCCGTCGGCGCGCTGGCCCTGTCGAGCTGTGCGGGGACATCGACGCCGCCGGTCGTGCCGGGGCAGGCGCAGGCCATCACGCCGCAGGAAAAGCAGCAGGGCGCACAGGCGCATCCGCAGCTCGTCGCCGAATTCGGCGGTTCGTACGATGGGCCCGGCGCTGGCTATGTGCAGCAGGTGGGGCAGAACATCGCCACGCAATCCGGGCTCGCCAATGCGCAGAGCGCATATACCGTGACCCTGCTCAATTCGCCGGTGAACAATGCTTTCGCCATTCCCGGCGGCTATATCTACACCACACGTCAGCTTGTCGGCCTGATGGACAATGAGGCCGAGCTTGCCGCCGTGCTGGGACACGAGGTCGGCCATGTCGCGGCGCGCCATTCGCAATCGCGTCAGCAAGCGGCGCAGCAAAACTCGATTCTCGGCGTGCTCGGCTCCGTGCTTTCGGGTGTGCTGCTCGGCAATAGCGCGCTCGGTCAGATCGGGCAGCAGGTCGCACAGACCGGCAGCCAGCTGCTTACCCTCGGCTATTCGCGGAGCCAGGAGCGTCAGGCCGACGATCTCGGCGTCGCCTATCTGTCGTCGGCGGGTTACGATCCGCGCGCGATGGGAATGGTGCTGCGCAGCCTTGCCGAGCAGAACGCGCTCGATGCGCGGCTGACGGGGCGGGGCGACACCAATGTCCCCGAATGGGCCTCGACGCACCCCGATCCGGCAAGCCGCGTGAACGATGCGCTGGCCGAGGCGCAGGGCATGCCCGGCAATGTCACCAATCGCGACGTTTTCCTCAGCCGCATCAATGGCATGATGTATGGCGACGACCCGAAGCAGGGCGTGGTGAACGGCTCCACCTTCATCCATCCGGTGTTCGGGTTTCAGTTTCGCGCGCCCGACGGCTATTTCATGGTGAACGGCACGCAGGCCGTCACGATCACCGGACAGACGGGCAAGGCGCAGCTCACCACGCGTCCCTATGGCAATAATCTCGACAGCTATATCCGCGGCGCGTTTGCCGATCTCACGCCACAAGGGCAGCAGAATATCGTGCCGCAAGCGATACAGCGCACCACGGTCAACGGCATCGAGGCAGCGTATGGCCAGGCGCGCGTGAACAACGGGCAGTCGAACGTGGAGGTGACCGTATTCGCCTATGAATTTTCGAACGATCAGGCGTTTCACTTCCTGACCATCACGCCGGTGGGGCAGACCGCGACGTTCAATCCCATGTTCAATTCGATGCGCCGCATTTCCTCCGCCGAGGCCAATGCCGTGAAGGCGCGCAAGGTCAGCGTCGTGACGGTGAAATCGGGCGACACCATTCGTTCGCTCGCCAACCGGATGGCGTATGACAATGCGCAGCTCGAACGGTTCCTGGTACTCAACTCGCTCGACCCGAACGCGACATTGCGTGCGGGCGAGAAAGTGAAGATCGTCACCTACTGATTTCCTTCACTCTGACATGCAGAAAGGCGGCATTTTCGGATGCCGCCTTTTTTATGCGCGAAACGAAACGGGCGGCGATTGCTCGCCGCCCGTCGTTTGTCATCGGGTCGATGGATCTGGGAATTAGGCGCCGCCTTCTGCGCCAGCATCCGCACCGCCCTCACCGCCACCATCGGCGTCGCCGCCCAGCTCGGTTCCAACCTTCTCGAACGTGCCCGTCAGATTACCCCCAAGCTGGGTGAGCGCGCCGATGCATGCCACGGCGATGAGGGCGGCGATCAGGCCGTATTCGATGGCGGTTGCGCCGGATTCGTCTTTGATGATCTGATGGAAAAGCTTCATGGTTGGTCTCCTGACTCCAAAACTCGATTGCGCCGTTCAAATTACGGTCTGGCGAATTTCGTATTGCCCCCATTCCGTTGAGATCGCGCCATTCGATGGATACGGGGAATTACTAAATAAATCGTAAATTCGATTAACCCTTCTTTTCGACGGCATTCTGCGTGCGTGTCGATACGCCGTCCCACATTCCAATCGTGCCTGAGGCGAAAAAGATCAGCGAACCGATGAGGCCGATGACCAAGACGGCTGCAATCAGGCCGTATTCCACCGCGGTCGCACCGCTCTCATCACGCCATATTGCCCTGGTACAGCTGATCACTGGGCGCTCCTCTATGTTGCGGCGGGTCTTTTCTTCAGATGCGCGGCATGGGATGCAGCAAAGCTGTTAAGCTTTGGTTGAGCGGCCCCTCGGGCTGACGCACGGGGGGATGGGAAAGCGATGGCACCGATTATTGTTGTGGCCGGCGCGCTGATCGGTCCCGATGGCCGGATCGCGATGCACAGGCGGCCCGAGGGCAAGCATCATGGCGGCCTCTGGGAATTTCCGGGCGGAAAGGTCGACGCGGGCGAGCAGCCGGACGCTGCGCTCGCCCGTGAACTGCATGAGGAACTGGCCATCGTGGTTGCGCCGGACGATTGCGTGCCGACCGGCTTTGCGTCCTCGCCCACGGGCGGGCCGGACGGTCGGGGAATCGTGCTGCTTCTCTATATCTGCCGACGCTGGTCCGGCACGCCGGATCCGCAGGAAGGCGGAAGTCTCCAATGGACCGTGGCGGACATGCTGGACACACTCGCGCTCGCGCCGCTCGACCGGGAACTCTTGCGATTCCGGGAATTTCTCGTTCTCTGATAATTTTGTTACAGACAGGGCTTGCCAATGTTCGGCGTGCCGACTATCTGCCTCCCCACGACGCGCCCGTAGCTCAGCTGGATAGAGTACCTGACTACGAATCAGGTGGCCGGAGGTTCGAATCCTTCCGGGCGCGCCACGAAATCAGGCCGCTCCTTCGAATGAGGGAGCGGCCTTTTTCATGGCCGTCTTTCGGGTCCGGGGTGAAGCGTCCGCCTGCTCGGAACCGCATCTCGCTTCGCCTGTTCCATAGCGAAAGATGCAAGGAGAAACGCGCATGTCCGACAAGACCGACATTTTCGATCGTTTGAAACAGGATCACGACGATCATCGCAAGCTGCTCGAAAAAATGGCCAGCACGTCGGGGGAAAGCGAAGAGCGCGCCGATCTCCTCGCGCAATTCACGCGCGAGGTTAAGAGCCACGCCGCGGCCGAGGAGCAGGCGCTTTATTCCACCATGCTGCGCAAGCCCGAAACGACGGGCGAAACCCGCCACTCCGTCGCTGAGCATCACGAGATCGAGGAAATGCTCAACGATCTGGCGGCGACGGACATGTCGTCGAGCGCGTGGATGTCCAAGTTCAAGGATCTGCGCCACGATTACGAACATCATATCGACGAGGAGGAGGAGGACCACTTCCCCGATTTTGCGAACTATCTGACCGAGGATGACATCGCGCACATGCGATCCGTGTTCGACCGCCGCAAGGAGGCGGAAAAGGACCACGCCGAGGTCACGCCCGAAAAGATGGAAGACGCAAAGGAGTGAGTACACCACTGGATTCGCCGGGCGATATAACCCGGCAGGAGGATTTGCATGCGACGGGGGAGGAAAGGGCCTCTCCCGCCGTCTGGCGTTACGACAGGGCGACACGCGCGACGGTCATCGTCGATGCGGCCGATTATTTTCAGTACATGCAGCAGGCGATGATGAATGCGAAGAAGCGCATTCTGCTGATCGGTTGGGATTTCGATACGCGCATCGCGCTTGGCCGTGGACGACGATGGTATCAGATTTTCGGACGCGACCGGCCGCCGCGGCGACTGGGCCGCTTCGTCGTGTGGCTCGCCAATCGCAATCCCGATCTCGAAATTCGCGTGCTGAAATGGGATTTCGGCGCGATCAAGATGTTTTTCCGCGGATCGATGCTGGCCGATATATGGCGCTGGTATCGGCATGACCGGATCGAGTTCAAGTTCGATTCGATGCATCCGTTCGGTTGTTCTCATCATCAGAAGATCGTCGTCATCGACGATACCGTCGCGGTGTGCGGCGGTATCGACATGACGGCGGACCGGTGGGACACCCGCGATCACATCGACCGCGACCCGCGCCGCCGGCGACCGGGCGGGCGCCGTTATCCCCCCTGGCACGACATGACGATGATGGTCGAAGGCGACATTGTGCGCGCGCTGGAGAATCTGGCGTTGACCCGATGGAAGCTGGCGGGCAGGCACGAGCTTCTCCCGGTCGAGGCACAATCGCAGACGGCATGGCCCAACGGCCTCGAACCCGATTTCGAGGATGTCGAACTCGGCGTGTCGCGCACCCGCGCGCCATATGAGGATATCGAGGAGATCCGCGAGATCGAGGCTCTTTTCGTTGAGCTGATCGGCCGGGCCAAGAATTTCATCTATGCAGAAAGCCAGTATTTCGCCTCGCGCAAGATTGCGGAAGCGATCTGCCGGCGGATGCAGGAGGACGACCCGCCCGAGATCGTCATCGTCAATCCGATGAGCGCCGAAGGCTGGCTCGAGCAGCAGGCGATGGATACCGCCCGCGCGCGCCTCATCGAAACGATCGGCCGGAACGATCCCGGCAATCGCTTCCGTCTCTATGTCCCGCACACGGACAAGGGCACGCCGATCTACGTCCATGCCAAGCTGATGATCGTGGATGACGAGGTGTTGAAGATCGGGTCGGCGAACATGAACAACCGTTCGCTCGGGCTCGACAGCGAATGCGATCTGCTGCTCGACACGGCGCGCGCGGCCAATCGGGGGCAGGGCGACAACATCCGTAAGCTGCGCTATTCATTGCTCGCGGAACATCTCGGCATTCCCGAGGGCGAGATCGGCGGATTGCTGGAGAAATACGGTTCGATGCGCGCGTTGATCCGCGAACATCCGCAGCCTGGGCGCAGCCTCCGCCTGTTCAAGCTCAACAAACTGACCGACGTCGAAAAGACGCTGGCCGACGAGGAATGGCTGGACCCCGAAAGCCCGGCCGACATGTTCGAGCCGATGAGCAAGCGCAAGGGGCTGTTCCGCCGCCTGCGCCGCCCGAGATAAGGGCGTAACCGGCGCATGAAAAAGGGGGCGCTCCGTCGTGGAAGCGCCCCCTTTGTCACGATTGCTATGGTAGCGATCAAAGCTGGTTGAGCATGTGCTCCGCGCTGCTGACCTTGAAATCGCCGCTTTCTTCGACGTTGAGCGAGGTCACCTTGCCATCGTCGACGATCATGGCCCAGCGTTGTCCGCGCTTGCCAAGGCCAAAGCCGCTGCCGTCCATGGTGAGGCCGAGCGCCTCTGCAAACTCGCCATTGCCGTCCGCCAGCATGGTGATATCCTTCGATCCGTCACGCTCGTTCCAGGCGCCCATGACAAAGGCATCGTTCACCGCGGTGCAGGCGATCTCGTCGATGCCCTTGGCTTTGAGTTCCTCGGCCTTGTCCGCGAAACCGGGCAGGTGGCGGGCGGAGCAGGTCGGGGTAAAGGCACCCGGAACCGAGAACAGGGCGACCTTGCGCCCCGCGAAATAATCCTTCGCCTGCACAGGAGCCGGGCCGTCGGGGGTGGCTTTCACCAGTTTTGCGTCGGGGAGCGTATCGCCTTGCTTGATCGTCATGAACGGGTCCTTCTGTCTGACTGTGATGTCACCGTGCCAGATAGGCGGCATCTCGCGGGCGACAAGAGAGTGGCACGCGCGGGGTGCACATATAAAGTTTCCTTTATATTTGCCCTCTACGCGTCGAGGCGTTAAAGCGCGAAGCGATACAGGCGCCCTTTGCCGGGGCCGAACCATTGTCTTTCATCATTTTCACAGGAGCACAGCGCCTTGGCCACTGCTGCAAAAAACGAAGATTACGTCATCGCCGACATCGGCCTTGCCGAATATGGTCGCGATGAAATCGCGATCGCCGAAACCGAAATGCCGGGGCTGATGGCGCTGCGCGAGGAATTTGGCGAGAGCAAGCCGCTCACCGGCGCGCGCATCACCGGCTCGCTCCACATGACGATCCAGACAGCCGTGCTCATCCAGACGCTCACCGCGCTGGGTGCCGAGGTGCGCTGGGCCACGTGCAATATTTTCTCGACACAGGATCACGCCGCGGCCGCAATTGCCGAAAGCGGCGTGCCGGTCTTCGCGATCAAGGGTGAAAGCCTCGCCGATTACTGGGATTATGTCGGCCGCATCTTCGAATGGGACGCCGACGGTTCGGACAATACCGCGAACCTCATCCTCGACGATGGCGGCGATGCGACGATGTTCGCGCTCTGGGGCGCGCGGCTCGAGGCGGGCGAGGAAATGCCCGACCCCGAAAACGCCGAAGAGATCGAGATGCAGCGCGCGTTGAAGGCCTTCATCAAGCGCAAGCCCGGCTACCTCACCCGCAGCGTCGAGGCCATTCGCGGCGTGTCGGAGGAAACGACGACCGGCGTGCACCGCCTTTATCACATTGCCAAGGCCGGCAAGCTGCCGTTCCCGGCGATCAACGTGAACGATTCGGTGACCAAGTCGAAGTTCGACAATCTCTATGGTTGCAAGGAATCGCTGGTCGATGCGATCCGCCGTGCGACCGACGTGATGCTGGCCGGGAAGGTCGCCTGCGTCGCGGGCTTCGGCGATGTCGGCAAGGGCAGCGCCGATTCGCTGCGCAATGGCGGCGCCCGCGTCATGGTGACCGAGGTCGACCCGATCTGCGCGCTTCAGGCGGCGATGGAAGGGTACGAGGTCGTCACGATGGAAGACGCGGTGAAACGCTGCGACATTTTCGTGACGGCGACCGGCAATGAGGGCGTCATCACCGGCGAGCACATGAAGGCGATGAAGAACATGGCCATCGTGTGCAACATCGGCCATTTCGATTCCGAGATCCAGATTTCCGCGCTCGACAATTACGAGTGGAAGCAGATCAAGCCCGGCACCGATCTCGTGACCTTCCCCGATGGCAAGCAATTGCTCATTCTGGCGAAGGGCCGCCTGGTCAATCTGGGCTGTGCGACCGGGCACCCCAGCTTTGTCATGAGCAACAGCTTCACCAATCAGGTGCTCGCGCAGATCGAGCTTTTCACCAAGGGCGACGAATACAAGAACGACGTCTATGTCCTGCCCAAGCATCTGGACGAGAAGGTCGCCTCGCTTCACCTTGAACAGCTTGGCGTGAAGCTGACCAAATTGTCGAAGCGGCAGGCCGATTATATCGGCGTTCCGGTCGAAGGCCCGTTCAAGCCGGAACATTACCGCTACTGATCGGATCAGTTTTCCGGGGCCGGACGGCATCGGACAGATTGTAATGGAAGCCCGCATTCCCTAGCCCTATGGGCATGGGTATGCGGGCTTTTTCCATTCTGGCACGATCGCGCGGCGCAAGGGTGCGACGGTGGAATTGAGCGGGATCGCTCTTGCCGCCATCGGGCTGATCCTCGCCGGGTGGACGATGGCCGCGGTCTTTGCGGTCATGCGGACCCGCGCCATCGCGGCTCATCACGCCAAGGCACCGCCCGATCACCTCCAATCGATGATCGACGCCGCGCCGGCACAGCCGCTTCTCATCGATGCATCGATGCGGATCGAGGGGCCGGCACGGCTCGCGCGATGGCTGGGGTGCGACCGGATGCCCGCGACCATGGCCGAACTGTCCCAGGACGAAGGCGGGCTGTCGGCGGCCGATGTCGAGGCGCTCGCCAAAGCGGTTCGCGATACCAAGGTATCGGCCACGCCCTTTCGCATGACGGTGCGGCCCGGCGGTGGTCCGCGCACGATCATGCTGGAGGGGAAGGTCGCCGATTCGCGCAATGCGCCGGCCGGCTCGGTGCTGGTATGGGCGATCGATGTGACGAACATGGCCGACGATATCGAACGTCTGTCAGGCGAACGTGACAAGGTGCGCAGCGAGTATGCGGCGCTCTCCGGCCTTATCGAGGCGGCGCCCATACCCATGTGGTTTCGCGGCCCCGATGGGAAGATGAAGCTGGTGAACGAGGCCTATGTCCGCAGCGTCGGCGCGCCGGATGCCGGGCGCACCACCGCCGCCAATATCGAGCTGGTCGAATCCATCGCCGGGGTCGATGCCGCCGACGTGGCGAGCCAGGCCTTCGCCGCGCGCCGCCCGGTCGAGCGTACGGTGATGGCCACGATCGGCGGCGAACGCCGTGCCCTGCGCGTGAGCGATGTGCCGGTGGGACAGGAAGGCGTCGCAGGCTATGCCATCGATGTCGAGGATGTGGAGCAGCTGTCGCGCGAATTTCGCATGTTTCGCGCCGCGCAGCGGGCCTTGCTGGATCAGCTTTCGTCCGGGGTCGCGCAATTCGACCGCAACCGGAACCTCGTTTTCATCAACCTGCCGATGCGGCGCATATTCGATCTTCCCGGCGATGTCGGGCGCGAATCGCTGCCGGTAGGCCGGGTTCTGGACATGATGCGCGATTCCAACCGGCTTCCGCAGGTGCGCGACTTCCCCCAATGGCGCCGCGAGCATGAGGCATGGTTCACCGCCAGCGATGCGCAGGACGAGGAATGGGTGCTGGCCGATGGCACGCATCTGCGCGTCGTGGCGCAGCCGATGCCGGACGGCGGGTTGATGATGATCGTGGAGGACCGGACCGAACAGCTCAAGCTCGCCAGTTCGCGCGACACCTTGCTGCGCGTGCGGTCGGCGACCTTGGACAGCCTGTTCGAGGCGCTCGCCGTGTTCGCGCCCGATGGCAAGGTGCAGATGTGGAACCGCCGGTTCGGCACCGAATGGCGGCTGGCCGAAAAATTCCTGGCGACGCATCCCCATGTCGATGCGCTTCTGCCCGCGCTGCAATCGCAGCTCGATAATGAAAGCGATGCGGAGCATATCGCGCATATCATCGAATCGGCGACCCTGCGCCGCAAGCGTGCGAGCCGGCGCGTCGCGATGAAGGATGGCCGCACGCTCGCGCTGATGGGGGTGCCGCTGCCCGACGGGAACGGCATGCTGTCCGCGCTCGACATCACCGATTCGCAAAAGGCGGAGGCCGCGCTGATCGAGCGGAACAAGGCGCTGGTCGAGGCGGATGCGGTGAAGACCCGCTTCCTCGCCAATATGAGCTATGAATTCCGCACGCCGCTCACCTCCATCATGGGGTTTGCCGAAATGCTGCATAGCGGCGTGGCCGGCACGCTGAACGAAAAGGAGATGGATTACGTCGATGCGATCCTTTCTTCGACACAGCGCCTCTCGGATCAGATCGAGGCGGTGCTCGACCTTACGCAGAGCGAGGCAGGCATGTTGCCGCTGGTGCATGAGACGGTCGAACTGATGGCGCTCGTCACCGAACTTGCGCATGAACGGGCCGAGCGTATCGATACCGAGGCGTTGACGCTGAACGTGCGCGGGGACCGGTCTTCGGGCAGCGTGCAGGGCGACCGCCGCCGCCTTCGCCGGGCGATCGGCAATGTCCTCGACAATGCCATTTCGGCGAGCGCGCGCGGCGGCCAGATCAATGTCGAACTGCGGCGCAAACCCAATGGCGCGGTTATCCGGGTGGCGCATGTCTCCACCGGCAAGACCTCCGGCGGCGAGGCGGCCCGACAGACCGCGGGCCTTGGCCTGCCGCTCGCGCGCGAATTGATCGAGGCGCATGGCGGACGGCTCGATTTCATGCATGGCGACGGACAGGTCGTGCAGGCGGCGATCTTCCTGCCATGACGGAGGGCGCGCCCGTGCTCCGCCTGCCGCTTCGTGATGAGGCGGCGACCCATGCGTTGGGCCGCCGTATCGCGGCGCGATTGCGCGGCGGCGATGTCGTCGCGCTTTCGGGCGGGCTCGGCATGGGAAAGACCACGATGGCACGCGCCATCATCGCCGCGCTCGGCCACACGGGCGAGGTGCCGAGCCCCAGCTTCGCCATCATACAGACCTATGATCCGCCGTCGGTTTCGCTGCCGATATGCCATGCCGATTTCTACCGGCTCGACGATCCGGCGGAGGTGGAGGAGCTCGGCCTCGACGACTATCGTGACGGGGCGGCGCTCATCGCGGAGTGGCCGGAGCATGCCGGCGGTTTCGAATTCGACACAGCCTGCCTTTCGATCCGTCTCGAACCCGCGGACGAAGGGCGCATCGCCATTGTGAAAGGCGCAAAGGATTGGCAAGGGCGAATGCCATGACCGCAAAGACGAATACGCCCCCCGAACAATCCGCATCGCCCGTGCCGCCGCGCATCCTCGCCTTCCTCGACAATGCCGGATGGGGGGACGCGCATGTCGAGCCTTTGCCCGGTGATGCGTCCTTTCGCCGGTATTACAGAGCGCGGCGGAGCGGGGGAGAGAGCGCCATGTTGATGGACGCCCCGCCCCCGAACGAGGATCCGCGCCCGTTCCTCGACGCCGCAGAATATCTTACGCGGCACGGGTTTCGCGCGCCCGGCGTGCTGGCGCAGGACGCGGCGCGCGGGCTCGTCCTGCTCGAGGATTTCGGCGACCGGCGCATGCGCGACCATCTCGACCTTCACGCAGGGGATGAGAGCGCGGTCTATCGCGATGCGGTCGATGTTCTGGCCCGTTTGCGCGATGCACCGGCCGGTCCGTTCCGGCCCTATGACATGTCCGAATATCTGCGCGAGGCGAAGCTGTTCACCGAGTGGTTCTGCATTCCGCGGGGCTTGCGCGTCGACGACGACGGGTTCGAGCAGGCCTGGCGTGAGGTGCTGTCACCGCTCGACGATGGCGCGGGTGTGACGGTGCTGCGTGATTATCATGCGGAGAATATCATGTTGCTCGACGAGGAAGCCGGTGCCGGCGGGGCCGCGCCTTATGGACAGGGGCTTCTCGATTTTCAGGACGCGCTGATCGGTCATCCCGCCTACGACCTCGTCTCCCTGCTTCAGGATGCACGGCGCGAGGTGAGCGAGACGCTGGAGGCCGAAATGCTCGACCATTATGCGAGCCGGACCGGCGCGGGCGATGCGTTCCGCGCCGATTATGCGCGGCTCGGCGCACAGCGCAACGCCAAGATCGTCGGCATTTTCATGCGGCTTTCGCACCGCGATGGAAAGCATCGCTACCTATCGCTCATCCCGCGGGTGTGGGCCGCGATGGAACGCGACCTCGCCCACCCTGCGCTGGCACCCGTCGCGCGGTGGTTCGATGCGAATATTCCCTCCGAAATCCGGATGGCGAACGGTGCGCCGCTCGGGGACGGGCAATGACGCTCGGCCGCGAACCGCTTGCCAGCGACGTGGCGATGGTGATGGCCGCGGGGCTTGGCAAACGCATGCGCCCGCTCACCGCGACGACGCCGAAACCGATGGTGAAGGTGTGCGGCAAGCCGATGCTGGACCATGCGCTCGACCGGCTGGCGGATGCGGGCGTCGCGCGGGCGGTGGTGAACGTGCATTATCTTGCCGACGCGATCGAGGCGCACGTAAAACGGCGCAACGCCCCCGCCGTCACCGTTTCGGACGAGCGTGAGCAATTGCTCGAAACGGGCGGCGGGCTGGTAAAGGCGCTTCCGCTGCTGGATGCCGACAGCTTCTTCTGCCTCAATTCCGATGCGATATGGCTCGACGGGCCGCGCGACGTGTTTCGTCAACTTTCCATGGCGTGGGATCCTGAACGTATGGACGCTCTGCTGCTGCTGGTGCCGCATATGCGCACGCATAATTACCGGGGGCAGGGGGATTTCCACCTCGATCCGGTGGGGCAGCTGTCGCGCCGCGCACCGGGACGGGTCGCACCTTTCGTCTTCAGCGGGATACAATTGATCCACCGCCGTCTCCTGCGCGATCCGCCGGCGGAGGCGAAATTCTCGACCAATGTCTTCTGGCAGCGCGCGATGGAGGAGGGGCGCCTGTTCGGGACCATTCACGCCGGCGAATGGATCGAGATTGGCGAGCCGCACCATATCAAACCTGCAGAGGAACTGTTCACGCGTGTCTGAAACGGCGACGCGGCTCTCGCTCTATTCCATTGCCGCGCATCGCGGTTTTGCCGATGCGCTGGTTGCGGGGCTGATCCCCCGCTACGCCGAAGATGACGCGGGGCTGGCGCGGCTGACCCTGCTTTTGCCGAGCAGGCGCGCCATCCGCACGGTGACGGAGGCGTTCGTGCGGTTGAGCGGGGGCGGATTGCTGTTGCCGCGCATGGCGGTCATCGGCGATCTTGATCTCGACGAAACGCTGGGCGCGCTGCTCGATCCGATCGGTGTGGATAATGAAATTCCTCCCGCCGCGGACCCCACCCGCCGCTGGCTGCGCCTCGCGCAGATGCTGCGCCTTGCGATGGAGCGGGCAGGCATGGATCCCATCCCCGGACAGGCCGCCTTGCTGCGGCAGGCACGTGAAATTGCCCGCGGCATGGATCGCCTGCTGGTCGAGGGGATCGGCCCCGAGGAATTGATGAGCGCGCGCGTGCTCGATCTGGTTGGCGAATTGTCCGAACACTGGGTCCGCAATCTGCACCTGTTCGCCAGCGTGCAGGCGATGTGGCTCGCCGAGTTGCAGGAACGCGGCGAACTCGATGCGCCGGCGCGCCGCACCCGGCTGTTCGACCATGCCGCCGCAAAATGGAGCCGGACCCCGCCCGCAGGGGCCATCGTTGCCGCCGGCGTGACGAGCGCGAGCCCGTCGATCGCCCGCCTGCTGCGCGTGATCGCGCAGATGCCGCAGGGCAGCGTGGTTCTGCCCGATCTCGATCTCGCGCTGGACGATGCGGTCTGGGACGGGCTTGGCCGGGCGGGCAAGGGGGAGAATCCGGACGATCCGCCGATCGGTCCGGGCGATGCGGTCACCCATCCGCAATATCATCTCAAACTCCTGCTCAACCGGATGGGCGTGGCGCGCGGGGAAGTCCGGCCCTGGCACCGCGCGGGGATGAGCAAGGCCCCGCCCGAACGCAGCCGCGCGATTTCGAACCTGTTCCTCCCGCCCGAGCAAAGCGCGACCTGGATCGATCTTCCGCCCGAGGCACGGCGCCTGTCGGGCGTGCGGGTCATGGAAACCGCCCATCCGGAGGAGGAGGCGCAGGCCATCGCCATTCTTATCCGCGAGGCCTTGGAAATACCCGAACGGCGGGTGGCGCTGATCACGCCGGATCGGGGGCTGGCCGGGCGGGTGATCGCGCATCTCGAACGGTGGAACATCGCCGCCGACGATACCGCGGGCCGCCCCTTGCCGCAGACGGTGGCGGGGCGGATGCTGCTCCTTCTGGCCGAGGTGCTGGCGGAGCGGGGGGCGGCGATCCCGCTGCTTTCGGTGTTGGTGCATCCCTATGCCGGACTTGGCTTCCACGGCGGGGGAGGGGACGAGAGGGGCAAGCGCCGCGCGGCGTGGTTGTCCCATGCGCGGCGGCTCGATCTCGCCATGCGGGGGCCGCGGCTCGATATCGGGCTGGCGCCGCTGCGCGAAGCGGTGCTTCGCATGGCGGAGCGCCGGGGCGAGCCTGCGATGCGCGAATGGTGGGAGGAGGTGGAGCGGATGCTGACCCCGCTCGTCGCGCTGGGCAGCGAGGAGCGCATCGACCTTGCCGCGAGCCTCGATGCGCTTGCCGCGGCGGCGGAGGGGATCTGCGGCCTTTCCATCTGGGGCGAGGCGGACGGCCGTGCGCTCGCCGCTTTTGTCGAGGATCTGCGCGAACAGGCGCGCGGCGTTTCGACGATGCTCGAACCGGCCGAATTGCCCGCAATGCTGCGCGACGCGATGGAGCAGGTCGCGGTGCGGCCGCCGTATGGCGGGCACGAGCGGCTCGCGATCTACGGCCTGATCGAGGCGCGGATGAGCCGTGCCGATCTCGTCATCTGCGGCGCGCTTCACGAAGGAAGCTGGCCGCAGCCGGCGACGACCGATCCTCTCATCGCGCCGGCCGTGCTGCGCGCATTGGGCGTGCCGGGCGGGGATTTCCGCATCGGGCTTTCGGCGCACGATCTCGCCGCCGCACTCGGGGCGCCGGAGGTGGTGCTCAGCCATGCGCGCCGCGACAGCAGCGGGCCCGTGATCGCGAGCCGGTTCATACTGCGCGTGCGCGCGATGCTCGGCCCGAAACTGCTCGAAACCCATGTGCAGGGCAACGCACCCTTGTGGTCCGCCGCGATCGACAGGGCCGAACCCGTGCCCCCGCATCCACAGCCGGAACCGATGCCTTCGGCAGAGCAGCGCCGTGTCGGCCTGTCGGCCACCGGGCTCGACCGTCTGCGTTCCGATCCCTATCAATTCTATGCCCGGTCGATCCTGCGGCTCCATGCGCTCGACGCGATCGACGACGAACCGACGCCGGCGTGGCGCGGATCGGCGGTGCACGACATCCTGCATCGCTGGCACCGCGACCATGGGGCGGCGCCCGGCACCCTGCACGATCTGGCGCGCGCCATGCTGAACGCGATGTCGGGCCATCCCTTCATGCGCGGATTGTGGCAGCCGCGCCTGCTCGCCGCGCTCGACTGGATCGAGGCGGAGACGGCCGCACTGGCCGCCGACGGGCGCACGATCGCCGCCACCGAATGCAAGGGCGTCATCACCGTCGACGGCGTGCGGGTGGAGGCGCGCGCCGACCGCATCGACAGGCTTGCCGACGGCACGCTCGCCATCGTCGATTACAAGACCGGACGCCCGCCAAGCGCATCCATGGTGGAGGAAGGCTTTGCCCTGCAACTGGGCACGACCGCGCTGGTGGCGGAGCGGGGCGGGTTCCACGATGCGGGGGTCGAGGGTACGCCGGACCGCTTCGAATACTGGTCGCTCGCACGCGGGAAGGACGGTTTCGGCTTTCGCGACGAACCGGTAAAGGAGGGGCGCAAGCGGACAGGCCTCGCGCGGGAGGAATTTATCGAGCAGAGCGCGTTTTACCTGTCCGATGCGATTGCCCGGTGGATTACCGGCAATGCGCCGTTCACCGCCCGGCTCAACCCCGATCTGCCGGGATATAACGAATATGATCAGCTCATGCGGCTCGACGAATGGCAGGGGCGGGCGCGGCGCGATTCCGGGGAAGGGAAAGAGGCATGAGCGGCGCGGCAAAAGTCTATCCACTTCGGGATAATCAGCGTGCGGCGGTCGACCCCGCCGACACGGTCTGGCTTTCGGCGAGTGCGGGCACCGGCAAGACACAGGTGCTGTCCGCCCGCGTGCTGCGCCTTCTCCTCGAACCGGGGGTGGAGCCATCGCAGATCCTGTGCCTGACGTTCACCAAGGCGGGCGCGGCCGAAATGGCGAACCGGGTCAATGACGTGCTGGCAAGCTGGGTCAGGGCGGATGCCGCGTCGCTCGCCCATGATCTCAAGGCGATCGGCGCGTCCTCCGATCCGGAGACGCGGGCCCGGGCGCGCACACGCTTTGCCGCGGTGCTCGATTGTCCGGGCGGCGGCCTGCGGATCGAGACGATCCACGCTTTCTCGCAATGGCTATTGTCGGCCTTTCCGATGGAGGCGGGGCTTGTGCCCGGCACGCGCGCGATGGAGGATCGCGACCGGGAGCTTTTGCTGCGCGAAGTGCTTTCGGCCATGCTGGTCTCGGCGGAGGAGCGGGGCGACGACGCGCTGATCGAGGCGCTGTCGGCGCTGTCCCTGCGCGCGGATCAATCGGCGATCGAACGTTTCCTCATGGCATGTGCCGACGCGGCGGAGGCATGGGAGGGGCCAGGGGCGTGGCAGCCACCACTGCGCCCGCGGGTCAATCGCCTGCTCGGCCTGTCGGCGGATTTCGAGGCGGGCGACGTGGCCGCGCTGTGCGGGGAGGATCGCTTCGATACGCGCGCGCTTTTGCTGTGCCGCGATGCAATGACCGGTTGGGGGACGAAGAGCGGGCTCGACATGGCGGCGTCCATTGCCGCGTGGCTGGCCCGCGATGCGCAGGGGCGGGCCGATACCCTGCCGGAATTGCGGTCCGCGCTGTTCACGCAGAAGGGCGATGTCAAACGCCTCGCCAACCTGGAAAAGATCGACCCGGCCTATGCGACCCACGCGGGCATGGTGGGCGAACAGCTTGACGAGATCGAGGAGCTTCGCGCGCTTGCAACGCTCGCCGAATGGTTGACACCGGCCCTCATGCTGGGCCGCGCGTTCGCGCTCGAATGGGGGCGGGCGAAGCAGCGCGAGGGGCTGATCGATTTCGACGATCAGATCCGGCAGGCCGCGCGCCTCCTGCAACGCTCCGACATGGCGGACTGGATCCGGTACAAGCTCGACCGGCGTTTCGATCATATCCTCATCGACGAGGCGCAGGACACCAATGCCGCGCAATGGAACGTGATCGAGGCGTTGACCGAGGAGTTCTTTGCCGGGCAGGGCGCCGGGGAAAACCGGATGCGTACGCTCTTCGTCGTTGGCGATTACAAGCAGGCGATCTTCCGCTTTCAGGGGACCAGCCCCGAAAATTTCGAATCCGCGAAACTGCGGGTGAAGGCGCGCATGGCGGAGGCCTTCGCCAATGTCGGGGCGCAGCGCGGCGGCCCGGACCTGCGCGAGTTACAGGAATACGGCCTCGGCCGCAGCTATCGCACGGCGCAGCCAGTGCTCGATTTCGTGGATAGAGCCATAGACGCGATCGCGCCGGAAAATTTCGGCCTGCGCGACGATCCCGGCAAGCATGTGGGCGAGATGCGCGCAGGGCAGGTCGTGATCTGGCGCGCGGTCGGCGCCGCCCCGGACGATGAGGACGACGCCGGCGATGCAGGCGAGGAAAGCTGGCTTTCGCGGCCCGACCGGCGCGTCGCCGACAATGTGGCGGAGCAGATCGCGCACTGGATCCACACCGGCTTTCCGCTCGTAAAGGGGGAAAAGCGCGGGCAGGCGCGTCGGGCCGGGCCGGGCGATGTCATGGTGCTCGTCCGCAAGCGCAAGGAGCTTGCCGGGCTGATCGTGGCGCGGCTGCATGCGCGGGGCGTGCCGGTCGCGGGGGTGGACCGGCTGCGGCTCGGCGCGCCGCTGGCGGTGCGCGATTTGATGGCGGCGCTGCGCTTTGCGGTGCAGCCGGGTGACGATCTTTCGCTGGCCGCGCTACTCGTCTCGCCGATGTTCGGCTGGTCGCAGGACGAATTGCTCGAACATGGCTATCGCGAAAAGGGGCGCCCGTTGTGGGACCATCTTCGCGCATCGACGGCGGACCTGCCGCGCGCCGCGGTGGAACGGCTCCTGCCCCTTCTGGCGCGTGCGGATTATCAGCCGCCGCAGGGTTTGCTGCACTGGCTGCTCGTCGGGCCGTGGCAGGCGCGCGCGCGCCTGATCGCGCGGCTCGGCTCCGAAGCGAACGACCCGATCGACGAATTGCTGAACGCGGCGCTGTCCTTCTCCGCGACGCAGACGCCGAGCCTCACCGGCTTCATCCGCTGGTTCGATGCAGGTTCGGGCGAGCTGAAGCGCGAGGCGGGTGGCGAAGGCGGGCTGGTGCGGGTCATGACGGTGCATGGGTCGAAGGGGCTTCAGGCGCCGATCGTCATCCTCGCCGATGCGGCGGACGATCCGGACCGGTCCATGCCCTCCACCCTGCAACTGACCGAGCCGGGGTCGGATGCGCCCGGTTTCGCCCCGCGCACATTGCCGATGCCCGCCCTGCGCAAGGAGGAACGCCGCGGGCGTATCGCCGCGGCGCAGGAGGCCGCCGCCCTTGCCGAGCGGCAGGAACACTGGCGCCTGCTCTATGTCGCGATGACGCGGGCGGAGGAGGCATTGTTCATCGCGGGCGCATTGCCGGCCCGCGCCGAGGAAGCGCCGGCAGATAGCTGGTACGCGCGTCTGCTCCCCCTGTTCGAGGAGGAGTGGCGCGACGATCCCGTCTGGGCCGGGGCGAAGCAATGGGGCATGGCGCCGGACGAACCGATGCACGATGCGGCGACCGATGCACAGGACGAGCTCGCCCTGCTGCCGCGGTGGCTGACCACGCCGGTCGGGCCGGAGCCGCGCCCGCCGCGCCCGCTCGCCCCGTCATCGCTGGGCGAGGAGGACGCGCCCGATCCACCGCTTCCCCCCGGCGCGGGCATGGACGCGGCGCGGCGCGGCGTGCTTGTCCACCGCCTGCTCGAACGTCTTCCCGAAGTGGCGGATGACCGGCGCGAGGGCGCCGCGCGCCGCTGGCTCGACCGGCATGCGGCCGATCTCGACGTCGCGCACCGGGGCGAGATGGTCGATGCGGCGATGCGCGTCCTTTCGCACCCCGGTTTCTCCGACGTATTCGGGCCGGACGCGCTGGTCGAGGTGCCGATCGCCGCGACCGTGGGCGGGCGCGTGATTTCGGGCACCGTCGACCGCCTGTGCCTGGGCGAGACGATCCGCATCGTCGATTTCAAGACCGCCCGCCGTCCGCCCGCGACGAAGGAGGATATCCCCGCCGCCTATATCCGGCAGATGGCCGCCTATGTCGCCGCGCTGGAGGCGATCTATCCGGCTAGCCAGGTCGAGGCGGCGCTCCTCTATACCCATGCGCCGCGGATGTTCGTGCTCTCGGATGCCGATATCGCGCCGGCCAAGGCGACCTTGCAGGGGGGCGAATAATGGTTTTCGCGCTCCGGCTTTGCATTTGCGCGCCGCGACCCCAAATGGGGCCCAAGCAATCAGGAGAATAGACGCCATGGCGACCAAGACCATAACCGACGACAGCTTCGAAACCGACGTTCTGAAATCCGACAAGCCCGTGCTCGTCGATTTCTGGGCGGACTGGTGCGGCCCGTGCAAGATGATCGCACCCGCGCTGGAGGAAATCAGCGAGGAGCTTTCCGATCAAATCACCATCGCAAAGATGGACATCATGGCCAATCAGCAGGTGCCCGGCGAAATCGGCGTGCAGTCGATACCGCTGATGATCCTCTACAAGGATGGCAAGCCGGTCGCACAAAAGCTCGGCGCGGCGCCCAAGACGCAGCTCAAGAGCTGGATCGAAGGCGAGCTTTAAAGCGCGCCCAACCGTTCGGCCAGCGCGTCGAACATCGCAGGCGACGCCGCACCGATCATCCCGGTCCGGCGGTCGTCCACGCGATATGCACTCCCATCGAGGCGCGCCGCCATGCCGCCCGCCTCGTTGAGCCAGAGCACGCCCGCGGCATGGTCCCAGGCCAATGTGCGTTCGAAAACCGATACGTCATTGGTGCCCAGCGCGAGCCGGGGATATTGCTCCGCCGCGCAGCGCGGAATATCGGTCAGCGTGTAATGCGGCGCGATGTGACGCTTGACGGCGTGGCGCTGCGCCTCGTCCATGAACATGACGGAAATGGCCGCGACCGGCGGGTCTTCGCCCGTGCTCCGCGCCGCGATCCGTTCCTCGCCGATAAAGGCGCCGCCGCCGCGCCGCGCATGGCACAGGCGGTCCTTTAGCGGGTCGTAGATCCAGCCCGCGACCGTCTCGCCATGTTCGGCCAGTGCGACGATGATCCCGAAGGGCGGGCGGCCATGCGCGAAATTATGGGTGCCGTCGATCGGGTCGATGATCCAGCACAGCGAATCGCCCAACCGGTCCAGGATCGCGGGATCGGCGTGTGCGGCCTCCTCGCCCACGATGGTAGCCTTGGGCAGGATCGCGGCAAGCCCTTCGCTTAACAAGGCTTCCGATTTGCGATCGGCCACGGTGACAAGATCGTCGGGCGCTTTCTCGACGATCTGTGCATCCGTAAGCGCGCGATAATGCGGCATCACCGCCTCACGCGCGGCACGCCGCATCAGGGCCGCGACATCGCGGGTCAGTGCGTCGGTCACGTCCGGTAATCCGCGTTGATCGAGATATAGCCATGCGTCAGGTCGCAGGTCCACACGGTCGCACGTCCATCGCCGATGCCGATATCGACGTCGATGCGAATATCCTGCCCGCGAAGATGGCGTGCCACCGGCTCCTCATCATAATCGGGGAGCGGCAGGCCATCGCGCGCGGCCCATACACCGCCGAAACCGATGGAAAGCTTGTCACGATCCGCCGGCTCGCCCGCCTTGCCCACGGCCATGACGACACGGCCCCAGTTCGCATCCTCACCCGCGATGGCAGTTTTGACGAGCGGCGAATTCGCGATGGCGAGGCCGATCATGCGCGCGCTGTCGTCGTCCTTTGCGCCGGTCACGGCGACTTCGATGAACTTGCTCGCCCCTTCGCCATCGCGCACGACGAGATGCGCCATCTGCCGGCATACATCATGGATTGCGGCGGCAAAGGCATCGGCGCCGGGGCTGTCGAAATCGACAAGCTCGTCATTGCCGGCCTGTCCAGTGGCAAAGGCGAGCACGGTGTCGCTGGTCGAGGTGTCGCTGTCCACGGTGATGCAACTGAACGTGGCCTCGTTCGCGGCGGAGAGGCAGTGTTGCAGGAAGGCGGGAGCGACCCGCGCATCGGTGAACAGATAGCCCAGCATCGTCGCCATGTCGGGCGCGATCATGCCGCTGCCCTTGATGATGGCGGCGATCTCGATGCAGGTATCGCCGATCATGGCGCTCGCCTGCGCGCCCTTGGCAAAGGTGTCGGTGGTGCCGATGGTGTCCGCCGCCGCGCGCCAGTCGCACGGCTGCGCGCGCAGCACGCTTTCCACGCCGTCACGCGCCTTGTCCAGCGGAAGCGGCACGCCGATCACGCCGGTGGAGGACACGAACACGTCGCTCGGCTCGCAGCCGAGATGGCCCGCCACCTGCGCCATGATCTGCTCCACCGCTTCGCGCCCGCGATGACCGGTGAAGGCATTGGAATTGCCCGCGTTCACGACCAATGCGCGCGCCCGGCCGAGCCGGACCTGCTCCCGCCCCATCTCGACCTCGGTGGAGCAGCATATGTTCTTCGTGAACACGCCCGCAACCGTCGTTCCCTCGCACAGTTCGACGAAGGTCAGGTCGCACCGGTCCCATTCCTTGTACCGTGCGCGCGCGACGCGCGGCACCGCGCCCGCGATGGGCGGCATGGCAGGAAACGGGCGGGCGAGGGGCGAGGTGTTCATGGCGGGACCGAGTAATGGCTTTACCGGCACCTCGCAATAAATACCGCGCGCCGCCTTTACGGATGCGGCGGGGTGACTTATCTTTGCGGCGCAATGAAACGCGTGATCGCTCTTTTTATGGTGATGCTTGGCCTGGCGGCGGTGGTGACACCGGCGCAGGCGCGCATGGCATTCGCGCGCACGCAGGACGAAATCGCGGCCAGCGGCGCGCATGACGATGGCGCCGCCATCGACGATGCGGCGGCCGCGATCATTGCAATGGTGCGGCCGCGCGCGGCGGATCTCGCCCATCCGGGGCATCCGCGCCTGCAACCGGCTCCGGCCATGATCGCGCGAACAGTGATCCTGTCCGCCGACCGCGCGCACGAATAGCATCCGGCCTTCAGGCTGGCCGCGTTGCCGCCCGGCTCCCCGGTTACCCGACTTTGCGCACGAGCCTTCGCCGTGCATTCTCTTCTCATTATCGCAAAAGGAAACGCCCATGTTCGGCGCCCTGGCCAAATCGCTTTTCGGGTCTTCCAACGACCGCTACGTCAAATCGCTCGACAAGATCGTCGCCCGCATCAACGCTCTCGAACCGGAATTCGAGGCGATGTCGGACGAGCAGATCACCGGCCAGACCGCCGCGTTCCGGGAGCGGCTGAACGCCGGCGAAACGCTCGACGATCTGCTTCCCGAGGCATTTGCCACGGTGCGTGAAGGCGGCAAGCGCGTGTTCGGCATGCGCCATTTCGACGTGCAGATGGTCGGCGGCATCGTCCTGCATCGGGGCGAGATCGCCGAAATGCGCACGGGCGAGGGCAAGACGCTTGTCGCGACGCTCGCCGTGTATCTCAACGCGCTTGAGGGCAAGGGCGTCCATGTCGTCACCGTGAACGACTATCTCGCCGCGCGCGACGCGGAATGGATGGGGCAGCTTTACAATTTCCTCGGCCTGACGGTCGGCACCATCGTCCCCAGGATGAACGAGATGCAGCGCCGCGAGGCCTATCGCTGCGACATCACCTATGCGACGAACAACGAGCTCGGTTTCGACTATCTGCGCGACAATATGAAGCACACGCGCGAGCAGCAGGTCCACCGCCCGTTCAACTATGCCATCGTCGACGAGGTCGATTCCATCCTCATCGACGAGGCGCGGACCCCGCTCATCATCTCCGGCCCGACCGACGACAAGTCCGAGCTTTACGTGAAAGTCCACGAGGTCGTCACACAAATGACCGAGGACGATTACGAGAAGGACGAAAAGAGCCGCTCCATCACCATGACCGAGGACGGCATCGAACATGCCGAACAATTGCTGAAGGAGGCAGGGCTTCTCGAAACCGAGAACCTCTACGATTTCGAGAATACGCAGGTCGTTCATCACCTCGATCAGGCGCTCAAGGCCAATGTGATGTTCAAGCGCGACACCGATTACATCGTGAAGGATGACAAGGTCGTCATCATCGACGAGTTCACGGGACGCATGATGGACGGCCGCCGCTGGTCCAACGGCCTGCACCAGGCGGTCGAGGCGAAGGAAGGCGTGAAGATCGAGCCGGAAAACCAGACCATGGCCTCGATCACGTTCCAGAATTACTTTCGCATGTATCCCAAACTGTCGGGCATGACCGGCACCGCCGCGACCGAGGCGGCGGAATTCTTCGACATCTACAAGATGAACGTCGTCACCATCCCGACCAACCTGCCGATCCGCCGGGTGGACGAGGAGGACCAGTTCTTCAAGAACACGCAGGACAAGTTCCGCGCCATCGCCCGCGCCATCGCCGAAAAGAACGAAACGGGGCAGCCGGTGCTCGTCGGTACGGTGTCGATCGAGAAATCCGAACTCCTGTCGCGCTTCCTGACCGAGGAAGGCGTAAAACACGAGGTGCTCAACGCCCGCATGCATGAACGCGAGGCCCATATCGTCGCGCAGGCGGGGCGGTTGAACGCGGTTACCATCGCCACCAACATGGCGGGGCGCGGCACGGATATTCAGCTTGGCGGCAATGTCGAATTTCGTACCGAGGACGAGCTTTCGGGAATGCCGGAAGGGCCGGAACGCGATGCCGCCATTGCCCGGATCAAGGAGGAGGTCGCCGCCGAGCGTCAGCAGGTGCTCGACGCTGGGGGGCTTTTCGTGCTCGGCACCGAGCGGCACGAGAGCCGACGGATCGACAATCAGCTGCGCGGCCGTTCGGGACGTCAGGGCGATCCCGGCCTGTCGCGGTTCTACCTGTGTCTCGAAGACGACCTGCTCCGAATTTTCGGGCCGGATACGATGTTCTCGAAAATGATGAATTCCAATCTTGAGGATGGCGAGGCGATCGGGTCCAAATGGCTGTCGAAGGCCATCGAAACGGCCCAGAAAAAGGTCGAGGCGCGCAATTACGACATTCGCAAGCAGGTCGTCGAATACGACAATGTGATGAACGATCAGCGCACCGTGATTTATGAGCAGCGTGCCGACATCATGGATTCCGCGACAGTCGACGATGTCGTCGTCGAAATGCGACAGGACACGATCAACGCGATCACGGCCGATGCCTGTCCGCCCGGATCCTATCCCGAGCAATGGGATGTCGAGGGGCTGAAAACCCGTTTTGCCGAGATCACCGGCGAAGATGCGCCGATCGAGGCGTGGATGGAAGAGGACGGCATTGATCCCGAAGATATCGAGCAGCGTCTTGCCGCGATTGCCGATGCGAAGATCGACGCGAAGATGGCCGATGTGGAAATCGACATGTGGCGCCAGGTCGAAAAATCCGTGTTGCTCGACCGGCTCGACCACCATTGGAAGGAGCATCTGGCGACGCTGGACGCGCTGCGGCAGGTGGTGTTCCTGCGCGCCTATGCGCAAAAGACGCCGCTCAACGAATACAAGCAGGAGGCCTTCGCCCTGTTCGAACGCATGTTGGAGGTCATTCGCGAGGATGTCACCGGCCTGTTGATGAAGAGCCAGCTTCGCATGACGGAGCAGGCGCCGCCGCCGGTGTTGCCGGACCTTCCCGAATTCCTGACCAATCCGGGCATGATGACCGGCCATGTCGATCCGCTGACCGGGCGGGACAATTCCAACGATGGCGACGGGTCGCGCGGGCAGGAAGCCTTGTTCGGCGCGCTCGCCGGGTCGAGCTTTGCGCAGGCCGGGCCGGGCGGGGCGGAGACCGATAACCCCTGGGCCGGGCAGGACATCAGCCGCAACGCCCCGTGCCCATGCGGTTCGGGCAACAAGTACAAGCATTGCCACGGCGCGGCGGTCTGAACCCCTTTCGCCCCGGACATAGAAAAGCCCCGCCGGTTGGCGGGGCTTTTCTTTTGCGGCAGGAGCGCGCGGATCAGAGTTTTGCGATCTGCTCCTTCGCGGCCTTGATGCCCGCCTCGCGCACGTCTTCGCCGAAACCGACCTTGTCGACGCGGACGATCTCGATATCCTCGATACCGATGAAGCCGAAGAACGTCTTGAGCAGGCTTTCCTGATGCTCCGTCGCGCCGTCGTCACCATATTGCCCGCCCTGCGCCGATGCGATGATGAGGCGGCGCCCACCGGCAAGGCCCACCGGCCCGTTCTCGCCATATCTGAACGTCACGCCCGCCACGCCAAGCCTGTCGATCCAGCTTTTCAGCGCGCTCGGAATGGTAAAATTATAGAGCGGTGCACCGATGATGACGATATCGCTGGCAAGAAATTCGTCGAGCACCTCGCGCTCGGGTCCGAAGGCGGCGGCCATGTCGTCCGTATGCTGTTCGGGGGGCATCCGGATCGCGCCCGTCGTTACCGGGTTGAGATGGGCGAGCGGCATCGTGCCGAGGTCACGCTCGACGATCGTCGCATCGGGGTGCTTCTCCTTGAAATGGTCGAGCGTGGCCTGCGTCAGCTGACGGCTGACCGAACTCGCGCCATTGGTGCTGCTGTCGATGCGAAGGATCTGCATGGGGGGATTACTCCGATAGTGGTTCGATTGACCGCCCATATGGTGCGGCGCACCATCGAAGTTCAACCCCCACGCATGCTTAGCCGAGCGCGGCCTGCTTCTCCTCCGCCAGCCGGTCGAGTTCGGCGCGGCTCTTGCGCTCCGCCGCTGTCTTGAGCTGTCCGCAGGCGGCGTCGATGTCGCGGCCGCGCGGGGTGCGCACCGGCGCGCTGATGCCGGCCTCGAACACGATATTGGAAAACGCACGGATCCGCGCCGGGTCCGAACATTCGTAGGCGGAGCCGTCCCACGGGTTGAACGGGATGAGGTTCACCTTCGCCGGCAGATCGTATTTCCGGATGAGCCGGACAAGCTCACGCGCGTCCTCGTCGCTGTCGTTCTTATCCTTCAGCATGACATATTCGAAGGTGATCCGCCGCGCATTCGACGCGCCATGATAATCGGCGCAGGCCTGCAGCAGATCCTCGATCCCGTATTTCCGGTTGAGCGGAACGATCTCGTCGCGGGTTTCCTTGTTCACGGCATGCAGCGACACGGCGAGATTGACGCCAATCTCGCGCCCGCAGCGATCCATCATCGGCACGACGCCGCTGGTCGAAAGGGTGATCCGCCGCCGTGACAGGGCCAGCCCCTCGGCATCCATCACAATTTTCAGCGCGTCGCGAACATTGTCGAAATTATAGAGCGGCTCGCCCATGCCCATCATCACGATATTGGTGAGAAGGCGGCCATCGGCGCGATATTCGCTTTCGTCCTCGACCTCGCCGACGTCCATGCGCCCCTTCGGCCATTCGCCGAGCGCATCGCGGGCCAGCATGACCTGACCCACGATTTCTCCCGGCGTCAAATTGCGCACCAGCCGCATGGTGCCGGTATGACAGAACCGGCAATTCAGCGTGCAACCGACCTGGCTCGACACACATAGCGTGCCGCGATCGGCGTCCGGAATGAACACCATCTCGAAATCGTGATTGTCCGCGGTGCGGAGCAACCATTTGCGCGTTCCGTCCGACGAATGTTGCGCCTCGACCACCTCGGGCCGGGCGATGACGAAACGTTCGGCCAGCCACGGGCGCATCGTTTTCGCGATGTCGGTCATATCCTCGAACGCGGAGACGCCGCGATGATAGATCCAGTGCCACACCTGCTTCGCGCGCAGTTTCGCCTGTTTCGCGTCCAGCCCGGCCTCACGAAAAAGGTCCGCGATCTGCGCCTTGGGCAGGCCGAGAATGTCGGTGCGCCCATCCGCGCGCGGGGTGACGGGGCGGGGGACGGGGACGGGATCGATGTGGCCCGGTATATCCATGCGTATATCCATCGGCGCGATATAGGCATTTCGTCCCCATTGCGCAAAGGTCATCATATCATGACTGGCGGCAACGACAGCCGCCCGTTTTCTGTCGCAGATTGTCGCGGAAAACCGCGATGGATGGAGCGATTTCGCGGCGAAACGTGCCGTGTAATCGGTATTACGTTTGTTGTCCTGCGTTCATGATCATGTTGTTTGAGGTTAATGAAACCGAACCGCCGTTCGCTCATTTCTCCGGTCCAACCCATGAGGGATACACTGGAGTTACCATGAAAAAGACAGCTATCGCACTTGCAACCGGCACCGCATTCCTGGGCCTCGCCGCACCGGCCATGGCGCAGGACGCGACCTTTACCGGGCCGCGCGCGGAGGCCATTCTCGGTTATGACATTTCGAAGGCCGGCAGCGATGCGGACAACGACATCAACGATCAGGACGATCAATCGATCGACGGCCTGCTCTACGGCGTGGGCGTCGGTTACGACGTCGATCTGGGCGGCGCGGTCGTTGGCGTGGAAGGTGAATATACCGATTCCACGGCAAAGACGGAGTTCAGCGACGGGACCGATTTCGAAGGCTTTGGCCTTGGCCGTGTCGACACCGGACGCGACCTCTATATCGGCGCGCGCGTCGGCGCGAAGGTCCGCCCGGACGTTCTTGCCTATGTAAAGGGCGGCTATACCAATGCGCGCTACAACGTGCTCAGCCGTGATGGTGAGCGCGAGGTTCGCGAGAACATCGACGCCGATGGTTATCGCCTGGGTGCCGGTCTCGAATATGCGCTGAACCAGAATACCTTCACCAAGATCGAGTATCGCTACTCGAACTACGGCAAGGCGGAAATCGACTTCGACGGCATCGATTCCAACCGTTACGACATCGATACCGATCGTCATCAGATCGTGGCATCGGCGGGCATCCGCTTCTGATCCGCGAAAAATGACATCGCCTTTCGAGGCGCGATGACGCCGGCGGCGGGCCGGAGCCACATCGTTGGTTCCGGCCCGCCTGGCCATGTCGTGGGCGCTTTAATCGTGGCGGAGCCATCCGGTAATCGCGAGCCGGGGCCCCCCGGCGAATGGCGCGACCAGCGATACGCTGTGCATCTGCGGCACGCGAAACAGGTTGAGGATATTGTACCCCGGCGTAAATGCGCGTTCGATATCGCCGTCCTGTGCGTGAAATTGCAAAAGCCCACCCCATTCGCCGCGCCATTGCGGTGTGAGGTTGAGGACATAGGCCGCGATCCGGTTCTTTCTAGCGATCGCATCGTCGTGCGCGGTCAGGAACTGACCCGGAAGGTAGCGCGTGGCCTGCCCATCGACGTAGGAAATCGCGTCATTACCGGTTATCATGCGCAGGATAGCGAGGGTTTCGGGCCTGTTCATCGCCTCGACAAAACGATCGACCGGCCAGTTACGTTCACACCGTTCAGCAGGATCGTCGGAGACGCGGATACGGTCGTAAACATACTGGAACCCGTCTTGCGCCTGCGCATGGATCGCGGCGGTCAATTCGCGCTCTTGTTCTTGCGTGAGGGCGGCAATCGATTCCGGGCCAAGATCCCAGCTTTTCTCCCCCATGTTCAGCGTGCGCCACCATTCGCCGTCCTCGGTCAGATATCGATAGAGCGCGTCGGCATCGCCGGGCGCGAGAATATCGCCGATACGCAGCCGGCCGTCCTGCGCGAAGGTGTTCGACAGACGGACCGCGCGGTCACGGGTCAGCGATAGGGCGAAAGGCGTCACCGCCGCCGCCCGCTGCATGCCCGGCCTCGCCTAATCATATTCGATCGCGACAATTTCCCACTCCTTGTCCCCGGCGGGCAGGCGGACGGTGCGCAGATCGCCGACAGCCGCCCCGCGCAGCGCCCGCGCAAGCGGCGAACCCCACCCGATGCGCCCGTCACCCGCGTCCGCTTCGTCATCGCCGACGAGCCGCACGATTCGCTGCGCATCATCCTCATCCGCGATGGTGACGCGCGCACCGAAAAATACGCGGTCGGGATCGGTCGGCGCACCGGGGTCGATGACGCGCGCCGCCTTCATCCTGCGTGAAAGATGGCCAAGCTCCCGGTCGATTTCGCGCAGACGCTTGCGGCCATAGATATAATCGCCGTTCTCGCTGCGATCGCCATTGCCCGCGGCCCAGCTTACGATGTCGACGATGCGCGGCCGTTCCTCGTTCAAAAGCTGATCGTAACGTGCGCGCAGGGCGGCCATGCCCTGCGGCGATATGGGGTTGCCCGGTGTCTTCATCGCCCCCACCCATATCGGGCGGGGGCGATTATTGTCATCACCGACCGGGCTGTTTCCCCAGATAATGGCTGAGCGGATACGGACCGCTGCGCATTCCGGCATCGGGGTAGAGCGCATCGTAATAGGCCGCGTTTTCGAGCACACGTGCGACATAGCGTCGTGTTTCCGTAAACGGGATCGCTTCGATCCACTCGACCCAGCCGATGCCGCCATTGCGCGGGTCGCCATTGGTCCGCAGCCATTTGTTCACATTGCCCGGCCCAGCGTTATAGGCCGCAACGGCAAGCGGGTAGCTCCCGTAATTGTCGAGCATGCGCCCGAAATATCCCGCGCCCAGCCGCATGTTATATTGCGGATCGTCGATCAGCGCGCTCGATTGATAGGACAGGTTCTGCTTGCCCGCCTGTTCCCGCGCGGTGCCGGGCATAAGCTGCATCAGCCCGCGTGCGCCGGCATGGCTGACCGCGTCGGTCGCGAACTGGCTTTCCTGGCGCGCGATGGCGTGGATAATGGACCAGTGGTGTTCGTGTCCCGCCGGTACGTCGATGCGCGGGAAGGCATATTGCGAAAAGCCATACACCTGCTTCGTCGCGGCCTCGCGCCCGGCGATCACGGCAAGATCGCGGCGCCCGGTTTCGCGGGCAAGCTCGGCGATGAGCGCGAAATCTTCCGGCGTCTGCGCGCTTTCGGCCAGTTCGCGGAAGAAATAGACCGCCGTGCGCCAGTCGCCGATCCGGCCCACCTCGCGCACCGCCTGCACCAGCGGGCGTGCGGCGAATTGCACGCGCGCCTGGCTCGTCGGGGTGGGGAGCGTGGCGGCCGGCGCGTTGAGCGCCCGGCCAAGCCGTTCGAGCGCGAGCTGCCCATAGAACTGATCGGGATAGCCTGCCGCGGCCTCGTACTGTTGGCGCGAAAAGTCGGCCATCCCGGCGCGTTCGGCGGCGAGCCCGGCGAAATAGAACCCTTTCGTCCGGGCAGGGGCGGTGCGCTGCGATGCGCCATAGGTGGCGAACATGCGCGCCGCCGTGCCCGTGTCGCCCCGCGCCAGCGCAGCCTCGCCAATGGGGTAGAACAGTTTTTCGTAATCGTCGCGAATGCTGCCGGAAAGCTTGCTCACATCCGTTCCGGGGGCGAAGGCCTCCCCCGCGCGGTCGGCGATGCGCGCGGCGGTGCCGACATCGCCCGATTGCAACGCGAATTCCGCATTGCGGCGCAATTCCTCGATCCAGTGCTCCGCATCGTCGGGAAGCCCCGACAGCGGCGGCGCATTGGCGAGCAGGCTCTGCGCCGCGGAGAACTGGTTCGATTCGCGCAATTGCCGCGCCCGATTGTAGATATAGCCGGGATCGCTGTTCGCCGATGCCGGAACCTGAAGCCCGATTGCGGAAGGAGCGGTGCCCTGCATCGCGGCGAGGCGGGCCATGTCGATCTGTCGCCGTTCGCCGGTGACGAAACCGATCTGACGCTCCGCTGCCTCCCTCGCGCCTTGCCACAGAAGCGAATCCATGCGCGATTCGTGGTCCTCGCTCGTGAACAACGGGCCGTAGAACGCGGCTAGGCTCGCCTCCGCCGTGGGGCTCATCTCGCCGCCGCGCCATGCCGCGCGCGCCATTCCGGTGGCCTCGGGACGGCCGAGCGCCTTGAGAGCGAGGGCATATTGCGCTCGCGCCGAATTTCCGATCGGCGGATGCCTGTCGAAATAGGCGACCTGCCGCGCGGGATCGACATATTCGTCGCCCAACGCTGCCTCCGCGCGAAGGCGAAGCGTGTCCTGCTGCGGAAAGCCGGGATATTGGTTGAGGAAGTTCGCATAGGCGTCGAACCCTGCGTCGCGCCGCGCGATCAGCGTGTTCCACTGCATCACCGCACGCGCCATCGGGCCGGGGGCGACCGCCATGTTCTGCATCCGCGCCCGGTCCCAGTCGGAGGGCGACCAGCGAATATCGGAAAAGCTGCCCGCATCCTGGGCCAGTAAGGGCGCGGAGCTGACAAGCCCCATCGCCAGCGCGGTTGCCATCCCGGCACGCATCAAACGGTCGCGCCGCTTCGGTTTACGCGTTCGGGGATGGCGAATTTGGGATTGGTTCGTGCTCATGCTGGACATTATGGGGCGACCCTCCTTATCACGCGCTGAACGGTCGGCGGCGCATCGCGTTCCGGCCTGTGCAACGTGTCGGTCGTCGCCGGCGCGCAACCTGTTATGTGATACGGAGCCATGTCGATGTTTTCAGGGTCCATTCCTGCCTTGGTGACCCCCTTTCGCGACGGGGCCTTCGATGAAAAGGCGTTTCGCCGTCTGATCGACTGGCAGATCGAGAACGGATCGAAGGCGTTGGTTCCGTGCGGCACGACGGGTGAAAATTCGACGCTGACCAACGATGAACATCACCGCGTGATCGAAGTATGCGTCGAACAGACCGCGGGCCGCGTGCCGGTCATCGCAGGCTGCGGCTCGAACGACACGGCAAGCGCGCTCATGCACATGGAATATTCCGAGAAGTTCGGCGCGGATGCCGCGCTCGTCGTCGCGCCCTATTACAACAAGCCGAGCCAGGCCGGGTTGATCGCGCATTTCTCGCATCTTGCGAACAATTCCTCGCTGCCCATCGTGCTTTATAACGTTCCGGGGCGCACGGTGACGGATATCGAGCCGGAGACGGTGTGCGAGCTTGTGAACCTGTTTCCCGACAAGATCGTCGGCATCAAGGATGCGAGCGGCGATCTGTCGCGCGTCGTCGATCACCGCATGGGTATCGGGCGCACGTTCTGTCAGCTTTCGGGCGATGACGAGCTTTCGCTTCCAGCCAATGCGGCGGGCGCGGTGGGGTGCATTTCGGTGACCGCCAATGTCGCCCCCAAGCTGTGCGCCGAGTTTCAGCAGGCCTGTGTCGAAAACGATTTTGCCGAGGCCCGCCGGATCAACGACCGGCTCTACCCCCTGCATTACGCCATGTTCGAGGATAGCTCCCCCGCGCCGGTCAAATATGCGCTGTCGCGCGTGCACGACTGGATCAGCGACGAACTGCGGCTGCCGCTCACCCTGTGCAGCGAACCTGCGCGGCGCGCAGTCGATGCCGCGCTCGATCATGCGGGGCTGCTATAACCGGGTAATTGGCGGATCGCCCTTTCATTCGACGCGATCGCACCCTACATCGCTGCGCCTATGGCACTTCCCAAACCCACAAGCTTCGACAAGCAGAAGACCGTCGCCGAAAACCGGCGCGCCCGCTTCGATTACCATATCGACGAGGTTTTCGAGGCGGGCATCGCGCTCACCGGCACGGAGGTGAAGAGCCTGCGCGGGGGTGAAGGCTCGATCGCGGAGAGCTATGCCGAATTGCGCAAGGGCGAGGTCTGGCTCGTCAATGCCAACGTGCCGGAATTCAGCCACGGCAACCGTTTCAATCACGAGCCGAAACGCCCGCGCAAGCTGCTGCTCCACGAACGGCAGATTTCCAAGCTTCACGGCGCGGTGGAGCGAAAGGGCATGACGCTCGTGCCGCTGTCTGTCTATTTCAACGGACAGGGCCGGGCGAAGGTTGAACTCGCGCTCGCCCGCGGCAAGAATGTCGCGGACAAGCGCGCGACGGTAAAGGATCGGGACTGGAAACGGCAGCAGCAGCGTATCCTGCGCGAGCATAGCTGAACGGATCGGCACCGCGGTTCATTCGCGATGCAGACCGGCGCGCTTATGTTTTGCGCATACCGTCCGTTATAGTCCCGGCAATGCGTATTGCGCGCAGCGGGGCCACGGCGTACTTGCAGAACCGACGATGAAGAGCGGCGGATGAAAAAGCGACTGATCGATTGGACGCGGGGCCGCATGCCCACGCGCGAGGGGATGGCGGACAACCGCTTTCTCGCCCCGATCGCGCATCGTTTCCTGAGCCCAGAATTGTGGCGCTTTACCCGCCGATCCGTCCCGCGCGGCGTCGCGCTCGGCCTTTTTGCCGCGTTCATCGTGCCGCTGGGTCAGATTTTCCTCGCCGCGTTCCTGGCGCTTCCCACGCGGGCGAACGTACCGCTCGCGGCGGCGGTGACATTCGTGACCAATCCCTTCACCGTGCCGTTCTGGGTCGTGTTCGCAAACCGGGTCGGCGGCGCGCTCTTGCGGGCGGATTATTATGCCGGGGCGGCCCTTTCCGATCATATCGACAATGGCTGGTGGAGCCGGATGGGGCAGTTGTTCGAAACCGCCGGCGTGACCGCGTTCGGTTTCGTCGTGCTTGCGGTGGGCTCCGCCATTGTGGGCTATTTCGTGTCCGGCTGGCTGTGGCGCTGGCAGGTGGGGCGCCGCCGCCGCCTTGCGCTTTCCATCCGGCAGGAGGCCCGCATGCTGGCCCGCGAACGTCAGGCCGGGTCGGGCGATTGACCCCGGCAGAGCCCGCGCGCGCCCGATTGCCGATTCGCGGGCGGGACGGCATCTGGCTCGCCGTGGCGGCAGTGCTGAGCGGCATGATGCTGCAAATGGCCTCAGGGCAATGGCTGCTCACGAGCGTCTATCTGGGCGGCGTGGCGGTGATGTTTGGCATTCTTTGGGTGGTGCTGCCGCGGATTTCAGCGCGCTTCTCCATGGCCGAGGCCGACAGCCTGGATGTCGAGGACTGGTCCGTGACGGCGGCGGCCATCGAATGGCCCGACGTTGCCATGGCGATCACCAATCGTCAGGGACGCATCGTGTGCGCCAATGCGCGTTATGGCGAATGGTTCGGTTTCGACGATGCGACGCCGGGCGGCCCGTTCGAACGCGGCGATGCGGAACGGCTCCCGCAGGCGGTCAAGGATGCCTGGCGGAGCGGGGAGGCATCGCTCGACCGGCTGGTGCGGCGAAACGGGCGCTGGAATCTCAAGCTTGCGAGGGCAGGGCGGGGCGAGGATTACCTCATCTGGACCTTCACCCCGGTGGCGAGCGAGAACCAGGTGGCGGAGGTCGTCCGTCACCTGCGCGGCCGCGTGGGGCGCGCGCTCGGCGCAGCGGGGATCCAGGCGGCGGCGGTCACCCCCGACGGGACCATTCTCGGCGCGAACGATGCCTTTGCGGCGCGTGCAACCGGGCGCGCGGACGGTTCGACCACGGGGCGGGATTTCGTCGATTTCCTGACAGGTGACGAATACGAACGCTATTTCTACGCGCGGGAGGGGGAGGACGGCGAGCCGCTCACGCTCGTCCATCTGCCCATTGCGGATCCGGATATCGCGCCGGGCGACATTCCGGATCTCCCGCCAACATTGTTCCTGATCCTCAACAGCGGACCGCGCGCATCGGCCGTGTCGAGCCTTCCCGATATCGAGGCACTGATGTCGCTTCTGCCGCTGGGGCTCGCCATGGCGGACAGGGACGGGCGGTTTCTCTTCGTCAATCGCGCATTCCGCCGCGCCGTGGCACTCGACGAAAAGGTGGAGACGCCGTCCTTCCCCGCCGAACTCGTGGTGCACGAGGACAAGAGCGCGCTCGCCGATGCGGTGCGTCGTCATGCGGCGGGCACGCCCGGTTCCGCCAAGGTGCCCGTCCGCCTCGAGACCATGCCCGAGGAAACCGTTTCGATCAGCCTTGCAAGCGTGCGCGGGCTGGGGGACGCGGCGGTCATGCTCAGCCTCAAGGATTCGACCGAGGAAACCCGGCTCAAACGTCAGGTCGCGCAGGCCACCAAGATGCAGGCTGTCGGGCAGCTTGCCGGCGGTGTCGCGCATGATTTCAACAATGTGCTGACCGCGATCATCGGTTATTGCGATCTCATGTTGCTGCGCCATACGCCGGGCGACATCGATTATGACGATATTCAACAGATCAAGGCCAATTCCAATCGCGCCGCATCGCTGACCCGGCAATTGCTGGCCTTTTCGCGGCAGCAGACCTTGCGCCCGCAAACGCTGCAGCTTCCCGACGTGATATCCGAGGTTTCAGTCCTTCTAAAACGGCTTATCGGTGAGAAGATCCGGCTCGTGGTGACGCATGACCGTGCGCTGGGACCGGTGCGCGCGGATCCGGGACAGCTGGAGCAGGTCATCGTCAACCTCGCCGTCAATGCCCGCGACGCGATGCTCGCCAAGAGCGATGGCGGCACGCTCAAGATTTCCACCCATCGTATCGGCCCGGCGGAGGTGCACGAGCTCAACAATGATATCCTGCCGAAGGGGCATTATACTGCGCTATGTGTCGCCGATACGGGTGGTGGCATTCCGGTCGACAAGCTCGGCAAGATTTTCGAGCCGTTCTACACGACGAAGGAAACGGGCAAGGGCACAGGCCTTGGCCTGTCCACCGTGTATGGCATCGTGAAGCAATCGGGCGGTTATATCTTTGCCGACAGCCCGCCCGGCGGCGGCGCGCAATTCACCGTTTACCTGCCCGTGCACACGGTGCAGCCGGGCGAGATCGCCGCCGAGCAGAATGCCAAGCCGGCAAAGGAGCCGGAAAGCGCGGTAAGCTTTGGCGGCAATGGCGCGATCCTGCTTGTCGAGGACGAGCATACGGTGCGCGCGGTCGCGGAGCGTGCGCTCAAGAGGCAGGGCTACGAGGTGACCTGCGCTGCCGATGGCGAGGAGGGGCTGGAGATCATCGCGCGCGACGGCGGGTTTGACCTTGTGGTGAGCGATGTCGTCATGCCGACGATGGATGGGCCGGCGATGGTCCGCGAAATTCGCAAGCAATATCCGCACATCCCGGTCATCTTCATGTCCGGTTACGCGGAGGAACAGCTGCGCCGCGAAATCGACATCGCAGGCATGTATTTCCTCGCCAAACCGTTTTCGGTGGCGCAGATCGGTGAACAGGTCGCCCGCGTTCTTGCCAGGGCGCGCGAAGGGGGCGGGGCGGGCGCACAAAATTCGCCCATCGAATGAGAACCCGCCATCTTGTCCCGGCGGAACAAAATGAATACATACCTCTTGCGGTTGACGTTTCGTGTCGGCCGCCTAGGCATTGATACGTTGCCTTCACCGGCAGCGAATCTCATTTTTTCGTGAAGGAATTCTATCGTGGACCGGCAAAAGGCGCTCGACGCCGCACTCGCGCAGATCGACAGGGCCTTCGGCAAGGGCTCGGCCATGAAACTGGGCAGCCGGGAGGCCATGAATGTCGAGGCGATCTCGACCGGTTCGCTCGGGCTCGACATCGCGCTCGGCATCGGCGGGCTGCCCAAGGGCCGCGTGATCGAGGTGTATGGCCCCGAAAGTTCGGGCAAGACGACGCTGGCGCTCCATGTCATCGCAGAGGCGCAGAAGAACGGCGGAACGGCCGCGTTTGTCGATGCCGAACACGCGCTCGATCCCGTTTATGCGAAGAAGCTGGGCGTCGATGTCGACGAGCTGATCGTGTCGCAGCCTGACACGGGTGAGCAGGCGCTTGAGATCACCGACACGCTGGTTCGGTCGAATGCGATCGACGTGCTGGTGGTCGATTCGGTCGCGGCGCTGGTCCCGCGTGCGGAGATCGAGGGCGAGATGGGCGACAGCCACGTCGGCCTTCAGGCGCGCTTGATGAGCCAGTCGCTGCGCAAGCTGACCGGGTCGATCAACCGGTCGAAATGCATGGTGATCTTCATCAATCAGCTGCGCATGAAGATCGGCGTGATGTACGGCAATCCGGAAACGACGACCGGCGGCAATGCACTGAAATTCTACGCCTCGGTCCGGCTCGACATCCGCCGCACCGGACAGATCAAGGACCGCGACGAGATCGTCGGCAATTCGACCCGCGTGAAGGTCGTGAAGAACAAGGTCGCCCCGCCGTTCAAGCAGGTGGAGTTCGACATCATGTATGGCGAGGGCATTTCCAAGATCGGCGAGATCCTCGATCTCGGTGTGAAGGCCGGGCTGGTCGAGAAATCCGGCGCATGGTTCAGCTACGACAGCGTGCGGATCGGCCAGGGCCGGGAAAATGCGAAGAATTTCCTCAAGGATAACGACGAACTTCGCGAAAAGCTGGAGGCCGCGATTCGCGGCAAGACCGATGAGGTCGCCGAGGAGATGATGGTCAATCCCGGCAATGATGGTGACGAGTAGGACATAGGGTCGCGCAGGCGGGCCGATGACCCCGCCTGCGCGCATTTCCCGGCTTGCCCGGCATCGCGCGCTGTCCTAACTGCGTGCCATGACTTCGACGAACGACATCCGCGCATCCTTTCTCGACTATTTCGCCGGAAAGGACCACGAAAAGGTGCATTCCGCGCCGCTGGTCCCGTATAACGATCCGACCCTGATGTTCGTGAACGCCGGGATGGTCCCGTTCAAGAACGTGTTTACCGGCCTTGAAAAGCGGGACCGCCCGCGCGCCACATCGTCGCAGAAATGCGTGCGCGCCGGCGGCAAGCACAACGATCTCGACAATGTCGGCTATACCGCGCGGCATCACACGTTTTTCGAGATGCTCGGCAATTTTTCCTTCGGCGATTATTTCAAGGAAGAGGCGATCCTGAATGCGTGGACGCTGCTGACGAAGGAATGGGGGCTCGATCCCGACCGGCTGACGGCGACGGTCTATCACAGCGATGACGAGGCGTTCGATCTGTGGAAGAAGATCGCCGGCCTGCCGGACGAGCGCATCATCCGCATCGCGACCGCGGACAATTTCTGGTCCATGGGCGACACCGGCCCCTGCGGCCCGTGCAGCGAGATCTTCTACGACCATGGTGAGGATATTTTCGGCGGGCCGCCCGGTTCGCCGGACGAGGATGGCGACCGTTTCATCGAGATCTGGAACCTCGTCTTCATGCAGTTCGAGCAATCGGCCGACGGCACGCGCGAGCCATTGCCGCGCCCGTCGATCGACACGGGCATGGGGCTGGAACGCATCGCCGCCGTGCTTCAGGGCGAGCATGACAATTACGACATCGACACGTTTCGCGCGCTGATTGCCGCGTCGGAAGCGCTCACCGGCGTCAAGGCGGAGGGCGACCGCGTGGCGAGCCACCGGGTCATCGCCGACCATCTGCGTTCGACGAGCTTCCTTCTGGCGGACGGGGTACTGCCCTCGAACGAGGGGCGCGGCTATGTCCTGCGGCGGATCATGCGTCGGGCCATGCGGCATGCGCATCTCCTCGGCGCGGAGGAACCGTTAATGCACCGGCTCGTGCCCGCGCTCATCGGCGAGATGGGGCAGGCCTATCCCGAACTGGGCCGGGGGCAGGCCCTGATCGAGGAGGTGCTGGAGCGCGAGGAGACCCGTTTCCGGCAGACGCTCGACAAGGGGTTGCGCCTGCTCGACGATGAAACCGCCGCGATGAGCGCTGGCGACAGCCTGCCCGGCACGACCGCGTTCAAGCTCTACGACACCTATGGCTTCCCCTACGATCTGACCGAGGATGCCTTGCGCGCCCGCGATATCGGCGTCGACCGGGCCGGTTTCGACGCCGCGATGGCCGAACAGAAAGCCGCCGCCCGCGCCGCATGGAAGGGTTCGGGTGAGGCGACCTCCGACGAAATCTGGTTCGACATTGCCGAGCGCGAAGGCGCGACCGAATTTACAGGCTACACGACGACGAAGGGTGAGGGCCGCGTCGTCGCCATCGTCAAGGACGGCAAGGAAGTGCAGCAGGCCGACGCCGGCGAAACCGTCACCGTGCTCACCAACCAGACGCCGTTCTATGGCGAGAGCGGCGGTCAGAGCGGCGATGCCGGCATGATCCGCGACGAGGACCGGCTGACCCTCCGCATCGATGATTGCGGCAAACCGCTCGGCCGTCTGATCACGCATCACGGCGAGGTCGAGAAGGGCAGCATCGCCGTCGGGCAAACCGTACAGATGGCGATCGACGCGGAGCGCCGCGACGCGATTCGCGCGAACCATTCCGCGACACATCTTCTTCATGCGGCGTTGCGGCGTGCGCTTGGCGATCATGTGACGCAGAAAGGCTCGCTCGTCACGCGGGACCGGCTGCGCTTCGATTTCTCGCATCCCAAGCCGCTTTCCGATGAGGAGATCGCCGGGATCGAGGCCGAGGTGAATGCCGAAATCCGCCATAACGAGCCCGTCACAACCCGCCTGATGACCCCGGATGAGGCGATCGAGGCGGGGGCCATGGCCCTTTTCGGCGAGAAATACGGCGATGAGGTCCGCGTCCTGTCCATGGGCCGGGCGGATGGCGATGCGCGCTCCTACTCGGTCGAACTTTGCGGCGGCACCCATGTCGATGCGCTGGGCAATATCGGTCTGTTCCGCATCGTGTCGGAAAGCGCCGTATCCTCGGGCGTGCGCCGGATCGAGGCGCTTACCGGCGAAGCCGCGCGGCTCTGGATGGTGGGGCGTGACGATGCGTTGAAGCAGGTCGCCAGCAGCCTGAAAACCAGCCCCGACGATGCCGCAGAACGCGTGCGCGCCATGGTGGAGGAACGCCGCCGCCTCGAAAAGGAACTGGCCGAGGTGCGCAAGGCGCTCGCGCTGGCCGAAGCGTCGGGCGGCGGCACCGCGCAGGCGAGCGCGGCCGAAGATATTGGCGGCATCGGTTTTTCAGGTCAGGTGTTACAGAACATGGACCCGAAGCAATTGCGCGGCCTGCTGGACGAGGCGAAGAAGCGGCTCGGCTCCGGGGTCGCGGCGATTGCGGCCGTGAACGAAGGGCGCGCCGCCTTCGCGGTCGCCGTGACCGACGACCTCACCGAACGGTTCAGCGCGGTCGATCTCGTGCGGGTCGGCGTGGCGGAACTGGGCGGAAAGGGCGGCGGCGGCCGGGCCGACATGGCGCAGGGCGGCGGCCCCGACGGTGACAAGGCGGATGCCGCACTCGATTCGGTGCGGGCGGCGCTGGCGGGCTGAACGCCCGCCGCTGCGTCGCTTATAGGGTTTCGGCGGCCGCGTGCAATTCGCGGTCGGAAAGCGACGTCTTGAGCTTGGGCTTCTGGCTGAGCTTGCCTTCCCGCATGATGCGCTCGCGAAATTCGTCGCGCTTTTCATGGATGGACGCAATGACCGGTCCGACCGCGACTCCCATGTTGACCAGCACGGATTCGGACAGCTGTAGCGAGCTTTCCAACGTCTCGGGCACCGCGTCGGTCGCGCCTGCGCGATAGAGTTCCGCCGCATGGGCCGAATCGCGCGCGCGCGACAATATCGGCATTTGCGGGTAAGCCGCGCGCAGCTTCTTCACCAATCTCGCCGCGAGCACCGGCTCGTCCATGGTCAGAATGACGGCAGATGCTTCTGAAATATCGATGCGGTCGAGCGCGGGCCCACGCGCATCGGCGAACAGCAACGGATGTTTTCGCGCGCGCGCGATGGTCACGCATTCCGGGTCGCTGTCGATGGCGAGAAACGGGCGGTCGTGCTTGACCATCATATCGGCGATCAGGCGCCCGACGCGTCCGTAACCGATGATGATGGCGCGGTTTGCGGCCTCCGTATCCGTGTCGAGCGGAGGCAGCCCCGCGGCGTCGATCCGCCGCGCCATTTTCCGCCCGATCAGCGCCAGGATCGGCGTGATGGTCAGGCCGATGGCCGTCACGATCTGCCAGAATTGCGCGGTGGTCGGCTGAATCAATTGTGCGCTCGCCGCGGCAGACAGCACGATGAGCGTGGTTTCCGACGGGCTGCTCATCATGATGCCGGTTTCCACCGCGGTGCCGCGCCGTGCGCCCATCATCCGCAGCAAGAACCCCGTCACGACCGATTTAAGCAGCAGGATTCCAGTCACCGCCAGCGTGATGGGCCAGATATTGGCGGCGATCACGCTAAGGTCCACGCCCATGCCGACCGTGATCAGAAAGACGCCGAGGGCGAGGCCCTTGAACGGTGCGGTGATGCCCTCGACCTCGGTATGATATTCGGTTTCGGCGATCAGCAAACCGGCGAGCAACGCACCCACGATCGGCGAAAGCCCGACCGCCGCGGTCGCGAGCGAGGCGACGATCACCACGAGCAGGCTGGCGGCAAGGAACAGCTCCGGGCTTTTGGTACGTGCCGCCTGCGCGAAGAGACGCGGCAGCATCAGCCGCCCGGCGACCATCAGCACCGCGACCGTCAATGCGCCTGTCCATAGTGTATGGACCAGTCCCTCCATCCCCTCCGACGCGGCATAGGGGGCCATGGCGCCGAGGAGGAAGATGATCGGCACGATGGCGATATCCTCGAACAACAGCATCGACAGCGCTGCCTTGCCCACCGGCGACCGCGTGCCGGACAGTGGCAGCACCAGCGCCGTCGATGACAACGCCAGCGCCAGCCCCAGCCCCATCGCGCCTGTCCAGTATTGCCCCATCACCATGAGCACGAAGGCGATCAATGCCGCCGAAATCGCAAGCTCGAACGCGCCGAGCCCGAAGACGAGCCGCCGCATCGACCAGAGCCGGTTGAACGACAGCTCCAGCCCGATCGTGAACAGAAGCAGGATGATCCCGAACTCGGCAAACGGTTCGAGCCCCTGCGGATCGGTGATGGTTATGTATTGAAGCCAGGGATACTCGAACACGAACCGGCCAAGGCCGAACGGCCCGACCAGCATGCCGACCAGGATGAAGCCGATGATCGGCGTGATTCGGAACCGGGCAAAAACCGGAATGACGATGCCCGCCGCCCCGAGAATGACCAGCGCGTCGGACAGGACCGGAGAAAAATGAAGTTCGCTCGCCATCGTGGTTTTCCGATTATACCGAACCGAGAATTTGTGAAAGCGCAGCCATCAACCGCCGCCCGGCGAACGCGGGCCGAGCGGCTGCCCGCCAGCGGCCTCGTCGTTCTGTCCGACCTTGTCTTCGAGCGGCTTTCCGACCTTGCCGGCCCATTCGATCTGATAAAGGTCGAAACGGCGGTCGGCGAGGTTGCGCACCGTGCCCTCCGCCCGGGCCCAGGACAGGTCGGCGAGGTTCACGTCGCTGATGGTGAGCGTTTCGACATTCTCGGTCGCTTCGGCCGCGATGCCGTCGCGCGCGAACGGGAAATCGCACGGCGTCAGGATACAGCTTTGCGCGTATTGAATGTCCATGTTGCCGACATTGGGCAGGTTGCCGACATTCCCGCTCATCACGACGAAGCACTGATTCTCGATCGCGCGGGCCTGCGCGCAATAGCGCACCCGCATGTAACCCTGACGGCTGTCGGTGCAGAACGGGACGAAGATGATGCGTGCGCCCTCGTCAACAAGGCGGCGGGCCAGCTCCGGAAATTCGCTGTCGTAGCAGATCAGCACGCCGATCGGGCCGCAATCGGTCTGAATCGCGTCGATGCTGTCACCGCCCTTGATGTTCCACCAGTAATCCTCGTTCGGGGTGGGGTGGATCTTCTCCTGTTCGTGGACCGATCCGTCGCGCAGGCAGACATAGGCGACATTGTGAATATCACCGTCCTCCATCCGCGTCGGGTGCGAACCGCCGATGATATTGATGTTGTATTCCAGCGCCATCTTCGACAGCGCCTTGCGGATCTTCGGCGTGTAGTTCGACAATACCTCGATCGCCTCGCTCGGCGACAATTCCTGATCCGCAAAGGATAGAAGGGGCAGGGTGAACAATTCGGGAAACAGGATGAAGTCGGCGTCGTAATCCGCTGCTACATCGACGAAATATTCGATGCCGCGCATGAATTCCTCGTAATCCTTGACCTGCCGGGCCTGCAGCTGACAGGTGGCGACGCGCACGCTTTCCACGTCGCGAGGCAGGCGGAACTTCGTCGGCTGATCGCGATCGACGAAGGGATTACGCCACACCATATGGGCGGCGTAGGATTTCGATTTCTTATCTTCGGGAAGGTATTTTTCAAGAATACCAATGGGTTCGAAGCCGTTTGCAAGCTGAAACCTCAACACCGGATCGTGAAGCTTTCCGGCAACGACCTGATCGACGTAATCCTGCGGGCCATCGACCTTGCGCCAATGCCGCGACAGGTTCGGCAGCCGCCCGCCAAAGGTGATCCCGGTAAGGTCGAGCCGTTCGGCCAGCGCACGTCGTTCTTCGTAAAGACGCCGCCCGATCCGCGTTCCCCGCACCTTGGGATCGACGCACATCTCATAGCCATAGAGCCACTCACCCGTCGGATTGTGACGCGAACCGAACCCGTTGCCCGTAATCTCGTCCCAGCTATGCGGGCGCAGCGCGACCGAGCCCAGCCGCATCGATGCGCAATAGCCCACGACCTTCCCGTCGAGCTTCGCGACGAAGCAACCCTCGGGATAGTTGTTCATCTGCCCCCGGATCTCGCCATAGGTATAGGCGGGCAGATCGGCATAGGCACGGCGGATCAGCGCGGCGATGCCGCTCACATCGCTGGGCCGGGCCTGGCGCACTTCGAGGCGGGCGGTGGTGTTGGCCATGATGGGCTCCGTTTGTGGTCGTCAAAGCAAGAAACACCGGCCACGCACCCTGCGCGACCGGTGTTTCCCATAATCCGGGAAGAGCGGTGCGATCAGCCGCGCTTGCCCATTTCGGTTTCGAGGCCGTTCACGATGGCCTCGAAGAACTGCTCGGTCGTCAGCCAGTTCTGATCCGGGCCGATGAGCAAGGCAAGATCCTTGGTCATCTGGCCGTTCTCGACCGTCTGAATGCAGACCTTTTCAAGCGTTTCGGCAAATTTCACCACTTCGGGCGTTTCGTCGAACTTGCCGCGATACATCAGGCCGCGCGTCCATGCGAAAATCGACGCGATGGGGTTGGTGCTGGTCGCCTTGCCCTGCTGATGCTGACGATAGTGGCGGGTGACGGTGCCGTGGGCGGCCTCGGCCTCGACCGTCTTGCCGTCGGGCGCCATCAGCACCGAGGTCATCAGGCCGAGCGAGCCATAACCCTGCGCAACGGTATCCGATTGCACGTCACCGTCATAGTTTTTGCACGCCCACACGAACTTGCCGCTCCACTTCAGCGCGGAGGCGACCATATCGTCGATCAGGCGGTGTTCGTAAGTGATCTTCGCTTCTGCGAATTTTTCGGCGAAGCCTTCGGTATCGAACACCTCCTGGAACAGATCCTTGAAGCGGCCGTCATAGGCTTTCATGATCGTGTTCTTGGTCGACAGATACACCGGCCAGCCGAGGTTCAGCCCGTAGTTGAAGCTGGCCCGTGCGAAATCGCGGATCGAATCGTCCAGGTTATACATCGCCATCGCGACGCCGGGGCTGGGGAATTCGAACACTTCCTTATCGATGACCTGGCCATCGTCACCCTCGAACACTAGGCGCAGCTTGCCCGGGCCGGGGATCAGCGTGTCGGTCGCCTTGTACTGGTCGCCGAATGCGTGACGGCCCACGACGATCGGATCGGTCCAGCCGGGGACGAGCCGCGGCACGTTGTCGATCACGATGGGTTCGCGGAACACCACGCCGCCAAGGATGTTGCGGATCGTGCCATTGGGCGAACGCCACATCTGCTTGAGATCGAATTCCTCGACCCGCTGTTCGTCGGGGGTGATCGTTGCGCATTTCACGCCGACGCCATGTTCCTTGATCGCGTTGGCGGCGTCGACGGTGATCTGGTCATCGGTCTCGTCGCGCTTCTGCACCGACAGATCGTAATATTTCAGATCGATGTCGAGATAGGGCAGAATGAGGCGCTCGCGAATCCATTCCCAGATGATCCGCGTCATCTCGTCGCCGTCGATCTCCACGACGGGGTTCTTAACCTTGATCTTCTCCATCGGCCTCGTTCTTTCTCATTTGCATGAAATGGGCGCCATCGGCCCGCGTCGAAGGCCTCTTAGCAAAGGTGCGACGGGGCGCAAGGGGCGCGGGCATGCAAAGCGAACCGCCGCAGCGATCACGCGAATGTCAGAACATGAGGATGGAGCCGATGGTGGGCGTAGGAAGGATTGAACTTCCGACCCCTGCAATGTCAATACAGTGCTCTACCACTGAGCTATACGCCCACTCATCGGCATCGACCGGCGGAAGGGGGAGCCCGTTTACCGCCGGTAGGCGCGTCCCACTAACGGGGCTTTTCGCATTGCGCAAGTCGTCATTGCAAAGTTTTTGCGGCGCGCTTCTCTTTTACAGAGGTTCAGCGCGGCCCACGCGCCGGGGCACGTTCGAAAAGCTGCTCCACCTCGGCGACGAGATGTTTGAGGTGGAAGGGTTTGGACAGCACCTTGGCCTGTGGTGCTTCCTTGCTGGCGCGCATGCTCACCGCCGCGAAACCGGTGATGAACATGACCTTCGTCGTCGGCGACACCTGCGCGCAGCGTTGCGCAAGCTCGATGCCATCCATCTCCGGCATCACGATATCGGACAAAAGGAGATCGAAATGATGTGTCTGCAAGAGCGGCAAGGCGGTCGTGCCCTTGTTGACGGCCACCACTTCGTATCCCGCGTTTTCGAGCGCGCGGTGCAGATATGTGCGCATGGCCTCCTCGTCTTCGGCCAGCAAAATTCGAATCATGGTTGCCTCGGTCAAGGTTGGGCGTGCAAGTCCGAATGTCCGAACCTGCTACGCAGTTGCGATATAGTAGGTGCCGCGTAAACAAATCCTGTGCAAGCGAGGGCAACCCCCTACGGCAATTGATTCAATGGCGGGAAGCGGGCATCGTTCCGACCGATGCACGATGGCGATGGTGATAATGTGGCGGGAGCCGACGGGGACAATACGGCAAGTGCCGTGCGCGACACGGCGCAATCCGGCGGATCGATCCCGGGGCTCGCCCGTGCCGCGTTCACCTATCAAAGCGGCCGGCGGGATGATGGCGCAGGGGGCCGGGGCGGCCTTCCGCTGTTGATCGCGGTTCCCCATGCGGGGCGGGCCTATCCGCCTGCGATCCTCGACCATATGCGCGATCCGGGCGAGGCGATGGTCCGGCTCGAGGATCGGCATGTCGACGCCATCGCGCGCCGCGTTGCGGACAAGACCGGCGCGGCACTGCTCATCGCGCAGGCGCCGCGTGCGATAATCGATCTCAACCGCGATCCGGGTGACATCGATCCGGCAATGTTCCGCGGCGATCGCACCGGGATGGTGGCGGGTGCGCGTTCGCTGCGCGGGCTTGGCCTGTTTCCGCGGCGTCTTTCCGGAATGGGCGACATCTGGCGCGGAAGCATCCCGGCGCACGATGCGGGCCGCCGCATCGCTGCGATCCATGCGCCCTATCACGAATGTCTGGGCCGGATCCTGGCCGATATTCAGGCGCGATTTGGTGAAGCGGTCCTGCTCGACCTCCATTCTATGCCCTCGCTCGCTCCTGCTGATGACGGCGGGTCGGTCGCAACGCATGTCGTCGGGACGCGGTTCGGGCGCAGCTGTGCGGGCGATTTCGCCGCTGCGGCGCTCCATACGCTGGAGCGGGGCGGGGTCGAGATTGCCTTTAACCGGCCCTATGCGGGGGGGTATGTGCTCGACAGGCATGGCGATCCGCGGGGCGGGGTTCATGCGATACAGCTGGAGATCGACCGGGCGACCTATCTCGGCGACGATCATGCGCTCCGTGATGACGGGGTCGAGCAACAGGCCAGCCTGATCACCGATCTGATCCATGCGCTCGCGGCGGTGGCTCGCGACCGGGCGGCGCGTGCGCAGGCCGCCGAATAGCTCACAAAAAACCACCCCGCGCAACGCGCGAGGTGGTCAAGGTTCAGGGAGGTGGCGCCAATGGCGCCTGTCTGCCGGCCATGAGGGAAACCGGCGAGAACGATCCTAAGATAGGTTGATTGTCGGATCGTGACAAGCCTGCATCACAAAACAAATATTTGTTCTAGTCAGGAACAAAAGCGCCGGCCCCGTTTTTGGCGCGGCCGGCGCATGTTTTGCGGGCAAGCCGAATCAGGCGTTGGCCGTCTGCGAAACGGGGCCCTTGCCCTGGCTCACCTGTCGGCCGAAGATTTCCCGCGTCAGGTCGAGCGAGAAGAGATGCGCATAAATCAGCGACAGCAGGCCGTTCTGATTCCAGGTGCGAAGCTGATCGCCGCGCATTTCGCGCAGCTTTTCCTGATCGACCATCTGAAAACCGCGATAGATGAACGGGTCGCTGCTTTCGTCCCGGCGAATGGCAACCTCGCCATCCATCAACAATTCGTGCTTCTTAAGCTCCTGCATGAACGCGGCGGTGCGCTGACCGGCCTGTTCGAACTGCTCGTTGAACTTCAGGATGTTCTGCGTCGCCGTGCTCGGCTGCCCCTCGTCGTCGAAGAGCCGCTCGCCCTCCTCGAATTCGCCGACGAGATTGCTCGACGGGTCGTAGCACAGCGAAAGCTGATCGGTATCGGGCGACAGCTTGGCAAGGAGGAAGGGATAACGCCGCGCGTAAGCGGGGACATAGGCCGGCGTCGTCATCGTGCCTTCGTCGTCGAAGAAGGTGTTGACCCCTTCGTTCAGTCCCATCAGCGCGAGCGGAACCGGATTGTCGCCTGACGAAAAGATGATCGGATAATTGCGCTGCGCCGAAGGGAACTCCTCGACCGTGAGCGGAACGGCATGCTGCTTGGCCAGCCAGGGCGCCTTTTGCGTGCTCAGCGCACGGAAATTGCCGTGTTCATTGCTGTTGAGCGGAACGAGGCCATTGTAGAAGATCGGCAGGTTGGCGTTTTGCGGCGCGCTGGCCATAGGGATTCTCCGGTACTGAAAACAAGCTTCGGGTCGTTGCGAAAATATCGTGCGGGGACGTGACGCCCCTGGATGGCATGGCGCTTTAGGCGAGCGGTGAAGGTGGTGCAAGGCGGTCGCATCGCGGCCAAAGCTGTGCCGACAGCATCAGATGAGCTTGCCGGGGTTCATGATATTCCTGGGGTCGAGCGCATGCTTGACCGCCGCCATCACGTCGAGCGCGGCCGCCGCATGCGTATCGCGCAGCATGTCGCGCTTGTCCTGCCCGATGCCGTGTTCGGCGGAGATCGAGCCGCCCCATTCGCCGACGCGTGTGTAGACGCGGCGGCTGATCGCCTTGCCGTCGGTTGCCTCCCACGCGGCTTCGTCGGCGCCGTCGGGCGCGATCACGTGCAAATGGATATTGCCGTCGCCCAGATGGCCGAACCCCACGACGTCGTGGCCGGGCCAGTCGGCGGCGATGTCGTCGGCGATGAAATCCATGAAATCTGGCATTTTCGCGACCGGCACGGAAATATCGTGCTGCACCGCCGGGCCGCGGGCCTTTTCCGCAGGTGAAATCGTCTCGCGCAATTGCCAGAACGCCTCCGCCTGCGTTTCATTGGCGGCGATGGCGGCATCCTCGACCAGCCCATCCTCGAACGCGGCCATCATCGCGCCCTCCACCCGCTCGCCAAGCGTGTCGGCGTCATTCTCGTCGCCCACGAATTCGAGCAATGCGTGCCAGCCATGCGCTTCCTGCAACGGCGCCTGCGCATCGGGGAGATAGGCGATCACATCGTCGAGACAGCGTTGCGGCAAGACCTCGAACCCTTCGAGTGCGTCGCCCATCACGCCCTCGCAATGGAGAAGGAGCCGGCGTGCCTGGTGAAGGTCGGGCACGCCCGCCCAGACCACGCGCCGCTCCGCGATGGCGGGCGAAAGGCGCAGTACCGCGGTGCTGACGATGCCGAGCGTCCCTTCGGAACCGATCCACAATTGCTTGAGGTCGAAACCGCGATTGTCCTTCTTCAACGCCGCCGTCATGTCGAGCATGCGTCCATCGGGGAGCACGACCTCGATCCCGGCGACGAGGCTGCGCATCGCCCCGTGACGCAGCACCTGCGTCCCGCCCGCATTCGTCGCGATCAACCCACCGACCGTGGCCGACCCTTTCCCGCCGAGCGAAAGGGGGAAGCGCAGCCGCTCCGCCTCCGCCGCTTCGTGAAGGGTTTGAAGCACGACGCCCGCGCCGCATCGCGCGGTGCGGGCATCGCCGTCGATGGTCATGGCGTTCATCCGGCGCAGCGAAAGGAGCAGCGCATCGCCGCTTTCATCGGGGGTGGCCCCGCCGACCATGCCGCTGTTCCCGCCCTGCGGCACGATCGGCACGCCATGTTCGGCGCACAGTGCCACGATGCGGGAAAGCTGCGCCGTATCGGCAGGCTGCGCAAGCGCGAGCGCGCGGCCGGTATAGCGTCCGCGCCAATCGGTCAGCCAGGGTTCCATGATATCCGCGTCGCGGCTCAACCCCTTGTCGCCCAGGATGTCGTGCGCGCGTGCAAGGAAGGTTTCGGAATCGTGGTCGTTCGCAATCGTCATGGCATCGCGCCTTGCCAGATCGCGCACGCCATGTCGCCCCCGTTTGCGGCGCCCCGCCAGACGCGCGTGGCCCGATTTCTGCGCGGCAAGGAAATTGCCGATCGAATTCACGAGGTTAAGCCATCATTCAAGGCGAGACGTGCAGACGGCCCCAAATTGCATGTTGCACCTGCACAGCAGCGGTTTCATATCGGTTGACGTTCAACCGATAAGGGGTGGGTTCCGGACTATCATAATGGCTTTCGACATCCTCTGGATTGCGCCACTTTCGCTGCTCAGCGGGGCGTTCGCGTTCGGCGCGGCGGAGATGGGCTGGAACCCGAACGAGGCCGACGACGCCGTGCATTTTCCCGGCGACGATCTCGTCTTCGAACAGACGCGAAGCCGCATCGTGGTGAGGGTTACGCCCTTCGGTTCGCAAAAGCGCGATCCGCAGCGGCAGACGGTCACGCAATTGCGGCCGCTCGCGGAAAAGAGCGAGGAATGCCTGCCTCTCGCCGATGTGGCGGGCGTTCGGTTGGGGCAGGGGCGGCTGCTGCTTTTCATGCGCGACCGCCGCATCTACAGCGCGAATTTCGAACGGTCGTGCCCTGTCGAAAGCTTTTACTCCGGCTTCTACGTCGAGCGGCCGAGTGACGGGCGGATCTGCGCCGGGCGGGAAGAGTTGCACGCCCGGTCCGGCGCCGATTGCACGCTCAGCAGTTTTCGCGGCATGACAGCGGAAGATTAATTCTCGGCAAACCCGCAAATACGAGGGAGAACTTGACTTTTTCCTGCTTTGCTCCATAGCCGCGCGGACGGTTCGCCGCAGTCATCCGAGGCTTTGATCAAGGCCTTTCGAATGCGGGCATATCCCGGCTTGCCGCCGAATACAGCAGGGATGCGGGGCGTGATCGCATGCGCCGCGGCCTGTTGTCATCCCATCGTTGCCGTCCGCCCATCGGTCGGCACCCGGTCCCGGATGCGACCGTTCTTCGTATCCCCTTTGAATAGAGTGCTTCATGAAATTTGCCGATCTCGGCCTTTCCGAAGAATTGCTGAAATCGGTTGAAGAGGCCGGTTACGACGAGCCCACGCCGATCCAGGCGCAGGCGATCCCCTCGGTGCTGATGATGCGCGACTTAATCGGCATCGCGCAGACCGGCACGGGCAAGACCGCGGGTTTTGTGCTTCCCATGATCGACATCCTTGCCCATGGCCGCCGCCGCGCCCGCATGCCGCGCTCGCTCATCCTCGAACCGACGCGCGAACTCGCCGCGCAGGTTGCCGAAAATTTCGAGAAATACGGCGTCAACCACGATCTGAAGATGGCGCTGCTCATCGGTGGGGTGCAGATGGGCGACCAGGTCCGCGCGCTCGACGAAGGGGTCGACGTGCTGATCGCGACGCCGGGCCGGTTGATGGATCTGTTCGAACGGGGTAAGATATTGCTGACCGGCTGCGACCTGCTCGTCATCGACGAGGCGGATCGCATGCTCGACATGGGCTTCATTCCCGATATCGAGAATATATGCACCAAACTCCCGGCGCAGCGGCAGACCCTGCTCTTTTCCGCGACCATGCCCCCGCCGATCAAGAAGCTGTCGGATAAGTTCCTGTCCAATCCCAAGCATATCGAGGTGGCGCGCGCCGCGACCACGAATGTCAACATCACGCAGTTCAAGGTGCCCGTCACCCCGCGGGGCAAGCGCGGCATGCTGCGCAAGCTGCTCAAGGAAGACGATGTTCGCACGGCCATCGTGTTTTCCAACCGCAAGACCACGGTGAAGGAGCTGGCCAAGAACCTACAAAGCTATGGCTTCAAGGCGGGCGAAATCCACGGCGACATGGACCAGTCTAGCCGGACGAAGGAGCTGGAACGGTTCAAGGCGGGCGAGATCAACATCCTTTGCGCCAGCGACGTCGCCGCGCGCGGTCTCGACGTCAAAGGGGTGAGCCACGTCTTCAACTATGATGCGCCGTGGCACCCGGACGATTACGTGCACCGGGTGGGCCGGACCGGTCGCGGCGGGGCGAGTGGCCGTGCCTTTACCTTCGTCACCGAAGCCGATGCGGAGGCGCTGCGCGAGATTGAGAAGCTGACCGGGACAAAGCTCGAAAGCTTCGAAGATGCGCAGGGCAAGCCCGCGAAATCGCAGAAGAAAGATGCCGAATCTGCGGCCGCAGATACGACGCCTGCCCCCGAAAAGGACAGTCGCGAAAAGGATACGGGCGAAAAAGACACAGGGGAAAAGCCGAAGCGCGCCCGCAGAACGAAACGACAGAACGCGGACGATCAGCCTGCGCGGCCGCGCAAGGATCGCGCCGCAAGGTCCGCAGATGATACCGCCGCCGCCGATGCAGCACCGGCGCCCGCCCCACCACGGCGCGAGCCGAAGGCGCAGATGCCGACCCCCGCGGGCGAATGGAATGGGCCGGTTCCCGAATTCCTCGCGGTTTCGGCGACCTGAACCGCTATTGCCGTCCTTCCGCCCTGTAACCGGGCGGAAGGACGGCGCATTTTCAGGCCAGTTGCACGAAGCTGTCGATCACGCGCTTGACGGTTCCGCTCTCGAACGCGATTTCGAGCTTGTTGCCCTCCTGTCCCTGCACCTCGCCATAACCGAACTTGTCGTGGAACACACGCTGTCCGACGGCGATGTCGGAGCGCGGCTTGGCGGCGAAGCTTGCCGCGCTGCGTCGGGATTCCGCAATGCGTTTGGGTGCGGCGTCGAAATTGCCGGCGCTGGCCCGTTTGAATCCCGGTCCCCGCGTCTGCGTGCGCGAAGGTTGCGCCTTCGCCACATGGGCAAACGGGTCGTCCCGTTCCGACCAGTTCGCGCGCCATAGCGACGCGCCGCCCGACATGGTGGTTTCCGCATCGATCATGTCGTCGGGCAATTCCTCGATGAAACGGGAAGGGATCGCGCTGTTCCACTGTCCATAAATGCGGCGATTGGCGGCATAGAGTATGGTGCAGTGCCGCCGCGCCCGCGTAATCGCGACATAGGCCAGCCGCCGCTCCTCCTCGAGCGAACGCAGCCCCCCTTCGTCGAGCGCGCGCTGTGACGGGAACACCCCTTCTTCCCAGCCGGGCAGGAACAAATAGTCGAATTCCAGTCCCTTGGCCGCGTGGATCGTCATGATCGTCAGCGTGTTTTCCTGATCCACGCGATCATTGTCCATCACCAGGCTGACATGTTCGAGGAATGCGCCCAGCGTTTCGTAATCCTCCATCGCGCGGGCGAGTTCGGACAGGTTTTCGAGCCGTCCTGCCGCCTCGGCGCTTTTTTCCTTCTGCAACGCCTCGGTATAGCCCGACTCGTCGAGCACGATGCGTGCCAGCTCCGCAGGCGAAAGCGTCTTCGCCTCCTCGCGCCAACGCGCGAAATCGCGCATCAGGGCGAGCAGCGTATTGCGCGCCCGCGCCGGCAATTCGTCGCTGTCGCAAATGTCTAGCGCGGCGGCGGCCAGCGGCATCGCATTCGCCCGCGCATGGTGGTGCAGCTTTTCAAGCGTCTTCTGACCCAGCCCACGCTTGGGCGTATTATAGATGCGTTCGAAGGCGAGATCGTCGCTCGGCTGCGCGATGATGCGAAGATAGGCGATCGCATCCCTGATCTCCGCCCGTTCGTAGAAACGAAAGCCCCCGATGATCTTGTAGTTCAGACCGATCTGAATGAAGCGGTCCTCGAACTCGCGGGTCTGGAACTGCGCCCGCACGAGAATCGCCGCGCGGTCGAGCGATATGCCGTCGCGCATCATCGTCTCGGCCATTTCGCCGATACGCCGTGCTTCCTCCGGCCCGTCCCACACACTGATCACCTTGACCTTCTCGCCGGCGTCCGCCTCGGTCCAGAGCGTCTTGCCGAGCCGCTCGCTGTTCGCGCCAATGAGCTGTGACGCGGCGGCGAGGATCTGCGGCGTGGAACGGTAATTCTGTTCGAGCCGGATCACTTTCGCGCCGGGAAAATCCTTTTCGAACCGTAGGATATTGGCGACTTCTGCGCCGCGCCATGAATAGATCGACTGATCATCGTCACCCACGACGCAGATATTGTGCCCGTCCGGCCCCTTGCTCTGCGCGATCATGCGCAGCCACAGATACTGCACCGTGTTGGTGTCCTGATACTCGTCCACCATGATATATTTGAAACGGCTGCGATAGTGATCCAGGACATCCGCCTCGCGCCGCAGGATGTTCAGCATGTGGAGCAGCAGATCGCCGAAATCACATGCGTTCAGCGCCTTCAACCGGTCCTGATACAGGCGGTAGAACTGTTCGCCGCGCCCGTTGGCATAGGCCTCGTTCTCCTCCGCATCGAGATCGCCGGGGTTCAGCCCCCGGTTCTTCCACCGGTCGATCAGCCCGGCAAGCTGCTTTGCCGGAAAGCGTTTCTCATCCACGTCGTTCGCGGCGATCAGCTGTTTGAGCAGGCGTAGCTGATCATCGGTATCGATGATGGTGTAATTCGATTGCAGCCCGACAAGCTCGGCATGGCGGCGCAGCATCTTGGCCGCGATGGCGTGGAACGTGCCGAGCCACGGCATGCCTTCGACCGCAGGACCGATATGATGGCCGACGCGCTCGCGCATTTCGCGCGCGGCCTTGTTCGTGAAGGTCACGCACAGAATCTCGCTCGGCCAGGCGCGGCGCGTCGCGATGAGATGCGCCATCCGCGCGGTAAGGGCCGCGGTCTTCCCCGTTCCGGCGCCGGCGAGCATGAGCACCGGCCCCTCCGTCGTAAGCACAGCATCGCGTTGCGGCGGGTTCAGCCCGCGCAGCCACGGCTGTTTACGATGGTCGTCTGAAAGGCGGGCGGGGGCGGGGGGATCGATATGCGTCACACGCGAACAGGTAGGGAACGCAGCGCCCACGCGCAAGCGCCGGTGCCGGTCCCAACGGAACAATTTGCCGGACGGGACGTAACTATGGTGAACGGCGAATACATGAAGGAGGACTTTTATGAAAAACATTCTGATGGCAGGTGCGGCATTGATGCTCGGCGCAGCCCCCCTGGCCGCGACGGCGCAAGGCATGTCGAACAACGCGATGATGGAAGACGGCGCGTCCTACGAAATGACCGCGGATCAGATGTCCGCGTATGAAGGCTGGCCCGCGAATGATCGGTCGATGTACGATGGCTGGCCGATGGAGCGTCAGACGAGCTACTGGAACCTGCCCGAAGCGCAGCAGACCGATTTCTGGATGCTCGAACCCATGGAGCAGCAGGCGTTCTGGCTCCTCACGACCGAGCAGCGCAACAAGCTCTATGCAATGAACGCGGATCAGCGCGGCGCCGCATGGGATGCCGTCACGACGCAGATGCGCAACCAGATGCAGGGCAATTCCGCATCCGCCAGAAACACCACCACCAGCAGCGCCATGAACAATAGCGGGTCGATGGCGTCGAACAATGGCCAGGTCCGCTATGTGAAGAAGGAAATCGTGCAGGCCGGTGCCCGCGCGACGCAGCCCGCCGAATATCCGGTGTGCAGCGCCACCGTCACCGACAGCTGCATCAATCCCTATGCCGCAGGACAGCGCGGGCCCAAGCCGCTCGACTACTGGCCCGGCAAGCCTGCAAGCGAGATGTAAACGCTATACAGGTAGAGGGAAAAGGGCGGTCCCGTGCAGGCGGCCGCCCTTTTCCATGCGCGCCTCGCCGTGGCCGCGAGCATCATGCCTCAACGCAGGCGCAGGAGATGCAGGCTGGCCTTTCCGCTATGGCGGACGGTTTCGACCTCGAAGCCATTGACCGAAACGTCTTCGCCGCGTGCGGTTTCGATGCTGATCCAGGCCGAGGGCGCGATCCAGCCGAGCCGGTTCATCCGGTCGAGCGCCACCGATCCCGCCCCGGTATCATAGGGCGCATCCATCAGGACAAGATCGGGCTGTTCCCGCGCCGGGCCGAGCGAAAGCACGGAGGCCGCCCGCACGTCGCAGCGGTCCTGCGCCCGCAAATTCGCGATATTGCGGCGCAGTGCCCGGATCGCGGCGGCATCCTGCTCCACCATCAACGCCCGCGCCGCGCCGCGAGAAAGAGCTTCGAGCCCGAGCGCGCCCGACCCTGCAAACAGATCGGCCACGAACAGCCCGTCGAAACTGCCGAGCCTGCTCGTCAACATGGAAAACAGCGTTTCGCGCGTGCGGTCCGCCGTGGGACGCGTGGCGTCGCCATCGGGCGCGGTGATCACACGCCCGCGCCATTCGCCGGCAATGATCCTCATCGTGCGGGCTTTCGCATGATCTGCTTGCGAAACTGCGCAACGTCGCTGCCCCGGATTTCATCCGCCGCGCCGCGCGGCAGATCGTCCAGCGCGAACGGACCGTAGGACAATCGCATCAACCGCGAAACCTGCAGCCCGAGATGTTCGAGCACACGGCGAACCTCCCGGTTTTTCCCCTCGGTCAGAGTCAGTTCGATCCACTGATTCCGGCCCGTGCGCCGTTCCAGATTGGCATCGATGCTGCCGTATCGCACACCTTCGATCTCGATCCCGTCCATCAGATCCTCGAGCTGTTCCTGGCTTACGTCGCCGAATGTGCGCGCGCGATAGGTGCGCGGGATCTCGCTGCTCGGCAATTCCATGGCGCGTTTCAACTCGCCATCATTGGTCATGAGGAGCAGCCCTTCGGTATTGAGGTCGAGCCGTCCGACCGGCATCACCCGCGGCGCCCCGCGCGGCAGGGCATTGCGCAACGCATCATAGATCGTCGCGCGCCCCTTCGGATCACGCTCCGCCGTGAGCAGGCCGCTCGGCTTGTGAAAGCGGAACAGGCGCGGAGCCTCCGCCGCGCCGACGGGTTTCCCATCGACCGCGACACCGCGCAGCGAGGTCAGCACCACCGCCGGTGTGTCGAGCCTTTCCCCGTCAAGCGTGACGCGGCCATCCTCGATCATGCGTTCCACCTCCCGGCGCGAGGCGACCCCTGCGCGCGCGAGCAGCTTGGCGATGCGGTCGCCTTCACGCTTGGGAAGCGAAGGTTCGGGACGCGTCGTGTCGCGGCCCGCCGGTTTCTTGCGCGGGCGCCCACGATCCGGATTGGCGCGGTCGAAATCGCCGCGTTCGGAGCGCGGGCGGTTGCGGGAGGAACCGTCCGTCCGGCGGGACGATCGCGATGGGGGGCGTTGCTTGTCGTTCACGTTTGCGCCATGCGCCATCGGCTCTTTGGTTACAAGCATGGACATGAAACGGGCGGCGGCGTTTGCAGACGTGCGGCGATGCTCTAACACCATCGGCGGCGCCGGTGACACGGCACGGACAGGAGCGGCAATTGACCGAGACGACGAGCAACGATTCTACGCCAACCGGCGAACAAACCCCGGCCGACGCCGCGCCCGAACAGGGGAAAAAGCCTGGATGGCGGGACTTGCTCGCCGCGCTGCGCAACCGCAAGACGGCCTATATGGCGCTGTTCGGTTTTGCCTCGGGCCTGCCCTTCGCGCTGTTCCTCGGCACGCTTTATGCCTGGTTTACGGAGGCCGATGTCGACCTTGAAACGATGGGCGTGTTCTCGCTCATCGGGCTGGCCTATTCGTTTCAGTTCCTGTGGTCGCCGCTCGTGGACCGGGTCGATATTCCGTTTGTCCGCCGCCTCGGCAAGCGCAAGCAATGGATCGCGCCGGCGCAATTGCTGCTCGGCATCATCCTCATCACCATGTCGCTGCTCAATCCGGGGGAGAGCCTCGGGTGGTTTTCCCTCTTGGCCGCGGTCGGCGCCTTTGCCAGCGCGACGCAGGATATCGTCATCAATGCCTGGCGCATCGACATCGCCGATGAAGAAGCGACGATCGACATATTGTCCACCATCACGCAGATGGGCTTCCGGCTCGCATCGCTCGTCGGCGGTGCGCTCGCGCTGATCGTGGCGGAGCGGATCGGATGGCCGGGAACCTATGTCATGATGGGCGGCATCATGCTGTTCATCGGGATCGTCGGCCTGTTCGCGCCCGATGCCCGTGCCGGCAGCGCGGCCAGCGTCGCGGCGAGTGCGGAGGAACTGGAGCAGCTTTACACCAAGGGCGAGCTGACGCCGAAGGTCCGCCATTATGCGCTGGCCGCGGTGGGGCTGCTGTGGGGTTGGGCGCTCGTCACCGTGGGATTGTTCATGTACCGGTCGATGACCGCCGTGCCCGAATTGCGCCCCGATCCGACGCAATTCACGGCGACCTATGGTCCGCTCATCGTGGTGGCGACGATCGTGCTGCCGTCCTTTATCGCGGCGTGGCTGGTCAGGATGCAGCGCGAGGGCCGCCACGTGCTTTTGGAAAGCGCGGATGGCGCGGAGGCCGCCAACCCGGTTGCCGACCATCTTTACCGTGCGCTGATCCTGCCGCTCACCGAATTTGTCGGGCGGATGGGGTGGTCGCTCGTGCTGATCTTCGCGCTCGTGCTGACTTACCGGATCTGCGATGCGATATGGGGTACGTTCGCCTATCCGTTCTACCTTGGCGAGCTGAACTACACCAATGACGAGGTGGCCGTCGCGTCGAAATTCTTTGGCGTGGGCGCGATCATCCTCGGGCTGGCGCTTGGCGGGTATCTCATCACCGTGCTCGGCCGGATGGCGGTGCTGACGCTGGGGGCGGTGCTGGCTGCGGCGACGAACCTGCTTTATGCCGATCTCGCCATCGGCGGCGCCACGATGCAGGCGGTCAGCGATGCGATCGGTTTCACGTTCCTCGTCGAAACATTCGGCGGGACGGAGCGGCTCGCGCGGTTGATGATTACCATCGCCGGCGAAAATCTTGCCGTCGGGATTGCGGGCGCGGCCTATATCGCGTGGCTTTCGTCCATCGTGGCGAAGGGGTATAGCGCAGTGCAATATGCGCTGCTTGCCTCGCTGACGCTCTTGGTCGGAACATTGGGCCGGGGCGCGCTCGGACAGCTTATCGAGGAGCGCGGTTATTACGACGTGTTCCTGCTCACCGCGCTCATCGGGGCGGTGGCGGTGGTGCTGTGCGTACTGGAATGGATACGCGTGGCGGGCCGCGGCACCCGCGCCGCCTAGTCCGGCAATTCGCGGTTGACGCGCAGCACCTCGCCCGCGAGGTAGAGCGAACCGCCGATGAGGATGACGCCGCCATCGCCGCGCCCGGCAATACGGGTTATCGCGTCGCCCACATTGCGCGCCGTGCCCCCGCCGCTCAGCATCGCGATCCGTTCGGGCGGATGATGCGGATGGCCGGGTATCGGAACGCCGGTCACGCTTTGCATATGCGGTGAGACGAGGGCGAGGAAACGCTCCGCATCCTTGTTCGCGAGCATGCCAATCACCGCATGCAAGGGCCGATCCAATGTCGCGCAATATGCCGCGAGCACGCGCGCCGCATCCGGGTTGTGCCCCCCGTCGAGCAGCACGTCATACCCCGGCGCCATCGCCGTCAGCGGCCCCTTGCCCAGCCATTGAAGCCGGCCAAGCCAACGCGCATCGCGCAGCCCCGCCGCGATCGCATCGGGCGACACGGCGACGAAATCCTGATGCCGGAGCATCGCGATGGCGAGCCCGGCATTCTGAACCTGAAACGCACCGGGAAGGGCGGGCGGGGGCAGGGTCAGCGCGCTGTGACGATCATGATATTCCATCATGTCGCCGCCCGTGATCGACCAGTCCGCCCCGCGCATGTGAAGCGGCGCACCGGCCGTGCGCGCGGCACGTTCCACCTCGGCCTGCGCATCGGGGCCATAGGATTGCGTGACGACCGGGCGGCCGGGCTTTACGATGCCGGACTTTTCGAACGCGATCCGCGCCATCGGTTCGGCAGGCGCGCCATCCTCCGGCGCGAGCAGGAATTGTTCGTGGTCGAGCCCGAGCGACGCGATCCCGCAACACGCGGGCTCCGCGATGACATTGGTCGCATCGAACCTGCCGCCAAGCCCTACCTCCACGATGGCGGCATCGGCGTCGTTCCGGGCGAAGGCAAGGAACGCCGCCGCCGTCGTAATCTCGAAAAAGCTCGCCTCGCTCGTCCCGCTCGCGTCGAGTACCTCGGCCAGCAGATCGGCCAGCATGGCATCGCCGACCAGTTCACCGGCGATGCGGATCCGCTCGTTATAACGCACGAGATGGGGGCTGGTGAATTGGTGGACCCGCTTTCCAGCCGCCTCCAGCATGGCGCGCAGAAACGCACAGGTCGACCCCTTGCCATTGGTGCCCGCGACATGAAACACCGGCGGAAGGCGCAGATGCGGATCGCCCAGTGCGGCAAGCAATCGCCGCACGGGGCCAAGGCTCAACCGCCCCTGCGGCAGCGAGAGCGAGGCCAGCCGGTTCAGCTGCTCCTGAACCCGCGGATCGTCCGACGTCGCGAAATCGCGCGGGCGTGCAGGTTCAGGCGGCCTTGGCACCGGCCATCAGATAATCGATGATCGTCACCAGCCGTTCGCGCAGGTCGTGCCGGTCGACCACCATGTCGATCATCCCGTGTTCAAGCAGATATTCGGCACGCTGAAACCCGGCGGGCAGTTTTTCGCGAATCGTGTCCTGAATGACGCGCTGTCCCGCAAAGCCGATAAGCGCGCCGGGTTCCGCCATCTGAATATCGCCGAGCATGGCATAGCTTGCCGTGACGCCGCCCGTGGTCGGGTCGGTCAGCACGACGATATAGGGCAGGCCCGCATCCTTCAGCCTTCGGATCGCGACGGTCGTGCGCGGCATCTGCATGAGCGACAATATGCCCTCCTGCATGCGCGCGCCGCCCGCCGCGGTAAAGATGACGAACGGGCATTTCTCCTTCACCGCGCGGTCCACCCCGGCGAGGAAGGCCGCGCCCACCGCCATGCCCATGGACCCGCCCATGAAGCCGAAATCCTGCACCGCGACGACCGCGCGGCGCCCGTCGATCGTGCCCAGCGCATTGGTCAGCGCGTCGGGATGCGGCGCGTTGTGGCGCGCAGCCTTCAGCCTGTCGGCATATTTCTTGGTGTCGCGGAACTTGAGCGGATCCTCGCTAACCGAAGGGGAGGGTAGCACCTCGTATCCTTCGTCCATGATCTGCTTCAGACGGGTATCGGCACCGATCCGCCCATGATGTTCGCAGTTCGGGCAGACCCAGAGGTTTTCTTCGTAATCCTTGACGAAGAGCATTTCTTCGCAGGACGGGCACTTGACCCAAAGATTGTCAGGCGTTTCCCGCTTTTTCGTAAAAGGCAGGCGATTGCGTACCTGCGTGAGCCAGCTCATGCGATATCCTTTCTTGCGCCGTGAACCGCATCGGCAAGCGCCTTGGTCAGGTCGCGAATGGGGTCCGGCGCCGCGTTCCCATGTTCCGCGATCAGCTCGACGAGCGCGGAGCCAACCACGACGCCGTCGGCGACCGCCGCGATGGCGCCCGCCTGTTCCGGGGTGCGCACGCCGAAACCGACCGCCACCGGAAGCTTCGTGCGGGCCTTCAATGCGGCGACCGCCGTCTCGATGGAGTCCATCGCGGCCTGCTGCTTGCCGGTGATGCCCGCGACCGACACGTAATAGAGAAACCCGCCCGCACCGTCGAGCACGGCGGGAAGCCGCGCCGCGTCGGTGGTCGGCGTGGCAAGGCGAATGATGTCGAGCCCTTCGCCGCGAAGATGCGCGCCAAGCTCGCTATCCTCCTCGGGCGGGATGTCGACACAGATCACCCCGTCGACGCCGGCATCCTTCGCCGCGCGCGCGAACCAGTCCGCCCCGCGCCGCACCATCGGATTGGCATAGCCCATGAGCACGAGCGGCACGTCGGGATGGCGGGTGCGAAACCCGCTCGCCAGGTCGAGTATGTCCCGCGTCGTCGTGCCCTTGGCCAGCGCGCGCAGGTTCGCATTCTCGATCGCCGGGCCGTCGGCCATGGGATCGGTGAACGGCATGCCCAGTTCGATCACATCGGCGCCGCCCGCGACCAGCGCGTCGAGATTGGCGGCGGTATCGCCATCGCCCGCCGTCACGAAACAGATGAGCGCGGGATGCCCTTTGCCGAATGCCTTTTCAAAGCGGCTCACAGATCCACTCCCAACGCTTCGGCGACCGTGAAGATGTCCTTGTCCCCGCGTCCGCACAGATTGGCGAGGATGATCGCGTCCTGCGGCATTTCGCGCGCGCGTTTCACGACCGCGGCAATGGCGTGGCTGGGTTCGAGCGCGGGGATGATACCCTCCGTCCGGCAGAGCAGCTGAAACGCGTCGAGCGCTTCTGTGTCCGTGATGTGCGAATATTCGACCCGGCCCGATTCCATGAGCCAGCTATGCTCCGGCCCGATGCCGGGATAGTCGAGGCCTGCGCTGATCGAGTGGCCCTCGATGATCTGCCCGTCCTCGTCCTGCAGCAGGTACGTCTTGTTGCCGTGGAGGATGCCCGGCGATCCGCCCGCGAGCGATGCGGCATGCTCCTTGTCGAGCCCGTGGCCCGCCGCCTCGATCCCCAGCATGCCGACATCCGGATCGTCGAGAAACGGATGGAACAGCCCGATCGCGTTCGACCCGCCGCCGATCGCCGCGACGAGCAGGTCGGGCAGGCGCCCTGTCCGCTGCATCATCTGCTCGCGCGCCTCGCGGCCGATGACGCTCTGAAAATCGCGGACCATTTCGGGGTAGGGGTGCGGCCCCGCGGCCGTTCCGATGATGTAGAAGGTGTCATGCACATTCGCGACCCAATCGCGCATGGCATCGTTCATCGCGTCCTTCAGCGTGGCGGAACCGGAACGGACCGGCACGACCTTCGCGCCGAGCAGCCGCATGCGGAACACGTTGGGCTGCTGCCGCTTTACGTCCTTTGCGCCCATGTAGATCACGCAGGGAAGGCCGAAACGCGCCGCCACCGTCGCGGTCGCCACCCCATGCTGTCCTGCGCCGGTTTCGGCGATGATCCGCGTCTTGCCCATGCGCACGGCGAGCAGGATCTGCCCGATGCAATTGTTGATCTTGTGCGCGCCGGTGTGATTGAGTTCGTCGCGCTTGAACCAGATCTGCGCGCCCTTGCCCGCCGGTGCATCCTTGCGCAATTCCTCGGTCAGCCGCTCTGCGAAATAAAGCGGGCTGGGCCGTCCGACGTAATGGGTGAGGAGATCCTGAAATTCCGCGTCGAAGGCCGGGTCTTCCTTCGCCGCACGATATTCGCGGTCGAGATCGAGGACCAGCGGCATCAGCGTTTCGGACACATATCGCCCGCCGAACTGGCCGAAATGGCCGCGCTCGTCAGGCTGATTGCGAAAGCTGTTGGGCATGCCGGTTTGCGATGTGGTTTCCATGCGCCCGCGATTGGCAGAGCATCGCGGCGAAGTCCAGACGTGTCAGCGTGTGCGAACCGCGCGGGCGAAGGCGGCGATGGCGGCGGCATCCTTCACGCCGGGCGCGCTTTCCACACCGGACGACACATCGACGAGTGCGGGCCGCACCTCGGCAATGGCGTCGGCGACATTCGCCGGCGAAAGCCCGCCCGCCAGGCCCCAGGGCACCGCGCCATCGTACCCATGCACGAGCGACCAGTCGAAGCGGAGGCCCATCCCGCCCGGAAGCTGTCCCACTGGCGTTTTCGCATCGAACAGGAGCATGTCGACCGCGCCCGTATAATCGCGCGCCCGCGCAATATCGTCCGGCCCCGCGATGGGAAGCGCCTTCCACACGGCGATGCCGAACCGGGCGCGAAGGGCGGCGGCGCGTTCCGGCGTTTCATGACCGTGCAACTGAATGGCGCTGAGCTTGCCGGCGGCGACACCCTCCGCGATCGCCTCGTCGCCCGCATCCACGAACAATCCGGTGCGCCGGATCGAATCGCCCGAGAGAGCGGCCAGTTGGCGCGCGGTGCCCGCCTCGACATGGCGCGGCGACCGGGCAAAGAACACAAGCCCCGCATAATCGATGTGCGCGGCGATCGCCGCCTCCATCGCCGCGGACGTGTTGACGCCGCATATCTTGATGCGCGGGATCATAGCGCCTTTTCGAGAACGATAAAGAACAGCGGCGGCGTCTGCGGCACGGGGAAGGGGCGGCGTTCGCCCGTCTGCCTGTATCCCTTGCGCAGATACCAAGCGATCAGCGTATCGCGATTTTCGATGACGGTCATCTCGATCCGCGCGGCGCCGCTGGACGCGGCGCGCTCCTCCCCTGCGTGAAGCAGCATGGTGCCAAGGCCCGCGCTCTGCAATTCGGGCGCGATGCACAGCATGCCGAGATAGGCAAGCCCGCCGCCCCTCTCCGTGATCGCGACACAGCCGATGGCGGCCCCCGTCGCGCGATCGGTGGCCAGTAGCATGTGGACCAGGGGATCGCGCAACATCGCGCTAAGCTCAGCCTCGGCAATGCGCTCGCCCTGAACGATGTCGGCCTCGTGCGTCCAGCCCAGCCGCGCATGCTCGCCGCGATACGCCCCTTCGAGCAGGGGTTTCAACATGGCGGCGTCATCCGGCCCCGCCCGGCGTATCGCAGGTTCAAAGGTCACGGGATCGACAGGCTACAGCGTCGCTTCGATCGCGCGCGCCGCGGCGAGCGGGTCCGGCGCTTTCGAAATCGGCCGTCCGATGACCAGCACGCTTGCTCCATTGTCGCGGGCGGCGCGCGGGGTGACCGTGCGTTTCTGATCGCCCGTCTTGCTGCCCGCGGGGCGCAGGCCGGGCACCACGAGATAGCCGCCCTTCCACTGTGCATGGACGGCGGCGACTTCCTCGCCCGAACATACGATCCCGTCGAGCCCGGATTTCTCGGCAAGCTCGGCAAGGCGCATCACCTGATCGTGGGCGGTGCCGGCAACGCCGGTGCGCGACAGGTCCTTGTCATCGAGGCTGGTGAGCATGGTCACGGCGACGACGCGCGTATGTTCGCCGGCCGCGGCCTTGGCGTCTTCCATCATGGCACGGCCCCCGCTCGCATGGACGGTGACGATTGCGGGTTCGAGCACGTGGATCGCCTGCATCGCGCCGGCCACCGTATTGGGAATATCGTGCAGTTTCAGATCGAGAAAGATCGGCAGGCCGAGCTGCGCCAGCTCATGCACCCCGTGGTGCCCGTGCGCACAGAAGAATTCGAGGCCCAGCTTCAACCCGCCGACATGCCCTTTGACCTTCTGCGCCAGCGATTTCGCCGCATCGAGCTGCGGCACGTCGAGCGCGAGATAAACGGGATTGGTCATGGCTCTGTCCTGCGCAGGGTGGCGTCGTCTGCATTGTAAACGGGGTGTGCGGGCTCGGCCTGCTGGCTCGACACGAGGCTGCGATGCGAGGTTTCGAGCGAGGCGATCCGCCGTTTGAGCCGCCATTTCGCCGATTTGTGATAAAGCCACATCGGAACCAGCCCGATCAAAAACGCGGCCAGGATCACCATCGGCAGCTTCGTTTCGAGCACGAGGTTTTCCCAGATCCGCACATCGACCGGATACCAGTTGAACGCCGCAAACAGCGCGAGCGCCACCAGCAGCGCCACCCATATTATCGTGCGAAGAACCTGCATGGCGTTCCTGGCCTCCTCTCAAGCGCGGATCGTCTGGGCGTGCAGCCTACGCCGCAACGCCTGTTTGGCCAACCCTGCTGCAAACGCGGCCCCGGTCAACCGAACACGCGGTCGAAAATCGTGTCCACCTGCCGGAAATGGTAATCGAGATCGAATTTCTCCTCGATCTGCTCGGCCGAAAGGGCGGCGGTGACTTCCCCATCCGCTTTCAACAGGTCGAGCAATGACAGTTCGCCATCCGATTCCCATACTTTCATCGCGTTACGCTGCACCAGGCGATAGGCATCCTCCCGGCTGACACCGGCCTGCGTAAGCGCGAGCAGAACCCGCTGCGAATGGACGAGCCCGCCCATCCGATCGAGATTCTTCTGCATGCGTTCGGGATAGACGAGCAGCTTTTCCACCACCCCCGTCAGCCGCGCGAGCGCAAAATCGAGCGTGATGGTCGCATCCGGCCCGATGAACCGTTCGACCGAGGAATGCGAAATGTCGCGTTCGTGCCACAGCGCCACGTTTTCCATCGCCGGCGTCACGGCGGAACGCACCACGCGGGCAAGCCCGGTGAGGTTTTCGGTCAGCACGGGGTTGCGCTTATGCGGCATGGCGCTCGACCCTTTCTGGCCGGGGGAGAAATATTCCTCCGCCTCCAGCACTTCGGTGCGTTGCAGGTGCCGCACCTCCACCGAAAGCCGCTCGATCGAACTCGCGATGACGCCCAGCACGGCAAAGAACATCGCGTGACGGTCGCGCGGGATGACCTGCGTCGAGACAGGCTCGATCGCAAGGCCCATCTTTTCCGCGACGTGACGCTCGACCGACGGATCGATATTGGCAAAGGTTCCGACCGCTCCCGAAATCGCGCAGGTGGCGATTTCGCGCCGTGCGAATTCGAGCCGTTCGCGGCACCGGCTGAATTCCGCGTAGGCCTCTGCCATTTTCAGGCCAAAGGTGACGGGTTCGGCATGAATGCCGTGGCTTCGCCCGATGGTGGGGGTGTATTTGTGTTCCTCGGCACGCTTCTTGATCGCGGCGAGCAGCGCGTCGATGTCATCGAGCAGCATCGCCGCCGCCCGGTCGAGCTGTACCGCGAGCGTCGTGTCGAGCACGTCGGAACTCGTCATGCCCTGATGCATGAAGCGGGCCTCGTCGCCGACCTGTTCCGCGACCCAGGTAAGGAACGCGATGACATCGTGCTTGGTCACCGCCTCGATCGCGTCGATCGCCTCCACGTCGATCGCAGGCTCGGTCGCCCACCAGTCCCATAATGCCTTTGCTGCGCTTTCGGGCACGACGCCCAATTCGCCCAGTTTCTGCGTGGCATGGGCCTCGATCTCGAACCAGATGCGATATTTCGCTTCCGGCTCCCAGATCGCGGTCATGGCGGGGCGGGCATAGCGTGGGACCATCGGGCATACTCCGGTTCGCAAGAATTGGGGCTTTGGCCGCGCGGCTAGGGTGCGGCTGCGCATTTGGCAAGGGCGGGCCGCGCAATTCGGGTCAGATCACGTCAGCTCAGATCACGGCGGCTCAGATCAGGCCCTTCGCCTTCATGGAAACGGTCCCCTCGCGCCCGATGATGACATGGTCGTGCACGGCGATGTTCAAAAGGCGCCCTGCCTCGGCAATGCGATTGGTGATCTGAACGTCGGCGCGGCTGGGCTGCGGATTGCCGCTGGGGTGATTATGCGCGAGGATCAGCGCGGCAGCGCCCAGCTCCATGGCCCGGCCGATCACCTCGCGCGGGTGGATCGCGGCCTCGTCCAGCGAGCCGTCGCCCAGATGTTCGTCCCGGATGAGCCGGTTCTGCTTGTCGAGATACAGCACGCGCACACGCTCCACCCGCAGATGCGCCATGTCGATGGTGAGATAGTCTAGCAAGGCATGCCAGCTTCCCAGCACGGGCTTGTCCATGACCTCCGCGCGGGCGAGCCGGCGCGTGGCGAGGCCTACGATCTTCATCGCCGCGGCACTGGTTTCCCCCATGCCGGGGTGGTTTTCGAGCGCGGTCCTGTCGGCGTTGAAGATCCCGGCAAGGCTTCCGAACCGGTTCATGAGCGAGCGGGCGAGCGGTTTGACGTCGCGGCGCGGGATCGCGGTCATAAGGAGATATTCGACGATCTCGTGATCGGCCAAGGCGTCGTTCCCCCCTTCGAGCAGACGCTTGCGCAGGCGTGCGCGATGGCCGCTGGGGTCGGTTCCGGCTTTCGGCGCGGCCGATGCTGCGGGTGCTGCTGCCATCGGCAATTCATCCTGCGGTTTGGTCACGATGCCGCGTGCCATAAATGAGGGTCGGGGCGCCGCGCCGGGAAGGTGTGTGGACAGATCATGCTTTCCATTGCCTTTCGCCGCGATGCTGCGCAAGTCTGCGCCGCCGCGGATCCGCGCGGACGCACGAGGAATGACGGCAGGACGCAATGACGCAGGGCGAGGACGATAGGGCGAGTGGCGATTCGCCCGTGCGCCGCCGTCGATGGCCTCGCTTCGTCGCGGGCGTTCTCGTGGTCGTGGTTCTGCTCGCGGCTGGCATATGGATCGCGCGCGAACGATTGGTGCGCGGCGTGGTCGACGACATGCTCGCCGATATGGACCTGCCCGCCCGCTACGACATTGCCGAAATCGGCCCGGATCGCCAGGTACTCGCCAATATCGTGGTGGGGGACCGCGACCGTCCCGACCTTGTGATCGAACAGGCGGTGGTGGCTACGCGGCTGCGCTTCGGCGTTCCGGAGATAACGGGAGTACGGCTCGTACGGCCCCGGCTTTATGGCATGCTGCACGGCGACAGGGTCAGTTTCGGCGCGCTCGATCGTTTGCTCTATCCCGAAAGCACGGGGGAGCCCTTTCGCCTGCCCGATCTCGACATCGATATTGTGGACGGGCGGGCGCGCGTGCTGTCGCCGCATGGCAATCTGGGGGTGAAGCTTGCCGGCGGGGGCAATCTGCGCGACGGTTTCGCCGCGACGATGGGGGCAGTGGTGCCGCGGCTTTCCGGCATGGGCTGCACCATTGACGGGTTGAGCCTTTATGGCCGTCTCGCCATCGCGGACGAGACACCGCGCTTTGTCGGGCCGTTGCGCGCCGATGCGGCGAGGTGCCCCGAATCGGACCTGTCGCTTGTGCAGGCAAGCTGGACCGTGCGCGGCGAGGCACAAGCGGACATGAGCCGCGCCATGGTGGCCGGCACGCTGCGCACCGGGCGGGTTGCGGTGGGCGGCAATGCGGTCGGTGCGCTCAACGGTCCGCTTGCCGTATCCGTGCGCGACAGCGGCGCGATGGTGGCGGATTTCGACCTGTCGGCCCGCGATGCGGTGTTTGCCGGGGCCGCGGTCGCGCGCCTCTCGCTCGATGGTATTATCCGAAGCGCGGGCGGGTTCGATCGCTGGCAATTGGCGGGCGATGTGGCCGGCGGCGGGTTCGATTTGTCCGGTGTCGTCGATCCGGCCTTGCAACAGGTACAGGAATCCGCCGCCGACACGTTGCTGGCGCCGATTGCGGGCCGGTTGCGCGCCGTGCTGCGCCGGTCGATGCCGGGCGCGTCCTTCACAGCCACGCTGCAGGCGCGGGCCGACGAAGGGGGCGCACGCATTGCCATCGCGCGTGCGGGCCTTCGCGGCGGGGACGGCGCGCCGCTGCTCTCGCTCAGTCAGGTGCAGATCGGGTTGGACGAAAGCCTGCGCCTTCATCGCGCGCGTTTCGCCACCGGGGGCGCGGATATGCCCCGGATCGTGGGCGCGATCGACGGGGAAGGGGACAGGCCGCAGCTCCGCCTGCGCATGGCGGATTATGCAGGGGGGGGTGCACGGATCGCGATCCCCGAATTGCGTGTGCGGCAATCGGGTGACGGGTTCGTCATGAACGGCGAGATTCTGGCGAGCGGCCCGCTCCCCGGCGGCGCGGTTGACGGGCTTCGTCTTCCGGTTGCGGGTTCGTATTCGGCGCGGCGCGGCGTGCGCCTGTGGGATGATTGCGTGGCGCCGCGCTTCGATTCGCTGCGCTATGCGAATTTCACGCTCGAGCGGCAGAGTCTGCTGCTGTGCCCGGCGGGCGGGGCCGCGATGCTGGCGATCGGGCCGGACGGCACGCGCATGGCCGTGGGCGCGCCAAAGCTCGACCTTTCGGGGCGGCTTGGCGAAACGCCGGTGCGTCTGGCGTCCGGCCCGGTCGGGCTTGCCTTGCGTCCGGGTCGGCCCGCGGTGGTCCGCGCGCGAACGATGAACGTTGAAATCGGCCCGCAGGCGACGGCGGTGCGTTTTGCCATCGCGGATATTACCGCGCAAATCGGGCGCGACATCGGCGGTGCGTTTTCCGGGACGAATGTGACGCTTCCGTCCGTGCCGCTCGACATCGGAGAGGCCGGTGGGCAATGGTCGTATCGCAGCGGTGTCCTGCGCATCGAAGAGGGCGCTTTCGTTCTTACCGACCGGCAGGACGACGCGCGATTCGAGCCTATGATCGCAAGGGATGCGACCCTTACGCTCGCCGATAACATCATCACCGCAAACGCCCTGTTTCGCGAGCCGAAGACCGGAATTGCCATCGTCGACGCGGATATTCGCCACGATCTGACCGATGGGCAAGGGCGGGCCGATCTCTCGGTCGAGGGGATAGGCTTCGGCGACGATCTGCAACCCACCGATATCACGCGCCTCGTTCTCGGCAATATCGCCAATGCGCGCGGGATAGTCAGCGGGCAGGGCCGAATCGACTGGAGCGGTGAGGGGATCACCTCTTCGGGGGTGGTCGGCACCGATTCGCTCGACTTCGCCGCCGCCTTCGGCCCTGTCACGGGGATGGCTGGAACATTGCTCTTTACCGATCTGCTGAACCTCCAAACCGCGCCGGATCAGCGATTGTCGATTGCCGAGATGAACCCCGGCGTGCCGGTGTCGGATGGGGAGGTGTTCGTGACCTTGCGGCCCGGATTGCGGCTCGACCTTGGCGGGGGGAGCTGGCCGTTTCTGGGCGGGAGGCTGGTTCTGGAGCCGACGTCGCTGATCCTCGGCGCGACGGAGCGGCGCAATTTCACGCTGGTCATCACCGGGCTGGATGCCGGGCGGGTGATCGAACGGCTCGGCGTCGCCAATCTGAGTGCGAGCGGGACGTTCGACGGGCGCATTCCCATCGTTTTCGACGAAGCCGGCGGTCGCGTGGAGGGCGGGAGCCTCCGATCCCGTCCGCCGGGGGGCAACATCGCCTATGTCGGCGAGCTCAGTTACAAGGATCTGTCGCCCATCGCCAATTTCGCATTCGCGGCGCTGCGCAGCCTCGATTACAAGCGGATGAGCGTCGCAATCGACGGCGCACTGGAGGGCGAGATCGTCACGCGGGTGCGTTTCGACGGCGTGTCACAGGGGCCGGGCACGCAATCGAACTTCCTCACCCGCCGTATCGCGAAGCTGCCGTTCCGCTTCAACGTGAACATACGCGCGCCGTTCTATCAGCTTATCGGCAGCCTGAAATCGCTCTACGATCCCTCCGCCGTGCGCGATCCGCGCGAATTGGGGCTTGTCGATGACGACGGGGTGCGGTTGATCCCCGACGACCGGGCCGTTCCCGCGCCATCGCCGCCATCCGACCCGCCCCCCATCATTCAGCCCGCAGAAAGCGAGACCGTGCCATGAACCGGACCAAATTGACGATAGCTGCGCGCGGCGTTCGAAAGCGCGCCTCAACCATACGCGGCATTTCGATTTTGGCCGTTGCGTGTTCGTTTAATACCGCATGCGTGAACGTGACCGCGCCGTCCGATCCGATCGTCATCGAATTGAACGTGAACATAAAACAGGAAGTTCTCTACAGGCTCATCGCGTCGGCCGAGGAAAACATCGAAAGCAATCCGGAGATATTCTGATGCCCCGCAACACAACCGCCCGCCGTCTTACAGGCCTTGCCCTGCCGGCGTTCGCGCTTCTCGCCATGACGCAGCCTGCCTGCGCGATGCAGCGCGAACCCGCCTATGCCGAGGCGCGCGCCAATGGCACCGTAGGCGAACGGGTGGACGGCTATCTCGGCTTTACCGGGGCGCCGCCCGCCGGGCTTCGCGCGGTGATCGACGACATCAATATCCGCCGCAAGGCCAGCTATGCCGACCGTGCCCGCGCCGCCGGCGTCACGATCGAGGAATTCGCCTTCGCGCAGGGCTGCATCCTGATTGCGCGCACGTCGCCGGGCGAAAAATATCAGGCGCCGGGCGGAAGCTGGCAGACCCGCGGAAGCGGCGCGCCGCAGCTCGATCCGCGCTGTCCCGCCGTGGGCTGATTCCGGCGAAAGAGGGAGCATGGCGCGCATCATTGGCCGCTCCCGCGATGAAGGCGCGCGCTTGTGTTGACTTGCCCGAACCCCTTTCCTAAAGGAGCGGCGCCCTCGACGGGCAGCTAATCGCACTTGCCGAGCGGTCTTCTTTGCTGAAGGAACTACAGGCATGAGTGAAAAGCGGTCCGGGCGAGAGCCACTTGGCGAGGATGCGCGAATCAACGCGCTCGATGCGCAGCTCAAGGCTGCGAAAGAGCGGGAAGAGCAGCGCAACCGGCCGCAGTCCCACGGGACCGATGCGAATTATCGCATGGGAAACAAGGTGCTTGCGGAATTGCTGGGCGGGCTTATCGGCGGCGCGCTGATCGGTTGGGTGATCGACCGGTTTGCAGGTACCGGGCCGTGGGGACTGTTGGTGATGCTGTTCCTCGGGATAGTCGTCGCTTTCAGAAACATAATTAGGATTTCGAACACGCGTTCCGATTGATCTGACCGGCTCTGGCCAGATCGCAAAGGGGCGGCGGTGTTCAGGCATAGCAGCGATCGCCGCCCGCACGGGGCGAAGACGCATTGAGGGATAAGGGACGGTCCGGGCAGCAATGCCGCGGAACGCCTCGAACGACAGGGACAATCGCGTGGCAACCGAAGCCAAGGTCGATCCGATGCACCAGTTCACCATCGAGCCGCTTTTCGGCTCCGAGGGGTGGGAAGTGGCCGGATATAATCTCGCATTCACGAATTCGGCGCTCTGGATGGCGCTGACCGCGGTCGTGCTCTGGGGCTTCGTCGCGCTCGGCATGAAGGGGCAGCTCGTCCCCGGCCGGTGGCAGATGGCGGTCGAAAGCTTCACCGGCTTCGTCGACGACATGCTGGAGGCGAACATCGGCAAGGCGGGGCGCAAATACGTGCCTTACGTGTTCTCGCTGTTCATGTTCATCCTGTTCGCCAACGTGCTCGGCCTGCTGCCGCTTGGCGTCGTCGGCCTGCATCCCTTTACCTTCACCAGCCATTTCACGGTTACCGGCATTCTCGCGATCATGTCGTTCTCGATCGTGCTGATCGTCGGTTTTGCCAAGCACGGAATCGGTTTCCTGTCGCTGTTCGTGCCGCATGGCACGCCCGCTCCCATGATTCCGTTCATTTTCCTGGTCGAGCTGGTCAGCTTCATGGTCCGCCCGTTCAGCCTCGCGCTGCGGCTTTTCGTGGCGATGATGGCCGGGCACCTTCTGCTCGAAGTCCTGTCCGGCTTCGTCATCAGCAGCTCGAACGCGGGCGTGGGCACCGGCGTGCTCGTCGGCATTCCCACCTTCCTGCTGATGATCGGCATCTGCGCGCTCGAACTGCTCGTCGCTGCCGTGCAGGCCTATGTTTTCGCCCTGTTGACCGCGCTCTACATCAATGACGCGGAAAACCTTCACTAAGTCTCCGAATTACCGAATCTACGAAAGGGAGTTTATTACCATGGACGCAGAAAGCGCACGCATGCTCGGTGCCGGTCTCGCCGCTGTCGGTGCCGGTCTGGCATCGCTGGGTGTCGGCAATGTCTTTGCAAAGTTCCTGGAAGGCGCGCTGCGCAATCCGGGCGCCGCAGACGGTCAGCAGGGCCGCCTGTTCATCGGCTTCGCTGCTGCCGAACTTCTCGGTCTGCTGGCGTTCGTCGTGGCGATGATCCTGGTCTTCGTGGCCTGATCATATTGCCTGTGCGATCCGGCCGGGGCAGGGGCCCTGGCCGGATCGGTATCTATCCAATCATGCCTTCGGACTGATCGATGCCACAAATCGAACAAATCGCCGCGACCTATGCCAGCCAGATCTTCTGGCTGCTGCTGATTTTCGGTCTCGTGTTTTTCGTGGTCGGAAAAGGCATGGTGCCCAAGGTCATGGGCACGGTCGACATGCGCGACAAGCGTATTGCCGACGATCTTACCGCCGCCGAAACCGCCCGCCGCGAAGCGGACGAGCAGGAAGAGGCATGGCGCAAGCGTGAGAACGACAATCGCGCCCGGGCTCAGGCTCTCATCGCGGAGGCGAAAGCCGATGCTGCCAGCCAGACCGAGCGCGCCGTCGCCGAGGCGCAATCCCGCATCGACGAACATCTTGCCGCTGCCGAGGCGCGCATCGATGCCTCGCGCCGCAATGCCGCGACCGAAATCGAGAACGTCGCCACCGAAGCGACCCAGGACATCGTGAAGCGCATTGCCGCACTCAACGTGTCGCAGGCCGAGGCGCATAACGCCGTCAAGGAGGTCATGGTCCGTGGCTGATTATCAACTGTTTCTGAACGGCATGGCCGTCACCTCCACCGGCGTCGAGGAACGTCTCGATCATGCCGCCGAGCTGGAAGGCATGACCGAAGATCATGGCGGCGAGCATGTCGAACCGGTGGCGTTCGGCTTCATCGGGCCGGGCGCGTGGGTCTCTCTGGCCATGCTCGTCTTCATCATCATCCTGTTGTGGAAAGGCGTGCCGAAGCTGGTCGCGGGCGGCCTGGATGCGCGTATCGCCGCCATTCGTGAGCAACTCGACGATGCGAAACGCCTGCGCGGCGAGGCCGAGGCCCTTCGCAAGGAATATGCCGACAAGATCGCCGGCGCCGAACGCGATGCCGAGGCGATGCTCGAAAACGCGCGCCGCGAGGCCGGCGCCATCGTGGAGCGGGCCGAGACCGACACCGCGGCCATGATCGTACGACGCGAACGCATGGCGCAGGACAAGATCGCGGGCGCCGAGCGTGCGGCGGTCGAGGAACTCCGCGCGAAGGCGGCTCGCGCTTCGGCCGAAGCATCGGGTCAGATCATCGCGCGCAACCATAATGCGGTTGCCGATCGCGCGCTGGTCGACAAGGCAATCGCCAGCTTCTGAGCGCGCATCCGACATGACGATAAAAGCCCGGCGGGAGCGATCCTGCCGGGCTTTTCGTATCGGTCACCGATTGCGATGGAGCCTGATCAAAACCCATCCTTCGCCGCGCGCAGGGCTGCGAACGTTTCCACCGCATCGCCGCCGCCCCAGCGGGCCTGCATTCCGGCGTCGTCGGCACGAAGAAACGGGTTGGTGGCCAGTTCTCGCTGCAATGTGGTGGGGACGGTCGCCTTGCCCGCGGCACGGCGCTCCTCCACCTCCTCGGCATAGCGCCGCAGGGCCGCATTATCGGGATCGGCGTGCAGCGCAAATCGCGCGTTCGCCGCCGTATATTCGTGCGCGCAATAAATCGTCGTCTGCGAGGGCAAGGATTTCAGCCGCGTAAGGCTGCTCCAGAACTGCTCCGCCGTTCCTTCGAACATGCGCCCGCAGCCAAGTGCGAACAGCGCATCGCCAACGAAGGCGATTTCCGCGTCGGGGAGGTGATAGGCGATATGGCCGTGGGTATGACCGCCCACGTCGATAATCTGCGCCTCATGCGCGCCGATGGTGACCGTGTCGCGGCCAGAAACGCTGCGGTCGATCGCCGCGATCTTTGGGGCTTCTGCGGCCGGTGCGACGATCTGGCATCCGGTCTCGGCCTTGATCGCCTCGTTCCCACCGGCATGGTCAGGGTGCCAGTGCGTGTTCCAGATCTGCGTAATCGTCCAGCCCTTTTCATCGGCCTCGCGCAGATAGGCGTCGGCATCGGGCGTATCGATGCAAACGGTCTCCCCGCTTTCCGCATCGTGCATTAGGTATCCGTAATTGTCGGACAGGCAGGGAAACTGGTGGATTTGCAACATGGCGGGCTTTCGATCTGCGTATAGGCATCGGGCGGTGTGCGTTCCCCGGATCAATCCGCCGGCCCCACCGCCGGTTCCAGAACGGTGCGATAGATATTGCTCCCGAATAGCAAAAGCCCGCCCGCTGTTTCCAGCGAACGGGCTTTTGTCGTGTTTCCGAATGGAAGCGCGAGGGGCTTAGTTCTTGCCCTTGAGCGCCTCGCCCAGGATGTCGCCGAGCGACGCACCCGAATCGGACGAGCCGTACTGCGCCACCGCTTCCTTCTCTTCGGCGAGCTGACGCGCCTTGATCGAGAAGTTGGGCTTTTTCGTGCGGTCGAAACCGGTGACCATCGCATCGACCTTCTGGCCGGTCTGGAAACGATCAGGACGCTGCTCGTCGCGGTCGCGGCCAAGGTCCGAACGCTTCACGAAACCGGTCGCGCCATCTTCGCCAACCTGCACCTCGAGACCGCCATCGCGAACCTCGAGAACGGTGACGGTGACGACTTCGCCGCGGCGCAGGCCATCGGTCGCGCCGCCGCCAACGGCCGGAGCGCCCTTTTCAAGCTGCTTCATGCCGAGCGAGATGCGCTCCTTCTCGACATCGATGTCGAGAACCACGGCTTCGACTTCCTCACCCTTGCGGTGCAGGGCGAGGGCGTCCTCACCCGAAATGCCCCACGCGATGTCGGACATGTGAACCATGCCGTCGACGTCGCCATCGAGGCCGATGAACAGGCCGAATTCGGTCGCGTTCTTGACTTCGCCGGTGACGGTCGAGCCGATCGGGTGCTTCTCCGCGAAATCGTCCCAGGGGTTCGACTGCGCCTGCTTGAGGCCGAGCGAGATGCGGCGCTTTTCCGAATCGACTTCGAGCACCATGACCTCGACTTCCTGGCTCGTCGAAACGATCTTGCCGGGGTGGACGTTCTTCTTGGTCCAGCTCATCTCGGACACGTGCACGAGGCCCTCGATACCCGGTTCCAGTTCGACGAACGCACCATATTCGGTGATGTTCGTGACCGTGCCCGACATCTTCATGCCGACCGGATATTTCGCCGCGACGCCGTCCCACGGATCGCTCTCAAGCTGCTTCATGCCGAGCGAGATGCGCTGCGTATCGGCGTTGATGCGGATGATCTGCACTGTGACGGTATCGCCGATGTTCACGATCTCGTTCGGATGGTTGACCCGCTTGTAGCTCATGTCGGTGACGTGGAGCAGGCCGTCGATACCGCCAAGATCCACGAACGCACCGTAATCGGTGATGTTCTTCACCACGCCGTCGATCACCTGACCCTCGGCCAGCTTCTCGATCAGTTCCTGACGCTGTTCGGCGCGGGTTTCCTCGAGAACGGCGCGGCGCGACACGACGATATTGCCGCGGCGACGATCCATCTTGAGCACTTGGAAAGGCTGAGGAATGCCCATCAGCGGGGCGATGTCGCGCACCGGGCGGATATCGACCTGCGAACCAGGAAGGAACGCGACGGCGCCGTCGAGGTCCACGGTGAAGCCGCCCTTGACGCGGCCGAAGATCTGACCCTCGACGCGCTTGCCTTCGCCGAATTCGCTTTCGAGACGGTCCCATGCGGCCTCGCGGCGGGCGCGGTCGCGCGACAGCATCGCTTCGCCGTCGGCATTTTCCACGCGGTCGACATACACTTCGACTTCGTCACCCACGGACAGGCCGTGCGGCTGACCCTGCGGCGCGAATTCGGAAAGGCGGATGCGGCCTTCGCTCTTGAGCCCGACGTCGATGATCGCCTTGTCGTTCTCGATACCGGTGACGGTGCCCATGACGACGCGGCCTTCGAAGCCGCCATCGGCCTCATTACCAAGCGTTTCGTCGAGCATTGCCGCGAAATCGTCGCGGCTCGGGTTTGCCGAAGTGGCCATGTAGGTGAAATCCTGTTCAATCGATGTTTCCGGCCAGGCGGTTTTTCCGCCGGTCTTTTGGCCGAACTGCCCGCACGGCCCCATGCCGGTACAGGCGTTCTCGGGGCTTTCGCCAACGAAGCCTGGCAATATTGCGAAACGCGAGCGGCGCGGCCGGGCGAACCGGATGACGCGATGCCAACGGATGCATGCAAAGGATGCGCCTGTCGGCGCGTCCTGCCAGCCTTCGAACGGTGCTTGTCAAAACCCGTCGAACGGGCGCGCGGGTAAGTGAATTTCCGGGGAATTGCAAGCGAAACCGCCCCGCGGCGGAACCTTTCGTACCCGATCAGCCCTGCCCGCCGCGCCGTTTTTCGACGAGAGCGATGGCGGCGGCCAGCGATTCGGCCGCGTCGAGATTCGAATTGTCGAGAACCAATGCATCCGCCGCCTCGACAAGCGGCGCCTCCGCCCGGTTCCGGTCCCGCGCGTCCCGCCGCATCAGATCGGCGTGGATCGCGTCCAGCGTGACATCCTCGCCCCGGCTCTGGCTTTCGCGAAAGCGGCGTTTGGCCCGCGCCTCAAGGCTTGCCGTGACGAACAGCTTGACCGTCGCCTCGGGCACGATCACCGTGCCGATGTCGCGCCCGTCCAGAACCGCGCCGCCGGGCCGCGCGGCAAAGGCGCGTTGCCGGGCCAGCAATGCGGCCCGCACGCGCTTGTGCACCGATACCCGGCTCGCCAGCGCACCGACCGCCTCTGTCCGCAGGATCGGTTCAATCAGCAGGCTGTCCGGAAATTCGCAGGCCCGCGCCGCGTCGAGCGGATCGTCCGGATCCCCGCCATTCAGCCGCACCTGCCGCCCGACCGCGCGATAGAGAAGCCCGGTGTCGAGATGCGGCAGTCGGTAATGCTTGGCCAGCCCCTTGGCGATAGTGCCCTTGCCCGATGCGGTCGGGCCGTCCACGGCAATGATCATGGCTCGCTCCTGCGGGCGGCGGCGGCCTTCACCAGGCCCCATATGGCGACACACGCCCATATGCCTTCCAGCACGAGCGAGGGCAGATTGGTGTTCACGGTGAGCGAGACCGCCAGCAGACCGGCGCCGAGCAGGTTCACGCTATGGACGATAAACGGGTTGGGCGCCTCGCGCGCGGTGAGATAGCCATAGGCGGACACGATGCACAGCATGCCGGCGAACCCGACGATATTGGCGGTGCCGCTCGTCACCGTGCGGCCTCGTCGAGCAGGGTTTCGAACGCGGGGAAGCTGGTGGCGATAGGTGTCACGTCATCGATTTCGACGCCGTCCACGCTGCGCGATCCGGCGATGGCCATGCTCATCGCTATACGATGGTCGAGATGGGTGGCGACCCGTGTTCCTTCGAGCGTGCCGGGGAGGGGATCGCCACCGCGCCCGTCGATCACCAGCCCATCGGCGGTTTCCTCGACCCGCGCGCCCGCAAGGGTAAGCGCCGCCGCCATCGCCGATAGCCTGTCCGATTCCTTCACCCGCAATTCTTCGAGGCCCCGCGTGACCGTGCGCCCGCTCGCCATGGCGGCCGCCACGAACAGCACGGGAAATTCGTCGATCATGGCCGGCGCGACGGCGGGGTCCACCTCCACGCCGCAAAGCGCGGAATGCCGCACGCGCAGATCGGCCACAGGCTCGCCGCCAACCTCGCGGCGGTCCTGCTCCTCGATCGACCCGCCCATGTCGCGCAGCACGGCAAAAAGCGCCGATCGGGTGGGATTGAGCCCGACATTTTCAAGGATCAGGTCGGAGCCTGGCACCAGCAATGCGGCCACGACGAAAAACGCGGCGGAGGACGGATCGCCCGGCACGACGATATCGCGCGCCTGCAATTCGCAGGGACCGGCAATGGTAATGACCCGCGCGCCGTTCTCCTCGCCCACGAAAAGATCGGCGCCGAACCCGCGCAGCATCCGTTCCGAATGATCGCGCGTGGCGACGGGCTCTACGACGGTGGTTTCGCCTTCGATATTCAATCCGGCAAGAAGCACCGCGCTCTTCACCTGTGCCGAGGCGACGGGCAATTCGTAGCGGATCGGCACGCCCGGATGTGCGCCACGCATAGTGAGGGGGAGCCGCCCGCCGGGGCTCGCCGTGAAGTCCGCACCGATCAGCGAGAGCGGTTCGATGACCCGTCCCATCGGCCGTTTCGAAAGGCTGGCATCGCCGGTAAAGGTGGCGGTGATCCCGTGGCTCGCGACAAGGCCCATCAACAGGCGTGTCGACGTGCCCGAATTCCCCATCTCCAGCACGGTTTCGGGTTGCAGCAATCCGCCGCTTCCCACCCCGTCAACATGCCAGATACCGTCGTCGCCGCGCACGACCCTTGTCCCCATCGCCCGCATGGCGGCCGCGGTGGCAAGCACGTCCTCCCCTTCGAGCAGGCCGGAAATCGTGCTGTGTCCCACGGCCAGCGATGACAGCATGATCGCGCGGTGGCTGATCGATTTGTCGCCGGGCACACGCATCCGCCCGGTCAGCGGCCCGAGAGCACGGAACCTGTGAGGGCGCAGGCGATTGGCGGGGTGATCGGGCGCGGTCATGGGCGGGGTCCGGATGTCGTCATTGCGGCGGGCTTTTGACAGGGGCACCGGCCTATGGCAAGGCGCGCGCTCTTCGCAGGGACGGACATGCGGTTGAAGCCTGTCCCTCGCGCGCCCATTTAATATTGCAGCAAGATATGCCGGCCCCTTGTTTCGCCGGCATCGCCAGACGAGGAATTTCATGGTCAAGCCCGAATGGGGTGCAAAGCACACCTGCCCGAAATGCGGAACCCGCTTCTACGATCTCGGCAAGGACGATCCGGTCCACTGCATCGAGTGCGGGAACGAATGGACGCCCGAACCCGTGCTGAAAAGCAAGCAGCCCATCCCCTTCGAGGAGACGAAGGACAAGAAGAAGGACGACGATTCCGATCTTGGCGATGACGATCTCGACAATGATCTGGACGTGGATGACGACGACGATTCGCCGGATAACGATGTCGACCTTGGCGGTGACGACGATCTCGGCGTCGCCAATGTGAAGGACGACGACGAAGAGGACAGCTGATGCTGTGACGGCGCGCGGGTGGGGACGATCCCGAACCTTCCGCGCGCCGTTCCGACCGGCCGATTGGCGGTGGTGACGGATAAACTGGCGCGCATCGGAATTTTCCGATTTTTCCGCTTGCCAGGATCGAAACCTCTCCCTAAAGAGCCGGCTCCCGACGCGATGACGTCGGCGAAACGAAGGCCGCGGCCCATCGCCGCCTTCGAAAAATGACGGGGCCGTAGCTCAGCTGGGAGAGCGCTACAATGGCATTGTAGAGGTCAGGGGTTCGATCCCCCTCGGCTCCACCATTTTTCCTTATGCTTTCAGCTTATTTTTAGAGGTTCGTATGATCGCCATATGGCGATCATTTTCGCCCGTTCGCCGCGCGCCTGTGCAGTTTAGCGGGCTGCGGCTTGCGCCTTTGCGCGCGATCCCTATGCACGGACGAAAGCTTGGAGGGAGGCAGGAATGGCGCGTCGATACTGGCTGATGAAATCGGAACCCGATGTCTATTCGTGGGACGACCTTGTGGAGCAGGGCGAAGGCACCTGGGACGGCGTCCGCAACCACAAGGCGAAGAACAATCTGATCGCGATGAAGAAGGGCGATCAGGCTTTCTTCTACCACTCGAATATCGGGCTGGAGATCGTCGGCATCGTCGAGATCAGCGAGGACGGCATAACCGATCCGACCGATGAAACCGGCAAATGGGCTGCGGTCAAGGTGAAGCCTGTCCGCAAGCTCGAACACCCGGTCACGTTGAAGCAGGTCAAGGCCACGCCCGAACTCGAAGAGATGGAGCTGGTAAAGCTTTCCCGCCTTTCGGTTGGCGAGGTGCGCCCGGAAGAGTGGAAGATCATTCTTCAGATGGCAAAGGGTTGAGCGACGTTCGGGCTCTGCCCCGAATCAGGACAGCAAGATTCGATACGAAACCAATTGGTTGAGATTCGGTTAAGGTGACCCTCGGACTTTCGCTTGAGTCCGGTGGATTGCGGAGATCGATCGATGCCCCCCTTGCCAGCCTCTCTCATATTTGTCAGCGAAACCGCGGTTAAGGGGCGCTCAACAGGTTTCGGCCAAGCCGCGCGCCACGGGAGCGACAGACCGGCGCGCCGCCCGTTCTTAGCCCGGTTGCGCGCGTTCGGGCGTCTGAGCATGCAGGATACGCGCGATTTCCTGCTGGCCTATTGCGCCGGTTTCCTCGCGGTCGGCGCCTTCATCTTCTGACGATCATGAAACGCCGGCAAGCCTAGCCCGCGCTCATCAACCGCTTTTCCGCGCGATACAGGACGAAGCCGAGCCACGCGGAACCGATGCACATCGCCGCGGCAAGCAGCAGCTGATCCTCGATCGAGACACCCATACCCGTCAGCATCACGGCGAGCAGCGATCCGCCTGTCATTGCGATCGCGTTCAAGATATTGTTCGCCGCGATGGTGCGCGCGGTCTGCGTCTTTTTCACCACCGTGGTGAGAAAGGCGTAAAGCGGCACGACGAACATGCCTCCGCAGATCGCAATCCCCAAAAGACATGCAAGCAGCGGCCATGCCAACGGACGCGCAATGAAGTCGAGCGGCCCCAGCAGCCCGGAAGCAAGCGGGGTCCAGGCAAGGCAGACAAAGTGGAACAGCACGATGAAAATGCCCATCGCAATCACCGATACAGGGGCATAGCGCGCCGAAACCTTGCCCTTCAGCAACCCGTTGATCGCCATGGAACCGATGGCCACGCCCACCGAAAACACGACGAGGAACAGGCTGGCCACCTCCTTGCTTGCGGTCAGGACATTTTTGGCAAGCGGCGGGAATTCGATGAAGAGCACCGCCCCTATGGTCCAGAAGAAGCTGATCGCGATAATGGCGTAGAACACGCGCGAATCGACCATGGTATCGCGAATGACGCGGATCGAACTTCGCCACACATTATAGTCAATCGGCTCGACATCGCCCTGTGCCGGGGCGGGGGGCACCTGACGCCCGGCAACATATCCCGCGATGGCCAGGAGAATCACGAGGATCGCCGCCCATTCCACCGGCACCCAGCCCGCGAGAATCGTTCCGGCCAGAATGGCGAGATAGGTCCCGGCCTCCACCAGCCCCGTGCCGGCCAGCACCTCGTCATCGTGAAGGTGCTGCGGCAGGATTGCATATTTGATCGGACCGAAGAATGTCGAATGCACCCCCATCGCGAACAGCGCGATCAGCAGCAGCGGTATCGCCATGCTTTCGACCGCGATCGCTTGCCAGGCAAGGACAAGCCCGGCCGCGCCCGCGACCATGATCCCGATTTCGGCCAGCTTGATCCACCGGATGATCGCGGCCTTGTCGCGCATGTCCGCCAATTGCCCGGCAAGCGCGGACAGCAGGAAATAGGGCAGGATGAACACGGCCGACGCGATGGCCGAAAACCGGGCCTCGGCCTCTTCGGAACTGTAGACCGAATACACGACGAACAGCACCATCGCGTTCTTGTACAGGTTGTCGTTGAACGCGCCCAGCATCTGCGTGACGAAGAGAGGCACGAACCGCCGTTGTTTCATCAGTCGAGTCGATAGGGTCATGCAATATCCGGTCGCGGTTCTCGCCCATGGCATTAAACGCTGACGGGCGCGGCACAACCCCTTGGGCGCGGGGCGGGTGCCGCAATTTGTTTCATTGCGGCGAAGTTTCCCGCTATGCGCGCAGGCGACATCATGCTGACTCTACCGAATCTCCTCACCCTGTCGCGAATTTTCGCCGTTCCGCTGCTTGCCGTGCTGATGTGGTGGCCGGGGTGGACGATCGGCTATCTCGCCGCGTTCGTCGTCTATTCGCTTGCGGGGATTACGGATTATTTCGACGGCTATCTCGCGCGGGCGAGCGGGCGGGTCAGCCGGCTGGGCATTTTTCTCGACCCCATCGCGGACAAGATCATGGTGGCCGCGGTCATCCTCGTGCTCACGGCGCAGGGGGCATTGCGCGGGCCGTTTTTCGGCGATCTGCACGTGGTGGCGGGGCTGATCATCCTCATTCGAGAGATTGCGGTGTCGGGCCTGCGCGAATTTCTTGCAGGGGTGCAGGTCTCGGTGCCGGTGTCCCGCCTCGCGAAGTGGAAGACCACCTTGCAGATCATTTCGCTCGGCGCGCTGATCCTCGCACAAGGGATACCGGGGCAGGTGTGGATCCACCTTGTCGGCATCGTCAGCCTGTGGGGCGCGGCGGTGCTGACCGTCATTACCGGGTGGGATTACCTGCGCATCGGCCTTCGCCACATGGATTGATTTCTGGCCGCGAAGGGCGTCACCCTTCGCGCAATTCCTGCGCCAGAAGGCGGAATTCGTCCCCGCGCGGGCTGTTGCGGCGCCAGACCAGCGCAATCTCGCGCGTCGGATTTTCGGATTGCAGGTGGCGCGCCACCACGTCGGTATCGCGCAGGATTCCCGCATCGATCGCCATTTGCGGCAACATGGTCAGACCAAGCCCGTTGTCCACCATCTGCACCAGCGTGTGCAGGCTGGTCCCGATCATCGTTGCATTCGCGCGCAGTTCGGGACGGTTGCACGCGGCCAGCGCATGTTCCTTGAGGCAATGCCCATCCTCGAGCAGGAGCAGACGCCCTTCATCGATCATCGCCGGCGGGATGATTTCGGGCGGATCGCGCGGATCGTCCTTGGGAAAAGCGATGAGCAATTCATCGTTCGAGATATGCTCATGCTCGACATCCCCCACCGCGAAGGGCAGCGCGAGAAGCACGCAATCCGACCGCCCGTGATGCAGCGATTCGATGGCGTCGGCACTCGGCTCCTCGCGCAGGAACAGCTTCAGTTGCGGGCGTTCGCGGCGCAGGCGGGGCAGAATGCGGGGGAGCAGGAATGGCGCGATGGTCGGGATCACGCTCATCCGAAGCTCGCCCGAAAGCGGCTTTCCCGCCGAGGCGACAAGCTCGCTCAATTCCTCCGCCTCGCGCAGCAGCCGGTGCGCCTTTTCCACCACCCGATTGCCGAGAGGGGTAAAGCGCACGACCCGCCGCGTCCGTTCGACCAAGGTCACGCCGAGCAGCGATTCCAGTTCGCGTATTCCGGCCGAAAGCGTGGATTGGGAGACATAGACGCTTTCCGCCGCGCGCCCGAAATGCCCCTGCTCATGCAGCGCCAGCAGATATTGCAACTGTTTCAGCGTGGGCAGGTAACTGTTCTTCATCGCTGCGCTGCACCGGCCATCACGCGGTCGGCACCGGCCTGTCGTCGACCCGGGTCTTGGTGATTCGCCCGTCCTTCACGGCAAAGGCGACCTTGCCCTCCACCAGGTCGAGCGCATCCCGGCCGAATTGTTCGTAACGCCACCCTTCGAGCAGGGGCAGCCCCTTGCGCACCCCGGCGGCCAGGTTTTCAAGATCGTCGGAGCGCGCGATCAGGCGCGATGCGACGTCGATCTCCCGGCTGCGGATCTTGAGCAGGAGTTTCAGCAGATCGGCGACCAGCGCCCCTTCCTTGCCGAGCGGGGTGCCGCGCTTGCGCTCCGGCATCTCGTCGACGGGGAGGGGGGGCGCGGCGGACACCACGTCCATCAATCTCTTGCCGATATCATTGTCCTTCCACCCGTTGGACAGGCCGCGCACCTTGGCAAGGTCGCCCTGCTGCCGCGGGGGGTGGGCGGCGATGTCGGCGAGCGTTTCATCGCGCATTATGCGGCCGCGGGGGATGTCCTTGTCCTGCGCCTCGATCTCGCGCCATGCGGCCAGCGCCTTCAACCGGCCGAGCACGTCGGGCTTGCGCCCCTGCGCGCGGATGCGGCGCCATTGCTCGTCCGGATCGTTGCGGTAATGTTCGGGATCGGCGAGCTTTTCCATCTCGACATTGAGCCATTCGCCGCGCCCGGTTTCCATCAACCGGTCCAGCATGCGCGGGAATATCTTCGCCAGATGGGTGACGTCGCCGATCGCATATTCAAGCTGCCGATCGGTCAGGGGACGGCGCGACCAGTCGGTAAAGCGCGCGCCCTTGTCGACCGAGAAATTGAGCCAGGTTTCGACCAGGTTGGAATAGCCGATCTGCTCCGACTGGCTGATGGCCATCATCGCGATCTGCGTGTCGAAGATGGGGTGCGGTGTCTTTCCGGTGAGGTTGTAGATGATCTCCACATCCTGCCCGCCGGCGTGGAAGATTTTCAGCACGTCCTCATTATCGGTGAGAAGGTCGAGCAGCGGAGTAAGGTCGATCCCGTCGGCGAGCGGATCGATCGCGGCGGCTTCTTTCCCATCGGAAATCTGCACGAGGCAGAGCAGCGGCCAATATGTCGATTCCCGCATGAATTCGGTATCGACCGCAACGAAGTCGGCAGAAGCGAAACGCTGGCAAAGATCGCTCAGCGCGGCGGTGTCGGTGATCAGGTCATGTATCTTCATCTGACGCATGCGTTACGCCGAAGTGGGGGAAGGTTCAATAAGCACGCGCGCCTTCGTGGGGGCGCGGCGGCATTGCCCACTGGAAAAGCGGCGCGCTTTGACCTAGGGCGCCGGACATTCTTTCATTCTTGCAAAAAGCACGAACTTCCCATGCATCCCTATCGCACCCATAATTGCGGCGCCCTGACCGCCGCCAACACCGGCGAAACCGTTCGCCTGTCCGGATGGATCCATCGCAAGCGCGACCACGGCGGCGTGTTGTTCGTCGACCTGCGCGACAATTACGGCATCACGCAGCTCGTCGCGGACGAGGACAGCCCCGCGCTCGACATGCTGGACCGGCTTCGCGTGGAAAGCGTGATCACCATCGACGGCGAGGTGAAGGCCCGCAATGCCGCGACGGTCAACGCGAACCTCCCCACAGGCGAGATCGAGGTGTTCGTGCGCGAGATCACGGTGCAGAGCCGCGCCGACGAATTGCCGATGCCGGTCGCGGGCGATGCCGAATATCCGGAGGAAATCCGGCTGAAGCACCGTTTTCTCGACCTGCGCCGGGAAAAGGTGCACGCCAATATCCTGCTGCGTTCGAAGGTCATCACCTCGATCCGCGGCCGCATGGTCGATCAGGGCTTTACCGAGTTCCAGACCCCGATCCTGACGGCAAGCAGCCCCGAGGGCGCGCGCGATTTCCTCGTGCCGAGCCGTCTGCACGCGGGCAAGTTCTACGCGCTGCCGCAGGCCCCGCAGATGTTCAAGCAGATGCTCATGGTCGCAGGGTTCGACCGCTATTTCCAGATCGCGCCCTGTTTCCGGGACGAGGATCTGCGCGCCGATCGCAGCCTGGAATTTTACCAGCTCGATTTCGAGATGAGCTATGTCACGCAGGAAGACGTGTTTCAGACGCTGGAACCCGTACTCGCCGGCGTGTTCGAGGAGTTCGCCAACGGCAAGAGCGTGACGAAGGCGGGCGATTTTCCGCGCATTCCCTATGCCGAAGCGATGCTGAAATACGGGAGCGACAAGCCCGACCTTCGCAATCCGCTCATCATTTCGGACGTCACGCCGCATTTCGAAAAATCGGGTTTCGGCCTGTTCGAAAAGATCGTCGGATCGGGCGGCGTCGTGCGCGCGATCCCCGCGCCGAACACCGCGGACAAGAGCCGCAAGTTCTTCGACGACATGAACAACTGGGCCCGCGGCGAAGGGTTTGCAGGGCTCGGCTATGTCACGCGCAAGGGCGGCACGTTCGGCGGCCCCATCGCCAAGAACCACGGCGAAGAGGGCATGGCGAAGCTTTACGAGGAGCTCGGCCTTGGCGAGGACGACGGCCTGTTCTTTGCCGCGGGCAAGGAGAAGGAAGCGGCCAAGCTTGCCGGTGCGGCGCGCACCCGTACGGCGCAGGAGCTCGACCTGATCGAAAAGGATTGTTTCAAGTTCTGCTGGATCGTCGATTTCCCGATGTTCGAATATGACGAAGAGCAAAAGCGCATCGATTTCAGCCACAACCCGTTCTCCATGCCGCAGGGCGAGCTGGAAGCGCTGGAGACGAAGGACCCGCTCGACATTCTGGCGTGGCAGTACGACATCGTTTGCAATGGCTACGAATTGTCGTCGGGCGCGATCCGGAACCATCGGCCCGACATCATGTACAAGGCGTTCGAAATCGCCGGATATTCGCAGGAAGACGTGGACGCGAATTTTTCGGGCATGATCAACGCGTTCAAATATGGCGCGCCGCCGCACGGCGGTTCGGCACCAGGCATCGACCGCATCGTCATGCTGCTGGCGGATGAACCGAACATTCGCGAGGTCATCGCCTTCCCGCTCAATCAGAAGGGCGAGGATCTGATGATGGCGGCGCCGTCCGCCGTGACCGCGAAGCAGTTGAAGGAATTGCACATTCGCACGGTCGAACCGCCCAGGCCGGCGACCGAGCAAGCCGTGCGGACCGACCGCCTCGGCGATGGCTGAACTTATTGCGGGCGGGCACGGGCCGATGGCGGTGAAATATTTGAACCCGATCGGCACTTGCCAGCCCGCGAACCGTTGACTAGGGCGAACCCCTGATTTTTAACCGCTTTGAGCGAGAGGGCATTTCATGAGCGATACCGAGGAACGCGTAAAGAAGATCGTGGTCGAGCATCTGGGCGTCGAAGCCGACAAGGTGACGATGGATGCAAGCTTCATCGACGATCTGGGCGCGGACAGCCTCGACATCGTCGAGCTGGTCATGGCATTCGAAGAGGAATTCGGTGTCGAGATCCCCGACGATGCCGCCGAGAAGATCACCACCGTGGGCGACGCGGTGAAATATATCGAAGAGCACAAGGGCTGATAAGACGGTCCTTGCCCGCCATGCCTTGATCATTGCAAGGCGTGGGCGGGCCGCTTACCGACAGGCTCGGCCCGCTGGGCTGGGCCTGTTGCGTATCCGGCCCCTTGGAATCGGATATATGCATAATGGAACCGGCCATGGCATGTGGCCGAAGGGAACAATCGGAGTGTGCTGATGCGTCGTGTGGTCGTAACCGGTCTGGGTCTGGTGACCCCGCTTGGGGCCGATGTCGAAACGGTCTGGAAAAACATCCTGGCCGGAAAATCGGGCGCGGGTCCGATCGAACGTTTCGATGCCAGCAATCAGAAATGCCGCATCGCATGCGAGGTGAAGCCGGCGGACCATGAATATGGCTTCGACGCGAACAAGCGTGTCGATCACAAGATTCAACGCCAGGTCGATCCCTTCATCGTGTACGGCATCGACGCCGCCGGTCAGGCCATCGAGGATGCCGGCCTGCTCGACATGAGCGAGGAGGAACGGTTTCGCGCCGGGTGCTCCATCGGTTCGGGCATCGGCGGTCTGCCGGGGATCGAGAAGGAATCGCTGATCCTCGCCGAAAAGGGGCCGGGCCGCGTGTCGCCGCATTTCGTTCACGGACGGCTGATCAACCTGATCTCCGGGCAGGTTTCCATTCGTTACGGGCTGATGGGGCCGAATCATGCTGTGGTGACCGCCTGTTCCACCGGCGCGCACTCCATCGGCGATGCCGCGCGCATGATCCGCGAAGGCGACGCCGACGTGATGCTGGCGGGCGGTGCGGAGGCGACGATCTGTCCCATCGGCATTGCCGGTTTCGCGCAGGCGCGTGCCCTGTCCACCAATTTCAACGACGATCCCACGCGTGCGAGCCGCCCCTATGACGTCGACCGCGACGGTTTCGTCATGGGCGAGGGTGCCGGCGTCGTCGTGCTCGAGGAATATGAAAAGGCGAAGGCCCGCGGCGCCAAGATCTATGCCGAGGTGCTCGGCTATGGCCTTTCGGGCGACGCGCACCACGTAACCGCGCCGCATCCCGACGGGTCGGGTGCCTATCGCTCGATGGAAATGGCGCTGCGCAAGGCGGGTGTCGATGTGTCCGAGATCGATTACATCAACGCGCACGGCACCTCGACCCCGCTCGGCGACGAGCTGGAACTGGGGGCGGTTCGGCGGCTTTTCGGGAGCGCGGTCGATACACTTTCGATGAGCAGCACCAAATCCGCGATCGGCCATCTGCTGGGCGGGGCAGGCGCGGTCGAATCGATCTTCTGCATGCTGGCGATGCGCGATTCGGTCGTGCCCCCGACGCTCAATCTCGATAACCCGAGCGAGAGCTGCAAGGGGGTCGATCTCGTCCCCCACACGGCGAAGGAGCGCAAGGTCAAGGCCGTGCTCAACAACAGCTTCGGTTTTGGCGGGACGAATGCGTCGCTGGTGATGAAGGCGGTCTGATATGGCGGCGGGGCGCACGGTTCCGCGCTGGATGATCGGCGCGATCGCGGCGGCCATCCTTGCCGTTCTGGTCGCCGCGGCCATTTTCGCGAGCGGATGGTACGGCGCCGCCAACCTCGATGAGGAGCGCCCCTTCGTCGTGCCATCGGGCGCGACCCTGACGGCGATTGCCGAAAAGCTAGAGAGCGAGGACATCATCGGTTCGGCCGATGGGTTCCTTCTGCGCGCGAAGATATTCGGCGGCGGCGATCCGGTGCAGGCGGGCGAGTTCCTCCTGCCGGCGGGCGCGTCGCCGGCGCGCATCCTCGATATCTTTCAGAATGGCGACGTCATTCGCCGATTCGTTACCATTCCTGAGGGTTTGCCCTCCATCATGGTGCACGAAAGGCTGATGGCGGAGCCTTTGCTGACCGGCACGATCCCCGTGCCGGAAGAAGGCGCGGTCCTTCCCGACAGCTATGATTTCGAGCGGGGGGAAAGCCGGGCCGACGTCCTCGCCCGCATGGAAGCCGCGATGGACGAATTCCTGGCCGAGGCATGGGCGCAACGGTCGAAGGATATTGCGGTTTCGACCCCGGCGGAAACGCTCGCACTCGCATCCGTGGTGGAGAAGGAAACCGGCGTGGCCAAGGAACGGCGCATGGTCGCCGGACTTTATACCAATCGGCTAAAGACCGGCATGCGGCTGCAGGCCGACCCGACGATCATCTATCCCATTACCAAGGGCAAGCCGCTTGGCCGCCGGATCCGCCGGTCCGAAATCAATGCGGTCAATGGTTACAACACCTATTCGATGGATGGCCTGCCCAAAGGCCCGATCACGAACCCTGGACGCGAATCGATCCGTGCGGTGCTGAACCCCGCGGATACGGATGCGCTTTACATGGTGGCGGACGGGACGGGCGGGCATGTGTTTGCCGATACGCTGGCCGGGCATAACGAAAACGTGCGCAAATGGCGCGCGATCCGGCGCGCCCGCGGCGAAATCTGAAGCAGCGCCGCGTTCCGGGGTGGGGGCGGTTTTCGGAACCGCCTGCCAATGCCGCCGTTCCCTTGGCAAATGTCATATTTCTCCAAGGCCAACAGGGGCATATCCATGCACAAACATATTCCCGACGTCACATTGAAAACCCGCATCCGCGACGAGAGCGTGGAAGGCGAAAACCCGTTCCGCTGGCGCGATTTTCCGGTGCGGGACGAATGGGCGGGCAAGACGATCGTCGCATTCTCGCTACCGGGCGCATTCACGCCGACCTGCACGAACGAACAATGCCCAAGCTACGAATCGATGTATGACGATTTCAAGGCGGCGGGCGCGGACGAGGTTTACTGCATCGCGGTGAACGATGCTTTCGTCATGTATCAATGGTCGAAGCATCTTGGCCTCGAAAAGGTGAAGATGTTGCCCGATGGCTCTGGCGATTTCACGCGCCGCATGGGTATGTTGATCAACAAGGATCATCTGGGCTTCGGTCAGCGGTCGTGGCGTTACGCCATGATCGTGAAGGACAATGTCGTCACCGACTGGTTCGAGGAACCGGGCATCAACGATACCGGCGCCGACGAAGACCCCTACGGCGTGTCCGCGCCGGACAAGGTGCTCGACGCGCTGAAGAATGGTTGATCGGTGGGAGGGGGCGCAGGCTGGTCCGGCGCCCCTCATCGTGACGGCGACCCTGCCGCCCGAGCTTTTTTCGTGGGCACAGGGTTTGCGGCGTGAATATTTTCCGCCGGAACGGAATTATATCGACGCCCATGTGACGCTGTTTCATGCGATTCCGCCGTCATGCGAACGGGAATTGCGGCATTTGCTGGCCGATCTGTGCGCGCAGACGGGGCCGGTCCCGGCCTCGCTCGATTCGGTCATGTCGCTCGGCCGCGGTACGGCCGTCAAGATCATCAGCCCCGATCTGCTGAACCTGCGCGCCATCGTGGCCGACCGTTTCGCGGGGGCGCTGACCGCGCAGGACAGCCATCGGCCCAATCTTCACATCACCGTGCAGAACAAGGTTTCGGGGGACGAAGCGAGGCACTTGCAAACGCGCCTTCGCAGCGAATTTTCGCCACGTAAATTCGCATTTGTCGGGGTTGAAGCGCATTATTATCGTGGCGGGCCGTGGGAAAAAGCGACGCATTGGCGCTTTCGCAAAAAGCGGTGAGCAAAGCGGTTGACCCTTTTGAAAACCGCGCCTAAGACGCCCGCCTGTCGAGTGGTTTCGCGACCGTTCGGCGCCTTTCGGGGCGGAGTAGCTCAGTTGGTTAGAGCAGCGGAATCATAATCCGCGTGTCGGGGGTTCGAGTCCCTCCTCCGCTACCAATTGGCGATCCGGGGTGCGATCACCGGCTTTTCAGTTATTTTTGAACACTGTCCGCAACGCCGAGCTGCGTCGGGAAATCTGTTCCCGCATGCATCGCTAATATCCTATGCGCCGGCGAACTCCGGAAATCTTTACGGTGCGGGCATAGTTCTCTGTCGGACGATCTGCATCTTTTGTTGGTCTGGCGACGTGCTCTCATCGGCCAAATGCAATGCGCGGGTCATTGGGCATGTTGACCGGACAGCGATAGGCGGCGCGCGATGTGCGAAAGAGGCATGCGATAGCTCCCGGCCTGGATCAACCGATCTGCTGCGAACCTAACCGCGAGCAAAAGACACCGCCATGATCGGTCTTCGCATCAGGCAGCGGGTCGCGTGCCGGTGGTCCATTGGATGGGCCAACCCCGTCGGTTCGCACGCTGAACCGTCCTTGGATTGGGAGAGACGAAGCGACCATGCATACGACGAGCAATCTTCCATGCGACGCGCGCCATATTGACGAGCGGAACACATAGCGCCCCCGCCTCAAAGTCGGACCGGTTTTTCCTCGCTGAAGATTGCAGGATCCTCGATTCCGCCGCTAGACAATTTGGATGGGCTTCAAGAAGCCATTCAAGGCCGTTCCGATCCGTCCGGGCGCGCACTACCGGCGGAAGGCCGCGGCCGAAATGCGCAGGCAGTCCTTGCGAACGCTCGCCATCGCGGCCGTGATCGGCCTGACGATCGGGAGTGCCAGCGTGTGGGTCCTTTGACACCAGCCTTGCGGCCATGCAGCGTTCGCGCAATGTCGGCCCAAGGCTTGGCGGGCGAAGGAGAGCATCATGGAATACATCACACTTGGCCGCTCGGGTCTTCGGGTATCGCGTCTGTGCCTCGGCTGCATGAGCTACGGGGATACGCGGCGGGGCTGGCATGGCGATTGGGTTTTGGGCGAGGAGGAAAGCCGCCCCTTCATCCGTGAGGCGGTAGAGGCAGGCATCAATTTTTTCGACACTGCGAATATGTATTCCGGCGGATCGTCAGAAGAGGTGATCGGCCGCCTGCTTCCCCAATTCGCGCATCGCGACGAGATTGTCGTTGCGACCAAGGCGTTTCTACCCTGGCGTCAGGCGCCCAACGCGGGCGGTTTGTCGCGCAAAAGCCTGATGCAGGCGATGGACGACAGCCTGAAGAGGCTGAAGATGGATTACGTCGATCTTTATCAGATCCATCGCTGGGACAACGACACGCCGATCGAGGAAACGATGGAGGCGTTGCACGATATCGTGAAGGCTGGAAAGGCCCGCTATATCGGCGCATCGAGCATGTATGCGTGGCAGTTCGCCAAGGCTCAGGAGGTCGCGCGCGCCCACGGATGGACGCCGTTCATCTCGATGCAGAACCACGTCAACCTGCTCTACCGCGAGGAGGAGCGCGAAATGATCCCGCTCTGCACGGATCAGGGCGTTGGGTTGATCCCGTGGAACCCCCTCGCACGCGGCAGGCTTGCCCGCGCCCCGGACGAACGCACCGTGCGCAGCGAAACCGATGGTTTCGGCAGGACGCTGTACCGACAGCACGAGGATGCCGATCGTGCGGTGATCGAGGCTGTGGGCGAAATCGCCGCCGCGCGCGGGGTCGAACGTGCGACGGTGGCGCTCGCCTGGCACTACTCCAAGCCTGCGACGATCGCCCCTATCGTGGGCGCAACCAAGGCGGGCCACATCGCCTCCGCCGTGGCCGCGACCCGGCTTTCCCTCACGGAGGAAGAGATCGCAATGCTGGAAACGCCGTATCGCCCGAAATGGCCGGTCGGGGTGGAAAGCACGGCCCCGCGTGATCTTTCGCTGACGGTGCGATAGATGGCGGGCGAAGGTGTCTAGGTCGAAGACTTTCGCGGATCTTCCCTGCGGTTTCTATGGCGCGATGACATCGTGCGAGATCGGGGCCAGCTTTGCGAGGAAGCGATTTTGCGCCGCGAAGGGCACGTCTTCTTCGCGCATGGCCTGTTGCAGGTTTTCGACCAGCGCGTTCATGTCGCCCATCCGAACACCCATCGCATCATGCGCCGCCGCCATATCGCGCCCGGTATAGGTACAGCCCGCACCGAGAATATAGCAGAACTGTTCGAACAGGGTCCGCCGCAATCGCACCATGTCATGGCCTGCGAATATCGCGGCGATACGCGGATCGGATTGCGAAAGCTCGACGGTTCGCACCGCAATGCGGCGAATGCTGTCCTTACCCCCGAAATGCGCCGCCACCGCGGACCCTTCGAAAGGCTTTGCCCCGGCATTTCGATCGTCCTGTGCATACGGATCGACTGGAAATTCACCGGTATCAGGATCGCGAACACGTTCCTCCATGCCAAATTCTTTGTCCCAGTCGACATCGCCGTCGAAAACGGGGTGGGGTGCGACCTGCATGGTGAAAAATGCAAGAAGAACGCCGATCATGGGAAATGGCCTCGTAACGGGGCGGGTCGGGGGACGCGAAGGACGGTCACAGCGCGATCTGTGCCGACAGGAAAGCACCGCGCTGATCCTCGACCGTGGCGATGGAGCCCAGATCGGCATAGGCCGCGGTGATCGTGACGTGGTCGCTCACCGCATAGGCGGCGAAGACATCCATCCAGTCATCTTCGCCGAGCCTGAAATTGTCCGGCTTGCTACGATATTCGGCGCCAAACACGGCGCGACGCGAAAGTTGATATGCGAGCGAGCCTTCGAATTGCAGCCGGCCATGTTTGCCATTCGCCCCTCCGAAGCCGAGCAACCCACCCTGATTTCCTTTCGTCCGGCGCACCGTGGCCGATGCGAGCATGCTGGGCGAGAGAAACAGTTTGGACGCGCTTATGAAGATATCGGTGCCTTTCGTGTCCCGGCCCCCCACCGCGCGCACGATTGCAGCGTCACGGCTTCGCTTGTGCTGCACCCCGATGCTGACCTGCGGAAGCAGCGGGTCGCCGTAGACAAGGTCGCCGAACAGCCGTAGCTTTGCCCCGAAGATATCCTGATTGAAGGTAAATTCCTTGCCAAGGCCGAGCGCGGTACCGACATCCCGGGTGTCGAAATTCTGACGCGTATAGGACAGCTCGATCCGGTTCGATATGCCGAGCGCGACGCCGTGGCTTTGAAAACCAAAATCCGGCAATTCGATGAGCGTGACGTTCCCGGTCATCCCTATGTCGCCCGGCATCTCAAGCCCGCCAATCGTGGCCCAGGTGGCAATGCCGCCGCCGCTCCCCCCTTCGACCGTGCTGACCCCGTTGGTGAGCAGCAGCTTGCCGCCGCGCAAGGCCGCCGCATCGGCATTGCCCGGCACGAACGGGACATCATCCTGCGCGAATGCGGGGGTGGCAAGCGACAGGAACGCGCCAAGGATGGCCGGAAGGGAACGCGCTCTGCTCATGCCCCGCTATCTAGGGGGGCATCGTTAAGGCCCCCTAATCGCTGGGTCGGCTCAAGCACTTTATTAAGCTTTCGGCACTATCGGATGCGGCTGTGAAGAAACTCGTCGCCATCCTCCTTGCTTGTATCGCATTCGCGCTTCCGGCCACGGCGACCCTCGCTGTCAGAAGCGTTTCCGCGCGGGTGCAGGTCGTCGACGAACACGGGATGCCGGTGCGCGATGCGGTGGTGGAAATCACGCCCGCAACAGGCACGACATCGCCCCCCCCGGTTCGCCTGGCGCGCGGCCATGGCGCAAAAGGACCTCAAATTCACGCCCGGCACGCTTATCGTCGCGAAGGGGAGCGTGGTCGCCTTTCCCAATCTCGACCGGGTTCGCCACAGTATCTACAGCTTTTCACGGATCGCCCGGTTCGAGATCGACCTTTACGGACGTGAACAAACGCGCGCGCAGAAATTCGATATTGCCGGCGCGGCGGCGCTGGGCTGCAATATTCATGACGCCATGCGCGGTTATGTGCGCGTGGTGGAAACGCCATTCGCTGCCAAGACGGACGCAAACGGGCTTGTCCAAATAGCGGGCATTCCCACCGGTAGCGCCGTCATGACGGTCTGGCACCCGCGGCTCCGGGGGCCGGCCAATGAAATGCGCGCGAGCGTTTCGTTAAACGGAGACTTTTCCCGCAAAATCGGGATCCGCCTGCGGTGAGCGCGATCAGGCGTGTCGATTTTATCCGCTTCGGTTCGTTGAAGTGGCGCATGGCGGCGCTCTATGCAGGATTGTTCGCCGCCGTGCTTTCGGTCATTCTCGCCATCGTGGGGCAGGCAATCGATCGGTTCGCCGAAAACGAAGCGACGGACGATCTTGCCGCCAACGCGCATGTTTTCGAAGAAATCCTGGCCATGCGCGCGCGGCAGATGCGCAGTTCGAGCGACGTTCTTTCCCGCGATTTCGGATTTCGCGAAGCGGTCGCCACCGCCGACCGCCCAACGCTCGCCAGCGCGCTAGCCAGCCTCCGCGAACGGTCGGGAAGCCGATCGGCCTTCGTCGTGGGTTACGATGCCTCGCTCGTCGGTTCGACCGGTGACGTCATGCCCGATCCGGCCAAGCTGTGGAACGCGCTCGACAATGGGCAGGGCTATGGGGTGATCATGCAAGGCGGGCAACTCGCGCTTGCGGCCGCGTCGCCGATCGAGGTACCCGACCTCATCGGCTGGCTCGTCGTGACGCAGCCGCTCGATCAGACGGAACTGACTCGCCTCGTCGATCTGGGCGCGATCGATCTCAGGGCCGCGGTGATGCGGCGGGAGAGGCTTCCGCAAGCAATCGCGAATGCGCCGCCAGATGAGGTTTTCGAGCTGAGCGAGGGCGAGCGCATGCTATATCGCGTCTCGAACCTGCGTACACTTGAGGATGACCTTCGCCCGGTGCTCGTCCTGCAATATTCGCTGACCCGATCGCTTGCGCAATATTCTTCGCTTCGCTGGCTTCTTGCCGCACTCGCCGGTGCCGGGCTTTTGCTGGTCGTCGCGCTGAGCTGGCGGGTGGCGAAAAGCATCACCGCACCGCTGCGCAAGCTGGATGAAGCGACCCGAATGATCAGCGCGGGCGACCGGGTTGCGTTGTCGGTGGAAAGGGAGGACGAGATTGGCCGCCTCGCCGCCAGTTTCAACACGATGACAGAGGCGATTGAGGAGCGCGAGAAGCAGATCATTCACATCGGGCTGCATGACGGGCTCACCAATCTTCCGAACCGAAAATTATTTGCCGAGCAACTGGCGCTCACCCTTTCGCGCCGGAGAGAGAACCGGCACGTCATGGTGATTTACGCCGACCTCGACGATTTCAAGACGGTCAATGAAACGCGCGGCCACTCCGCCGGAGATGCGATGCTCGTCGAGCTCGCCAATACGCTGCGTCGGGATCTGGCCGATGGCACGATTGCTCGTCTGGGGGGGTGACGAATTCGCCATCATGATCGACGATATTATGCCGGGAGAGAATCTCGATGCGCTCACCCGCAAGGTGCAAGCCTGCTTTGCACAGGAAATCGAGATGGCCGGGCGGAAAACCGTTGCGACGGCGAGCCTCGGCATCGCGGTCACCCCGGGCGACGGGGCGGATGGCGGTATGTTGATGAAGCATGCCGACCTCGCTCTCGATCGCGCAAAGAGCGAGGGCCGGGCCGCCCATCGCTTCTTCGAACCCTCGCTCGATGAGCAGGCGCGGCAACGCCGTCAGATGGAACTCGACCTTCGTGATGCCATCGCAGAAGAAAGTTTCGAACTTTATTTTCAACCGATCTACAGCCTGAGGAAAGACAGGCTCAAGGTTTCGAGGCGCTGATCCGCTGGAAGCATCCGGTGCACGGAATGGTCGCGCCAAACGATTTCATCGGCTTGGCAGAGGAAACAGGGCTTATCCTCCCCATGGGCGAATGGGTCGTTCAGGAAGCATGTCGCCAGGCAAGCCATTGGCCAGGCGATCTGTCCGTTGCCGTCAATATTTCGCCCAGGCAATTCGCCGCGCCGGACCTCATCGAACGGATCAAGGCCTGCATTGCCGCCAGCGGGATCGCGCCGAGCCGGCTCGAACTTGAAATCACCGAAAGCATTTTCATAGCCGATGTCGAAACGACCCTGGCCGCGCTGCACGAACTCCGGCGACTCGGCGTGCGGATCGCGCTCGATGATTTCGGAACGGGTTACTCGTCGCTCGCCTATCTGCGGGCCTTTTCCTTCGACACGGTGAAGATCGATCGCCGTTTCGTAGCCGATTTGTCCGATGGCAAAAATGCTCATGCCATCATCCGCCCCATTACGACGCTTGCCGCCGCACTGAGCATGGAAACACTGGCGGAGGGAGTCGAAAATTGTAATGAGCTCGCGACACTTCGCCGCGAGGGATGCGAAAGCGTTCAGGGCTTTCTGCTGAGCCGACCGATGCCGGTTCGCGACATCAAAGTTTGGTTAACTCGCAACAACGAGCGCGATTTCCTGACGCATATGCTCGACCGCGATGAACCGCTGAACATCCACGCGGCGCAATAAGCAGGGGCCGGGATAATCGTGTAGCATCACAGAGGATAAAATGGTGGACGCACTAGGGTTCGAACCTAGGACCCGCTGATTAAGAGCGGAGCTTTGTACTCTTTTCGTTCCTTAGAAATGTTGCGCTAGACTACGCTCAAAGGCTTGAAACGGTTGGAGTTTTTCCGCCGTGGATTATTTTAGCCTACGCCACGACTTTCTGACATCTGATTACGTGGCGATTACGTGGAGAGAGCGTCTCACCATGCCAAATCAGTCGATCACGGTCCGCACCATACGTTCTATCAGTCCCGATCCGAAGCGCGACATTTACGTGTGGGACACCCGTTTGAAGGGCTTCGGACTCCGGACCACTCCGAGAGGAGCACAGTCCTTCGTTTTTCAGTATCGCGTCGATGGCGGCCCAGCTCGTCGCACGACAATAGGACCGGTGGGAAGTCCCTGGACGCCGGTCACTGCACGCAAGGAAGCTGAACGGCTTCTCATCAAGGTTTACCAGGGAATCGATCCCGTCCAAGTCGAGCGTGAAGCCAAGCGGAGGAAGGCAACGCTCAACTTTCGTGCCTACTGTGAGAAGTTCACCGAACTCTACCTCAAGGAGAATTGGCGGGGAACTTGGAAAAAAGCGGATTACACATTGAGGAACGTGGTTATTCCCCGTTGGGGAGACCGGTCCGTCGAAGAGATATCGCGTGCCGATATCGTCAAGGTATTGGATGATTATTCTGATCGACCGGCTCGTCGCAAGGACATCCATTCCGTTTTGCGCAAGCTCTTTAACTGGGCAACCGACCGGCAGGATATCGAGGTTTCTCCGCTGGCGGGAATGAAGGCGCCAAAACCAGTTCCAGCGCGTCGCAGGGTGCTGAGTGATGACGAAATCGTCGCCTTGTGGAAAGCGAGCGAGCAGGCTGGCTGGCCGTGGGGTCCCTACGTCCGCATGCTGATCCTCACGATGCAGCGACGCCAGGAAGTTGCCGAAATGGACTGGTCGGAGGTCGATCTGGATGATCGCAAATGGACGCTTCCAGCCGCTCGCGCGAAGAACGACGAGGAACACATCATTCCTCTTTCAGACCTCGCGGTGCAGGAACTTCAGAACCTTACCCCCAAGAGCAGAGGACTGATCTTCACCACCACAGGCGGAACACCTATTTCCGGCTTTTTCAAGGCGAAGAAGTCCCTCACTGAGGTCATGCTTGCCTATATGATGTCAATCGGCGTTCAATCGGGCCCCCCTATCGGCGCGCAAAAGGGACCCCGTTAGCGTTGCATAGATCGATCGATGTTGGGCG
>NZ_JAIQCI010000070.1 GCF_022378335.1 Croceicoccus hydrothermalis
AGGCGTGCGCCTTGATCAATCAGGCACCGCCACATCGCCGTCCGAACAACACGAAGCGGTAGCCTCATGAATAGGACGGGATAAGGCCTCGTCTGAGAGACAAAGCCGGAGTTCCCCCTACCGATTATTTCTTTTCGAGTTCAGCCCCCTGACCGCTTGGATCGAAGTGCTACCAATGAAAGCTTGGCAGCGGGGCGGCTGATGAGCGAGTTGACGAACAAGGTGATCATTCGCTGCATCTCGATCACGTGGTGCGCGATCCAGCTCGTCCGTCGCATAGTCAAGTCAAACCAAACGCTAAGGGTGATGATCGTGACGACCAGGACAGCGACGAGTTGCAACGCACCGGCAATATTTTCCGGTTCAACGGTGACACAGTAAAGGAGCATATTACCAAAGGCGAAAGTGAACAGGCTGGTCCTCCCGAAGAACGCAATGTTTCTCCAAAAGCGATCTGCCTTGACGGAAGTGGTGACCAACGTCGCCGCTGCCGTCAACACGACTGCAAAGTGCAAGCCAAAAAGAAAATAGAGCGGATGCCCCGCGATCCGCAGGGACATTGTTCCAAGCTCGTTGATGGTGCTTTGATCGAATGCTGCGAATAACACGGTGAGCGATATCACTGCGGCCGCGAGCAGCAGCTTTGTCCGATGTTGAAGACGCGCCATGTCCGGCCGCCCCCCGGAACTGCCAATGAGGATACGTCCGAGCACCATTCCCGCGATAACCAGCGTAATTCCACGCATAATCGAAGGACCACCCAACTGCGCCTCGCCGAGGCCAAACATGAATTTCCATAGACGGACTAGTTCCTTCGAAAGTCCAAGTTCATTTGGCGTCGGCAACGCAATCAGAAGCGGGTAAGCAAGGTGAACGGCAATGGCTCCGGCTGCGAGCGGAACGAGCCCCAAGCGGTAACGAGCCCAGAGAAGAAGCGGGGCCAGAACAAGGACGACCGCGTAGAACTTAAGGATATCCGTGAATGGCGTAACGCCCAGCATCAGAACCGTCGCGATCGAGAATTTGGCAGAGTAATCGTCGCGAATTAAGAAGAGCACACCGATTGAAAGGGCATAGAGGAGCCAACATTGGGTGGCACGTGACACCAATCTCACTGTGATCGTCTTCCGGTGCCCAACGATGAAGCGTGGCCGATAGACGATTTCGAGCATGGTTCCGAAAAGGATAATGAAGGTCGGCGTAGCTGCGGCCATGCAAATCCTAAGTGCGTCCACCCATGGACCTTCTACGAAGTCGCCCATCCGTGCGACCACCCACACATGGCTCGCCATAGCAAGCAGGATCGCTATCGATCGCGCGATATCAATGCCAACTATTCGGGAGGGCTTGGCACGGGCTCCGTCAGAACCCGATGGAACCGCGTTCGTCGTTTCGGTAGGCATCGCGCATTACCTCTCTTGATTAGGCGCCCGGTTACCGCATCCCGACCTGCAACTGAAGGAGAAATGCAGCTTCTCCGGGTACTGCAGTTTCGCCTAGGAACGTCAGCAGTTTCGATTCCGCAACCGGAACCCGCTAGTCCGCATCCCAACCCATCTCGGCCATCGAAGCGCCCATTCATCGGTGCCGAACGCAGCATTAGCGAACAAGCGATTGAACGGCGCAAAGTGGGCCGGTTTCGAATGGTCCGCTTTAGAGAATCGAATTGCGAAAAGCGGTAAGGCGCCTTGCGACGCGAGTTCCGCCGTCTAGATGCCAATGTCGGCACCTTGGACACAGTCTTTTAACCCGTCGTATTCACCAAACCGGTCCTAAAGGGTTAACGGGAGTGGCCTAAGCCTCTGATCTGAATTAGGAACTGGGTGTC
>NZ_JAIQCI010000071.1 GCF_022378335.1 Croceicoccus hydrothermalis
GCCGAAGGCGGCATCGTCGAGCACGTCGAGATATTCGGCCACCGCGCGGCCCGCAGCCTCGGGTGGCAGGCCTTCTTCCCCCGGAACAGAGCGCTGGCGGTGGACGTCCGCACGGATCAAGCTGGCATCGACCGCGAAGCCTTCCGCGCCGACAAGGCCTTCACTCATGCAGCGCTCGACGGTCATCTCGAACAGCTTGCGCAACAGATCGCTGTCGCGGAAGCGGCCGTGCCGGTTCTTCGAGAAGGTCGAGTGATCGGGCACCGCACCATCCAAATCGAGGCGGCAGAACCAGCGATAGGCGAGGTTGAGATGCACCTCTTCGCAAAGCCGCCGCTCAGACCGGATGCCCATGCAATAGCCTATCAGCAGCATCCGGATCATCAGCTCGGGGGCGATCGAGGGTCGACCGGTCGAGCTGTAAAACGGCTTCAGGTGCTCGCGGATGCCGTCCAGATCGACGAACCGGTCAATCGAGCGCAGCAGGTGATCGCCCGGCACGTGATCCTCGATGCGGAAGCTGTAAAACAGCGCCTCCTGCATCATAGTCCGCTCGCCCATCATCAGCACATCTCCCGCTTTGCGAAGATCACTGAATCAGCAGCTTAGCCCTTCTGCAAGCAGAGTTTTTCAACAGAATAGAGGTCGGAAGCTGTCATCATGATCAACCAAGCGTTGTGGCCGCGGCGGCGCGGCTGAGATCGGTCATCACGCTCGGCCGGACGAATGCCCGGCGAACTCGCCTGCGTTTTGCGGAGGGTTCGTTCCGCCGGGCCAACAGCAATAGGTTGGAGACGGCTGCCGTCAGTAGAAACTCTTCCTCCGCTCCCCGAATGCCGCGAAGATGCAGCCGGGTGAGGCCGCGCTTGATCTTGGCATCGGCGAAGGTCCGCTCGACGCCGCGCCGCAATCGCATCGAGCGCAGATAGAGGCCGGTCTGCATCTCCCGACGCACCATATCGCGGGCGTCCTCGTCATGCAGACGTGCCAGAGTGCGATGGCTGCTGCTTGTACATTGGCATTTACTCGGGCAGGCGAGGCAGTCCTGCGAGCGCGCCCGGTAGCGATGCACATTGGTTGGCTGATGGAAGGTGATATGCGCGAGGCGCTTACCTTCGGGGCAGATGTAATGATCGCCGTTACTGTTGTACTGGAACGCATGACGGAGAAACTTGCCCTTGCTCTGGCCCGATCGTTCCAACACGGGCACATGCGGCACCGTGCCATGATCGATCACGAAGGCGAGGAACGGCGCGCCGCCATAGGCGGTGTCGGCCGCCACGCGCTTCGGGCGAAATCCGAACCTCTGTGCGGCATGGGTGAGCATGATCTGCCCCGCATCCACTTCAGTCGCCGAGCGGGCGGGCGTCGCCTCGACCTCGATCGCTACCCCGACGGGTGTGTCGATCAGCAGGTTGAACGCATACCCGAACTTCGCCCTGCCACCGCGCGCCGCCCATGCCGCGGCGGGATCTGTGCGAGATATTTGCGCCGGGGCCTCCCTTCGCGGCCCCGCAGTTTTGACCGCCACCGCCTCGTCCTGAAGCCACTCGCGCACAGGCCGAGAATGCGGATCGGCAAGGTCGCCATCGCGCATCTTGCGCTGCCAACTCGCATCGGCCGCGACGAACGAGGCGTCAATCGCAGCATCGTTGGCTGCGACCAGACCCTCCGCCATGCAGCAGCGGACTGTGGCCTCGAACAGCACCCGGAAGACGCCCACCTCGCGAAAGCGGCCGTGCCGGTTCTTGCTGAAAGTGGAATGGTGCGGCACCGGCGCTCCGATCGGCAGACGGCAGAACCAGCGATAGGCGATATTGTAGCGCACTTCCTCACACAGCCTGCGCTCCGAACCGATGGCATAGATACGACCGATCAGCGCCATGCGGATCAGCAGCTCGGGATCGATCGACGGCCGCCCACGCGCGCTGTAATGCGAGGCAAGATGGCCGCGAAGTTCCGCCAGATCGAGAAGGCGATCTACCCGGCGCAGGAGATGGTGTTCAGGAACTATCGGCTCGATCATCCGCGAACCGGTGCCGCTTCTTCCAGCAGCGCAAGTGGACCCCATCATCGTGCTTCTCCCATGGTTGGAAAGGCAGAGTATCATTTCGGAGTTTCAGACCGGTTTTGGCTTATTTCAACAGCCTCGAACGGTTCTGACACCTAATCCACAACCACGCTTTTCCGCGCCGTTGCGGGTGTCACAACCCCGTGTCAAAGAGATAGGGTGCAAATCGGCTATGCCAGAGTGTCCCGAGGGGACTCCCAGGACCTGGACCCGCAGCTCCGCGCGCTGACCGACGCGGGCTGTTCGATCATCTACCAAGAAGAGGCATCGGGCGCGAAATCCGACCGTCCCGAGCTGGCGCTGGCGATCGAGGTGTTGAAACCCGGCGACGTTCTGACCGTCTGGAAGCTTGACCGGCTTTCCCGCTCGCTCCGCGATCTCCTGTTCACGCTGGAGGCGATCACGGCGGCCGAGGCCGGGTTCCGATCGCTGACCGAGGCGGTCGATACCACCACGCCCGCAGGCCGGTTGATGACGCAGACCCTTGGCGCGTTCGCCGAGTTCGAGCGTGCCATGATCCGCGAGCGGACCATGAACGGCCTGGCGCACGCCCGGAAGGCCGGAAAGCATATCGGCCGTAGACGCGCCCTCTCTCCCCAGCAGCGCGCCGATATTATCGAGCGCGTCGAGAACGGGCAAGACTCCCCTGCCCAGCTCGCCTCGCTGTTCCGCGTCTCGCGATCGACCGTGCAGCGGGTGTTGCGCGAGCATCGGACGAAGATGGCGAGTTGATGGTGGACACCCTCACCGCTGCGGCGCGATCGGAGCGCATGAGCCGGGTTCGCGGCAAGGACACGAAGCCCGAGATGATCGTGCGACGCTTGGTGCACAGCATGGGCTATCGCTATCGCCTGCACGATCGACGACTTCCCGGAAGTCCGGACCTTGTGTTCCGCGGCAGCCGAAAAGTCGTTTTCGTGCACGGTTGTTTCTGGCACCGGCATCCGGACTCATCATGCAAGCTGGCGCGAATGCCCAAGTCGCGCCAGGACTTTTGGGGACCGAAACTGGAGGGCAATCGCGAACGCGACGAGCGCAACCGCGCGGCGCTCGATCGCGAGGGATGGCGACAAATGGTTGTCTGGGAATGTGAATGTCGCCATGAATAACAATTGAGGAACAAATTGCGAGATTTTTTGGAGGACGACGATGCCTAACATGCGCGCCATTGAGCTATTCGCCGGTGCGGGCGGCTTGGGCATGGGCATCAGCAAGGCGGGATTCCATCCGGCGCGTATCGTCGAGTGGGACCGCTGGTGCTGCGACACGATACGCGAGAACCGCCGCGCCAAGGCGGGCGGAATCGGCCGCTGGCCCGACCCGATCGAGGGCGACATTCGCGAGATCGATTTTTGCGGGCACGAGGGCAAGATCGACTTGGTGAGCGGCGGACCACCCTGTCAGCCATTCTCCCTAGGCGGCAAGCATCGCGCCCACGCCGATACGCGCGATATGTGGCCCGAGGCGGTTCGCGTCGTGCGCGAGACGCGGCCCAAGGCGTTCGTGTTCGAGAACGTGAAGGGGCTGACCCGCGCGAGCTTCGCGACTTATCTCGCCCATATCGTTCACCAGCTTACCTATCCCGAGCTGATCCCCCTACCCGGCGAGGCCTGGATCGATCACATGGCGCGCCTTGAGCGACACCATACCGCTAGGGGCGGGAGAGACGGACTTCGCTACAATGTCGTTCATAGGGTGCTGAACGCGGCGAACCACGGCGTTCCCCAACGGCGCGAGCGCGTGGTGTTCGTTGGCTTCCGAGCCGACTTGGGTATTGAGTGGAGTTTTCCCGACGAGACGCATTCGATCGAGGCGCTGCTATGGGAGCAAGTGCGATCGGGCGAGTATTGGGAGCGCCACCGGGTCGCTTCGCGCGACCGCGTGCTCGACCCCCGCCACGTGGCGCGCGCCAAGAAGATGACCGAACGACCCGAAACCGCAGCTTGGCGCACGGTCCGGGACGCGATCGGCGACCTGCCCGATCCCGAGACCGCGCCCAAGCAGGCGGCGCTATGCCTCAATCACCGGTTCCAGGCGGGCGCGCGCAGCTATATCGGCCACACGGGCAGCCCGCTGGACGAACCCGCCAAGACCTTGAAGGCGGGCGTCCACGGCGTTCCTGGCGGCGAGAACATGTTGCGCCGCGCCGATGGCAGCGTGCGCTATTTCAGCGTGCGCGAGAGCGCGCGCATCCAGACCTTTCCCGACGACTATCGCTTTCATGGATCGTGGACGGAGTCGATGCGCCAGCTCGGCAACGCCGTTCCCGTCCAGCTTGCGGAGGTCATCGCGCGCGATGTCTCGCACGAGCTAAGGGCGGTGGCTGGATGACGAAGGAAACAGCCACCGGTCCGGAAGTGCCGGGATATCGGGAGTTCGAGTTCGACCTACCCGGCGCGTTGCTCGACCATCTCGTTCGCGCCCTCGACGAGATGGAGTCGGCTCCGCTCGATCCAGAGGGACTGGCGATCGTTCCGGAGGCGCAAGGCGTCTATCAACTCTTCCTGGACGACGCGCTGGTCTATATCGGCAAGACCGACGCCGAGGCGGGCCTTTTCCGCAGACTCGCTCGCCACTCGACCAAGACCCAGCATCGCGCGAACCTCAATCCGGCGCGCGTCCGCTTCAAGGCGATCCGCATCTTTGTGTTCACCGCGATGGACTTGGAGACGCAGCTCATTAAGCATTACACTGCCGGGGCTGGAACCCGATGGAATGGCAGTGGCTTCGGGGCGAACGATCCAGGCCGCAATCGCGACAACTCGAAGCCCGGCACGTTCGACCAAGATTTTCCGATCAATATCGACCACGATATCGGAACCGACCTCGCTGGCACCAAGACCGCGGCGGAGGTGGTTTCCGAGCTAAAAGCCGCCCTGCCCTACACGTTCCGCTTCGACACCGGACCGGGCCGGTCGCGCAAGCCGCATCCGGACCTCGCCAACACCATGGTCACGATCTCGCCCGATCGAACGACCGCGCGCGGCGTCATCGAGGAGCTGGTGCCGCAGCTTCCGCCAGGTTGGCAGGCCACGGCCCTTTCGGCGGTGCTGATCCTCTACAAGGAAAAGAACGACAAATACCCGCAGGCAACCGTGCTGGCGCGATCCTAGGGACCGGCCAGGCACGGCCGCCCGTGTTTAGCAATCGGGCAGGTCATCGAGATTGTTGCGGGTCGTGTCATCGCGATCGGTCCGGAGATATTTTCCGTTCGATCCCTGGACGACCCTGATCTGCGTAACCTTCCCGTCGCTCCAGGACACGTGGTAGCTGTGCGAGCCACCCTCGATATCGCTGATCGCATCGGCCTTGAGCCGCGGCGACCAGCTTTCGCCGGCATTGCACAAGGCCGTGATGTCGCCATCGCGGTCCTTTCTCGACTTGTTCACATAGCGCGTCGCCATCGTCTTATCCTTTCCTGGCTTACTTCTCGCGAACCGTGGTGTTCGGACTCGCCTTTCCATGCTTGGTGGTGACGTAGCGCCCGCTGATCGCGCTACGATACCGAGAGCCTGAGCTTCCGCTCTTGCCCGATGCCTCGCGAACCGTTGTTCGCGGACTTGCCTTCCCATGTTTCGATGTCACGAAGCGCCCAGAGATCGCGCTTCGATAGTTTCCGCCTTTCTTGCCCGCCATTTCTAATCTCCAATCCCGCCTGTCCCAGGTTCGGAACAGCGATACGGAAAGTATGGTTAGCGCGAGTTCGCTTGTCAAGTAGGAAAACTATCGTCATACCGAACCGACGCAATCGGGAGCGAATATGTCATCGATATTGGGGCGAAAGGTCCGCGATCTTCGCCAAAAAAAGGGCATGACCCTGGAACAGCTCGCCACGGCGACGGGCAGCAGCAAGAGTTACATTTGGGAGATCGAGAACAAGCCGGTAGCCCGCCCCTCTGCGGAAAAATTGGGGCGGATCGCCAGCGTGCTGGGCGTGACGAGCGAATATCTGGTAGACGAGGAGCGCACCGAGCCGCCGGTCGCGGACGACTTCGACCGGGCGTTCTATCGCAAGTATCATGGCGCGTCCGACCCGGTGAAACAAAAACTCAAGCGCATTCTGGACGTGCTGGACGACGAATGACCCAGGAGCCCACCCGACCGAAGGCGTGGGCCAACTTCCTAGGGCGTCTGTGGGGCGCGCGCTTCCCCGTGGACGTGCGCCAGATCGCGCTCGAATATTCGAGCCGCTACCCCGATCGCATCAAGAAGATTCAGGAGTTCGCCGACTTCGATGGCGCGCTGTTCCCGCTTCCCAAGAGCGGCCAATGGGCGATCCTCTATAATCCCGACGCGCCACCG
>NZ_JAIQCI010000072.1 GCF_022378335.1 Croceicoccus hydrothermalis
AATATCAATAATTTTGATTGAACCGCACCAAAAACTTCAAGATAAATCGTTGGTATGACAAATCCCATAAGGTTTTGGCGCGGTTCGTAAAATCAAAGCCGATGTTTTATCGTATATGCAACGCTCAACTCACTTGCATTGGTTTGGTCCAGGCGTGGGGGATATTGGTTGCACCTGCTGCTACGACCATGCAGGCAAGTTCCCTGCCTGTATCTTCGGGACTCAGGGTGAATGTCGTGCCCTGGACCGCCGTTTCCGGGTAGCCATCGATATGCCAGTAGTAATCAATGTTCTGAATGCCGGTCAGCTTCGGATCACATGTGACCACATTGCCGTCGCGGGACAGCGTGGGACACTCTGAAAACGGGAACGGAACGGTTTCAGGATAGACCACCGCGTCGCGCTGCAAAATCTCGACCCAATCGAACCATGCCCGATAACGTGCCGGCTCCATCGCCCGGTTGGCATCGCCCATGTCGGTGGTGGTCAGTCCGCCTTCGCCGTCATTCCACAGTCGATTGCCTTCGCCGTCGAGCTGCTGTGTTTCGGTTGCCGGAACCCATGCCTCGGTGTTGCGACGAATGCAGGTGTTGAGAACAAAATACCATTCTTCCAACATGCACTGGTTCGTCGGCCAACGGGCAATTTCGATGAAGCCGCTGCGGTCCATCGGGTCGGTATTGCCGGTCGGGTCGATACACCAATAGGTATAGTCGGGGTCGACACGGATTTCCAGCGTGCGCCACTGATTGTCCCACGGTTGCAGGTCAATGGGCCAGCCTCGTTCCTTCTCGATCCGCGAACCGACCATCTTGCGAGAGCCGACCTGTTTCGGCGTATAACTGCCAAAATGCGCCTCCCACATATGATGGGAGCAAAGGTTCGCAAATGTCGGGGACTTGGCGTCCGGCTCGATGAAATCGTGTTCCATGCGATGTTCGTGATGCATGTATCGGGCATTGCGCGAATAGCCCCACAGCCCCCAGAACAGTTCTCCGCCGGTCGTGGCGGGATCGTCAATGGCGTCGTATTTGAACCGGGCGCGAAAGACGTAGCCGCCCTTGAAGCCCCGCCCGTAATTGCCATCGCTGACGGTATAAACCGCTGCCGACGCCCACCGGCCACGATCCTTGTCGAAGGCGTTGTGCAGTTTCAGATAGCCGCGATCCTTGTCCCATTCGTAAATATCCGGCCGCTGTGTGGGCGTCGGCATTTCGGGGTTGTTCCCCGCGTGATCGCCGCCCACCGCCGGGTTCCAGCCCGGCCCATGCCACAGTGCGCCGCCCGGCTTGTCCATTTTCGAATTGGTGACGGTATATTTCTTGTCGAAGTCGTCGAAAAACACCCGCCGATAGCCTCCTTCGCCGCGCGGAACGTCGGGTGCCGCTTCTCCGCGATGGACAAACAAATGGTCGTCATTCGTTTGATGGTCGATCTTCCACTGGTTCCACTGATCGTAATCGGGCCGGAAAAAATAAGGGAAATCGTCCGCCTCGATCAGCGGCGCCTCCGCCTTGTAGGGATGATCGTCGGGAAGCATCGCCAACTGTCCGACCCGGCGCGCCGCCCAGCCTTCCAACTTGCGGATAAACTTCTCGCTCACCTCGCCCTGTCCGAAAATAAGGCAGTTCAACGATATATCGCAGGTGTC
>NZ_JAIQCI010000008.1 GCF_022378335.1 Croceicoccus hydrothermalis
GGCGTGGGGCTTGCGAGCCAACCGACCATGAGCCGGTGGGAAAATGCGCCGACTACGCGCGAGTTGGCCAGGATGATGGCCGCGATGATCGACATCTACTGCGCCAGCTATCCCGCCGCGCCGGCGGCGGTGACGCTGGATATCGATGACACCTGTGATGTCGTGCACGGCTATCAGCAACTCTCGTTCTGGAACGGTCATCACTGGGAGCGCTGCTTCCTGCCGATTCATGTCTACGACACCGCCACCGGTCGGCCGGTGGCAATGCTGCTGCGCGCCGGCAAGACACCGTCGGGCGCCGAGGCTGCCGGACACATTCGGCGCCTGGTGCGCCATCTTCGGCGGCACTGGCCCGATACCCACATCACCATCCGCGGCGACGGGCACTATGGGCGGCCCGAGGTCATGACGTTGTGTGAGGCGACCGGCGTCGATTACGTATTTGGTCTGCCGACCAACGCCGTGCTGCGTGCCGATCCCGAAATCGTCACCGTCGCCGATGCTTGTGCCGTCAGGCGGGCTCAACGCCAATGCC
>NZ_JAIQCI010000073.1 GCF_022378335.1 Croceicoccus hydrothermalis
ATCATCAGCCCAATCTCCGCTTGCCTGCGGAACACTGAATCAGGACTTCACGCCAATCGCAAGCGGGACTTTTTCAACAGAATAGACCCAGTTTAAGACATCGATTATCGCTCTTAGATTTCCTGATAGCTGACGTTGCCATGAGCAGGTGAAGCGCCAGCAACGCACTTCAAATTCGAATGTTCGGAAGTGTGATAAATTTGTTCGAAAGGCAGGTTAGGATGCTCGGGCTCTGCCGAGATGGCTCAACGGACGTTAAAATTTCAGAAACCGAGATTTCCAATCCGGTCATGCGGCGATTTGAAAAAATGGTTTGCGATCGATCGGGCTTTCTTTCTTCATTCGACAATGTACAGTTTCCCAGTCTCGGGATCACGAAAGACCTGACCCGCTGCTTCCAGACCGGCCCCATCGGACGCTGCCGAATCGGCAGGGGTTTCCACACTTTCCACCGTTTCAACTTCCCGACGGGTTTGCGCGCTTTCGCTGGCGGCGGCCAGTGCGGCGATAAGGCCGGTCGCGAATACCAACATAAGGTCGGCCAGATTGGGAAGCGATAGTCCAATATCGGCATCATCGGAAAAGCGTTTGCTTCGAAAATCACGCATCGGTTGTACCGTTTTCCAGCAAGGTCAGCGCATCATCATAGGCGGAACGGCGAAATCTGCCGATCAGATAGCCGAGCAAGCCGATGACAAGCCCTATGACGGTGGTGTCGAACGCGGTCGTGATCGCATCCGACAGGGTGAGGAAGTCGCCCTGCCCCAGCGCGGCGATCCCCGGGCCGAGCGGAATGAGCGTTCCCATCAGGCCAAGTGTAGGGCCCACACGCGCAAAAAGGTCGGATCGCGCGATACGCTGTGACGCGATCCTGTTCACCCCGCCAGCTCCAAGAGGCAGCATCTTGCCGATGCCGCCAAACCTCTCGCCCAGTGCCATGCCTGCGTCCAGCACCGAAGCAATGCCGAGCAGGAGGAGCGCCGCAATCACCGGCCACTGGAGGAGGTCGACAGCCACGTGCAAGACGGCACCGAGATCGAAAATCATGTGCGAGACCTCCTGCTGCGAATAAAGCCTATGATGAGAAGAAGGACGACAAAGGCCACCAAGGCGATCGCGAGCATGCGCCCGACCGTCTCCATGACCGGTGCCTCATCAACGGGGCGCACTTCGCGCATGGAAGCTTCGCCTTGCGACGCGGATACATCGGATGGTGTGCCACGCGCTGCGGTTCGGGCGTCTTGCAGCGCTTCTTCTTGCTCCGGCGACAGCTTGTTGCCGATCCAGTCCAGCATTGGATGATCGGAACTTGTATGACCGCTGCCCGGCAAACCTACCTCGTTTACCGCCGCGACGAATTGCCCGGCAAGGTCTTCGACAATGTCGTCGTCAGCCTTCCAATATCCCTTTTGGGCCGCGACGAGCATGACGGCCAGCATGTTCGCCTTGATTGGCAGATTGTCATTTTCATTCAAGAAATCGTCCACGCCGATATTGTGCCGATCCCTGACGTAAATGTCGTAGACATCGTCCCAGACCGCATCGGGAAATAGCTCCGGATCGGTAACTTCCCAGCCCCAGAGATTTTCGAAGAACGCAAAATTCATCGTGCGCGCACCTGCATAGCCATGCGGCATGAGCGATACTATCCACGCCGGATTAAGCTGCCGCGCGCGCAGTTCGGTCAGCAGCGCGGATTGAAGCGGCGCCATATCCGGCCGGTCGGGATTGCTGACGTCGACGACGAAGGCGTCGGGCTTGGACCCGCTGGCTGCCTCCGCCGCCATGTTCAACCCGCCGAGATAATCGAAGGCATCATTGTTATCGACGAGGCCATAAAGATTGCTGGCGCGGCCAAGGAAGGTCTGGTCAATATTCGCCAGTCGCACGCGGAAGGTCGCAGCAGCGGGTTCGCCATCTTTATCGACCCCATAAGCATGCCCTACCCGGCCCCGATAGATGCGCGCCAGTTCGTCGCGGTCGGACCACGCACCGGACCGTTCGGCCAGACGGTTTATGCCCGCGCCATATTGCCCGGAAGCCGGTGCGAAGACGCGAAGCGAGGCCGTGCGGCCATCTTCCGGTTTTGGCGTCACGTTTTCCTGCATCTGCCGGACCCACGCAGCGGCGAGGCGGTTGTCGGCAAGGCTTTCGTCTCCCGGATCGCGTAGTTCGCCAAGCGGGGCGAGTGCAAGATCGAGCGGTTCGGAAAGGTCGGGATAAAGCTTACGGATTGTCAACGAGGCACCGTCGAGCGCGATCAACGCTGCCTTATCAAGCCATTTCAACTGTTCGCCATAAAGGTCACGGAACAGACCCGACGCGACAAAGGTCACATCTTCGCGCGGCGCTTGCCCGCTTACGGGCATACGTTTCAGGCCGGTCAGGATTCCCCTGCTGTTCCATTCGGGGTGTATGTGAAGCAGCGACAGGCCCAGCGCGATCATTACGCCCCCGTCACGAACCGTGTCGGATGCCCACAGCACGACCGCCCTGCCCCCGTCGGTCGCCGCCGGTTCCTTTGCCATTGTCACACCCAGGTCCCAGGCTATGCGGTCGGGAACGAGGCTGGCATCGATGCCGTAGAAATTGCGGCCGGTCGGAAGGACACCGGGAGAACGTAGCGGATCATTGCCAATGCCCGGTTTCACGAACCTGCCGTCCAGCGCAGCCATGAATGCCGCCATTTCGCTCGCGGGCGACGCGCGCAAGGCTGCCTCTGCCAGAGGCTTGTCCATGGACTTTACCATCGTCGCGATTGCCTGATCGCTCCAATCCGTGCCGAAGACATGCAAGCCCATCGGCATGAAATCCTCCTGCATCTCGGTCAGCAAATGGCCGGTTTCGTGCACGAGAAGTTCCGGATCCAGCTCATCGAACACGACATTCCCGCCGCCGCGTTCATGCCGGATTTCGGCAACGATAGCTCTGTCCATGCCGAGCGAAAGGACCGTATCGCGGATTCGGTCGAGCGCGCGGGACCGCGCCGCATCACCGCTTCGCGAAGGGTCCGCGCCTTCGTAGCTTTCTACAAGCTGCCGCAGGCCCAGAAGGTCGTCATAGATCGGCGTTGTCGCGAGGGCAGGCGTCAGATGATCGACCATAACCGCCAGCCCGCGGCGTTTCGCCTGCAACCCTTCACCGACACCGTCCACGATATAAGGGTATATACCTGGCACGTCGCCGGCGATCAGCCGGGAATAGGCTGTGTACGAAAGCCCTGTTCGCGGGCCAGGCAGAAATTCATACGTTGAATGGCGGCCAAGATGCACAAGCGCGTCCGGGCCGAACTGAGTTCGCAGCGCGTGATAGAAGGCGAGATACTGGTGCGGAGGCGGGACGCTGCGGTTCGCGTGCAGCAGTTCCTCATTGGTCTCCCAACCGCGTGGCGGTTGCGGACCGATAAAGACATTGCCGAAGCGAATGCCGGGGAAGACAAACCGGCCATCCACGGTCATGACCTTGCCCGGCGATGCCCCCCAACCCTCGACCCCTTCGATTTTGAGCGCGCGAAGCTTCTCGATAAGCGCGGATACGGATTGGCTATTCCCTGCACCGTCGGCGCCTTTGCCGATATAGCGGCCGAAAGCATCGTGCAATCGGGCAACGATTCCACGCGCTTTTGCGCCACGTTCGCCGGGCGTGCCTTCGATCACGAATTCCAGATCTCGCAACACCTGATCCACATCTGCCAGCGCCGCTTCGGGATCGTGCCGCTCGAGCGCAATCCGCACCCGCGCCTGGAGAGCGGCCAACGGTCCGCCGGTCATTTCTTCCCGCACGACATCGGGAAGCGTACGGAAAAAACCGCGATATTTCTCTATCGACAAATGTAGCGGCGAGTTCTCGTTCATCGCTCGCAACGCATCGGGATCGCCTGGCAAATTGACGCCCCGTGCCTGCATCATGTCCATCAATGCATCCGATGAAGCCGGCAGAGGTCCGGTCTGATACCCGTCCGCTTTCATGCGCCGTAACATCGCCAACAAAGAGGCGGGAACATCCAGATTGTCAGCACCGATATTATGGCGGCCCGGCGGATGGTTGTAATAGATGATCGCCACGCGTTTTTCGGCATTCGGCTTCGTGCGGAGCTGCGCCCAGTTGGCCAGCCGTGCTGCCAGGTTATTGACCTCCTCCACAATCGGTTCGGTCACGCTGATCTCGATACCCGAAATCTGGTCAATGCGCGGCGGGGTGGCGGCGGCCAGCACAACCGGCTGACTCGCGCCCGAAAGCTCGGGCATGGCAACGCGGTAATAGACACTGTCCGTCGGAAGCCCCTCGCCACTCGCGCGCCACTCTTCTTCGGTCATGTCGTCGAGCCTAATGCCTTTGACCACCGGTACATCCAGTTGTGCGAGCGCTTCATTCGCCCGTTCGCGATCCGGTCCGCCAAGCGCGAAATCCGCAAGAGAGATAACCGCAGCGGGTTTGCGCGAATGCAATTGTTCGATCGCTTCAGCTGTCGGCGCACCCCAATCCGCATAGATTGATTGGCAGGCCAGTTGCCTCGCGAAAGCCGCCTCGCACAATGCCGTATGCAGATCGCGATTGCCGATCTGGTCCCCGGTTTCATAGTCGATGATTGCCATGAGTGGCGCGTCGTTGACACCTTTTCGCTTACCGAAACGGATCGGCGCGATCGGCTGGGGTACCGCGATCGCGTCGCGTGCGCTGTCATCGGACAGAACATAGGCGAAGAGATTGGCCAGATTCTCAGTTCCGCGTCCTTGCCAATAGGCTTCGACGCGATCCCGGAACCGGGTGGAGGCCTCTTCACCATCGATCCGCGCCATGCGGTTCAGCATCAGTTGGGACAGGGTGCTGGCAACGCTGATCGCTGCAATGGGGCGTCCCTCTGGCAGTTCACTCGCCAACCGCGCCACACGCATTGCATCTTCGCCAAAAACTCCGGCGATCAGCACCGCGTCCGCCTCTCTGAGCGTCGCTTCCAGACTGGCATCCGACATCGTCCGGATCTGTTCGGGCGTACGCAATATCACGCGGTCATCGGGATAGGTGTCGGTAAAACGGGCTGCGGCGCTCGCCGCCGCGGCGGAATTGCGCGCAGACACGATACCGACCAGTGTTCGTTCGGGTTTCAATGCCTGCCAGACCAAAACAGCGCACAGGCCGGTGACGAGGATCGACAGGCCGATCAAGACGGAACGTCGCATGACGCACATACTCCTTGCACGCCTTTCGCTATGAAGGGCGCTGTTGAAGACACATGTCGTCTCTACGGATTTCCGATATGTTCGACTGGTCCCGGTCGAGCACATGGACGACGGTGACGGCAGGTCTCCTGACTTGCGGGTCGATGCTTTTGTCGCACGGCCTTCCCAAACTTTCGTTCAGTGGCCGAAGCAAAGCTATCCGCTTACAGTTGCGGGTACAGTGCCGGATTTTCACCGGCTTCCCTTTTCACCCCAAATATGTGAGGCACCGTCGCGCAGCTGATTAGAGCGTAACTTCGGGAATGTATAGCAACCAATCGGACCGAAAAGCGCGGGGTAGTTGGAGTGTGTCTCCTAAAAGAACTTCAAGCCGCCCATAACGGGCAGTCGGCTCTCGGCGTACCACGCATCATCGTAGTAACGGCTGCTTCTTCAATCTGGGCGCGAAAGCCGACATTCGTAAAACCACCCCAAATTCGGACGCTCGATACCCTGACGGACGAACCCGCGAGCGGACAGGCTGCTTTCGCAAAAAATCCGACCGAAACCCGACGAGCCGAATACGACCCTAATTGCGGACATTTGAGCAACGGTGAAGAATTCCTACGAAAGCGCTCTCTTGTCCATGCGAAGGCTCTCAAACCACTTGTTGGGCCGCCCGGCATAATGGTCCCGGAGACGGTCTTCGACTTGCTCTGCGTCCCAGACTGCAGCGCATTCAAGTCCATCGCAATCTGTCGCTGAAGCGGGATGCTCCCACCCCGTGTTTGCGAAGCTGCTATGGTAAAGCGACAGCGCCCCGGTAATTGCATCCTGTCTAAAGAAATACGGCTCGACAGCGTCTGCCGGAGCCAGCGGCAAATTGCCGACGACCTCCCAAATACCTTTTTTCACTGCGTCGTTATGGACCCAAAGACGAAACAGCACTGGCAGTTGGATTGCCTGTCCTGGCGGCAGCGCTTCAGTGAACGCGCCATTGAAGAAAACAATGAGCGGCTCGTCGGCGACTTGCCCGTAGGAGTGTGTTCCGCCTCCCAGATCGATTTTCAGGATGTCGCCCACACGGCGTCGAACTCGCTTATCCGGCATGTCGGCAGCTAAATGGAACTGGGGCGGAAACGCAATGTCCTAAAACCACCCTATTCTGTTGAAGAAGTCGCAGGCGGAGCACGGTCGGGCTCGCGGCTGACATCAGGCGAGCGGCGTTGCTTTGCCGCTCA
>NZ_JAIQCI010000074.1 GCF_022378335.1 Croceicoccus hydrothermalis
CTGTCATCAAATGGCACTCCTCACGCTACGGACCTCAAACCGCCCAATCACGCGGCCAAAGTCAGAGTTGTTGCGGGTGTCCAGATCGCTTCCAGCGGGCGCTGTCCCAAAGGCCTGCTCCGATGAAGTGATGCAACCGGTCATAGGCGATGGAATCCAAGCGAGCCGCCATTGGCTGGATGCTCTTGCGATCACCCGGCCAATCAGACCGGCGATATAGGCCGGACACATCCGTCGCCTTGTCTCGTTACCCAGCCCTCCCAGATATGGTGCGAGCCAACGCTCCTGATCCGCCCGCCAGTCCTCGACCATCGCCAGCCTCCACGAAAGCAGGCTCCCTATGAATCACGCACCTTGCCTCGGGGGGGGGGCAAAAATCATACTTCTGCCAAAGTAGTGCTAGTTGTCTTGGTCAGCCTGCAGCGCATTCATCACTTCAAGATGTTGGACCGAACGGTTATCTCTGTGCTGGTCGAGCGTCTCGAGAAGCTGCGACAGCAGCGATCGCAACCGATCGAGTTGCTCGGCAGAGAACGCTTTCTGAGCGTCTGCCTCCATCGCCTTGGCCTTTGCGAAAAGCCCGATCATTGTCTCGCGACCGGCTTTTGTCAGAGCGATGCGCGCATCCTTTGCCAGCTCAATATGCCCGTCGGTCACCAGCCTTTGAATGTCGTCTTCCGTCCATTGCCAGCCTGACGCTTCCAATATGGAGTTCACCTCCTCGACAGTAGCCGCCCCCCCCTGCATCAGCACCGAGAGCGCGTAGTGATCGACCTGTGACAGGCCAAGTCCACTAGCCTCGAGCCGGACATCGTCGGTGAGCATGAAATAAGCGCGCGCGATGAGATAGTTGAGGTCGCGCCGATTTTGGCCGCCGCCGCCGGGGAACGTCTTGCGCGCATATTTCCCCCGGTGGAACAACAGAGGCTCCTTCTCCGACTGCTCGAGATCCAGGACTTCGCCGACAAATATGATGTGGTCGCCGCCATCGTATCGATAGGCCGTCCGGCATTCGAAGCGCGCAGCACAATCTTGCAGGAGCGGGACTCCGCCTTCGCTCTTTTTAAATTTCATTCCCTCGAACTTGTCGATACCAGGAGTGGCGAACCGGTTCGAAAGCGATTCCTGGTCGGCGCCGAGAATATGGACAGCAAAAGCGTCCACACTCATGAATGCCTCAATATTTGAGGACTTTTTCGCAAGGCTCCACAGTACCAGAGGCGGATCAAGTGACACCGAATTGAAACTGTTCGCAGTGAGCCCGATATTCCGTCCATCGTGGCTCGTTGTCACGATGGTCACCCCAGTGGCGAAACTACCAAGTGCGTCTCTCAATAATTTTGAATCGATCACTGTTTGCCTTTCGCCTCGTGGAAGGTGCCTGCCGCCCCGCATTCAAATGAACTCTACAGACCCCTCCCGCTCTTCCACCTTCCTAGGGATAGGAACCGGTTAGCCCACGGTGTCGAAGGACGGACTATGCGGTTCGAAATTGAACAAAGGTCTCGACAACTTCGTCGGACTGTAATGCTGGTCGAGTTGAGCGTCGTTGACGTGATGTGACGTGATGTCGTGGACGGCCTCTGCATCAGCGTAGCTGTGCCATGATGTGGCCGTTGTAGGTCCATGTGTGGACGGCCTCTGCTGCGCAAGGGTTTTCTGCACTGATGATTTCGGTCGGGTGCATCCATGTGTTCGGCCTGTTTGCG
>NZ_JAIQCI010000075.1 GCF_022378335.1 Croceicoccus hydrothermalis
CATCATCTTCGTGATCAGAAACGGGCTGCGCTGGCGCGATGCGCCGGCCGGCTATGGCCCGCACAAAACGATCTACAACCGCTTCATCCGCTGGAGCCGCCTGGGCGTGTTCAATCGAATCTTCGCCGAGCTCGCCGCCAAGGGCGGCAAGCCCGATCAGCTCATGATCGATGCTACCCATCTCAAGGCGCACCGGACGGCAGCAAGCCTGCTAAAAAAGGGGCTCTACCCAGACGTATCGGGCGCACCAGAGGCGGCCTGAACTCCAAGCTTCACGCCGTCTGCGATGGGAAGGGTCGTCCGCTGATCATGCTGCTCAGCGAAGGGCAGATGAGCGATTACAAGGGCGCCGCGCTGATGATCGATGCATTCCCCAAGGCCAAGGCACTGCTTGCCGATCGGGGTTATGATGCCGACTGGTTCCGCGCCGCGTTGGTGCAGCGCGGCATCACCCCCTGCATCCCCTCAAAGACCAACCGTAAAGCGCCCATCCCGCACGACACCGCCCTCTACCGTCAGCGTCACAAGGTCGAGAACATGTTCGGCAAGCTCAAGGACTGGCGCCG
>NZ_JAIQCI010000076.1 GCF_022378335.1 Croceicoccus hydrothermalis
GCGGGGGCTGATCTGATGGCGAAACAGTCTCAAGCGACGCCGACGTCGTTGTCCGTTACCGATCCCGATCGACCTGAAAGCTGGCTCTACTTGCTGAAAGCGGGCGCGCTTACCTTCGGCGTGCTCCGTTCGACGTTCAAGGATCGAACCAATAGCGCAGTAGAGTTCGGCAGACGAAAATTGCAGCCGGTCCCGCCGCCTCAATCCGATCCCGATGCCATCACGGCGGAAAGGGCGGATGTCATTCTGCCCCAAGGCGCCGAGGACCAGTTTGCCACGCCTCTTTCTTTCCTCGAAGGATGCGATGCAATGCAGGTCAACTCCAACATTCTTGTCTATCTGACCATCCCGACACCGGATGCGTGTCGCATGCATCACGCTTGGGAAACAGGGCGTGCCTTTGCGAAGATGCTGGCCGATGAGAGAGGCGTTGCAACGCTATTGATACAGCATGCGCCTGGACGGGTATCATGTTCTAACGATCCGCATCTGCACCTCATTATTTGTCCTCGCCAAGCCTCTAAAGCTGGCCTCGCGTATGGCGGTCTGGATCGCGAGCTCGTTTACAATGACGGCGCTTGTATTCTCGCCGAGCTATGGGCTGACTTCCTTGAATCGGGAGACTGATCATCGCGGAAGGGGCGCTCATGACAAGGGCGCCCCTTTTGTTATTTTCGATCCATCCAGAACCCGGGGACGGCAGCGGCAAAAGCGTCCTTTTGGTCCGCGTTTGCGCCGAGA
>NZ_JAIQCI010000077.1 GCF_022378335.1 Croceicoccus hydrothermalis
GTACCCATCCGGTGAGCCCCGCCTTGTCCGGCGGGTGAACGACCGGTCTTAAGGGCGCTCGTATGAGCGAGCTTAGGAGCGGAGCATGGGTCAGATCACGGTGATGGCGGGGCCGGAGCGTCGGCGGCGTTGGAGCGAGGAGGAGCGGCTTGATATCCTCGCCGAGGCCTTTGCGCCGGGTGCCTGCGTTGCTGACGTATCCCGGCGGCGCGACGTTTCGACCAGCCTGATCTACACTTGGCGGCGCAAGTTGCAGGAACAGGCGGAAGCAGCGTCGTTGCCGGTACCAAAGGTAACATTTGCGCAGGCCGTGCTCGCCGATGATGAGCAGCCTGCCGATCATGATCCGTGCGCCGCGATCACGGTCGAACTGGGCGAAGGTTGCTGCGTGCGTATTTCGTCGTCTGCATCGGCTACGCTGGTTTCGGCGACATTGAAGGCGCTGCGATGATCCCATCGGGCGCGAGAGTCTGGATCGCGATGGGCCACACGGACATGCGCAA